>NZ_JBKBPI010000004.1:0-227410 GCF_046293215.1 Microcella sp. | reverse complement strand
CGAGCACACACCGCTTGCGGAGGCCTGCCACCGATCAGCCGAGTGACACCAACGTCATGACCGGGTACACCTAGGCGGCCTCGACGCTGACGCCAGTGCTGGTGCCGAAAGCAGCACTCGCGTCGACATCAACGCCGCGTCGCTGCGTACCCGCGGGTCGGCGTGCGCGGGCCAGCGCGCGAGGCCCGCTCACGTCGCCGATCGCCCCAGCGGGATGAGAGCGCGACCACCGCGCCATTCGAAATCTTTCGAGAGCATTTCGGTAACAGATCGATAACGGTAAGTTGTTCAGCCCAACAAACCCGTTGTTCGTTTTTCGAACATCTGCCTATTCTCCGCGGGACATCTCCACCACTCGCGCAAAGGAGCGCCATGCCTCGGCATCGCACAACCGAAAATTTCGAGCGAACGTCCCACTCGCTTCCCCCACGCAGACGCCGTCGAGGGGTTGCGGTCATCGCTGCCCTCGCCCTCGTCGTCGGACCCGTGACAGCACTCGCTCCGGCCGTAGCGGCCGACACCGTCATTGCCTCCGACGACTTCTCGCAGCCCCTCAGCTCGAGTTGGCAGCAGAGCGGCAACCCCACGCTGTCGACCGTCGACGTCGGCGACGACCCGGCGCTACAGGTCGCGAACCGGGCCCAAGACTTTGATGGCATCGAGACGGCACCCGGCGTTCTTCAACCCGGCGCGACCTACACCGTGACGGCTCAGGTGCGCGTCGCTGACGGCACCGTGGGCACTCCCGACGTGCGCTGGGTGCAGAACTACTCGGTCGGCGGCAACGCGCAGTTCGTCTGGGTTCCCGACAGCAACCGGTCGGCCTCGGCAGACTCCTGGACGACCATCGATGGCACCTTCACCATCCCCGCGAACGCGACGGCTCCGAAGATCTACCTCGGGACCGCGAATCTCGCCGGCCCGTACACGTACCTCGTCGACGATCTCGTTCTGACCCGCGCACCCGAAGCGCCGGTCGTCACGCCGATCGCGAGCGATGACTTCAGTCAACCGCTCAGCGAGTCGTGGCAGCAGAGCGGCGACCCGACTCTGTCGATCGTTGACATCGATGGCGACCCCGCCCTGCGCGTCGGCGACCGCGATCAAGACTTCGACGGCATCGAGACGGCGCCCGGCGTACTGGTCGCCGGCAACACCTACGAGGTGGGGATGCGCGTGCGCCTGGAGGAGGGCACGACCGGTACCCGAGACGTGCGATTCGTCACCAAGCCGGGCTTCCAGTGGGTGCCGAACACGAACACGCCGGTGTCGGCCGATGGCTGGACCACGATCGAAGGCACGTTCACGGTGCCCGCGGATGCCGACCAGCCGAGCGTCTACATCGGTACCGCAGACAGCACCCCCGCTGCCGCGTACGCCTACCTGGTCGACGACCTGTTCCTGAACCAGATCGGCGGCGACGGCCCGACCGACCCCGGCCCGACCGACCCCGGTACCCCGGGCGAGCAGGTCGCCGCGATGACGACGAGTTTCGAGGACGGCCTCGACGGCTGGATCCTGCGCCGCTCGAGCAACCTCGACGTTGCTCCGACGGTCGATGTGACCACCGAATTCGCCCGCACGGGCGCGCAGTCGGCGGTCGTCGCAGACCGCGGCAACCAGGGCGACGGCATCGGCTTTAACGTGGTCGACGTCCTGCTGCCGGGCATCACGTACGAGATCGTGGCGTGGGTGCGCTTCGCCCCGAATCAGCCCGCGGGTGACATCTGGGTGACCTTGCAGGCCGACTCGGCGTTCCAGACGATCGCCCAGAACACGGGTCTGTCGAACGGCGAGTTCCGCCAGGTCACAGCCACGCTGACGATGCCGCCGAACGCGCTGTCAACGGGTCTGCTGTATTTCGAAACCGCGTACGTGGCTCCGCCGGCGACCGGCAACATCACGACGTTCTACATCGACGACATTACGGTGACCCAGGCCGAGGAGCTGACGGTCGCCGATGTGCTGCCGATCACGAACACGACCGACTTCCCCGTCGGCGTCGCGATCGACTCCCGCGAAACGGGCGGCGCGCAGGCGGGCACGGTCACGCGCCACTTCGACCAGGTGACGGCCGAGAACTCCATGAAGCCGGAGGCGTTCTACAACAACAACCGGCAGTTCGTGGCTCCGTCGGACGCCACGCAGGTGATGAACTTCGCCCGCGACAACGACCTGCGGGTCTGGGGACACACGCTGGTCTGGCACGCCCAGACGCCCGCGTGGTTCTTCCAGACCGCCGACGGTCAGCCGCTGTCGACGTCCGATGCCGACAAGCAGATCCTTCGTGACCGGATGCGCGATCACATCTTCCGCGTCGCCGAACTGTACGCGACGCAGTACGGTCCGTACGGCGGCGGCAACCCGATCGTGGCGTGGGATGTGGTCAACGAGGTCATCACCGACTCGAACACGACCGATGACGGCCTGCGCCGCAGCGAGTGGTACCGCATCCTCGGCGAAGAGTTCATCGACCTGGCGTTCCGGTACGCGGACGAGGCGTTCAACGACGTCTATGCCGCGGAGGGTGCCGACCGTCCGGTGACGCTGTTCATCAACGACTACAACACCGAGTTGCGGCCGAAGGGCACGCGCATGCTGGCGCTCCTGGAGCGCCTTATCGACCGCGGCGTTCCGGTTGACGGCGTTGGCCACCAGATGCACGTGAGCCTGTCGTTCCCCGTGCAGGATCTCGGCGCGACCCTCGAACGCTTCGAGCCGCTCGGCCTGCAGCAGGCCGTAACCGAGCTCGACGTGACGACGGGCACGCCCGAGTCGGAGGCCCTGTTCATCGACCAGGGGTTGTTCTACCAGGAGGCCTTCAACGACTTCCGCGCCTTCCACGACCGCACCGGCCAGCTGTACTCGGCCACGGTGTGGGGGCTGAGCGACAACCGCAGCTGGCGCTCCGACCGCGGTGGACCGCTGCTGTTCGACGCCCGCCTGCAGCCGAAGCCCGCCTACTTCGGCGTCGTCAACGGTGAGCTGCCCGCCCCGCTGCGCACGGCGAACGTGTTCGGTGCGACGGTCACCGAGGTCGACGACCGGCAGTGGCAGCGGATGCCCGACATCCGCATCGACAACACGGCCAGCTTCCAGGTGCGCTGGGCAAACGACCAGCTGTACGTCCTGGTGGAGGTCGAGGATGCCACGCCGAACGCCGGCGACGCCGTCGAGCTGCAGTTGGGCTCGCAGACGGTGACCGTCTCGCGCGCCGACGCGCAGCGCGATACGGCCGACGGCTGGGCGACGGTCGCGACCCTCCCACTCGGCGGCGCGGGTCTCGGCGACCTGGTCGACTTCGATGCGCGGGTGATCGACAACGGCTGGCTACGGTCCGGCTGGAACGCTGCCGGCGTGCTCGGCACGCTCACGCTGCTCGAGCCGCTCGGCTTCCTCGAGGTGGTCGAGGCGGAGGTCGCACCGACGATCGACGGCACGATCGACGAGGTCTGGGAGTCGGCGACAGTGGTCGAGACCGGCAAACAGGTCGAGGGCTCGAGCGGTGCATCCGCGACCGTGCGCACCCTGTGGCGCGGCGACGAGCTGTACGTGCTGATGGAGGTCGCCGACCCGGTGATCGACGTGTCCGGCTCCGACCCGTGGATCCAGGACTCGGTCGAGATCTACGTGGATGCGGGCAACTTCAAGAACGGCCCGTACCGCTTCGACGACACGCAGATCCGCATCAACGCGGAGAACGTCGTGAGCTTTGGCGCCGGCGGCGACGAGGGCTTCCAGGCCTCGCGTCTGCAGTCGGCGACGTCGATCGTCGACGGCGGCTACATCGTCGAGGCGTCGATCAACCTGCTGTCGTACTCGGGCCTCGGCACGGTGCACGGGCTCGACTTCCAGGTGAATGACGCGCAGAACGGCGCGCGCCAGTCGATCCGCAACTGGGCCGACCCCTCGGGCGCCGGCTTCCAGTCGACGGCTCGCTGGGGCGTCGGTCAGCTGGTCGCCGAGGCGGGCGTCGACCCGACCGATCCGACCGATCCGACCACTCCCCGCATCGAACTCGGCTCGCCCACGGTCGAGCAGGGCGGCACGATTCCGATCGAGTTGTCGGGGCTGACTCCCGGGGCCGAGGTCGACATCGTGCTGGTGCCGGCGGGCTTCACCTTCATCGGCCAGATGCTGGGTCAGCTCCAGGTGCCTGCTTTCGCCGCAGCAACGGCGTTCGTCGCCGCCGACGTCGAGTTCCCCCTCCTTCTTGGCAGCTTCATCGCTGATGAGAACGGGGAGGTCTCCGGGTCGGTGACGATCCCGGGTGAGGTGCCGCCGGGCGACTACCGACTGCTCGCTCTTATCGACGGTGTCGAAGTGGCGTCGGTTGACCTCACGGTCACCGCGGCCGACGCCGACGGCGGAGACGGAACGGGTGGCGGAGGAGGAACCGACGGTGCAGGCGGTTCCGACGATGACACCGCGGGCGGCGCCGGTTCGCTTCCCACGACGGGAGCAGTCGCACTCTCGTGGGTGCTCCTGCTGGCGCTCGTATTGATGGCGGTGGGTGCGTTCGTGCGTACCACGCTCATCCGCCGCGTCGCCTAGCGACGAGCGCACGATGAGGGGGTGTCGCCGCGCCAGGCGGCACCCCCTCTGCCGTGCCGTGCCGAGTCGCCGCGCTACTTCTTGCGCGGGGCCCGCACGATGAGTGACGCTGGCGCGACCTTGACGTCGACGCCGGTGACGAGGCCCATGCCCTCGCCGTCGATCTCGAGTTCTTCGGGCTTCTCGAAGCGCAGGCTCGCGCGACGGCCCTGGAAGTACCGCAATCCGCGCACCGGCTTGTTGCCGGCGAGCAATCGCCGCCCGGCTCGGGTCTTGCGCAACACCCCGTTCTCCCAGAACACCGCGGTCGAGACGCGAACCCAGCCGGCGAAGTTGCGCGGCCTCATGCCGACGATGTCGAGCAGCCCGTCATCGATCTCGGCGTCTGGCATGAGCAGCACGCCGCCGGGCAGCGCGCCGCAGTTGCCGACGAGCAGCGTGTGCACGCTGGTGGTTCGCGGCGCCGAACCGTCGAGCGCGTAGGTGAGTCGTACCGCGTCGACGTCGCGCACGATGCGGGCGATCGCTTCGACGTAGGCGAGCCAGCCGACCCGCTTCTTCAGCTCGGGGTTGGTGGCGGCGATCATTTTGGCGTCGATGCCAATGCCGATCATGACGATGAACGCGTGGGCTTCCTCGGCGCTATCTGGGCGGATGATCGTGGCGATTCCCGCATCGATCGCCCGGTCTTCGCCGTCAAAGACGGTGTCGACCGCTTCGTCCATGCGGTTCACCGAGATGCCGAGGTTGCGGGCGAGGAGGTTGCCCGTGCCGGCAGGCAGGAGCGTCATGGGTAGCCCTGAGTCGATGAGTCCTTCGCTGGCGGCGCGAACGGTGCCGTCGCCGCCGGCGATGAGCACAGCATCCACGTTTTCGGTGGCTGCCTTCCGGGCAAGGTTTTGCCCCGGCTCCTCCGGCGTCGTCTCGAGCCACAGCGTCGGCGCGTAACCGTGCTGTTCTTCACGCTCGTTCACCATGTCTCGCAGGCGCTCGGCGTCGACCTTGATCGGGTTATAGACGACGGCGATGCGGCGCTGGTCGGTGCGCGGGGCGGGCGGCATGGCGCTCAGCGTAGGGCAGATGACTATGCGAGTGCCGAGGGATTTTCGGCGAGCGGCGACGCGGGTGACCCCCAGCGCGGCACGGGCGCGCGTGCCAGACTAGGGGCCGTGATCGACCCCCACCTGCTGCGCGACAACCCCGACCTGATCCGCGATTCGCAGAGGGCCCGTGGCGCCTCGGTTGACGCGGTCGACGAGGCAATCGCGGCCGACCGCGTCCGCCGCGAGGCGATTAGCGCGTTCGAGACGCTGCGCGCCGAGCAGAAGGCGTTCGGCGCGACGGTCGCGAAGGCCCCGAAAGACGAGAAGGCGGCGCTCGTCGCCCAGGTGCAAGAGTTGGCCGCGCGGGTCAAGCAGGCGGAGGCCGAGGCGAAGGCGGCGGAGGCGGCGTTTGAGGCCGCGATCACGAGCATCCCGAACGTCATCATCGACGGCGTGCCCGCGGGCGGCGAAGACGACTTCGTGACCCTGCGGGAGGTCGGCGCGAAGCCGAACTTCGCGTTCGAACCGCGCGACCACCTCGCGCTCGGCGAGCTGCTCGGCGCGATCGATATGGCGCGCGGCGCGAAGGTGTCGGGTGCGCGCTTCTATTTTCTGACCGGCGTTGGTGCGCGCCTCGAGCTCGCGCTGATGAACTACGCGCTCGACACGGCCCTCGACGCCGGGTTCACTCCGCTCATCACGCCCACGCTCGTCAAGCCTGAGATTATGGCGGGCACCGGCTTCCTGGGCGCCCACGCCGACGAGGTGTACTTCCTCGACGCTGACGAGTTGTATTTGACCGGCACGAGCGAGGTGGCGCTCGCCGGATTCCACGCCGACGAGATCATCGACGTCTCGGCCGGGCCGGCGCGCTACGCCGGGTGGTCGACCTGCTACCGCCGCGAGGCGGGCAGCCACGGCAAAGACACCCGGGGCATCATCCGCGTGCACCAGTTCCAGAAGCTGGAGATGTTCAGCTACATCGACCCGGCACACGCGGAGGCCGAACACGAGGCGCTGCTGGCGCTGCAAGAGAGGATGCTCGCATCGCTCGGTCTCGCCTATCGCGTCATCGACACGGCCGCCGGCGATCTCGGTTCGAGCGCGGCCCGCAAGTTCGACGTCGAGGCGTGGGTTCCGACGCAGGGCGCCTATCGCGAGCTGACGAGCACGAGTAACTGCACGACGTTCCAGGCCCGGCGACTGAACACCCGCTTCCGTGCCGAAGACGGCGGTAAGACCGCTCCGGTTGCCACGCTCAACGGCACGCTGGCGACGACTCGCTGGCTGGTCGCGCTTCTCGAGACGCACCAGCAGGCCGACGGCTCAGTGGTGGTTCCCGAACCGCTGCGGCCGTACCTGCGCGGCCTCGAGATGCTGGAGCCGGTGCGATGACCCGCGAACTCGGCCCCAATGCGCACCTCGTCGCCCTCGACATCGACGGCACGATCCTGCACGAAGACGGCACGCTGTCGCCCGCGGTCGTCGCCGAGGTGCAGCGGCTACGCGACCTCGGCCACGAGGTGACGCTGGCGACCGGGCGCTCGGTCTCGATGACCCTGCCGGTGCTCGACCGGCTCGACATCTGCCCCGAGTACGTCGTGTGCTCGAACGGGGCGATCACGCTCAAGCGCGATGACCACGCACCCACCGGGTACCGGCGGCACCACGTGGAGACGTTCGATCCGTCGGCGGTGTTGACGAGCATCCGCCCGCACCTGACGCACGCGAACTACGCCGTCGAAGACGAGACGGGCATGTACCGGTATTCGGGGCGGTTCCCGGCTGGTGCTCTCGGGTCGAACACCGAAGAGGTGCCGTTCGAGCAGCTCATGCACGAGCCAGCGACGCGCGTCGTGGTGATCTCGCCCGGCCACGCCATGGACGAGTTTCTCGCCGCCGTCGAACTGATGGGTCTGCATCAGGTCAGCTACAACGTCGGCTGGACGGCGTGGCTCGACATCGCCCCTGACGGCGTCAACAAGTCGACGGCTCTGGCGCGGGTGGTCGACACCCTCGGCATTCCCACCGAACGTGTCGTCGTCGCGGGCGATGGGCGCAACGACATCGAGATGCTCAGCTGGGCGGCATCCGTCGGAGGGCGGGCCATCGCGATGGGACAGGCGCCCGACGAGGTTCGCGCGGTTGCCACCGAGGTCACCGGAACCGACCTTGACGACGGCCTCGCGACCGCACTCGCGACGCTCACAGAGTCTGCATAGCCGCCCGGAGCCGTCGTTTTTCGGGCGTGTCGGCTAGACTGGGCGGCTGATGTCCAAGGAGGGCTGTCCGAGCGGCCGATGGAGCTGGTCTTGAAAACCAGTGGGCAGAAATGTCTCGTGGGTTCGAATCCCACGCCCTCCGCCACCCGGCAGCCCGTCGAATCCCGGGGGAGGGGTTGATGACCGAGCTGATCCGTGACCGCGCGTTGCGCTCTTTGCCGACCGCGCAGGTCCGTCACGGCCGGTTGCCCCGGCCCCACTGGTGGAAGACCCTGCTGACCGCCGTCGGCGCGATCCTTTCGGTCGTGTTGGTCAGCGGCACGGCGCTCGCCGGCATCGTCGCATGGCGCTTCGCCGAGAACATCGACCAGCAGCAGCTGGTGGATGCTGACGGCAACGTTCGTCAGATTCCCACGGTCGGCGACTGGCCCGGCGGCTTCAACGTCTTGCTCGTCGGTGTCGACAATGCCGAGGGGCAGACGGTCGGGGGGGCGCGAGACGCGATTCTCAACGACGTCAATATCCTCGTGCACGTCGCCGAAGACCAGCAGTCGGCCGTCGCGATCAGCATCCCCCGCGACCTCATCGTGCCGATTCCGGCCTGCCCGCGCGAAGACGGCGAGGGCTTCTACTCGGCTATGTCGGCGCAACAGTTCAACAACGCCTACCAGTACGGCGGCATCAACTGCGTCGTGCTGACGGCCGAAGCGCTAACCGGACTCGACATCCCCTACGCCGGCACGATCACCTTCGACGGTGTCGCCCAGATGTCGACGGCCATCGGCGGTGTCGACGTCTGCATCACCGAGCCGATCATCGACCGTTTCAGCCAGCTGCGCCTTGAGACCGCAGGAACCCACACGATCGAGGGCTACGAGGCGCTCGCGTTCCTGCGCACCCGCTACGGCGTCGGCGACGGTAGCGACCTGAGCCGCATCAGTTCGCAGCAGGTCTACCTGTCGTCGATGATTCGCAAGGTGCAGACCGAGGGCGTCTTGACCGACCTGGGCGCTCTCTACGGGCTGGCCCAGGTGGCCACGCAGAGCATGTCGCTCTCATCCAGCCTCGTGAGTCTCGACACCATGGTCTCGATGGCACGGGTGCTCGCCGATATTCCGACCGAGAACATCATCTTCTTGCAGTACCCGGCCGCGACGGGAGGCACCGGCATCTACGCCAACCGTGCCCGACCGCTCGAGGCCGAAGCACAGATCTTGTTCGACAAGATTCGCAACGGCGAACGCTTTGCTCTTGCCGACGACGCGACCGGATCGGGCTCTGTGCTCGACCCCAACGCCCCCCAGCCGAGCCCCGAGCCGACCACGGAGCCCTCGCCGGAGCCCACCAGCGACGCGGGTGGCGAGAGTCCGTCGCCGGCCCCGTCCTCGACGGCGGCTCCGGGGTCACCGAGCGCATCACCGTCACCGTCCGCGCCCGAGGTGCTCGACTTCGCCCAGGGCCAGACCGCGGCCGACCGCACCTGTTCCGTCGCCAACCGGTAGGGCCGCGGGCCGCTGGCCGAGCGGGCGGCGTGCCCCGAGCATCCCGCGACGGGCTATAGTGGTGACGGCTTTCGCCAGGAGACGTCGCATAGTCCGGTCGAGTGCACCACCCTGCTAAGGTGGAGTCCCCGCAAGGGGACCGCGGGTTCAAATCCCGCCGTCTCCGCCACGAACAAGCCCCGCTTCGGCGGGGCTTTTCGTCTTTCTCGAACGCCAGAAGACGCGATCGGACGCCCGTGCTCAGTCGCGAGGCAGCCGCACGGTGACCGTCGTTCCCACCCCGAGCTCACTGTCGATCGCAATGCGTCCGCGGTGTGCGTCGACGATCGCCTTCACGATGGCTAACCCAAGGCCGATCCCACGAATCGCTGAGCTCCGTGCGCTGTCCGAGCGGAAGAACTGCTCGAACAGCCGTTCCTTGTCAGTGTCGGAGATGCCCACTCCCGTGTCTCGGACGCTCAGTTCGAGTTCGTCGTCGACCGTTCGGGTGCGCACCACCACCGTGCCACCCGGGCGGGTGTAGCGCACCGCGTTCGCAATGAGGTTTTCGGCGACCTGCGCCAGACGCGATGGGTCGAACGTGCCGAATGCCGCGTCACCGTCGAGCGTGAGCGTGATGGATTTCCTGTCGGCCTCCGCAGTGAGCGCCGAGACCGCTTCGGTCACCACCGCGAGCAGGTCGCCGGGGGTGCGTTCGAGCATGACCGTTCCCGCTTTCGAGCCCGCCGCGGTCAACAGGTCGCGGACGAGCACGTGCTGGCGTGCGACGTTGCGTTGCAGTACGGGGAGCCACTCGGCCACCTCGCCTGGCAGGTTGTCCGCGTACTCGTCGAAGAGTTCGAGCACACCGGTCACCGTCGTCAGGGGGGTGCGCAACTCGTGCGAGACCGTGCCGATGAAGGCGTCTTTTGCCCGCAGCGCCCGCAGGTATTCGGTGACCTCCGTGATGATGATCACGTTCGCGATGTGTTCGCCGGCGGCGGTGCGCACGGGACTGCCCGAGATGGACAGCGCGCGCTGCTCTCCGTCGGGAGGGCCCACCCAGATGAGGCGCTCCGACACCGTCTCGCCCCGCACGACGCGGGCGTAGGTGGACTGCTCCTGCGGTACAGGGGTCGATCCGTCCGCCTCGAAGGCGGGGGAGTTCTTGTATCTTTCCCACGGATCGGCACCGTTCGCGCTCAGCTCTGGACTCTCGCGCAGAATCCGATTCATGAGCACGAGCTCGCCCTCACGGTCGGTCACGATGACGCCGACGGCGAGGGAGTCCACGACCGTGTCGAGCAGAAACCGGATGCGCTCGCTCTCGGCTGCCGCGGCCGTGCGGCGCTCTCTCTCGCGCTGCAACGCGGTCTGACGGCCGACGAGGATGTTCGCCATTGTGTACGCGGCAATCGCGCCGAGAACCATCACGAGCGGCAGCATGGCGATCAGCATGATCGCGCGGTCCGCGTCGCGTCCGCTCAGCGTTCCCAGCGACAAGACGTAGAGGTCGGGAACGATCACCGCGACCGAGAGCGCGGCGATCGTGGCGAGAGCCCACCGCGACCGCATCAGGCCCGCCCAAATGGCGGGGAGCGTGAGCATCATGACCATCGGATTCGTGCCAGCCCCGGTGGATTCGGTGCGGATGATCGCGAAGGCGACGTAATCCAGCACGGGAAGGGCGAGCATCCATGGCTGGTAGTTCGGCACGTTCATTGCGGGGATCAGAACGAGCGCGGTGGCCGTGCCGATCAGCGCGCCGCCGATCAGATAGGCCGGCGTGGCCACGATGGCGGGCTCGATCACGAGGAGGAGCAGGGTGGCCGCCAGGAAGATGACCGCAAAGACGCCCTGCAAGAGCCGCGCAGTCAGACGCGGCGACAGGAGAGATACGCGCGGATCGACCGGGACATCAGCGTCGCGGTCCGGCCGTGGAGCGTGTGTCATGACGCGGCCTCGTAGTGAGGCTCGCGCGGGATGGTGACGGTCGCGACGAGACCGCCCTCCGGCTTGCAGTGCAGGTCTGCGTGTCCGCCGTGGGCCCGGGCGACGAGTTGCACGATGGGGAGCCCGAGGCCCGTACCCGGGATGGCGGCCTCCGCACTCGCGACAGAGCGGAAGAAGGGGTCAAATGCGTGGGCGAGCTCCTCGTCGGTCATGCCCGGCCCGGTGTCGTCGACGCTCACGGCGAGCGTGGTGCCCGTCGTCACCGTTGACACGAGGACGGCGCCGCCGGCGGGGCTGTGCCGCACCGCGTTGGTCACGAGGTTGTCGCATACCTGCGCCATGCGGTCCGGATCGAAGATGCCCGAGGCGTCGTCTCCCCGCACAGTGACCGTGATGTTCTTGCGCTCAGCCTCGGCCGCGATCGCGCGGCAGGCGTCGTGGGCGATTGTCGCCAGAGATGCCGGCCGTACCCGGATGCTCAGATCGTGTTGGCCGGCGCTCGCTACGAGGAGGAGGTCATCAACGAGCCGACGTTGACGCTGAATGTTCCGCTCGAAGACGGCGATCCAGCCTCGTGATTGCTCGTCGGGGAAGAGCCCGTCGTCGCGCATGATGTCAATGACGCCGGAGAGCATGGTTAACGGCGTGCGCAGCTCGTGCGACACGGCCGCCAGGAACTCCTTCTTGATCTCGAGCGTGTCGATGAGCGGGGTGATGTCCGCCAGCGCAACGACGTTGGCCAGGTGTTCGTTTTCATCGCAGTACACCTGATTCGCCGACACAGCCCACGAGCGCTGCGGGTGATCGGGGTCGCCAGCCGTCACCAGTCGAGCGTGCACGCGCTCGCCCCGAGCGACGCGCGCGAGCGCGGTGTCATCGTCGGGTATGCGGTCGCCGGTGTCGGGGTCGTAAACGGGCACCGACAAGAAGCCCTGCCATGCGTCGCCTTTGCCAACGCGCAAGATCAGGGGGTCTTCCCGAAGCGCGCGGTTCACGAACACCGGTTCGCCGGTGGGGCTCATAATCACGACAGCGACATCGAGGGTGTCCAACGTCTCGCGCAGCACGCGCCGGCCGCGTTCGATGTCTCGTGCCGCCGCCGTGCGCCGCTCTTGTTCGGCAACCAGTAGCGCCTGGCGTTCGCGCAGGCTGCGCGCGAGCGCGTTCGCGACGGTCGCGGCGAACGCCATCGCGACGGGGAAGATGATGACGACCATGAGCGTGCGTTGAGCTGTTCCGTCGAGCCCGGAGGTCGTGAGCAGCAGAGCGATATCGGGGCTGACGACGAGCGTCGCGCCGACCGCGAGCGCGAGGGCCGGGGGGAACCCCCCGATGACGCCCAGCCAGAGAGCGGGCAAGGTCAACAGCATGACCATCGGGTTCGTCGGGCCGCCCGCCTGGTCGAGGCGGATCAGGGCGATGGCGGCAAAATCGACGAAGGGCACAACGGTCATCCACGGCTGGAAGTCCGCGCGGCGCATGGCGGGAGAAAAGGCGGTGGCCGTCGCGCCGCCCACGAGAATCACGGCGATGACGAGGGTGAGGGGCACGACCCCCTGCGGCGCGATCAGGAGAAGCACCGCGTTAGCAACGACGAACAAGGCGGCGAACGATCCCTGGAGCAGCCGCGCCGTGGGCGCGGGACTCAGCAAGGGGTGGTCGATCAGCGCACGATCGTCGGTCGTCGGCATCGGCACCTCCCCGGCCCTGAAGACTTACGCTAGCCCCCTTGCCGGTGTCGCGGTAGGTGATTTCTGCCCGATTCGACCCACCCTCGCGACGCTGGTATGCTCGCTGGGTCGCAGTGCGATGTGCGCCCCTAGCTCAATGGATAGAGCATCTGACTACGGATCAGAAGGTTGGGGGTTCGAGTCCCTCGGGGCGCGCTAGTAACACTCCGCGAAGTATCGCGGGTTCGAATGGCCCGGCCGTTGGCTTCCCTCCCGGAAGCCACGCCGGGTCTTCCCCGTTCAGCCCGCCGTCAGGAAGTCGGTCACGATGACGATCGCTGCCAGCCGCGAGGGCGCCCGTGCTCTCGTTGCCGGCCACCTCGTCGCGTTCCCCACCGAAACCGTTTTTGGGCTCGGCGCCGATGCGGGCAACCCCGCCGCGGTTGAGCGCATCTTCTCGGCCAAGGGTCGGCCCAGCAACCACCCGCTGATCGTGCACGTCAGCACCGCCGACCGCCTCGACGCGCTGACCCGCGACCTTCCGCCGTTTGCGCTGACCCTGGCGCGTGCCTTCTGGCCCGGGCCGATGACGCTCATCGCTCATCGCTCGGCTGCTGTGCCCGACCAGGTGACCGGCGGGCAAGACACGGTCGGTGTCCGGGTGCCCAACCACCCGGTGGCGCTCGAGCTGCTGGCGGCCGCAGAGCGGTTGGGTGTACTCGGGGTGGCGGCGCCGAGCGCGAACAGATTCGGGCGGGTCTCGCCGACGACCGCGGCGGCCGTTCGCGCCGAGCTCGGTGACGTGCTCGCTGCGTCCGATGTGATCCTCGACGGGGAGCCGTCTGCCGTCGGAATCGAGTCGACGATCATCGACTGCACAGGCTCCGCGCCGGCCATCCTGCGCCCGGGCGCGGTCACCGCCGCGATGATCGAACAGGTCACGGGGATGCCCGTCACGGCTCCTCAGACCGCCATCCGGGTGAGCGGCTCGCTTGCCTCGCACTATGCCCCCCGGGCCGCCGTGGTACTCGACGTCGATGCGCAGCCCGGCGATGGTCTGATCGCGCTCGCCGATCGGCCGACGCCTCCTGGCGTCGTGCGGCTCGCGGCGCCCACGACCGACGAGCAGTACGCGCACGAGTTGTACGGCGCTCTGCGGGCGGCCGACGAGAGGGGCCTCACGCGCGTCGTGGCGCTGCTGCCGCAGGGTCAGGGCATTGCCGAGGCGATTCGCGATCGCCTGCAGCGATCCGCGCACCCCGACCGCGCGCATCCCTGACGGGCCTACCCTCGAGGCATGGACTGGTTCCTCACCGTGCTCGGCATCGTCATGGTCGCCGTGGGCGTGTAAGACGTTTTCCGCACCTTTGTGCACCCGAGCGCACGCGGGCGCTTGAGCTCGGCGCTCGTGCGCGTGCCGTGGATCATCTCGCGCCGCATCTGTGGCGCCCCATCGCGGGGCGCCGGCGCGGCGGGAGTGTTGCTCGTCATGGTCACGTGGGTGGTGCTGCAGGTCGTCGGCTGGGCTCTCATCTATGTGCCGCACGTCGAGGAGCACTTCTCGTACTCCGAGCAGGTGGGTGCGGGTTAAGTGGGTGACGTGGCCGAAGCGGTGTACATGTCGATCGTCGTGCTGGGCACCCTCGGCCTCGGCGACGTGGTGATCACTCAGCCGGTGCTGCGGCTGGTCTCACCGGTGCAGGCGCTGATCGGCTTCGTGCTGTTGACCGCCTCCATCTCGTGGATCATGCAGCTCTACCCCGCGCTCGCGCGGCGGAGGGCGTGGGCGCTGCACGTGTCGCACATCAGTAGTGCGCGCATGCACGAGGGTCTCGTCGACGAGGGAGCGGCGCCCGGAGCAACCGGGGTGGTGCACGCGCTTGCCTCGGGCGCCGCGCAGGTGCGCATCGATCTCGGGCAGCACGCCGAGACGTACTACTTCACCGAACGCGACCCTGCGACGTGTCTGCCGTCGGCGATGCGGTACTGCGCACAGCTGGCCGAGGCGGCCGAACGGTCACCCGACGCGTCGCTGCGCGCCGCCGGAGCGACGCTGGGTACCGCCATCCACGACCTGGCCGGCTTCCTGCAAGAGCGGTATCTGCCCCGCGCCGACGGGGGAACCTCGGGCTTCATCCGCGCGGCCCACCACGACCATGGGTGTGACGGCCCGTCCTAGTTTCGCGAACCCCGCTAGCGTGGTCGCATGCTCGCTGTCGAGACTCGTGGCCGCCTCGGCCTCATCACGCTAGACCGGCCCGAGGCGCTCAACGCCCTCACGCACGAGATGGTCATCGGCGTGCGGGATGCGCTCGCCGAGTGGGCGCGCGATGACCGCATCGCCGTGGTCGCGATCCGCGGGGCGGGCGAACGCGCGTTCTGCGCGGGGGGCGACATCGTCGCCATGCGTACGGCGGTCGCCGAGGGCACGGTGGCGGTCGCCGCCGAGTTCTTTTTTGACGAGTACCGGCTCAACAGCCAGATCGCCCGGTTTCCGAAGCCGTACGTCGCCGTGATGGACGGCATCGTTCTGGGCGGCGGCGTGGGCGTGTCGGCCCACGGTTCGCATCGCGTCGTGACCGAGCGCACCCGCATCGGCATGCCGGAGACGGGCATCGGCTTCACCCCCGATGTCGGCGGCAGTTGGCTGCTCAGCCGCGGGCCCGGCGAGGCCGGAACCCACCTGGCGCTGACCGGGCAGATGGTCGGCGCGGCCGACGCGATCGCGGTCGGGCTCGCCGACGTGAGCGTGCCATCCGAACGGTGCGATGAGCTCATCGATGCGCTCGAGCGCTGCACCGAGGTCGATGATGTCGACGCGGTCGTCGACAGCCTCGCGATCGACCCCGGTGATGCCCCGCTTGACCTGATTCAGCGCGACATCGACGCGGCCTACCGCGGCGACAACGCGGCGGTGATTCTGGATCGCCTGCGGGCATCCGCCGTCGCCGAGCTGCAGGAGGCGGCGCGCACACTCACCCAGCGTTCGCCGACGTCAATCGTGACGACCCTGGCGGCGCTCCGTCGCGCCCACCGTCTTCACCGGCTCGACGAGGCTCTCGACCAGGAGTACCGCGTCGTGCTGCGACTGCTCGACGAGCCCGACTTCGCCGAGGGGGTGCGGGCGCAACTCGTTGACAAAGACCGGCAGCCGCGCTGGCAGCCTCCGACGATTGACGACGTCGACCCCGACCGGGTTGCGTCGTTTTTCGCCCCGCTGACCGATGCGGAGCGCGCCCGATTCGACACCCCTGACTGGAGCCCACAGTGACCGACGCCCCCGCCACCACCCTTCCCGACGGTTTCGAGTCCGTCGACGCGCCCGCCGGGGTTCTTGTCGGGCGTCGCGGCCGCGTCGGCCTCATCGTGCTCGACCGACCGCAGGCGCTCAACGCTCTCAACCAGCAGGCCATGGATGCGGTGGTCGCCGCCGCAACGCACTTCGATGTCGACGACAGCATCGGCGCCATCGTGCTCACCGGGGCGGGCCGCGCGTTCGCCGCGGGGGCCGACATCAAAGAGATGGCCGAGCTCAGCTACGCGGAGGCGACCACCCGCGATCTGTTCGCCGGCTGGGACGCGCTCACGCGCATCCGCACGCCGCTGATCGCCGCCGTCAACGGCTTCGCCCTCGGCGGCGGGTGCGAGCTCGCGATGATGTGCGACGTGATCATCGCGGCCGACACCGCCAAGTTCGGCCAGCCCGAAATCAATCTGGGCGTCGTGCCCGGCATGGGCGGCACCCAGCGGCTGACGCGCGCCGTGGGTAAGGCGAAGGCCATGGAGCTCATTCTCACCGGTCGCATGATGGATGCTCGCGAGGCTGAAAGCGCCGGCCTCGTCGCGCGCGTGGTCGCCGCCGACGCGCTGCTTGACGACGTGCTCACCATGGCCGATGGCATTGCAAACAAGTCGCTGCCGGCGCTGCAGGCCGCCACCGAGCTCGTCGACGCGGCCTTCGAATCGACCCTCACGGAGGGCGTCGCGCGCGAGCGCCGCGTTTTCCACGCGGGCTTCGCCCTCGACGACCAAAAAGAGGGGATGCGCGCCTTCATCGACAAGCGCGAGCCGCGGTTCACGCACCGCTGAGCCGTCGTGGGTGCACCGCAGGGTGCACCCCGCGCCGCCGATACAGTGGGCGCGTGACCGCACTACAGCTTTCGTCCGAGGTTGCCGAGGCGCTCGACGCCGGGCGCCCCGTCGTCGCCCTCGAGTCGACGATCATCAGCCACGGCCTCCCGCGACCCCGCAACCACGAAGCGGCGATCGAGTTCGAGGCGATCCTGCGCGAGCAGGGCGTCACCCCGGCGACGATCGCGGTGCTCGACGGGGTTCCGCGCATTGGCCTCGACGCCGACGGTGTGCGCCGTATCGCCGAGGAGGATCTCGCGAAGGCGAGCGTGCGCGACCTGCCGATCCTTGCCGCGCGGGGCGCGAGCGGAGCCACGACGGTCGCGGCGACCGCCCACCTGGCGGCGAAAGCCGGAATCCGCGTTTTCGCGACCGGGGGCCTCGGCGGGGTTCACCGGGGAGCGAGCGAGAGCTTCGACGAGTCGGCCGACCTGTCGACGCTCGCTGTCACGCCGATCACGGTGGTGTCGGCGGGCGTGAAGAGCGTTCTCGACATCGCGGCGACCCTGGAGCGGCTCGAAACGTATTCGATCCCGGTCGTCGGGCTCAGTACCACCATCTTCCCCAGCTTCTGGCTGCGCGAGAGCGAGCACACCCTCGACTGGTCGGTCGAGACGCCTGAAGACATCGCCGCCATCATGGCGGCACACGACGCGCTCGGCCACCGTCAGGGCATCGTCGTGGCCAACCCGATTCCCGCCGAGCAACAGTGGGATCCCGCCGAGCACGACCGTGTGCTCGCGCAGGCATTCGCCGCGGCCCACGACGCGGGGGTGCGGGGTAAGGCCGTCACCCCGTTCCTGCTCGGCTACATCGTCGAAGCCTCGGGCGGCCGCAGCCTCGAGGTGAACCTCGACCTCGCCCGCAACAACGTGGCCACGGCCGGGCGGATCGCGACCGCCTGGGCGGCGCGGGGCGCGTGAGCGACGCGACGCCGCGCATCCTCGTCGTTGGTGACGTCATCAACGACATCGTCGTGTTGCCCTCGCTGCCCCTGCGGGCCGACACCGACACTCCCTCGACGATCATCGCCAGCCCCGGCGGATCTGCCGCGAACACGGCAGCGTGGATCGGCTGGCACGGCGTGCCGGTCGACTTCGTCGGCCGCGTCGGGGCCGGCGATGCGCCGACCCACCGCCGCATCTTCGCCGAGGCGGGGGTCACGGCGCACCTGAGGGAGTCGACGACGCGGGGCACCGGCACGATCGTCATCATCGCCGAGGGTGAGCAACGCACCATGCTCACCGATCGGGGAGCAAACGACGAACTCGATCCAGCGGCCGTGACCGACGAGCTGCTGGAGTCGGCGAGCATCGTGCACCTCACGGGGTACGGGCTCGTCAACGCCTTCACCGCCGATGACGTGGCGGCCCTGATCGCCCGCGCCCACGAGCACGGCGCGACCGTGTCGCTCGACCCGGGATCGGTCGGCTTCATCACCGACTACGGAACCGAGCGCTTCCGCCGCGCCATCAGTGGCGTCGATCTGCTGCTGCCGAACCTCGCGGAAGCGCGCCTGCTGATCGGTCAGCCCGAAGCCACGCCAGCCCACGCGGCCGTCGTCCTACTCGACGCGGCGCCCCTGGTGATGCTGACGGACGGCGCCCGGGGGGTGACCGTCGCCGAGCAGTCGGGGGCGGTGCACGAGTACGCCGTCGACCCCGTGCCCGTGGTCGACTCCACGGGAGCGGGTGACGCCTTCGGAGCCGGTGTGCTGGCGGCGCTGGCGCACCGACGGGACGTGAGTACCGCCGTCGCGCAGGGGATGCACGCGGCGGCGATCGCGGTCAGCCGAGCGGGGGGACGACCCCCGGTCCGCTGACCGCGGGAGCCCGCCCACGTCGTGGTGCGGCCCCCCAGACGGCGCCGATGCTTGCGGCGATCACCGCCGCGATCGCGACGAGCTGCAGCGCACTCAGCACCTGACTGAGCACGACAAGCCCGGCGAGCGCGGCAACGGCGGGGCCGAGGCTCGACAGCACGCCGAAGACTCGGGTGGGCATGGTTTTCAGGGCGATGAATTCGAGCGCGTACGGAACCGCGGAGGTCATGACCGCGATGCCGACGAAGACGGCGACCATCGTGGGGTTGGCGAGCACAGCATCCCGCGCCTGCGTCGCACCGATGGGTGCGACGAGGACGGCGGCGACGACCATGGCAACGGCCAGTGCGTCGACTCCGCGCGGGGCGGGGGCCCCATCGTGCGACGCGCCGAGCCGAGCCGACGCGACGATGTAGAGGGCCCAGAAGGCGGCGGCTCCAGCGGCGAACAGCGCGCCGTCGATCGCAAATGAGCCGCCGCGGTCGATGCCGAGCAGCAGCACACCCACGGCGGCGAGGCACACCCACAGCAGGTCACGGGCGCGTCGCGTGCCGGCCACCGCGACGGCCAGGGGGCCGAGCAGCTCGATCGTGACGGCGACGCCGATGGGAATGCGCTCAATCGCCAGGTAGATGAGGGCGTTCATGCCGCCGAGCCCGAGGCCGAGCAGTCCCACACCGACCCAGGTGCGGCGCGACCAACCGTGCATCCGCGGGCGGATCACCACCATCAGGATGATCGCGGCAAACACCAGCCGCAGCGTCGCGGCCCCGAGACTGCCCACCTCGCTGAAGGTGCTGCCGGCGATCGCGTTGCCGAACTGCACCGAGACGATCGCCCCGACGGCGAGGGCGGTCGCCGGAACACGACGACGGGGTGCGGGACTCACGTGGTGAGTATCCCGCACCCCGTCGTGGGTGCGTGACGCGACCGGCGTCAGGCGATTAGTCGACCGAGTCGACGCTCGCGGGCGAGTCGACGCTGGCGGGCGACGCGATGCTCGCGGGCGACGGGGCGCTCGGCGGCGACGGCAGCGACACGGGGCTCGGCGGCGAGGGCTGCGACACCGGGCTCGGCGGTGAGGGCTGCGAGATCGGGCTGGCGGGCGACTGCGCCGAGACGGGGCTGATCGGCGACACCGTGTTCGGCGAGTTGACCGAGACCGGCGAGGTGGGCGAGGGGCTCACGATGCTGTCGCTCGTGACGCGGAAGGTGACGTCGGCGCCTCCGGTGCCCTTGACGTCGGCCGAGGTGGCGCCGGTGCGGTCGCCGTTGCCGGTGAACAGGGGCATGGCGTTGGCCGCGGTGACCGCGCCGCCGGCCATCACGCCGAGGC
This sequence comes from Microcella sp., assembly GCF_046293215.1. Classification (GTDB taxonomy): domain Bacteria; phylum Actinomycetota; class Actinomycetes; order Actinomycetales; family Microbacteriaceae; genus Microcella. The sequence continues at coordinate 207,198 of NZ_JBKBPI010000004.1, read as the reverse complement.
TGAGGGCGCTGGCCGCACCGATGGCGATCCAGTTCTTGGGGCTGAGGTTCGTTGCCATGATCTGACTCCTTGGATGTTTGTCTTACTCGAGCGACCGACCCGATCGGTCGTTCGCGATGAGACAACTCTCGGCACTGCGGATGAGATGACAAGGAGGTGTGCGTGAGGGGCTTCTCATGTTGCCGTCCGCCGAGATGAGGAAGCTCTCACACAGCCGCGTTCGCTAGGCCCGACCCTTCGCCGCTTTCACCACCTCGTACCCGTCGAGCGCGGCCTGGCGCGACTCTTTGAGGTCGACCATCGGCTCCGGGTAGTCCTCGGTACCCTCCTCGGGCACCCAGCGCGCGATGTATTCGTTGCGCGGGTCGAACTTCTGCGCCTGCAGCACCGGGTTGAAGACCCGAAAGTACGGCGCCGCGTCGGCCCCCGACCCAGCCACCCACTGCCACGAGGCCGCGTTCGACGCCTCGTCGGCGTCGACGAGCGTGTCCCAGAACCATTCCTCGCCGACCCGCCAGTCGATCTGGAGGTTCTTCGTCAGGAAGCTGGCGGTGATCATGCGAACGCGGTTGTGCATCCAGCCGATGTGCCACAGCTGGCGCATACCGGCGTCGACGATCGGGATCCCCGTGCGGCCTTTTTGCCACAGGGCGAGGCCGGCCTCGTCGGGGTCGTTCCACGGGTACGCGTCGAACTCGCGACGGTAGTTGACGGTGGCGAGGTCGGGGTTGTGAAACAGCAGGTGGTACGAGAACTCACGCCAGCCCAACTCGCTCAGAAACTTTGCGTGGTTCTTCGCCGCGAGTCCCGACAGGCCGTCGCGCAGCCGGTGCCACACCTGGTGCGGGCTGATCTCGCCGAAGCGCAGGTGCGGGCTCAGCTGACTGGTCGCCTCGATGCCGGGCTCGTCGCGCCGGTGGTACTCGGCGAGCCGTTCATCCACCAACTGGTCGAGGCGTTCGCGACCCCCCGCCGAGCCCGGCGTCCACTCGTCGCGCATGCCGCCCGCCCAGTCGGGCGCCGTCGGCAGTAACGTCCACTCCTCGAGGTCGTCGCCCTCGACCGCCAACCCTCGGATGCTCGCGGGCGCCTCCAGCGGAGCCCGCGGCTCGTCGCGCGCCAGGCACGACTTCCAGAACGGAGTGAAGACACCATAGGGGCCGCCCGAGCCGGTCTGCACGGTCCACGGCTCGAACAGCACGTTGGCGGCGTGGCTGACCGCCTCGATGTCGCGATCTTTGAGCGCCGCCTTGAGGCGTGCATCCACGTCTCGGGCGCGACCGTAGCGGCGGTTCCAGTGCACGGCGCCCGCGCCGACCTCGTCGACGACGCCCATGACGACCCGTTCGGCGGGGCCGCGGCGCAGGGTGAGGCTCGCGCCGAGCGCGTCGAGGTCGGCGGCGAGCGCGGTCAGGCTGTGGTGCAGCCACCAGCGGCTGGCCGCGCCGATCGGCCGCACCTCGTCGCTCTCGTCGTCGAGCACGTAGAGCACGACGACGACGTCGCCGCCGCGCTCGACGGCGGCGTTCAGTGCGGGGTTGTCGGCGACGCGCAGGTCGTCGCGCAACCAGACGATGGTCGGGGAGGTGTCAGCGGCCATGCCGCTCACCGTATGCAGGCTTTCCGACAGTTCGCCGCGACGCGCGATGCGTCGACGGGATGCTCAGCTCGCCCCGTCGCGCAGCTTTCGACACAGCGCGGTCAGTTGCGCGAGCTCGTCGGCGTCGAGCGATCCGCCGACCCGGCGCGAGATGGAGTCGGCGTGCGCGACCGCGACTCGGCGGAACAGCGTGTAGCCGTCGTCGGTGAGGGTGACGATGGTGCCGCGGGCATCGGTGGGGTCGGTCTGCTTGGTGACGAGGCCGCGCGTGGCGAGGCGTTCGAGCAGGCGGCTGACGCTCGGCTGGCTGAGCAGCAGGTGCGGAATCAGGTCGCGGATGCGCAGGCTGCGCTCGGGTGCCCGGCTCAGGTTGAAGAGCACGTCGTATTCGGTGAACGAGATCTCCGTCGTCGGGAACTCTGCGCTCAGCTGGCGCAGCACCGACACCTGGGCGCGAAACAACGCTTCCCATGCGTCCACTGCGAGCGACTTCTCCGTCATGCACGTAACTCTATTCACCTGCATGGTGTCGCGCGACGCGCGCGGTGATGATTCGTCACAGGCGGGCGTTGCGGGGAGCGCTTAACGTGATTGAGGCCCGACCGTCGAGGCAAACGGTCGGGCCTCTCCCTTGCACCAAGAGTGTCCTGCAATCACATTCCGCGTCTACCGCCACAGCAAACGGTTGACGCTCTAGAAAGATATAACGGGAAGGTAACGGTGTCTAGTTACCGGAACGTTATTTTTCGATGAATCTGCTGACAGTGGATGCGCGGGGCTGGCCCGGTCACGCGCATCCCGTGGTCACGCGAAGGCTGCGCGGACCAGGTCGGCGACGCGGTCGAGGGTGCGCGCATCCATCTCGTCGACGTACCAGGCCGCCGGCCGCAGTAGCGACCCGTCTTCGCGCTCGGAGGTGCCCTTCTCGGTCACCCCGAATGACATAACGCCGTCGTCGACCCGCACGAAGACGACGACCGGAGTGCTGCGCCCGGTGGCGTACCCGCACCCGCCGTACCAGAGGCGCGGCTTTAGCTTGGGGCCCGCGCTGAGGATCGTCTCGTGCAACTGCGCGCCGATCGCAGGGAACGGGTCGGGCCAGCTCGCGATCTTGTCGAGCACGGCCTGCAGGTCGTCGGCGGCTTTGTCGGTCGTGGGCATGAGTGCCCGCCTTTCTCTCGCGCCGCATTCGCGGCTGGGTGTACACAACCGGCCCGGGGTCGGGGCGGTTGCGCAATCTCCACCGCGGACGTGTCCTGACCGGGGTCAGTCCTCTCCGCGAATGTGTCAGACGAGCACTTCGTCATCGACTGCGCGAGGGCGCCGAGGCGCCTGAAACGACGATAGCAACGACTCCGGTCTCACGCATCGGTCAGGCGGTGGCCGCAGACTGGGCAGATGCCCGCGACAGACGATCCGGCGGCACGCCGCCTCGCGGAGGCGCTCACGGCGACCGCCGCCTCGATGCGTCAGCAGGCCGCCCTCACCGCCGGCACCCACCCGCGCGACACTTACGTGCCGGTGCTAGTCGCCCGCTGCGCCGTCGACCCCGACCTCACCGTTCGCGAGAGCCTCACCTGGGCGCTGCTGCGCCACGACCCCGACGTAACGCTTCCGGCACTCACCGCTGAGCTGGCGTCGACGAACCCGCAGGCCCGCAGCCAGGCGCTGCATACCCTGTCGAAGATCGGCGACACCCGCGCCTGGCCCGCGATCACCCGCGAGCTGATCGACAACCCCGACCTGCGCGTGGCCCGCACGGCGTGGCGTGCGGCCAGTCGTGTGGCGCCCGAGGTCGAGCGCGCTGAGCTCGCTGTCACGCTCACGGCGCACCTCGGCGTCGGCGACTGGCCCGTGCAGCGCGCCCTCACCGACGCGCTGCTGTTCCTCGGCGACGACGCAGCCCCGGCGCTCGCCGCGAGTGCCCAAGCGCCCGACCCGCACACCCGAGCGCACGCGCTCGCAACCCAAGCGATGCGCGCCGACGACGCACTCGGCTTCGACGTCGCCATCGAAGCGGCTCTGCGCGAGGTCAGCAACGAGCCGCGCCCCTGACCGCTCGTTGATCACACCCGCAGCGACAGCGGAGTACATTTTTCGGTATGCCGAAAAATCCGCGCGGGATGCTCGCGGTCGCGACCGCGGCGCTCGTCGCGCTCGCGGGCGGGTGTGCGCCGACGGGGCCGCTCGCTGTCGACGATTCCCGCGCATCCGATGACGCGGCGTCCGACCGCCCGCTCGTACTGACAACCTTCACGGTGATCGCCGACATGGTGCGCGAGGTCGCCGGCGACCGCGTCGAGGTGCGCTCGGTCACCCGCGTTGGTGCCGAGATTCACGGCTACGAGCCAACCCCGGGCGACCTGCGACAGGCGCGCGGCGCCGACCTTGTCATCGAGAACGGTCTCGGCCTCGAGGCGTGGTTTGCGCAGTTCATCGCCGACGTCGACGCCCCGAGTGTCACTCTCAGCGACGGCCTCGACCCCGTGCCCATTGCGGGCACGTCCGAGGCGAATCCACACGCCTGGATGTCACCCGTCGCCGGCCAGCACTACGTAGCGCAGATCGCCGCGGCCCTTGCCGAGCTCGACCCCGCGGGAGCTGACCACTACGCCGAGCGCGCCGCCGTCTACTCGGCCGAGCTCGACGCCGTCGCCACAGAGCTTGCCGCCTCGATCGAGCGCGTGCCCACCACAGAGCGCGTGCTCGTCAGCTGCGAGGGAGCCTTCTCGTACCTCGCCCGCGACCTCGGGCTCGACGAGGCCTACCTCTGGCCCGTCAATGCCGACCAGCAGGCCACCCCGCAGCGCGTCGCCGCGGTCATTGACACGGTGCGCGAGCGCGAGGTTCCCGCTGTGTTCTGCGAGTCGACAGTCTCGGCCGACGCGATGATGCAGGTCGCCGCCGACACGGGCGCGCGGTTCGGCGGCACCCTCTACGTCGACTCCCTCTCCGACCCCGACGGGCCCGTGCCCAGCTACCTCGCCCTGCTGCGCCACGCGGCCGAGACGATCGCGACGGGGCTGACCTCGTGAGCGCGGCCGCGAGCATCCGCCTCGAATCGGTGACCGTGCGCTACGGCGCGGTCACCGCCCTCGACGACGTCACGCTCGCCGTCGCCCCGGCGGCGGTCACCGCGCTCGTCGGGATGAACGGGGCCGGCAAATCGACCCTCTTCGGCGCGATCACGGGTCGCCTTCGCCCCAGCCAGGGAACGATCGAGGTGCTCGGCGGCACCCCCAACGCAGCACGCCGCGCCGGCCGGGTCGCCGTCATGCCGCAGTCAGACGGGGTCGACCCCGACTTCCCGCTCACCGTCGCCGACATTGTCGCGCAGGGGCGATACGGCCGGCTCGGGGTGACCCGCCGGCTGCGCGCCGCCGATCGCGACGCCGTCGCCGACGCCCTCGCGCGAGTGCAGTTGAGCGACCTCGCCGACCGGTCCATCGGCGCGCTGTCGGGCGGTCAGCGCCGCCGCGTCTTCGTCGCCCGGGCGCTGGCGCAGCAGGCCGACGTGCTGCTGCTTGACGAGCCGTACGCGGGCGTCGACGTCGTCAGCGAGCGGCTCATCGCCGACGTGCTCGCCGACCTCGCCGCGGCCGGCGCCACTGTGCTCGTCTCGACCCACGACCTCGCAACGCTGCCCGACCGGGCCGACCGGGTTGTGCTGCTCGCCCGTCGCCTCGTCGCCGACGGGCCGCCCGACGAGGTGCTCGCCCCCGAGGTGTTGGCCCGCGCGTTCGGACTACCGCGCGACGTCGACCCCGGGGAGGCCCGCGCATGACCTGGCTCGACCTCATTCTCGAACCGTTCACCTACGAGTTCATGCTGCGCGCCCTCGCGGCGACGACGATCGCGGCCGTGGTGTGTGCGGTTCTCAGCTGCTGGCTCGTGCTGATCGGCTGGTCGCTGATGGGTGACGCCGTCGCGCACGCCGTATTGCCCGGCGTCGTACTCGCCTATCTCCTCGGCGCGTCCTTCGCGATCGGCGCCCTCGTCTTCGGCCTGCTCGCCGTGCTACTCATTGGCGTCGTGCGGGACACCTCCCGCATCAAGGAGGATGCGGCGATCGGCATCGTGTTCACGAGTCTCTTTGCGCTCGGTATCGTGCTCGTCTCGATCACACCCAGCCAGATCGACCTCGGCCACATTGTGTTCGGCAACATCCTCGGGGTGGGCCCCACCGACCTGCTGCAGATCGCGATCATCGGCGCCATCGCCCTGACCCTGCTCATCGTCAAGCAACGCGACCTGACCCTGTTCGCCTTCGACCCGGCGCACGCCCACTCCATCGGGCTCTCTCCCCGCCGTCTCTCGGCGCTCCTCCTGGGCTTGCTGGCTCTCACCGCCGTCGTCGGCTTGCAGATCGTGGGCGTCGTGCTCGTCGTCGCGCTGTTGATCATTCCGGGGGCGACCGCGCGCCTGCTCACCGACCGCATCCAACGGATGCTCGTCATCGCCCCGCTCATCGCCGCAGCTTCCAGCCTGGTCGGCGTCGCCCTCAGCTACTACCTCGATGTTGCCTCCGGCGGCGCCGTCGTGGTGGTCAACGCGATTGTGTTCTTCGCCGTCTACCTGCTGCACCCCACCCGGGGTCTTGTGGCGCGCATCCGGCGGCCTCTAGCGTCAACGGCATAAGGCGATCGTGGCCGTACTCACTCAGCACGACGACGAAACGCACGTCGCCGCTGCGCGAAAAAATCGCGCAGCTCGCGGCGACCGGGGTGCGGGCTACCCGTCAGAAGGTGTCGGGCGACGGCGTGGACGCATAGCGAACAGTGACGTCGGCGTGGCGGTCGAATCGGTAGCCGGCGCCGCGCACGGTGCGCACGATCTCCTCGTAGTTGCCGAGCTTCGCCCGTAGGCGCCGCACGTGCACGTCGATGGTGCGCTCGTTTGGCACTTCGCCTTCGTGCTCGACGCCCTCGGCCCACAGTGCGCTGATCAACTCGGTGCGGTCGATCGTGCGGCCCTCGCGCAGCACCAGATACTGCAGCAGTTCGAACTCTTTGTACGTGAGCTGAGCGGTTTCGCCGTCGAGTACGACGCGCTTGCGCGAGATGTCGACGATCACGCCCTCGTCGGTTGGCGCCGTCGTCGTGTCGGCGCGGTAGCGCGAGAGCGCGGCGGGATCCTGCATCGCGAGGCGCACGACCTCCAGGTCTCGTCCGCCCGCGCCGACCGGCGCGAGCGCCACGGCGGCGTGCGTCTCGGCTTGGGGTGCGAGTTCGGCGGTCACCCTCTTCAGTTCGGTCACGAGGCGCCCCAGATCGATGCCGGCGGCGCGGGCCTTCTTCTCGTCGAGTCCGACGTAGAGCACGAAGCCCCGTGGTTCGGTCTGCGGTGGTGCGGCGGCGGCACGGCGCTGAGGGTTCACGCCGGGCGCGGTCGCGGCGGGGCCGGACGTGGGGGGAGTGGTCGAGAAAGTCATGTGTCGGTGCGTCCTTCGAAAAAGTGATGGAGGCGCGCAGGCGAGAGTCGCAGCGCGCGGGATCTCATCAGGAGCACATTCGACAGGCGTGTGCGATCGCGGAGCACATCATCATGCGCGAGGTCTCCCCGGCCGGAACGGCGGTGCGGGCGAGAGCGTGGGCGATCATCCCCCGAGTATTTCGCTCATTCGAGCAGAGCGTCAAGTCGCCGGGCCGCGCGTCGTCGGGGATGCGGACGCGACGAAATGGTGACCGGCGGGGTTCAGCCGGCGGTGCCGTACAGCCGGTCGCCGGCGTCGCCGAGGCCGGGCACGATGTAGCCGTGCTCGTTGAGGCGTTCGTCGAGCGCGCCGAGCACGAGCGTCACGTCGCGCCCCTCGACCGCCTTCTCGACGGCGGCAACGCCCTCGGGCGCTCCGAGGATGCACACGGCCGTCACGTCTTCGGCACCGCGATCGAACAGGTACTCGATGGCCGAGATCAGCGAGCCTCCCGTCGCCAGCATCGGGTCGAGGACGAAGCACTGCCGGTTGCCGAGCTTCTCGGGCAACCGCTCGGCGTAGACGCTCGGCTCGAGGGTCTCTTCGTTGCGCACCATTCCGAGGAACCCCACCTCGGCGCTCGGCATCAGCGCCGTCATGCCCTCGAGCATGCCGAGACCTGCACGCAGAATCGGCACGATGAGGGGCCGCGGTTCGCTGATCGCGAGCCCGACCGTCTCGGCGACGGGCGTCTGAATCGTGACCTCGTGCGTGCGCACGTGACGCGTCGCCTCGTAGGCGAGCAGCGTGACCAGCTCGCTCGTCAGCGCGCGGAAGATCGACGACGGCGTTGTCTCGTCGCGGAGCACCGTGAGCTTGTGGGTGATGAGGGGGTGGTCCGCAACGTGCACTCGCATAGGCTCAATAGTACGGAGGTGGCCATGACCGCGGTGTCCGACGCCGACCTGGCCGCGATGCGCGAGGCGCTCGCGGAGGCACGCGAGGCAATCACGACGGGTGACGTGCCCGTCGGCGCCGTCGTCGTGGATGCGCGCGGCGCGATTATCGCGCGCGGACGCAACGAGCGAGAGGCCCACACCGACCCGACCGCACACGCCGAGGTGGTGGCGCTCCGTCAGGCGGCGGCCGCCACGGGCGACTGGCAGCTCACGGGATGCACGCTCGTCGTCACGCTCGAACCGTGCGTTCTCTGCGCGGGCGCCATCCTCGCCGCGCGGGTTCCGCGGGTCGTGTTCGGAGCGTTCGACGACAAAGCCGGCGCCGCGGGCGGGGTCGTTGACCTGCTCCGCGAACGCCGGCTGCCGTTCCGGGTTGACGAGGTCATCGGCGGTGTGCTCGCCGACGACTCAGCGGGGTTGCTGCGCGAGTTCTTCGGAACGCGGCGCTGACCTCGATGGCGGGCGCCGCGCATCCGCTCACCAGAAGACGGCGAGGATGATGTTGACGAGCGCGAGACCGCCGGCCGCGTGGAAGAACGGCTTGATCGCGCGGTCGTTGCCATTCTTGCGGGCGCGCAGCCAGCCGAGCAGAGCCGCCACGAAGACGATGAGCGCGATCACGAGCTTGACGATGATCTTCGTGTAGTCGAGGTCGCGGTCGATGCCCTCCGCAACGCCCGTCAGCAGGATGCCCGTGACCAGCTGCGTAATCGCACCGCCGAACACCGCGGTAATCGCGAAGTCGCTGTTCTTGCGCATCTGCACGAGGAAGGGGCCGACGATGGCGGCCAGGCCGATGAAGTGACCGACGACGAGGAACTGATACAGGAACTCCATGTCATGAGCCTACCGAGCGCTGTTCAGAAATCGCCGATGTCGCCCTCAGTCGGCGCCGCGGATGATGATGGTGTCGGTTGGCGGATCGACATCGGTGCGGGGTGCGGCCACTTCGGGCTCGAGCACGATGGAGCGAGCCGCTGGCACGGCGGCGCGGATGCCCGCCTTGACCTCGCCGAGCACCGCGACCACGTCGCTCACCGGAGTGCGCCGACCGAAGCCCAGCGTCGCAGCGACGAGCACGTCGCCGCCTTCGAGGCGGTGCACGACCACCTCCCCGACGCTCTGCACCCCCGCCGTGCCGATCAGCACCTCGCGAATGGCCATCGCCTGGCCGGGGTCGACGTCGCGCGTGTGCGCGACCGTCGTGTCGGTGGTTGTCTCGCGGTCGTCATGGCCGGTCATTCCGCATCCTCCCGTTCGAGTGACCCCAACCTACACTCGTGGCATGAGCGCACCTGGCAGCCTTCCCCCGATCGCGATCATTGGCACCGGCTCGATGGGGGGTGCAATCCTCGCCGGCGTGCGGTCCGGCGCGCCGGATGCGCGGGTGCGTGTCACGACCCGGTCGGAGGCCTCGGCCGCCGCGCTGCGGGCTGACGGCGTCGAGGCCCGCGCCATGGAACATGACAGCGAAGCGAACGCGTGGGCGGTGTCCGGAGCCGGCGTCGTCGTGCTTGGGGTCAAGCCCGCGCAGATCGTCGAGGTGCTCGGCGAACTCGCGCCGGCTCTCGACCCGGAGGCGCTCGTCATCAGCGTCGCGGCAGGAATCACGACGGCCGCCATGGAGTCCGCCGCGCCCAACCCGGTCGTGCGGGCCATGCCGAACACGCCATCGCTCGTGGGCCGCGGCGTGACCGGTGTCAGCGGGGGAGCGCGGTCCACGGCCACGCACTTGGCCCTTGCCGACGACCTGTTCCGCCTCGTCGGCACGGTGGTTGAGCTGCCCGAGTCGCAGATCGACGCGCTGTCGACCATCTCGGGGTCGGGGCCGGCGTACGTGTTCCTGCTCATCGAAGAATTCACTCGCGCCGCTCAGGCCATGGGGTTCGACGAGAACGTGGCGCGGCTGATGGCCGAGCAGACGTTCATCGGAGCCACCGCGCTACTCGAGGCCTCGGGCGAGGACCCGGAGGAGCTCCGCCGTCGCGTGACGAGCCCGAAGGGCACGACCGAGCGCGCCGTCGGAGTGCTGCAGGGCGCCGAGCTCAGCGCGCTGTTCACGCGCGCCGCCGAGGCCGCCCTCGCCCGAGCGCGGGAGCTCGCCGGGGGCAGCTAGCCCGCCCGCTCAGTCGTCGAGCGAGGCGAAGCGGTCGATGTCGCGTTCGGTGCCCGAGCAGATGATCAGGTCGTGGTTGGAGACGACGGTCTGCTCGGTCGCGTAGGTGAAGGGTTTGCCCGGGCTCTTCACGCCGACGACCGTGATGTTGTACTTCGTGCGCACCTGCGAGTCGGTCAAGGACAGTCCGCGAATCGCCTTCGGCGGGTACATCTTCACGAGCACGAAGTCGTCGTCGAACTCGATGAAGTCGATCATGCGGCCCGACACCAGGTGGGCGACGCGCTCGCCGGCCTCTCGCTCGGGGTAGATCACGTGGTTGGCGCCGATGCGAGCCAAGATCTTTCCGTGCGACTGACTGATCGCCTTGGCCCAGATCTGCGGCACCTTCAGGTCGACCAGGTTCGCGGTGATGAGCACGCTCGACTCGATCGATGAGCCGGTCGCCACGACGGCGATCGAGAAGTCTTGCGCGCCGATCTGCTGCAGGGCGTCGATCGACCGCGCGTCGGCCTGCACCGTGTGGGTGATGCGGTCAGCCCACTTCTGCACGAGCGCCGGGTCTTCGTCGACGCCGAGCACCTCGCGGCCCTGCCGCTGCAGTTGCCCGGCGGTCGCGGCGCCGAAGCGCCCCAACCCGATCACGAGTACCGGCGCGTCATGCCGAATGCGTTCAACCAACGATGGGCCTCTCTTCAGCTCGGCGGAACAGCTGGCGTCGCTGGCTCGCGGCGAGCGCGGCGGCGAGGGTCACTGTACCAACGCGGCCCGCCCACATGGTCGCGGCCAGCGTGTACTTGGCGGCGTCGGGCAGGTCGTTACTCGTTAGCCCGGTCGACAGTCCGCACGTCGCGAACGCACTGATCACGTCGAACAGCACGTAGTCGAGCGGCGCCTTCGTGATGTGCAGCACGATGATTGACGAGGTCGCGACGATCGTTGCCGCCCACAGCACGATCGAGACGGAAACGCGCAGAACGTCGACCGGAATGCGGCGGTCGAAGGCTTCCATGTCTTTCACGCCGCGCGCCTCGGCAAACGCCGCCAGGAACAGAACAGCAAGGGTCGTGACCTTGATGCCTCCCGCGGTCGACGCTGAGCCGCCGCCGACGAACATCAGCATGTCGAGGCCGAGCAGCGTCGAACCGTTCATCGCCCCGATGTCGATGGGGCTGAACCCGCCCGAGCGGGTCATGACCGAGACGAAGAAGGCGTTGAGCGGCCGCACCGGCTCGTCCTGCGCGCCGAGGGTGCTGGGGTTGCCCCACTCGAGGGCGAGGATCAGGATCATGCCCAGCACGATGAGCGCCAGCGTCGTGAAGAGGGTCAGCTTGGCGTGCACGCCCAGCCGCGCCCGGTACTTCGCCAGCCGGAACAGCGCGAAAATCACGGGGAAGCCCACTGAGCCCAAGAAGACACCGACCGCGACGGTCAGCAGCATCCACGGGTCGGCGACGAACTGTTCCATGCCGTCGACGAGGGGCACGAATCCCGTGTTGGTGAACGCGGAGGCCGCCAGGTAGAAGCCCTGCCAGGTCGAATCCCACAGCGAGAAGCCGGCGGTGAGCAGCCGCGGGAAGATCGAGGCGAACAGCGCGAGCTCGATGACGAGGGTGCTGAGCGCGACCGTACCCAGCAGTCCGCCGATCTCTCCGATGCGAATCGCCTGCGTGTCGCTACCGGCCCCCGACTGCACGCGCGACTGGCTGGCGTCGTTGACCGCCATGAGTTTTGCCCTGAGACCGAGCCGACGCGACACGATGAGCCCCATGACGCTCGCGAGCGTCAGCACGCCGACCCCGCCCACCTGAAAGCCGAGCAGCACGACGCCGTGCCCGAATGCCGACCAGTGCGTTGACATGTCGAGGGTGACCAGGCCGGTGACGCAGATTGCCGAGACCGCCGTGAAGAGCGCATCCGCGATCGGCGTCGGTTGGCCGCTAGCGCTCGAGATCGGCAGCGCGAGAAGCGCGGTGAAGATCAGGATCAGCCCGGTGAAGATGACGATCGCGAACCGCGCGGGCGATGACACCAGGTGGCGGTCAAAAAAGGCCTGGATGCGCGCGGGCACAGACGCCGGACCGCGCTGACCCGGCGTCATCGCCGGGCGAACCTGTCGACCTATGGCCATCCTGTGCCTCCTCGGCCCGTTCGGCCGGTCGCCATGGTACTCCCGGCCTCGCCTCAACTAGCCTGGGGACATGGCCGACATCTTTACTGTGATCGCCGACGCTACCCGCCGCGAGTTGCTCGGGCACCTGCTCGACGCGACGCTGTCGCCCGACAACAAGGAGGGCGAGCTCGCCGTGAGCGAGCTGGTCGACCGCATGGATGCGACGCAACCGACGGTGTCGAAGCACCTGAAGGTGTTGCGCGATATCGGCCTCGTGCAGGTGCGAGACGAGGGGCAGCACCGGTACTACCGGCTCGACCCCGCGCCGCTCGAAGACGTCGAAGACTTCCTGATTCCCTTCCTGTCGGTCGACTTCGACGACGAGCACGGCGAGGGGGGAGCGGCCTTTGCCGCGTGGGCCGGCGTCGACCTGACCCGCCCGGCCAGCACGATCGGCCGCGCGGCGGCCGACGCGTCGTACCAGGCCCGCACGGTGATCCACGAGGCGCAGGAGCGTCTGCACATCGTCGGAGACAAGCTGCACGACGCCCAGGAGACGGTCGCCAAGCGCCTGCCCTGGCGTAAAGACTGACCGGCGCTGGCGCCCGCGGCGTCCCCTGTTCTGGCGTCTTTACTTCCGTCACACCAGCCCCTACTGTGAACACGGTGCACGGGCATGCAGGCCCGGGCCGTCGGTTAAACGACAGGACGACAGATGACCCGCGATCTCTCGGAGGTTCGCTTCCTCACGGTGGCTGAGGTCGCCGAGATGATGCGTGTGTCAACCATGACCGTTTACCGCATGGTGCACGCTGGGGAATTGCCGGCGATCCGCTTCGGGCGGTCGTTCCGCATCCCCGAGTCGGCCGTTGCCGACGCAATCCGGCCGGGCCTCAGCGACGTCGGCTGACTGCTCCGTCTGCGGCGCGCCTCCCGACTGCGATAGACTCTCCCGGTTATCGACGCGGTTCTGAACGGACCGTGAGTCCGTTCGTTCATTCGATCAAAGGATTTTTATGGGTTCTGTTATCAAGAAGCGCCGCAAGCGGATGGCCAAGAAGAAGCACCGCAAGCTGCTGCGCAAGACGCGTCACCAGCGTCGCAACAAGAAGTAGGGCTTCGCGCCCGACAGCCAGCGCCTCGCCGATTCGGCGGGGCGCTTCGGCGTTAACGGGCGCCCGTTATGGGGGATGCGCGGAGCGGGTCGCGAGGTTCGTCGCGTGCGCTCAGCGAGCATCCCGAGCGACGGCGCGCGCCTCGCGGCGCACCCGTCGACGCTGCGCACGGATGCTCGCAGCACCCGCCGTGATCATCGGCCAGTTGCGGGCGCGCGCGTAGCGCTTCAACGCCGCGTCGGGATTCACAACGACGCGGTTGCCGGCCAACTCGAGCAGGGGGATGTCGTTGCGCGAGTCGGAGTAGGCCCAGCAGTCCTCGAGGCGGGCGTGCTTGGCGACGGCGAGGTCTTTGGCCGCGAGAGCCTTCTCGGTGCCGTGCATGACGTGCCCGTGCAGCTCACCGGTGAAGACGCCGTCGACGTCGCGGATGCGCGTGCCGATCGCGCCCGTGAGCCCGAGCCGCTCAGCGATCACGCGCGCGCACGCCTCGGGCGTCGCGGTGATGAGCCACACCTCGTGACCCTTGTCGAGGTGGTCTTGGGCGAGCCCCACGGTCTCGGGCAGAAGCAGCTTTTCGATGCGCTTTTCGTAGGTCTCGATCGCCAGTGACTCGAGCTCGTCGATCGTGTGTCCCTCGATCAGCTCGAGGGCCCGGTCGCGAACGGCCAGCTGATGGCGGTGATTCTCGCCGACGGCAATGAAGCGCATCTGCTTCCACGTGAAGCGCGCGATGTCGCGCCAGGTGACGTAGCCGCGCTTCCAGGCCGCCCAGCCGAGGTGGTAGACGCTGGCGCCCCGCATGAGGGTGTTGTCGACATCGAAGAACGCGAGGATCGGAGTTGGGCTCGGTGGAGCTCCCGTCGTCGCGTCGTCCTCGATAGCGGCCATCAGCATCCAGTCTAGGCACGGGCGTAGGCTTGCCCCGTGCCGCGCATCGAGGTCCTCCTGCTCACGAAGCCCGGGTGCCACCTCTGCGACGATGCCCGCCCGATTGTTGAGCGTGTCGTCGCAGCCGAACCCCAGGCCGAGTTGGTTGAGCGCGACATCACCACCGACGAGGCGCTCAACGCGCGCCACTGGGACGAGATCCCTGTGGTCATGGTCGATGGTGCCGTGCATTCCATCTGGCGCGTCGACGAGTCGCGCCTGCGCTTGGCGCTGAAGGAGAAAACAGCATGATCCGTCACGTGGTGTTCTTCCGCCTGGGGTCGAGTGAGGCCGAGCGGGCCGCCGACATCCGCCGCTTTGCCGCACCGCTGGAGGCGCTCGTGGGCGTCATCCCCGGCCTGCGCTCGTTGACCGTCGGCGCCGACATCGGGCTGCTGGAGGCCAACTGGCACGCGGTGCTCATCAGCGAGCACGACGACCGCGAGGCGCTCGCCGTGTACGCCAACCACCCCGCCCACATCGAGGCGGCCACGATCGTGCGCTCGCTCATGATCGACCGCGCGACCGTCGACTACGAGGTCTGAGGGCGGGGCTGACGCGCGATGTGCGGCCGATACGCGAACACCAAAAGCGGTGAGGAGCTTGGCCGCTACTTCGAGGCCGACGAGGTGGACGACGTCGCGATGCCGGCCAGCTGGAACATCGCCCCGACGCAGCAGGTGCCGATCGTCGTCGACCGGCTGTCGAAAACCGACCCCGACGAGGTGCCGCCGAGCCGGCTCGTGACGAGCGCGCGCTGGTCGCTCGTGCCGCGCTGGGCGACCGAGTTGACGAGCAAGTACCCCACGTTCAACGCGCGCAGTGAGACGGTGAGCGAGAAGCGCACGTTCTCGGGCGCGCTCGTGCGCTCGCGGGCGGTGCTGCCCGCCGACGGCTACTACGAGTGGCACACCGTGACGGGGGCCGACGGTAAGCCGGTCAAGACGCCGCACTACATTCACGACCCCGTTGAGGGCGAGTTGTCGTTCGCGGGCCTGTACTCCTGGTGGCGGCCGCCGGTGGCCGACGGGCAGGAGCCAGCGCCGTGGGTGCTGACGGCCACGATCTTGACGCGCGCCGCGTCGGGACCGGCGGCGAGCATCCACGATCGGGCGCCGGTGATGCTGCCGCGCGAGGTCGTCGACGAGTGGCTCGACCCGACGGTCGAGGGTGACCAGGCGCTCGTGGAGGCGATGGTGGCCGAGAGCGAGGCCGTGCTCGAGAGGCTTGAGCTGCACGCGGTGGCGCCGCTGCGCGGCGACGGCCCGCACCTCATCGAGCCGCTCGGGGCCTGAGCGGGGAGGGCGTTCGGCGCCTTGACGCACGCCGAACGGTGCCCCGCACGTGCACCATTGCGCGTGCGCGGCACCACACGCCGTGCGGTGCCGGTCGTGCGGTGCCGGTCGTGCGGTGCGGTGCTGTCCTGTGCCGTGCCCGGGAGATCCTGTGGCGCGACCCTCCAACCCTCCAACCCTCCAACCCTCGGGCCCGCACCCCGCGGCCCCGACCGTCGCCGCGCATCCCACCCCACACCCCGCCCGACTCCTCCGATGGAGGAATTCCTACACCGGAGTAGTCGGGCCAGTCGGCGCATGAGTAGCCGGGTCGGGCGCCCGAGGCAGTGCCCTAGAGGCAGGCGCCCCAGAGTCCGACCCCGCCTGCTTGGGCGGCCTCCTCCGCGGCGATGATCTCGTCGCGGTATCGGAAATTCGGCGAGTAGTGCAACTCGCGCGCGTAGCCCTCCTCGACGAGGGCGAGGTTGATGAACGTGCCGTCGGCGGCGAACAGGTACATCAGCTCACGCTCGAAGCGGTCTTGCGGGTCGTCGTCGTACTCGAAGCCGATGCGGGTGCCCACGGGTGCCAGCCGGGCCAACGCCTCAGTGGCCTCCTCGGCGAAGCACTCCGGCGTGGGGCGCAGTTCTGGCGTGTCGATGCCGATGAGCCGAACCCGCAGTTCTTCGCCGTCGACCACCAGCCGCAGCGTGTCGCCGTCGGTGATTGACGCCACCACTCCGGTCGGGCGGCCGTCGATGCCGTTCGAGCGCTGGTCGAACTCGGTGAGGAGGGCGCAGCCGCCTGCGCTCACCAGCAGTGCCGCGACGAGCATCCCGATGGCGGTGCGAAGGGGTTTGCGCGGCATTCCGTGAGATTACCGGGCGCGCGGGCGCCGACCGGTGGGCGCGGGTTACTCTGGCGTCATTCGGCACCGTCTGCCGAGCGCCCCGTATCCCAGGAGCCCGCATGCCCGACGACTCTGCGCTCGACCCGCGGTATCCGCGCGTCTTCCAGCGCGGGGGAGGGGTCGTGGGGGTCCCGCAGCCGGCGACGCAGACGGGCGAGGCTGGCGCCGCCCCGTCGAACACCGCGAGCCCCGCAGTCGCAACGCCCGCCGCCGGACGCTCCCCCTCCCGCTCGGCCGCACCGCGCGCCCCTGAAGTCGACCCCGGTGCACTCGCCCCGGGCGCAACGCCCGCCGCCCCCGGACGCCCGCCGCTCGAACTGATCGTTGTCGGCAACCCGTGGATGCGCGCCCTCTGGGCCATCGGCGCCCTCGCCTTCGCGACGGGGCTGGCCCTCGCGGTCGCCGCCGAGTTCGGCTTCAGCGCGGTGCAGGCGACCGGCCCGTACGAGCCGGAGGCGTTCCTGGCGCCGCGCATTGCCCAGGTGCTCGCCCTGCCGTTCGCGATCGCCGGAACTGTGGCGCTCGTCGCGGCAACCGTGCTGCGCATCGTCGCGTGGCGACCCGCGGCGGTGCGCGACCTGAGCTCCGACTAGCGACGCGCTCGGCAACGAACTCGGCGACGCACCCGCCCGCGCATCCAGCCGCGCGTGGCAAAATACCTCCCGTGGGTATGCCGGTCATCACGCGCGTGGCGCGGTTCGCGCTCGCAGTGGCGCTCGCCGTCGCGGGCGTCGCGATGGTGTCGCACCACGTCGGAAGCGACGTTCACGTCGTGGCTGTGCACGAGCATCCCAGCGCCGAGCTGGCGGCCGGCGACGGCGCTCACGAACACGCCGCCGCCCATGGCAACGACCACGACCACGGCACCAGCCACGACCACGACCACGGCCTGCTCATGATGGGATGCGCGGCGCTCGTCGTCGCGCTGCTCGCCTCGCTGCGCTACGCCCCGCCCGCGCTCGGCATCGCCGCGACGCCGGAGCGTCGCGCGCTGTCGACGGTGACTCCGCACTCGAGCGCTGAACCAGCGCCCCCACCCCTCGATCAACTCTGCGTGCTGCGGAGGTGACGGGGCACTCGAGCGCGCGCTCGAGCCCCCGCCCCACACTTCCCCCACGAAAGGTTGTTCTTATGCGTGTGTCACGCACCTCCGCGGCGATCGCTCTCGCCGCCGCACTGACCCTGACCCCCGCCCTCGCCGCGTGCACGACCACCGGCGCGAGTGACTCCGCGACGCCGACACCGTCCGTTGCCGACGGAGCGCCCGCTCCTGCCCCGGCCGATGTGATGTTTGTGCAGATGATGATTCCGCACCACGAGCAGGCCATCGAGATGTCCGAGATCCTGCTGGCGAAAGACGGAATGCCCGCCGAGCTCCGCGAACTTGCCGAGCAGATCGCCGCCGAGCAGGGGCCCGAGATCGAGCTAATGCGCTCGTGGCTGCGCGAGTGGGGCATGCCCGAGATGGGTGACATGCCGGGGAGCGACGGCGGCCACGGCGGCCATGGTGGGCACGGCGGTCACGCCGGCATGGACGGCATGCTGTCCGAGGCCGAACTCGACGAGTTGCGCGCCGCTGAGGGCGAGCAGGCTGTCGAGTTGTTCCTGCGCCAGATGATCGCCCACCACGAGGGCGCCATCGACATGGCCCGCGACGTGATCGACAACGGACGTCACCCCGACGTTCGCGCTCTCGTCGAGGAGATCATCGCCTCGCAGCAGGCCGAGATCGACCTCATGACCGAGTGGCTCGTGCGATGACCGCGCGCCGCGCATCCACGGTCGCCGTCGGAGTCGCGGCGGTCGCGTTGAGCCTGGCCGCGTGCGCCCCTCCCGCGGGGCTCACCCCCGACGGCTTCGCGCCCGCGCCGGAGGCGGCGGTCGCCGACCCCGGCGTGACACACGTGCACGCGCTCGACGTCGACGAGCAGTCGGGCCTCGCCCGCATCGCGACCCACTACGGCATCTACGGCGCCGAGCTCACCGCCGACGGGTCGGCGCAGGTGGCGCGCATCGGTGAGTGGCAGGGCGACGCGATGGGCATGGCCCGCGTGAGCGACAGCATCCTGTTCTCGGGGCACCCGGCCGAGGGCGAGCCGGGCCCCGCGAACCTGGGCGTTGTGGCGTTCGCCGACGACGGCACCACCTCGGTGATCGCGCTCGACGGCGAGGTCGACTTTCACGCCATGGCGGCGCACGGTAGCCGCGTGGCCGGCTGGGATTCGGCGACCGGCGCCGTCTTCCTGAGCGATGACGGCGGCGCGACATGGACCATGGGCGCCGTCACTCCGATTCGCAGCCTGGCCTGGGCGCCGGACGGCGTGACGCTGCTCGGCACCACGGCCGACGGGCTCGTCGCCTCCACCGACGGTGGCGCGACCTTCGACCTCGTCGACGGTGCTCCGCTGCTCGTGCTGCTGGCCAACAACGAGGCGGATGCGGCGCTCCCGCGCGCGGCCGGAATCGACACGGAGGGCGTCATTCACGTCTCGGCAGACGGACGCGAGTGGACGGCGACGAGCGAGTCGCCCATCCTGCCGGAGGCAATCGCCGTCACGGCGAGCGGCCGCATCGCCATCGCCGACACGAGCCTGGCCCTCGTCTCCGACGCGGACGGTCGCAACTGGCAGAGCCTGTTCCGCTACTAGCGACCGGGTCGCCTACCGCTGACAGCTCGGGCAGTACCAGGTGATGCGCTCGCTGAGCGCGTCCTCGCCGAGCAGCCCGCGCCGGATCGGCGTTCCGCAGCGCCGGCACGGTTTCCGGTCGCGGTGGGCGACCCACAGTCGCTTGTCGCGTCGGGTGTCGCCGGTGGTCGTGCGCTCGTTGCGGTCGCGGTTGGCGCGAATCAGCCTGACCGCGAGGTCGAGCGCGGCGGCCGCGTCGGTTTCCCCGACCGGCGTCTCGGGTAGCACGCCGCGCAGGAAGAGCGTCTCGTTGCGGTAGTCGTTGCCGAGCCCGGCGATCACCCGCTGGTCGAGCAGAGCCAGCCCGATTGGCCGGCCAGGGTCGGCGGTCAGCCGCGCGAGCGCCTCGTCGCGGTCGAACTCGTCGCGCAGCGGGTCGGGCCCGAGGTAGTCGATGAGCGTGCCCTCCTCACCGCGCGGCACGAGGTCGAGCTGGCCGAGCGCGAAGCCGACCGCCTGCACGTCGCCCGCCTCGAGCACGATCCGCGCTTCGAACGCGGGGCGCCGCCACCGATCGCCGCGCCGGTAAACGTGCCAGACGCCCTCCATCTTCAAATGCGAATGGATGCTCGTGGTCGCCGTCCGCGTCACCAGGTGCTTCCCGAACGCCTCCGTGCCCTCGACGGTTTCGCCGCTCAGGTCGACGGTGGCGTGCTGGGGCACGCGCACGTCGCAGCGGGTGAGCACGCGCCCAGTGAGGGCGGCGTCGAGCCGCCGGGCGGCACGGTGGACGGTGTCTCCCTCGGGCACCGCGTCACACCCTCAATCGGAGGCCCTGCGGGGTCGCGACGAACCCCGCCGCGAGGAGCGCGTCGGCCAGAGGCGTGCCGAACACGCTGTGCTGGTTGACCCGCTCGACGCGCAGACTGCGCAGCCGCGCGCGAACGGTCGCGGCGAGCTCCGCGGCCGCCGCGGCGAGCTCGGCGTCGTCGTCGGTGAAGGTCAGCGCGCTCTTGCCCCCGCGCTCGAGGTACACGGCGAGGTGCCCGTCGACGAGGGCGACGAGCGCGCCCGCCTTCCGGCCGGGCCGGTGCCGCGTCGCCTCGCCGCGTGCCTCCGCCGCGGGGTCGACCCGTGCATCCGGCCAGGGGAGGGCCGCGCCGTAGGGGTTGGCCGGGTCGGTGGCGGCGAGCACGACCGTCTGCAGGGCGGGGGCGGCGTCGGGGTCGCGGGTGAAGGTGCGCAGTCGGTCGACCGTGGCCGGCGTTCCGAACTGGGCGGCGCCGAGGTGCTCGACGAAGTAGCCGCGGCGTACGCGCCCGGCCTCCTCCAGTTGGGCGAGCACGCGGTACAGCAGGGCGAAGCCGCCAGCGACCTCCTCCGCCTGCGCCGCGCCGCGCGTGACGACGCCGTGGCGTTCGAGCAGGCTGTCGGCGAGGTAGGCGGTGCGGCGGGTTGTGTCGTCGTCGCGCTCGGGCAGCAGGGCCCAGCGTCCGGCGGCGGTCGGCGGGCCGGTGCGTGCCGACAGGCCGGACGCGCCGACGGCCGCCGATCCGCGCATCCCGGAGCCCGACGGCCTCGCATACCCGCCCATCGTGCGCGAGCGCGCCCGCGGCGCTCTGCGGCGACCCGCCGTGCGGCTCGTCGTCGCGCCGAGCAGCGCTCGCACGGGAGCGATCGTGTCGTTGGTGAGGTGTCCCGACCAGACGAGGCTCCACAGGTCGGCGACGAGCCCCGAGTCGTCGGCGTCGTGGAGCGCGCTCGCCAACTGCCGGAAGAAGTATCCGCCGCCGCCCTCGAGCAGCGAGAGGATGCGCTGCTGTCGGTCGCTCAGCTCGTCCATCACGGGGGCGCGCAGGCTGAGCGGCGCAAGGTCGGCGAGGTGCAGGCTGAGCCAGCCGTCGTTTCCGGCGAGCGCACCCTCTCCCGCCCACACGACCTCGCCCGACGCTGTCAGCTCGTCGAGCCACGCCGGCGAGTAGTCGCGCACGCGAGCGGGCAGAACGAGCGACTCCCAGGCGCTTGCCGGCAGCGCGACGCCCTGCAGCTGCTCGATGGTCTGCAGCACCCCGTCGATGCCCCGCAGGCTGCCGCCGACGTGCTGCCAGGCGGGCAGGAAGCGCCCGAGCGTGCCGGCGCTGACCGGCTCGATCTCTTTGCGCAGGGCCGCGAGGCTGCGGGTGCGCAGGCGGCGCAGCACCTCGGCGTCGATCCACTCGCTGCCCGCGGCGTCGGGCCGGAACTCGCCCTCGATGACGCGACGATCCGCGCTGAGGCGACGCAGCGCATCCCGCACGACGGCGATACCCATTCCGTACCGCTCGGCGACGTCCGCGAGCGCGAACGGCCCGTGCGTGCGGGCGTAGCGCGAGACGAGGTCGCCGACGGGGTCGGGTACCTGTTCGAGGAACGCGGTCGGCACTCCGATGGGCACGGGGGTGCCGAGGGCGTCGCGCAGACGGGCGGCGTCTTCGACGGCGGCGAACCGCGGATGCGTGGCAATCGTCACCGCGACCGCCCGGTTCGCGCGCGTCAGCTCGGCAAGGCTCGCCTCGACGTCGAGCCCGTCGACTGCGCGCGCCCGCACCTCGTCGACCGACAGCGGCCCGAGCAGCCGCAGCAGGTCGGCGACGCCCTCCGTGTCGCGCGCCCGCCGCTCGGGGGCGAGGCGCTGCAGTTCGGCCTCGACGTCGGCGATGACGCGGGCGTCGAGCACCTCGCGCAGCTCGGCGCGGCCGAGCAGTTCGGCGAGCAGCGTCGAGTCGATGCTGAGCGCAGCGGCCCGACGTTCGGCGAGCGGGCTGTCGCCCTCGTAGAGGAACGCGGCGACGTAGCCGAACAGCAGGGAGCGGGCGAACGGCGAGGGGGAGGGCGTCTCGACCTCGACGACGCGCACCGAGCGCTGCGCGATCTGCGTGGCCAGGGCGGTGAGCGCATCCAGGTCGTAGACATCGCTGAGCACCTCGCGCAGCGTCTCGAGCGTGATGGGGAAGTCGGGGAACTCCTGCGCCACCTCGAGCAGCTGGCCGGCTCGCTGGCGTTGCTGCCAGAGCGGGCTGCGGCGCCCGGGGTCGCGCCGCGGCAAGAGCAGCGCGCGGGCCGCGCACTCGCGGAAGCGGCTCGCGAACAGCGCCGAGCCGCCCGCTTCGGCGGTCACCAGCTGCGTTAGTTCGTCGGCGTCGAACAGCAGCAGTTCGGCGCCCGGAGGCTCGGCGTCGGTGTCGGGCAGGCGCACGACGATGCCGTCATCGGCGGCGATCGCCGCGCCGTCGACGCCGTGCCGCTCGCGGATGCGCGTCGACACCGCGAGCGCCCACGGCGCATGCACGCCGAGCCCGTAGGGCGAGTGCATGACGAGCCGCCAGTCGCCGAGCTCGTCGCGGAACCGCTCGACGACGAGGGTGCGGTCGCTCGGCAGGTGCCCCGTCGCCTCCGTCTGCTCGACGAGCAGCGCCTCGAGGTTCGTGATCGCGCGCTCGTCGAGGCCCGCGGCGGCGAGTCGGAGGCGGCGCTCGCCCGCCTTGGCGGCCCCCAGTTCGCGCGTGGTCGCCCCGAGCGCCCGCCCGAGTTCGGCGGGGCGGCCGAGCCCGTCGCCCTTCCAGAACGGCACCTTGCCGGGCTGGCCGAACGCGGGGGTGACGATGACGCGGTCGCGGGTGATCTCGTCGATGCGCCAGCTGGTTGCGCCGAGCGCGATCACGTCGCCGACGCGCGACTCGTAGACCATCTCCTCGTCGAGTTCGCCGACGCGACGGCCGGGCCCGTCGCCGGCGAGGAAGACGCCGAACAGGCCGCGGTCGGGGATCGTGCCGCCGCTCGTGACGGCGAGCCGCTGCGCGCCGGGCCGCCCGGTGAGGGTGCCGTTCACGCGGTCCCAGACGATGCGGGGTCGCAGTTCGGCGAAGCGGTCGCTCGGGTAGCGGCCGCTCAACAGGTCGAGCACGGCCTCGTAGGCCGAGCGCGGCAACGAGGCGAAGGGTGCGCTGCGCCGCACGGCGTCGAACCAGTCGTCGATGTCGGCCGGCTCGAGCGCAACGTGCGCGACGGTCTGCTGCGCGAGCACGTCGAGCGGGTTCGCCGGGACGCGGAGTTCCTCGATGAGGCCCGCGAGCATCCTCTCGCCGGTGACGGCCGCGTGCAGCACGTCCATGCGGTGCTTCGGCACGAGTACGCCGCGGCTCACCTCGCCGACCTGGTGGCCGGCGCGGCCGATGCGCTGCAGGGCGCTCGCGACGCTCGGCGGCGATTCGACCTGGATTACGAGGTCGACGGCGCCCATGTCGATGCCGAGCTCGAGGCTGCTGGTTGCGACCACGCAGCGCAAGCGCCCGGCCTTCAGGTCGTCTTCGATGTCGGCGCGCTGGTCTTTGCTGACCGAGCCGTGGTGGGCGCGGGCGAGCAGTTGACGCTGATCTGAGCCGACCCGACGAATCGCAGATTCGTCGGCGCTGGCGTCGCGCGATCGCGATGCGTTCGCCTCATGCTCCAGCGCGCGCTCGGCGTAGATCTCGTTGAGCCGCGCCGTCAGCCGCTCGGCCAGCCGCCGCGAGTTGACGAACACGATGGTGGAGCGGTGTTCGAGCACGCGGTCGACGATCGACTCTTCGACGTGCGGCCAGATCGACGGGTTCGCGGGCGCTCCCGAGGCGTCGGGATCGTCGTCGGATTCCCGCGGCGGCTGCGTCATGTCGTCAACCGGTACCGAAATGGTCAGGTCGAACGTCTTTGCGGCGGGCGGCTGAACGATCTCCACGGGGGAGTGGCCGCCGAGGAAGCGCGCGACCTCCTCGACAGGGCGCACCGTCGCCGACAGGCCGATGCGTTGCACCGGCCGCGCGAGCCGGGCATCGAGCCGCTCGAGGGTGAGGGCGAGGTGGGCGCCGCGCTTCGTGCCGGCGACGGCGTGCACCTCGTCGACGATGACGGTCGTCACACCGTTGAGCGTTTCGCGCGCCGAGGAGGTAAGCATCAGGTAGAGGCTCTCGGGCGTCGTGATGAGGATGTCGGGGGGCGTGCGCTGCAGGGCCCGGCGCTCCTGCGTCGGGGTGTCGCCGCTGCGCACGCCGACGGTGATGGGTGGGGTGGGGGTGCCGAGCCGAGCGGCGGTCGCCGTGACGCCGATGAGGGGGGCGCGGAGGTTGCGTTCGACGTCAACGCCGAGCGCCTTGAGGGGGCTGACGTACACGACACGGGTGCGGGGCGCCCCGGCGTCGTCGCGGGGAGCGTCGGCGGCTCGGGCGGTCGGGTCGGCGACGAAGCGGTCGATCGCCCAGAGGAAGCTGGCGAGCGTCTTGCCCGAGCCGGTGGGGGCCACGACGAGCGCGTGACGGCCGGAGGAGATCGCGTTCCACGCGCCGAGCTGGGCCGCCGTCGCGGCCGGGAAGGCACCCGTGAACCATTCGCGGGTGGCGGGGGTGAAGCGGCCGAGCACGGTGTCGGCGTCGGGCACCTCAGTCACGGGGGTCGCCCGCATCGACGACACCGGTGCCGTCGCTCCCGCCCGAGTGCTGCCGCAGGAAGGCGAGTACGTCGGTGAGTTCCGATTCGCTCACTCCGTGCCCGAGCCCCTCGTAGATGCGCTCGGTGAGGGTGACATGGTGGGGCAGCCAACCCTGTGCGTATTCGACGAAGCGTGCGGGGATTACCTCGTCGGCGGTGCCGCGCCCCCAGAAGACGGGCGGGCGCTGGGCGGCGAGCCGTGCATCCGCTGGGGCATCGCCTTCGAGCACGAACCCGGCCAGGCTGACGGCCCAGGCGAAGCGTTCGGGTGCGTGCCTGAGCAGGTGCAGCGCCATGGCGCCGCCCTGGCTGAATCCGATCACGCCGACCTCGCCGGGGCTCTGCGTGTCAAGCCAGTGCAGGATTCCTCGGGCGGCCGAGTCGCCCCCATCGATGCGCGAAGCGTTCAGTTCGGGGTCAAGGTCGTACCAGGCGTAGCCGGGGCCGGCCGCGCGCGGTGCCCGTAGTGAGGCGATCACCGCGTTGAGCGGCAGGTAGGGGGCGAGTCCGAAGAGGTCGCCCTCGTTGCTGCCGTAGCCGTGCAGCAGCACGATGAGCGGTCGCCCCGCCCGGTCGGCTTCGGGCGCCGACCACATGATCGCGCTGGAGTCGATCAGCTGCATGCCGCTCACGGGGACATCCTTGCAGTCGCATCTGACAGCGCGATTGGGATGCTCGGGCCCGGTTCAGGAATGCGTCCCGCGGCGCACACGCGGTCGCCTGCGGTATGAATGGGGAATGGCTTCGACGCGCACTCCTGACCCGGATTCCGGCTGGCTGTCTGATGAGGAGCTCGCCCAGGTGCGTCGCCGCCTGCCGATCCTGTACGTGGAGGCCGTGCCGGTGCGCGTTGACGGCCAGGGGGTCGTGACGGAGGTCGGGGCGCTGTTGCGCGTGAACCCGGCGGGGTCGATTACCCGCACGCTCGTGTCTGGTCGGGTGATGTACGGCGAGACGCTGCGCGACGCGCTTTACCGCCACCTCGAGAAGGACCTGGGGCCGATGGCGTTCCCGCAGCTCCCCGCCTCGCCCGTTCCGTTCTCGGTGGCGGAGTATTTCCCGTTCCCGTCGCCGACCCGTTTCGACGACGACCGCCAGCACGCGGTCGCCCTCGCGTTCGTCGTGCCGGTGACGGGAACGTGCGACCCACGCCAGGATGCGCTCGAACTCACGTGGCTCACCCCCGAGGAGGCGGCGAGCGACCGCGTCTCGAACGAGATGGAGGGCGGACGGGGAGCGCTGCTGCGCACGGCCCTCGCCTCGGTCGGCGTCTTGCCCTAGGGCTGGGTTGTTGCCGTAGCGCGACACCGCGCTGCGACGCATCCGCGTGCGTGACGGTGCCCGATCCTCGGGCGTGAGGGCGGCCGATCCTCCTGCCCACGGCGAGCTCCGGAAACCCACCTGCCCACCCCAGCGACTACTCCGCTGTAGGAATTCCTACACCCGAGTAGTCGCGCGCAACCCAACACGCGATCCCGAACTGTAGGAATTCCTACACCCGAGTAGTCGCGCGCAACCCAACAGGCGATCCCGAACTGTAGGAATTCCTACTGCGGAGTAGTCGCGCGGGGCCGCGCACGTATCCCCGACGCTGCGGGGCGGGGCGGGGCATGACGGGGCGGGGCGCGGCGAGACGCGGCTCGGCCGGGCGCGTCCCTTCCGCTCTCAGCGCACCATGCGCGAGCAGTGGGCTCCATCCCACGGCTCGTAGGGGCGGCCGAACCCGTCGAACGCGAAGCCGTGTTTCTCGTAGAAGCGGGCGGCTCGGACGTTCGCGGTGACGATCCAAAGGTAGGCCGGGCGCTCGCCGAGCACGGCGTCGAGCAGTCGCGCGCCCAGCCCCGACCCCCATGTCGAGCGCCGCGTGTACAGCGAGTCGAGCTTGGTGTCGCGCGGAGCGTCGGGGTCAACCGACGGGGCGCTGCGGGCAAGCCCCACAAGCTCACGCGCCCCGCTCGTCTCGTCGAGCTCTTCCGCGACGATGACGACCGACCCCGGAACGGTCGCCTCGGCGTCGCCACGCGAGAGGTACGACGCCCACTCGGCGCCCGCCGTCTCCAGCGTGTTGCTCGCCAGAAAGCGCGGGCTCAGCACGCCCTCGTACACCTCGGCGAAGCAGTCCATGTGCAGCCGGGCGATCGCCTCGACGTCGTCAGCGGTAGCGGAACGAATCAGCGGCGGCACCCGAACAATCTAGGTGCCGCACGGGCCAGGCGCAGCGTCGAGCGTCTGCCGGCCGACGCGCACAGTGCGGGGTGCGCATCCCGTCTTCTCTTAGGTATACGGACAACTCGCCCGTCCGGAGACGTGCGAGTTGTCGGAAGTGGTGCGAGGTCTCGCTGCGCCCCGTGCCGGCTATCGGCCGATGCCCTCGGCACGGTGGTGCAGCGAACGGGGATGCGCGGAACTAGCGCCCGCGACGCTGACCGCCGCCGTTGTTGCGAACGACCTGGCCAACGCGAATCCCTCCACCGGCGCCGTGACCACCCGAGCCTGCGGGGGCCGACGCCCGCCGCGACCCGCCTCGGCGGGCACGCGGGGCCGCCGGCGCCTCAGCGCTGCGGTGCCCCTCGGTGCGGTGTGTGTCGGTACGGTGCGCGGCCACGTCGGATGAGCGACCGGTCCCGCGCGCGGAGCGCTGAGCATCCTGGGTCGAACGCTGGCGACGCTGGCCGCCCTGCCCACCCTGCGAACCCTGCCCGCCCTGCGAACCCTGCCCACCGCGCGCCGCGCGCTTGCGCTGCGCGTTGGCGCCCTGCGAACGTCCTCCGCCCTGGGGCTGCGGACGCAGCACGGCCGGCATGTCGGCGGCCGCAACGCGCGGTGCTACCTCGCCGACGAGCGCCGCAACCGCGGGCGAGTCGGCGGTGACCGCAACCGGCTGCACCTGGATCGACGCCTTGCGCAGCAGGGCTGCGGTGTCGCGGCGCTGCTCGGGCAGCACGACGGTGACGACGTCGCCCGAGGCTCCGGCGCGGGCGGTGCGGCCCGAACGGTGCAGGTACGCCTTGTGCTCGGTGGGCGGGTCGACGTGAACGACGAGTTCGATGTCGTCGACGTGTACGCCACGGGCGGCGACGTCGGTCGCGACGAGCACGCGCACGCTCCCGTCGCTGAAGGCGGCGAGGTTGCGCTCGCGCGCGGCCTGCGAGAGGTTGCCCTGCAGGTCGACGGCGGGAATTCCGGCGGCGGTGAGTGTGCGCGCCAGCTTCTTCGCCTGGTGCTTGGTGCGCAGGAACAGAATGCGACGACCGGCTCCCGACGCCAGTCGAGTCACCAGCGCCTTCTTCTCGTCAACGTCGGCGACGTCGAACACGTGGTGGGTCATGTCGACGACCGGCGAGTGCGCTTCGTCGACCGAGTGCACGATCGGGTCGCTCAGGAAGCGCTTCACCAGCTTGTCGACCCCGTTGTCGAGGGTCGCGCTGAACAGCAGGCGCTGGCCGCCCGCGGGCGTCGCCGCGAGGATGCGCGTCACACCGGGCAGGAATCCCAGGTCGGCCATGTGGTCGGCCTCGTCCAGCACGGTCACCTCGACGTCGGCGAGCGACACGTGGCCCTGCTTCATGAGGTCTTCGAGGCGACCGGGGGCGGCCACGACGATGTCGACGCCGCGACGCAGGGTCGACACCTGCGGGTTCTGCGAGACGCCGCCGAAGATCGTCATGGCGGTCAGGCCGTAGGCGGCCGCCAGCGGCTCGATTGTGGCGAGGATCTGGCTCGCCAGCTCGCGGGTCGGAGCCAGCACGAGGCCGAGCGGGTGGCCGGGGCGGCGACGCGGGCCGGTGCGCATGCCGATGCGCGCCACCATCGGAATGGCGAATGCGAGCGTCTTGCCCGAGCCGGTCTTGCCGCGGCCGAGCACGTCGCGCCCGGCGAGCGTGTCGGGCAGCGTGTCGACCTGAATCGGGAACGCGCTGGTCTTGCCCTGCTCGGTGAGGGCCTCGACGAGGGGGTACGGCACGCCGAGCGTGCTGAACGTAGTGGTCATGGTGTGGTGCCTTTCAGGCTTTCGGTGACTCCCGGGCGCACGCGGCCACAGCTGACATCAGCGGGCTGGATGCACGGCGCACGTCCGAAACGGACGGCTCAGTGAGTCGGGTGGCGACGGCGGCGGTGGCCGCAATCAGTTCGCCGTCAGAAAGTGTCGAATCGCTGCGCGCGAGTCAGTGCGCGATGTGCGAGAAGAGGAAGCGTTCTACGACGCGGGCGGCGCCACAGGGGGCCCGCCAGTTCCTCAACCGTAGCAGGTCACGCGTTCCAGCTCGGAGCGAGCCGCTTCAGGGCTCGCGCGCGCAGTTGCCAGAACACCCAGAACCCGGCGGTCACGAACGGCGTCAGCACGCCCGCCGTCACGGTCAAGGTGTCGCGAAACTGGGTGCGACCGTCACCGCCCGGCGCCGCCGAGATCGCCATCTGGTGGTGCCACGACCGCACGACGCGCATGGGCCCTGACAGTGGCCCGCCGGTGTCGTGCACCGTGCGCACCCCGGGCGCGACCTCGTCCGAGAGGCGGATCAGCTGCGTCCCCATGGGAAGTACCCCGAGCATCCGCAGTTTCACGCGGTGGTCGCCACCCGGCCAGCGCTCCGGAAACCCACCGGGCTCGAGCGACTCGACGGTCGTCCACGGCCCCGACACCGCGCGAAACACGGCGGGGGAGTGCACGGCCTCCCACGCCGCATCGGGCGAACAGTCGAGGATGAGATCCAGCGTCACACGCATGGAACCAGTGTGCGGCCCCTCGCTACCATCGGGCTGTGACCCAGCCGCATGACGAGAACCCCGACGCCCAGGAGCGCTACCAGGTGCGTGTCGACGTCGGGCTCGACGGCGCTCGCCGCATCGGCGAGACGGCCCACCTGCTCGTGTGGTGCGACGCGATCGCCACCGAGGACGTGCCGCTGAACGCTCTGCCCCCGCACGTCGAGGTGATCGACGCCCGCCTCGGCGCCGCCGACGCGATCGCCCAGCGCCTGCTCGAGCTGCAGGCCGCACGAGGCGAGCGCACCATGGTCGCCGTCGTCGCCGCCGGCTCCCCGATCGAGACGCCCGACGGGTTCCCCGTCGAGGACGTCCTGTTGGCTGGCGCCATCGTGGATGCGCTCGGCACCGTCGGCATCGATGCAACGAGCCCCGAGGCGGCCGCGTCCGCTGCCGCGTTCCTCGGCCTGAAGGGTGCCGTGGGCCACATGCTCACCGCCTCCGTCGCCGGGCGTCGGCTCGCCGCACACGAGGGCCCGGACGCCGTGCGCGCGGCGCGCGCCCGTCTCGAAGAGCGGGGCGTCAGCATCCTGCGAGAGTTCAGCATCCCGTCGTAGCGTGTGCCGCATGAAGGCGCACATCAACGGAACCGTCATCGCTGAGGCCTCGCAGGACGAGCTCGTGAAGATCGAGGGCAACTGGTACTTCCCGCCGTCGAGCGTGAAGAGCGAGTACCTCGAGAAGTCGCCCACCCCGTACCGCTGCCCGTGGAAGGGTGACTGCCAGTACTTCACCGTCACGGTCGACGGTCAGTCGTACCCCGACCGTGCGTGGAGCTACCCCGACCCGATTCCGTCGTCGTTCGAGCGCGTGGGCCAGGACTACAGCAACTATGTCGCGTTCTGGAAAGAGGTCACCGTCTCGGAGTAGACGGCGCGGCACCGGCCAACCCGGTGCCGCTCACGCCGCCCGGCGGTCTGTCCAACGGATGACGTTCGCCGGGTGGAACGTGCGCGAGCACTTTCCGCACGCCACCGCGGTGCGCGGTCGCCGGAAGCGCACAAACTCGTGCCCGGCCGGGCAGCGGCCCGACCAGCGGGCCCGCTCGGTCGCGATTTCGCCCGAGTGCGTGGTTCCGCCGACGTAACCGAGGTCGGCGGCGATCGCTTTCCAGGCCGGGCCGTGACCCGTGCCCGGCCCCGCCATCGCGTGCGCCACCTCGTGCAACAGGGTCTGATGCACCTCGTCGTCGTCCCACCGCGCGGCGAGGTGGCGCGACACCGAGATGCGCTTCTTGCCGTAGTCGCACAGCCCGGCCCGTTTTGTGGCGTTGTCGAACGCGAAGCTCCACGAGTCGTCGAGGTGCAGGCGAATCAACGCCTCGGCCCACACCCTCACCCGATCCAGCTCGCTCATGCGCCCGATGCTAGGTCAGGCCGCCGACGCCGCCGCGCCGCGACAGCCGTACCGGGGAAAACCGCGGCAGCTACTGCGCTGGGGAGAGCTCGACCGAAAGCAGCCGGTCATCGTCGGCGCCGGGCGAGCCGCGCCCGTCCGTGTTGTTCGTCAGGAACCAGAGGCGTCCGTCTGAGCCGAGCAGAGCATCCCGAATGCGACCGAATTCACCGACGAACAGGGCGGTCGACTCCGACGGGTTCGCCAGGTCGACCGCGATCAGGCGCTGGCCGCGCAGGGCGGCCAGGTACAGGGTGTCGCCCGCGATGCCGAGTCCGCTGGGGCTTGCCTCGCTGGTCGCCCACTGCTGCACCGGGTCAATGAAGCGGTCGTCACCGCCGATTCCCTCCACGATCGGCCAGCCGTAGTTGCCGCCGGGTTCGATGAGGTTCAGTTCATCCCACGCGTTTTGGCCGAACTCGGCCGCCCACAGGCGACCGTCGCGATCAAACGCGATGCCCTGCGGGTTGCGATGGCCGAGTGAGTAAACGGCGGAGCCGTCGACGGGGTTGTCGGCCGGCACCGTTCCGTCCAGCTCGAGACGCAGAATCTTGCCGGCGAGCGAGTCGACGTCTTGCGCCGCCTCGAGCACCTGGGCGTCGCCGGTCGTGACGTACAGCTTCTCGTCTGGTCCGATCAGCAGGCGCCCGCCGTTGTGCGTCCGAGCCTTCGGGATGCCCGTGATTACCTCCGAAAACTCGCCCACCTCCAGCGCACCCGCGTCGCCGCTGAGCGGCGCCCGAACGACGCGGTTGTCGTCGGCGGCCGTCAGGTACACAAAGAGAGTGTCGTCGTGGACGGCGAGTCCGAGCAGGCCGCCCTCGCCGCCGGGGACGACACCGGGCACGGTGACGAGGTCGCGAACACTGCCGTCGGGGGCGACCTCATGGATCCGCGCGGAGTCCCGCTCGCTGATCAGGACCGAACCGGTCTCGAGCGGCACGACCGACCAGGGCGCGGCCAGCCCGGTCACGACGGCCTCGACCTCTCCGTTTGGCAGGAGGAACCCCTCCAGCCCCGGCTCGGGCGCGTCCGACGGCGTCGGGTCGGGTCGCTCGGTCGGCGCGGGCAGGGGAGCCGCCGTCGGGGTCGAGGGTGCGGGGTCGCCCGCGCATCCCGCCAGGATGAGCGTCAGCGCCGTGAGCGCCGCGCCGACGCTCGCCGCCCGTGCGGATCCGTTCAGGATGCTCATCTCGTCGTCCCCTTTCGCCTCGCCCCGGGTGCGTCCCGGCACCCGTCCAGCCTGCGCCGGTCGCCTGAACGGGGGGTGGGCGGCGTCTGTGGTGCGCGTTACCCTCGCCTAGAGGGTGAGAATGCGTCACACGCGAGCAGCGAGGGGTCGGCAGTGACTTTGTACGAGCGGTTGGGCGGCGCCACGGGCGTCGACGCTGCCGTGCGCCTGCTGTCTGCGCGCATTCGCGTTCACCCACTCCTTGGGCCGTTCTTCACCGACCTCGACTACGATCACATCGTCGAACACCGCGCTGACTACCTCATCGCGATCCTCGGCGGTCCGGAGGGCTACACGGGTCGCAGCATGCGTGATTCTCACCGTCACCTGGGGCTGCGCGACGAGCACATGGATGCGTTCCTCGCGCTCGTGCGTGACACCCTCGCCGACCTCGACGTGTCGCCGCTCGACCGCGAGCAGACGGTCGCCGAACTCGAGCGTTTGCGCCCCGTGCTCGTCACCGACCAGAGCGCCGCGGCGACGAGTACCCCTAGCGCGTCGTAAAGACGCTCTTGCTGGGCGGCGGTGAGGCGACCGCGGTCTGGTCGGTCACGACGGGCGCCCCCGCAATCCACGCTGTCAGCTCTCGACCGCCGAGTACGGACGCCGGGTGCGGCCCGCGGGCGAGCAGCCGGGGCAGCCACGCGGTCGGCAGTGTGTCGATACCGGCGGCCATCACGACGTTGCCGAAGCGGCGCGACTTCAGCACGCCCGACTCGGCGAGCGCGACCACGTCAGAAAAGACGTATCGAAGCGTCGCGGCCTGCGACCGCGCGAAGGCGAGCCCCGGCCCGTCCGCGACGTTGACGCACACCATGCCGCCTGGCGCGAGCAGCGCGCGCACGGTCTCGTAGAACTCGACGCTCGTCACGTGCGCCGGAATCCGCGCGCCACCGAACACGTCGACCACGACGAGGTCGACGGCTCCGGTGAGCCCTGCCGGCAATTGGGCGAGGGTCGCGCGGGCATCGCCGTAGCGCACCCGGATGCTCGCGCCGCGCGGCAGCGGCAGGTGCTCGCGCACGAACTCGACCAGGTCGCGTTCGAGTTCGATCACCTGCTGACGCGATCCGGGTCGCGTCGCATGGATGTAGCGGGGCAGGGTCATCGCGCCGGCGCCCAGGTGCACCGCCGTCATCGGCTGGCCAGGGTCGCCCCACTCATCGATGACGTGCCCGATGCGCTGCACGTACTCGAAGAACAGGCGACTCGGGTCATCCAGGTCGACGTGCGACTGCGGGGTGCCGTCGACGACGAGCTGGTACGCGCCCTGCTGCCAGCGGTCCTCGTCGATGCGGGCGAGCATCCCGTTCAACAACCGGGTCTCGATGGGCGCGGACATGCCGACAGCGTGCCACAGACCGAGGGATGCACGGGGCTGATCGCGCGGTTATAGCGCAGCGACCGCAATCGGTCAAGAATGCGACTGGACAGGGCGCGTCGCAGAGGCCTAGTATTGAGGTTTGCGCTCCCCGAACGTCCGAGCCCTCAAATGGTGGTCGGCTTGACGTGCCCCGAGAATAGCGGCGGGGTGGAGCCGGAACCCCCGGCTCCTCGAGGCTACGACTGCGCATTCACACCGACCGCACACTGTCGCTGACGACACCGTCACCGACAGCAACGGGCTGTACTGCCCACGGAGGAAGATCCTTGGCTGCTGCGCGCACCACTCGCTCGAACCCCACCCCCAAGAACGGCCGGAACGCATCGCGTCTGTCGTTCGCCAAGATCAGTGACACGCTGACCGTCCCCGACCTGCTCGCCCTGCAGACCGAGAGCTTCGACTGGCTCGTCGGCAACGAGGCGTGGCAGGCTCGCGTCGCCGAGGCGGAAGCCGCCGGTCGCACCGACGTTCCGACCCGCAGTGGTCTCGAGGAGATCTTCGAAGAGATCTCCCCGATTGAAGACCTCGGCGAGACGATGCAGCTGTCGTTCACGAACCCCTACCTCGAAGAGCAGAAGTACTCGATCGACGAGTGCAAAGAGCGCGGCAAGACCTACGCCGCGCCGCTCTACGTCGAGGCCGAGTTCATGAACCACATGACCGGTGAGATCAAGACCCAGACGGTCTTCATGGGCGACTTCCCGCTCATGACCGAAAAGGGCACCTTCATCATCAACGGCACCGAGCGCGTCGTCGTGTCGCAGCTCGTGCGTTCGCCCGGCGTCTACTTCGAGCGTGCCGCCGACAAGACGAGCGACAAAGACATCTACACCGCGCGCATCATCCCGAGCCGCGGCGCGTGGCTCGAGTTCGAGATCGACAAGCGCGACCAGGTCGGCGTGCGCATCGACCGCAAGCGCAAGCAGTCCGTCACCGTCTTCCTGAAGGCGCTCGGCATGACGACCGACGAGATCCGCGAGGCCTTCGCGGGTGTCGAGTCGATTGAGCAGACCCTCGAGAAGGACACCGTCCTGACCAAGGAAGAGGCGCTGAAGGACATCTACCGCAAGCTCCGTCCGGGCGAGCAGGTTGCCGCCGAGGCCGCGCGTGCGCTGCTCGATAACTTCTACTTCAACCCCAAGCGCTACGACCTGGCCAAGGTGGGTCGTTACAAGATCAACCGCAAGCTCGGTCTCGACGCTCCGCTCAGCGACTCGGTGCTGACCGTCGACGACATCGTCGCGACGATCAAGTACATGGTGTCGCTGCACGAGGGCCGCACCGAGCTCGAGGGTGTCCGTGCCGGCAAGAAGGCGAGCATCCGCCTTGACGTCGACGACATCGACCACTTCGGTAACCGTCGCATCCGCGCCGTGGGTGAGCTGATCCAGAACCAGGTCCGCACGGGTCTGTCGCGCATGGAGCGTGTCGTGCGCGAGCGCATGACGACGCAAGACATCGAGGCGATCACGCCGCAGACCCTGATCAACGTGCGCCCCGTCGTGGCCGCGATCAAGGAGTTCTTCGGCACCTCGCAGCTGTCGCAGTTCATGGACCAGAACAACCCGCTCGCGGGCCTGACCCACAAGCGTCGCCTCTCGGCGCTGGGCCCGGGCGGTCTGTCGCGTGAGCGTGCGGGCGTCGAGGTGCGTGACGTTCACCCGTCGCACTACGGCCGCATGTGCCCGATCGAGACCCCGGAAGGCCCGAACATCGGCCTCATCGGCTCGCTCGCGTCGTTCGCCCGCATCAACGCGTTCGGCTTCATCGAGACGCCGTACCGCCGCGTCATCAAGGGCAAGGTCAGCGACACGATCGACTACCTCACCGCGAGCGAGGAGGACGACTTCATCGTCGCCCAGGCCGGTGCTCCGCTGAAGGCTGACGGCTCGTTCGCCGATGACCGCGTGCTCGTGCGTAAGCCGGGCGGCGAGGTCGAGCTCGTGCCGGCCGACCAGGTCGACTACATGGACGTCTCGCCGCGCCAGATGGTGTCGGTCGCGACCTCGCTCATCCCGTTCCTCGAGCACGACGACGCGAACCGCGCCCTCATGGGTGCGAACATGCAGCGCCAGGCTGTGCCGCTGCTGCGTTCCGAGTCGCCGCTCGTCGGTACCGGTATGGAGAGCTACGCCGCCGTCGACGCCGGTGACGTCATCACCGCCGAGAAGGCCGGTGTCGTCGCCGAGGTGTCGGCCGACCGCGTCGTGCTGCAGCTCGACGAGGGCGGCACGCAGGAGTACTTCCTGCGCAAGTTCGACCGCTCGAACCAGGGCACCAACTACAACCACCGTGTTGTCGTGTCGGCGGGCGACCGCGTCGAGGCTGGCGAGGTCATCGCCGACGGCCCGGCGACCGAGAACGGCGAGCTCGCGCTCGGCAAGAACCTCCTCGTGGCGTTCATGTCGTGGGAGGGCTACAACTTCGAAGACGCGATCATCCTCAGCCAGAACCTGGTGAAGGACGACACCCTCTCCTCGATCCACATTGAGGAGTACGAGGTCGACGCGCGCGACACGAAGCTCGGTAAGGAAGAGATCACTCGCGACCTGCCGAACGTCAGCCCCGAGCTGTTGGCCGACCTCGACGAGCGCGGCATCATTCGCATCGGCGCCGAGGTTCGCCCCGGCGACATCCTCGTCGGCAAGGTCACGCCGAAGGGTGAGACCGAGCTCTCGGCCGAAGAGCGCCTGCTGCGCGCCATCTTCAACGAGAAGAGCCGCGAGGTGCGCGACACCTCGCTGAAGGTGCCCCACGGTGAGCAGGGAACCATCATCGGCGTGAAGGTGTTCGACGCCGAAGACGGTGACGACGAGCTCGGCTCGGGCGTCAACCAGCGCGTTGTCGTCTACATCGCCCAGAAGCGCAAGATCTCGGAGGGTGACAAGCTCTCGGGCCGCCACGGCAACAAGGGCGTCATCTCGAAGATCCTGCCGGTCGAAGACATGCCGTTCCTCGAAGACGGAACGCCGGTCGACATCGTGCTGAACCCGCTCGGTGTTCCCGGCCGCATGAACTTCGGCCAGATCCTCGAGATCCACATGGGCTGGGCGGCATCGCGCGGCTGGAAGATCGAGGGCAACCCCGAGTGGGCCGCCGGCATCCCCGAGGCCGCCCGTGAGGCTGCCCCCGGCACCAAGATCGCCACGCCGGTGTTCGACGGTGCTCGCGAGGACGAGATCGCCGGTCTGCTCGACTCGACCCTGCCGAACCGCGACGGTCAGCGCATGATCGACTCGTCGGGTAAGGCGCGACTGTTTGACGGTCGCTCGGGCGAGCCGTTCCCCGACCCGATCTCGGTCGGCTACATGTACATCCTGAAGCTGCACCACCTCATCGACGACAAGATCCACGCGCGCTCGACGGGTCCGTACTCGATGATCACCCAGCAGCCGCTCGGTGGTAAGGCGCAGTTCGGTGGACAGCGCTTCGGTGAGATGGAGGTCTGGGCCCTCGAGGCGTACGGCGCTGCCTACGCTCTGCAGGAGATCCTGACCATCAAGTCCGACGACATCCTCGGCCGCGTCAAGGTGTACGAGTCGATCGTCAAGGGCGAGAACATCCAGGAGCCGGGTATCCCCGAGAGCTTCAAGGTTCTGATCAAGGAGATGCAGTCGCTCTGCCTGAACGTCGAGGTGCTCTCGGCCGACGGCACCGCGCTGAGCCTGAAGGACACGGATGACGAGGTCTACCGTGCCGCCGAAGAGCTCGGCATCAACATCTCCAGCCGCTTCGAGTCGTCGTCGATCGACGAGATCTAAGCGACCCCACGAGTACTCACAGACTGTTACGAGAGAGAAGAACCTGTGCTCGACGCAACTACTTTCGACTACCTGCAGATCGGTCTGGCAACCGCCGACGACATCCGCAAATGGTCGTACGGCGAGGTCAAGAAGCCGGAGACCATCAACTACCGCACCCTGAAGCCCGAGAAGGATGGCCTCTTCGGCGAGCAGATCTTCGGGCCCTCCCGCGACTGGGAGTGCTCGTGCGGTAAGTACAAGCGCGTGCGCTTCAAGGGCATCGTGTGTGAGCGATGCGGCGTGGAGGTCACCAAGTCGGCCGTCCGCCGTGAGCGCATGGGCCACATCGAGCTCGCCGCGCCCGTCACGCACATCTGGTACTTCAAGGGTGTGCCCAGCCGTCTCGGCTACCTGCTCGACATGGCGCCGAAAGACCTCGAGAAGGTCATCTACTTCGCCGCCTACATGGTGATCTCGATCGACGAGGAGGGCCGTCACGCTGACCTGCCCGGTCTCGAGAACGAGATGCGCCTCGAGATCCAGACGCTCGAGAAGCAGCGCGACGCGGGCATTGCCAAGCGTCTCGAGCAGCTCGAGGGCGAACTGGCCGCGCTCGAGGCCGAGGGCGCCAAGGCTGACCAGAAGCGCAAGACGAAGGACGCCGGCGAGAAGGAAATGGCGCAGCTGCGCAAGTCCTTCGACGAGCAGATTTCGCAGCTCGAGCGCGTGTGGGAAGACTTCCGCACCCTGAAGGTCGGCGACCTGAAGCCCGAAGACGCTGTCTTCCAAGAGCTGCAGGACCGTTACGGCCTGTACTTCGAGGCGCACATGGGCGCCGAGGCGATCAAGCGTCGTCTCGAGACCTTCGACCTGGCTGCCGAGAGCGAGCTGCTGCACGAGCAGATCGCCGCGGGCAAGGGCCAGAAGAAGATCCGCGCCATCAAGCGACTGAAGGTCGTCAACTCGTTCCTGCAGACCGGCACCTCGCCGGCCGCGATGGTGCTGGAAGCCGTTCCGGTCATCCCGCCGGAGCTGCGCCCCATGGTGCAGCTCGACGGTGGCCGCTTCGCCACCAGCGACCTGAACGACCTGTACCGCCGCGTGATCAACCGCAACAACCGTCTGCGTCGCCTGCTCGACCTCGGTGCTCCCGAGATCATCGTGAACAACGAGAAGCGCATGCTGCAGGAGGCCGTTGACGCTCTGTTCGACAACGGCCGTCGCGGACGCCCCGTCACCGGTACCGGCAACCGTGCCCTCAAGTCGCTGAGCGACATGCTGAAGGGTAAGCAGGGTCGATTCCGCCAGAACCTGCTCGGTAAGCGCGTCGACTACTCGGGCCGTTCGGTCATCGTCGTCGGCCCGCAGCTGAAGCTGCACCAGTGTGGTCTGCCGAAGATTATGGCGCTCGAGCTGTTCAAGCCGTTCGTCATCAAGCGGCTGATCGACCTGGGCCACGCCCAGAACATCAAGAGCGCCAAGCGCATGGTCGAGCGTTCGCGCCCGCAGGTGTGGGACGTGCTCGAGGAGATCATCCGCGAGCGCCCCGTCATGCTGAACCGTGCGCCCACCCTGCACCGTCTCGGCATCCAGGCGTTCGAGCCGCAGCTCGTCGAGGGCAAGGCCATCCAGCTTCACCCGCTCGTGTGTGCGGCGTTCAACGCCGACTTCGACGGTGACCAGATGGCCGTGCACCTGCCGCTGTCGGTTGAGGCTCAGGCCGAGGCGCGCATCCTCATGCTCGCGTCGAACAACATCCTGAAGCCGTCCGACGGCCGCCCGGTGACGGTTCCGACGCAGGACATGATCATCGGTCTGCACCACCTCACGACCGTTCGTGAGGGTGCCGCCGGTGAGGGTCGCGCGTTCACCAACACCTCCGAGGCGATCATGGCCATGGATGCTGGTGAGCTGCACCTGAACGCGACCGTGCGCATCCGCCTGACCGGTGAGAAGTACAACGGCCGTGAGCTGAAGGAGACGACCCTCGGTCGCGCCCTCTTCAACGACCTGCTGCCGGAGGACTTCCCGTTCGTCGACCGCGTCGCCGACAAGGGCACGATCTCGCAGATCGTGAACGACCTCGCCGAGCGCTACCCGAAGACGATCGTCGCCGCGACGCTCGACAAGATGAAGGACGCCGGTTTCTACTGGGCCACGCGCTCGGGTGTGACCGTCGCCCTCAGCGATGTCGTGACGCCGCCGAAGAAGAAGGAGATCGTCGCCGAGTACGAAAAGAAGGCGGCGAAGATCCAGGCGCAGTTCGACAAGGGTCTGACCACCGACGACGAGCGTCGCCGCGAGCTGGTTGCGCTCTGGAGCGAGGGCACCAAGGCCGTCAACGACGCTATGCGCGAGAACATCCCGACCGACAACACCATCAACCGCATGGTCACCTCCGGTGCGCGCGGTAACTGGCTGCAGGTCGGAAACATCGCCGGTATGCGTGGTCTCGTGTCGAACCCGCGTGGTGAGATCATCGCCCGCCCGATCATCAACTCGTACCGCGAGGGACTGTCGGTCGCTGAATACTTCATCGCCACCCACGGTGCGCGTAAGGGTCTCGCCGACACCGCTCTGCGTACGGCCGACTCGGGATACCTGACGCGTCGACTCGTTGACGTCGCCCAGGACGTCATCATCCGAGAAGACGACTGTGGCACCTCGAAGGGTCTCGACTTCGAGATCGCGCACGAGGTTGACGGTCAGTGGGTGCGCGACGACAACGTCGAGAACCTCGTGTTCGCTCGCACCCTCGCCGCTGACGCGGTGGATGCGAAGGGCACCGTGGTCGCGGAGGCTGGCGTTGACGTCGGCGACGTGCTCATCACCGAGCTCGTCACCGCGGGTGTCGGCTCGATCAAGGTTCGCTCGGTGCTGACCTGTGAGAGCGCCGTCGGCGTGTGTGCTGCCTGCTACGGTCGCTCGCTCGCGACCGGTCAGCGCGTCGACCTCGGTGAGGCCGTCGGCATCATCGCGGCGCAGTCGATCGGTGAGCCCGGAACCCAGCTGACGATGCGTACCTTCCACACGGGTGGTTCAGCGTCGGCTGACGACATCACGCAGGGTCTGCCGCGCGTGACCGAGCTGTTCGAGGCCCGCACCCCGAAGGGCGCGAGCCCGATCGCCGAGAGCGCCGGCCGCATCACGATCGACGACTCGCAGGCGCAGCGGCGCATCATCCTCACCCCCGACAACGGGGACGAGGAAGTGGTGTACCCGGTCACGAAGCGTGCCGCCCTGCTCGTCGAAGACGGTCAGCACGTCGAGCTCGGCCAGCAGCTGCTGGAAGGCCCGGTCGACCCGAAGGAGGTGCTGCGTGTCAAGG
Source organism: Microcella sp. (assembly GCF_046293215.1). Lineage (GTDB taxonomy): Bacteria > Actinomycetota > Actinomycetes > Actinomycetales > Microbacteriaceae > Microcella. The sequence continues at coordinate 166,797 of NZ_JBKBPI010000004.1, read as the reverse complement.
GCGTTCGCGCCGTGCAGCAGCACCTCGTCGAGGGTGTGCAGGGCGTCTACCGCTCGCAGGGTGTGCCGATCCACGACAAGCACATCGAGGTCATCGTGCGTCAGATGCTGCGCAAGGTCACCGTGGTCGACCACGGCGAGACCGAGCTGCTGCCCGGTGAGCTCGTTGACCGGTCGCGCTACAACCAGCTGAACCGCGAGGCGCTGTCCGAGGGCAAGAAGACCGCCTCGGCACGCCAGGAGGTCATGGGTATCACCAAGGCGTCGCTCGCGACCGAGTCGTGGCTGTCGGCCGCGTCCTTCCAGGAGACGACCCGCGTGCTCACGCAGGCCGCCATGGAGGGCAAGCGCGACCCGCTGCTCGGCCTGAAGGAGAACGTGATCATCGGAAAGCTGATCCCGGCCGGTACCGGCCTGGCGGCCTACCGCAACGTCACGGTCGACGCGACGGAGGAGGCGAAGGCGGAGCGCTACCCGAACCGCATCTTCGCCGACGACTCGGCCTTCAGCGAGGCCGACCTGTCGTTCGTCGACTTCGACTCGTTCTCGAGCGACGAGTTCACGGGCGGATCGAACAACAACTCGGGTGGCACCTACAGCTAACCCGTCAACGCTTCACCCCGACGGCCCCGGCCCTGCTTCTGGCAGGCCGGGGCCGTCACCGTTCTGCCCCACAGAATGGGGGCGCACGAAAGGGGGGCTGTTGGGCGTTGCGTGGGCGCGCGTAGCGTGGGGCTACCCATCTCGAAAGGCTGTGCCATGCCCGCCTCTGACGATCGCTCCGCCGTGCCTTCGGCGCGCCGCGACGCGGGCTTCACGCTCATTGAGCTGCTCGTGGTGGTGGTCATCATCGGCATCCTCGCCGCGATCGCGATCCCCGTGTTTCTCGGCCAACGCGACCAGGCACTGGGCGCGAGCGTCGCGTCAGCCGTCGCGAACGCGCGCATCAGCCTGGTTGCTGAGATGACCGACGGAACCTGGCCGGACCAGGCGACCCGCGACGCGCTGCTTGACGCCCACGGGGATCCCGAGATCACGCTGGTGTTGACCGGTAACCGAGACGGCTTCTGTATTCAGGGCGACCATGCCCAGCTGAGCCGCTCCTGGGCGGCCGACGACCGCGAGGGCGTCGTTGTTGAGGCAACGTGTTCGGCTGCGGGCCGCGTCGTGCGTGACTGACCCGGCCGCGGTGACGCCCGTGACACCCGTGTGACTGATGTGACTGGTGGGGTTACCCCCCTTTGCGGGGGTATGCGCCGCTTTCGGCGTGTCGTAGCCTCAAGCGGGGGGCGTCATGTGGCACGTCGTCTCGTCGTTCGCGCATGACCATAGGGGGGTACCAGTGCCGTCACTAACCGAGGTGCTGATCATCCGCGGCATCATGCCCATCGAAACCATCGACGTGATGGAAAGCGATCCGGCGGCCGAAGAGCAGGTCATCCAGTCGTTCCTCGAATCAGGGCGCCTCACCAAGAGCCAGATCGCCTCCGCGCGCGCCGAGGTCATGGGGCTATCCTTCATCGACCTCTCCGAGTACCCCATCGATCGTTCTGCCGTGGCGCTCGTTCCGGCGGCGATGTGTCGGCGCCACCGCGTGCTCCCCATTCACCAGCAGGGCGAGATGCTGACGCTCGCGATGGTGAATCCCGACGACGTTTTTGCGCTCGACGACGTTCGCGCCTCCACCCACATGCGCATCGTCCCCGTCGTGGCCGAACTCGATGACCTCACGCAGGCGATCGAGAAATTCCACCGCGCCGACAGCGAGATCGGCGAGCTGACCAACGTTCTCGAAGAAGAGAACAAGACCGAGGATCTCGCCCTGGTCGCTGCCCGAGAGGCAGACCCCGACGACGCGCCGATCGTCCGTTTTGTGAACCTCATCATCGGTCAGGCCATCCAAGACCACGCCTCCGACATTCACATCGAGCCCGGTGAGCGCGAGATGCGGGTGCGCTATCGCATTGACGGCGTGCTTCACGAAATGCAGTCGGCGCCCCGCAACGTCACCAACGGGGTCATCTCGCGACTGAAGATCATGTCAGACATCGACATTGCGGAGCGCCGCAAGCCGCAGGATGGCCGCATGTCTGTCAGCCACGGCGGACGGCAGATCGACTTGCGCGTCGCCACCCTGCCCACGGTGTACGGCGAAAAGGTTGTCATGCGTATTCTCGACAACAACGCCACCCGCATGGGCATTGACCAGTTGGCGCTGCTCGACCACAACCTCGAGATGTTCCGTGCTTCGTACACGAAGCCCTACGGCATGATCCTCGTGACCGGGCCGACCGGTTCCGGTAAGTCGACGACGCTGTACACGACTCTGCACGCTGTCGCCCGGCCCGAGATCAACGTGATTACGGTGGAAGACCCGGTCGAGTACCGCATGGAGGGCATCAACCAGGTTCAGGTGAACGTGAAGGCAGGTCTCACCTTTGCCAGTGCCCTGCGCTCGATTCTGCGCTCCGACCCCGACGTCGTGTTGCTCGGTGAGATTCGCGATAAAGAGACGGCCCAGATCGCGGTCGAAGCCTCGCTCACCGGTCACCTCGTGCTGTCGACGCTGCACACGAACGACGCGCCCAGCGCGATCACGCGGTTGACCGAGATGGATATTGAGCCGTTCCTCGTGGGCTCGGCCCTCGACTGTGTCGTCGCTCAGCGCCTCGCGCGGCGTCTGTGCGATCGCTGCAAAGAGCAGTACCAGGGAGACCCCGGGCTCGACATCACGCAGGGCCTTGCCGCCGCGGGCGACGGCGGAGCCCAGCCCCCCGCGGCGGCGCCCACACCCATCACCCCCGGGGCAGATGCTCCGTCGGCATTCCCGACGACCCTCGCGGCGGCGCCACCCCCGGGGGTATCGACGTCGACCGAGGTGAGCCTCGGCGGGCCGACACTGTGGCGTCCGGTTGGCTGCTCGGCCTGCTCGGGTACCGGCTATCGCGGACGCATTGCGCTGCACGAGGTCATGGTGGTGACGGAGGAGATTGAGCGGCTCGCCGTTGCTCGCGCATCCAGCACCGAAATTGCTCGCGTGGCCCGTTCGCAAGGCATGCGAACGCTGCGCGAAGACGGCTGGCAAAAGGCACTGATGGGCCTGACGTCGGTCGAGGAAATCCTGCGAGTGGTGGCATGAGCGCGCTTATGCTGGCCACACGCTGCGGCGAAAAGGGGACACGATGACCGACCGACCCGTACACGATCTCGGAAACGCGGGCGGCTGGTCGCTGTCCAATGACTCCGCGCCGCCGCCCAGCGCCGCGCCGCTGTCGGCGCCGCCTCCCGCCGCGGGCGGGCCGCTGTCGGCCCCGCCTCCGGTGACGGGCGCGCCCCTACAGGCACCACCTCCGGTGACCGGCGCCCCGCTACAGGCCCCGCCGCCGGCAACTGCGGCACCGCTGCCCGCTGCGGCTCCTGTGACCGCTCCGCCACCGGCTGCTGATGCGCCCATGCAGGCGCCGCCCCCGGTGACGCCCGCGCCCATGACGCGCTCCCGCGACCGCGCGCCGATCATGCCCGAGGTCGCCGTCGAACACATTCCGTCGGCTGCTGCCCCGGTGACGGCGAAGGGTGACGCTGAGCTCATTCGGGTCTTGCAGGAGCTGCTTGAACTCGGCGGGTCCGACGTGCACATTTCGAAGAATGCGCCGCCCATGATTCGCGTCGACGGTAGCTTGCGCACTGCGCAATCTCACGGCGGGGGGCCGTGGGACAGCACGCGGGTGACGAAGGCGCTGTATTCGATCATCACTCCGGCGCAGCTCGCGCAGTTCGAAGAGAAGCACGAACTCGACTTCGCCTACACGCTGAGCGAGGATGCGCGCTTCCGCGTGAACTTCTATCGCCAGCGCGGCTCTGTCGGCGCCGCCTTCCGCATCATTCCCACCGAGATCAAGACGCTGAAAGCGCTCGGCGTTCCCGATACGGTGGGCCGCTTCTCGACCCTGCCGCGCGGTCTGGTGCTCGTGACGGGGCCGACAGGTTCGGGTAAGTCCACGACGCTCGCCGCACTCATCGACATGGTGAACGAGAACCGCGCCGACCACATCATGACGGTTGAAGACCCGATCGAGTTCATTCACAAGAACAAGAAGGCGCTCGTCAACCAGCGCGAGGTCGGCGGCGACACCCACTCGTTCCAAAACGCGCTGAAGCACGTGCTGCGCCAAGACCCCGACGTCATTCTGATCGGTGAGCTTCGTGACCTTGAAACGATCTCGACGGCCCTCACCGCAGCCGAGACGGGTCACCTCGTGTTCGCGACCCTGCACACGCAGGACGCCGGCCAGACGATCGACCGTGTGATCGACGTCTTCCCGCCGCACCAGCAGGGCCAGGTGCGCCAGCAGCTGGCCGCCACCCTGCAGGGTGTCGTCTGTCAGACCCTGGTGAAGAAAGCGAACGGTCGGGGCCGTGTCGTGGCGACCGAGGTACTGGTTGCGACACCGGCCATCAACAACCTGATTCGCGAAGGCAAGACCTACCAGATCGGCTCAGCGATGCAGGCCGGTCGGGGAATGGGTATGCACACGATGGACCAGCACCTGGCCGAGCTCGTCAACGCCGGCACCATCACGTCGACGGCAGCGCACGAAAAGGCCCACGATCACGAGACGCTCAGCCGACTCATCACCCGCGAAGACGGTGCAACGTTCGCGGCCGCGATGGACTTCGGTGACGTGCACTCGGTGGCAGGCTGATCGTCGTGGCAACAGCACTGACTTTTTCCTATCGAGGCAAAGACGCGACCGGCAAGAAGGTGTCGGGCGTCATGGACGGGCCGTCCGAGGCGGTCGTCAGCGCGAAGTTGCGCGCGCAGGGAGTGACGCCCGAGTCGGTTCGTCAGGCCGGCACGGGTCTGAACGCTGAGATCAATCTCGGCGGCCTGTTCAAGAAAAAAGTCGACCTGAAAGATCTCGCGGTGATGAGCCGCCAGCTCGCGACCATGATCTCGTCGGGTCTCGCGTTGCTGAAGGCGCTCACGATTCTGTCCGAGCAGAGCGAGAACGACACGCTGCGCGAGACGCTCGACCAGGTGCGCAAAGACGTCGAACAGGGTCTGTCGCTGTCGGAGGCCATCGGCAAGCATGACACCGTGTTTCCACCGCTGTTCATCAACCTCGTGCGCGCTGGTGAGACGGGCGGCTTCTTGGAAAGTTCGCTGCAGTCGGTGGCCGAGAACTACGAGAAGGAGGTCAAGCTACGCGGCACCATTAAGTCGGCGCTGACCTACCCGGTCGTGGTTCTCATCATGGCGATCCTCGGGGTCATCGGCATGATTGTGTTCATCGTGCCGGTCTTCAAGAACATGTTCGAGGGTCTTGGCGGAACATTGCCGGCGCCGACACAATTCTTGGTCCTCCTCTCGGAGAGCGCGATCTATTGGTTGCCCATTCTCGTGATCTCTCTCGTCGTCTTTAGCGTGTGGTGGGGTAGAAACAAGCACCAGCCCCGCGTGCGCGAGGTCGTCGACCCGCTGAAGTTGAAGATGCCCGTGTTTGGGCAGCTGATGACCAAAATCGCGATCGCCCGCTTCACCCGAAACTTCGGCACGATGATGCGCTCGGGCGTGCCCATTCTTCAGGCGCTGTCGATTGTCGGTGCGACGTCGGGTAATTACGTCATTGAGAAGGCACTCATCAACGTGCAAGAGTCGGTGCGGCAGGGCCGATCCATTGCGGCCCCTCTCGCCGATGAGCCGATCTTCCCGCAGATGGTCACCCAAATGATCGCGGTCGGGGAGGATTCCGGTTCTCTCGAAACAATGCTCGAGAAAGTCAGTGACTTCTATGACGCCGAAGTCGAGTCAACGACAGAACAATTGACGGCCTTGATCGAACCGCTCATGATCGCGTTTATGGGCGTGCTTTTGGGGGGCATGATTCTCGCGCTGTACCTGCCTGTCTTCAACATCTTCACGCTGATTTAGGTGACCCCCCTTTCTGGGGCGTGACGCTTCGACTAGGTGTTGGCAGAGTTCCTGTAGGGGGCCTGGTTTCATCTTTGGGGGGCCGCCTGTCCAATCAGAATCACGAACAGGAACGGAAAAACCATCATGCTTAAGCTTCACGACACCCTGGCTGCGGCCCGGGCCCGCCGCGAGGAAGAGGGCGAGAAGGGCTTCACCCTTATCGAGCTCCTCGTGGTCGTCATCATCATCGGCATCCTCGCCGCGATCGCCATCCCAGTGTTCCTCGGCCAGCAAGAGCAGGCACGAATCTCGGCTGTCGAGTCGGCAATTACTAACGCCAAGACGGAACTTGTTGCGGCGCTCGTGACTTCCAATGACGGAACTGTGCCAGCTGCTGAAGTCAGCCGAATTGCCGCCAATTACACCCAGGACGGCGTAAACGTCACCATCACGCCCTCGCCCGTTACTACCGCCGGATTCTGCATCCTGGGGACCCACACGGCGGTTAGCGGTGACGCCAACTCGCGTCACGTCCTCGACACGGGCGGTGTCCGTTCCGGCGGCTGCCCCGCGTAATCAGTTGCTCTAGTGGCGGGCCGGGATGCTCCACAGGTGTGGAGCATCCCGGCCTAGCTTCATGAAGAGTTTCGTGAGATCCGAGTTGTGGGAGGGGGAATGATGAAATCTGATGACCGTGGCTTTGGGCTTGTAGAGGTTGTGGTTTCAATGTTCTTGCTTACCCTCCTGGCTGTCGCCTTCTTGCCTCTGTTGATCGAGTCGCTCCGTATTACCGTTCGCAACGCGACGATTGCCACGGCGACGCAGGTACTGAGCGAGCAACTCGACACCGTGCAAGTCGTCGACCGCACGTGTGCTGCATACGCCGCGTGGGCGGCGCAATCGGTTGCTCCGATCACCGATGAACGCCAGTCGAACTACCGAGCTACGAGATCAGTCACGGGTTGCGCGCCCAGCATGACCTTTCCGGCGACCGTAACGGTCACTGTGTCCGTCGACGTGACGCCGGATACTGACGTTCGCGTGCAGGCCACAACGCTCGCCATCGTGGAGCGGGCGAACTGATGCTGGCGATCCGAGCGCGACTCGCGAGGGATGGCCGCGATGCGGGCATCACCCTTGCTGAGCTCTTGATTTACAGCTTCCTGGCCATCGTCGTTTTGACCCTCGTCGGCCAGTTTCTGATCAACTCTCTCCGCGTTGACGCCCAAGTCCGCGACGGTGCAGAGGCTGCAAGCAACGCCCAGGTAGCTGCAGCGTCAATTGGGCGTGGTGTTCGCAACGCGAGCGCTGTGGAGGTCGTCGAGGTCGAGCCCGGACTGCAGGTACTGCGCACTCGGTCCATCGGCGGCGGCGACGCGCCCGTGTGGTTGTGCCAAGCCTGGGCTATCCAGGACGGCACGCTGCGTTGGACGAGTAGCGACGCAGCTATCCCGATCACCGCACAGGCGGTCGCCGGCTGGACACTGATCGTTGATAATGTGCGCCCCGCACCCGGAAAGCCCTATTTCACGGCTAATGCCGCTGACCGTGCGGTGGACTTTGCGTTCACTATCGCTAACGGCGACGGTGCCCCCATACTTATCGACACAACGGCGATATCGCGCCAACCTATACCCGCCACTGGAAGGGTGTCACTGCCATGCTTCGGTTCTTAACCACGTCGAAAGACGACGATTCCGGTAGCGCGCTGATCGCCGTCATTTCTCTGGCGGCCGTAACGGCCGTCATCGCCATTACCGTGGGCGCGGCCACCGTCACGAGCCTCCAGTTCACCAACAGCACAGCTGGCGGGGTCGAGGCCCGTGCTGCGGCGGATGCCGGCGTCGTGGTCGCTGAGCTAGCGCTACGTTCCGAAGGGTGCGCTGCGCAGAACGGCGTGTTCGAGTCATCAGGAAACCCGGCATACCGTGTGACGACGAGCTATGACGCGGGCGAGGGTTGGGTCGAAGGGTGTCCGCCCGCAGAGGCGACACAGGTCCGGTTTGTGTCGGAGGGGTTTGCGCAGAGGCCGATCTTTGGTGCCGGGAGCAGCACCGCTGACGTCACCGTAGAAGCGGTCTATCAGTACATTCCCGAGTACGTCAGCATTCCGGCCGTCGATCCCGCGATTTACGCGTACACGATCGAGGGCGAGATCAAGAACTTCGTCTTGGACTCGGCCGAGAACGTCGCTGCAGACATTCAAATCAAGGTTGGCAACCTTCTCTGTCAGAACGCCGCGAAGATCGCCGGCGACGTCATTCTCGCCAATGGATTCGCGAACCTCACCGACTGCAACGTTTCGGGCACCGTGTACGCATCGCAGCATGTGCACATCAGCGGCAACGGCACGCGCGTTCAGGGAGACGTGATCGCGGCCGGCGGCAATCCGACGACCGGCACGCGCAATGCGAACACGGCGATCGTCCAAGCCGGAGCAATCGTGAACGGTAGCGTGTTCGCGGGCGGCAACACGCGCATTCTGGCGTCGAGCGCTGCGCGCGTTGACGGCAACGTGACCGCGGTTCGGAACACCAGCACTGTTGTTGAGGTTGCCAACCAATCGCGTGTTCAGGGCAACGTGTTGTCGTCGGGAACGATTTCCGCTGGCACGAACTCGATCGTGGGTACTCGCTCCACGGCCGTTACATCGCTGCAGTTGCCCCCACCGCCCGTCGTCCCTGACTGGGTGGACCTGCCCTATACGACCGGCACGTTCGCTGGCAGCAGCTGGGCGCAGGAGGGATTCACCGAGGTGATGTGGTCGGGCCCGTGTGTCGTCGACGGTAGCCACCCGTTCTGGCCGACCTTGTCGACTCGCACGACGAAGACCGTCGTGAACGCGCTGAGTTGCGGTTCAGCTGGCGTCGAACTGCGGAACAACATTGGTTCGCCTCTCTCGCTACAGGCCGACATCGCGATCATCGCGAACCAGTTCCGGCTTGACCGCTTCCGGGCCGAGCCCAATCCGTCGACGGCGCAGCGCAAGATTTATCTGGTCGTTCCCGACAACACGATCAACCAGCAGCCCACCTGCGCGGCGGGGCAGGGCAACATCACGATGACCAGTGAGTCCGACTTCCGTCCGGGCATCTCGGGATTCCTCTACACGCCGTGCAAGATTCAGAGCGACCGTGACGGATTCCGGGGCCAGTTCTACGGCGGCCAGGTGGAGTTCAACCAGCAGGCGAAGCTGACCTTCATCCCCACGTCCCCTCCCGGCGTCGATCTGTCGGGGGGTGCGACCAACGTTCAGGTATTGGCTGGTGCGTACCTGGGTGACCGTCTGAGCATCCGCGAGTTGTCGAGTGGCGGGTGATCTCGGCGTCGTCCTGATCGCCGCCGCCGCGATCGTCGGCGCGCTCATCGGTTCATTCCTGAACGTCGTGATTTATCGCGTTCCGGCGGGCAAGTCGGTGGTGCAACCGCCGAGCGCATGCCCCGTATGCGAGACCCGCATCCGGGCGATCGACAACGTGCCGATCGTGTCGTGGTTGGTTTTGCGGGGCCGCTGTCGGTCGTGCTCCGCCCCCATTTCTGCGCGCTATCCCCTTGTCGAGTTTGGAACCGCCGCCGCCTTCGCCGCCGCAGCGTATTGGATGCTCAGCTCAGCCAGCCCGGTCATCGCCGTCACGAGCGCGGCTGGTGGGTTTGGTGTGGTGAGCGCCGTGTTGCTCGTTGTTGCGTACCTGTGGCTGGTCGGAGCCAGCATCGCTCTCACTGCCATTGACCTCGAGACGCATCGGCTGCCGAATGCCATCGTCCTTCCGGGATACGCCGTAGCGATCATCGGGCTAGGCGTTCCCGCCCTCATCGCCGCGGACGGAGTCCGGCTTGCCGTCGCGGCAGCGGGCGCGGGAATCCTGTTCGCCGTCTATCTTGTGCTCTGGTTCGCGTGGCCCGGCGGCATGGGTATGGGCGATGTCAAACTCGCCGGAGTGCTCGGGGCCTATCTGGGGTTTTCGGGCTGGCTGGCTTTCGCGGTTGGCGCTTTTGCCCCGTTTCTCCTCGGCGGAGCGGTGAGTGTGGTTCTTCTTCTTGCGCGACGCGCGACGCGGAAGTCCGGGATTCCCTTCGGCCCTTGGATGATCGTGGGTACGTGGGTAGGCATCGTCGCCGGCGCGCCTCTCGCGTCCGCGTACCTGGCACTGTTTGGCATAGCAATCTAATGAGGGGGGCACTCACGTGAGCACCAGCATTGTTGGGCTCGATATCGGACAAACCACTGTGAGGGCCGCGGAGGCCCGCCTGGGTAGGGGTGGCGTTGTCGAGATCAAGGGCTACGGCGAGGCCGCGCTTCCGGACGGCGCCGTACGCGGTGGCGAGGTGATCGAACCGACAACGGTCGCGTCGACACTGAAGAAGCTGTGGGCCGAGTCAAAGTTCACGTCCAAAAAGGTCATCCTCGGGATGGGTGATCAAAAAGTTGTCGCGCGCGACCTCGTGATGCCCCATGTGAGCGCCGTGGAGGTTCAGAATCTGCTGCCCCTGCGCGTTCAGGAACTCATCCCGATGCCTGTCGCCGAGGCAGTGCTCGACTTTTACCCGATTGCCGAGGCCCCGCGCACCGATGAGGGGCCGATGGTGCGGGGTCTCTTGATTGCCGCGTACGCGGACGCCGTGACGAACAACGTCAATGCGGTGAAGCGGGCGGGCCTCAACACGGTCGCCGTCGATTTCGTTCCGTTTGCGCTACACAGAGCGGTGAGCACCGGAACGGATGGCGTTCACGCGGTGGTTGACATCGGCGCATCAACAACAAACGTCATTGTCAGCAGTAACGGCGTGCCTGACTTCGTTCGCATCATCCCTGCCGGTGGAGACGACGTAACCCGCGCGCTCGCGAACCAACTCGAGATTCCTCGCGACGAGGCCGAGAATTTGAAGGTCGTGCAGGGCCTACACCCCGAGATCATCGCTCCGAACGACGCGCGAAGTGCCGGCATCATCGTCGAGATGACTCGCGAACTTCTGACGAGCATCATCAATACGTTGCGGTACTACTCCAGCACCCACGACGGCGTGAAAGTTGAAAGCGTCGTTTTGACCGGCAATGGGGCGCGCATGCGCGGGCTCCCCGCGACCCTCGCGCACTCGACCGGTGTGACGGTGGTGGCGCCAGCCCCCTTCGCCCGGGTACGTATGCCGAAGTCGCTGGCGGGCTTTGATGTCTCGGAGGCGCTGAAATGCGGAACCGCGTTCGGCCTGGCGATGGGGGTGCAATCGTGAGCCGCAAGGAAGCCGCAACGGTGATCGTCGGGGGTTCCCCGCGCGCAGATCTGCTCCCGCCGTCGGTGCGAGAAGCCATTCGACGTCGCCCTATCGTTCGGCGTCTCGTTGCCTTGGTGGCCCTGGTCGCCTTGGTGACCGCTGTGGGTGTCGCTGGTGCCACCTACCTGGCGCTCAACGCCCAGCAGGCGCTCGCCGACGAGCAGCGTCGATCGGAAGACTTGCTCGCTCAGCAGCTGCAATTTGCCGATGCGCGAGCCGTCAACAATGCACTCAACAACGCCGTGACAGCGCGCGAGGCAGCCACGTCCGCGGAGGTTGACTGGGAGGCGCTCCTTGACGAGATCCGGGCCTCCCTGCCGGCAGGGCTCGTACTGGTCTCCGTCGATGGCGCAACGCGCGTGGCTCCCGCGGAAGACGAGCCGCTACGTCAAGACTCGATAGGCAGCTTCCGCATCAACGCCAACAGCCCGACCGTGCCTGATGTTGAGTCGTGGCTGATTGACCTTGAGGGAGTGACCGGCTACGCCGGCATTGCGCCACCAATCACCGTCTCGGGCAGCGAAGGAGCGTCGTACTCGGTCACGATCGAAGTCCTTCTCGATACCAGCGCGTATCTCGGGCGGTTCAGCAGCTCTGCTGATAGCGACAACGAGGGGGAGGAGTAAGCGATGTCAACACTGCGCATGTGGGTCATCGGAGCCGTCGTGGTCTCCCTTGTGATCGCTGGCCTCGGTTGGACGCTCGGTGTGTCTCCCCGCCTCGATGATGCGGCGCGCGCCGATAGCGAACGGCAGAATGTCGAGCTCGTCAACGTGGGGTACGAGGCAACGCTGCAAGAACTGCGGCAGCTATCGGAAAATTTGCCCGCTCTCGAGTCAGAGCTCGACGCCATTCGCCGGGAGATTCCGGAGGGGCCCGAGCTGTCAGCACTGCTTGGCCAGCTCAATGCCCTCGCGGAGTCCGCTGGCGTGGAGATCAGTCAAATCACCGCCGATCCGCCGCTCCTGTTCCCGGCTGAGATTGTTGAAGAGTTCGGGGTGACGGGGCTCGTCGCCGTTCCTGTTCGGGTGAGCGCGACAGGCGACCCCATCGGGCTCAGCGACTTCCTGCGATCCGTCCAATTCGGCACCCGGTTGTTTCTGGTCGAACAGTTCACGCTTTCCGAGAGCGGAGACTCGGGAGCCGTGAGCCTCCAGGGATTCGTGTTCGTTATTCCTCCGGCCGGAACCGCGCTGCCCACCGACGAACCGCCAGCGAATGAACTCCCAGCTGCACCGACTGAAGAGGACGCCTCAACAGAGGAGCCCGAAGAGTAGGGCCGGCCGTGATCCTCCGGTTGCTAGGGTGAGTCGCCCGAGCAACCGGAGGTGCGACGCATGACGACCGACAACTCGACCCCTCGATCCGAGGGCGACGTGACGCCCGCTGACGCGACGCCCGCTGAGGAGAGGGGCGCTGACCGTCACCAGACGACGCCGGAGGTGCCCGCCGAACCTGAACTCGTTGAGCCTTCGCCGGTGCCCGCGGTCGCGCCCGAGCCGCCGGTCGACGCTGCGCCCGAACCAGCGCCGACGACCGAGCAGACGACCGCGCCCGAGCGCACGGCCGCGACCGAGCAGGCTCCGGAGCCCGCCGCCGACACCGTGGCCGCCCCGCAGGTCGTCTACGTCGACGCCCCGCAGCGCCCCAAGAAGCGCGGCACCCGCGGCGTCGGCGTTGCCGTCGTCCTGCTGTCGACCGGCGTCTTCACGCTCCTCTACGCGCTGGCGACCGTCGCGCTCGCGCTCGCGTTGCGCCCCGAAGGGCTCAACGGGTTCGGCAGCTATCTCGCCTCTGCCCCTTTTTTCGTGCCCGTGCTGGTCTTCGCGGGCGCGCACTTGCTGCTCGTCATCGTCGCCAACCGGGCCGGCTGGTGGATGCACGTACTCGGCGGCTTCCTCGTCGCCGTCCTCGTCTGGGTCGCCTTCCTCGGCGCCGCCCTGATCGCCGCTGGTGCCCTGGGCGCCACCGCGGCCCAACAGCAGGCGGTTGTGCTGCAGCAGCTGGTGAATCCGCTCGGAATCATCGCGGCCGTGCTGGCGCGCGAGATCCCGATCTGGGTGGGCGGCATTGTTGCCCGACGCGGCCGCACGCAGACCGCGCGTAACGCCGAAGCGCAGGCCGCGTACGAGCGTGACCTGGCGGCGCACCGGGCGTCCGTGCAGCCGGCGGCGCCGGCGAGCTGAGCCGAGCATCCCGTCGTTTGACCGCGAGAGGCACCCCGCGTATCCTTGACCGCGTGTGTGCTTTTGCGCGCGCCTGCGTCGTGCCGTGAACTCGGTACGGCTGGGCGAGGGCAGTCGCTCCCACACCGGGTCCCTCGGCTCCGCGTCATGACGCGGTGATCCCAGAAACCCCCACGGCATACCCGCCGCTCAGAGCCGCCTCGGTTCTGGCGGGTTTCGCGTGAGGCCGGGTTGTGACACCACAACACGGCGAAACCAAACCGCAACCGCTGTCACCGTGCAGCAGAACCAAGGAGCATTGTGCCCACTATTCAGCAGCTGGTCCGCAAGGGTCGGTCGCCGAAGGTCGTCAAGACCAAGGCGCCGGCGCTGAAGGCCAACCCTCAGCAGCGCGGCGTGTGCACCCGCGTGTACACGACCACCCCGAAGAAGCCGAACTCGGCCCTTCGCAAGGTCGCCCGTGTGAAGCTTTCGAACGGCACCGAGGTCACCGCCTACATCCCGGGCGAGGGCCACAACCTGCAGGAGCACTCGATGGTGCTCGTTCGCGGTGGTCGTGTGAAAGACCTCCCCGGCGTGCGCTACAAGATCGTGCGCGGCGCGCTCGACACCCAGGCTGTCAAGAACCGCAAGCAGGCGCGTAGCCGCTACGGCGCGAAGAAGGAGAAGTAATGCCTCGCAAGGGTCCCGCGCCTAAGCGCCCCGTCGTCGCAGACCCGGTCTACGGCGCCCCGATCGTCAGCCAGCTCGTCAACAAGATCCTCCTCGACGGCAAGAAGGGCCTCGCCGAGCGCATCGTTTACGGTGCCCTCGAGGGCGTCGCCGCGAAGAGCGGCCAGGACGCCGTCGTGGTCTTGAAGAAGGCCCTCGACAACGTGCGCCCCACCCTCGAGGTGCGGTCGCGTCGCGTCGGTGGTTCGACCTACCAGGTGCCCGTCGAGGTCAAGCCGCACCGCGCGAACACGCTCGCGCTGCGCTGGCTGACCTCGTACGCCAAGGCTCGTCGCGAGAAGACGATGACCGAGCGTCTGATGAACGAGATCCTCGACGCGTCGAACGGTCTCGGTGCCGCGGTCAAGCGCCGTGAAGACACCCACAAGATGGCCGAGAGCAACAAGGCCTTCGCGCACTACCGCTGGTAACACCTTTTCGGTCGAGCGGGCCGCTATCCGCGCGCCCGCTCGACCACCCGCCTCACAACCCTCCGGAGGAATCCCGTGGCACTTGACGTGCTCACCGACCTGAAGAAGGTCCGCAACATCGGCATCATGGCGCACATTGATGCCGGCAAGACCACCACGACCGAGCGCATCCTGTTCTACACGGGTGTGAACCACAAGATCGGTGAGACCCACGACGGTGCCTCGACGATGGACTGGATGGCGCAGGAGCAGGAGCGCGGCATCACGATCACGTCGGCCGCGACCACGTGCTTCTGGAACGGCACCCAGATCAACATCATCGACACCCCCGGTCACGTTGACTTCACGGTGGAGGTCGAGCGGTCGCTGCGCGTGCTCGACGGCGCCGTCGCCGTCTTCGACGGCAAGGAGGGCGTGGAGCCCCAGTCGGAGACCGTCTGGCGTCAGGCCGACAAGTACGACGTGCCCCGCATCTGCTTCGTCAACAAGATGGACAAGCTGGGTGCCGACTTCTACTTCACCGTCGACACGATCGTGAAGCGCCTCGGCGCCAAGCCGCTCGTGATTCAGCTGCCCATCGGCTTCGAGAACACCTTCGAGGGTGTCGTTGACCTGGTCGAGATGCGTGCCCTCACGTGGCGCGGTGACGCCAAGGGTGACGTGAAGATGGGCGCCGAGTACGCCATCGAAGAGATCCCCGCCGACCTCAAGGAGAAGGCTGAGGAGTACCGTGCTCAGCTGCTCGAGACGGTCGCCGAGACCTCGGAAGAGCTGCTCGAGAAGTACCTCGGTGGCGAAGAACTGACCGTGGCCGAGATCAAGGCGGCGATTCGCCAGCTGACGATCAACAGCGAGGCCTACCCGGTGCTCTGCGGCTCGGCCTTCAAGAACCGCGGCGTGCAGCCGATGCTCGACGCGGTCGTCGACTACCTCCCGAGCCCGCTCGACGTTCCCGCGACGGTCGCCCACGACCCGCGTGACGAAGAGAAGGAGATCATCCGCAACGCCGACGCGAAGGACCCGTTCGCGGCCCTCGCGTTCAAGGTTGCCGTGCACCCCTTCTTCGGTCGCCTCACCTACATCCGCGTGTACTCGGGCACCATCGAGTCGGGTTCGGCGGTTGCCAACTCCACCAAGGGCAAGAAGGAGCGCATCGGGAAGATCTTCCAGATGCACGCCAACAAGGAGAACCCGGTCGAGTCGGTCACCGCTGGTCACATCTACGCCGTGATCGGCCTCAAGGACACGACCACCGGTGACACGCTCTGCGACCTCACCGAGCAGGTCGTCCTCGAGTCGATGACGTTCCCCGAGCCGGTCATCGAGGTCGCGATCGAGCCGAAAACCAAGGCCGACCAGGAGAAGCTGGGCACCGCGATCCAGAAGCTCGCCGAAGAAGACCCGACGTTCCGCACCGAGCTCAACCAGGAGACCGGCCAGACCGTCATCAAGGGCATGGGCGAGCTGCACCTCGACATCCTCGTCGACCGCATGAAGCGCGAGTTCAACGTCGAGGCCAACGTCGGCAAGCCGCAGGTGGCGTACCGCGAGACGATCCGCAAGACCGTCGAGAAGTACGACTACACGCACAAGAAGCAGACGGGTGGCTCCGGCCAGTTCGCCAAGGTGCAGATCACGATCGAGCCTCTCGAGGTCACCCCCGAGACCAGCTACGAGTTCGTGAACGCCGTGACCGGTGGTCGCGTGCCGCGCGAATACATCCCCTCGGTTGACGCCGGTATCCAGGACGCCATGCAGGTTGGCGTGCTCGCCGGCTTCCCGACCGTGGGCGTCAAGGCGACCCTCGTCGACGGCCAGTCGCACGACGTCGACTCGTCGGAAATGGCGTTCAAGATCGCCGGCTCGATGGCCTTCAAGGAGGCCGCGCGCAAGGCCAGCCCTGCGCTGCTCGAGCCGCTCATGGCCGTCGAGGTTCGCACCCCGGAGGAGTACATGGGCGACGTTATCGGCGACCTGAACTCGCGTCGTGGGCAGATCCAGGCGATGGAGGACGCGACCGGCGTCAAGGTCGTTCGTGCTCTCGTTCCGCTGTCGGAGATGTTCGGGTACGTCGGTGACCTGCGCTCGAAGACCTCGGGCCGCGCCGTCTACTCCATGACGTTCGACAGCTACGCGGAGGTCCCGAAGGCAGTTGCCGACGAGATCGTCCAGAAGACCAAGGGCGAGTAACCACTCGACCTGCGAGGGCTCCCGAGCCTGACTACAGTAAGAACACACCAACCAGCGCTGAATCCGACAACCGGTCGGAGACGCGCGAACGAGTCCTGAGGAGGACCCACAGTGGCTAAGGCCAAGTTCGAGCGGACCAAGCCGCACGTCAACATCGGAACGATCGGTCACGTCGACCACGGCAAGACCACCCTCACCGCCGCCATTTCGAAGGTGCTTGCTGACAAGTACCCCTCGGCGACGAACGTGCAGCGTGACTTCGCGTCGATCGACTCGGCTCCCGAGGAGCGTCAGCGCGGTATCACGATCAACATCTCGCACGTTGAGTACGAGACCCCGAAGCGCCACTACGCGCACGTTGACGCCCCCGGTCACGCTGACTACATCAAGAACATGATCACCGGTGCCGCTCAGATGGACGGCGCGATCCTCGTGGTCGCGGCGACCGACGGCCCGATGGCTCAGACCCGCGAGCACGTTCTGCTCGCCAAGCAGGTTGGCGTTCCCTACCTGCTCGTCGCGCTGAACAAGGCCGACATGGTCGACGACGAGGAGATCCTCGAGCTCGTCGAGATCGAGGTCCGCGAGCTCCTCTCGAGCCAGGGCTTCGATGGCGACAACGCTCCGGTCGTTCGCGTCTCGGGCCTCAAGGCTCTCGAGGGCGACGCCGAGTGGGCCGAGAAGATCGTCGAGCTGATGAACGCTGTCGACGAGTCGATCCCCGACCCGGTGCGCGACAAGGACAAGCCGTTCCTCATGCCGATCGAGGACGTCTTCACGATCACCGGTCGTGGAACCGTCGTCACCGGCCGCGCCGAGCGTGGCACGCTGCAGATCAACTCCGAGGTCGAGATCGTCGGCATCCGCCCGACGCAGAAGACCACGGTCACGGGTATCGAGATGTTCCACAAGCAGCTCGACGAGGCCTGGGCCGGCGAGAACTGTGGTCTGCTCCTTCGCGGTACCAAGCGCGAAGACGTTGAGCGCGGCCAGGTCGTCGTGAAGCCGGGTTCGGTTACCCCTCACACCAACTTCGAGGGCACCGCGTACATCCTCTCGAAGGACGAAGGTGGCCGTCACAACCCCTTCTACACGAACTACCGCCCGCAGTTCTACTTCCGCACCACCGACGTCACCGGCGTCATCTCGCTGCCCGAGGGCACCGAGATGGTCATGCCCGGTGACACCACCGACATGACGGTTGAGCTGATCCAGCCCATCGCCATGGAGGAGGGCCTCGGCTTCGCCATCCGTGAGGGTGGCCGCACCGTGGGCGCCGGTACGGTGACGAAGATCATCAAGTAGTACCTGCTTCGCAGGAGACGGGGTCGAACCTTCGGGTTCGGCCCCGTTTCTTTTTTCCGCGAATGCGTGTCGTATTCGCTCGCGCCGGAGTACGCTCGCGCCATGAGCACACGCCCCGCCGTTCGCAGCCTGTTGCTGCTGGGAATCACCCTGCTTGTCGCGGTGATCACGTTCATCCTGATTCAGGCGCCGGAGGCGACCGACATCGGCATGCTGATCATCTATTCCGGTTTCGGGATGCTCGTTGGCTTCGCCGGCATCGCCACCGTCATATGGACGGTCTTTGTGATCATCGGCAGCATCCGCCTGCGCGATAAGCCGCGGTCGAAGCGCGTGCTGTGGTTCATCGCGAGCGCCGTGGTCGCCGCCTCGGTCAATGCGATCGTGGTGTCGGCGCTATCCGTCGGTGCGGACGGCTGGGGTGGAGTGATCGCGGCGATCGCCGTGGGAGCTGCCGTCGTGTTCATCGCCGCCGCGTCTGTGGCAACGGTGCTCGTCGAGTTCCTGATCCTGCGCGACCGGTCTACGTCCGTCCCGTCAGTCGCGCTGTGAGCTGACCGGCTGCGGCCGTCACGGCGGCAGCGACCCGGTCGCGCGCATCCTGGTCGACCGCCGTCGAGCGGAAGGTTGCGCCGATGGCCGCCGCGGGGTAACCGCCGCGGTCGTGTGCCGCCGCCGCGACCGAGGCGTAGTCGGCCGTGATCTCGCCGTCTTCCGAGGCGACTCCTCGGCTGCGCGCAGTGGCGAGGATCGCGTCGAGTTCGGCCAGCGTTGCCGGTCCGATTCCTTGGCGGGTGATGAGGGCATCCCGGTGGGGGTACAGGGCGCGCACCTGCGCGGCGGGCAGGGCCGCGAGCATGGCGCGCCCCGTCGCCGTGAGGTGGGCGGGCAGGCGCACGCCGACGCGCACCACCGTGGTCGGTGCGCGCGGCGCGCTCGCCTGGCCGACGTACGAGACGTCTGACCCGTGCAATACGGCGAGCTGTGCGGCGACGGGAACGCCCGCCTCAGCCACCACACGATCAAGCAGGGGAGTGGCGAGGCTGCCGAGTCGACTGGCACGCAACACGGCGGAGCCGATTTCGGCGACGTGGCCGCCCAGGCCGTACGCGCGCAGTTCGGGGTAGTGCACGACGTAGCCCTCGTCCATCAGCACCCGCAGTAGCTGGTACGTGCTGGACCGCGGCAGGCCGAGCGTGCGAGCGATCATCGAGGCGGGCACGGGGTCGCCGTGCGCCGCCAGATGGCTCACGATGCGCAGCGCAGCACGCGCGGCGGGCACCTCGGGCATCGCGCCTCCTCGTCATCGAGCAGTCTGGTATCTCAGACACATTATGCGCGACGCGCCGCCCAGGCGCCGCTCCACCGCGGTTCACTCGACCCATGCCGATCACGATCGGGGCGCGCCCCCTGACGACCGCCGAGGTCACCGCCGCCGCCCGCCACGGTGAGCCCGTCACGCTCGACCCCGCGGCACTCGCCCGCATGGCCGAGATCCGCGCGATCATCGACGCCCTCGCCGACGACGCGGTTCCGCACTACGGCATCTCGACAGGCTTCGGCGCGCTCGCGACCACGTCGATCCCGGTCGACCGGCGCGTTGATCTGCAACGCTCGCTCGTGAGGTCGCACGCCGCCTCGTCCGGCCCCGAGGTCGAGGCAGAGGTCGTGCGCGCCACCATGCTGCTCCGACTGCAGACCCTCGCGACCGGGCGCACCGGTGCCCGCCCCGAGCTCGCCGAGCAGTACGCAGGCCTGCTCAACGCCGGCATCGCTCCGATCGTGGGCGAGTACGGCAGCCTCGGCTGCTCGGGTGACCTCGCGCCGCTCGCCCACATTGCGCTCGCCGCCATGGGCGAAGGTGACGTCCGCGACGCGGCCGGAGCGCGCATCCCGGCCGCCGAAGCGCTCGCGGCGGCGGGCCTCGCCCCCGTCGTGTTGCGCGAGAAGGAGGGACTCGCCCTCATCAACGGCACTGACGGCATGCTCGGGATGCTCGCCCTCGCCCTCACGGATCTCGCGGCCCTGATCGACACCGCCGACCTCGCCGCCGCGATGAGCATCGAGGCGCTGCTCGGCACCGACGCCGTGCTCGCCGCTGACCTGCAGGCGCTGCGCCCGCACCCCGGTCAAGCCCGCAGCGCGAGTGCCATGCGCGGCTTCTTGCGCGACTCGCCGATCGTGGCGAGTCACCAGACCGACGACTGTACGCGGGTGCAGGACGCCTACTCGCTGCGCTGCGCGCCGCAGGTGCACGGTGCCGCGCGCGACACGCTCGCGTTCGCCGCGACCGTTGCCGAGCGCGAACTGGGGAGCGCGATCGACAACCCGGTCGTCACGCCGGACGGTCGGGTCGAGTCGAACGGCAATTTCCACGGGGCTCCCGTCGCCTACGCCCTCGACTTCGTCGCCATCGCCGTGGCCGATCTGGCGAGCATGAGTGAGCGGCGCACCGACCGCTTCCTGGATGTGGCCCGCAATCAGGGCTTGCCGCCGTTCCTCGCCCACGAACCGGGGGTCGACTCCGGCCACATGATCGCCCAGTACACGCAGGCGGGCATCGTCAGCGAACTGAAGCGGCTCGCAGCTCCGGCGAGTGTCGACTCGATCCCGTCGAGCGCCATGCAGGAAGACCACGTCTCTATGGGGTGGGCGGCCGGCCGCAAGCTGCGTCGCGCCGTCGACGGCCTGGCGCGCGTGGTTGCCATCGAGGTGTTGACCGCCGCCCGCGCGCTCGACCTGCGCTCCGCCGACCTCGGGGTGCGCCCCGCCCCGGCGACCGCCGCCGTTGTTGACTGTCTGCGCCACCGGGTACCCGGCCCCGGGCCGGACCGCTACCTCGCCCCCGAGATCGATGCGACCTACGCCCTGGTCATGGGCGGCGACCTGCTGGCCTCAGCGGCTGCGGCAGGCGCAGCGCCGGCGCACACCGACCCCACAGCCCCCACGACAGGAGCAGATCGATGACGATTCCCCTCCCGGTTACCGCGCCCCGTGCCTCCGGCCCGCGCCCGATTCGCGCCCACCGCGGAACACAGTTGCACACGCTCGGCTGGCAGCAGGAGGGTGCCCTGCGCATGCTGCAGAACAACCTCGACCCCGAGGTTGCCGAGCACCCCGACGAGCTCGTCGTCTACGGCGGCACCGGCAAGGCGGCGCGCGACTGGGCCAGCTACGACGCCCTGGTGCGCACCCTCACGACACTGAAGGCCGACGAGACGATGCTCGTGCAGTCGGGTCGGCCCGTGGGCGTCATGCAGACCCACGAGTGGGCGCCGCGGGTGCTCCTCGCGAACTCGAATCTCGTGGGCGACTGGGCGAATTGGAATGAGTTCCGTCGGCTCGAACAGCTCGGCCTCACGATGTACGGCCAGATGACCGCCGGTTCGTGGATCTACATCGGCACGCAGGGCATCCTGCAGGGCACGTTCGAGACCTTTGCCGCCGTGGCGTCGCAGAGGTTCGGCGGCACGCTCGCCGGCACGATCACCCTCACGGGCGGGCTCGGCGGTATGGGCGGCGCCCAGCCGCTCGCCGTCACGATGAACGGTGGCGTCGCGATCTGCGTCGACGTCGACCCGTCGCGCATCGCGCGCCGCATCGAGCACCGTTACCTCGACGTCGAGGCGCGCTCGCTCGAGCACGCGCTCGAGCTGGCGACAGAAGCACGGGATGCCCGTCGCGCGCTCTCGATCGGAGTCCTCGGAAACGCCGCGGCCGTTTTCCCGGCGCTGCTCGCCATGGGCGCCCCGATCGACATCGTGACCGACCAGACGAGCGCCCACGACCCGCTCGCCTACCTGCCGCTCGAGCACACGATGGACGACTGGCATGAGGCCCGTGAGCGCGACCCGCTCGGCTTCGCCGCGGCCGCGCGGCAGTCGATGGCCGTGCAGGTCGAGGCGATGGTCGGCTTTCAGAAGGCCGGCGCCGAGGTGTTCGACTACGGCAACAACATCCGCACCGAGGCCAAGGCCGCGGGCTTCGCCGACGCGTTCGCGTTCCCCGGGTTCGTGCCCGCGTACATCCGCCCGCTCTTCGCCCAGGGCAAGGGGCCGTTCCGCTGGGCGGCGCTGAGCGGTGACCCGGCAGACATCGCGGCGACCGACCGGGCCGTGCTCGAGCTGTTCCCCGAGAACGACAACCTGCAGCGCTGGATTCCGATGGCGCAGGCGCGCGTGCACTATCAGGGCCTCCCGGCGCGCATCTGCTGGCTGGGCTACGGCGAGCGTGACATCGCCGGTGAGCGGTTCAACGACATGGTCGCCTCCGGTGAGCTCAGCGCCCCCGTCGCCATTGGGCGCGACCACCTCGACTCCGGATCGGTCGCGAGCCCCTACCGCGAGACCGAGGCCATGAAGGACGGCAGCGACGCGATCGCCGACTGGCCCCTGCTGAACGCCCTCGTCAACACGGCCTCCGGCGCCACCTGGGTGTCGATCCACCACGGCGGGGGAGTCGGCATCGGCCGCTCCATCCACGCCGGGCAGGTCGTCGTCGCCGACGGCACGGCGCTCGCCGGCCAGAAGGTGCAGCGGGTGCTGACCAACGACCCGGGCATGGGCGTCATCCGGCACATCGACGCCGGCTACGACGAGGGGGAGGGCGTCGTTGCCGAGCACGGCGTGCGCATCCCGATGCGCGAGGGCGGCGCAGAGTGACCGGCCCTTCGCTCGCCCACGACGAGCACTGGCCCCGCGCCGGCGACTGGCCGGCGTGGCGGCCGGGCGAGCCCGCCGACGCGATCATCGTCGGCCTCCCCACCTGGCGCACTTCGCTGTCGCCGACCCGTGCGCACGAGACGCCCGCGGCGATCCGCGACGCGCTGCGCCGCTACAGTGCGGATGCCCTGCTCACGCCAGCGGGCATCCCGCTCGTGGTGCGCGACGCCGGCGACATCGCCGAGCCGGACGGCGAGGGAGAAGAGGCGGCGAGAGCTCGCGTCGCCGAACTCGCCGCCCACTGCGACCTGGTGATCGTCCTCGGCGGAGACAACGCCGCGACCGTTCCCGCGGCCCTCGGCGTGTGGGGCGAGAACGTCGGATGCGCGGGGCTCGTCACCGTCGACGCCCACCACGACCTTCGGGACGGCACCACCAACGGCAGCCCGGTGCGCCGCCTGCTCGATGCGGGGCTCGACGGCTCGCGCGTGGGGCAGTTGGGCATCGAGCCGCTCGCGAACTCGCGCTTCTACGCCGAGCGCGCCGCGCAGCACCGCATCGCGGTGGTGACCCGCGACGAGCTCGCCCACTCGTCGATCGCGGCCGAGATGGCCGCCGCCCTCGACCGGGCCGCCGTGGCGGGCGGGCCGGTGCACGTCGACCTCGACCTGGACGTGTGTGACCGCGCCGTTGCTCCGGGATGCCCCGCGAGCATCCCCGGCGGAATCAGCGCGCACGAGCTGCGCCGCGCCGCGCACGTCGCCGGCCGCCATCCGGCGGTGCGGGGCATCGACCTGACCGAACTCGATGCGAGCGCCGACGCTGCCGACGGGCGTACGGTGCGGCTCGCCGCGCTGTGTGTGCTCGAAGCGCTCGCGGGCCTCGCCGCCCGACCGGCGACTCATACTGCCGAGGCCGCCGGATGAGCCTCCTCGTCGACCGCATCGGGCAGCTCGTGACCCTCGATCCTGCCGACCCTGACCTGCCTGTCCGCTCGGACGCCGCGCTCGTGATCGACAACGGGCAGGTGGCGTGGGTCGGCGATGCCGCTGACGCGCCCGCCGCCGACGAGCGGCTCGACGCCGACGGCCGCGCCGTGATTCCCGGTTTCGTCGACAGCCATTCGCACCTCGTGTTCGCCGGTGACCGCGCCGACGAGTGGGAGGCGCGCATGACCAGCGTGCCGTACACCGCTGGCGGCATTCGTCGCACGGTCGACGCGACACGCGCCGCCAGCGACGACGAGTTGCGCGCCACCCTCGGCCGCCACCTCGCCGAGGCCCACCGCCAGGGCATCACGACGCTCGAGGTGAAGAGCGGGTACGGCCTCACCGTCGCCGACGAGGCCCGCGCCGTGCGGCTCGCCCGCGAAGTGACCGACGAGGTCACATTCCTCGGCGCCCACGTCGTGCCTGCCGACTACGCCGACGACCGCCAGGGCTACGTCGACCTCGTCTGCGGCGACATGCTCGCCGCCTGCGCGCCGCACTCCCGCTGGATCGACGTGTTCATCGACTCCGGAGCCTTCACCGTCGACGAAGCCCATCGCATCCTCACCGCGGGGCGCGACGCGGGGCTCGGCCTCCGCGTCCACGCCGGCCAGCTCGCCGCCGACGGCGGGGTCGCCCTCGCCGTCGAACTCGGCGCCGCGAGCGTCGACCACGCCACGCACCTGACCGACGCCGACGTCGACGCGCTCGCCCGATCATCCACCGTCGCGACGCTGCTGCCGCTCGTCGAATTCTCGACGCGGCAGCCGTATCCGGATGCTCGCCGACTCATCGACGCGGGCATCACCGTCGCGATCGCCACCGACACCAACCCGGGCTCGAACTACTCAAGTTCGATGACGACAGCCATCGCGCTGGCGGTCAGAGACATGCGGATGACCCCCCTCGAGGCGTTGACGGCTGCCACGCGGGGGGGAGCGGCGGCGCTGCGCCGCGACGATGTCGGGCACCTCGGGGTGGGGGCGCGGGGTGACCTGGCGGTGCTCGACGCGCCCGACCACCGGTGGATGGGGTATCGGGTGGGGGTGCCGCTGGTTGCCGAGACGGTTGTGGGTGGAGTGAGGGTGGCGTCCTGAGTGTGGGGGGGATGTTGCTTGTCGCTCTTGTGGCCGGGTTGTCTCCTCCTGGGCCGATCTTGCGCCGAGGTGGCCGCCGGGCGATGTCGCCCGTAACTCTTATGGCCGGGTTGCCTTAGCCTGGGCCGACCTTGCGCCGGGGTGGCCGCGGGGGGGATGTCGCACGTAACTCTTATGGCCGGGTTGCCTTAGCCTGGGCCGACCGAGCGCCGGGACGGCGCTCGGGGCGATGTCGCGGAAACGCCCAGAAATGGGCGTTTCTTTGACGCGACACGCCCGGGTTGCACGGGGTCACACCGTGTGGCAGACTTTCCTAGTTCAACACGCCGCGCCTCGTCGTGCGGCTCACTGCCAGGCAGTGCATAGGACGCGCGAACCGCAGGTGCGGAACGCCGGAAGCCTAGGCCGCGGGTAGCAGAACACAGCGTAAACCGACCCCCTCAGATTCGCAGGTGAATTCCTGCGTCTTGAGGAGTGCGCGCGCACGGCGACCATCGCCGAACGCGTCAGGGCCGGTGACATGCGGAGATCGCGCCCGTCGGTATCCGCCGCTCGCGAGGGGATTCCTCTCGCGCGCGGGGCGAAGGCAGCCGGTTGACGTTTGACAGAAGAACAGTGGTGCGACAGCGATAGCGCTCCGCGCTGGGAACGGCCCATGGGCCGCGCCCGATCCAACAAGGAAGAGAGTTGAGCATGGCGGGACAGAAGATCCGCATCCGGCTGAAGTCGTATGACCACGCTGGTCTCGACGCGTCGGCGCGCAAGATCGTCGACACGGTTACCCGTGCCGGAGCGACCGTCGTGGGCCCAGTGCCCCTCCCCACGGAGAAGAACGTGGTGGTCGTCATTCGTTCGCCCCACAAGTACAAGGACAGCCGCGAGCACTTCGAGAAGCGCACCCACAAGCGGCTCATCGACATCATTGACCCGACGCCGAAGGCTGTCGACTCGCTCATGCGTCTCGACCTGCCCGCCGACGTCAACATCGAGATCAAGCTCTAAGGAACCCGGACATGTCTGCTACTAAGACGACCAAGGGTCTGCTGGGCACGAAGCTCGGCATGACGCAGGTGTGGGACGAGAACAACAAGCTCGTTCCGGTCACCGTTGTCTCGATCGCCCCGAACGTGGTGACGCAGGTTCGCACCGCCGAGGTCGACGGTTACGAGGCCGTGCAGATCGCCTACGGTGCGATCGACCCCCGCAAGGTCACCAAGCCGCTCAGCGGCCACTTCGAGAAGGCCGGCACCACGCCGCGCCGCCACCTCACCGAGATCCGCACCGCGGACGCCGCCGAGTACACCCCCGGTCAGGAGCTGACCGTCGACGTGTTCGAGGCCGGCCAGAAGGTCGACGTGGTGGGCACCAGCAAGGGCAAGGGCTTCGCCGGTGTCATGAAGCGCCACAACTTCAAGGGCGTGTCCGCCTCGCACGGTGCGCACCGCAACCACCGCAAGCCCGGTTCGATCGGCGCCTCGGCGACCCCGAGCCGCGTCTTCAAGGGGATGCGCATGGCCGGTCGCATGGGCGGCGAGCGCGTCTCGGTGCTCAACCTCACCGTCCACTCGGTTGACGCCGAGAAGGGCCTGCTGCTCATCAAGGGCGCCGTTCCCGGTGCTCGCGGCCGCCTCGTGTTCGTTCGCAACGCCGTGAAGGGGGCGTAACCGCCATGGCTACCTCACTCGACATCGTCGACGCCGCCGGCAAGAAGACCGGCTCGGTCGACCTGCCCGCGAACGTGTTCGACGTTCAGACCAACGTGCCGCTGCTGCACCAGGTGGTCGTCGCCCAGCTCGCCGCCGCGCGCCAGGGCACCCACTCGACCAAGACCCGTGGTGAAGTCTCGGGCTCGGGTCGCAAGCCGTTCAAGCAGAAGGGCACCGGTCGCAGCCGTCAGGGCTCGGTCCGCGCCCCGGAGCACACCGGCGGTGGCACCGTGCACGGCCCGAAGCCGCGCGACTACTCGCAGCGCACCCCGAAGAAGATGATCGCCGCAGCTCTGCTCGGCGCTCTGTCGGACCGCGCCCGCGGCGACCGCCTGCACATCGTTGAGTCGTTCGGTTCGGACGCCCCCTCGACGAAGGCTGCCGCAGCGGTCATCGCCTCGCTGACGAAGGGCCGCAAGGTTCTCGTCGTCATCGAGCGCGACGACGAGCTGGCGCTGAAGAGCGTCCGCAACCTGAAGGACCTGCACGTCATCACGCCCGACCAGCTGAACGCCTACGACGTTCTGGTCAGCGACGACATCGTGTTCACGAAGTCGGCGTATGAGGCGTTCGTCGCCAGCAAGACCAAGAAGGAAGAGGTCGAGCGTTGAGCATCCACACCACCGCCCAGAACAAGGACCCGCGCGACGTCATCATCGCGCCGGTCGTGAGCGAGAAGAGCTACGCGCTCATCGACGACGGCAAGTACACCTTCCTCGTTGACCCGCGTGCGAACAAGACCGAGATCAAGCTCGCCATCGAGAAGATCTTCGGCGTCAAGGTCGCCTCGGTAAACACGCTCAACCGCTCGGGCAAGACCCGCCGCACCCGCTTCGGCACCGGCAAGCGCAAGGACACCAAGCGCGCCATCGTGACCCTGAAGTCGGGCTCCATCGACATCTTCACGGCCGTCGGCTAGACGAAGGACGACAGACAATGGCTATTCGCAAGTACAAGCCCACGACCCCGGGTCGTCGCGGTTCGTCGGTCGCTGATTTCGCCGAGATCACGCGCTCGACCCCCGAGAAGTCGCTTCTCAAGCCGCTGCCGAAGACCGGTGGCCGCAACAACACCGGTCGCATCACGACCCGTCACATCGGTGGTGGCCACAAGCGCCAGTACCGCGTCATCGACTTCCGTCGTAACGACAAGGACGGCGTGAACGCGAAGGTCGCGCACATCGAGTACGACCCGAACCGCACGGCGCGCATTGCGCTGCTGCACTTCGTGGACGGCACGAAGCGCTACATCCTCGCACCGAACAAGCTGAAGCAGGGCGACATCGTCGAGTCGGGCCCCGGCGCCGACATCAAGCCCGGCAACAACCTGCCGCTGCGCAACATCCCCGTCGGTACCGTCGTGCACGCCATCGAGCTGCGCCCCGGTGGCGGCGCGAAGATGGCCCGCTCGGCCGGCGCCGCCGTTCGCCTCGTCGCGAAGGACGGCCCGTACGCCCAGCTGCGTCTGCCGTCTGGCGAGATCCGCAACGTCGACGCGCGCTGCCGCGCGACCGTCGGCGAGGTGGGCAACGCCGAGCAGTCGAACATCAACTGGGGTAAGGCCGGCCGTAAGCGCTGGAAGGGCGTTCGCCCGACCGTGCGTGGTGTGGCCATGAACCCGGTCGACCACCCGCACGGTGGTGGTGAGGGCAAGACCAGTGGTGGTCGCCACCCGGTCAGCCCCTGGGGCCAGGCGGAGGGTCGTACCCGTCGCCCGAACAAGCCCAGCGACAAGCTCATCGTCCGTCGCCGCACCGTCGGTAAGAAGCGCTAGTAGGAGTCGAGAAGAATGCCTCGCAGTCTCAAGAAGGGCCCGTTCGTCGACGACCACCTGCTTCGCAAGGTGGTCACGCAGAACGAGGCCAACACCAAGAACGTCATCAAGACCTGGTCGCGCCGTTCGATGATCGTCCCCGCCATGCTCGGGCACACCATCGCCGTGCACGACGGTCGCAAGCACATCCCCGTGTTCGTGACCGAGACCATGGTCGGGCACAAGCTCGGCGAGTTTGCGCCCACCCGCACCTTCCGCGGTCACGAGAAGGACGACAAGAAGGGTCGCCGCCGCTAACCGCGGAGGCGAAGAAGGAGGAGAGAGATGGTGGAGTCGATCGCCCGCGTGCGACACATCCGCGTGACCCCCCAGAAGGCCCGTCGCGTCGTCAACCTGATCCGCGGCAAGCAGGCCCTTGAGGCCCTGGCCATCCTGAAGTTCGCGCCCCAGGGTGCGAGCGAGCCCGTCTACAAGCTCGTCGCGTCGGCTATCGCCAACGCCCGAGTGAAGGCGGATGCCGAGAACACCTTCCTCGACGAGCAAGACCTGTACGTGTCGCGCGCCTTCGTCGACGAGGGCACGACCCTGAAGCGGTTCCAGCCGCGTGCCCAGGGCCGTGCGTTCCGCATCAACAAGCGCACCAGCCACATCACGGTCGTCCTGTCGACCCCCGATGAGCTGGCTGCGGCTGAGGGCTCGAGCACCGGCAAGAAGAAGGCGAGCAAGTAGACATGGGTCAGAAAGTCAACCCGTACGGTTTCCGTCTCGGAGTCACCACCGACCACGTGTCGCGCTGGTTCTCCGACAGCACCAAGCCCGGTCAGCGCTACGCCGACTACGTTGCTGAAGACGTCAAGATCCGCTCGATGCTCACCACGAGCCTCGACCGCGCAGGCGTCGCCCGCATCGAGATCGAGCGCACCCGCGACCGCGTCCGCGTCGACATCCACACCGCCCGTCCGGGCATTGTGATCGGTCGCCGCGGCGCCGAGGCCGAGCGCATCCGTGCCGACCTCGAGAAGCTCACCGGCAAGCAGATTCAGCTGAACATCCTCGAGGTGAAGAACCCCGAGGCCGAGGCTCAGCTGGTCGCCCAGGGCATCGCCGAGCAGCTCAGCGCCCGCGTGGCGTTCCGCCGCGCGATGCGCAAGGGTCTGCAGGGAGCCCAGCGCGCCGGCGCCAAGGGTGTTCGTATCCAGGTCTCCGGCCGTTTGGGCGGTGCCGAGATGAGCCGCTCCGAGTTCTACCGCGAGGGTCGTGTGCCGCTGCACACGCTGCGCGCGAACATCGACTACGGCTTCTACGAGGCGAAGACCACCTTCGGCCGCATCGGCGTGAAGGTCTGGATCTACAAGGGCGACATCACCAACAAGGAACTCGCTCGCGAGCAGGCGGCTCAGAAGTCGTCCCGCCCCGAGCGTCGTGACTCGGACCGCGGCGGCCGCCGCGGCGGCCGTCCGGCCGCTGCTGAGGCGCCGGTCGCGGCCGGAGCGGAAGGCTAGGAACAATGCTGATTCCCCGCAAGGTCAAGTACCGCAAGCAGCACCACCCCAAGCGCGGTGGCCACGCAACCGGCGGCACCACCGTGGCGTTCGGCGAGTTCGGCATTCAGGCCCTTACTCCCGCGTACGTCACCAACCGTCAGATCGAGTCCGCTCGTATCGCCATGACCCGTCACATCAAGCGTGGTGGAAAGGTGTGGATCAACATCTACCCCGACCGCCCGCTGACCAAGAAGCCGGCCGAAACCCGCATGGGTTCCGGTAAGGGTTCGCCCGAGTGGTGGGTCGCCAACGTCAAGCCGGGTCGCGTCCTGTTCGAGGTCGCCGGCGTCAGCGAAGAGCTGGCCCGCGAAGCAATGACCCGTGCAATCCACAAGCTGCCCCTCAAGGCACGCATCATCAAGCGCGAGGAGGGCGACGCGTAATGGCCGTCGGATCCAAGGAGCTGGCACCCGCCGAGCTCGACACTTTTGAAGACGAGCGCCTGCTCGACGAGCTGAAGCGCGCCAAGGAAGAGCTGTTCAACCTGCGCTTCCAGGCCGCCACCGGTCAGCTCGAGAGCCACGGCCGCCTGCGTGCCGTGAAGCGCGACATCGCCCGCATCTACACGGTCATCCGTGAGCGCGAGCTCGGCATCCGTGCCACGCCTGCGCCCATCGAGGCCCCCGAGAAGCCGGCGAAGAAGTCGACCAAGAAGGCCGAACAGGCCTCGGCCGACGAGAAGACCGAGGAGAAGAACTAATGGCGACGACCAAGAAGGCTGAGCCCGGCCACGAGTCGGCCGAGCACGACGTTCGCGACGCCGACGCTCGCGGCTACCGCAAGGCCCGCCGCGGCTACGTGGTCAGCGACAAGATGGACAAGACCATCGTCGTCGAGGTGGAAGACCGCGTGAAGCACCCGCTGTACGGCAAGGTCATCCGCCGCACCTCCAAGGTGAAGGCTCACGACGAGCAGAACAGCGCCGGCATCGGCGACCTCGTGCTCATCAACGAGACCCGTCCCCTGTCCGCCACGAAGCGCTGGCGCCTCGTCGAGATCCTCGAGAAGGCCAAGTAGGCCTCCGCCTGCTTGACCCAAAGGAGTAGGAAATGCTTCAGCAGGAATCCAGAGTCAAGGTTGCCGACAACACCGGCGCCAAGGAGCTGCTCACTATCCGCGTGCTCGGCGGCTCGGGCCGTCGCTACGCCGGTCTCGGCGATGTGATCGTCGCGACCGTCAAGGACGCGATCCCCGGCGGCAACGTCAAGAAGGGCGACGTCGTCAAGGCCGTCATCGTGCGCACGGTCAAGCAGACCCGTCGCGCTGACGGCTCGTACATCAAGTTCGATGAGAACGCCGCCGTGATCCTGAAGAACGACGGGGACCCGCGCGGTACCCGCATCTTCGGACCGGTTGGTCGTGAGCTTCGCGACAAGAAGTTCATGAAGATCGTCTCGCTCGCACCGGAGGTGCTGTAACTCATGGCCAAGATCAAGAAGGGCGACCTCGTCCAGGTGATCTCGGGCCCGACCGAGGCCCGCGGCGGAGACCGCGGCAAGCAGGGTCGTGTCATCGAGGTGCTTGCAGACAAGGACCGCGTCGTCGTCGAGGGCATCAACCTCGTGACGAAGCACGTGCGCGTCGGCCAGACGCAGCGCGGCACGAAGACGGGCGGCATCGAGACGCACGAGGCGCCCATTCACGTCTCGAACGTCGCGATCGTCGACCCCAAGACCAAGAAGCCCACGCGCGTCGGTTACCGCGAGGAGACCGTCGAGAAGAACGGTGTGACGAAGACCGTCCGCGTGCGCTACGCCAAGAAGTCGGGTGAGAAGCTCTAATGACTGACACCGCTACGGCGCCGGCCAAGATTCAGCCGCGCCTCAAGCTGAAGTACCGTTCGGAGATCGCGCAGCAGCTGACCGAGCAGTTCGGGTACACGAACCCGCACCAGGTTCCGAAGGTCGTCAAGATCGTCGTGAACACCGGTGTCGGCGAGGCCGCCCGCGACTCGAAGGTTATCGACGGCGCGATCCGCGACCTGACCCTCATCACCGGCCAGAAGCCGCAGGTGACGAAGGCCCGCAAGTCGATCGCCCAGTTCAAGCTGCGCGAGGGCATGCCGATCGGTGCGCACGTCACGCTGCGCGGCGACCGTGCGTGGGAGTTCATGGACCGCCTGGTGTCGCTCGCGCTGCCGCGCATCCGCGACTTCCGCGGCCTGAGCGACCGCCAGTTCGACGGCAACGGCAACTACACCTTCGGTCTCACGGAGCAGAGCGTTTTCCACGAGATCGACCAGGACAAGATCGACCGCGTCCGCGGCTTCGACATCACCGTCGTCACGACCGCGAAGACGGACGACGAGGGACGCGCCCTGCTGCGCGCTCTCGGGTTCCCCTTCAAGGCCGCCGACGCCGCTCAGTAACACTCCATCCGGTCCGCACCCGCGGACCCCGATCGCCTAGGTCGGCCCCGGTGTACCGGGAGTCGAAACCGGACGAGAACAGGAACGATCCATCATGACGATGACAGATCCGGTCGCAGACATGCTGACCAGACTGCGCAACGCCAACTCGGCGCACCACGAGACCGTGTCGATGCCCAGCTCAAAGCTGAAGACCGGACTCGCGGAGATCCTCAAGCGCGAGGGGTACATCACCGACTGGGCCGTCGAAGACGCCCGCGTCGGCAAGACCCTGACGCTGTCGCTGAAGTACGGCCCGAACCGCGAGCGGTCGATTGCCGGCCTCAAGCGCGTGTCGAAGCCCGGCCTCCGCGTGTACGCGAAGTCGACCGAGATCCCCCACGTGCTGGGTGGCCTCGGCGTCGCGATCCTGTCCACCTCCTCGGGTCTGCTGACCGACCGCGAGGCGACGCAGAAGGGCGTGGGTGGGGAAGTCCTCGCCTACGTGTGGTGATTCGTCATGTCACGTATTGGACGCATGCCGATCGACATCCCCGGTGGTGTCGAGGTGAAGATCGACGGCCAGGCCGTCACCGTTAAGGGCCCGAAGGGTGAGCTGTCGCTCACTGTCGCGAGCCCCATCGAGGTCGCCATCGAGGACAACCAGGTCGTCGTGACCCGTCCCGACGACGAGCGCAACTCGCGCTCGCTGCATGGCTTGACCCGCACCCTCATCGCCAACCAGATCGTTGGCGTCACGCAGGGGTACTCGAAGGGCCTCGAGGTCGTCGGCACCGGTTACCGTGTCCAGGCCAAGGGCTCGTCGGTCGAGTTCGCGCTCGGCTTCTCGCACCCGGTAACGGTTGACCCGCCCGCGGGCATCACGTTCACCGTCGAAGGCAACAACAAGCTCACCGTCAGCGGCATCGACAAGCAGGCCGTGGGCGAGGTCGCCGCGAACATTCGCAAGATCCGCAAGCCCGAGCCGTACAAGGGCAAGGGCATCCGCTACGCGGGCGAGGTCGTTCGCCGCAAGGCCGGAAAGGCTGGTAAGTAACCATGGGTCTCGGTACTCGAGGGAAGAGCAAGACGGCCGCGAAGAGCCGTCGCCACGCGCGTCTGCGCAAGCGGGTCGTCGGCACCGCCGAGCGTCCCCGCCTCGTCGTGACGCGCTCGGCGCGCCACGTGTTCGTGCAGATCGTCGACGACAGCAAGGGTCACACCCTCGCCAGCGCGTCGACCATGGAGGGCGACCTCCGCACGTTCGACGGCGACAAGACCGCGAAGGCGCGCAAGGTGGGCGAGCTGCTCGCCGAGCGTGCGAAGAAGGCCGGTGTGGAGGCAGTTGTCTTCGACCGGGGTGGTAACCGTTACGCGGGACGCGTTGCGGCGATCGCCGATGGAGCGCGAGAGGCAGGGTTGAGCCTGTGAGCGAGAACGAGAAGGAGCAGACCGTGGCGGCAGAGGCCCCCGTGGAGACCGCTGCGTCGTCGCAGTCGAACACCACAGAAACGCGCGAGCCGCGTCGTGGTGGCCGCGACCGCAACCAGGGCCGCGACCGCGGTGCGCGCGAGACCGAGAAGAGCCCCTTCCTTGAGCGTGTCGTGACGATCAACCGCGTCTCGAAGGTCGTCAAGGGTGGTCGTCGCTTCAGCTTCACCGCGCTCGTCGTCGTCGGAGACGGCAACGGCATGGTCGGCGTCGGCTACGGCAAGGCGCGCGAGGTTCCGACGGCGATCTCGAAGGGCGTCGAGGAGGCGAAGAAGAACTTCTTCCGCGTTCCCCGTGTCGCCCAGACGATTCCGCACCCGGTTCAGGGCGAGGCCGCTGCCGGCGTCGTGCTGCTGCGTCCGGCCGCTGCCGGTACCGGTGTTATCGCCGGTGGGCCGGTGCGTGCAGTGCTCGAGTGCGCTGGCATCCACGACGTACTGAGCAAGTCGCTCGGTTCGTCGAACACGATCAACATCGTTCACGCGACCGTCGAGGCGCTGAAGATGCTCGAAGAGCCGCGCGCCGTCGCCGCTCGCCGTGGCCTGGACTTCGAAGACGTTGCTCCGGCACGTCTGGTCCGCGCCGAGGCGGAGGCCGCGAAGGCCGCTGCCGGAAAGGCGGGTGCATGATGGCTCAGCGCCTCAAGGTGACCCAGATCAAGTCCGTAATCAGCGAGAAGCAGAACCAGCGCGACACCCTGCGCAGCCTGGGCCTCAAGCGCATCGGCGACAGCGTCGTGCGCGAGGACACCCCGGCCAACCGTGGGTACGTCAAGGCTGTCGCTCACCTCGTGACGGTCGAGGAGATTGACTAATGGCTGAAGAGAAGAAGCCCGCCGCCGAGAAGAAGGCGCCGGCTGAGAAGAAGCCTGCTGCGGCGAAGACCACCGCCGCGAAGAAGCCCGCAGCCGCCAAGGCGGACGCGGACAAGGCTCCCGCGAAGAAGGCTCCGGCCGCCAAGAAGCCGGCTGCTGCCAAGGCGGACGCTGACAAGGCTCCCGCCAAGAAGGCGCCCGCGAAGTCGACGACGGCGAAGGCGACCACCGCTAAGGCGTCGGCCGCCAAGTCGGACAGCGCTGAGAAGGCTCCGGCCGCGAAGGCTCCCGCGAAGAAGGCCCCTGCGAAGAAGGCGGAGTCGACCGACGCCGCCCGTCCGCAGGTGCTGAAGGTCCACCACCTGCGCCCCGCCGCCGGTGCCAAGAAGGACCGCACGCGCGTTGGCCGTGGTGAAGGCTCGAAAGGTAAGACCGCGGGCCGCGGCACGAAGGGCACGAAGGCCCGCAACACGGTGCGCCCCGGCTTCCAGGGTGGCCAGCTCAACTTCGTGATGCGTGCACCGAAGCTGCGTGGATTCACGAACCCGTTCCGCGTCGAGTACCAGGTTGTGAACCTGGCGAAGCTCGCCGAGCTGTACCCGAAGGGCGGCGACGTCACCGTCTCCGACCTGGTGGCCAAGGGTGCCGTGCGCAAGAACGAGAAGGTCAAGGTTCTCGGCAACGGGGACATTGCGGTTAAGCTGAACGTGACCGTCGACAAGGTCTCCCGCTCTGCCGAGCAGAAGATCGTCGCGGCCGGCGGTTCCATTCAGTAGCCGCTCGGGCGGCCCTTCGGGGCCGCCCGGCTTCGGCCCATTCGGGCCAGCATCCCGAGCCGCCGGGCCGCGGGATGCCCATGTTTTTTTACGGGAGGTCTCGTGTTCAGAGCTATCGGGCGAATCATCAAGACGCCCGACCTCCGCCGGAAGATCGGGTTCACTCTCGGAATCGTCGCGATCTTCCGTCTGGGTTCGTTCATCCCCGCGCCGTTCGTGGACTACCAGAACGTGCAGCTGTGTCTCGCGGGCAACGAAGGCGCCACGGGCCTCTACCAGCTCGTCAACCTCTTCAGTGGTGGCGCGCTCCTGCAACTGTCGATCTTCGCGCTGGGCATCATGCCGTACATCACCGCGTCGATCATCACGCAGCTGCTGCGCGTGGTCATTCCGCACTTCGAATCCCTCTACAAGGAGGGCCAGGCGGGCCAGGCGAAGCTGACGCAGTACACGCGTTACATGACGATTGCGCTGGCGATCCTGCAGTCGACCACGCTCATCACCGTCGCCCGCGCCGGGGCCCTCTTCCCGACCACCTCGGGTGTTCCGCAGTGTTCGCAGCTGATCACGAACGACAGCTGGTACGCGATTCTGCTGATGGTCATCACGATGACCGCGGGCACGGGTCTCATCATGTGGCTCGGCGAGCTCATCACCGAGCGCGGTATCGGCAACGGTATGTCGCTGCTGATCTTCGTCTCCATCGCTGCGACCTTCCCCTCGGCGCTGTGGGGTATCCAGGTTGCTCAGGGCTTCGAGATCTTCATCATCGTGCTGGCCCTCGGCCTCGTCGTGATGGGCGCGGTCGTCTTCGTCGAGCAGTCGCAGCGCCGCGTGCCGGTGCAGTACGCCAAGCGCATGGTCGGCCGACGCACGTACGGGGGCAACAACACGTACATCCCGATCAAGGTGAACATGGCCGGCGTCGTGCCCGTCATCTTTGCCTCGTCGTTGCTGTACCTCCCCGCCCTGATCGCGCAGTTCAACCAGCCGGCCGCCGGCGAGACCGCGCCCGAGTGGGTCGTCTGGATTCAGAACAACTTCATCTCGGGTGACAACTGGCTGTACATGGTGGTGTACTTCCTGCTCATCGTGGGATTCACCTACTTCTACGTGGCGATCACCTTCAACCCGGAGGACGTCGCCGACAACATGAAGAAGTACGGCGGCTTCATCCCCGGCATTCGTGCCGGTCGCCCGACCGCCGAGTACCTCGACTACGTTCTGACCCGCATCACCCTTCCCGGTTCGCTCTACCTCGGCCTGGTCGCGCTGATCCCGCTGATCGCGTTCGCCGCCGTGGGGGCGAACCAGAACTTCCCCTTCGGCGGTGCGAGCATCCTGATCATCGTGGGTGTGGGTCTGGAGACGGTGAAGCAGATCGACGCGCAGCTGCAGCAGCGCCACTACGAAGGCCTGCTGAAGTGACCCGCCGGCTTCTGCTGATCGGTCCGCCCGGCGCTGGCAAGGGCACGCAGGCCGCACGGTTGACCGAGCACTTCGGGATTCCCGCCATTTCGACGGGTGACATTTTCCGGCAGAACCTGCGCGACGAGACCGAACTCGGGCTCAAGGCGAAGGCCTTCATGGAGGCTGGCAACAACGTTCCCGACGAGTTGACGAACGACCTCGTGCGCGATCGCCTGAGCCAGGCGGACTGTGCAGACGGCTTTCTGCTCGACGGGTACCCCCGCACGACCGACCAGGTTCGCGCCCTCGATGAGTTCCTGGCCGAGCACGGTGTCGCTCTCGATGCCGTCGTCGAGCTTGTGGCCGACCCCGACATCGTGGTGGAGCGACTGAAGAAGCGCGCCCTCGAACAGGGCCGTGTTGACGACGATGAGAACGTCGTTCGTCACCGCCTGGCCGTCTACGCCGAGCAGACCGCGCCACTCATCGATGTGTACGCCGAGCGCGGCATGCTGACGAAGGTCGACGGCATCGGCGACATCGACGAGGTCACCGGTCGCATCCTCAATGCGCTCTCGGTTGCTGACTTGCCGTGACCTGCTCTATCACCTAAGCTTTCCCTTTGGTGCTTTCGGCACGCTCTTGGCGTGTCGCGATCAGCGAACGCCGTGCAGACGACGCTGAACCGCTGGGCACCGCATCCGCACGACCAGTGCAGACTCCCTTTATTTGCGACGAAGAGGCTATGGCCAAAAAAGACGGTGTCATCGAGATCGAAGGCTCGGTGGTCGAAGCGCTGCCCAACGCGATGTTCCGCGTCGAGCTGACCAACGGCCACAAGGTTCTTGCCCACATTTCGGGCAAGATGCGCCAGCACTACATCCGCATCCTCCCCGAGGACCGCGTGATCGTGGAGCTGAGCCCCTACGACCTGACCCGCGGCCGGATCGTCTACCGCTACAAGTAAACGGAGTCTCGCTGGGTAAGGAACGGCCCGGGAATCCACCCGGAGCACGAGGCCAGCGATACGACAAGAACGAGAGAACCATGAAGGTCAACCCCAGCGTCAAGCCCATCTGCGACAAGTGCAAGGTGATC
The DNA here is from genome assembly GCF_046293215.1 of Microcella sp. Lineage (GTDB taxonomy): Bacteria > Actinomycetota > Actinomycetes > Actinomycetales > Microbacteriaceae > Microcella. The sequence goes on along the minus strand of NZ_JBKBPI010000004.1, from coordinate 129,084 downwards.
CGCCGCCACGGCAACGTGATGGTCATCTGCGAGAACCCGCGCCACAAGCAGCGTCAGGGCTAGCCCTGACGCGGTCGGTCATCGTGATCGACCGGGGGCTCAGGCCCCACGACTCACAACTACATACGAACACACGGCAGTCTCAGAACCCGCACGAGTGCGGGGGACACCTCGGGCGGAAGGCCCGGGCACCGAAACTGCTCCACACCTTCCACGAAACCCTGTAAGGAGCCATCATGGCCCGTCTTGCCGGAGTCGACATTCCCCGCGATAAGCGCGTGGAAGTCGCCCTCACCTACATCTACGGCGTCGGCCGGACCCGCGCGACCGAAACGCTCGCCGCGACCGGTATCGACCGCAACGTCCGCGTCAAGGATCTGACCGACGACCAGCTCGTCGCTCTCCGCGACCACATCGAAGGCACCTACAAGGTGGAGGGTGACCTTCGCCGTGAGGTTGCCGCCGACATCCGCCGCAAGGTCGAGATCGGTTCGTACGAGGGTCTGCGTCACCGCCGCGGCCTCCCGGTGCGTGGTCAGCGCACCAAGACCAATGCGCGCACCCGCAAGGGCCCGAAGCGCACCGTCGCCGGCAAGAAGAAGGCCCGCTAGTCCGGCCCCGCCGCGACCCGCGTATCCCACAGGTTTAGGAGAAGACCATGGCAGCACCCAAGTCGGCCGCGCGCAAGCCCCGCCGCAAGGACAAGAAGAACATCGCCGTCGGCCAGGCGCACATCAAGTCGACGTTCAACAACACGATCGTGTCGATCACCGACCCGAGCGGAGCCGTCATCAGCTGGGCGTCGTCCGGCCAGGTTGGCTTCAAGGGCTCGCGCAAGTCGACGCCGTTTGCCGCCCAGCTCGCCGCCGAGTCGGCCGCGCGTCAGGCGCAGGAGCACGGCATGAAGAAGGTCGACGTGTTCGTCAAGGGCCCCGGTTCGGGCCGCGAGACCGCGATTCGTTCGCTCCAGGCCGCTGGCCTCGAGGTGGGCTCGATCAGCGACGTGACGCCCCAGGCGCACAACGGCTGCCGCCCGCCGAAGCGTCGTCGCGTCTAGGTACCGCGCCCCGCGCATCCACCGATCGGATGCGCGCGGCGCGTTTCTGACGCGCCCGCGCATCCGCTCGCCCCGGCTTCGATAACTCAACACACTCGACGAGATCCGCCCTCGTCGCGCAACAAGTGTCATATAGCGGACACTTCGCCGAAAGGAACCCATAGTGCTCATCGCACAGCGTCCCACTCTGACCGAGGAGAACGTCTCCGAATTCCGGTCGCGGTTCATCATCGAACCGCTCGAGCCCGGCTTCGGCTATACGCTCGGCAACTCCATGCGCCGCACCCTGCTGTCGTCGATTCCCGGCGCGGCAGTGACGAGCATCCGCATCGACGGCGTGCTGCACGAGTTCAGCACGATCGACGGCGTGAAGGAGGATGTCACCGAGATCATCCTCAACATCAAGCAGCTCGTCGTCTCGAGCGAGCACGACGAGCCGATCACCGCCTACCTGCGCAAGACGGGTGCCGGTGAGGTCACGGCGGCCGACATCTCCGCCCCCGCTGGCGTCGAGATTCACAACCCCGAACTGGTCATCGCGACCCTCAACGACAGCGCCAAGTTCGAGCTGGAGCTGACCATCGAGCGTGGTCGCGGCTACGTCTCCGCGACGCAGAACCGCAGCGAGTTCAGCGAGGCCGGCCAGATTCCGGTCGACTCGATCTACTCGCCGGTGCTGAAGGTCACCTACCGCGTCGAGGCCACCCGTGCCGGTGAGCGCACCGACTTCGACCGTCTCGTTGTCGACGTCGAGACCAAGCCCGCCATCAGCCCCCGCGACGCCGTTGCGTCGGCTGGGCGCACGCTGGTCGAACTGTTCGGCCTGGCCCGCGAGCTGAACACGCAGGCCGAGGGCATCGAGATCGGCCCGGCTCCTGTCGACGCCGTGCTGTCGAACGAGCTGTCGATGCCGATCGAAGATCTCGACCTCTCGGTGCGCAGCTACAACTGCCTGAAGCGCGAAGGCATCAACACCGTCAGCGAGCTGGTTGCCCTGTCGGAGACCCAGCTGATGAACATCCGCAACTTCGGGCAGAAGTCGGTCGACGAGGTCAAGGACAAGCTCGTTGAGATGGGTCTGTCGCTGAAGGATGCCGTTCCCGGCTTCGACGGAGCCGCGTTCTACAGCTACGACGACGAGACCAACTAACGGGTTCGTCACCACGCACCCCTGAACTGACACTGACGAACCCCACACAGGAGAACCACGATCATGCCTAAGCCCACCAAGGGTCCCCGCCTCGGAGGCGGTCCGGCGCACGAGCGCCTGCTGCTGGCGAACCTCGCCACCGCGCTGTTCACGCACAAGCGCATCACCACCACCGAGACCAAGGCGAAGCGCCTTCGTCCGCTGGCCGAGCGTCTCATCACGTTCGCCAAGCGCGGCGACCTGCACGCCCGTCGTCGCGTCATGACGGTGATCCGCGACAAGAGCGCCGTGCACGAGCTCTTCACCGAGATCGCGCCGCTCGTCGCCGAGCGCGAGGGTGGCTACACCCGCATCACCAAGATCGGTAACCGCAAGGGCGACAATGCCCCCATGGCCGTCATCGAGCTCGTGCTTGAGCCGGTGAACCCGAAGCCGAAGTCGGCGAAGAAGACGGCCGCGGCGGCCCCGGTCGCCGAGGAGGCCCCGGCCGACGAGACCGTCGACGAGACGACCGAGGCTCCGGCCGAGGAGGCTGTCGCCGACGACGCCGCCGCGGAGGAGACCACCGCCGACGAGACGACCGAGGCTGCTGCCGAGGAGTCGGCCGAGGAGACCAAGTAGTCACCGCGCCGTAACGGTTCCGTAGAGCCCCACCCGGGTAGCCGGGTGGGGCTCTACTGTTGTGTGAGTGACCGATTCTCTGATTGATAGTGGGGCGAGCGAGATCGACGCGTCGCGCCCGCTGGCCGCGCGCATCCCGGTTCGTGACCGTCCTGAACTCGCCGGGCCCGACGGCGTCACGTGGCGAGCGACCCGTGAGGACGACGTCGAGGCCATTGCCGCGCTGTTGGCCGCCATGGCAGAACGGGACCACCCTGACTGGAGCGAGACCGCCGACGAGATCGCCGAAACGTTCAGCCATTCGTACGTCGATGCGGCGCGCGATTCCGTGGTGGCGGAGGACGCCGACGGCACCATGATTGCCCACGGCCTGGCGATGCGCGCGCCCGAACCCGTCGACTACGCGCGCGTGTGGCTCAGTGGGGGCGTTCACCCGAATTACCGCGGCCGCGGCATCGGCCGCCAGCTGCTTGCCTGGCAGACGGCGCGCGCAGAAGAGTTGCTCGCCGAGCTCGAGCTGACGATTCCCGGTTGGGTGCTCGCGTACGCGGCTGATCGCTCACCCGAGCACGGTCGACTGCTCGACCGCGCCGGTTACAGCCCGTCGCGTTACTTCACGACCCTGCACGCCGAGCTGTCGACGGCGGCGCTCGAGCCGCGAACCCTGCCGGAGGGAATCCGAATCGAGCCGTGGTCGCCGCGGCACAGCGAGGGTGCGCGCGCTGCCAAGAACGCGGCCTTTGCCGATCACTGGGGTTCGCAGCCCGCAACGCAGGAGGGCTGGGAGTCGTGGCAGGGCCTGCCGACGTTCCGCCCCGAACTCAGCCGCGTCGCCCTCGCGGGAGACGAGGTCGTCGGCTTCATCACGACCGATGTGAACGAAGACGACTGGACGCGCATGGGTCGCTCGAGCGGATACATCGGACTCGTGGGCACCGTGCGCGAGTGGCGCGGCAAGGGGTTGGCCAGTGCGCTACTGGTCGACGTCATGCGGGCCTACCGCGCCCAGGGCTTCGACCTCGCGGTGCTCGACGTCGACACGGCAAACCCGACGGGCGCGCTGGGCGTGTACGAGCGACTCGGTTTCGCCGCTGTCGCGCGCGACGTGGCCTACCGTCGCCTGTACTGAGCCCGGTCGGCGCCTATACCGGCCGCCACATCTCAGGGTTCTCGTCGTACCGATTCGGGTCGGGCGGCGGGGGAGGTGGGGGCAGGTCGGCGAGGCGCTGCAACGCTTCGCGCACTTGGCCCGAGTAGAGCTCGCTGCCCGTGGGTCCGGGATGCACCTGGTCACCAGCCAGCAGCTCCAGCCGCCCCGAGATGGCCGCGTCCCAATCGGCGACCTCAACCGTGCGGTGGGCGCGCGCGGCATCGTGCAGGCGCGCGTTTGATTCGTCGATCCAGCCCCGGGGGGCGGACGCCGTGACCATCACCAGTTCGCGCTCGCCGACGGCGCTGATAACGCGGTCGAGGTCGCCCTGACTGATCAGGCCGTTCGCCCCCACCCCGATGACGACCACGTCGCGCAGGGCGCCGGCCGCGGCGGCTTTCTCGATGACGTCGGGCATCGACCACATCTGGCGTCCGACGGTCGCATCCACCGCGATGCCCGGGAACTCATCGATCAGGGCGGGGGCAGCGGCCAGCATGACGGAGTCGCCGAAGGCGATGATCTGGTCACCGGTCGGCAGGGGTGCGGGTGCGTCGTCGGGCGCCGACTCGGCGTGGGGATCGGGCTCCGCCGCCGGTTCTGCGGCTGGGTCTGCGTCGGCCTCTGCGTCTGGCCGTGGCTCTGCGTCTGGCTTTGCTTCGGGTGCCGGAGGCACCGGCTCCGAGCGGGGCGGCGGGGATTGCTCGGCGGCCTCCACCGCCTGCTGGCCCGCCGCGATCAAGTTGGCGGCCTCGGAGCTTGCGGGGGAGCGCTGGAGCGCAGCACCCGTTCCCGCGACAAGGAGCGCGATCGCCACGGCCACCGACACGACGACGGCGCCCTCGCGCTGCGCTCCCGCAGCGCGCGCCGACGCGAGCAACTCGCGGCGGCGAATGGGCAACTCAACGAAGCGGTAGCTGAGGGCCGCGAGCAGCACAGAGAGCGCGAGAACCGCCGCTCCCAGGCCCCAGGCACCTGACCCGGCGCGGTCCAGCCCCGGCACGAGCGCGAGCCCGATCACCCACAGTGGCCAGTGCCAGAGGTACAGCCCGTACGATCGCTCGCCCACCCACACGATCGGTGCCGACTCGGCCACCCGCGCGACGACGGAGTCGCGGCGCTCGAGAGCCAGGATGGCCACCACGGTCAGTGCGACGGCAAGGGCCATGCCTCCGCGGTACGCGCCGGGGTCGTCGATGCTGGTCGACAGCGCCACCGTGACGACGCCTGCCACGGCGACGACGCCGACCGGCGTGGCCGCCCGTCCCAGCAGGGCGCGTGGCTGAGCAAGCGGGTCACGCGCGAGCGCCAGCGCCGCGCCGGCCAGTAATCCAAAGCCGTGCGTCAGAGTCGACAGGTAGGCAGCCGACGCGGCCTGACCGCCGTCGGCCGCCGGGTCACCCGCGGCAGCGGCCATCGCGAGCGCCGACCAGACGGCGAGGGCGAGCGGGAGGGCGACGAGCATCCAGCGTCGAAGCGGAAGCGCGAGCAACGCGATGACGACGAGCGGCCACAGCAGGTAGAACTGCTCTTCGACGGCGAGCGACCACAGGTGGCGGAACAGTTCAGGGCTCGTCTGATCGAGGTAGCTGGAACCCGCGCCGATGGCGACCCAGTTGCTCGTGAACGTGGCGGCGCCGAGCAGTTGCCCGCCCATGCCGACGAGTACATCGCCGCCGACCAGCGCGGCGAGTGTCGCGGTCGACATCACCACGAGTGCGAGGGCGGGGAGCAGCCGGCGCGCGCGCCGCGCCCAGAAGGCATGCAGAGTGATGCGTCCGCGTGTGCGCCGCTCGTGAAGCAGAAGCGCCGTGATCAGATAGCCACTGACCACGAAGAACACGTCGACACCGACAAACCCGCCCGGAATGAGCCCGGGAAAGAGGTGGTACCCGAGCACGAGAACGACCGCCAGTGCTCGCAAGCCGTCCAGGCCGGGCAGGCGGCCGCGCAGTGCGAGGGGTGGGGCGCTGGAAGACATTGTGCGTCCAGGGTCGCGCGGGCTCAGATGGGCCGTCAAACCCGACGCGCCGTAGACTCGCGAGCTGTGGATAACCCCCAGGCGGCCGAGCACGCGACGACCGTGCGCGTGCGCATCGACCTCGCCTACGACGGCTCGGCGTTTTCGGGGTGGGCCGCCCAACCGGGCCTGCGCACCGTGCAGGGCGAAATCGAGTCAGGGCTTGCCACGCTGTTCGTCCGCGATGGCGAGGACCCGCCACGCGTTGTTGTGGCCGGCCGCACCGACGCCGGCGTGCACGCCACCGGCCAGGTGCTGCACGTCGACCTCGACGCCGACCGCCTTGCAGCCCTCGCCCGCCCCGGCCGCGGGGGCGCGACGGAGCGCTCCGCACTGAGCCCCGTCGAGGTGCTCGCGCGGCGGCTCGGAGGGATTGCGGGCCGCGCCGGCGACATCGTCGTGCATGGCGCATCCCTTGCCCCCGCCGGATTCGACGCGCGTTTCTCGCCCGTTTGGCGGCGGTACGAATACCGGGTTGCCGACGGGCGCGCCCCGCGCGATCCGCGGCGCCGCCACGACACCCTCGCGGTGCGCGACACGCTCGACGTCGACGCCATGAATCAGGCTGCGGATGCTCTTCTCGGCCTCCGCGACTTCGGCGCCTTCTGCAAGCCCCGCGAGGGCGCCACCACCGTGCGGACGCTGCAGGAGTACGCGTGGCGCGAGGCCCATGACGGCGTGCTTGTCGCCACCGTGCGCGCCGATGCCTTCTGCCACTCGATGGTGCGCTCGCTCGTCGGGGCCGCCATCGCCGTGGGTCGCGGCGCACTCGACATCGACACGCTCGTCGCCGCCCGCGACGCTGCCGCTCGTACGAGCCTGTTCCCGGTCGTCGCCCCCCACGGCCTCACGCTCGTCGAGGTCGGCTATCCGCCCGACGATGAACTTGCCGCGCGGGCCGAGCAGACCCGCGCTAAGCGCGAAATTGCCGAGAGCGCATGACTGCCGTAAGCTAACCCCTTGGTGTCCGTCGCCGACGGGCATCCGGTTGAGCCCTCCACCGCGGGCGTTCCCGAGCACTCTGCACGAGAACCCCCACCGGAGCGGGATTCACGAACACCTCGACAAGAAAGTACGCACTGTGACGCGCACATTCAGCCCCACCCCCGCTGACATCCAGCGGAACTGGGTCGTCATCGACGCCACCGATGTGGTGCTCGGCCGACTCGCCAGCCACGCCGCCGCCCTCCTGCGCGGCAAGCACAAGCCGACCTTCGCCCCGCACATGGACATGGGTGACTTCGTCATCATCGTCAACGCCGGCAAGGTCGCCCTGACCGGTTCGAAGCTCGAGCAGAAGAAGGCCTACCGCCACTCCGGTTACCCGGGCGGTCTCAGCGCCGTCGGGTACGCCGAGCTGCTCGAGAAGAACCCCGTCCGCGCCGTCGAGAAGGCGATCCGCGGCATGCTGCCGAAGAACTCCCTCGGCCGCGCCCAGATCAAGAAGCTGAAGGTTTACGCCGGCGCCGAGCACCCGCACGCCGCCCAGCAGCCCACGGCCTACACCCTCGACCAGGTCGCGCAGTAACGCGGCCCCGCTTCCAAGGACTACACACATGGCGAACGACACCACTACTGACGTGGCTCCCGAGAGCTACACCACCGAGTCGGCGGCCCCCGCGGCCGAGTCGGCACCCCGCCCCGTCCTGTCCGTTTCGGGCCAGGCCGTCGGCCGACGCAAGCAGGCGATCGCCCGCGTGCGCCTCGTGCCCGGCTCGGGCGCGTTCACGGTCAACGGCCGCAGCCTCGAGGACTACTTCCCGAACAAGCTGCACCAGCAGCTCATCACCGACCCCTTCACGCTGCTCGAGCTGAAGGGCTCGTACGACGTGACCGCTCGCATCACCGGCGGCGGCCCCTCGGGCCAGGCGGGCGCCCTGCGCCTCGCCATTTCTCGCGCGCTCAACGAGATTGACCGCGAGAACAACCGCCCGGCACTCAAGAAGGCCGGCTTCCTCACCCGGGATGCCCGCGTCATTGAGCGCAAGAAGGCCGGTCTCAAGAAGGCCCGCAAGGCGCCTCAGTACTCGAAGCGTTAACGCGAGACGAGCATCCCGATCATGGGCCGTTTATTCGGTACCGACGGGGTCCGAGGGCTGGCCAACGGCGATCTCACCGCCGGGCTGGCCCTCGGCCTGTCTCAGGCGGCCGCGTGGGTTCTCACCCGCGGGCGGCACGCCGACGAACTACGCGCTCAGGGCAAGCGGCCCACAGCGGTCGTCGCCCGCGACCCGCGCGTTTCTGGCGAGTTCTTGACCGCGGCCGTCGCGTCGGGGCTCGCGTCGAGCGGCATCGACGTGCTCGACGCCGGGGTGATTCCGACGCCGGCCGCCGCGTTCCTCGTCAGCGACGCGAACGTCGACTTCGGTGTGATGGTCTCGGCCTCCCACAACCCGATGCCCGACAACGGCATCAAGTTCTTCTCGTTCGGCGGCACGAAGCTACCCGACGAGGTCGAAGACCGCATCGAGCGGGCGCTCGACGAGCAGAAGCTCGCCCCCGTCGGCGCGGGAGTCGGACGCATCCGGCGCTTCGCCGACGCCGAAGATCGCTACCTGCTGCACCTGCTGTCGACCATCGACGTGTCACTGCAGGGTCTGCACGTCGTACTCGACTGCGCGCACGGAGCCGCGTCGGGTATTTCGCCGCAGGCGTTCACCGACGCCGGCGCGCGGGTGACGGTCATCGGTGCCGACCCCAACGGCCTCAACATCAACGACGGGGTGGGCTCGACCTACCTCGACCCGCTTCAGCGCGCGGTCGTGGAGGCGGGCGCCGATCTCGGCATCGCCCACGACGGCGACGCCGACCGCTGCCTCGCCGTAGATGCGCGAGGCCAGGTCGTCGACGGCGACCAGATCATGGCGATCCTCGCGCTGTCGATGAAGCGCCGCGGGCTGCTCGCGAAGAACACGCTCGCGGTGACCGTCATGAGCAACCTCGGGCTCAAGCGCGCGATGCGAGCGAACGGCATCGAGCTGGTCGAGACGAAGGTGGGCGACCGCTACGTGCTGGAGGCGCTGGCCGAGCACGGCCTGTCGCTCGGCGGCGAGCAGTCGGGCCACCTCATCATGAGCGACCACGCAACAACGGGCGACGGCATCCTGACCGGCCTGCAGCTCGCCGCGGAGATGGCGCGCACCGGCAAGACGCTCGAGGAGCTCGCGTCCGTGATGACGGTCTTCCCGCAGGTGCTCGAGAACGTGCGCGGCGTCGACCGCACCAAGCTCGAGGGTCACCGCGGCATCGCCGCGGCCATCGCCGAGGTCGAGGCGGAGCTCGGCGACAGCGGACGGGTACTGCTTCGTGCCAGCGGCACCGAGCCGATGGTGCGCGTCATGGTGGAGGCCGCCGACGACGCGACGGCGCGGGCGATGGCTGACCGGCTCGCCGCGGTCGTGAAGGCTGAGCTCGCGGTCTAGCGCGTCGCGGTGGGCGACGGTGCGGCGAGCAACTCGCCGTGCGTCATGCTGAACCACGCATCGTCGTGCGCGGCCCATTCACGCCACGCGGCACTGATGCGCTGGAGTTCGTTTGTGGTCGCGTGCCCGCCGTCGATGGCGTGCTTCGCGAAGTCGGACTCGACGGCGCGGACGGCCCACGCCCCTCCCCACCAGGCGCGCTGCTCCGGCGTCGCGAACACCCAGCTGGAGCCGGAGACGCGCAGGTTCTGCAGACCCGCAGCCCGGGCCCAGGCGACGAGGTGGCGAGCGGCATCAGGCTCGCCGCTTGTCGCGCGGTGGACTCGGCGATACAGCTCCAGCCAGTCAGCGAGCCCGGGCAGCAGGGGGTACCACGTCGTCGCGCCGTAGTCGATTTCGCGCGCGGCGATGATGCCGTCGGGTCGCGCGACGCGCGCCATCGAGCGCAGCATCGCGACCGGGTCGGGCACGTGCTGCAGCGTCTGGTGGGTGTGCACGATGTCGAAGCTGTCCGGGTCGAAGGGAAGGGCGAGGGCGTCGGCCCGGTCGAATCGCACGGTTGAGCCCGCAGTCTCGGCGAACGCGCGCGCCGCGGCGATGGCGGCGTCGGCCATGTCGACGCCCACGACGTTCTCGTCGCCGAGCCGTTGGCCAAACTCGACGGTGACCGTGCCGGGGCCGCAGCCCACGTCGAGGAGGGTTCGGCCGGGGGTCAACTCGGGCTCGAGGTACGCCGCCGAGTTGGCGATCGTGCGCCAGCGGTGCACTGTCAACACGCTGTCGTGGTGACCCAGGGTGTAAGCGTTCGGCTCGCTCATCAGATCTTCCTCAGCAGAACGGTCGAGACGGTGTGGTCGCGCTCCTTTCGCAGCACCAGGGATGCGCGGGCGCGCGTCGGCAGGATGTTCTGCGTCAGGTTCGGCTCGTTGATGTCGCCCCAGATGCGCCGCGCCGTGATGCGCGCCTCGTCTTCGCTGAGGCTCGCGTAGCGGTGGAAGTAGCTGCGCGGGTCGCTGAAGGCCCCGCGCTGGAGCTTCAGGAAGCGCTGCTCGTACCAGTCGGCAATGTCGCTCGTGCGCGCATCTACGTAGACGGTGAAGTCGAACAGGTCGCTGACGGCGAGGGATGCGCCGGGTCCGGGAGGCTGCAGGACGTTCAATCCCTCGACGATCAGGATGTCGGGCCGCCGCACGATGATCTCGGCGCCGGGGATAATGTCGTACGACAGGTGCGAGTACACCGGTGCGCGCACCTCTTCGGCGCCCGCCTTGATGCGTGACACAAAGCGCAAGAGCGCCCGACGGTCGTAACTCTCGGGGAAGCCCTTGCGGTGCAGGATGCCCCGCCGCGATAGCTCGGCGGTCGGCAGCAGGAAGCCGTCGGTGGTGACGCGCTCTACCCGAGGCGTGTCGTCCCAGCGCGACAGCAGTTCGCGCAAGAGGCGCGCAATGGTCGACTTGCCGACGGCGACCGACCCGGCAACCCCGATGACGAACGGCGTACGCGGGCCACGGTCACCGAGAAACTCGCGCGTCGCCGTGTGCAGGTCGCGGGCGCCCGCGGCATAGAGATTGAGCAGTCGACTGAGGGGCTGGTAGACCTCCGCCACTTCGCGCAAATCGAGCTGGTCTCCGAGGCCGCGCAGGCCAATGAGCTCGGTCTCCGTCAGGGGCTGCGGGGTCGCCGGAGCGAGCGCCGACCACCGGTCGCGGTCGAGCTCGACGAACGGGCTCTGATCGCGCGACGGTGCGCCGGCGCCGTTGTCGCGCCCAGGGGCGGAGTGCGCCTCGACCATCGCCACCACAGTAGCGCGGGCAGGCGCCGCAGCCCCGCGCCCTAGACTTGAGCGCATGTGCGGAATCGTGGGATACGTCGGCCAGCGCGGCAGCCTAGAGGTGCTGCTCGGCGGGCTGAAGCGCCTCGAATACCGGGGGTACGACTCGGCGGGCGTCGCTGTCCTCGCCGGCGACGGCGCCCTCGGCACGGCCAAGCGGGCGGGAAAACTCGCGCGCCTCACCGACGAACTGTCCGCGCATCCGATCACGGATGGGCACACGGGCATCGGCCACACCCGCTGGGCAACGCACGGCGGCCCGACCGACGGCAACGCGCACCCGCACCTCGGTGACGGCGGCAAGCTGGCGCTCATCCACAACGGCATCATCGAGAACTTCAGCGAGTTGAAGGCCGAGTTGACGGAGCGCGGCCACACCTTCGCCAGCGAGACCGACTCGGAGGTCGCGGCGCTTCTCGTCGGCGATGCCTACCGTGAGACGCACGACCTCACCGCCGCCATGCTCGCCGTGGTCAACCGCCTTGAGGGCGCCTTCACCCTGCTCGCCGTGCACGCCGACGAACCCGACGTCGTGGTCGGCGCTCGCCGCAACTCTCCGCTCGTGGTCGGGCTCGGTGAGGGCGAGAATTTCCTTGGCTCCGACGTCGCAGCGTTCGTCGCCTACACGAAGCAGGCCATGGAGATCGGCCAGGATCAGCTCGTCACGATCCGCCCCGGCAGTGTCGAGGTCGTCGACTTCGCGGGCAACCCCGTCGAGTCGCGCCGGTTCGAGGTCGACTGGGACGCCTCCGCTGCCGACAAGGGCGGCTGGTCAAGCTTCATGGCGAAAGAGATCAGCGAAGAGCCCGAGGCCGTCGCAAACACGATCCGCGGGCGGGTGGTCGACGGGCTCGTGCACATCCCGGAACTCGACGGGCTCGACGATGACGTGCTGCGCTCGATCGATCGCGTGGTGATCATCGCCTGTGGCACGGCAGCGTACGCCGGCATGGTCGGAAAGTACGCGATCGAGCAGTGGGCGCGCGTACCGGTCGACGTCGAACTGGCCCACGAGTTCCGCTACCGCGAGCCGGTGCTCTCGCCGTCGACGCTTGTCGTGTCGATCAGCCAGTCGGGCGAGACGATGGACACGCTCATGGCCGTGAAGTATGCCCGCGAGCAGGGCGCGCGCACCCTGTCGATCTGCAACACCCAGGGGGCGACGATTCCCCGGGAGTCCGACGCGGTGGTCTACACCCACGCCGGCCCCGAGGTGGCGGTCGCCTCGACGAAGGCCTTCGTCGCGCAGATCACCGCCTGCTATCTCTTCGGGCTGCAGCTCGCGCAGGTGCGCGAGACGCTGTCGGCGGATGCTGTTCGCGCGCTCGTCGCGGACCTTCAGAAGGTGCCCGATCAGCTTCGCGAGGTCATCGCGAGCGGCGAGCGCATCGCCGAACTTGCCCACTGGATGGCCGACACCCGCTCGGTGCTGTTCCTCGGGCGACACGTTGGGTACCCGGTCGCGCTGGAAGGCGCACTGAAGCTGAAAGAGCTGGCGTACATCCACGCCGAAGGCTTCGCCGCCGGCGAGCTGAAGCACGGACCGATCGCGCTGATCGAGCCCGGCCAGATCGTGTTCGTCATCGTGCCGAGCCCGCGCGACGAGCGATCCCTGCACGCCAAGGTCGTGTCGAACATCCAAGAAATTCGGGCACGCGGCGCCCGCGTGATCGCCATCGCCGAGTCCGGCGACGTCGCCGTGCTGCCGCACGCCGACGAGGTCATTCGCATTCCCCTGGCTGGGCCGTTCTTCGAGCCCCTGCTCGCCGTCGTGCCGCTGCACTTCTTCGGCATGGAGCTCGCCGCCGCGAAGGGGCTCGACGTCGATCAGCCGCGCAACCTCGCCAAGTCGGTCACGGTCGAGTAGGCGAGCGGTCAGAACTGCGGGCGCGAGGGGTGGGCAGGTGATCGTCGGGATCGGTGTCGACATCGTCGACCTCGCTCGCTTCGAGCGCGCCCTCAGCCGCACTCCGGGACTGCGCGAGCGACTTTTTGCCGAGTCGGAACGCGATCGTCCGCTGCGCTCGCTCGCCGGACGCTTCGCCGCCAAGGAAGCGGTGATGAAGGCGCTGGGGGCCACCGACGGCATTCGCTGGCACGACATGTGCGTCGTGTCCGATGACGACGGTAACCCCGACATTGACCTGAGCGGGCGTGCGGCCGACATCGCGGCAGCGCGCGGCATCGCCCGGTTGCACGTGTCACTGTCGCACGACGCCGGGGCAGCCATCGCCTTCGTTGTGGCCGAGGCGGCGTCGTGAGTCGGCCGTTCCGCGAGGCCCGTATCTCGCGCGACGCGATCGCGCAGAACGTCGAACTCATGCGTCGCCTCGCCCCCGCCCCGCACGTCATGGCGGTCGTCAAGGCTGACGGGTACGGGCACGGCGCGATCACCGCGGCGCGGGCCGCCCTCGAGGCCGGTGCCGACATGCTGGGCGTCGCCGACCTCGACGAGGCGTTTGAGCTTCGAGCCGCGGGCATTGACGCCCCCTTGCTCGCGTGGATTCACCCCACGGGGGCCGACCTCGCCGCCGCCGCGGAGGCCGGCGTGACGGTGGGGATCAACTCGATTGATCAGTTGCGACGCGCCGTCGCCGCGGCGCACCGCGGCGCGATTCACGTCAAGGTCGACACGGGGCTGTCGCGCAACGGTGTAGCCCGTGATGAGTGGGCCCCGTTCGTTGATGAACTCGCCGCGGCGGTCGGCAGTGGTGCGGTGCGCTTGAGCGGCGTCTTCAGTCACCTCTCGAACACCTCGCCCGACGAAGACCGCGCGCAAATCGCCGCCTTCGACGAGTTCGTTGATGCCGTGCGCGCGGCGAACCTCGAGCCGGGCCTGCGCCACCTCGCCGCCTCGGCTGGTGCCCTCGACCACCCCTCGGCCCGCTACGACATGGTGCGTCTGGGGATGTCGATCTACGGGCTGCCTCCCGAAGATCACCACCGCGATCTGCCGCTCGTGCCCGCAATGGAGTTAAGCGCCGAGGTCGTCAACGTCAAGCGCGTGCCGGCGGCCAGCGGCGTCTCGTACGGCTACCGCTATCGCACGACCAGCCCCACGACGCTGGCGCTCGTGCCGCTTGGCTACGCCGACGGCATTCCCCGGCACACGGAGGGCGCATCCGTTCTTATCGGTGATCAGCGGATGCCCGTGGTCGGCCGCGTCGCCATGGACCAGTTCGTGGTCGACGCCGGCGATCACCCGGTCGCGGTCGGCGACCGCGCGATCCTCTTCGGTGACCCGCGCGCGACGGGGGCCCCGTCGGCGCTCGACTGGGCCGATGCCGCCGGCACGATCGGCTACGAAATCGTCACCCGCCTCGGCCGACGCGTTACGAGAACCCGAGCATGACCAACGCAGCGGGCACCGTCACCATCGCCGATCCGGAGGCGATGCACGCCTTCGGCGCGCGCGTCGCCGCGCAGTTACGCGCGGGTGATGTGCTCGTACTCACGGGCGAACTCGGTGCGGGTAAGACGACGTTCACCCGCGGCTTGGGCGAGGCGCTGGGCGTGCGCGGCGCCGTCACGAGCCCGACGTTTGTGCTCGCTCGCACCCACCCCCGCGAGGCGGGTCCGCCTCTCGTGCATGTCGACGCCTACCGACTGGCTGACGCGGCAGAACTCGACGACCTCGACCTCGACCTGGCTGCGTCGATCACCGTGATCGAGTGGGGCGCCGGACTCGTCGAGGCGATCTGTGATGACTGGCTTGAGCTGGTGATCGAGCGACCCGTGGGCGGAGCGGGGGCGGCGGACCCGGATGCGGACGTTTCGGAACCTCGCACGGTGCGGTTCCGGGCGGTCGGCTCCCGCGGCGCCGAGCTGCTCGGCGCCATTGCCTAGGCTGAGTCCGTGCTGCTCGCGATTGACACCTCTGCCGGCACGGCCGTCGCCGCCGTGGCGGCCAACGGCAGTGTCCTCGCTGAGCGTTCAACGGCCGACACCCGGCGGCACGCTGAGGTCATCGGACCGTTCCTTCATGAGGTGCTCGCCGAGGTCGATCGGGCCGCGCGTGATGGCGGCGATGCTCACCCGCTCGCGGGCGTCGTCACCGGCATCGGCCCCGGCCCCTTCACGGGCTTGCGCGTGGGCATCGCCGCGGCCCGCGCCGTCGCGATCGCCCGGGGTGTGCCGCTCGTTCCGGTGCCGAGTCACGACGCCGTCGCCCTCAAACTGGTGGAGGGTGGTGTCGCCGCTGGCCGCTTCTGTGTCGTGACCGATGCGCGTCGTCGCGAGGTCGCGGTCACCGAGTACTCTGCCGCGCTGCCCGTGCCGCGGGTCGTGGTGCCGGCGCGTCTCGAACTGCGGCTCGGCTTCGCCCCCGAGGAGGGTGTGGCGCTCTACGAAGTGACCGAGATTCCCGCCGCCGCGCTTGCACACGTGGCGGCCGCCCGGCTCGCGGCGGGCGCGTCCTTCCCCGATCCGCAGCCGCTGTACCTCCGCGCGCCGGATGTGACGATGCCAACCGGTCCGAAGCGGGTCACCTCGTGAGCGCGCCCCCGAGCATCCGCCTGCGCGACGCCGAGGTGAGCGACCTCGACGCGATCATGGCGCTCGAGACCGCAACCTTCCCCGGCGACGCCTGGAGCCGCGACATCATGCTGGCCGAGCTCGCCTCCCCCCACACGCTGTACCTGGTGGTGCACTCCGACGACGAACTCGTCGCCTACGCCGGGCTGAACGCACCGAGCGGGGCCGAGCAGGCCGACATCCAGACCATTGCGGTCGACGAGACTCACCGGCGTTTGGGGCTTGGCACCCTTCTCGTCGAGCAGTTACTCGCGGCAGCCCGCGAGCGCGGGGCGCGGGAGGTCTTCCTTGAGGTGCGTGCCGACAACCCGGGCGCCCGAGCCCTCTACGAGCGGCACGGCTTCGCCCAGATCGGCGTGCGCCCGCGCTACTACCAACCCGACAACGTGGATGCCGTGGTCATGCGGGCGCGCATCGATGGTTCCGAGGGGGTCGCGTGAACACCGACAACCCACTGGTGTTGGGTATCGAGACGAGCTGCGATGAAACGGGCGTCGGCATCGTGCGCGGCACGCAGCTGCTCGCCAACACGATCGCCAGCTCGATGGATGAGCACGCGCGCTTTGGCGGCGTGGTGCCCGAGGTTGCCGCTCGGGCTCACCTCGAAGCGTTGACCCCGACGATCGAGCAGGCCGTGCAGACCGCGGGCGTCGCGCTCGCCGATGTCGACGCGATCGCCGTCACGAGCGGCCCGGGGCTCGCCGGGGCCCTCATGGTCGGCGTCGGGGCGGCGAAGGCGCTCGCCGTCGCGCTCGGCAAACCCTTCTACGCCGTCAACCACCTCGTCGGTCACGTGGGGGCCGACCTGTTGCGTGACGACGAGGGAGACCTCGAGTTGCCGACGATCGCGCTGCTTGTCTCCGGCGGTCACACGAGTCTGCTGCACGTGCGCAGCCTGACCGACGACGTTGAGCTACTCGGCGAGACGATCGATGACGCGGCCGGCGAAGCCTTCGACAAGGTCGCTCGGCTCCTCGGCCTGCCGTATCCCGGTGGCCCGCACATTGACCGCGCAGCCGCCGATGGCGATCCGACCGCCGTGCGCTTCCCCCGCGGACTCACCCTGCCCAAAGACCTCGAGCGGCACCGCTACGACTTCTCGTTCTCCGGCCTGAAGACAGCCGTCGCCCGCCATGTTGAACGGATGCGCGATGACGGCGCGGAGGTGCCCGTCGCCGACATCGCGGCGTCCTTCCGCGAGGCCGTGGCAGACGTGTTGACGGCAAAGGCGATTGCGGCCTGTCGCGACCTCGGAGTCCCGCGCCTGCTCCTCGGCGGAGGCGTCGTCGCGAACGCCCGCGTGCGCGAGCTGGCGGCTGAGCGGGCGGAGGCCGCGGGAGTGGCCCTGCGCATCCCGCCCCTGTCGCTGTGCACCGATAACGGCGCGATGATCGCCACGATCGCCGCCCAGCGCATCATGGCCGGTCACTCGCCCTCCGAACTCGACGTCGCCGCCGACTCGACGATGCCGGTGACCGTCGTGCAGGCCTGAGCGGCCGCCGACTCGCGCGTCGCCGCCGTACTCGGTACGGTCGAAGGGCGGAGTGCGCGCTAGCCGTTCCGCCCGTTAACCCGAGGAGCGACCATGGCGACCACCACGCCCCCTGCCAGCCCCGACGAGCCCGTCGAGCCCGGAGCCGAGGCCCCAGCCGAGGCGTCGACCCCGACCGAGGCTCCCGCCCCGGTGGAGGCTCCCGCCGATGCGCCCGAGCCGGCCGCCGCGAACCCTTACGCGCCGCCGCCTGCGTCGCCCGCCGCCGGACCTGCCTACGGTGGCGCTCCTGCCGCACCGAAGCAGACCCTCGCGATCGTGTCGCTCGTGACCGGCATCTCGGGCGTGGTGTTGTCGTTCTTCGTGCTCGGGCTTCTGCCCGCGATTGCGGGTGTGGTCACCGGACACATGGCGCTCAAGCGTGAGCCGCACGCGCGCGGACTCGCACTGGGTGGCCTCATCACGAGTTACGTCGGCCTGGGTTTGTCGATCCTGATCGGCCTGATCGTCATCGTTCCGTTCGTGTTGCTCCTGATCGGTTTCGGCGCGCTCGGAACCGTCGGCAGCTTTTAGTCGAGTCGCCCGGTGCTGGCGGCAACGTCGGGCCTTGCGGTTTCGTTCGCGACCGTGGGGCAGTGGATCTTCCTCGGCGCGATCCTCGTCATCGTGGCGACGATCGTTGTGCGCGTGGTCTATCGCCTCGTGAAGGGCCGCTCGATCCGCGAGGTCGTCCGGCCGCCGGGGGCGACGGCAGACTCGTCAGGCCCGCTCGACGAGCAGGGCGACGCGCTCGGCCGCGACGCGGGTGAGGATCAGCGTCGCTGAGGCGTTCCCCTTCGGCTTCAGCGCCCTGCGGAACTCGGCCGGGTCGATGTCGACTCCGCGCTTCTTGATCTCGACCGTGCCGATGTCGCGGGCGGCGAGCTCGCGAGCGATCAGCGCCTTCTTGAGCGGCCAGCGTTCGCGCACCCGGAACACGGTGGCGAACGGTGTGGGAGTGAGGCGATCGCTCGAGAGGTAGGCGATCGTCGGATGCACGGGGCGAGCATCCAGAGACCGTGCCAGGTCGCCGATAAGCCGCGCACGGATGACCGCTCCGTCGGGCTCATACAGAAACGCGCCGAGCGGCCCGGTCTCGACATCGGGGCTATCGGCCGCCGCCGTCAGTTCGTGCGCGCTGCCGTCCGATCCCAACACGAGCGCCGCCCGGCGAACGCCCTCCCGGGCGAGCGCCCCCGACCACAGGACGACCTCGACCACGTCGCCCCCGTCGCTCACCCACTGCGCCTCGTGGCTGTCGGGGATGAGACCGCGGTCCATCGCGGGGGCCAGTTTGATCCCCGCCGGTCGAGCGTGCGAGAGCTCGAGAGCCACGTCGAGCGAGGGTGACCAGTCGTCGGGTCGGCTGAGCTTGCGGGCGCCCGCGCGTCGGGCCGGATCGAGCCACAGTGCATCGGCGTCGTCGAGGGAGACCTCCGTGAGGTCGGCGTTCACCACCGACGCGTTCGCGAACGGAGCCAGGTTGTAGCTCGCGATGGCCGCGGTGACCGGATCGCGCTCCACCGCGGTGACCGCGAGGTCAAGCGAAGCCAGCGCGAGCGCATCGCCACCGATGCCGCAGCCGAGGTCGGCGACGTGTCGCTGGCCCGTGCGCACGAAGCGTCCGGCGTGCTGAGCGGCCACTCGCAGGCGCGACGCCTGCTCCAGCCCCGCCTCCGTGAACAGCATGCGGTCGGCGAACGGGCCGAACTTCGCGCGCGCTTTGCGGCGTAGCCGGTACTGGGTGAGCACGGCGGCGACACGCTCGGCGGAGTGGCCGTCGCGACGCAGCGATGTCACGAGCGCCACCGCGTCGGCCGGCGAGTCCGACTCGGGCAGCGCATCGAGCAGCCGCAGCGCCTCGGGCGTGAGCAGCTCGCGCAGTTCGGCCGTGTCCATAAGAGCGATCCTGCCAGTTTCGCCGCGGCTGGCACTCGGATTGCATGAGTGCTAACGCCTTCGATACAGTTATCTCTGGCACTCGACCATCGAGTGTGCCAATTACTTCCCTCATCGTCGTAAGAAAGAAGAGGTCAACCGTGTCGGTCTCCATCAAGCCGCTCGAAGATCGCATCGTCATCAAGCAGGTCGAGGCAGAGCAGACCACCGCGTCGGGTCTCGTGATCCCCGACACCGCGAAGGAGAAGCCCCAGGAGGGTGAAGTCGTCGCCGTCGGCCCCGGCCGCATCGACGACAACGGCAACCGCGTTCCGCTCGACGTCGCCGTCGGTGACCGCGTCCTGTACTCGAAGTACGGCGGCACCGAGGTCAAGTACGGCGGCGACGAGTTCCTCGTGCTGTCGGCTCGCGACGTGCTGGCGGTCGTCGTCCGCTAATCGCGCCTCGCGCATCCACGAATCAGACCCCCGACCCTCGCGGTCGGGGGTCATTCGTTTCCAAACTAGAGTGGCGACGTGAGCGATCAGCGCGACAGAAGCCAGGGCTTTGCCGCCGCTGTCGGCGCCTACGGGCTCTGGGGTCTGCTGCCCGTCTACTTCATTCTTCTGCAGCCGTCTGGCGCGATCGAGATCGTCGCATGGCGCATTCTGCTCTCGCTCGTTTTCTGCCTCATCCTGCTCGTCGCCACCCGCACCCTCGCGCTGCTGGCGGCGATCGTGCGCAACCGGCGACTGCTGGGTTTGAGTGCGCTCACGGCGGTGCTGATCGGCATCAACTGGCACGTGTACCTGTACGGGTCGCTCAACGGCTTCATCGTCGAGGCGGCGCTCGGGTACTTCATCAACCCCCTCGTGTCGATCGCGCTCGGCGTGATCTTCCTACGCGAGCGCCTGCGGCCCGTGCAATGGGTCGCGGTGGGCATCAGCGTGCTCGCGGTCGTGGTGCTCACGGTCGGCTACGGCCGGCTCCCGTGGATCGCGCTTGTGCTCGCCCTGTCGTTCGGCTTCTACGGTTTCGTGAAAAACCGCATGGGCAAGCAAGTCACGGCGGTCGCCGGACTCACGATGGAGTCGGCCTGGCTCGTGCCACTCGCGGTCGCCGAACTCCTCGTCGTCGCGCTGTTCTTCGATGGGCTCACGATGGGGCGCGAGGGCCTCGGTCACGCCGTGCTGCTCGGCCTCGCCGGCGTCGTCACCGCGGTGCCGCTGCTGCTGTTCGCCGCGGCCGCGCGGCGTCTGCCGCTCACCGTGCTCGGGTTCTTCCAGTACTTCGCGCCCATCCTGCAGTTTCTGTTCGGGGTGTTCGTCATGCTCGAGCCGATGCCGCTCGAGCGCTGGATCGGCTTCGCCCTCGTCTGGATTGCGCTCATGGTGCTGACGGCCGACGCCGTGCGGCAGCGGCGCCGGGCACTGCGCGGTCGCGCTGCTGACCCCGCGCCGCTCACGGGCCCGGTGCAGACGGTCTAGCCGTTCGGCGCGTCGGCGACCTCGGTGAGTGCCGCATCGAGCGCGGTGAGGAAGCGATCGATGTCGGCACCCGAGAACGGCAGCGGTGGGCGGATCTTCAGCGCCGCGTTGTGCGGCCCCGACGCGCTGATCAGCACCCGCCGCTCGCGCAGGGCATTCACCAGACGAATCGTGGTCGCCTCGTCGGGCTCGCCCGATTCGGCGTGCACGATGTCGAGTGCCGCGTACAGTCCCCGGCCGCGGGCGTTCGTCGCGTGTGGGTGGCGAGAGGCCACCTCGTGAAGCCCCGCCAACAGGTTCTCACCGGCGCGCTCGGCGTGCGCAGGGAGACCCTCGTCGTGCAGCACCTCCCAGGTGGCGCGGGCGGCGGCGACCGCGACGGGGGTTCCGGCGAACGTGTTGAAGTAGCGCACGTCGCGGCCGAACGACTCCATAACGCTGCGGCGGGCGGCGAGGGCCGCCACCGGGTAGCCGTTGCCCATCGGTTTGCCGAGCGTGAGCAACTCGGGCTCGAGCCCGTGGAGCGCGCTTCCCCACAGCGCCGGACCGAGTCGGCCGAAGCCCGGCTGCACCTCGTCGGCGATCACCAGCCCGCCCGCTGCCCGCACGGCGCGGGCCACCTGATCCAGACTCGCCGCGGTCGCGGCGCTCGGGGCGATGAAGCCGTCGCTCGCGAACGACGTGTCGATGAGCAGGGCGGCGACGCCCGCCCCCGACGCGACGAGGCTGTCGATGGCGTGGCGAGCATCCTCGATCATCGCGCCGCCGTCGCCGACTGGCGGCGCGATGAGGCGTACGTCCGGGCCAATGCTGTCGGGCCCGCCGAGCGAGGGCGACACCTCGGCTACCGACGCGGTCACCCCGTGATAGGCGTGGCGCGTGACGAGCACCCCGCGGTGGCCGGTCGCGTGCCGCGCCACGCGCAGCGCGAGATCGTTCGCCTCGCTGCCCGTGCAGGTGAGGCTGAGAGCGTCGAGACCGGCGGGCAGCGCCGCGAGCAGCGTCTCGGCGTACTCGGCGAGGCTCGCGTGCAGGTACCGGGTGTGCGTGTTGACGCGCGCCGCCTGCTCGGCGATCGCCGCGACGACGCGGGGGTGGGCGTGGCCGACGCTCGGCACGTTGTTGTACACATCGAGGTACTCGTCGCCGTCGCGCGTGTAGAGCTTCGTGCCGTGCCCGCGCACGAACTCGAGGGGACGCTCGTAGAACAGCCGGTAGCCGGGGGCGAGCACGGCCTCGCGGCGGTCGACCAGTGCGCGCGTGTGAGCGTCGAGCGCGTCGCGGTGCTCGGGGCGGAAGTACGTCGAGGGTCCGATCACGGGGCTTCTCCGAGCTGTTCGGGCGCGAGATGCGCGGTGAGAGCCGCCAGCTCAGCGCGCAGCCTCGCGAGATTGCGGCTCGCGTACGTCGCCCGCGTGCTGCTGGCCTCGGCCACGGCCGAGTTGAGGGCGGCCCGCTGGGCGAGGCGGACGAGCACGAGTGGGGCGATGAGGTCGCGCTCGACCGCGCTGAGCGGCTCACCCGCAGCCGCCCACGCCTGCGCCGCCCCCGTGACGAGGGCCGCGGCGGGCGCCCAGGGGCTCGCGGCGAGCTCGAGGTCGCCGGCGTCGGCCACGGCGGAGGCGTAGGAGGCGGCGACGGCGAGGTCGGCCACCCGCGGCGTGTGGGTGAGGTCGCCGAAGTCGAGAAACCCGGTCACGGACAGTGTCGAGTCATCGGTGCCGGGGGTGACGAGCACGTTCTCGCCGTGCGCGTCGTTGTGCGCGAGAACGCGGGGCTGTCGCGCCAGTCGGGGCACGACCTCGGCTGCCGCGCGGTCGAGCATGGCCGCCGCGGCCCGCCTGAGCTGCGCATCGGCAATGCGGTCGCACGCCGCCCGTGCGGCGCCGATCTCGAGAAGGTTCCACGGGCTCGGCGCGGGCCGGAGCCCCGGTGGCAGTCGTCGGCCGGCGCTCGCGACGGCGCTAGCGAATGCCGCCTGCGCCGCCCCGAAACGTCGCAGTGCCTCGGCGCCGCGCGGGCGCGCGTTCCACGGCTCGCCCTCGAGCCAGGTCACCACGCGGGCCCGGCGCGGTCCGTCGACCGTGGGGATCGACACGGCGGAGAGGGTGTCGCGTGTCGGGACGACACGGCTCACGGGAAGGTGGGGCGCGTGGGCGGCGAGGTCCGCGAGAACGGCGAGCTGAGAATCCACGGTGCTGTCCGAGTCGGCAGGATGCGCGACCTTCAGCACGACGCGCTGGCCACTGTCGAGCTCGACGCGGAACGTGTCGTCGCGCTCGGTCGCCAGGCGGCTTAGCGCGCGGGGCGCGAGACCCCACTGCTCGCGCAGCACGGCGGCCGCCTCCTCGGCAGCGAGCGGCGTCGCGGGCGCCGTGAGGGTCAGCGCGAGTGCGGCGGGGTCGACCACGAGGCTCAGCGTAGACCGACGACGCCCGCACGGCTCGTCCGTGGGGCCGCGTCGGCCAGGTAGTCTTCCGGCGCCGGAGATATTCACGGAAGGACCCCGATGCGCCGCACCGCTGACGCTCGCCGCTCGCACCACCGCCGCGCCGCGCGGCTCGCGCTACCCGCCGCGCTGGCGGTCTCAGCCCTCGTGCTCGCCGGCTGCACGGCCGAACCCGAGCCGATGCCGGTGCCCACCGAGCCCGCGCCGTCACCGACGCCCTTCCGGGAGGTGGCACCGAGTGGTGACGGCCAACTCGTCATCGGAACGCTGCTGCCCACTGACGGCGACACTGCTGGCGTAGCCGCGGCGCAGATCGCCGCCGTCGAGGTCGCCGTGCGCGAACTCAACGACAACGGGGGAGTGCTCGACGAGATCGTGACGGTCGTGCACCGCAATTCGGGAACCGAGCCGGGCGACGAGCTCGAGTCCGCGTTCGCCGACCTCGTCGACCGCGGTGTCGACGTCGTCATCGGCCCCTTCACCGACGCCCTGGTCGAGCAAACGTTGCCGCTTGCCGCGGAGGCGGGCGTCGCGCTCATCTCGACCGGCGCCACGGGAGCGCTCGAGGGCGCCGATGAGGGCTACTTCGCCCGCGTCGTGCCGACCGACCGACTGCAGGGGGTTGCTCTGGCCCAGGGCGCCATCGCCGATGGGGCAGCGAGCATCGCCGTCGTGGCGTCAGACGATGCGTACGGCGAGGCGGTTGCCGATGGGGTCGCCGACGCCGCCGACGCGGCAGGCCTTGACGAGCCCACCGTGGTAACCGTGAGCTCGTCGAGCGCGGCCGGAGTGGCCGCTGCCGCCGACGCCGACGCCGTCATTGTCGCGACCAGCACCGCCCTCGCCGACATCACGGCAGGGATGCTCGACGACCTTCTCGGGGCCGGCCTCAGCCCGGCGAGCCTCTGGCTCGCCTCCGCGGCCGCTGCCGACTACTCGGGGTCGCTCGACGCCGGCGCGCTCGAGGGCGCCCGAGGCGCGCTTCTGGGCGCTGAGGCCGACGACGCGTTCGTCGAGCGCCTGCTGTTCGCCGACCCGTTCCTGGGCGGATTCCGCTGGGCGCCCGAGGCGTACGACGCGGTGCTGTTGGCGGCGCTCGCCGCGACCGTGATCGGTGACGATGGCGGAGCATCCATCATCGCCGGGCTGCCGCAGGTCTCGCGGGAGGGTGCTCCGTGTACGAGCTACGGGGAGTGCCTGCAGTTCCTGATCGATGAGCCCGATGCTGGCCTCAACTACCAGGGTCTGTCTGGCCCGCTGGGCCTGCGTGTCGACGGCGATGTGGACGAGGCGGCCTTCGGTCTTGGCGTGTACACCGATGAGAATCGGCCGGTGCGCGACGGGAATCTGCTTACGAACTGATCACGCGCCTCCGCAACGCGCCCTCGCGGGCCGGATGCTCGTGCGGAATTCGTGGCGTGGACGGGTCGTTCTGCACGGAAACCGTGTCGACGGCCGGTGTTACGCACTGTTTCTGGCCGTTACAGGGATGTAACCCGCACGTATTGTGTGACGCCAATTCGCCCCGTAACTTGGGGCCACGGCAATGAACCCATTGCTGTGTCCTGAACACACGAAACGCAAGGAGCACCATGGGCGTATTCATCACGGCCTCCCGCTCGCGGTTCCGCACTGTCCTCGGAGGCGCTGGCCTCCTGGCCGCTAGCGCACTTGTGCTGGCTGGCTGCGCGGCAGAGTCGGAAGCCCCCGAGCCCGCCGACCCCACGACCCCCACCACCCCCGGTGAAGACCTGAGCCTCCGCGTCGGCACGATCCTGCCGCAGTCGGGCGCGCTGGCCTTCCTCGGACCGCCCGAAGAGGCCGGTGTCGCGCTCGCCGTGCAGGAGGTCAACGAGGCGAACGCGGGAATCACCGTCGAGGCGATCTACCGCGACTCGGGTGACACCACCACCGACATCGCCACCGTTTCGGTCACCGACCTGCTCTCGCAGGACGTGTCGGCCATCATCGGTGCGGCCTCGTCGGCTGTGTCGCTGACCGTGATCGACCAGATCACTGGTGCGGGCGTTATTCAGTTCTCGCCCGCGAACACCTCGCCGGCGTTCACCGACTACGCCGACAACGGACTGTACTGGCGTACCGCCCCCAGCGACCTGCTGCAGGGTGAGGTGCTCGGTAACCTCATCGCGGAGGACGGCGCCCAGTCGCTCGGTCTCCTCGTCCTGAACGACGCCTACGGCACCGGCCTCGCCGAGGCCACCAAGGCCGCGTTCGAGGCTGCTGGTGGTTCGGTTGTCGCTGAGGAGCTCTTCAACGAGGGTGACGCCAGCGTCGACGCTCAGGTTTCGGCCCTCTCGGCCGCGGCCCCCGAGGCCATCGCGGTCATCACCTTCGACCAGGCGAAGTTCGCCCTGCCGGCCCTCGTCAACGCGGGCTTCTCGGGCGAGCAGCTCTACCTGGTTGACGGTAACCTCGCCGACTACTCGGGCGACTTCGAAGAGGGCCTGATCGAGGGCGCCAAGGGCACCCTGCCCGGCCTCGACATCGAGACCCTCGGTGACTTCCAGGACCGCCTCCTCGAGGTGGACCCCAACCTGACCGAGTTCAGCTACGCCGCTGAGTCGTACGACGCCGTCATCCTGCTCGCGCTTGCCGCCCTGGCTGCCGGCTCGACCGACGGTGCCGCCATGGCTGGCCAGCTGCAGGCTGTGTCGGGTGGTTCGGGCGGTGGCGAGAAGTGCTTCTCGTTCGCCGAGTGTGCTGAGATCCTCGCCGGTGGCGGAGCGATCGACTACGACGGTCCGTCCGGCCCGATCACCTTCGACGAGAACGGTGACCCGACCGAGGCGACCATCGGCATCTTCCAGTACAACGCCGACAACACCTTCAGCCGCATCAACTAAGTGATTCGTCACTCGGTCTGATCGACTGAACGAGGGCCCCGGGAGTTCGCTCCCGGGGCCCTTTCCCGTGCCCGGTGCGAGTCGCCCGGAGCGACTTGGCCGGCGCGCGTCGCCCGGCGCGTGCACGGGCGCGGCCCGGTGCGCCCCCCGCTGCGGGCGCGCCCGTTGCGCGCCCGCGTTCCGCTCACACGCACAAGGCACGCCCACGCGCACGAGGCACGCCAAAGGGTGCCGCGCGCGCCCAACGTTGCGCATGCGCCGCAATCTCCGGCGTGCGTAGTGTCGAAGTGGGGTACTGCCGCACCGCCGTGGTGCCGTAGTGCCGTAGTGCTGCCGTGGTGCCGTGGTGCCGTGGGGCCGTAGTGCTGCCGTGCCTCTGCGCTACTGTCCCTCCGCACCCCGAGCGATTGTCGCCCCCGCGCCCCGCGCGGCTGTCACCGTGTGCCCCTGCACTGCCGCCACCCCGCACCCCCACGCGGCCCCGCGCCACAACACGCTCACCCCGACCCCGACCCCGACCCCGACCCCGACCCCGACCCCGACCCCGACCCGGCCCCCGACCCGGCCCCCGGCCCCGGCCCTGGCCCCGGTCCGTGTGCCCAGGCCCGAGAGCATCGGCTGCGGCGCTCTGCGCGCCCCCTCACGCACGAAACGGGGCCCGGGAGGATCAGATCCTCCCGGGCCCCGTTTGCAGCTCTGTGCGCCCCTCTGCGGCGCTATTCCTGCCCGAGGGTGCCGAGGTACAGCCCAATGACCTTCGGGTCGTTGAGCAGCTCGCGGCCGGTTCCCTCGTACGCGTCCTTGCCCTGGTCGAGCACGTAGCCGCGGTCGCAGATCTGAAGGCAGCGGCGTGCGTTCTGCTCGACCATGATGGTCGTCACGCCGGCCTTGTTGATCTCCTTGACACGCAGGAACGCCTCGTCCTGACGCACCGGTGACAGACCCGCGCTCGGCTCGTCGAGCAGGATGACCTCGGGACTCATCATGAGCGCGCGGCTCATGGCGACCATCTGGCGCTCACCGCCCGAGAGCGAGCCGGCCCGCTGCTGCAGGCGCTTGCCGAGTTCGGGGAAGATGTTGACCACGAACTCGAGTCGGTGCGAGAAGTCCTTCGGGCGCAGGAAGATCCCCATCTGAAGGTTCTCTTCGATCGTCAGCGTCGGGAAGACATTGTTCGTCTGCGGCACGAAGCCGACACCCTTCGCGACGAGCTTGTTCGCCTTCAGGTTCGTGATGTCCTCGCCGTAGAGCGAGATCGATCCCGAACGCACCTTCACGAGGCCGAAGATCGCCTTCAGGAGCGTCGACTTTCCGGCGCCGTTCGGCCCGATGATTCCGATCAACTCGCCATCGCGCGCGGTGAGCGAACAGTCGGTGAGGATGTTGATCCCGGGCAGATACCCGGCCGTCACGTTGTCGACGTGGACGACGACCTTACGGTCGTCGACGACCGCGCCGCCGGCCTCAGTGCTTGATTTCGTCGGCGTCGTCATCCGCCAGCTCCTTCACTGCTTCGGTGATGCTCGGGTCAAGCTCGCCCAGGTCTTCATCGTGGTGTGAACCGAGGTAGGCGTCGATGACCGCGGGGTTCTTCATGACCTCGTGCGGGTCACCCTCCGCCACCACGCGTCCCTCGGCCATCACGACGACCCAGTCGGCGATGTGCCGCACCATGTGCATGTCGTGTTCGACGAAGAGCACGGTCATGCCCTCGGTCTTCAGGTTGAGGATGTGGTCGAGCAGTGACTGCGTCAGCGCCGGGTTCACCCCGGCCATCGGCTCGTCAAGCATGACCAGCGTCGGCTCGCTCATGAGCGCCCGCGCCATCTCGAGCAGCTTGCGCTGCCCGCCAGACAGACTCGCGGCGTAGTCGTCCTTCTTGGCGTCGAGCTTGAAGCGGGCGAGCAGGTCGAGCGCGCGCGCCTCGATCTCCTCCTCCTCCTTGCGCCAGAACCAGGGGAACAGCGCCTTCGTCAGGCTCTCGCCGCTCTGCCCCTTGGCGCCGAGCTTCATGTTGTCGAGAACCGTCAGTAGGCCGAGGGCCTTGGTGAGCTGGAACGTGCGCACCTGGCCGCTGCGCGCGACCTTGAACGCGGGAACGCCGGCGATCTTGTTGCCGTCGAATGTCCAGTCACCCGTGTCCGGCTTGTCGAAGCCGGTCAGCAGGTTGAACAGCGTCGTCTTGCCCGCACCGTTCGGCCCGATCAGCGCCGTGATCGCACCGCGCGGAATCTCGAGGTGCTCGACGTCGACGGCGGTCAGACCGCCGAACGACCGCTTGATGTGGTCGGCGACGATGATGGGGTCAACCTTCTTGACCCCGGGAGCAGGTTCGCCGATGTGCAGGCCGGTGCTCTTGATAGGCGTGCTCGAGGGCACGGCGTCGTTACTTGACAAAGGCCAGCTCCTTCTTGTTGCCGAAGATGCCCTGTGGCCTGAATATCACCAAGAGCATGATCACGATGCCGACGAGGATGAACTGCAGCTGCCCGGCCTGAATGGTCGACATGAAGGGCAGCCAGCCCACCTCCACGGCGCGGGCGACGAAGCCCGAGAACAGGCTGAGCGACACCCAGAACACGATCGCGCCGACGATGGGGCCGAGCACGGTCGCCGCTCCACCGAGCAGCAGGATCGCGTAGATGAAGAACGTCAGCGACGGCTGGTAGTTCGACGGCACGATCGCGCGCGGTAGCACGAAGATCATGCCGGCGAGCGAGCCAAAGACGCCACCGAGAACGAGAGCCTGCATCTTGTAGAAGTAGACGTTCTTGCCGAGGGCGCGTACAGCATCCTCGTCTTCACGGATTCCCTTGATGACGCGGCCCCACGGCGACTTCATGATGCGCCACGTGATGAGGCCCGCGATGATCACGAGGCCCCAGCCGAAGATGCGCACCCACCAGTCGTACTCGTTGTAGGTGAAGGGTCCGAAGCCGTAGCGGCCCGGCGGAATCGGGTTGACCGCCTCGAAGCTGCCCTTGTACCCCTGCAGGCCGTTGGCGGACCCGGTGTACTGCACGAAGGTGTTTGTGGTGAACATCAACCTGACGATCTCGGCGGCGGCGATCGTGACGATTGCCAAATAGTCGGCCCGCAGTCGCAGGGTCGGCACACCGAGGATCAGCGCGAAGATGATCGAGACGCCGACACCGACGAGCATGGCGGCCCACCAGGGGAAGCCAAACGTCAGCGTCGAGATGCCGTAGCCGTAGGCGCCGAGCGCCATGAAGCCGGCCTGACCGAAGTTCAGCAGGCCCGTGTAGCCGAAGTGGATCGCGAGGCCGATCGCCGCCAGGGCGTAGGCCGCCGTGACGGGGCTGAGGATCTGCTGCGCGGCGTTTCCGAAGAGTTGAATCCAGTCGATCATGTCCCTAGCCGATCCGTTCCTTGCGGCCCAAGATGCCCTGAGGTCGCAGCAGCAGCACGACAATCAGGATCACGAGGGCACCGACGTACTTCATGTCTGCGGCGATGACGAGGGTCGACATCTCGACGAACAGGCCGACGATGATCGAGCCGATCAGGGCGCCGAAGGCGGTGCCGAGACCGCCGAGCACGACGGCGGCGAAGGTGAGCAGCAGGATCTGGAAGCCCATGTCCCAGCTGACGCCCGGGCGGAAGTACGCCCAGAGGATGCCGCCGAGTCCGGCGAGACCACCGGCCATGACCCAGACAATGCGGATCACGCGGTCGACGTCGATACCGGATGCGGCAGCCAGCGCCGGATTGTCGCTGACCGCGCGAGTCGCCTTTCCGAGGCGGGTGCGCAGCAGGAAGTAGGCGACCGCGAGCAGCACGATGATCGCGATGACCATCGAGCCGATGTCGATGAGGCTGAGGCCGTAGAAGCCCGTGTTGAACGCCGTGCTCGTGGCGTAGGGCAGCTGGCGGGTCTCGCCACCGATGAAGAACTGGTACAGGTAGCGCACCGCGAGCGAGAGACCGATCGAGACGATCATCATCGGGATCAGGCCGACGCCCCTCTTACGCAGCGGCTTCCAGAGCCCGGCGTCGTTGACCCACCCGGCGGCCATGCTGAGCAGCAGAGCGATCAGGATTGCCAGGGGCAGGGGAAGCTCGAAGAACACCCCAAACACCAGCACCATGATCGCGCCGAAGGCCACCAGTTCAGCGTGCGCGAAGTTGCTGAGGCCGGTTGTTCCGAAGACCAGCGACAGACCGATCGCCACGAGAGCAAGCAGCAGGCCGAAGTTCAGGCCCAGGAACACCCGGTCGAGAACCTGACCGGCGACGTTCGTCGTGGCCCGCTCACCCTCACCGATAAAGAAGTTGGCGACGACGCTACCGCTAGGGCCGACGGTCGCCTCACGCGAGTTGGGCGTCTCGTCTTCGCCGCTCTCGTCGACGACCGCGATGCCTTCCGGCAGGGTCGACTCGTCGAGGGTGACAACGTACGTGTCGCGCTCGGGAACGCCGATGGCCCAGCGGCCCTCGGCGTTGGTAACTGCCTCGGCCGACTGGCCGGGGCCCTCGACGGTGATGCGAATGCCCTCAAGGGGTTCGCCGTCGAGGCGGACGATGCCGCTCACGCGATAGTCGTTCTCGTCGATACCCACTTGCGACGCGGCGTGTGCCGGCGCGGCAGAGAGCAGCGCGACGGCACCGAATAGCAGCGCCAATAGGGTCGCGACGAGTCGAGGCCATCGCCTGCTCGTCGGTGTGGTTGCAGCGTGTGCCACGAAACCTCCAGGTCGTTTCGGGTCGAGGCGCGCAGCCCCGCGGGCCAGGCGGCCCGGTCCGTCAGCGTTGACGATAGGACCCGCACGTTGCCGCCGTGTTTCGCGACAGGATGCGAATCCGCGTAGTCATTATGGTCACGGAATACCGCCGCACCTAACGCGCTTAAGATGAAACACCGGATCCCGTCGCGAATCCGGCCTCGTTCACGCGCGAAGAGAGCAGTCAGGGAACTCATGGAACAGCCCGATCCGTTCGGTTTTGTCGGCCTCACCTACGACGACGTCATGTTGCTTCCGGCGCACACCGACGTGATTCCTTCCGAGGCCGAAACGGCGTCGCGACTGACGAAGCGCATCCGCGTGTTTGCCCCGCTGTTGTCGTCTGCGATGGACACCGTGACCGAGTCGCGGATGGCGATCGCGATGGCCCGCCAGGGCGGCATCGGCGTGCTGCACCGCAACCTCTCCATCGAGGAGCAGGCCGAGCAGGTCGACAAGGTCAAGCGCAGCGAATCCGGCATGATTACCAATCCGGTAACAACCACGCCGGATGCGACGGTCGCCGAGGTTGACGAGCTCTGCGGGCGCTTCCGCGTCTCCGGCCTCCCGGTCGTCGAGGGTGACGGAAAGCTCGTCGGCATCATCACCAACCGCGACATGCGCTTCGTGTCGCGGTTCGAGGCGGCGACGACGCTGGTGCGCGACGTCATGACACCCACTCCGCTGATCACCGGCCCGGTCGGCATCAGCCAGAACGAGGTCGTGGCCCTGTTCGCCCAGCACAAGATCGAGAAGCTGCCGCTTGTCGACGACGCGGGTCGGTTGACCGGCCTCATCACGGTCAAAGACTTCGACAAGAGTGAGCAGTACCCGAACGCGACGAAGGACGACGAGGGCCGGCTCCGCGTTGCTGCGGCGATCGGGTTCTTCGGCGACGCCTGGGACCGCGCCGGCCAGCTGCGTGATGCCGGGGTTGACGTGCTCGTCGTCGACACGGCGAACGGTGACAGCCGCGGCGTGCTCGAGATCATCGCGCGCCTGAAGTCCGACCCGGCCTTCGCGCACATCGACGTGATCGGCGGAAACGTCGCCACGCGCTCCGGAGCACAAGCGCTCGTGGATGCTGGCGCTGACGCCGTCAAGGTCGGCGTCGGCCCCGGCTCCATCTGCACGACCCGGGTCGTGGCTGGCGTGGGTGTGCCGCAGGTGACCGCGGTGTACGAGGCCTCGCTCGCGGCCCGCACGGCCGGCGTTCCCGTGATCGCCGACGGCGGCCTCCAGTACTCGGGAGACATCGCGAAGGCCATCGTGGCCGGTGCGGACACCGTCATGCTCGGCTCGTTGCTCGCCGGAACCGACGAGAGCCCGGGCGACCTGATCTTCGTCAACGGCAAGCAGTTCAAGTCGTACCGCGGTATGGGGTCGCTCGGAGCCCTGCAGACCCGCGGCAAGAAGACGTCGTACTCGCGTGACCGGTACTTCCAGGCCGACGTGCCGAGCGACGAGCAGCTCATCGCCGAGGGCATCGAGGGCCAGGTGCCCTACCGCGGGCCCGTCGGCTCCGTGGTCTACCAGCTGCTCGGCGGCCTGCGCCAGTCGATGTTCTACACCGGGGCGCGCACGATCGACGAGCTGAAGGTGCGGGGCAAGTTCGTGCGCATCACGGCTGCTGGCTTGAAGGAGTCGCACCCGCACGACATCCAGATGGTGGTCGAGGCCCCCAACTACCGCCGGTAGCGCGCGGTAGCCCGCTCCCGCCCGCGCGCGGGCGCCGCCCGCCGCGCCGCGCGTCCGTCCGGCGCCGGCGACGCCATCCCTCGGTGCGTCGCACGGGTTGTGACAGTTCGCACGCTTTCGCGAGTGCGAGGTGTCGCGTCCCATCCGACGCGACGGCGCCGTTCCCTCAGAGCGTTCTGCGGAGACCGGGCGTGCATGCGCGCCCTGAGACGCGCATCCCCCGTTCGTTCTGCCTGGGTGCGACACGTCGTACGCTCCGACGAGTACGACGTGTCGCGAACCGGTCGGCGTGCGAGCACAGTCCCTCCCGAGTTGCCCGCTGATGCCGTCTCTTCACACCGAGCACACCGTGCCGGTGCGCCGATCGGCGCACGGGTCACAGTCGGGCCATGGACGAAGCCATCGCCGACGCCCTCGCCAAAACTCACGTAGTCGCCGAGTTCGACGACACGTCGGTCGCCCGAGCACTGCATCGCTCAACAGCCCGGGGTGAGACCGTTCGCTTGGTTCGCGGTATCTACCTTTCGCGTTCCGTGTTTGATGGCCTGAAGCCCTGGGACCGTGAACTGCTGCGGGCTGTCGCCGCCGCCACCCGCGGGCGTGTGCGGCAGCCACTGTGTGGCATTTCGGCCGCCAGGGTGTGGGGCGTGCCGGTGTTGGAAGACGAACGGGCGCCGATCGTGGACGCGCTGGGCTGGGACAGGCGTGCCACCCGTGTCGCTTCCGATGTGCGGTACTGGGCCACGTCAGATGACCGGTACCGTGTTGTCGAGCAGCGCGGAGTGCTGGTCACTGATCTGCCGCGAACCGTGGCCGAACTCGGTGTGCGGTCATCCTTCGCCCGCGCAGTCGGCGCGCTCGATTGGGCCATCAGGGTGCGGCGGCGTTCCGGCGGGCCGGTGACGACTCGTGATGAGATCCGAGAAGCGGCGGATGCTCTCTCGCTGGTGCGGGGACGGGCGCGACTCGAGCGGGCCCTCGCGTTCGCGGATGGGCGTGCAGAGTCGGTGGGCGAGTCGTGGATGCGCGTGCTCATCCACCAGCTGGGCTTCGAAGTGCCCGACCTCCAGAGGGAGTATCGGATGCTCGACGGCCGCCGGTTTCGCACCGACTTCTGGTGGCCATCAATTCGGCTCGCGGGTGAGTTCGACGGGCGTCTGAAGTACCGCGCGGGCGACGTGAGAGGTGACACCGAGGCCGAGCAGATCGTCATGGAGGAGAAAGACCGCGAGGACGCGGTTCGCTCGACCGGAGATGGGATGCTCCGTTGCGTGTGGCGTGAGCTGCGAGACCCGCGGCTTCTGCGCCAGAAGCTGGAGGCGGCCGGGGTGCCCCGGAGGTCGTAGCGAGCGCGCGTCGTATCGACCGCGACACGTCGTACGGCCTGAAGCGTGCGACCTGTCGTATTCGGTGAGACGGCCGGCGGGCGGGAGCGGGCGCGCAGGCACGGGCGGGCCCACAGGCGGTGGGCGCGGGCCCGGCGAACCCCGCCCGATAGGCTGGGCGCGTGATGGAAATCGAGATCGGGCGGGCCAAGCGAGCGCGGAGGGCGTACTCCTTCGACGACATCGCGGTGGTCCCCAGCCGCCGCACGCGCGACCCCGAGGTGGTGTCGATCTCGTGGACGATCGACGCCTTCACGTTCGACACCCCGGTGATTGCCGCACCCATGGACTCGGTCGTGAGTCCGGCGACGGCGATCGCGATCGGGCGACTCGGCGGCCTCGGCGTACTCGACCTTGAGGGCCTCTGGACCCGGTACGAGGATGCCGACGCCGAACTCGAGCGCATCCGCCAACTCGACCCGGCAGTGGCGACCGCCGAAATGCAGCGCATTTACGCCGAGCCGATCAAGCCTGAGTTGATCCGCGCGCGTATCGCTGAGATCCGCGAGGCTGGCGTGCCGGTGGCCGGCGCACTCAGCCCGCAGCGCACTCAGGAGCACTTCCAAGACGTCGTCGACGCCGGCGTCGACCTGTTCGTCATCCGTGGCACGACGGTCAGCGCCGAGCACGTCGCCCGCGACCGCGAACCGCTGAACCTGAAGAAGTTCATCTACGAGCTCGACGTGCCCGTCATTGTCGGCGGAGCCGCCACCTACACCGCGGCCCTGCATCTCATGCGCACGGGCGCTGCCGGCGTGCTGGTGGGCTTCGGCGGCGGGGCGGCCAGCACCACGCGCCTGAGTCTCGGCATTCACGCCCCGATGGCCACCGCCGTGAGCGACGTCGCTGCCGCCCGCCGCGACTACATGGACGAGTCGGGCGGCCGCTACGTGCACGTCATCGCCGACGGGGGCCTTGGCACGAGCGGCGACATTGTCAAGGCGGTCGCCATGGGGGCGGATGCGGTCATGCTCGGTTCCGCGCTCGCGAAGGCGACCGACGCGCCCGGTCGAGGCTGGCACTGGGGCGCCGAGGCGCACCACCCCGAGCTTCCCCGCGGCAACCGCGTTGCGGTCGAGCAGCTGGCGCCGCTCGAGCAGCTCATGTTTGGCCCCTCCAGTCACGCCGACGGCCAGGTGAACCTCATGGGTGCGCTGCGTCGCTCGATGGCGACGACGGGGTACTCCGACCTGAAGGAGTTCCAGCGCGTCGAGGTTGTCGTCGCGCCGTACCACTCGCGGTAGCGCGGGAGGCGTCCACGAGGGGGCTCGCGGCTCCCGGCTCAGCCCCGCCACAGTCGTACCCGGCAGAATGTGGGCCGTGTGGAAACTCGCGCGCCGTCCGAAGTGGATCGCCCTGCTCATTCTGGCGCTCACGGTCGCCGGCGTCTTCGCCGCGATGGGCCAGTGGCAGTTGGAGCGCGCCGCCGAGGAGGCCATCGTGGTCGAGCGCGACACCGAGACGCCGACGCCGCTCGTCGACCTCGCCGAGCCGCAGCAGGTGATGACTTCCGACGCGAGCGGCCGCATCGTCACGGTCGACGGCTCGTGGGTCGAGGGCGACGAGCTCGTGATGACGGGTCGCCAGACGCTGACCGAGGTCAACGGCTCGCGGGAGGGCGACTGGGTCGTGAGGCACCTGAGGACGGCCGACGGGGCCAGCCTCGCCGTTGCGGTGGGGGTCCTGCCCGAGGGGGCGAGCATCCCGAACCTGGACCAGGGCCCGGCTACGCTCACCGGCCGCTATGTGCCGAGTGAGGCCCCGCAGACCTCGAACTTCGAGGCCGGTGAGCGCAACGCGATTGCGGTCGCCGACCTCGTGAACGTGTGGCCAGAGCCCGGCCCGATCTACTCGGGCTACCTCGTCCTGAGCGAGGCGCCCGACGGTTTCGGCACGATTCCGGCGCCGCCGCCCGTCATCGAGGGGCAGCTGAATCTCTTGAACGTGTTCTACGCGATCGAGTGGGTGCTGTTCGGCGGCTTCGCCATCTACCTCTGGTGGCGCCTGCTGCGCGACGAGTACGAGAAGCAGCTCGCCGACGAGGAGGAGGCAGACTCCGAGGCGGAGGAGCAGGACGCCACCCGCGCACCGGAGCCCCAGCCCGCCGCCCTAAACTGAGAGCCATGGCGATCGGCCCCAGCCCCAAGGACATCCCCGCGATCCGTCGCACCCTTGCCGTGTACAAGGTCTCTTCCGTGCTGACGGGCACCTTCCTGCTCGGCCTGGTGGTCATGATGATCACCCGCTACGGCCTCGGCAGCGACATTGAACTCAACGGTGAGAGCGGCGTTCTCGCGCTCACCCCGGTGGGCGAGCTGACGGGCTTCAACCTGTCGATCTTCCTGCTGGCCGTGCACGGCTGGCTCTACGTGCTCTACCTCGCCTGCGACTTCCTGCTGTGGCGCCTCGTGCGCTGGCCGTTCTGGAAGTTCCTCTGGATCGCCATGGGTGGCATCATCCCGCTGCTGTCGTTCTTCTTCGAACGCCAGGTTCCCCGTGAGGTCGAGTCGATCATCCAGACGCTCGAATCGAACCGGGATGCCCGCCCCGCCACCGAGGGGGCGCCCGCGTGAGCGCCGGCACCGACCACCGCCCCGTTCTCGTCGTCGACTTTGGTGCCCAGTACGCGCAGCTGATCGCGCGGCGGGTGCGCGAGGCGAACGTGTACTCCGAGATCGTGCCGCACACCATCTCGGCCGACGAGGTCGCCGAGAAGAACCCCGCCGCGATCGTCTTGAGCGGCGGCCCGTCGAGCGTGTACGAGCCGGGCTCGCCCGACCTCGACCCGGGCATCCTGCAGCTGGGAGTGCCCGTCATGGGCATTTGCTACGGCTTCCAGGTGATGGCGAAGCAGCTTGGCGGCGAGGTCGCGAAGACGGGCCGCCGCGAGTACGGCGCCACCACCGCCCGCATCGTCGGAGACGGCGGCAGCCTCCTGACCGACCAACCCGAGACCCAGATCACCTGGATGAGCCACGGCGACTCGGTTGCCAAGGCCCCCGAGGGCTTCGAGGTGCTGGCCAGCACCGACGACACTCCGGTCGCCGCGTTCGCGAGCGACGAGAAGAAGCTGTACGGCGTGCAGTGGCACCCCGAGGTGAAGCACTCCGAGTTCGGCCAGCGCGTGCTCGAGAACTTCCTGCACCGCGCCGCCGGCATCGCCCCCGACTGGAACAGCGGCAG
This sequence comes from Microcella sp., assembly GCF_046293215.1. Taxonomy (GTDB): domain Bacteria; phylum Actinomycetota; class Actinomycetes; order Actinomycetales; family Microbacteriaceae; genus Microcella. The sequence continues at coordinate 92,080 of NZ_JBKBPI010000004.1, read as the reverse complement.
CGTCATCGCCGCACAGGTCGACCGCATTCGCGAGCAGGTCGGGGATGCGCGGGTCATCTGCGGACTGTCCGGCGGCGTCGACAGCGCGGTCGCGGCTGCGATCGTGCACGAGGCGGTCGGCGACCAGCTCGTGTGCGTCTTCGTCGACCACGGCCTGTTGCGGGCCGATGAGCGCCGCCAGGTCGAGGAAGACTACGTGGCTGCCACGGGCATCCGCCTGGTGACGGTGGATGCTCGCCAGCAGTTCCTCGATGCGCTTTCGGGCGTCACCGACCCCGAGCAGAAGCGCAAGATCATCGGCCGCGAGTTCATTCGCACGTTCGAGAACGCGGCCGAGGCCCTCGTGCTCGAGGCGCAGGGTGAGGGCGAGGCCGTGAAGTTCCTCGTGCAGGGCACGCTGTACCCCGACGTGGTCGAGTCGGGCGGCGGCACGGGCACGGCGAACATCAAGAGCCACCACAACGTGGGCGGCCTCCCCGAAGACCTCGAGTTCGAGCTCGTCGAGCCGCTGCGCACGCTGTTCAAGGACGAGGTGCGCGCGATCGGTCGCGAGCTGGGGCTGCCTGAGCCGATCGTGTCGCGGCAGCCGTTCCCAGGCCCGGGACTCGGCATTCGCATCGTCGGCGAGGTGACGGAGGAGCGGCTCGAGCTGCTGCGCCAGGCCGACGCGATCGTGCGGCACGAACTAACGGCGGCCGGTCTCGACGCCGAGATCTGGCAGTGCCCGGTCGTGCTGCTCGCCGACGTGCGCTCGGTGGGCGTGCAGGGCGATGGGCGAACCTACGGGCACCCCATCGTGCTGCGTCCGGTGTCGAGCGAAGACGCGATGACGGCCGACTGGACGCGCCTTCCCTACGACGTGCTCGCCCGAATCTCCAACCGCATCACGAACGAGGTCGAGGGCGTCAACCGGGTCGTGCTCGACGTCACGTCGAAGCCCCCGGGAACCATCGAATGGGAGTGACCGCGCTCAGAGTCGAGGCCATTTCTGGCCTCGACGCACGGTCACTCCGGCGGCCGTCTCGGCCGTCGGTGGCGCGATGAGCCCCGAGCATCGTGAACGACCGAATTGACCTTGACATCGAGCGCCGGCTGACGGCGTTCTGGGATGCGCTCGGCGACGATGATGATCTCGCCGAATCCGATTCCCGGCTGCTGGCGATCGTCGACGGTCTGCCGGTGGCGCGCATCCTGTTCGAGCGGGCGTCGCTGCGCGACGCGCTCGGCTTCGAGGCGGATGCTGTTCCCCTCTACGAGGCGGCGCTCGCGGCGGGCCTCCCGTCGCCCGACGGCGAGCGGGCGGTGATCCAGCTCGCGTCCTCCCTGCGCAATCTTGGCCGCGCCGAGGAGGCGTTCGCCCTACTGGAGCCGTTCGTTGAGGACGACGAGGTGGGCGCCCAGGCCTCCGCCTTCGCCGCACTGTGCCTCATCGACCTCGGCAGAAACGCGGAAGCCGCGAGGCTCGCGCTGTCTGCGCTCGCCCCGCGGCTTCCGGAGTACGGTCGCGCGGTCGCGTCCTACGTCGACGAGCTCGAGCTCGACTGAGTCGCGCCCGGGCCGTCGTGATTACTCGCCCCCGCGGAGGATGGCGAGGAGGCGGAGGATCTCGATGTACAGCCAGACGACCGTCAGCACGATGCCGAACACGGCGCGCCACGCGAACTGACGCGGGGCGCCGTTCTCGACGCCGCGCTTGACGGCGTCGAAGTCGAGCACGAGCGAGTAGGCGGCGAGGATGACGACGAGAACACCGAGGACGACGCCGAGCGGGATGCCGAGACCCGGAATCACCCACGTGCGGAGGCCGAACTCACTCGTCGTGACACCGAACAGCATCAGACCGAGGTTCACGAGCGAGAACAGTGCGTAGCCGACGAGCGCGATGAGAAAGACCTTGGTAGCCCGCTTGGAGGCGCGAATCTTGCCGCTCCGGAAGAGGAGCAGCGTCGCCGTGAAGACGGCGGCCGTTCCGATGAGCGCCTGCGTCGCGATGCCCTGGTACTGCGTCATCTCGAAGATCGCCGAGATGCCCCCGACGAACACACCCTGCACGGCCGAGTACGCGAGCACCAGCGCGGGCACGGTCTTCTTCTTGAAGATGTTGACGAGCGCGAGCACGAAGCCGGCGATCGCGGCGGGGATGGCGAGGATCGGCAGGAACCAGCCGATGGCGGCACCCACCGCGAGGATCGCGAAGGCGCCCACGGCCTTCTGGATCGTGTCCTCGTAGGTCATGCGGTCGGTGTCGGCGGGCGTCGCCGACGGGCGGCCGTAGAGCTCGTCGAGCTGCTCGGCGCTCGGGGCCGGGGTCGCCCGGTTGACGATCGCGGAGGTCTGGTTCAGCTGGAAGGCGGGGGAGTTGAACGCGGGGTTCGACATCGAAGCCATGGGTCCTCTTTCAGGGGTGTCGGCCAGTCGGAGTTGTCGCCGGTCGGCTCCTCCATTCTAGGGAGGCGCGGCCCCGAATCGCCTGGTGGCGGCTATGCAGCGGCTGGATGCTCGGGGCCAGGCCGCGTAGACGGCGTGCGGTCGAGAGCGGCCGCCCACCACGAGCATCCGACGGTGACGACCGCGCCGAGGGCGAGGGCGGCCAGCATGCCGGGGTACTCGCGGAAGACGACCGCGGCGGCAACACCCGCGAGCAGGATGGGGCCGACCGTGATGACGGTCAGCCACGGGCGGTGGCGCGCGAGCAGCCAGCCGAGGTAGGGCACGGCGAGAGTCCACAGCGCCTGGGGGCCGGTGAGCAACAGCCACACGGTGCCGAGACTGGGCGCGACGGGCAGGAGGCGACGCCACGCGCGGGCCGGCAGGACGAGCCACCCGACCGCGTGGGCGGCTGAGCCGACGGCGAGTGGCCAGAGGTTGGTGGTGCTCGCGGCTTGCAGGTGCACGAGTCCGCCGGCGACGAGGGTGAGTCCGATGGCGACCCGCTCGCGGTGGGTGCCCCACCGCAAGGGGAGGTGGTCGGCGCTCACGAGGGGAAGGGCGCGGTGTAGGCCTGGTAGATCAGTGCCCCGGCGAAGATCCACCCGGCGAGCCACAGGTAGCCGAGCCCGACGGCCGTCCAGGCGAGGGGGGCGCCGCGCTCCGCGCTGCCCGATCGGTGGATCTGGCCGGCGGCGATGTGGCCGAACAGGGCGGCGAACGGGCTGAGGAGCACGGCCAGGATGAACGCCACGACCGCGAGCGCGTTGGTGCGGCGGCGCGGGCGGGCGGCTGCGTGGCGATGCTGCTCCGGCCCGGGCTCGGGCCCCGGCTCGGTCTCGGGCCGGGGGGAGGTGTCGGCGCTCGCCGTGGGCATCGGCGCAGGCGTCGGGTCGCTCATGCCCGCGAGGCTACCGCGTACGCTCGGTGACGTGGCTCCCGAAACGCGCCCCGAGCATCCGATCGTGATTGCGCATCGCGGAGCGAGCGGGTATCGGCCCGAGCACACCGCCGCCGCCTACGAGCTGGCGATTGCGCTCGGTGCCGACGCGGTCGAGCCCGACGTGGTGCCCACCCGCGATGGGGTGCTGGTCGTGCGGCATGAGAACGAGATCGGCGGCACCACCGACGTTGCCGACCGGCCCGAGTTCGCCGACCGCCGCACGACGCGCGTTGTCGATGGTCAGCGGCTCACCGGCTGGTTCACAGAGGACTTCACCTGGGCCGAGCTCTCGACGCTCACGGCGCGCGAGCGGTTGCCGAGGGTGCGGCCGTCGTCGACCCGTTTCGACGGCCGCTACCCGGTGCTGCGGCTGGAGGATGTTCTGCGCATCATCGACGCGGCACCGCGAGAGGTTGCGGTCGTGCTCGAGATCAAGCACGCGACGTACTTCGCGTCGGTCGGCATCGACATGGCGCGGCTGGTCGAGCGCGAGGTGATTCGCTGGCGCGCACGCGGGGGAACGGCCCCACTCATTGTCGAATCGTTCGAGCAGGGGGTGCTCGACGAGTTGCGGCGCCGTGAGCTGAGGGCGCGCTTCGTGTACCTGCACGAGCGGCGCGGCGCGGCGGCTGACCGTGTTGCCGCGCACGGACGGGCCGCACCGACCTGGGAATCGCAGCGCACCGACGACGGGCTGGATGCGCTCGTCGACGCCGGGATGCACGGGCTCAGCGTCGAGACGTCCGCCCTGTCGCGCGATCTGGTTACGCGCGCGCATGGGCGGGGCCTGGAGGTGTACACCTGGACGCTTCGCCCCGAAAATCGCTACCTGCCGGAACGGTTCCGCGTCGGGTCGTCGGCCTCGGCCCACGGTGACTGGCACGCGTGGTTTGCGGAGGTCGCTGCGACCGGTGTCGATGGGGTTTTCGCTGACCACCCTGACCTTCCCCGCGAGGCGTGGGGTGCGTCGGGGCGACGCCGAGGTGTCGGAGGCGCGACCTAGACTGAGGCGGTCATGACGCTGTTCCCTCCCGATGCCGAGACCGCACCCGAGCCCTGGCGGGCCGACCCGGCCGCCGACCCCTTGCTGGCCGGGCTCAACGAGCGTCAGCTCGCTGCCGTGCAGTCGAGGGCCGACGCGCTGCTGATCGTCGCGGGTGCCGGCTCGGGCAAGACCAGCGTGTTGACGCGGCGCATCGCACGGCTGCTGCGTGACCGCGAGCTGTGGCCCAGCCAGATCCTCGCGATCACGTTCACCAACAAGGCCGCCGCCGAGATGCGCGAGCGCGTCGGGCAGCTCATCGGCCACGAGGCCGCCCAGGGCATGTGGATCTCGACCTTCCACTCGGCGTGCGTGCGCATCCTGCGCCGCGAGGCCCAGCAGTTCGGCATGACGCAGGCGTTCACGATCTACGACTCGGCCGACTCGCGTGCGCTCATCAAGCGCATCGTGAAAGAGCTGCAGGCCGACACCCTGGGCCTGACGGTTCCCGCCGTGGCTGGCAAGATCTCGCGCCTGAAGAACGAGCTCATCGACGCCGACGCGTACGCGCGGCAGTACAACCAGAATGACCCGACCGAGGTCATGTTTCTCGAGATCTTCCGGCGCTACACGGCCGAGCTGGCCCGGGCGAACGCGCTCGATTTCGACGACCTGATTGGCCAGACGGTCTACCTGTTTCGCGCCTTCCCGCAGGTGGCGGCGCTGTACCAGCGCCGGTTCCGGCACATCCTCGTCGACGAGTACCAAGACACCAACCACGCCCAGTACGCGCTGATTCGCGAACTCACCCGCGGCGTCAAGCCCGAGCACGTGCCCGCCGACACCCGCATCGAGACGGATGCCTCCGGCGCGATTCCGCCCGCCGCCCTCACCGTGGTGGGTGACTCTGATCAGTCGATCTACGCGTTCCGCGGTGCCGACATTCGCAACATCGTCGAGTTCGAGCGGGACTTCCCGGGCGCCGAGGTGATTCTGCTCGAGCAGAACTACCGCTCGACCCAGACGATCCTTGATGCGGCGAACGCGGTCATCGCGAACAACTTCGACCGCATTGCGAAGAACCTGTTCACGGCCGTCGGTGCGGGCGACAAGATCACGGGCTTTACGGGGTACAGCCAGCACGACGAGGCGCAGTTCGTCGCCGACGAGATCACGGCGTTGCACGACGGCGGCATGCCGTACAACCAGATGGCGGTGTTCTATCGCACCAATGCGCAGACCCGAGCGCTCGAAGAGATTCTGATCCGCTCGGCGATTCCCTACCGCGTGCTCGGGGGCACGAAGTTCTACGAACGCGCCGAGATCAAAGACGTGATGGCGTACCTGATTGCCGTGGCGAACCCGGCCGACGCGCTCGCGGTGCGGCGCATCCTGAACACGCCGAAGCGCGGAATCGGGCCGGCGACCGAGACGGCACTGGCAATGCACGCCGACGAACTCGGCGGCACGCTGCGCGACGCACTCAGCGACGCCGCGGCACTCGGCCTCGGGCCCAAGGTGACGAGCGCGATGCTCGAGCTGGCGCGCATCCTTGATGACGCCAGCGACACGATTGACACGGCGCCCGTGCCCGACATCGTCACCGGCATTCTCGAGCAGACGAAGTATCTCGAGCTGTTGCGGGCGAGCCGTGACCCGCAAGACGAGGCGCGCGCCGAGAACGTCGAAGAGCTGGTTGCCGTCACGCGCGAGTTCCAGAAGAACAATCCCGAGGGACGTCTCGTCGACTTCTTGACGGAAGTGGCGCTCGTCGCCGCGGCCGACGACCTCGACGACTCGTCGGGCACGGTCTCACTCATGACCCTGCACACCGCGAAGGGCCTCGAGTACGACGCGGTGTTCATCACCGGCGTCGAAGAGAACCTCCTGCCCCACCAGATGAGCGCCTCAGAGCCCGGCGGGCCCGCCGAAGAGCGGCGCCTGTTCTACGTCGGCATCACTCGAGCGCGCAAGAAGCTGCACCTGAGCCTTGCGATGACGCGCTCGACGTTCGGCGACACCCAGGTCTCGGCCCCGAGCCGCTACCTGCAAGAGATTCCCGCCGAGCTGATCGACTGGCGCGATGCGCCCGGCATGGGGATGCGCACAGGCTCCGGCCAGCGTCAGCTCGGCTCGTCGAAGCCCTCCTTCTCGTATGGCTCGTCGCTTCCGCCGGGAAAGCCCAAGACCGAGTGGGCGAACCGCGTCACGAACACGGTGCGCGACAACGGCGACCTCACTCTCGAGGTGGGCGACCGCATTCGGCACGACGATTTCGGCGAGGGGCGCGTGACGGGAGTCACGCAGAACGGTGCCAAGTCGATCGCCGAGGTGCAGTTCGACTCTGCCGGGCGCAAGCGACTCCTCATCAAGATCGCTCCGATTCAGAAGCTCTGACGAGCTTCTGACGCATCCCTGCCTGCGTGACACTGGTGTGTCTCGCACGCGACGTGCGCCCCCAGTTATGGGCGGTTTGTGCCCACAAACCCGTCGTTCCCGCCAGAATGGGCACAAGGGCTGGCAAGTAGGGAGAGCCATGGACATCAGCGTCACCCCGCGCGAAAACGGAGTCACCGAGCTCGGCGTCACCGGCCGACTGAATGTCGTCACGGCTGCGCGGGTTCGCGAGGCGATTCAGACAGCGGTCAACGACAACCGAGGCAAGGTGGCCGTTGACCTGTCCGGGGTGGTTTTTCTCGACTCGTCTGGCCTCGGGGCCCTGATCGCCGGGTTGAAGGCTGCACGGGAGGCCGGAGGCGACGTGCGTCTCGTTCAGCCGACGGAGCAGGTCGCCCTCGTGCTCGATCTGACCAACATGGGATCCGTGCTGAAGTCGTTCGACAGCGTGGAGGACGCCTACCCGCATGACTGACATGGTCACGCGCACGGTGCGACTCATCGCGCCGCCCGACACCGTCGACACGGTGCATGACCTCCTTGATGAGCTGTGGCCGAGCGTGCCCAATGTCAGCCCTCGAGACCGCATGGCGCTGGATACGGCGATCATTGAGCTGGCGGCCAACGTGATTCAGCACGCCAATCGCGGCAAGTCGATCAGTGCGACTCTCACCGTCATCGCCTTTCGCGATCGCATCGAGGTGACATTGAGCGATTCCGGCGAGATCGGCGAGGTCGATATCGAGGGCCGCTCTATGCCGGCGCCCGAGTCGCTTGCCGAGTCCGGCCGCGGCATTGCGCTCATGAAGGCGCTCGTGGACACGATCGAGCATCGTCGAGTTGACGGGTTCAATCACTGGACACTTGTGCGTGCGCGCGAGCAATATCGCGAACCGGATGCGCCCGCCAAGGCGATGCCCTCCGTCTCGATCAGCGGCATCATCGACGAGATGGCTCGGCAACGAGCGCTCGAAGAGATGGGCATTCTCGATACGCCACCAGAGCCGCGCTTTGATCGCGTGACTCGCCTCGCCAAGCAGCTGTTCGGGGTGAGCGGCGCGGCCATCAATCTCATCGACGGGGACCGGCAGTGGTCGAAGTCCATGGCGGCCGATTTTCCCGACGAGTTGCCGCGCGACTTGTCGACGTGCGCCGTCACCATCCAAGAGGAGCGCACCCTCGTCGTTCCCAACCTGCGTGCCGATCCCGCATTCGCGCATCAAGCAGTGCCAGGCGCCTATGAGTTTTACGCCGGACACCCCCTGCACGCGCCGGGCGGCGAGCGCATCGGTTCCTTATGCGTCTTCGACGATCGTCCGCGGCAGTTCAGTGAACGTGAGCAAGAAATGCTCCGCGATTTGGCCGACTGGGTGCAACAAGAGCTGACGGCGAGCCACGAACTGAGCCGCGCTGCGGAAGTGCAGCAGGGCCTGCTGCCCCAGTCCCTCATCAGCATGCCGGGGTGGGATATCGCCGGGATGTGCCTGCCCGCCCGCGCCGTCGGAGGGGACTTCTACGACTGGTACCCGGTCGGTGAGGGAGCGGCGATCACCCTGGCTGACACGATGGGCAAGGGCATCGGTTCGGCCATCATCGCCGCGACGGTCCGGGCTGTGTTGCGCTCGGCCGCGCGTTTCGGCGACGTGGCCGGAGCGGTCGACCTCGCCGCGGCATCGCTCAACGCCGATCTCGACACCACCGGCTTGTTCGTCACGCTCCTTCACGGTCGACTCGACATGGACTCCGGCGAGTTCACCTACGTCGACGCTGGGCATGGCCTGACGGTGGTCGCCCGCCGCGACGGCACGATCGAGCGACTTCGCTCGCACACGCCTCCGCTCGGTGTGGATCTCGAGACGGAGTGGGAGGCGCATACGGTCACGCTGAATGCGGGGGACGTATTGGTGAGCGCGAGCGACGGTCTGCTTGACCTGTACGACGGCACCCTCAACGCACTCGACAAGATCGGAGCGCTCGCGTTGCTCGCTTCAACCTCGAGCGAGGTCACGGATGCGGTGCGCGCTCGCGCCCGGGGGGTGGCTCCCGACGACGTGACGGTGGTGGTGGTGCGCCGTGACGGCTGAGGACCCCCGCGTCCTTCCGAGCGGCGAGTTCGACGATTCACAGCTCGACGGCTTGCCACAACCGGTCGATCAGGGCGTGACGGAACGCGGGGCCACGACTCGCTTCGTCATCATGCGCGCACTCGTGCTTCTGACACTCATTTCGGGCACGATCTACATCGGCTGGCGCTGGCTGTTCTCGCTCAACTTTGATGCCTGGTGGATTGCGATTCCGCTCGTTCTCGCAGAAACCTACGCGCTGATCGACGTCTTCTTTTTCGGATTCACGCTGTGGCGAGCGAAGTCGCGGCCATCGCCCCCCGCTCCGCCACCGGGGTTGCGAGTCGACGTGTTCATCACGACGTACAACGAAGACGTTGACCTCGTTCGACGCACGGCCGAGGCGGCGACCCGTATCCGTTACCCGCACCGCACGTACGTGCTGGACGACGGCAACCGCTCGGCCATGAAGGCGATGGCTGATGAACTCGGGGTCGGCTACATCACGCGCGGCCCGGGCTGGGAGAACCGCCCGCTCCACGCGAAGGCGGGCAACCTCAACAACGCCCTGTTGCAGACTGATGGCGAGTTCCTGCTCATTCTCGACGCCGACCAGGTGCCTCGGCCTCAGATCCTCGATCGCACCCTGGGGTACTTCACGAAGCGCACGGTGGCTCTCGTGCAGACTCCCCAAGAGTTCGTCAATGTGCCCGACCATGACCCGCTCGGTAGTCAGGCGCCCCTGTTTTACGGGCCGATCCAGCAGGGTAAAGACGGCTGGAACGCGGCATTCTTTTGCGGCTCGAATGCGGTCCTCCGACGCGAGGCGCTCATGCAATTGGGCATCTCGCGGTACGTCATCGAGCTTGAACAGGCTGTCACGACTGCGTTGCGAGGCGCGTCGCGCGTGTTGCGTCGCGCAAGGCGGCGGCCCGAAGCGACAGCGGATCCTCGGGTTGCTGCGGCCCTCGACCAGATTCGCGTCGCGGTTCTCGAGGCGCGTCGCGCAGTGCGCGATCACTCCGAATCATTGGCGTCGATCACCTACCGCCTGCAACAGACGATCACGCGCGTCTCGGAGGAACTGGTCAGCGCAGATATGGCGCTCATCGCGCAGGACCTCGAGGCGATTGGCGAGCTCCAGCTCGAGACGCGTGCTGACTTTGACGTGGTCACTGACGTAGGCAGCAACGTCGACGCCCTGACCGCGCGCGAACTGAGCCCCTTGGGTGCACTCAGCTCGGTGCAGAGGCTCTTGCGGTCGATCGACGTCGACCGTGACGACGAAGCGCAACCGCTCATGCCGCTGGCCACCATCTCGGTGACGGAGGACATGGCGACGTCGATGCGCCTCCACGCCATGGGGTGGGCCAGCGTCTATCACCACGAGACCCTTGCCGACGGGCTTGCCCCCGAAGATCTCGGCACGATGATGAAGCAGCGTCTGCGCTGGGCGCAGGGCACGATTCAGGTCATGCTGCGCGAGAACCCGTGGACGCAGAAGGGCCTGAGCCTTCCGCAGCGCACGCTCTACTTCGCCACGATGTGGAGCTACCTGAGCGGCTTCGCCGCGCTTGCCTTCTTCGCGGCTCCCATCATCTTCCTCGTCGCCGGAGTTCTGCCCGTCTCGTCCACCGCGCTCGAGTTCTTCCTGCGCTTTTTGCCCTACCTGATCATCAGCCAGCTGCTGTTCTTCGTGGCGAGCCGGGGTCTGTCGACCTGGCGCGGTCAGCAGTACAGCCTCGCGCTCTTTCCGGTCTGGATCCGGTCCGTCACCTCGGCCGTTGCGAACGTGTGGTTTGGCAAGCCGTTGAGTTTCGTCGTCACGGACAAGTCCGGACCCGGCGGGCGCGCGTCGCTACGCCTGGTGTGGCCGCAGCTCGCCGTGGCGATCTTGCTGGTCATTGCCACGGTGGTGGGCATTGTGCGGCTGGTGCTCGGCATCGGCGAGCCGATCGGCACGGCTATCAACGTGGGGTGGGTTGTCTTTGACCTGCTGATTTTGAGTGTTCTCGTGCACGCGGTGCGGTACCGCGGGTACCGTGCAGACGAGACGGTGGAAGGGGCTACAGCGTGAACGTTGAGATGGTCGACGGGCCGGGAGGCATCGTCATCCTCAAGCCGGAGGGTCGCCTCAATATGGTGGCCGCCCCCGGAATCCGTGAGGCGGTTGCCTCGATTGTCGACAGCGGTCGCGCCCGGGTGGCTGTCGATCTCTCGGGCGTCGAATTCATCGACTCGTCGGGTCTCGGCGCGTTGATCAGCGGGCTCAAGACCACCAGACAGGCCGGGGGCGACCTGCGCATCGCCGGCGCCAACGAGCAGGTGAAGCTGGTGCTATCTCTGACCAATCTCGAGCGAGTGCTCACGCCGTACGACAGCGTCGAGATTGCGTACGGTGATGCCTGAGCCGTTGCGTCGAACGGTGCGGCTGACAACGCCGCCAGGAGACGTCAACACGGTCCACGACTTCCTTGCCGAGCTGTGGCCAGACACCGAGGGCGTCTCTGAGCTGGATCGCATCAGCATCGAGACGGCACTGATCGAGCTCGCGGCGAACGTCATGCAGCATGCCGACAGCGACGGAAGCGGACTCGCGTGCGAGTTCACGATCGTTGTGGCCGAGGAGGCCATCGAGATCACGGTGCGCGACACGGGGGAGCCGGGTGATATTCACCTGGCCGGCGCCGAGATGCCCGAGCTCGACGCTGAGTCGGGGCGCGGCCTCGCCCTGATCTCGGCGCTCGTCGACCACGTCGCCTACGCGCAGGAGGATGGCCACAACGTGTGGCGGCTGCGCCGGGCACGCACCCGACGGGCGTGAATTCGGGATGCTCGCGGCGAGCATCCCGATGAATGGTCGCGCGAACAATTCCCTCCGCGAACAGGAGTACCCTGGCAGAGGCCGATTTGTCTCGACATCGAGAAATCTCGGGGCAACGATTTCGGCCGCTGACCCCTGTCACTCGCACGCGGATGGGATGAACAAGCGTGGATCTTTTCGAGTATCAAGCCCGCGACATGTTCGAGAAGCACGGTGTTCCCGTGTTGCCGGGCATCGTCGCCGACACCCCGGCGGAGGTGCGCGCCGCGGCTGAGAAGCTCGGTGGCGTCACCGTCGTCAAGGCCCAGGTCAAGACCGGCGGTCGCGGCAAAGCCGGCGGCGTCAAGGTCGCCAAGACCCCCGACGACGCGGAAGCCGCGGGCGAGGCCATCCTCGGCCTCGACATCAAGGGCCACACCGTTCACCGAGTGATGGTTGCCGCCGGCGCTGACATCGCCCAGGAGTTCTACTTCTCGGTGTTGCTCGACCGCGCCAACCGCTCGTATCTCGCGCTGTGCAGCTACGAGGGCGGCATGGAGATCGAGCAGCTCGCTGAGGAGCGCCCCGAGGCGCTTGCGCGCATCGAGGTTGACCCCATCGCGGGAATCGACCTCGAGAAGGCCCGCGAGATTGCGCGCGCCGCGAAGTTCCCGGAGGAGCTGATCGAGAAGGTCGCCCCCGTGTTCGTCACTCTCTACGAGGTCTTCGACAAGGAAGACACGACTCTCGTCGAGGTCAACCCGCTCGTGCTCACCGGGGGCGGCGACATCATCGCCCTCGATGGCAAGGTCACGCTTGACGAGAACGCCGCGTTCCGTCAGCCGCACCACGCCGAGCTCGAAGACGCGGCCGCGACCGACCCGCTCGAGGCGAAGGCCAAGCAGCACGACCTCAACTACGTCAAGCTCGACGGCGAGGTCGGCGTCATCGGCAACGGTGCGGGCCTCGTCATGTCGACGCTCGACGTCGTCGCCTACGCCGGCGAGAACCACGGCGGTGTGAAGCCCGCCAACTTCCTCGACATCGGTGGTGGCGCCTCGGCCGAGGTCATGGCCGCCGGTCTCGACGTGATTCTCGGTGACCCGCAGGTCAAGAGCGTGTTCGTGAACGTCTTCGGCGGCATCACGGCGTGTGACGCGGTCGCGAACGGCATCGTCAAGGCCCTCGAGATCCTCGGCGACTCGGCAACCAAGCCGCTCGTCGTCCGTCTCGACGGTAACAACGTCGACGAGGGTCGTCGCATCCTCGCCGATGCCAACCACCCGCTCGTGACGATCGCGAGCTCCATGGACGAGGGCGCCGATAAGGCTGCCGAGCTGGCTGCGAAGTAAGGACGGAGAGAAGAACATGTCGATCTTCCTCAACAAGGATTCGAAGGTCATCGTCCAGGGAATCACCGGCGGTGAGGGCACCAAGCACACGGCCCTCATGCTGAAGGCCGGCACCCAGGTCGTCGGCGGCGTGAACGCCCGCAAGGCCGGGACGACCGTCACCCACACCGCGAAGGACGGCAGCTCGGTCGAGCTGCCCGTGTTCGGCTCGGTCGCCGAGGCCATGGAGGCCACCGGCGCGGACGTGTCGATCGCGTTCGTGCCTCCGGCCTTCGCCAAGGACGCCGGGATCGAGGCCATCGAGGCGAAGATTCCGTTGCTCGTGATCATCACCGAAGGCATCCCCGTGCAGGACTCCGCCGACGTCTGGGCGACCGCGAAGGCGCACGGCAACACGACCCGCATCATCGGCCCGAACTGCCCCGGCATCATCACGCCCGATGAGTCGCTCGTCGGCATCACGCCGGCGACGATCACCGGCAAGGGCCCGATCGGTCTCGTGTCGAAGTCGGGCACCCTGACGTACCAGATGATGTACGAGCTGCGCGACATCGGCTTCTCGACCGCCATCGGTATCGGAGGCGACCCGATCATCGGCACCACGCACATCGACGCGCTCGCGGCGTTCGAGGCTGACCCCGAGACGAAGGCGATCGTCATGATCGGCGAGATCGGAGGCGACGCCGAAGAGCGCGCCGCCGACTTCATCAAGGCGAACGTGACGAAGCCGGTCGTCGGCTACGTCGCCGGCTTCACCGCCCCCGAGGGCAAGACGATGGGCCACGCCGGCGCCATCGTCTCCGGCTCGGCGGGCACCGCCCAGGCGAAGAAGGAGGCCCTCGAGGCCGCCGGAGTCAAGGTCGGCAAGACGCCGAGCGAGACGGCCGCCCTCATGCGCGAGATCATTCAGGGGCTGTAGACCAGCATCCCGAATTCGACGGCCCCGGCTGCGCCCTGCGCGCCGGGGCCGTCGGCGTTCAGGCGCGCCGTGCTGACCTGGGATCAGTCGTCGCGCGGCATCACCTTCGGCGGCCACTCGGTGTAGCCCAGCTCGCGCGAGATGTTGCGCGCGGTCTCGCGCAGGTCGTTCAGGACGCCCGCCTCCGGCGGCCACTCGCTCGAGGGCATGACGACCGACACCGCGGCGATGACGGCACCGCTGCGATCGGCGACGGGTACGGCGACCGAGGACTCACCGAGCACCGCCTCGTCCTCCTCCATGGCGAGGGCGCGTTCCGCGACGCCGGCGAGCTGCAGGCGCAGCGTCGCGGGGTCGGTGACGGTGTCGCCGGTCAGGCTGCGCAGCGGCTTCGCGAGCAGTTCGTCGGCGGCGCTCGGATGGTAGGCGAGCAGGACCTTGCCGAGCGCCGACGCGTGCGCGGGGATCGTGATGCCGGTCTCCAGCATCTGCTGACTGCCGTCGGGTCGGCGGTTGTGGTGGATGATGATGACCTCGTCGAACAGCTCGGCCCCCAGCCGCGTCGAGAGCCCGGTGCGCCGGGCCAGTTCCCGTGTCCAGCGCATGGCCCGCGCGCGCACGTCGAGGGTGTCGAGGTAGACGTTCGAGAGCTTCAACAGGGCGGGGCCGAGCATGTAGCGCTGGCTGCCCGGCTCTTTCGCGACGAGCCCGTGAGCCTGCAACGACTTCACGATGCCGTGCACGGTAGACGGGGGGAGCTCGAGAATGCCGGCGAGTTCGGTGATGCCGAGGTGCCGGGCACCCTGCAGCGACGCGAGCACCCGTGCCGCGCGGTCAATCGCTTGGATCACCTGACCCCCTTCGGTCGCCTGGCCCATTATGCGGCTGACGGTGCCCTCTGACCGGGCATCCTGCCCTTGACAGCGCGAGGATTCTCAGAGCATATTCGACATTGTCGAATAGTGTTCCAGAAAATGTGGCTATGAGCGGGCAATGTAGCCCTGACCTGAGACGGTCGTGCGACGACCTGGCGGCTGTCGCGCGACACGACCACACTGGTCTCACCGAGACCCTCGCGAAACAGGATGGATAGGTTCAATGAAGAAACTCATCAACTCCCCCGAGTCGGTTCTGGCGGACGCGCTGCGCGGTATTGAAGCCGCGCACCCCGAACAGCGCGTCGACCATGAGAATCGCGTGATCTACCGCGCCACTCCGAAAGAGCACGGCACCGTCGCGCTTGTCAGCGGTGGCGGCTCCGGCCACGAGCCGCTGCACGGTGGCTTTGTCGGCTTCGGCATGCTCGACGCCGCGTGCGCCGGCGAGGTATTCACCTCACCGACGCCCGACCAGATGCAGGCCGCCACCAAAGAGGTCGACCGTGGCGCCGGCGTTCTGCACATCGTGAAGAACTACACCGGCGACGTTATGAACTTCGAGATGGCGGCCGAGCTCGCCGCGATGGAGGCGAGCGTCGACGTCAAGACTGTCGTGGTCAACGACGATGTCGCCGTGCAGGATTCGCTGTACACGGCGGGCCGGCGTGGCGTTGGCCTCACCGTGCTGCTCGAAAAGATCGTCGGAGCGGCGGCCGAGCAGGGTCGCAGCCTCGACGAGGTCGTCGCCCTGGCCGAGAAGGTCAATGCGGAAGGCCGCTCGATGGGCATGGCGCTCACGAGTTGCACGGTGCCGGCCGCTGGCAAGCCGACATTCGACCTGCCCGACGACCAGATGGAGATCGGCATCGGAATCCACGGCGAGCCGGGGCGCCAGCGTGTTCCCCTCGCCGACGCCTCACACGTGGCCGAGCAACTCGTCGAACCGATCCTCGGCGATCTCGACTTCGGTGGGGCGCCGACGATCGTCATGCTCAACGGCATGGGCGGCACGCCGCTCATCGAGCTGTACCTCATGTACGGCGAGGTGGCCCGCATCCTCGAGAAGCACGGCGTGACCGTCGCCCGTAGCTTGGTCGGCAACTACATCACGTCGCTCGACATGGCGGGATGCTCGGTGACCGTGCTGCGCGCCGACGACGAGATCGTCTCGCTCTGGGATGCGCCCGTCGAAACGCCGGGCCTGCGCTGGGGTCGCTGAGACGCGGCACGACCCAACTCGAATCGACATCGGAGGACACCATGAGCACCACCATCACCATTGACGGCTTCACCGCGTGGCTCGAGGCGTTCCGCGCCCGCGTCACCGACAACAAGGCCTACCTCACGGAGTTGGATTCGGCGATCGGCGACGCCGATCACGGCTCCAACATGGCCAGAGGAATGGCCGCCGTCATGGAGAAGGTGGGTGCTGCCGCACCGAGCACCGCTGACGAGCTGTTCAAGACCGTCGGTATGACGCTCGTAACGTCGGTGGGGGGTGCCAGCGGACCGCTTTACGGTACGTTCTTCCTCCGTTTCGGCATGGCTGCCGGCTCGGTCTCGGAGTGCGACGGCCCCGCGCTGGCCGCCGCGCTCCGGGCCGGGCTGGAGGGCGTCGTCGCGCGCGGCAAGGCCGAAGCGAATGACAAGACGATGTTCGACGCCATGTCACCGGCGATCGACGCGTGGGATTCTGCCCTCGCCTCGGGATCGTCCCTCGCCGAGGCGGCGGCCGCCGCCCGCGATGCGGCCGCAGCGGGCCGCGATGCGACGGAGCCGCTCGTTGCCCGCAAGGGCCGCGCCAGCTACCTCGGTGACCGGAGCGCCGGGCACCTGGACCCCGGCGCTACCTCCACGGCCATGCTCTTTGACGCCCTCGCGGAGGTCGTCGCCGCATGACCTCCGTCGGTGTTGTCGCCGTCTCCCACAGTCCGGCCCTTGCGGAGGCGGCGATCGCGCTCGCCCTCGAGATGACAGCGTCGGGAGCCCCCGCCGTCATCGCGGCGGCGGGCACGGCGGACGGAGAGATCGGCACCGACGCCGCACGCATCGCCGAGGCCATCGCCGAGGCCGATTCCGGCGACGGGGTCGCGGTGATCATGGATCTGGGTTCCGCCATCATGAGCGCCGAACTCGCGCTGGAGTTCATCGATCCTGAGCTGGCCGAGCGTACGCGGCTCGTCGCCGCGCCGTTCGTCGAGGGCCTTCTCGCCGCCGTCGTTCGCGCGGCCGGGGGAGCGTCGCTGTCGGAGGTTGCGGAGGAAGCCGCCGGGGCTCTGCGCCCCAAAACCGACCACCTCGCCCCGACGGCCGACGAGACAGCAGGGGATGCGCGGGGCGCGACGTCGACGCCCGCCCCGTCGGCGGCCCCCCTCGACGGGCACACGCTGTCGGCGACCGTGCGCAATGTCGCGGGCCTGCACGCGCGCCCCGCGGCCGTCATCGCGGCCGCCGTTGCCGAGTACGACGCCGAGGTGACCCTGCTGCGCGACGACCACGCGGAACGCCCGCCGGTATCGGCCGCGAGCCCGATCGGGATCGCCATGCTCGCCGCCGGGCCGGGAACAGTCGTGCGCATTCAGGCGACCGGCACTGATGCGGCCCCCGCCGCCGAACGCATCCGCGCGCTGATCGAGGAGGGCTTTGGCGAAGAGCTCGCCGCCGACGCCGATGGCGGCACTGCGCGCGAGGGGGACGCGTCGAGCGCTGGGGCTGGCCGATCCGACTCGGTGGCCGTCGAGCCGACGCCCACCGGTCCCATCGGAGTGAGCGCCGGCCGTGTCGTCGGACCCGCCGTGGTGCTGCGTCGCACCGTGCGCGAGCCTTCGGCGAGTGACCGCGTTCCCGAGGACGCGCGTGAGGGGGCCGTGTCTCTGCTGCGCGAGGCGAGCATCCGCGTCGCCGACCGCTACCGCGAGCGCGGCGCGAGCGTGACCGGTCAGCGTCGCACCGTGCTCGAGGCGACCGCCGACATGGCAACCGACCCCACCCTGATCGGCCCGGCCGACACGGCGATCCGCGAGGAAGGGCTCACGCCCACCCGCGCGGTGTGGCAGGTTGCCGCCGAACTGACCGAGCAGTACCGGGCAGCCGGTGGTCTGCTCGCCGAGCGCGCGACCGACCTCGCCGATGTGCGCAACCGGCTCATCGCGGAGCTGCGAGGGGAAGAGCCCCCCGGCGTTCCTGATCGACGTGACCCGTTCGTCCTGGTGGCCGACGATCTGGCCCCCGCCGACACCGTCGCGCTCGACCCGGCCGTGTGTCTCGCGCTCGTCACCGAGCACGGCGGGCCGACCTCGCATACGGCGATCATCGCCCGTGAACTGGGGCTCCCCGCCGTGGTGGGGTATCCCGAGGCCACGGCCATCGCCGACGGCGACCTCCTGCTCGTCGATGGCGACACCGGCGAGGTCGTCGTGCGCCCCGATCAGGCGGCGCAGGCGACCGCCACCGGCGTCATCACCCTGCCGCCGTTCGACGGCCCCGGCCAGACGCGCGACGGCCACCGGGTGCTGCTCGGCGCGAACGTGGGAGCCCCTCGTGACGTGGCCCGCGCCGTCGAGCGCGGCGCCGAAGGGGTCGGGCTGTTCCGCACCGAATTCTGCTTCCTCGACCGCGACACCGAGCCGAGCATCGACGAGCAGGTCGAGGCCTATCGCGAGGTGTTCGACGGCTTCGCCGGCCAGCGGGTCGTGGTGCGCACCCTCGACGCGGGAAGCGACAAGCCACTGCCGTTCCTCACGAACGACGACGAGCCGAACCCCGCGCTCGGCGTACGCGGCCTCCGCACGGCGCGGCGGCACCCCGAAGTGCTCGAACGACAGCTGCGGGCCATCGCGCGCGCGGCGGGCGAGACGAGCGCCGACGTCTGGGTCATGGCGCCCATGGTCGCGACCGTTGCCGAGGCACGCGACTTCGTCACGCGGGCCCGCGCCGCGGGCCTGGAAACGGTCGGCGTCATGATCGAGACCCCCGCCGCCGGGCTCACCGCCGTCGAGATCATGCGCGAGGTTGACTTCGTCAGCCTCGGCACGAACGATCTCGCCCAGTACACGCTCGCCGCCGACCGTCAGTCGGGCGACCTCGCCGACTTGGCGAACCCGTGGCAGCCCGCGCTCTTGCGCCTCATCGGAATGATCGGCGAGGCGAGCCGCGACACCTCCGGCACCCCCGTCGGCGTGTGCGGTGAGGCGGCGGCCGACCCCGACCTGGCGTGCGTGCTCGTCGGCCTCGGCGTCACGAGCCTGTCGATGGCGGCCCGCGCCATCACGCGGGTGGGTGCCCGGCTGGGCGACGCCGACCTCGCCGCCTGCCGCCGCGCCGCTGAGGCTGCCCTCAGCGCTGCTGACCCGGCCGAGGCGAAGGCCGCGGCGCGCGCCGCACTCGGCTAGGGCTCGCACGCCCGTAGGCTCGCGGGCGACATGACCCGCCGTGCGACCGCCTTCTTCTCCGCCCTCGAGGCGCTGCTCGTCGTCGCCGCCGGCGCGGGCGTGCCGCTCACCGTACTCACCGTGATGTGGGCCGTGCAGTTCGAGTTCCAGGTCGACCTCATCGACCTCTGGAAGGCCGGCGCCATCATCTGGATGCTCGGCCACGGCGTCGCCGTCACCGTTCAGCTCGACGCCGAAACGGTCGCTGGCCTGGGAATCGAGGCCGCGGGCGACCCGTTCACCATCACCCTCGCGCTCACCGGGTTTCTGCTGATCACCGCCCTCTTGGGCGTGCGGCTTGGACGACGCCTGCGCGAGCACCCGCACCGCATCATCGGCGAACTGGTGGCGGTGACCGGGGTGGTGGCGCTCTCGGCCCTCATCCAGTGGCTCGTCGCGAACCCGGGGGCGACCCCCGACCCGGTGCAGGCGACGCTGTTCCCCGGCCTCGTCTACGGGCTGGGCCTTGCCATCGGGTCGATCGGGGCGACGAATCCGGCACGCGTGCGTCTTCGCGAGCTGTGGGGGCTCATCCCGGTCGCCGTTCGCGGCGTCGCCGAGGTCGTCGTGCGCGCCGGTGTCGCTAGCGTCGCGACGGTGGTCGCCGCGGGAGCCCTCGTCACGACGCTCGCGCTGTTCCTCGGCTTCACCGACGTGATCGCTCTCTACCAGGGCGTGCAGTCGGGCGTACTCGGCGGCATCGCCCTCACCCTCGCCCAGCTCGCCCTGCTGCCGAGCATCGTCATCTGGACGACCAGCTACCTCGTCGGCCCCGGCTTCGCCCTGGGCGCCGGGTCATCGGTCAGCCCGCTCGGGGTGAGCCTCGGACCCGTTCCTGCGATTCCCGTGCTCGGCGCGCTGCCCGCGCCCGATTTCGCCCCCGGCTTCCTCGTACTGCTCGTGCCCGTCATCGCGTCATTCGTCGCGGGCGTCATGCTGCGCGAGCGCCTGCTCGACGTGCTCGGCCCCGACCGCCGCCCCGAGGGGTGGGCGGCGCTCGCCGGAGTGCTCGCCGGCGTCGTCGCGGGAGCCGTCATGGCCGCGCTCGCCTTCCTCGCGTCGGGGGCCGCCGGCCCCGGCCGGCTCGCCGTCGTCGGCCCCGACCCCCTCGAGGTCGGCCTCTGGATGCTCGTCATCGCCGCCATCACGATCCCGCTCGGCCTGCTCGCCGGGGGAGCGAAGCAGGTGGTGGCCGAGAGGCTCGCCGCCAGCCGCTAGCGACAATTGCTTCAGATCTGAGGATGCTCTAACCTCTGAATTGAGGGAGTATCACTCTAGTGATCGGAGCCCAATGATGTCCTTCGTGATTCGGTGTTGGGCAATCGTGGTGTTCTGCTATTTTGCTGTCCCCCTGTTTGCCGGTTGCTCGCCCAACACATCTAGCGAAACACCCCCTGGCGCAGGCGATTCTCCAGGAAGGGAATCACCAGACTCGGCGGCACGGGAGGAGTGCGCCATCGTCGCCCCCGCGGAACTTCCGAGTGGCGCGCCCGTGGGCGATCCACGCCCCGTTGAGGGGGACGAAGCGGACAGCGGCGATCGGGTCCAGTGGGGTGAGGGCCTGGATCGGGTTGTTCAAGCTGTCGGCGCCGATGCCCGCACTGCGGCAGGGGAAGGCAATGATGACGTTGACAACTGGCCCGAATCGGCAGTCGTCCGAGTGGATGGAGCTCCCCGACTCGTTATGCCAGTAGGCGATCCTGGCGAGATACAGATCCACGTGATCATCGAAAACTGCTACTACCTACACTGGGTTGGCCCGGGCCTCACGATTGAGGAAGCCCGAGACTATGCCGCACGGCTATAGCTGTGGTGGCCGAGAGGCTCGCCGCCAGCCGCTAGCGTTAAGGGCGTGCTGCGGGTCGTCGTTCTGATCTCGGGCGGCGGGTCGAACCTCGCCGCGCTGCTTGTCGAATGCGACGCTCCCGACTTCCCGGCTGAGATTGTCGCCGTCGGCGCCGACCGCGAGGCGGGAGGTCTCGATCACGCTCGACGGCGCGGAATTCCGGCGTTCGTCGTTCCGTTCACCGAGCATCCCGATCGCGAGAGCTGGGGCGATGCCCTCGTTGCCGCCGTCGCCGCGCACGAGCCCGACCTGGTCGTGCTGTCCGGGCTCATGCGCCTGCTGCCGCCGCGCGCCGTCGCGGCCTTCGCGCCGCGCCTGATCAACACGCACCCCGCGTACCTCCCCGAGTTTCCCGGAGCGCACGGCGTGCGCGACGCGCTCGCCGCCGGCGTCACCGAGACGGGCGCGAGCGTGATCGTCGTCGACACGGGCGTCGACACGGGAGCCATCCTCGCTCAAGAACGGGTGCCCGTGCTGCCCGACGACGATGAGGCGACCCTGCACGACCGCATCAAGCCTGTCGAGCGGCGCCTGCTCGCCGACGTCGTGCGCGGCATCGCCGACGGCACCATCGACCTCACCAGCCCTCGTTCACCCGCCTAAGAAGGAGCCCCGTGGCCGCCCCCACCCCCAACGCTGCCGACTACCGCCCCCGCGACGCCGTGGCCGTGCGCCGCGCCCTCATCTCGGTGAGCGACAAGACGGGGCTGGTCGAGTTGGCCGCCGCCCTTGTCGAGCAGGGCGTCGAACTTGTCTCGACCGGGTCGACCGCCGCCACGATCGCCGCCGCGGGCCACCCCGTCACGGAAGTGTCCGAGGTCACCGGGTTTCCCGAATCGCTCGACGGCCGGGTGAAGACCCTGCACCCGGCGGTGCATGCCGGGCTGCTCGCCGACCTGCGCCTCGAGCGGCACGAGCGGCAGCTCGCCGAGCTCGGCTTCGCGCCCTTCGACCTCGTCGTCGTGAACCTGTACCCGTTCGTCGAGACCGTCGCCTCGGGCGCCGAACCGCTCGCCGTCATCGAACAGATCGACATCGGCGGCCCCGCCATGGTGCGCGCCTCGGCGAAGAACCACCCGAACGTCGCGATCGTCGTCGACCCGGCCGACTACGAAACCGTCCTGGATGCGGTGCGCACCGGCGGCACGGATCTCGCCTTCCGCACCCGCCTCGCCGCGAAGGCCTTCGCACACACCGCCGCGTACGACGCGGCGGTCGCCAGCTACCTGGCCGAGCGGGTCGCGGAGCAGGACGCGGACGGTGCGAGCGGGGCTGCGGGGCTGCCCGCGAGCATCCGCATTGCCGTCGACAAGGCCGCCGACCTGCGGTACGGCGAGAACAGCCACCAGGCGGCGGCGCTGTACCCGGCCGTCGGCGGCGCGGGCATCGCCCAGGCGACGCAGCTCGGCGGCAAAGAGATGTCGTACAACAACTACGTCGACGCCGACGCGGCCCTGCGCGCCGCCTTCGACCACGACGAGCCAGCGGTGGCGATCATCAAGCACGCGAACCCCTGCGGCATCGCCGTCGGGGCGACGATCGCCGAGGCGCACGCCGCCGCGCACGCCTGCGACCCCGTGTCGGCCTTCGGCGGCGTGATCGCCGCGAACCGCGTCGTTACCCGCGAGGCCGCCGAGTCGATCGCACCGATCTTCACCGAGGTCGTCGTCGCCCCCGGCTTCGAGCCCGGCGCCCTCGAAGTGCTGCAGGCGAAGAAGAACCTGCGGCTGCTGCAGCTGCCCGAGAACTTCGCGCCCGAGGCGCTCGAGCTGCGCCAACTCTCCGGCGGCTTCCTCGCCCAGCGCCCCGACCGTCACTTCGCCGACGCCGCCTCCTGGCAGCTCGTCTCGGGCGAGCCGGCCGACGAGGCGACGCTCGCCGACCTGGCCTTCGCCTGGCGGGCCTGCCGCGCTGTGAAGTCGAACGCGATCCTGCTCGCCGCGGGCGGCGCCTCAGTCGGCGTCGGCATGGGTCAGGTCAACCGCGTCGACTCGTGCCACCTCGCCGTCACGCGCGCGGGGGAGCGGGCCCGCGGCTCGGTCGCCGCCTCCGACGCGTTCTTCCCGTTCGCCGACGGCCTGCAGGTGCTGATCGACGCGGGCGTGCGCGCCGTGGTGCAGCCCGGAGGATCGGTGCGCGACGAGGAGGTCATTGCCGCGGCCCAGGCGGCCGGCGTGACGATGTACCTCACGGGCGAGCGTCACTTCTTCCACTGATCACGCACATCCCGATCAGCGTTTCTCGCCCTGTTGCGGCGCGTCGGGAATTGGCGCTGGCGTGCGCGAAGTTGAGGCGATAGTCTGCAAGGCTGCCCGCGGCCCGGCACCCCCGGTGTCCCGCGGGTGGCATGACGTCCACCACCGCGGTGCGCCACGAGCGTCCGCGCCCGAGTCACGAGGAACACCGTCGTGTCGACCGCTGAAGCACCATCCGCCGCGCCCCGCAAGAGCGAACTGAGCACCTATCGCGCCATTGCGCGGATCTACCCGTACGCGAAGCCAGCGGTGCCGTGGATCATCGGGGGCATGATTGCGGCCCTCGCGGCCGGCGTGGTGAGCCTGCTCATTCCGATCGTGCTGCAGGGCCTCGTCGACGGCCCGCTCGCCGACCGCGACCCGGTCGGCATCTGGCCCGCGGTCATCATCGTGCTCGTGCTCGGCGTCGTCGAAGCCGCGATGATCATGCTGCGCCGCTGGCTCGTGCTGACCCCCGGCACGCACATCGAAGCGCGCATGCGCAACGGCCTCTACGCCAAGCTGCAAGACCTGCCCGTGGCCTTCCACGATCGCTGGCAGTCCGGCCAGCTGCTGTCGCGCGCCGTCAGCGACCTGAACCTCATCCGCCGCTGGATCTCGTTCGGCCTCGTGCTGCTCGTGGTCAACATCATCACGATCCTCATCGGCATCGTCGTGCTGCTCAACTGGAGCATCTGGCTGGGCCTGCTCTTCTTCGTCACGTCCATTCCCATCTGGGTATACGGCTACGTGTTCGAGAAGAAGTACTCGGTCATCGCCCGGCGCGTGCAAGACCAGCAGGGCGACCTGGCGACCGCCGTCGAAGAGAGTGTCCACGGCATCCGCGTGCTCAAGGCCTTCGGCCGCGGCAAGCATTCGTTGCTGAAGTTCGCCGATCAGGCCGAGATGCTGCGCACGCTCGAGATCCGCAAGGCGAAGGCGATCGCCGGCATTTGGTTCTGGCTCGTGCTTATTCCCGATGCGGCATTCGCTCTCTCGCTACTGGGCGGCGTCGCGCTGGCGGCGGCCGATCAGCTCACGGTTGGTCAGCTGCTCGCGTACTTCGCGACCGCGACCGTGCTGCGCTTTCCCATCGAGTCGATCGGTTTCCTGCTCGCCATGACCTTCGACACGCGCAGCGCCGTCGACCGGTTCTTTGACGTCATGGACGAGGTGAACACGATCACCGACCCCGAGCATCCGAGCTCTGTCGAGCGGCCGGTCGGTCGTCTCGTCTTCGAGGATGCGCGGTTCCGCTATCAAGACGCGCCCGCCGACCAGCGCGACCAGCTCGACGGCATCACGCTCGAGCTCGAGCCCGGCGAAACCATGGCGCTCGTCGGCATCACAGGAAGCGGCAAGACGACGCTGACGGCGCTGACGACGCGGCTGTACGACGTGACCGGTGGGCGCATCCTGTTGGACGGCGTCGACATTCGCGACCTGACGCGCGAGGAGTTGCGGCGGCGCATCGCGATGGCGTTCGAAGACGCCACGCTGTTCTCGTCGAGCGTTCGCGACAACGTGCTGCTCGGCCGCCCCGAGTTCGCGAGCGACGACCCCGCCGTGCAGCAGGAAGCCGATCGTGTGCTCGCCGAGGCCCTCGACATCGCGCAGGCGGGCTTCGTGTACGACCTGCCCGATGGCGCCGACACCGTCGTGGGTGAGGAGGGGATGAGCCTCTCGGGTGGTCAGCGCCAGCGCCTCGCGCTCGCCCGCGCGGTCGCGGCGAAGCCGGACGTGCTCGTGCTCGACGACCCACTCAGTGCGCTCGACGTCGACACCGAGGCCCTCGTCGAGGCCGCGCTGCGCCGGGTGCTGGCGACCACGACCGGCCTCATCGTCGCCCACCGCCCGTCGACCGTGCAGATGGCCGACCGCGTCGCTCTGCTCGAGGAGGGCCGGATCACCGACGTCGGCACCCACAGCGAGTTGCTCGCCCGCAACGAGCACTACCGCTACGTGATCTCGTCGCTCGAAGACGAAGAGCTCGCGCAGGCCGAACGCGACGCGCGCGACCTGCGCCTGGCAGAAGAGGCCTCGCGCGTGCAGGAGGCCACGGCGCGGGAGGCTCGGGTGATCGACAAAGACGGATTCGAACGAGACGGGGAGGTGAAGCGATGAGCGTCGTCGGAGTCGCCGGAGAAGAGCGCGACAACTACACGAAGGAGGAGTCGCGGCAGATTCGCCGCCGTTCGCTGCGCCTGCTCGGGTCGCTCTTGCGCCCCGTGCGCGGCCGCATCATTTTTGCGATGGTCGTTGTTGTCTTCTCGACGGCGCTGCAGGTCGCCGGACCCGCACTGATCGCGCTCGGCATCGACCGCGGGCTGCCCGCCGTCGTTGACAACGGCGATTGGATGCCCATCGCCCTCATCGTCGGAGGTTTCGTCTTCGCCGCCCTCGTCGGCGCCGCAACGATTGCGTGGTACCAGGTGATGAGCGCGCGCATCAGCCAGGCGATCCTCATCGACCTGCGCAAGCGGGTGTTCCTGCACACGCAGAACCTCAGTCTCGAGTTCCACGAGTCGTACACGTCGGGGCGTATCATCTCGCGGCAGACGAGCGACCTCGACTCGATTCGCGAGCTCCTCGATTCGGGCATTAACCAGCTCGTGTCCGGCCTGCTCTACATGGGATTCACGGCAGGAGCGCTGATCCTGCTCGACGCCCCGAGCGGTCTCGTGCTCGCCGCCGCGCTCATCCCGCTACTCATGCTGACGCGCTGGTTCCAAGTGCGCTCGCAGAAGATGTTCCGCCTGACGCGCGTCGCATCCGCCCGCCTGATTGTGCACTTCGTCGAGACGATGACGGGCATCCGTGCGGTGAAGGCGTTCCGAAAAGAGCCGCGCAACGCGCGCGAGTTCGGCGACCACGTCGAGAGCTACCGCGACGCCAACGCCCGCGTCATTCGGCTGTTCGGCATCTTCGACCCGGGCCTCGTGCTGATCGGTAATGTCGCGGTCGCCGCCGCCCTGCTGTGGGGGGCATTCCGCGTCGTTGACGGCTCGCTCGGCATCGGCGTGCTCATCGCGGTGCTGCTGTACGTGCGCAACTTCTTCGGCCCCGCCGAAGAGATGGCGATGTTCTACAACTCGTACCAGTCAGCCGCCGCCGCGCTGGAGAAGATCTCGGGAGTGCTCGAAGAGACGCCGAGCGTGCCCGATCCCACGACCCCCATCGACCTGTGGCGGGCGAAGGGGCAGGTGCGATTCGAGGGCGTGCGCTTCCAGTACACCGACGAGGCGGTCGTGCTGCCCGACTTCGACCTCGACATCCCGGCCGGCCAGACGATCGCACTGGTCGGCACGACGGGCGCCGGCAAGTCAACGCTCGCGAAACTCATTGCGCGCTTCTACGACCCGAGCGAGGGACGCGTGACCCTCGACGGCGTCGACCTGCGCAAGCTTCACCCGAAAGACCTGCGGCGCGCGATCGTCATGGTGACACAGGAGGCCTACCTCTTCTCGGGCACGGTCGCCGACAACATCGCCCTCGGCAAGCCCGACGCCACACGCGAGCAGGTCGAGGCGGCGGCCCGCGCCGTCGGAGCGCACGAGTTCATCACCTCGCTGCCGAACGGCTACGACACCGACGTGAACAAGCGGGGCGGGCGCGTCTCGGCCGGGCAGCGGCAGCTGATCTCGTTCGCGCGGGCGTTCCTCGCCGACCCGACGGTGCTCATCCTGGACGAGGCGACGGCGTCGCTCGACATTCCGAGCGAGCGGCTTGTGCAGGAGGCGCTGCAGACGCTCCTCGCCGACCGGACAGCGGTGATCATCGCCCACCGATTGTCGACCGTGGCCATCGCCGACCGCGTGCTCGTCATGGAGCACGGCCGCATTATCGAAGACGGCAGCCCTGCCGAGCTCATCGCCGGGGCGGGCAAGTTCGCCCAGCTGCACGCCGCGTGGCGCGAGTCCCTCGTGTAGGAGTTCCTACAGTTCGAGCGGGTAGGCCGCCGAGGTACGCCGAAGGGTGTGGCGCACGCGCAACAGTGCACGTGCGCGGCAACCCTCGGCGTGCCTTGCCGAGGGTGGGGCCGGTAACGGCGGCGGTCACCCGCGGGGAGCGGTGGTGCCTCACGTCTCACGGGTTCGGACACCTCGCACTGTCGCTGTGGTGCGAGGTGTCGCATCCGGTACGAGTTCCTGATGTAGGAGTTCCTACAGTTCGAGCGGGCGTGCCTTCGCGTGTGGGCGCGAGAGCACCCCGTGCGGCGGCGCGCAAGCACCCCGCGCCGCCCGCCTCACGCCGCGGACCGCGCGCTAGCGCTCCACGGCGCCGACGTGCAGCGCAACGAAGCCGCGGCCCGGCACCACCGCCGTGAACACCCCTGACTCGTCGACCTCGACCGCCTCACCCGACAACACGTCGGTGTACGTGCCCGCCCGCAGCGAGGTCTCGAACCGCCCCTCGAGGTCGAGCGGCCCGCCGTTGAACGCGATGTACCCGTACTCGCCGCGGCCAAAGCCCGAGAGGGCGCGCAACTCGCCGTCGAACCGCACGTCGTCGGTGAGCGGCGCACCCCCTACGGCGGAGCGGAACGCGAGCATTCCCGTCACGCCGGTCCAGCGTTGCGGGCACACCCACTCGCCGGGCTCGTACCGCGGCTTCGGCGCGTCGGCCGCGTCGGCGCACGAGGCGTCGGCGACGCGACCGTCACCCTGCAGCGGCGGAGCAGCATCCCGCCCCTCGAAGGCGTAGCCGCTCGAGAGCTGGGGCGTTCCGTACGGGTGGGCGAGCATGAATGCGAGCCCCAGCAGGTAGGCGTCGCCGTCTTTGTACGACAGGGTTTCGCCGTTGCGCTCGGTGTCGTGGTTGTCGACGAACGAGATGGCGAGCTCGCTTGGCACCGAGCCGCCGTCGGGCCCGAACACGACGCGCGGGTTCAGCGACCCCGAGTCGACCATGCTCTTCAGCGTGCGGGCGTAGAGGAACTCCCACGACGGCCCGTTGTCGAGGTACTCCTCGGGCTGAATCGGTTCGCTGGATGCCCGGATCACCTCCTGATACACGCGCGCCCCCTCCGGCAGGTCGCGGATGATCGCCGCGATGTCTTCGGGCGGCATGTGCTTGGCCGCGTCGATGCGGAACCCGCTCACGCCGAGACTCAGCAGGTCGTCGAGGTAGCCGCGGAGCCCTTCGCGCACGCGTTCGGTGCCGGTGGCGAGGTCGGCGAGGTTCACGAGCCGGCAGTTGCGCACCTCGTCGGCGTCGCGGTAGTCAATGATCTCGCCGGTGGGCGACTCGGTGCACTGGTGGAAGTCGTCGGGCTCCCAGATGCCGGGGTAGCGGAAGTGCTCGAACTCACTGCCGGCCCAGCCGACGCCGGGCGTTCCGAGCCCGGTCATGTGGTTGACGACGGCGTCGGCGACGATGTCGACGTCGTGCTCGGCGCAGGTGGCGACCATGGCGGCGAACTCGTCTCGGGTTCCGAGGCGCGACTCGATCTGGTAGCTGACGGGCTGGTAGTGCACCCACCATTCGTCGCGGACGACGTGTTCTTGCGGCGGGCTGGTCAGTACCCAGTCGATGCCTGCGTCGCCCAAGTATTCGCACTCGTCGGCGATGGCGTTCCACGTCCACTGAAACAGCAGGATGCCCGCATCGCGGGTGCCCTGCGGCTCGGGCGCGGTCGTCGTGGGCGCGCATCCGGCGAGGAGGCCGGCGGCGACGGTGGCGGCGATGCCGGAGGCGACGGTGCGGCCGGCGCGGGTTGCAAGCGCTTGCATTCCGTCAGTCTAGGTCAGGCTCCCACCGGGCGCGAGCGAGATCAACACGCACGCTCATCGGGTCGGCACCGGAGTGCGCGACCTCGGCGCGCAGGGGCGTGCCTTCCGCGCGGTACTGGGCCACGGCATCCGCTTCGTGGCCGGCCGGGGGTCTGCCATCGGAGCGGATCACGCGCCACCACGCGACCGTGCCGCCCGACTCAGCCATTACCCGGCCGACGGCGCGCGCACCGCGCGAGCCGAGGGTGGCAGCGACGTCGCCGTAGGTCATGACGCGCCCCGGCGGGATCAACTCGACGATGGTGAGTACGGCGCCCGCGAAGTCGAGTTCGTCGCTCAGATGGCCAGCTTTCCGATCACTTCGCCGTACTCGGTCTCTCCGACCTCGACGAAGCCGATGCGGCGGAAGAACTCTCCGGGACCGTCGTCGCCGGTCTCCCAGATCACGTGCAGGGTCTCGAAGCCGCGCGAGCGCGCCTCTTCGGCGAGCTGCCGCACGGCGAACCGGCCGACACCGCGGCCCTGCGCGCCCGCGTCGACGTTGATGCGCCAGACGCACGAGCGGAACTCCTCGCGCGGGTTGTCAGGATCGAAGTTGCCGCGCACGAAGCCGACGACCTCGTCGCCATCGAGGACCACGCGCGCCCAGGTCGTCGTGGGGTTCAGGTAGGCGTCGTTCGCTGAGTACGAGACCGGCGTGACGTACTGCTCTTGCCCCGGGCGCAGAGTGAGGCCGTTCGCAGCCACGATGGTTTTCGCCGACAACTCTTCTACGCGCAAGTCACCCATGGCCCCCAGGGTAGAGGACGCACCCGTCTGCCGGGTGAACAGTTATCTCGATGTCGAGACAATTCGGTCGAGACGGTAGGCTGGCCTGCGGCGCGCATCCGTGCCCCTGGCCGCTTTGCGGCCGCGCCTGCCGCGCATCCTCCGCCGTGGGCGCCCCACCGACGTGCGACAGACCCAACCGAAAGGCCCCCGCATGGAGAAGATCAAGGTCGAAGGCACCGTCGTCGAACTCGACGGCGATGAGATGACCCGCATCATTTGGCAGTTCATCAAGGATCGCCTGATTCACCCCTACCTCGACATCACGCTCGAGTACTACGACCTCGGCATTCAGCACCGCGACGAGACCGACGACCAGGTCACGATCGACGCCGCCCACGCCATCCAGAAGCACGGCGTCGGCGTGAAGTGCGCGACGATCACGCCCGACGAGGCGCGCGTCGAAGAGTTCGGCCTGAAGAAGATGTGGCGTAGCCCGAACGGCACGATCCGCAACATTCTCGGTGGCGTCATCTTCCGCGAGCCGATCATCATCTCGAACATCCCGCGCCTCGTGCCCGGCTGGAACAAGCCGATCATCATCGGCCGTCACGCCTTCGGCGACCAGTACCGCGCCACCGACTTCCTGTTCAAGGGTGAGGGCACGCTCACCGTCGAGTTCACCCCGACCGACGGCGGCGAGCCCCAGAAGTTTGAGGTCTTCCAGGCCCCGGGTGACGGCATCGCGCAGGTGCAGTACAACCTCGACGCGTCGATCATCGACTTCGCGCGCGCCTCGCTGAACTACGGCCTCTCGCGCGGCTACCCCGTCTACCTGTCGACGAAGAACACGATCCTGAAGGCCTACGACGGCCGCTTCAAGGACCTCTTCCAGGAGATCTACGAGACCGAGTTCAAGGACAAGTTCGAGGCTGCGGGCATCACCTACGAGCACCGC
Organism: Microcella sp.; assembly: GCF_046293215.1. Classification (GTDB taxonomy): domain Bacteria; phylum Actinomycetota; class Actinomycetes; order Actinomycetales; family Microbacteriaceae; genus Microcella. Next base: position 61,348 of record NZ_JBKBPI010000004.1, on the reverse strand, counting down.
CTTATCGACGACATGGTGGCCAGCGCCATGAAGTGGGAGGGCGGCTACGTCTGGGCCTGCAAGAACTACGACGGCGACGTGCAGTCCGACACGGTCGCGCAGGGCTTCGGCTCGCTCGGCCTCATGACGAGCGTGCTCACGACCCCCGACGGCAAGATCGTCGAGGCGGAGGCGGCGCACGGCACGGTGACGCGTCACTACCGCCAGCACCAGCAGGGCAAGCCCACCTCGACGAACCCGATCGCGTCGATCTTCGCGTGGACCCGCGGTCTCATGCACCGCGGCAAGCTCGACGACAATGCCGCGCTCATCGAGTTCGCTGAGACCCTCGAAGACGTCGTCATCAAGACCGTCGAGAGCGGCAAGATGACGAAGGACCTGGCGCTGCTCGTCAGCCCCGACCAGGAGTGGCTGACGACCGAGGACTTCCTCGCAGCCCTCGACGAGAACCTGCAAGCGCGACTCGTTTAGCGGCGACGCCCATTTCTGGGCGTCGCGCGAGTCGCGCCGACCGCCGTCTCGGCGGTCGGACTCGGCGCGTAAGCGCTCATCGCGTCGCGATTCGTCGCGAACGACCGGATGCCCGTGGTGCGAACCACGGGCATCCGCCGTTAAGGGCTCCTTGCGCGCCAATACCCCCCGGGGTATTCTGTCGGGGAGGCGTCTGCTCGCCCTCCCGATCGAAAGGACCGCACAATGTGCTCACCCATCCGTTGCTCCACCTGCGGCAAGGTCACCTGGACTGGCTGCGGCCAGCACGTCGACGAGGCCCTCGCGCCGTTCTCGGCTGACGAGCGTTGCACCTGCGCGAACTGACGATCGCGGAGGCGCGCGCTGCGGCATTAGCTGCCCTCGCCACCACCGCCGCGGGTGACAGCCTCTGCACGCTGTCGCGTGAACGGCTCCCCGCCGCGAAGTACCACGAGGGCGCCGTAGCGGCCCTCGGGGAGGCCCTCCGCGCGGTGCGCGCCGACCGGGCCGTGCCCGCGCCGGAGACCTGGGGCGCCCAGTGGAGCCATCTCGCGGGGGCCGATTCTGGCTGGCGCGCCTACCTCGCTGGCGGCCGCGACGCGCTCGCCCGCCTCGTGTGACGCACCCTGAGGCAAGCCTGCCCTTGCTGGCAATCGCCGCGCCCACCGGGTAGACCTGACCTATGACGCGCGTCGCCGCTTCCTTTCGCCGCTATCCGCTGGTGGCTGCGGCGCTGGTCGTGGGGGCGGTGGGCCTCGCGCTGATGGCGATCGAGCTGGAACCGGCCGCGCGCATCCTGGTGTCGGTCTTCGCCGCCGCCGTCGCCCTGAAAGAGGGCGTGTCGATGGTGCGCAGCCTGCTCAGTCGGCAGTTCGGGCTTGACCTGCTCGCCGTCATGGCGATCACGGCGACGCTGCTCGTCGGCGAGTACTGGGCGAGCCTGATCATCGTGTTCATGCTGGCCGGCGGTGAGGCGCTCGAAGACTACGCCGAGAACCGAGCCCGCCGCGAGCTGAGCGCCCTGCTCGACCGGGTTCCGCAGCGCGCGCACCGTATCGGCCCCGACGGCGCGATCGACGACATTCCCGTCGACGCGGTCGCGGTCGGCGATCGGCTACTCGTGCGCCCGGCGGAGATCGTTCCGGTGGATGCACGCCTCGCCTCCCGCGAGGGATCCTTCGACGAGTCGTCGCTCACCGGCGAGAGCCTGCCCGTCGACAAAGAGAGCGGAGACGAGGTCGCGAGCGGCTCGGTCAACGGCCCGGCCGCGGTGGAGATCATCGCATCGGCGCTCGCCGCCGACAGCGAGTATCAGCGCATCGTCGAACTGGTGCGGGAGGCGTCGGAGTCGAAGGCTCCGCTCGTGCGCCTCGCCGATCGCTACGCCGTGCCGTTCACCCTGCTGAGTCTTGCCATTGCCGGCATCGCCTGGGCGGTCAGCGGCGACCCCGTCCGATTCGCCGAGGTGCTCGTCGTCGCGACCCCGTGCCCGCTGCTCATCGCCGCTCCCGTCGCCTTCATGGGCGGCATGTCGAGCGCCGCCCGGAACGGTGTCGTGGTGAAGAACGCGGGCACGCTCGAGAAGCTGTCGAGAGTGCGCACGGTCGCCTTCGACAAGACGGGCACCCTCACGAAGGGTCACCCGGAGGTGGTCGACGTGCGCCCGGCCACCGGCGACGGCACGGCGAACCTCAGCCCCGATGAGCTGCTGCGGCTCGTCGGCAGCGCCGAACGCTACTCATCGCACGTGCTGGCCGCCGCCCTGCAGCAGGCCGCCGAGGGTCGCGGTCTCGCGCTCAGTGATTCGACCGACGCCCGTGAGGTTGCGACCCACGGTGTTGCCGCGACGCTCGACGGACGAGCGCTCGTCGTCGGCAAGCCCGCGTTCGTGGCGGAGGCGATCGCTGAGAACGCGGCCCCGATCGTCCGCCCCGAGCTGCCGAGCGGCGAGGCGGCCGTCTACGCGGCGGTCGATGGGCGCTTCGCCGGCACGATCATCCTGCGTGACCGGGTGCGTGACGAGTCGGCCGAGACCGTCGCCGCGCTCGGCCCGCTTGGCGTCACCCGCGTGCTCATGGTGACCGGAGACGTGGAGGCGACGGCGCGCCCGATCGCCGCGTCGCTCGGCATCGACGAGGTGCACGCCGAGTGCCTGCCGGCCGACAAGGTGCGCATCGTGCGCGAGGCCGAGCCGCGCCCCGTCGTGATGGTCGGCGACGGCGTCAATGACGCTCCCGTACTCGCGGTGGCCGACGTCGGCATCGCGATGGGCGCGCGCGGCGCCACCGCGGCCGGCGAAAGCGCGGATGCTGTCGTGCTCGTCGACGACGTCTCCCGCGTCGTCGAGGCGGTCACCATCGGGCACCAGACGGTGCGCATCGCCCTGCAGAGCATCTGGCTCGGCATCATCATCTCGGTCGGCCTGATGCTCGTCGCATCGGTCGGCCTGCTGCCCGCCGTTGTCGGTGCGCTCCTGCAAGAGGTCGTCGACCTGGTCGCGATCCTGGCGGCCCTGCGCGCAGTACGGGCCGGCACCCGTGGGGTACCGGCCCGTCAGTCGCGGCGCGCGCCGCAGCTTACGCGGTGACTTCTGCCCGCGTGCCGACGGTTTCGACCGCGATCTTGCGCGGCTTCGCCTTCTCGAGCACGGGGATCATCACGCTCAGCACACCGTTTTCGTAGTGAGCGCTGATGCCCTCGGTGTCGATGTCCTTGCCGAGGGTGAGCTGGCGCAGGTAGGTGCCGGCCGGACGCTCGCGGGTCAGCCACTGCACGCCCTCCTGCGATCGCGGGGTGCGCTCGGCGCGGATGGTGAGCAGCTGGCCGTCGACGTCCACGTCAACGCTGCCCGGGTCGACGCCCGGCAGGTCGGCGGTCAGCACGTAGTGGTCGCCGTCGCGGTAGACGTCCATCGGCATGAGCCGGGGGCTTTCGCGGCGGTCGAGCAGCGTGCCGGCGACGCGGTCGAGCTCACGGAACGGGTCGAAGAACATGGTCATGATGTGGCTCCTTTCGGTCACGTCGCCCGCCCAGTCGGCGGGTGGTCGTAAAGTTGAGTCACCACGACTCAACTACGGATAATTTAGCACTCTATAGGTGAGAGTGCTAGCGCTTCGCGCACGGCGAAATCGGGGATGCGCGGCGCCACTGGCCCCACTTGTCTCGCCCAGAAGGGCGGCTCAGTAGCCGGCGAAGTAGTCCGTTCGCACCCGTCGCGTACCCGCTCGTCGGAGTGCGGTCGCGGCGTCGGCGACGAGGGAGGGCGCGCCCGAGACGTAGGCGCGGCGGGAGGCGAGGTCGGGCACCGCGGCGAGCAGAGCATCCGCCGTGACGGGCGCGTCGTCGAGGACGGTGACGGTCGCCCCGGCGTTCTCGAGGACGTCGCGGTACAGCACCTCGCCCGGTCGGGAGGGCACGTAGACGACGTGCACGTCACGCGCCTCGCCCCGCGCGGCGGCCGAGGCGAGTTGACTGGCGAACGGGGTCACGCCGATTCCGCCGGCCACCATGACGATCGGGGTCGTCGGATCGCGGGGCAGCAGAAAGTCGCCCGAGACCTGCGTGGCCTGCACCGTTGCTCCCTCGTCGAGCTCACGCAAGACGCGCTTGAACGACGAGCCGTCGTCGGGCGTGCGCATCCCGAGTGCGATCTCGGTGTCTTCCGGAGCCGACGCGATCGAGAAGACGCGACGGGTGCCGCGGCGGTCGGCCCGGTGGGGCAGGTGCAGTTCGAGGTACTGGCCGGCATCGAAGGGCACGGAGCGCGACGGAGTGAATCGGTACTCCGTCGCGCTGTCGGACAGGGGGCGCGAGCCGACGAGGCGCAGTGAGAAGCCGCGCCGGCGCGAGACCGCGAATCCCACGATGTTCGCGGCGACGAGGGCGAGCTCGGGCGAAGTGTAAAGCGGCCCGAACTGGAACGGAATGGAGAACAGCACGGCGGTCACCAGGGCCACCAGCCACTGTTGCCAGCGTCGCGGTGGCAGGGTCAGCGGCTCGCTCAGCATGTAGCCCGCGAGGAAGACGACGGGGAACAGCAGGAGCACCGAGCCGTAGGCGTCGAGCGCACTCGGCCCGGTTCCGGCGATGCGCGTGCCGATGATCGCCACCGTCACCACCACCAGGATGACTCCGATGTCGAGTCGACGTGTGCGATCAAGCAGCAGCAGGGCGCCGATCGCAACGACGGGGAGCATCGCCGGAGTCGCGATCCACCAGATGCCGACGGTCAGCTGCAAAAGGCCAGCGACGAGCACCCCGGTCGCCGCGGGATTCACAATGTGGCGCCCGCGCCAGACGATGAGGTACTTCGACAGCGCAGCGACGATACCGGCGACCGCGGCGCCGACCAGGTCGAGGGTCGCGACCGTCGGGGGGACGAGGCAGGTGATGATGAGCGCCGTGATGACGCTCGACTCGCGGTGCGGCACCACGCGGGCGAGCCGGGCGGCGGCCTCGTTCGCCCCGAGAGTCGCCACGAGCACGACGGCGAGAGTCGCCAGCAGGCCGTACGGATCAACGCCGATCACGTCGACGAAGGCGAGCAGCAGGCCCATCGCGAGCACCGCGGCGAGAGCGATTGTCGTCAGCCGATACATGCTGACCTGTCCGGTGACGCGGTCGATGGTTGCTCTCATCGGAACAGCTCTCCCTCCCACCCGGGGCTCGCCTCGAGGCGGCCATCGGCGTGCATCCGAACGTATTCGACGCCGAGGCGCTCGGCGATTGCCCGCGGCTCGCCGAGGAAGAGCGCGGTCGCGGCGCCGTCGGCGACGAGCGCCGAGTCGGCGACGGCCCAGGTCGCGATGACGTCGAGCGCGAGCGGCCGGCCGGTCATGGCGTCGACAAGGTGGTGAAGGCCTGCGCCCCACGCTCGGCGATTCGGCGCCGATGCGGCGAGAGCGCGTCCGGCGGCGAGCTCGACGACCCCGACGACCAATTCAGGGTTGGCGGGATTCTCGAGCCCCACACGGATGCTCGCGGCGCCAACCGCGCGCAGGTCACCGCTGCCGTCGACGACCGCTCCGAACGCGCCTCGGTCGATGAGGAGGTCGGCGACAATGTCGACGAGGTAGCCCTTGCCGGCCGCGCCAACGTCGAGCACGACAGGCGAGGCGGTATCGACCGCGAGTGTTCCGGCTGTGTCGGTGACAAGAGAGATCGCGTCGTCCCACGCTGGTGCGACGATCGGGTCGCCAGTGGGTGTCAGGCGATAGGAGGCGTCGTAGCCAAGCTGTTCGAGGCTGCGACCGACGAGAGGGTTGACGCGGCCGGCTGTGACCTCGTAGAGGTCGCGCAGGTGGCGCATGAGCGGCCCGGCATCGGCGGCGAGCCGGTGGCGGCCCGGCGTGCGGGCGATCGCCGCGATCCGCGAGTCGTCGCGGAAGCGTGACCAGTCGCGGTCAAACACAGCGATGCGCTCGTCCACCGCCGCGCGGTCGGCGACCGTTGTGCCCGCCCCGTCGCGCCCGGGATGCACGTCGAGGCGCCAGGGGGCACCGATCGCCTCGAATTCCCAGACGACCGGATCAGCCGCTAAGGGCATCCGCCTTGATCTGTTCGAGAGCGTCGGTGAAGCCGTTGCCGGTGAGAGACGACCCGGCGACACGCGTGACCTCGACCTCGTCGACGCGCTGGCCGACGACCTCGGCCTCGATGCCGCCCGAGAACATCATCTGGAATCGCGATGTCGTGGGGTTCGTCGGGTTCGTGCCCACCGCGACACCGGAGATCACGTTGTCGGTGAGCGTCACCTCGACGTCGATCGTCTCCGTGCCGTTGGGGGAGATATACGAGCCGGTAGCGCTGTAGGTGCCGTCGGCAAAGTCGCCCGTGATGGGCGTCGCCGCCTCATCACCCTGGCCGCCCGTCGATGCGTCGCCGGGCACGGGTTCGGCGGGTGCTGCGGGCACCTCGCTCGAGCAGCCGGCGAGTGCGCTCGCGAGCGTCACCGAGGCGGCGGCGGTGAGAAGGGGCAGGGTGGCGGGGCGGGTGAGGCGGATCATCGGCGCTCCGGGGTCGTGGCGTACAGGTCGCGGTCGGCGGGCTTTCAGCATTACCGACGTCAATGGGGATTCGCTGTGGCGGCCGTCGGGGATTGCTGTTCCCGCCTGAGCAGAGCCTGTGTAGAAATTTGTGTCTACCCCTGTTCAGGGTGCCTAGGGTCATGCAACCGGGGGAGTCGAACAGCGGCGCCCCCACGCAGCAGAAGGGCCACCCCCGCTCGTGAATCAACGATCACGCCGCGCCGCGGCACCACCTTTCATTCGCTCCGTTCTCGCCGGTGTCGCCGGCGCGGCGCTTGCCATCACCGGCGCGATCGCCGGCCCCGTCACCGCCGGCGCCGTCACGCCGACTCTGCCGGGTGCCAAGCCCGCGATCGTGCAGTCGCCGATTGAGTTCGAACCCGGCCGGTACATCGTCGTTCTCGCCGACGAGGCCGCCGCGACGTACGAGGGCGGCGTCTCGGGCTTTGCCCGCACCGCCCCCCGCGGCAACGAGCGACTCGACGTGCGCCGGTCGCCCGTCGCTGACTACCGCGAGTACCTGCGCGAACGGCAGAACGCGGTCGCCGCGGAGGTTGGCGCGAGCGTCGACGAGTCGTACACGGTCACCGTTAACGGCTTCGCCGCGGAGCTCAGTGTCGAGCAGGCGGTTGAGCTCGCCGCGAGCCGTGACGTTGTGGCCCTGATCCCCGACGAGCTGCAGCAGATTCAGGCCGAGACCGGCACCGAATTCCTCGGCCTGGACGGCCCGGGCGGCGTCTGGGAGGCGATCGGCGGTGCTGAGCGCGCGGGCGAGGGCGTCGTGATCGGCGTCCTCGACACGGGTATCGCGCCCGAGCATCCGTCGTTCGCGGGTGAGCCGCTGGGCACGACGCCCGGCGAGGCTCCGTACCGTGACGGCGACCGCATCGTCTTCCAGAAGTCGGACGGCGGCATCTTCAGCGGCGTGTGCGAGACCGGTGTGCAATTCACCGTCGATGACTGCTCGACGAAGGTCATCGGCGCCCGGTACTTCGTGAATGGCTTCGGCGAGAACCGCATCGGTGACGAGAACACCGGCCCTGGCGAGTTCCTGTCGCCGCGCGACGGCGACGGCCACGGCTCGCACACCGCGGGCACCGCGGCGGGCAACCACCGCGTTGACGCCGACGTTGCCGGCATCGACTTCGGCCCGATTTCGGGCGTCGCGCCCGCGGCCAAGATCGCGTCGTACAAGGTGTGCTGGAACGGCCCCGACCCCACGACGAACACCGACGACGGATGCGCGACGAGCGACCTGCTCGCCGGTATCGATACGGCCGTGGCCGATGGCGTCGACGTCATCAACTACTCGATCGGCGGCGGTGCCGCGACGAGCACGGTGACCGTCATCGACCAGGCCTTCTACGGCGCCGCTGTTGCCGGCGTCTTCGTGTCGGCGTCGGCCGGCAACTCCGGCCCGGGCTTCTCGACGCTCGGCAACGCCGCGCCGTGGATCACGACCGTCGCTGCCAGCACGATTCCGTCATACGAGGCGACGGCCACGCTGGGCAACGGCGAGGCGTTCGCGGGCGCGTCGATCACGGTCGACATGTCCGAGGGTGCGGAACCGCTCGAGGGTCCGCTGGTGCTGTCTACCGAGTTGGGTGACACCGCCGCGGCGAGCGCAGAAGACATCGCTCTGTGTGCCCCCGGTTCGCTCGACCCCGAGCTCGTCGAGGCCGACATGATCGTGGTCTGCGATCGCGGCGTGTACGACCGGGTCGCGAAGTCGGCCGAGGTGCTGCGCGCCGGCGGCGCGGGCATGCTGCACGTGAACGTGACGCCCGGATCGGTCGACGCCGATGCGCACTCCGTGCCGACCATCCACCTCGACGCGCAGTATCGCGACGCGGTGCGCGCGTACGCGGCAACCGACGGGGCGACGGTCAGCTTCGCGGCTGGCAACTCGACCGATGTCGTCACCCCCGTGCCCCAGGTCGCCGGCTTCTCGTCGCGCGGACCGGTGCTGGCCGACGGCAGCGACATCCTGAAGCCCGACATTTCGGCTCCGGGTGTGGGTGTTCTCGCCGCCACGTCGAACCGCGAAGGTGAGACTCCGACGTTCGGCTTCTTGAGCGGTACGTCGATGTCGGCCCCGCACATTGCGGGTCTGGCCTTGCTGTACCTCGGTGAGCGCCCGTCGGCGTCGCCGTCGGAGGTCAAGTCGGCGATCATGACGACGGCCTACGACACGCGGGCCGCTGACGGCAGTGCGGTCACCAACCCCTTCATTCAGGGTGCGGGACACGCCGACCCCACGCGGTTCTTCGAGCCGGGGTTGCTCTACCTGAACGGCCCCGCCGACTGGGATGCGTACATCCAGGGCATCGGCTACGACATCGGCGTTGAGCCGATCGCAGCGAGCGACCTAAACCTCGCCTCGATCGCCGCCGGTGCGGTGACCGGGTCGAAGACCGTCACGCGCACGGTCACGGCGACCCAGGCCGGTGAGTTCACCGCCTCGGTCCAGGGCCTCGCCGGCATGGATGTGGTGGTGTCGCCGTCGACGCTGACCTTCGGCGCGGCGGGCGAGACCGCGACGTTCGAGGTGACGTTCACGCGCACCACCGCGACGCTCAACAGCTACGCGACGGGTTCGCTCACGTGGACCTCGGGTGACACCACCGTGCGCTCGCCGATTGCGGTCCAGCCGGTCGCGATCATTGCGCCGGCGAACGCCGAGGGTGAGGGCGTCGATGGTTCGGTCGAGATCGCGGTGACGCCGGGCGGCACGGGCGACATCGCTCTGGCCACGACGGGTCTGTCGCTCGGTGAGCGACTGGCCGACCCGTCCGACCCTGACTCGGCCAACTCGGGCTCCGGTGCGACCGGTGACTTCGAGGCGTACACGGTGACGGTGCCCGAGGGCTCGCAGTTCACCCGCTTCGACCTCGAGGCGCTCGATGAGAACTCGGACCTCGACCTCATCGTGTACCGACTGAACGCCTCGGGCACTCCGGTCGCTGGGTGGATCTCGGCGACGGCCGCCGCAAGCGAGCGCATTGATCTGGTGAACCCGGTCGCGGGCACGTACCTGATCTACGCCGACGTGTGGTTCGCGCCGAGCGTCGCCTCGTGGAACCTGACGGTCACGTCGGTGGCCTCGGGCGGTAGCGACCTCGTGCTCGACCCGGCGGTCGTCGCCGGCGAGCAGGGCGTCGAGACCACGTTCCAGGCGTCGTGGAGCGGGCTCGAGCCGCAGGCGTCGTACCTCGGCATCATCGAGTACGGCGACACGGGCGTGTCGACCATCCTCACCGTGACCACGGGCGAAGCTCCGGCCACCGGACCGGTGGCGGTCGCGCCTCCGGTCATCGAGGGCGCTGCGGTCGAGGGCTCGACGGTTCGCGCAACCACCGGCGAGTGGGAGGGTGATGGGCTGACCTTCACCTACCAGTGGCTGCGCGACGGCGAACCGATCCCGGGTAAGCCGGGCACGCGCCCCGAGCTGAAGCTCAAGAAGGCCGACGTCGGTTCGACCCTCAGCGTCGTCGTCACGGCGACCGATGCGTCGGGAGAATCCGCGTCGCAGACGAGCGACGGCGTGGTGGTCGAGCCGAAGCAGAAAGGCGGCCCCAAGCCTCGCGGCTCGGTGATCGTCTAACCGCATAACGCCCCGTCGGGGCGTCAGGCGCTGTGGCCGGGGGATTCGGGTCCCCGGCCACAGCTGTCTTCACAAGCGGGCCTCTGCGCGAATCTGCTCAAGGGCCTCTCGGAAGCCTCCGCTCGTCAGCGAGGATCCGGCAACGCGCGTCACGTTCAGCTCGTCAACGTGCCGCCCGACCGCCTCCGCAGCGATCCCCTCGGCGAACTGACCCTGATAGAACGCGACAGTGGGGTTGTTGGCTCCCGGAGTGACCGACACATCGGTGACGACGCCCCCGTCGGCGAGCGTCACAAAGACGACGATGTTCTCTCGCCCGTTCGGCGACGTGTAGGTGCCATTGCCCGCGTACAGCCCGGCGGCGTAGCTCGCCCGTTCAGCGGCCTGCGCGGCGGGGATACCACCGTCGAGTCGCTCGACGCGGGGGCCGCCGGTGAGAGCGTCGAGCGGCGCGCATCCCGTGATGGTCGCGGCCGCGCCGAGCACGCCAGCGATGGCGGCCGTGCGCGTCAGCCGTCGGGTCGTGCGGGGTGCGAGCATGCGTGCGCGTCCTTTCTCTCGATGGAGGTTCGACGCGGTCGCCGTCACGGATGCCCCCCACTTCGGGGGCGGCGCGCTCAGTCGTGCAGTGCCGCGTCGGGCGCCGTCACTCGCCAGTCGGTGAACGTCGCGCGCAATCCCGGCCGAGACGGGGCGCAGACCATCGGGCCGATACGGGCGTCCGCGTGGGGGAAGCGTGCCACCCGCACAAGGCGCCAGTCGGTGTCGCTCTCGAGGCGCGCGCGAATGACGATGGCATCGGCGAATCGGGAGGCGCGGATACGCACCACCGCGCTCGCCGCGTCCTCCCACCGGCCAGTCGACCAGTCGCTCGACCCGTTCGTCACGACCGCTCCCAGTTGCGGGTGGCCGTCGGCGAACTCGACTCCGGCCTTCACCCAGGTGCTGTCGTTGACGACAATGAACAGCCCGGCCTGGTCAAACTCTTCCGTGAAGCCGGTGAGGTCGACCGCGACCTCCACCGCCGTGTCCGCTTCCCAGGGCAGCAGAAGCGCGTGGCCGTTGTCGTGACGGAAGCCGTACGCCGTGTCCCGCCACCAGTCACTCGCCTCGGCCGCCTCTACCGTCATGCGGCTGTCGTGATGCGAAATCCCCACCGGATCGCGGGTCCACGTTGCCGCGGGGTCGTCGAACGCGAGCCGGCGCCCGCGACCGGTACTCATCCCTCGTCTCCGACCAGGCTGCCCGCCGCCCACACCCGTTCGACGGTCCACTCGGCGTCGAGGGCCACGAGGTCGGCAGCGTAGCCGGGCTCGAGCAAGCCCCACTCGTCGTCACGCCCGAGCACGCAGGCGGGCGTGAGCGTGAGCGCCTCAACCGCGCGGGCCTCATCGATGCCCGCCGTGGTGACGGCGCACTTCAGCGCCGCGTCTTGGGTCAGCGTCGAGCCCGCGATGGTCTGGGTGCCGTTGAGCATCGCCACGCCGTTCTGCACGGTCACGTTGAGCGTGCCGAGCCGGTAGTAGCCGTCGTCTCCGCCGGCTGCCGCCATCGCGTCGGTCACGAGGGCGACCCGGTGCGGGGCCGCCCGGAACGTCATCTGGGCAACCGACGGATGCACGTGCACACCGTCGAGCACCAGCTCGAGCGTGACCCGATCGTCGTCGAAGCCGGCGACGATCGGGCCCGGGTCGCGATGGTGGATGCCCGGCATCGCGTTGAAGATGTGCGTCACGAGCGTCGCCCCGGCGTCGAACGCCTCACGGGTGAGCTTCTCGTCGGCCTCCGTGTGCCCAACGGCGACCACGACGCCCGCCGCGACGAACTGGCGCACGGCGGCGATCGCGCCCGGCAGTTCCGGGGCGATCGTCACCTGGCGGATGCTCGACCCACCCGCATCCAGCAACCGCGCGATCACGACGGGGTCGGGCTCCGACAGGTATTCCGGCGCGTGCGCACCGCGGCGGCCGATCGCCAGGAAGGGGCCTTCGAGGTGGCTGCCGACGACCGTGGGGTCGTCGCGGGACAGCCGCGCGACGAGGCGTAGCGACTCCTCCACCTGCTCCAAGGGGTTCGCGACGAGCGAGATGACGGAGCGCGTCGTGCCGTGCGCCCGGTGCACGGCGAGCGCGGCGCGGATCTCCTCTTCGCCGTTGTCGTAGGCGGCACCGCCGCCGCCGTGCCCGTGCAGGTCGATGAACCCGGGCGTGACGGTGCGCCCGGCAAGGGCAAGCACGTGGTCGGCGGCGGGTGCGGCATCGCCCGCCTCGCCGACGGCCGCGATGCGGTCGCCGTCGAGAAGGATCCATGAATCGGGGCGCCGGCCCCGAGCATCCAGCAGGTCGACGTCGGTGAGGAGGGTGGTGGTCATCGCGTGCCCTTCGGGTGGGTGCGGCGCCGGTGCCGCGCGAAGCGGGGCGGAACTATTGGAAAACGATGGTGCGTTGGCCGTCGAGCAGCACACGGTCTTCGGCGAACCAGCGCACCGCCTGACTGAGAGTGCGACTCTCTTCATCCTGACCGATGGCGACGAGTTCGGCGACCGAGCGGGTGTGGTCGACACGCACGACGTTCTGTTCGATGATCGGGCCCTCGTCGAGGTCGCTCGTGACGAAGTGGGCGGTGGCTCCGATCAGCTTCACGCCACGCTGGTGTGCCTGGCGGTACGGGTTCGCGCCCTTGAAGCCGGGCAGGAACGAGTGGTGAATGTTGATGGCCTTGCCCGCGAGCCGCTCACACAGCTCGGGGGAGAGGATCTGCATGTAGCGGGCCAGCACGACGAGTTCGATGTCGTGCTCCTCGACCGCCTCCAGGATGCGCGCCTCCATCGCCGCCTTCTCGTCACCGTTCGTGACGGGGCGCGACTCGAACGGCACGCCGTAGAACGACGCGAGCTCGCCGAGGTCGGGGTGATTGCCGAGCACGAGGGGGATCTCGACGGGCAGCTGGCCGCTGCGCTGGCGGAAGAGCAGATCGTTCAGGCAGTGCGCGGCTTTCGACACCAGCACGAGGGTGCGCAGGGGGCGCCCCACGCGGTCGATGCGGCAGTCCATGCCGTAGCGCGCGATGACGGGCGCAAGCGCCGCGTGCAGCCGGTCGTGGTCGGCCGGTGTTTCCGTCTGCAGACGGAGGAAGAAGTTGCCGGTCTCGAGGCCCGAGAACTGCTGCAACTCGGTGATGTTGCCCTCGGCCTCGACGATGGCGCCGGTGACGGCGTGCACGATGCCGGGCATGTCGGGGCAGACCAGTGTCACGATCCAGTGGTTGAGGGGGTCGCGGGTCAGGGTGTCGCTCACGCGCTTCAGCCTAGTTTGCGCGGGGGTTAGGGTTGATGCGGCCTGACGCCCTGTCACGCCCCGGTCCGTCGGCTCCGCTCGTGCCGACCGCGAAAGTCTCTCTCGCCCATGACCACGTCTCCATCTGACGCCGCCCCTCGGCCCTTCCCCTGGGTCGGCCTCTTCACGCTTGCCGCCGCCATTTTCATCATGGTGACGAGCGAGTTCCTGCCGACCGGTCTGCTGCCGCAGATCGCCGCCGACCTGGACGTGACGGAGCCGCAGGTCGGGCTGCTGGTGACGATCTTCGCCGGCACGGTCGTGGTCGCGACAGCGCCGATGGCTGCGGCCACCCGCCGCTTCCAGCGCAAGCACCTGATTCTGGTCGTGCTGGTGGTCTTCGCGGTCGCGAACGTGGGGGCGGCCCTCGCGCCCACCTACGGACTCCTCGTCGCGGCCCGCGTTCTCGGCGGGCTCGCTCACGGACTGTTCTGGGCGGTGGCGGGCGCCTACGCCGGCTACCTCGTGCCAAAGCACCAGATCGCGCGCGCGGTGGCGATCACGAGCGGCGGGGGTACGGCAGCGTTCGTGCTCGGGGTTCCGGCCGGCACCGCACTCGGCACGGCGGTCGGCTGGCGCACGTCGTTTCTCGTGATTGCGGGCATTGTCGTCGTGCTGCTCGTGCTGGTCGTGAAGTTCTTGCCCGCCGTTAACCACGCCCCGCCGCTCGCCACCGGCGAGATCGCGGTTCCGGCTCGCCGCGACGCGACCTTCCCGAGCGTGCTGTTCATCTGCCTGCTCGTGCTCGTCGTCGTCGGCGGCCAGAACATCTTCTATACGTACATCGCGCCGTACCTGATCGGCTCGGTGGGGTTCGCCGAGGGAGCCGTCGGCGGGCTGCTGTTCCTCTACGGCGGCGCGGGAGCGATCGGCCTCGTGCTCGCCGGCATGCTCGGTTCGCGGTATCCGCGCGGCGCCCTCTACGGGATGCTCGCGGTCGTTATCGTCGCCGTCACCCTCTTGGGGTTGCTGGCCGAGGTGCCCGCCGCGGTCGTCGTCCTGCTGGTGGTGTGGGGAGCATCCTTCGGGGGTATTCCGGCGCTGTTGCAGACGCGCCTGCTGCACGCCGCGTCGCCGCGGGTGCGTGACGTCGGCGCCGCGCTCCTGACGACCGCGTTCAACATCGGCATCGGCGGCGGGGCAGCCATCGGTGGCGCGTTGTTCACGGTGCTTCCGACACCGGGACTCGCCCTCGTGCAGGCCGCCGTCATCGCTGCGGGACTGGTGCTTCTCGTCGTGGCGGATCTGCGCCGACGCGGTCGGCAGGCACGAGGGCAGACCCCGCCCGACACCGACGACGAGGTCGCGGGGGAGGGCACGGTGCCGCTGATCACCGGCTCGATCGCGCTGCCGGATCACCATCGCCACGGCGACCACCGCCACGCGCACGCCGACGATTCGGGGCGGTAGACTGACGGCGTCGCGACTGGCGTTGGGATGGGTCACCATCAGGGAGCGACCGACACGGTGAGGGGCCGTACGCCTGGGCCCTGAACGCACACCCGGTCGCGACGCGCGTCGCGACCACCGCGAGCTGTAAGGAGCCCCCGTGTCCGACCGTCTTCCCACGTCCTTCAACGAGCCGCTCAGCGTCGTCGACCCCGAGATCGCCGCGGTGCTCGACCAAGAGCTCAGCCGCCAGCGGCACACGCTCGAGATGATCGCGAGCGAGAACTTCGTCTCACGCGCCATCCTCGAAGCGCAGGGCTCGGTGCTCACCAATAAGTACGCGGAAGGGTATCCGGGCAAGCGCTACTACGGCGGCTGCGAATTCGTCGACATCGCCGAAAACCTCGCCATCGAGCGCGCGAAGGCGCTGTTCGGCGCCGAGTACGCCAACGTGCAGCCCCACTCGGGCGCCTCGGCCAGCGCCGCCGTCCTGCACGCCCTCGCCCAGCCGGGCGACACGATCCTCGGCCTCGAGCTCGCCCACGGCGGCCACCTCACCCACGGCATGAAGCTGAACTTCTCGGGCAAGGTCTACAACGCCACCGCCTACGGCGTCGACCCCGAGACGATGCTCATCGACATGGACACGGTGCGCGCCAAGGCCCACGAGGTGAAGCCGGCCGTCATCATCGCCGGCTGGTCGGCCTACCCGCGCCAGCTCGACTTTTCCGCCTTCCGCGCCATCGCCGACGAGGTCGGCGCGAAGCTCTGGGTCGACATGGCGCACTTCGCCGGCCTCGTCGCCGCCGGCCTGCACCCCTCGCCGCTGCCGCACGCGCACGTCGTCTCGTCGACCGTGCACAAGACCCTCGCCGGCCCCCGCTCGGGCATCATCCTGAGCAACGACGAGTCGCTGTTCAAGAAGCTCAACTCGGCCGTGTTCCCGGGTCAGCAGGGTGGCCCGCTCATGCACGTGATCGCCGCGAAGGCGACGGCGTTCAAGGTCGCGGCCGAGCCGGAATTCCGCGACCGCCAGGAGCGCACCCTGCGCGGGGCGAGCATCCTCGCCGAGCGTCTGACGGCTGACGACGCGCGCGCCGCGGGCGTCGACGTGCTGACCGGCGGCACCGACGTGCACCTCGCGCTCGTCGACCTGCGCACCTCGCCGCTGAACGGCCAGGAGGCGGAAGACATCCTTCACGAGGTCGGCATCACGGTGAACCGCAACTCGGTGCCCTTCGACCCGCGCCCGCCGATGGTCACGAGCGGGGTGCGCATCGGTACCCCGGCGCTCGCGACCCGCGGCTTCGGCGACGAGGAATTCACCGAGGTGGCCGACATCATCGCCCACGCGCTCATGCCGAACCCCGACGTGGCGGCGCTGCGCGGTCGCGTAGCCGAGCTGACCAGCGCGTTCCCGCTCTACCCGGGGCTGTAGGCGTGACGGCGCAGATCCTCGACGGGTCGGCGACCGCGGCGACGATCAAGGCCGAGCTGCGCGCGCGCGTCGCCGTGCTCGCCGAGCGCGGCGTCGTGCCCGGGCTCGCGACCGTGCTCGTCGGCGACGACCCCGGCTCGCAGTGGTACGTCGCGGGCAAGCACCGCGACTGTGCCGAGGTCGGCATCGCGTCGATCCGGCGCGACTTGCCCGAGTCGACCACCCAGGCGGAGCTGGAGGCGGTGCTCGACGAGCTCAACGCCGACCCCGCCGTCACCGGCTACATCGTGCAGCTGCCGCTGCCGACGCACATCGACACCGACGCGATCCTCGAGCGCATCGACCCCGCGAAAGACGCCGACGGGCTGCACCCGACGAACCTCGGGCGGCTCATGCTGCGTGCCGCGCGCGACATCGACACGCCCCTGCCGTGCACGCCGCGCGGCGTCATCGAGCTGGTCGAGCGCCACGGCATCTCGTGGGACGGCCTCGACGTCGTCGTCATCGGGCGCGGCGTCACGGTCGGCCGACCGATTGGCTCGTTGCTGACGCGTCGCGCCGTCAATGCCACCGTCACGCTGACCCACACGGGCACGCGCGACCTCGGTGCGCACCTGCGTCGGGCCGACGTGATCGTTGCTGCTGCGGGCGTGCCCGGCATCGTGTCGGCCGCCGACGTGAAGCCCGGCGCGATCGTGCTCGACGTCGGGGTGTCGCGGGTCACCGACCCCGAGACCGGGAAGTCGCGCATCGCGGGCGACGTCGCCGACGACGTGCGCGAGGTCGCCGCGTGGGTGTCGCCGAACCCTGGCGGGGTCGGGCCGATGACGCGCGCGCTGCTGCTCGCGAACGTCGTTGAGACGGCCGAGCGGCAGGCGTAAGCCGGGGACGGCGTCCGAGCTGCCCTGAGCGGCGGCGCGACGCGACACGTGGCGCCGTCGTCGAGACGGCGGAGAGCCACGCGGCCTTGTGACTCCCGTGCTCGGGACGAGCCAGCCTCCCTCTGGTTATGAAGAGAGGACGCAGTCGCACCCAGAGCCCGGGGGCGTCGACCAGCGGGCGGTAGCGGGTCAGGGGCGCCCGGTGGCGAGCCGCAGCCGCACGCGCCCGCCGGGGCGCAACTGCGCAAGCCGGTCGAGCGTGTCGTCGGTGACGACCGCGATGACCGGATAACCGCCGGTCACCGGGTGGTCGGGGCCGAGAATCGTGGGGACGCCGTCCGGGCTGACTTGGATCGCTCCCGCGGTCATGCCTTCGCTCGCCAACTCCCGGTCCACGACAGCGGGCCGACGGTCGAGGCTGGGCCCGTCGAGGCGCACGCCCGTGCGATCGGCACGCACCGACACTGTCCACTCCGCATCGAGCATGCGATGCCACGCGTCGGGGGTGAACCAGTCGAGCCGGGGGCCGGGGCGCACATCAAGTTCTGCGTGGTCAGTGACCGACGCATCCACCGGAACGAGGTCGACGGCAGGCACCGGTCCGGTGACCACGTCACCCACGATGAGCTCGTCGCCCGCGGAGACGGGATCCGGGCCCAGAGCCGCCAGAGTGTCGCGTGAGCGTGAACCGAGCACCGGCTCTGGGGCGATGCCACCGCGCACCGCGACGCAGTAACGCACCCCGCGTGTCGCGGGGCCGATGCGCACGACGGCGCCGTCCCGCTCGGCTCGCACAGGGTGGGCTAGCGTGACGGGCGCGTCGTCGAGCGTGACCGGGCCATCGGCGCCGGTGACCGCGATCCACGTACCGGCCGGCAGCGCGAGCGCGGTGCCGCCCACCAGCACCTCGAGTCCCGCCGCGCTCTCGTCGTTGCCGACGAGACGATTGGCGAGCCTGTGAGCGGCGCGGTCGAAGGCGCCGCTCGCGCCGACGCCGATCGCG
The DNA here is from genome assembly GCF_046293215.1 of Microcella sp. Lineage (GTDB taxonomy): Bacteria > Actinomycetota > Actinomycetes > Actinomycetales > Microbacteriaceae > Microcella. The sequence goes on along the minus strand of NZ_JBKBPI010000004.1, from coordinate 43,201 downwards.
GCAAGGCCGGGGCGACCCAGGTCTTGCACGAGCATGAGCGCGCCGGGCTCGAGCACCCGTACTGCAGCGGCCTTCTCGTCCCCGATGGCCCGCCCGTCCGCGGCGGTCCGCCGACCCGCGTCGACCCGCCCCTCCGCCTCGGCCCGCCCACCCGCGTCGACCCGCCCCACTTCTGAGGCGTGCCCGTGACGTTTCTCAGGAGTTCGGCCGTCAGCGCCGCCACCAAACCCCGTGTCTGCTGCCGTTGCGTCGCTCAACTCCTGAGAAACGGCACGCACGACCTGCCGTACCGCCTCGAACCGTACGTGCGTGTCCGACGTGACGAGCGCTGGCGGGTCGCGCCGCGCATCCCACAGCACCGCCTCAGTGCGCCCGATCAACTGCCAGCCGCCCGGCGACTCGCGCGGGTACACGCCGCAATACTCGCCCGCGAGCGCGACGCTACCCGCTGGAACGCGTGCCCGCGAGGTGGCCCGGCGGGGCACGAGCGGCAGAGGGGCGGACTCTGCGCCCGTGGTGACCGGCACAAGGTACGGAAAACCCGGCGCAAAGCCGACGAACGCGCACACCCAGTCGCTCGCCGCGTGCCGCGCGACGACCTCATCGACGCTGCACCCCCAGGCCGCGGCGATGGTCGCGAGATCCTCCCCGTCGTAGACCACCGGGATGCGCACCGCGCCCCCTCCCGCTGCCTCGCCACTCGATCGCGTGGTGCCCGCGGTGGATTCGGTGCCCGCTTCGCCCGGCCTCTCCAGCACGCCCTGCACCCAGTGCGCGAGGTGAGTGAGGCCCACCGCGCGCGGATCAATCCGAACGAGCACGCTGCGGCCACCCGGCACCAGCTCACGCACCCCGTCGAGGCGGTGTTCGGTGAGAAGTCGGTACGCGCGTTGCGCGCTCGCGAGCCCGTCGCACTCGACGAGCAACGCGCGGTCGCCGTACGGCAGAAGGTTCATCGATCGTCGAGGAAGGGCCGTACGTCGATGCCCGCCTCGGTGAAGCCTCGACGCACGCTCTGCGCGAGGCCGACGGCGCCGGGCGTATCGCCGTGCACGCACACGCTCCTCGCATCGACGCGCACGGTGCCTCCGTCGATGGTGTCGATGACTCCCTCGCGGGCCAGTCGTACGGCGCGCGCCCGCACGCGCTCGGGGTCGTCGATCACCGCCCCGGGGGTAGTGCGCGGCACCAGGGTGCCGTCGGGCGCATATGCACGATCAGCGAACGCTTCGCCGATCACGTCGACGAACCGACGGTCGCACGCGCGCTGGATTGCGGAACCGCTGACCCCGGCCAACGAGAGCACCGGCAGGTCGAAGGCGGCCGCGACCCGCGCCACCGCGTCGGCCTGATCGGCATCGTGCACGATCCGCGAGTAGAGGGCGCCGTGGGGCTTCAGATATCGCACGCGTGCTCCCGCGGCGCCGCGGCCGACACCGAGTTCTGCGCCGCCCACCGCGTCGCACGTATCGAGCAGGGCCTCGACCTGCTCACGAATCTGCCTCTCGAGCACCGGGCCGGCGACATCCATCGCTCGACGCCCGAAGCCGTCTCGGTCGACATACGACGGGTGGGCGCCGATCACCACTCCCGCGGCGGCGGCGCCGCGTACGGCCGTGCGTCGAGCGTCGGCATCGCCACCGTGGGCGCCGCAGGCGAGATTCGCGCTGGTGACGATCCGCAGCATCGCCTCATCGTCGGCGACCGCGACACCGCGCCACCCCTCGCCGAGGTCGCTGTTGAGGTCGATTGCGGGCATACCGTGAGCCTACGGCGCGCGCCGAAGCTCTGGCCATTGCCGCTCCTGCGGGCGATAATCAGGCGAACCCGACCCCGACGGAAGGAGCCCGCGTGCCGCTCGGGCTGCCGCCCCACCTGACAACGTCGACCGCATCGCTCGCGGTGGTGCGCGCGGGGCACGCCGCCGCTGCCGCGTGTCTGGTCGCGGCGGCCGTGGTCGTCGTCACCCTTCAGGTCACGATTCCGGGCATCGTCGTGTGGCCAGCACTGATCGTGCTAGCGCCGATGGTGGGACTCCTGGTCTTGCTCGACCGCACCCCCTCGATGTTCATCGCGTTGGGCTACCTCCTCGTGGGAGGCTCGTGCATCGCGTGGTTCACGGTGATTGGGGCCACGCAGTTGGAAACGGCGCCCAGCAGCGACGACTTCACCGTGGGGTTGCTCAAGGCGGCCGTGATTCTCATCATCGGCGTCGGGGCGGGTGTCATGCGCGCGATCGCCTGGACGACGGCTGGCCTGTTGGTCGCTGAACTGTCCTCGGCGGTGGTGATCCTGTCGCTTGGCGGGCAGTGGGCTCCTGCCCCCGGCTCGATCGCCGTATGGGCGATGATCGTGATCGGGCTCGTGTGCTTGCGTGTGCAGCGTCTCCGGGCCCGCCCCGCACTGCCCCTGCTCTATCGCGCTGTGCGCGATGAGATGCTCGCCGAGACGCGGCGCGACTTCGAGCGACGGGCGACGGCGCTCGTTCATGACACGGTGCTCAACGACCTCGCCATGATCGCGAGCCACGAGGTGGGACCCGTGAGGCCCGGAGTCGCCTCGTCGATCTCGGCCGATCTGGCCACCCTCGTCGGAGAGGAGTGGCTGCTGGGCGACACGGGCACCGTCACCCCCCAGGCGGCAGATTTTGCCGCGATGCTCGCTGACGCGTCGGCGGGCGAGCTATCTGTTGCGGTGTCGGGTGACCTCGCGGTTCTCGATCGCATCGCACCGGATGCGCGTGGCGAGTTCCTGCGCGCGCTCGGCCAGGCGCTCGTCAACGTGCGGCTCCACGCGGGCGTCGCCGAGGCGGAGGTGGTCATCGGCGCCGGCGCCGATGACGTGTCGGCGATGGTGGTCGATGCCGGGCGCGGATTCGAGCCGTCACCGGGAGGTGACGGCCGGCTGGGAGTCGGGATGAGCATCCTCGCCCGGATGGAGGCGATCGGGGGCGAAGCGCAGGTGTGGTCGCGCACCGGCAGCGGCACGACGATCGTGTTGCGTGTTCCGGCGTCCTTTCCTGCCCCGTCACGCGCCCCGTCACGCGCCCCGTCGACCGCGTCGTCGCCGCCCGACGGCGCGTCGGTGCCGTCGGCGCTGGCTCCGGGGGAGGGGCAGCGATGACCGCGCAGCCGCAGGCGGGGCCGGACACGCGCCCCCACCCCTGGCGTATGCGTATGGAAAACGTTGACCCGTTGTCGGCGGCTGCCGCTCGCCCCGTGACCGTGATCATCGCGTGCAGCATGGTCGTGCTGGCGGTCGTCGACACGGCGGTCAAGGCATTTCAGGTCACGTCTCCGATTTTCCTCGCGATCGCCTTCGGTGCGCTCCTGTCAGCCATGGCATTGCTCATCGATCGCACGCGTCTCAGCAGGCCCGCGTGGTCGCGTTTCTCGGCGATGGCCGTGCACGTGCTGCTCATTGTGATGATGGTGAGTGCCGCGATGTCAACGTGGGGCAGCAACGTCGCGCTGCGTGACGACTGGGCCCCCCTGGTAGTTGCTCTCACTCTGGTCGCCCTGACCTCGTATCGCTCACCCCGCGAGCTCGCGGTGTGGACGGGCGTGCACACGAGCGTCGCCGCGGTGCTCGGCCTGCTGCAGGGCCCGGCAGCGTCGATGCCGCTTCCCGCGCCGCTGTTCGCCGTCTCCGGGTCGGTCGTGATCCTCATCGTCGGTTCGGCCGCCGTCGCATACGCCCGATCGATGAACGGCTCGGTGTTGTCGTGGGAGAAGAAGGCGTGGCGCCGCGCGCACTCCCTCGCTCGGGAGGCCCGCGGTGGCGTCGCCCGCTCGGTGCGGCAACATCAAATCACCCGCGCCGGTCGCGACGCCATGCCCGTGTTGACCCGGGTCGTCGAACGGGGCGAGGTGACGGCGCGCGACCGCGAGGAGGCGGCCGAGCGAGCCACGAGCATCCGCGCCACGCTCGTCGACGGGGTTCAGCGCAGCTGGGCCCGCGATCTCGTCGATGAGTTGGTGAGTCGCCGCCCGGAACTGTCCCCGCGCATCACGGTCGTCGACCCCGACGATGCTGGCCGCCGCGCGAGCATCGAACAGCGCACGCTCATTCGCGCGATCCTCACGGCGGTGATGGATGCTGTCGGCACCCGGCGCATCGATCTCGCGATCGCGCCGCCCACCCCAGAAACTGGCCTCACCGTGCGGATTGTCGCCACGGGCGACCGCCCCGTGAGCGCGGTGCGCGATGAGCTCTCGCCGCTCCTCGCCGCGGTGCGCGGTCTGGCGCGTCGCTGCGTTGCAGTCGAGCGTGACGGCGCCCTCGTTCTAGAGTTTGAGTATGGACACTAGAGCGTTCCCGCACGCTCGCGTGCGCCTGGCGATCCTCGACGATCACGAGCTGCTGCTCGACAGCCTCTCGTCGTGGATCAGCGCGAACGCACCCGACTTCGACCTCGTGCTGACGGCACCCACGTGGTTTGAACTCGTGCAGAGCGAACAGTTCCCCACCGACCTTGTGCTCCTCGATTTTCAACTGCAAGAGCCTGTCTCAATCGAGGCGCGCGTGCGCACGTGCCGCGCGGCGGGGGCGAAGGTGATCGTGCTGACGAGCCTCGACACCGATGAGTCGCGCCAGCGCGCATTCGACGCCGGAGCATCCGCCTTCCTCACCAAGACGATGCCGCTCGGTGAGGTCATGGACACGGCCCGGCGCGTGATGGGTCTCGAGTCGGCGCCCGATCAGCCTCGCGACTGGCGGCCGTTGCCCTCCGGAGCCGTCCGGCACGCGCGGCCCAAGCTCTCGCAGAGTGAGGGCGAGGCGCTTGCCCTGTATGCGAGCGGCCTGTCGACCAACGAGGTTGCCACTCGCATGAACGTGCAGTACGAGACCGCTAAGACGTACCTGCGTCGGGTGCGCGACAAGTATGCGCGCGCCGGGCGCCCCGCGTCGACGAAGGCAGAGCTCATCCGGCGCGCCGCCGAGGACGGATACCTGCAGTAATGGCGAAGCTGTACTTCCGGTACGGAGCAATGAACAGCGGCAAGTCGACAGCGCTGCTGCAGGCCGCGTACAACTACGAAGAGCGCGGCCAACGGGTCGTTCTCGCGAAGCCGCGCATCGACACGAAGGGCGATCAGACGATCGTGTCGCGCCTCGGCGTGACGAGACCGGTTGACTTCACCGTCGACCTCGCCGATGACGTCTACACGGTCTTCCAGCGGCAGCGCGCAGGAGTCTTGCGTGACGAGGGTCGCGAAGTGTCGTGCTTGCTCGTGGACGAGGCACAATTCCTGACGCCCGAACAGGTTGATGATCTGCTGCGCATCGCCATTCGCGAGGATATCCCGGTGCTGGCCTACGGCATCCGCACCGACTTTCAGACGGTGGCGTTTCCCGGCAGCCGGCGCCTGCTCGAGATCGCCCACTCGCTGGAAGAGCTGAAGACAATCTGTCGCTGCGGACGCAAGGCCGTATTCAACGGCAGGACCGTGGATGGCCGGTTCGTCTTCGCGGGTGACCAGGTGGCGATCGACGGTGTCGACGTCGCTTACGAGTCGCTCTGCGGCGCGTGCTACCTCGACGAGTCCGGCGACACGCTCGCCTCGGGCCGCCGCGCCCCCGTCGAGCTGGACCCCGAGATGCTCGGCCCGGATCCCGACTTCAGCTAAGGACCAAAAAACCCTCGAACCCGAAAGCTCGAGGGTTTCCAATGTCCTGAGACAGGACACCGTCGGGGTAACAGGATTTGAACCTGCGACCTCGTCGTCCCGAACGACGCGCGCTACCAAACTGCGCCATACCCCGTGAGGTCTGCGGCCGTGGCCGCAACCCGTCAAGCGTACCCGATGTCGTCGCCCACGAGTGTCACGAGCACCGCCTCGGGTGGGCAGGCAAAGCGCACGGGCGCGTAGATCGAGTGACCGAGCCCCGCTGAGACGTTCAGGTAGGCGGCGCGGTGCGCGTGATACCAGAGGCTGAGGCCCCTGGCCTGCTCGGCGGGCAGGTCGCAGTTGGTCACGAGCGCGCGGCCGCCGGGCAGACACACCTGGCCGCCGTGTGTGTGACCGGCGAATATCAGGTCGGCGCCCTGCGTCGTGAACGAGTCAAGTACGCGACGATAGGGGGCGTGGGTCACCCCGATCGTGATGGCCGGGTCATCGCTGTCGTCGTGGTCCTGCTCGCGCAGGTCGTCGAGCAGGGCGGGCACGACGTCGAGGCGGTCCCAGCCGCGGTGGGCGTCATTGACCCCCACAAAGTCGAGCGTCGAATCGTTGATGATGCGCTGGCCGACGTCGTTGTTCAGCCCGTGCCAGCCCAGGCGGTCGCCGAGCAGACGCTCGAGCGCGTCGATGTCGAGTGGTTCGACGTCGGGGTCGCCCGACGACGGGCCGATCAAGTAGCGCAACGGGTTCTTGAACGTGGGGGCGAAGTAATCGTTCGACCCGTGCACGTAGACGCCGGGAACCCCGTCGAACGGCATGAGCGCTTCGGTGAGGGCCGGGAGCGCCTCGCGATGTCCGAGCAGGTCGCCGGTCGAGACGATGATGTCGGGCTTCAGAGAGATCAATGACCGAACCCAATCGATGCGGTCGCGCTGCCACGGAGCGAGGTGGAGGTCGCTGAGGTGCAGCACGCGGATCGGCTCGGCACCCGGCGCCAGCACGGGCACGACTTCGGTACGCACCCGGTAGGCGCGCCGTTCGATCGCGATGGCGTAGACGGCGGCGGCCGCCGCAACCCCGAAGGTTACGGCGGCCGCCGCCTTGGCCGGCGTGCTCATCGGCAACTGTCTCGCTGCACGGTGATCCGCACGAGTGTGTTACGCGTGAACGTCTCGCCGGCCGCACGGTTCTGGTCGATCACAATGTTGTCGCCGGGTGACGGACCGGGATCGACCGGATCCTCAATGACCTCGTCCTCGCCCTCGTCGCCGTCTCCGGGCGGCTCGGGGCTGGGGCCAGGCTGGCGGCGAATCGTCTCGCAGCGCACGCTGATATTGGTGAAGCCGGCCTCTTCGAGCACGGCTCGTGCCTCTTCCAGCGTGTAGCCGGGGCTCACGACGTCGGGCATGACGGCCTGATTGCCCGCACTCAGCTGCACCCGAACCGGGGTGCCGAGGCTCAAGAACGTTCCGGGCGCCGGATTCTGTGTGGCGATCAGGCCCTCCGCCAACGCGGAGTCGACGCGGGCCTCTTCGACAAAGAAGCGGAAGCCGAGGCCCTCGATGATGCCTCGAGCGACCTCCGGATCCTGACCGGTCACGTCGGGCAGGTTCACGCCCTGGCCGCGCAGCAGCCGGTCGGGCACCTCGGGCAGAGCGTCACCGCCGTACGTCGCGTTGGCCGCGGCCATGATGGGACGGAAGATTTCGTGACGCATTCCGCCGCCGCCGGGCAGGTTGTTGATGTCCAACTCACCGAAGGCGTTGCCGACCCACGCGGCCGTGCCAATTCGGGTCGATCCCCCGACCATCCAGGTGTGGCGAGCGTTGTCGCTGGTGCCGGTCTTTCCGACGACGGGGATGTCGCCTCCCGGGTTCGACGCCTGGCCGGTGCCGCGGGTGACGACCTCACGCATCGCGAACGTCGTGGCGGCGGCCACGTCCTCATCGATGGCCTGACGACACTCCGAGACCTGGCCGGTCAATTCTGTGCCATTACGGTCGACGAGGCGGTCGACCGCGATGGGCTCGCAGTACCGGCCACCGTTCTGAATGGCGCCGAATGCGGCGGCCATGCGGAGGGGCGAGATTTCGTTCGTCCCGAGCACCGCAGAGGGGTTGGTCTGCAGCTCACCGCCATCGGCGCGGCGAACACCGAGGCGCTCCGCCGTGTCGGCGATCGCGCACTGATCGAGCTGCTGAGCGATCGCGGCAAACGACGTGTTCACCGAGTTCACCGTCGCCTGCAAGACGCTCATGACGCCGCCGCCTGCGCCAGCGAAGTTCCGCGGCTCCCATACGGCCCCACTGTGCGGGCCATTGCACGAGTCCGTGAAGGTGGACTGCTCGAAGCGACTGGGCGATCCGTCGATGAACTCCTGCAGGCCGCGACCCTCCTCGAGCCACTCGACCAAAGCGAAAATCTTGTAGGTCGAGCCCGTCTGGAACCCACTCGAGCCGCCGTATGGCCGGTCGGTGTTGTAGTTGACGGCCGTCGTCGTGACACCGCCGCCTTCGAGGCTGTTGTCGAAGCGCTTGTTCTGCGCCATCGTCAGGATGCGCCCGGTGTTCGACTCGACGGAGACGGATGAACCGCCCACGTCGTAAATGAGCTGACCATCGGCGTTTTCCGAGCGTGCGTCTGCCGGAACGACATTCCAGACGGTGTCTTGCGCGACCTTCTGCAGGGACATGTCGAGCGTCGTGTACACCTCGAAACCGCCCTGACGCCACGCCGTCTCGCGCTCTTCCTCGGTGGACCCGAGTGCCTCGAGTTCCGGTACGAGGTTGACGACGTAGTCGCACATGAACTTGGCGTACTCGTCGGCCGCGATGCAGCCCGAGCGCGGCGTCGACAGGTTGACGAAGTCGGCGTCGACCGGGGTGTTGATCGCTTCGTCGCGCTCGCTCGCCGTGATGAATCCTTCGTCGTACATCGAGTTGATGATGACGTTGCGCCGACGCTCGTTCGCCGCGTAGTTCTCTTCGCGCAGCAGCGAGCGCGCGCTCGGCTGCTGCACGATCGCGAGCAAGCTCGCGGCCTGTGCGACGTCAAGTTCAGCGGCCGTGATGCCGAAGTACTGCTGAGCGGCCGCCTCGATACCGTAGGTGTTGCCGCCGAAGCCCGCGATGTTCAGGTAGGCGAGCATGATCTCGTCTTTGGTGTACTGCTTTTCGAGGCTGATCGCGAGCTTCGCCTCGTTGAGCTTTCGCTCCAGCGTCGTCTCCTGCGCCGCGCGCACGGCCTCGTTGCGCTCTTCGCCCGGGGGGAACTGCTGAATCGCCTGGTTGATGAAGATGTTCTTCACCAGCTGCTGGGTCAGCGTTGACCCACCACCAGTGATGTCGCCAGCGACAAAGTTGTTCGTCGCCGCCCGCACAATGCCCTGCAGGTCGATGCCGCCGTGCGAGTAGAAGCGGCGGTCTTCGGCCGCGAGCGTCGCGTGGATGACCGTTTCGGCGATTTGGTCGTAGCCGACCTCCTCGCGGTTCTCGCTGAACACCTCGGCGATCTTCACGTAGCCGTCTTCGGGGTCGTGGCTGACCTGGGCGTACAGCTCGTTGCGCTGCGAGAGCGGGTCAATGCGGATGTACTCGGGAAGGCTGTCGAAGATGCCGATCGTGTTGTTGGCCGCCATGCCGGTGACCGCGATCGCGGGGGTCACCATGATCGTGGTGAGCAAGCCGATGATGGCGCTCAGGCCGATCATGCCGGCGAACGCCCCCAGTGCGCCGGCGGGCGAAGAATTCTGGGCAGACATAGACTCAAGGGTAGGGCAGAGGCGCTATGGCGTCTCTGAACGTGACCCATCTTTGATAATTCGAAAGGCCGCTGATGACCCGCTGGGAGTACATCACCACCCCGCTGATGATCCACAACACGACGGCGATCTTGAACACGTGGGGTTCTGAGGGCTGGGAACTCGTGCAGATCGTCACGGGACCCGAGGGGGGCCTCGTCGCCTACTTCAAGCGCCCGGTCGCGAGTGAGGGCGCCTGATGAGCACCCTGGATGCGCGCCTCGCCGAGCTCGGAATCACCATCCCCGAGGTGGCCGCCCCGGTCGCCGCCTACGTTCCGGCGACCGTGTCGGGTCAGCTGGTGTTCACCGCCGGCCAGCTCCCGTTCGTGGACGGCAGCCTGCCCGCCACGGGCAAGGTGGGTGCCGAGGTCAGCGCTGAGCGCGCCGCCGAGCTCGCCGGTACCGCGGTGTTGAACGCGCTGGCGGCGGTGAAGAGCGTGATCGGCTCGCTCGACCGCGTCACCCGCATTGTGAAGGTCACGGGGTTCGTCGCCTCCGACCCGAGTTTCTCGGGCCAGCCCGCCGTTCTGAACGGCGCGAGCACGCTTCTCGGCGACATCTTCGGTGACATCGGCGTGCACTCCCGCAGCGCCGTGGGCGTCGCGGTTCTGCCGCTCGACGCCCCCGTCGAGGTCGAGTTGATCGTCGAGTTCGCCTAGCCCTAGGCGGGCCGTCGACGACATCGGGGCCGGGCATCCATGATTCGGATGCCCGGCCCCGTGTCGTCTGCTGGAGCGCCTCGTTACCGGAACGACGCGCTGATCGACGCGACCACGTTCGTGTCGGTCAGTGTCGTGGTGTCACCGACCTCGCGACCCTCGGCGATGTCGCGCAGCAGGCGGCGCATGATCTTGCCTGAGCGGGTCTTCGGCAGCTCGGCGACGACGAACACCTTGCGCGGGCGCGCGATGGCCCCGATCTGCTCGGCGACGTGTGCCCGCAGCTGCGCCTCCGCTTCCTCGTCGCTCACCGTGCCAACCATCCGCTGGCGCAGGATGACGAAGGCGACGACCGCCTGGCCGGTGGTTTCGTCGTTGGCGCCGACGACAGCGGCTTCGGCGACCAGCTCGTGAGCAACGAGCGCTGACTCGATTTCCATGGTCGACAGGCGGTGTCCCGAGACGTTCATGACGTCGTCGACGCGTCCGAGGAGCCACACGTCGCCGTCCTCGTCGAGGTGAGCACCATCGCCGGCGAAGTACATGCCATCGAACGCCGACCAGTAGGTGTCGACGAAGCGCTGCTCGTCGCCCCAGATGCCGCGCAACATGCTCGGCCAGGGCTCGGTGATGACGAGCAGGCCGCCCGCCTCCTTGCCGACGTGGTTGCCCTGGTCGTCGAGCACGTCCACGCTGATGCCGGGAAGCGGCACCTGCGCCGAGCCGGGCTTGGCGGTGGTGACGCCGGGCAGCGCACTGATCATCATTGCGCCGGTTTCGGTCTGCCACCAGGTGTCGACGATGGGGGTGCGGCCGCCGCCGATGACCTGGCGGTACCAGACCCAGGCCTCGGGGTTGATGGGTTCGCCGACGCTGCCGAGCACGCGCAGGGTGGCCAGGTTGTACTGGTTGGGCACCTCGCGGCCGATCTTCATGAACGAGCGGATCGCGGTCGGCGCCGTGTAGAACAGCGTCACGCCGTACTTCTCGATGATCTCCCACCAGCGACCCGGGTGCGGGGTGTCTGGCGTGCCTTCGTAAATGACCTGCGTCGCACCGTTCGCCAATGGGCCGTAGACGACGTAGCTGTGCCCGGTGATCCAGCCGACGTCGGCGGTGCACCAGTAGATGTCGCTCTCAGGCTTCAGGTCGAACACGTTCTTGTGGGTGAACGCCGCCTGGGTGAGGTACCCGCCTGAGGTGTGCAAGATTCCCTTCGGCTTACCCGTCGTGCCGCTCGTGTACAGAATGAACAGCGGGTTCTCGGCCTCGAAGCCTTCCGCCTCGTGCTCGGGGTCGGCCTCCGCCATCAGGTCGTGCCACCACAGGTCGCGGCCCTCGCTCCAGGCGATCTCGTTGTCGCCGCGTCGGACGACGAGGACGTTCTGAACCGATTCCGCGCCCGAGGCGAGCGCTGCATCCACCGCGTTCTTGAGGTTGAAGACCTTGCCCTTGCGGTAGCCGCCGTCGGCCGTGATGACGAGTTTCGCCTCGGCATCGTCGATGCGCGCGCGCAGACTCTCGGCCGCGAAGCCACCGAAGACGACGGAGTGGATTGCGCCGAGGCGCGCGACCGCCAGCATGGCGATGACCGCCTCGGGAATCATGGGCATGTAGAGCGCCACGCGGTCGCCCTGGCCGACGCCGAGGCTCGCGAGCACGTTCGCCGCCTTCTTGACCTCGGCGGTGAGCTCGGCGTACGTGATGGCGCGCGAGTCGCCGGGTTCGCCCTCAAAGTAGAGGGCGACGCGGTCACCGTTGCCCGCCTCGACGTGGCGGTCGAGGCAGTTGTAGGCGACGTTGATGCGGCCGTCGTGGAACCACCGCGCGAACGGCGGGTTCGACCAGTCGAGGGTCTGGGTGAATGGCGTGTGCCAGCTCAGCAGTTCGCTGGCCTGGCGGGCCCAGAAGCGCAGGCGGTCGGCCTTCGCTTCCTCGTAGAGCTCGGCCGTGGCATTCGCCTGGGCGGTGAATGCGGGCTCGGGGGCGAAGCGGCGGTTTTCGTGCAGGAGGCTGTCGATCGATGTCGAGGACATACATCTACTTTCGTCGATGTGCGGACTGGCCTGGTCTGCCGCGACGGTGCGAGTGAACAGACGCCATCGTAGGGCTTTCACGCCGTGCGCGCGACGATGGTGCGTCGTGGTGCGTCACACGCACCGTGTGTCCCCCATTCGGGTGTCCGCACTTCTGGGGACGAAATGGGGGTCAAAAATCTCTTGACCGGACCCCGTCCTCGCGTACACTGATGACTGTCAGCAGCAAAACTGACCTCGCGGCGCGAAAAATCCCCCCAATCTCGTGTCGCTGTGGCGGCGTCCAAATCCCCCCAAGTGGGCGCCGCCCCTGACGTAAGGCGGCGGCTCCTCCCCACGGAGGGGCCGCCGCTTCGTCGTCCCCGGCACGGCACGCGCTGCGCGATGCGTGCCGCGCTCTCGCACACACTCGCCGGGTGTCCTCCTCCTCGCCTTCAGGCCCGTTCCTGCCCGTGGCCATCGCCGGCTCGGGTGGGCATCGGCCGGTGGCCTCCGAGGTGCGTGACGCCCTGGGGCCGCTCGCTCCGCTCGCCGCGGACGGCCGACTGACCGACCTCTTTGTGACCGCGGAGGGGCGTGTCTACGTCGATGCCGGCGGGGGAGCAGAGCTAGTCGCCGGCCTCAGCCTGTCTGCCGCGCAGGCCCGTGAGCTCGTCGTGCATCTCATCGCTCTGGGCGGTCGCCACATCGACGAGGCCGCTCCGTGCTGCGACGTGCGGCTCGGGGACGGGCTTCGCGTTCACGGTGTGCTGCCGCCGATCAGCACGGGCGGTGCCGTGCTGTCCATCCGGCTTCCGCGTGCGATGCCCACCACCATCGCGGCGCTGGGTTTGCCGTCCGAGGCGAATGCCGCCCTGGCGCGCGCCTTGGCCTCGCGCGCCACCTTGCTCATCACGGGCGCGACGGGCAGCGGCAAGACGACGCTGCTGTCGGCCTGGTTGTCGGCCGCCGACCCGCGTGACCGCATCGTGGTGCTCGAAGACGTTGCCGAGGCCCGCATTCGTCACCCGCATGTCGTGTCGTTGGAGACGCGGCAGCCGAACATCGAGGGTGTCGGAGGGGTCGGTCTCGACCGTCTCGTGCGGGAGGCGTTGCGCATGAGACCCGATCGTCTCGTCGTGGGCGAGTGCCGAGGCGCCGAGGTGCGCGAATTCTTGGCCGCCCTGAACACCGGCCACCGCGGCGGCGCGGGCACGCTGCACGCCAACGGGCTCGCTGACGTGGCGGCGCGGCTCGAAGCGGTCGGCATGCTCGCCGGCCTAACGCCGGCCGCCCTGGCCCGTCAGGCGGTGAGCGGAGTTGATCTGGTCGCGCATCTGTCGCGCACGCCCGACGGGGCGCGCGCGATCGCGTTCGGACGACCCGATCTGGATGCCCGTGAGCGGCTGCGCATCCGACCGCTCCTCCCCGAGGCGGTCGCCCCCGCCGCGCCACCCGAGTCGGCCGTCAGCGTGGCGTCGTGACGGTGACGCCTCCGCGACCCGCGGGCCGCGCGGCCGACGAGGAACTGCCGCGGCTCATTCACCGACTCGCTGTTCTGCTCAGCGCTGGACTGACACCGGCGTCGGCGTGGCGCCACGTCGCGGGAGGCGACGCGGGAGCCCACCCCCTGGTCGCCGCGGTGGCCGAGCACGCGGCCCTCGTGCGCGATCCAGCGGAGGCGATGGCGGCCGCCTCCGGTGACCCGCCGGTCGAGTGGCGGGCCCTCACCGCGGCCTGGCGCATCGCCGCCACCGCGGGCGCCCCGCTGTCACCGGTGCTGCGCTCCATCGCCGATGCGCTGCGGGATCGCGCCGACGCGCGCCGCGAGATCGCGGTGGCGCTCGCCGCGCCCCGCGCGACGGCCCGACTCGTCCTGTGGTTGCCCGCCGCCGGCGTCCTGCTCGCCCTCATGATTGGCGTCGACGTCGTGGCAACCGCCACGCACCCCGTCGGTCTCGTGAGCGTCGCAGCGGGGCTCGGCCTGGTGCACATCGGCCGTCGCTGGACGCGCCGCCTGCTCGCGGCCGCCGAGCCTCCCGCGCCCACCGCGGGACTCGCCTTCGATCTGCTCGCCATCGCTGCGGCGGGCGGTCGGGGGCCGGAGGCGGCGCTGCGCCTCGTGATCGACCAGCTCGCTGCTGTTGGCTGCTCGCCCCCACCGGGCGAGGTGATCGAGCTGGGCGACCTCGTCTCGCTGTCGCGCCGATCCGGTGCGCCGCTCGGCGAGTTGGCGAGGACGGAGGCTCACCAGGCGCGCGTCGGCGCGCGCGGGGCCGCTCGTCGCACGGCAGAGCGGCTCGGTGTGCGGCTGATGCTGCCGCTCGGAGCGTGCGTGCTGCCGGCCTTCCTGCTCATCGGGGTTGTTCCGATCCTGCTCGGCATCGTCTCCTCCACACTTGCCGGCTGATCTCCCGTCAACCGGATGCTCGTGCTCTCGCCCCGCTGTCGCGGCGGGCCACCGACACTGGTCGCGTTCGTGCCGCCCACCCGACCGAAATCGGAGACGCCATGTCGACCCTTGCCCGCCCTCACCGCCGTCTCGCGCGCCTGCGCCGCCACATGACCGACGACCGCGGAGCCGCGACCGCCGAATACGCCATCGCCACGATGGCCGCGGTCGCGTTCGCTGGCTTGCTCGTTGTCATCATGCAGAGCGACGAGGTACGCGGCATCTTGACCGACATGGTGCGCTCGGCCTTGACCTTCGGCGGGTGAGCGCTCGTCGCGGGGCCGCCGTGCACGAGCGCGGTGCGGTCAGCGCCGAGCTTGTCGCGGCCATCCCGGCGGTACTCATCGTGCTGGCCCTGTGTCTCGGCGGGCTGACCGCCGCGACCGCCCAGGCACGATCCCACGAGGTCGCGACCACGGCGGCGCGCTTGCTTGCCCGCGGTGCCGTCGAGTCTGACGCTCACCGCCACGTGGCCCGGGTGCTCGCCGGTGCGAGGCTCCACATCACGCGCGTCGACGGCTTGCTGTGCACGCGTGTCGAGCACACGCATCGCGTGCTCGGACTCCCGCTGGCGGTGGAGGCACGTTCGTGCGCGCTCGACAGCGGCTGGTGACGCCTCACGACAACGGCGCTGCCACGCCGCTCATGGTCGGGGTCATCGCAGCGACGGTCCTCCTCGCGACGATCTTGCTGGGAATCGGCGCGGCGCTCGCCGACGCCTCCCGGCTGGCTCACACCGCAGACGGCGCGGCACTGGCTGCCGCAGACACGCTCCTCGGGTGGCTGCCCGGTGATCCGTGTTCCGCGGCCGAGCGCGTGGCGAGTGCGCACGGCGCCCAGCTGGCGTCGTGTGCCGTCGACGAGGTGAGCGTCGTTGTCACGGTGCGCCGCAGCATCCTCGCAGTCGCGGTCGACCGGTCGGCGCGCGCCGGGGCCGCAGACCGGCGCTGATGGCCTTTGTCGGCCGGGTGTGTATGGTGACGGTGACTGGCGCACCCCGTCGCCAGTCACCGGGAACGGGTGTTGCCGCCTCGACTGCGGCCTACCCCGGCCGCCTGCCGCAGCCCCGTCGCCCGCCCCAGCAGCACATATAAAGGAGCACCGTGCCCGGTTCGAAGAAGCTCGTCATCGTCGAGTCGCCCGCCAAGGCGAAGACGATCGGTCGCTACCTCGGCGACGACTACGAGGTGCAGGCCTCGGTCGGGCACGTGCGCGACCTCATGGAGCCGAAGAACCTTCCCGCCGAGCTGAAGAAGGGCCCCCTCGGCAAGTTCGCCATCGACATCGACAACGGGTTTGAGCCGCACTACGTCGTCTCCGACTCGAAGAAGCGCACGGTCGCCGACCTCAAGAAGGCACTCAAGTCGGCAGACGAACTGTGGCTCGCCACCGATGAAGACCGCGAAGGAGAGGCCATTGCGTGGCACCTGCTCGAGGTGCTGAAGCCGAAGGTTCCGGTCAAGCGCATGGTGTTCCACGAGATCACCCAAGAGGCGATTCAGAAAGCCGTCGAGGCCACGCGCGACCTCGACACCGCACTCGTCGACGCGCAAGAAACCCGCCGCATCCTCGACCGCCTGTACGGCTACGAGGTCAGCCCCGTGTTGTGGCGTCGCATCGGCCCCGGCTTGAGCGCCGGGCGCGTGCAATCGGCAGCAACCCGACTCATCGTTGACCGCGAACGCGAACGCATTGCGTTCGTGTCGGCGAGCTATTGGGACCTCGACACGACCCTCACCCCCTTGAGCGAGCGAGCGCCCTTCCCCGCTCGACTCTCGCGCTTGGGCGGCAACAAGGTCGCCTCCGGTCGAGACTTCGACGACCGCGGACAGCTGAAGGCGAAAGACGCGGTGGCGCTCGACGAGGCCACGGTGACGAGCCTCGCGGAGGCGCTGCGCGCATCCGATCTCGCCCTCACGGTCACGAGCGTCGAGTCGAAGCCGTACACGCGCCGTCCGGCCGCTCCGTTCACCACCTCGACGCTCCAGCAGGAAGCCGGCCGCAAGCTCCGCTTCACGGCGCGACAGACCATGTCGATCGCGCAGTCGCTGTACGAGAACGGGTACATCACGTACATGCGTACCGACTCGGTGACGCTGTCGCAGCAAGCCGTCGACGCGGCCCGCCGTCAGGCGCGCGACCTGTACGGCGCCGACTCGGTGCCCGACGCGCCGCGCACCTACAGCGGTAAGAGCAAGAACGCGCAGGAGGCGCACGAGGCGATCCGTCCGGCGGGCGACGTATTCCGCACGCCGAGCCAGCTCGAGGGCACCCTGCGCGGCAACGATTGGAAGCTCTACGACCTCATCTGGAAGCGCACCGTCGCCAGCCAGATGGCGGATGCACGCGGTCAGACGGCCTCGATCCAGATGGCGACCGGCCCACTCACGAGCAGCGACTCGCGGGTCTCGGGCCAGGTTGCGGAGTTCGCAGCGAGTGGCACGGTCATCACCTTCCGCGGATTCCTCGCCGCCTACGAGGAAGGCCGCGACGAAGAGCGCAACGCCGACCCCGCGGAGGCGAAGGAGGCGACGCTGCCGCCCCTCACGGAGGGTCAGGCGCTCGGCGTCATCGACACCGAGCCGAAGGGTCACGAGACCAGCCCGCCGCCGCGCTACACCGAGGCGAGCCTCGTCAAGGCTCTCGAAGAGCGTGGCATTGGCCGCCCCTCGACCTACGCATCGATCATCTCGACCATCATCGACCGCGGCTACGTCGCCCCGCGCGGTTCGGCGCTCGTTCCCGGGTGGGTCGCATTCAGCGTCGTCAAGCTGCTGGAGCAGCACTTCGGCGACCTCGTCGAGTACGACTTCACGGCCGAAATGGAGGCAGACCTCGACCGCATCGCCCGCGGCGAGGCCGACCGCACCGACTGGCTGAAGGCCTTCTACTTCGGTGACGACCGGCAGCCGGGCCTGCGCCCCGTCGTCGACAACATCGGCGACATCGACGCCCGCGCCATCAACTCGATTCCGATCACTGAGACGATCACGTTGCGCGTGGGCAAGTACGGCCCCTTCCTCGAGGTCGACGAGGGCGCAGAGACCCCGCGCCGTGTCAACATCCCGCAGGACATGGCGCCCGACGAGCTGACCCCGGCTCGGGCGCAAGAGCTCGTCGACGCTCCCGTTGTCGGTGACCGCGAGCTCGGCATCAACCCCGCCACGGGCAAGATGGTGGTCGCCAAGGACGGCCGCTTCGGACCGTACGTCACCGAGGTGGATCCCGCCCCTGAACCGCAGGTCGACACCGCCACCGGCGAGGTCGTCGAGGAGGCACCCGCGAAGTCGCCCGCCCGCGGAAAGAAAGCCGCCGCCGAGAAGCCGCGCACGGCATCCCTGTTCAAAGACATGTCGCCCGACACGATCGACCTCGACACGGCCATCCGACTGCTCGACCTGCCCCGCACGGTCGGCGAGGATCCCGAGAGCGGTGACGCCATCACGGCGCAAAACGGGCGGTACGGCCCGTACCTGAAGAAGGGCACCGACACGCGGTCGCTCGACAGCGAGGCGCAGATCTTCGAGATCGACCTGGCCGGAGCGCTCGAGAAGTTCGCTCAGCCGAAGTACGGGGCGCGCAAGGCCTCCAGCGCGCTCAAAGAGTTCGACGCCGATCCGGTCAGCGGTAAGCCCATCAAGCTCAAGGACGGTCGGTTCGGCCCCTACGTCACGGACGGGGAAACGAACGCGACCGTTCCGCGCGGCGAAGACCCGATGGAGATCGACTTCGAGCGCGCCGTGCAGTTGATCGCCGACAAGCGGGCCAAGGGTCCGGCCAAGAAGCCGGCAGCGCGACGCGGGGCGACGGCGAAGAAGCCTGCCGCAAAGAAGCCGGCGGCGAAAAAGCCTGCGGCCAAGAAGCCTGCCGCCAAGAAGACCCCGCCGGCAGACGGATGACGGGCCGAGGCGTCTTCCTGACGTTTGAGGGCGGCGACGGCTCGGGAAAGACCACCCAGTCGGCGCTCGTGACCGAGTGGCTCACGCAGCGTGGGCGCACCGTGGTGCACGCCCGCGAACCCGGCGGCACCGACCTCGGTCATGAAGTGCGCGAGATTGTCATGCACCGTCGCGGCTTCGTTGCGCCGCGGGCGGAAGCGCTGCTGTATGCCGCCGACCGCGCCCAGAACGTCGCCACCGTCGTGCGTCCCGCACTCGAGCGCGGCGACA
Source organism: Microcella sp. (assembly GCF_046293215.1). Taxonomy (GTDB): domain Bacteria; phylum Actinomycetota; class Actinomycetes; order Actinomycetales; family Microbacteriaceae; genus Microcella. The sequence goes on along the minus strand of NZ_JBKBPI010000004.1, from coordinate 24,481 downwards.
TCGTCATCCAAGACCGCTACCTCGACTCGTCGGTCGCGTATCAGGGCGCCGGGCGAGTGCTGTCGATGGAGGAGGTGCGTGAGCTCTCACTCTGGGCCACGGAGGGCTTGCTCCCCGACCTCACGGTGCTGCTCGACCTCGACCCCTCCGTCGGACGCGCGCGCCTCGACGCCAGTCGCACCCGGTACGACCGGCTGGAGGCCGAGCAGCTCGACTTTCACATGCGCGTTCGCGATGCCTATCTCGCGCTGGCCGCTGCGGAGCCCGAGCGCTTCCTCGTGCTCGATGCCACGCGGCCGGTCGACGAGCTGCAGCAGAGCATCCGGGATCGCGTGTCGGACCTCCTCGATTAGGGTGACCGCATGACCGCCTGGGACGATCTCACCGGCCAGGACGCCGCCATCGAGGCGCTGCGCAGCGCGGCTGCCGAGGGCTCTGAGGCGATGACGCACTCGTGGCTGGTCACCGGCCCGCCCGGGTCCGGCCGTTCAAACCTGGCCTACGCCTTCGCCACCGAACTGCTGGGTGGCGCCACCGACCCGCGGGTCGCCGCCCAGGTCGACGCGCGCAGTCACCCTGATCTGGCGGTGCTCGCGACCGACCGCGTCATCATCTCGATCGACGAGGTGCGACACCTCGTTGCGCAGAGCCAGTTTTCGCCGTCGGTTGCCCCCTACCGCGTCATCGTGATCGAAGACGCCGACCGCATGACGGAGCGCACCTCGAATGTGCTGCTCAAGGCGCTCGAAGAGCCGCCGCCGCGCACCGTCTGGATTCTTTGCGCGCCCAACGCCGCTGACCTCATCCCGACCATCCGCTCGCGCGTGCGCACCGTCCGGCTGCGCGTGCCAACCGTCGCCGAGGTCGCCGCTCTGCTCGAACGACGCGACGGCATCCCCGCCGACCTCGCCGCTCGAGCCGCCCGCGAGGCGCAGAGCCACATCGGCATGGCCCACCGGCTTGCCACTGATCAGGATGCTCGTGAGCGCCGGGCGCGCAGCCTCGACATCGCGCTCGGCGTCGGTTCCGTCTCGGGCGCGGTGCTGGCCGCCGACAAGCTTGTCGCGGTTGCCACCGACGACGCGAAGGCGCTCACGATCGAGCGCGATCAGGCCGAGCGGGAGGCCGCCCTGCGCTCCCTCGGCATTGAGCCGGGCGGCACGGTGCCCCCCGCCCTGCGGTCGCAACTCAAGGCGCTTGAGGAGGACCAGAAGCGCCGGGCGACGCGCTCGGTGCGCGACGGCATCGACCGTGTGCTCGTCGATCTGACGTCGCTCTACCGCGACATTCTGACGGTGCAACTCGGTGCCGGTGTCGACCTGGTCAACGAGGCCATTCGCGACCGGATCGAGGAGGCGGCACGAGCATCCACCCCCGAGCGGATGCTCGCGGCGCTGGACGCGATCGCGCTCGCCCGACGACGCATCGAGGGCAACATGCCGCCGGCGATGGCGCTGGAGGCCATGCTGATCGCGGCAAGTGGCAGGGTGCCGGCGCTAGGCTCGCCCGCGTGATGCATCGTCGACTCGCTCTCGTTTCGGCCATCGCCGCCTCGGCCCTGCTGCTCGGCGGCTGCACCCCGGGGTTGCTCTCCGAGCTGCTGGGCCAGGGCGAACAGTCGACCCCGACGGGCGAGCAGGTCGACGTCGAGCTCGCCGCGTACTACGAGCAGCGCGTGACCTGGACCGACTGCGGGGGAGGAGCGCAGTGCGCGACTGCGATCGCTCCGCTGGACTGGGACAACCCCGGCGACGGTGACGATGTCGAGCTCGCCCTGGTTCGGCATCGGGCGACCGGTGAGCGCATCGGCTCGCTCTTTGTGAACCCCGGGGGCCCGGGAGCCTCGGGCTTCGACTTCATTCGCGACAGCGTCGACTTCGCGGTGGGCGAGGCCGTGCGCGAGGCATACGACGTGGTCGGCTGGGATCCCCGCGGCGTCGGTCGCTCGAGCGCGGTCGCCTGCTACGACAACGCTGCCGACATGGACGCGTTCCTCTTCGGCATTCCCGACGCCGAACTGGGCACCGATGAGTGGGTTGCCGAGGTCACCGAGTCGTCGGAGGCCTTCGCCCAGGCCTGCGCCGAAAACACAGGCCCGCTGCTCGCTTTCGTCGACACCGATTCGACCGTGCGCGACCTCGATCTGCTGCGGGCCGTGCTCGGAGACGAGCAATTGCACTACCTCGGCTACTCCTACGGCACCGAGATCGGCGCGCGGTACGCCGACCGTTTCCCCGACCGCGTCGGGCGTCTCGTACTGGACGGAGCGACCGACCCGCGGCTCGGCGTGCTCGACGTCGTCATTGCGCAACAGGCCGGGTTTGAGCAGGCGTTGCGGGCGTACCTCGCCGAGTGCCCCGCGCTCGGGGACTGCCCATTCCCCGGCGACGTCGACGCCGCGGCTGCGCAGATCCGTGATCTCGTCGACCGCCTCGACGCGGCCCCACTGGCCGGCGCCGACGGCCGGTTGTTCGACGGCTCGGTCATGAGCACCGCGATCGCGACGGCGCTCTACGACCAAGCCACGTGGACCTTCCTCACCCAGCTCTTCACCGAGCTGCGCGCCGGTGATCCGTCGACGGGCTTTTTCCTCGCCGACTTCTACTACGGGCGAGAGAACGGCGAATACATCGACAACTCCTTCGAAGCGTTCGTCGCCATCAACTGCCTCGACTATCCCGTCGAGACTGACCCCGCCGTCATCGCGGCGCACAACGAGCGGCTACTCGAGGTCGCCCCCACGACCGCATCCCCCTCACCGGTCGGAGACGTGCTGTGTGCCAACTGGCCGCACCAGTTCGACGGCGAGCTCGGGCCCGTGACGGCTGAGGGCGCTGCGCCCATCCTGGTCGTCGGTACGACCGGCGACCCGGCCACGCCGTACGAGTGGGCAGTGGCGCTCGCCGAGCAGCTGTCGAGCGGCGTGCTCGTCACCTATGTCGGCGAGGGGCACATCGCCTACGACGAGGGCGACCCCTGCGTTGACGACGTGATCGAGACGTATCTGCTCACCGGAGCGGTGCCCGACGCCGACCCGCAGTGCAATGCCTAAGTCTCCGCCGCGTCATCGCGATGCTCGGGTTTGGGCTAGACTTCTGCACCGTGCCGGGCTCGCCCGTCGCACGCCGCCTTAGCTCAGTCGGCAGAGCGATTCACTCGTAATGAATAGGTCGTGGGTTCGATTCCCACAGGCGGCCCGCAATCACGTCCTTCCTGCTGGGGTTGTTCCCGGTGCGCCGACGCTGGCGCGTCGCGGGGTTCGATTCCCACAGGCGGCCCGCAATCACGTCCTTCCTGCTGGGGTTGTTCCCGGTGCGCCGACGCTGGCGCGTCGCGGGGTTCGATTCCCACAGGCGGCCCGCAATCACGTCCTTCCTGCTGGGGTTGTTCCCGGTGCGCCGACGCTGGCGCGTCGAGGGGTTCGATTCCCACAGGCGGCCCGCAATCACGTCCTTCCTGCTGGGGTTGTTCCCGGTGCGCCGACGCTGGCGCGTCGCGGGGTTCGATTCCCACAGGCGGCCCCATCCCCATCCCCATCCTTCTTCTCGCGCACATCGTGCCCCGTGCATCCGTTGCCCTGTGCGCGTGGTGTGATTGTCACGTCGAGAGGATGCGCATGACCGTCAACGAAGCGACGCGCGCTCTGCGCCGGGTGATTCTGACGGTCGCCGCGCTCAACGGCGCCTATTTCGTCGTCGAGCTCGTCGTCGCACTGTCGGTGCGATCGGTGGCCCTCTTGGCCGACTCCGTCGACTTCCTCCAGGACGCCTCGATCAACCTGCTGATCGCGGTCGCGCTGGGCTGGTCGGCGATGGCACAGGCGCGTCTTGGGCGCGTGCTCGCGGTCGTCATCGTCGTGCCGGCGGTGGTTGCCGGCGTCGAGGCGATCCGCAAAGCGTTCGAGCCGGAAGCGCCGTCGGCCGTGCCGCTGATCGTGGTCGCCGCCGGCGGAGCGCTGATCAACCTCGTCTGCGCGCTCCTGCTCGCTCGCCACCGACGGGAGGGCGGCTCGCTCGTGAGCGCGGCATGGCTGGTCGCGCGCAACGACATCATCATCAACGGTGCGATCGTCGTCATGGCGGTCGTCACCCTCTTCGTGGCAAGCGGCTGGCCCGACATCGCCCTCGGCCTCATCATTCTCGGCCTCAACGCGACGGCCGCCCGTCGCGTGTGGCGGGCCGCTCACGACGACGAGTTGGCCGCCCGCGCGGTGCACCCCGCCGGAGGCACCGCGTGAGCGAACGCCTTCGCACGATCCTCGCGGTCGCGGCGACCGTACTCGCCGGCTTCGGCGTGGCGACCCAGTCGCGCATCAACGGCGAGCTCGGCCAACGCTTCGACGACGGCTTCACGGCCGCTCTCGTCTCGTTCTCCTCCGGGTGGGTCGTCTTGCTCGTCGTGGTGTTGGCGACCCGCCGCGGCCGCGCGGCGATGGGGCGCATCCGGTCCGCGATGCGCGCCGGTGATTTGCCGTGGTGGATGCTGCTCGGCGGGGCCGGGGGAGCCTTCTTCGTGCTCTCGCAGGGCCTCGTCGCGGGCGTGCTCGGCGTCGCCATCTTCACGGTCGCGATCGTGTCCGGCCAGACTCTTGCCGGCATGGTCGCGGATGCGCGGGGCTTCGCGGGCGCCCGGCGCACGCCCCCGACACCGGCGCGTCTCGTCGGGGCCGCACTCACGGTCGTCGCCGTGATCGTGGCGGTTGCCGGGAACGCGGCCGCGAGCATCCCGTGGCTGGCGTTGTTGCTGCCGCTGATCGCCGGTCTCGGAATCGGCGTGCAGCAGGCCATGAACGGGCGTGTGCGTCAGGTCAGCGGATCTCCGCTCGCCGCGACGCTGGTCAACTTCACGGTGGGTACCGCCGGGCTCGTGGTGGTGACCGCCGTCGCGCTGCTCGTGCGGGGGCTGCCGGCGGCGCCCCCGGCCGAGCCGTACCTGTATCTCGGTGGGCTGGTCGGCGTTGTCTTCATCGCCGTGCAGACCGCCACCGTGGGCCGCATTGGCGTGCTTCTGCTCGGCATGTGTCTCGTGCTCGGTCAGCTGCTCGGGGCGACCGTCTTCGACTCGCTCTCGGCGATTGGCCCGGCACTCGCGCCGCAAACGGTGGCGGGCGTGATGCTGACCGCGCTCGGTATCGTCATCGCCACCCTCGATCGGTGGCGCCCACGGTTCGCACAGCGACGGGAGCGTGCGCCTCAGAAGTAGGCGGAGCGAACCTCGAGCGGCCCGCGAGTGACGAGAGCGAGCGCCCCGTCAACCGTCCGGTCGATGCGCTCTCGTAACTCTGGCGCGCTGACCGTGTAGTTGGTGAAGTCGCGGTCTGCTGCGTAGATGCCGCCGGGCAGCGTCAGCGACCGGAAGAAGCTGAACAGCGGCCGCAGTTGATGGTCGATCATGAGCCCGTGCCGGTCGCTGCCGCCGGTCGCCGCGAGGAGCACGGGCGTGTCGACGAGCGCGTGCTGGTCAACGAAGTCGAACAGGTGCTTGAACAGTCCCGTGTATGACGCCCGGTACACGGGGCTGGCGACAACGAGCAGGTCGGCAGTCTCGATGCGCGTCAGCGCGTCCTCCGCGATCGGCGGCAGGGCGTCGCGCCCCCGGGCCGCGGCCAGCGCGGGCCCGACGGCGTCCACTTCGACGACGTGCGTCGTGGCGGGGGTGCGGGCGGCGATCGTGTCCACGATCGCGGTGACGAGCGCGGTCGTGCGCGATGGCGCGTGCGTGCTTCCCGACACTCCCACGACGGTGAGGCGGTCGGGGGAGCTTTCCCGTGCAGCAATCGGTCTCGGAGCAGCTGTGGTGGCGGTCATGCCCGGCACGCTAGGAGCCTGTCGGCACTCGCTTCAAGCATCCGTGTCATCAGGCGTCGCGCTGCGTCACGCGGTGACATGCGCGGTCACGCTGCGACATGAGGGATGCACGGGGCACGATCGGACGGGCACGATGACGGCCATGTCTGACACCGCTGCCACGCCTCCCCGCCGCATCCGCTTCAACGCGTTCGACATGAACTGCGTCGCCCACCAGTCCTCCGGGCTCTGGCGCCACCCCGACGACCAGTCGCATCGCTACACCGAGCTGTCGTACTGGACGGAGCTGGCCCAACTGCTCGAGAAGGGGTCGTTCGACGGCATCTTCATCGCCGATGTCCTCGGCACGTATGACGTGTACGGCGGGTCGAACGAGGCGGCGATCCGGCACGGCGCTCAGGTGCCGGTGAACGACCCGATCCTGCTGGTCTCCGCGATGGCCGCGGTGACCGAGCATCTGGGATTCGGTGTGACGGCGGGAACGGCCTACGAGCATCCCTACCCGTTTGCGCGCCGGATGACGACGCTCGATCACCTGACCAAGGGGCGGGTCGGGTGGAACGTCGTTACGGGCTACCTGCCGAGTGCTGCACGCAACATGGGGCACGACGACCAGCGCGAGCACGACGATCGCTACGACCACGCTGATGAGTACCTGGAGGTGCTGTACAAGCTGTGGGAGGGCTCGTGGGAAGACGATGCCGTCGTGCGCGATCGCGCCAGCGGGGTCTACACCGACCCGGCGAAGGTGCACGAGATTCGTCACGAGGGGACGCACTTCACGGTTCCCGGCATCCACATCTCTGAGCCGAGCCCTCAGCGCACACCCGTTATCTACCAGGCTGGAGCAAGCCCCCGCGGAGTCGCCTTTGCCGCCGGGAATGCTGAAGCGATCTTCGTCGCCGCCCCGACGAAGGAGGTACTGCGGGCGACCGTCACGCGCATCCGGGATGCGTTGGAGGCGGCGGGTCGCGATCGCTACGCGGCGCGGATCTACACCCTGCTCACGATCATCACGGACGCCACCCCCGACGCCGCGCAGGCGAAGTACCGCGACTACCTGTCCTATGCCAACCCGGAGGGCGCTCTCGTTTTCATGTCCGGCTGGATGGGAATCGACCTCTCGCAGTTCCCGCTGGATGAGCCGGTCGGAAACGTTCCGAGTAACGCGATTCAGTCCGTCGTCTCGAACTTCGCGGCCGCGGCCGAGCACGGCACCGAGTTCACGGTCGCCGATATCGGCCGGCACAGCGCTATCGGCGGGCTGGGACCCCTCATCGTGGGCTCGGGCAGCGAGATTGCCGACGAGCTGGAGCGATGGGTGGCCGAGACCGACGTCGACGGCTTCAACCTCGCCTATGCCGTGACACCCGGCACCTTCGCCGATGTGGTCGAGCACGTCATCCCGGTGCTGCGCGAGCGCGGGCTATACCCCGACGGCTACGAGGAGGGCACGTTGCGGCAGAAGCTGCACGGCCGCGGGGATCGACTCCCCGACGAGCACCGCGGGGCGAACTATCGTCTCGGCGCTCGCCAGCTGGCGTGAGTGACTACGCCGGGTCGGCGTCGTCGGCCGGGGTGAAGTCGAGGGCGAGCGAGTTCATGCAGTAGCGATTGCCCGTGGGGGTTCCGAACCCGTCGGGGAACACGTGGCCGAGGTGCGATCCGCAGGTGGCGCAGCGCACCTCGGTGCGCACCATGCCGAGTGAGGTGTCTTCGAGCAGCTCAACAGCCTCGGGGCGCACCGACTCGTAGAAGCTCGGCCAGCCGCAGCCGGAGTCGAACTTCGTGCCGGCCTGGAACAGTTCGGCCCCGCAGGCGCCGCAGGTGTACAGGCCGGCGCGGCTCTCGTCGAGCAGCTCGCCCGTCCAGGCGCGCTCGGTGCCGGCCTGGCGCAGCACCTGATAGCGCTCCTCGCCGAGCTCGGCCCGCCACTCGTCTTCGGTCTTTTCAACCTGGTACTTGCCGGTGGTCTGCTCGCTCATGGTTCCTCCTGCTCGCCCGTCGGGCGCGTCGTCTCCCCCCATTAAACTCGGGCTTGTGCCGGAACCTTCCATCGAGCAGAAAACATGGAGTCACATTTCGGCCGATGAGTTCTTCGACATCGCCATGCTGCGCACCGTCGTCTTCTACCTCGAGCAGCAGATCGATGAGCCGGAACTCGACGAACGCGACCGTGACGAATCAACCCTGCACGTGTGGATGCGGGACGATCGCGGCGTGGTCAGTTACCTCCGTGTCATCGACGACGAGCATCCTGACCCCGCTCATGGCGGCGCACGCCGCCTGATCGGGCGCGTCGTGACGCGGGCGGATGCGCGCGGTCGCGGCCTCGCGCTCCGCCTCGTTGAGCACGTGGTCGCCCAGTTCGGGCACGAGCCGCTCGCCCTGCACTCTCAGTCGTATGTGCAGCCGCTGTACGCTCGGGCGGGATTCGTGCCGATCGGCGACGAGTACGTGGAGGCGGGCATTCCGCACGTCACGATGGTGCGGCCTCCCAGCGGCTGACCAGGCGGTATCGCGTTGAATTAGGGTCGCGTCGCGAAAACGCGTACTCTGGAGTTAGGTAAGCCTTACCTAAAACCTGAATCACTTTCTGACTACGGAGTCACCCGGTGCACACCCTCAATCGCCGGCGGCCCTTTGCCGTCGCGCTCGCAGCCGCCCTGGCCTGCGTTCTCGCTTTCACCGTTGCCCCCGTGGAGTCCGCTGCGGGCGCCACGACGTCAACTCCGACGGTGACGGTCTCGAAAACGCAGGGCCTCACCGCGGCCGGTGACACTATCACCGTGAGCGGTAGTGGTTTCGTGCCGAATGCTCCCGCGACCGACGGCACGCGCCGACCCCTCCAGGGGGTCTTTGGTGGCGTGTACGTCGTGCTCGGTGCCGTCGCCGACGTATGGAAGCCCAGCGCAGGTGCCCCATCGACCGCCCGCCAGGTTCTTCAGCAGAAGTGGGTCGTGAACCCCGAGAATGTCGCCACCGTCGGGGGCGCCGCGGCCGGAGCCGTGGCCATCAACCCCGACGGTTCCTTCAGCATCGACTTCGCGGTGTCGCAGGCCGCTGCCGAGACCCTCACGCAGCCGAACTTCGGTGTGTATACCTTTGCCGGTTCGGGCGCGGTGGTGCCGTCGTTCGAAACCTTCACCCCCCTCGCCTTCGCCCCGACGCCGACCGTCACGGTGTCCAAGACAACGGGCCTCGACCCGGCCGGCGACACCATCACGGTGACGGGCACGGGATTCTCGCCGAACCCTCCGGCGACCGACGGCACGCGCCGGCCCCTGCAAGGAGTCTTCGGCGGTGTCTACGTCACCTTCGGGGCGTTCCTCGAGAACTGGAAGCCGAGTGCCGGAGCGCCGTCGAGCGCCCGCCCGGTCATCCAGCAGAAGTGGGTCGTCAACCCCGAAAACGTGGCGACCGTCGGCGGCGCGGCCGCCGGGGCCGTGCCCATCAACCCCGATGGTTCGTTCTCCATCGAATTCTCGGTGGCAACGAGCGAGACCGCACCCGATGGGGGTCGGTATGGCATCTACACGTTCTCCGGATCCGGCGCGAGCTACACGCCGTTCGAGACGTACACTGCGCTGAATTTTGCGGACCCGGAGCCCGACCCCCAACCCGACCCCACGCCCAGCCCCGAGCCGGAGCCGGAGCCGCAGCCTGATCCCGGTGCGACTCAGCCGACCGTTTCCGTGTCCGCTACGACGGGCTTGAACCCGGCGGGGCAGACCATCACCGTCCGCGGCACGGGGTTCACCCCCAACGCGCCCGCCACGAACGGCACGCGCCCGCCGCTGATGGGCCAGTACGCCGGAACCTTCGTGATTCTGGGCTCGGTCCTCGACGTGTGGAAGCCGAGCCAGAACGCGCCACCCACCGCTCGCCAAGTCTCCCAACAGCGCTGGGTGGTTGGCCCCGAGCATGTGCAACTCATCGGCGGACCCTCGGCCGGAGCGGTTCCGATCAACCCGGACGGGTCGTTCACCGTGACCTTCGATGTCTCGCGCGCCGACGCTGAACGCTTCGCGACCGGCACGTTCGGCGTGTTCACCTACGCCGGCTCCGGAGCCGTCTACGCGCCGTACGAGACCTTCACACCGTTGACCTTCGCGGCGGATGGCACGGGCTCGGGCCCGCGCCCCACGCCGACCCCGACGGTGCCCGCACCAGTGCCCGCACCGGTCACCGAGGCGCCGCGCGAGAACGTCACAGCGGGCTCGCTCGTGTGGGGTGTCAAGCAGTCATTCCGCGAGTACATGACGGGCACGATCGCGCGCGGTTCAATCACCGCGGCGGGCGTCGGCCAGCAGGGTGCGAACCTCGTCTTCCCCCAGGCCGGACCATCGCCGACGGGCTCGACGGGAACCGTCGCGTACTCGGGCCAGGTTCGCTACCTCGGGCACAGCGGCCTGCTCGACGTGACCCTGCGCGATCCGCGCGTGACGATCGAGTCGGCGAGCCGTGCATCCCTCTCGGTCGTGGTCAACGGCACCCCCGTGTCGCTCGCCACCTTGAATCTGGCGGCAGGTACGCGCACCGAGAGTGCTGACGGGTCGATTCGCTACTCGGGCGTGCCCGCGACCCTCACGCGGTCGGGGACCAGCGTGTTCTCTTTCCAGGGCAACGCGTTTTACCCGGCGGGAACCGCCCTCGACCCGGTCACCTTCACCATCGGCAGCCCGGCGATGACCGGGGGCGGCGGAGCGGTCGCCGGCACCGCCATCGCGCCGGGAGCTGTCGAGCTGGCGCGATTTGTCGAACGGCGAATCCCCGCAGAGCCGCCGGCAACGACCGGTGCCGAACTCGTCGGTGGCGACGGTGACCTGCTACCGGGCGCCCGCATTGAGGCCCGAGCGACCGGCTTCGCGCCCGGTGAAGAGGGCATCCTCGTCGTCGTCTACAGTGAGCCACGCCTGCTCGGCGAGGTGACGGCGGATGCCTCCGGCCAGGCGGTGTGGACTGGTCGCCTCCCCGATGACCTCGTCGGCCAGCACACCCTCACGTTCCAGGGCTCGGTCGACCGCGGCGTCGTGCTGCAGATCGTCGACCCCGCGCTGACCGCGACGGACGCTGACCAGTGCGTGGTGACGGATGCCCAGCTCGACTGGGGCTTCAAGGAAAGCTTCCGGGCATACGTCAGCGGCTCGATCGCTCGCGGCGGCTGGGAGGTGCTCGACGGCGCCGAGTATGCGGTGCCGCTGTTCACCTTCGGGGGCGGAACCGGTGCCGTGAACCCTGCCGCGCGCACCGGGGAGATCGCCTTTGCGGGCGCCATTCGATTTACGGGGCACGAGGGCATCCTTGACACCCTGATCGCCAACCCGCGGATTGTCTTCACGAGTTCGACGACCGCGGAGCTCATTGCCGATCTGACCGGCACCCGCCAAGACTTCGAAGAGGTGGAGGCACGTGACGTGCGCTTCCTCGAACTGAACCTGGCCGGGGCCACCAGCGGCAGCCGCGAGAACGGCACCGTGACGATCACGGGAATTCCGACGACGCTCACGGTGGCGGGCGCCGAGGCGTTCGGCACGTACCCCGCCGGCGAAGAGTTTGACCCGATCACGCTCGCGTACTCGATCCCCAGCGATTGCGCTGCGAGTCCCGCCACGGCGGCGCCGGCCGACCTCGACGGAGATGCGGCGAACGGATCCGGCGCCGATCCCGCCCCTGCCGCGGAATCGACCAGCGTGCTGATCGCCATCATCGCCGTGCTGCTGGCCGTGATCGTTGCGCTGGCCGTGATGGTGCTGCGCCGCCGCGCCGCGTAACGACGGCGCGTCCTGCGTGGCAGGATGCGAGCGTGACGTCGACCGCCGAACGGTACCGTCGCTTCGCCCGCGAAGCGGCTGGCCGCTCGGCGGTCTACGCGCGGTGGGCCCGGGATCTCGCCGACGACCCCGACGCGATGGCGCTCATCGACACGCTGCCCGTCGCGTGCCGCCAGCCCGTGCTCATCCTCGCCGCAGCCCGCTTCACGGGGCTGTCGCCAGCGGGGGATGCGCGCGCCTGGGTGGAGGGGGAGTGGGACGCGGTCGAGGCGGTCGCGCGCAATCGCGCCACGCAGACGAATGACCCGCGACGTGCCTCCGCTCTGGTCGCGGCGCTCGATGGCATCCGCGAGCCGATTGCTCTGCTGGAGGTCGGTGCATCGATCGGCCTCGGGTTGCTCGTCGACCGCTACCGCCACACCTTCTGGCGCGGCACCGAGCCGGTATCGGTGATCGACGCCGTTGACGATGAGGGTGACGCTCTCGCCCTCGACTGTCAGTTGGGCGAGGGTGTCCCGGCACCGAGAAGTCGACCCGACATCGTCTGGCGCGCGGGCCTGGAGCGGCGACCACTGAGTCTCGGCGTCGCCGACGACGAGCGATGGTTGCGCACCCTCATCTGGCCGGAGGAGCGCGACCGGGCTCGCCAACTCGACGCAGCCCTGCGCATTGCGCACGCGCATCCTCCCCGTGTCGTGGCAGGCGATGCTGTCGACGGTCTGCGTGCGGCCGTGGCCGAGATGCCCGACGACGCGGTTCGGGTGATCTGGAGCCCCGCGGTGCTCGTGTATCTCGCCCCCGAAGCGCGGGTTCGCTTCGGTGAGCTGGCTCGGGAACTCAGCGACGTGTGGGTCTCTCTCGACGGCCGTCGTGTCCTGCCCGATGTCGCCGAGCGCGCCGAGGCTCGGCTACCCGGCTCCGACGATGATTTTCTCCTCAGCCGCGACGGCCAGCCGATCGCCATCGTCAGCCCCCACGGTGAGCGCATTGACCGCTGGGCGTCGCCGATCGCGACCGAGTGAGCCGCTAGTCGTCTGTGCCGTAGATCGCGCGGGCGAGCGCGTCGAGCACGAGCGGCGTGCGGGGCCCGAAGCTCAACACCTCGCCGTCGGCCATGTCGACGAACCGGCCGTTCTGACCGGCAGAGGTCAGCGCGATGGCGGGCTTCTCGCTGAGCAATCCCTCGACGCCGCCGACGCTCGCCAGGCCGCTGGACATCACCATGATGAGGTCAGGATCGGCGGCGATGAGCGCTTCGTCGGTCATGGGGCGCAAACCCACCCAGCCGATCTCGCCGGCCACGTCGACACCGCCGAGGCCTTCGATGAGCTCGTCGGCCCCCGACTCCTCACCGAACAGGTAGTAGATGCCGCTGGCCCCGCGCAGGTACAGGAACAGGATGCGCACGCGGCGTTCGGGCGTGTCCGGCGCGATTGCGGCGATGTCGGCCAGCACAGCCTCCAGCTCCGCGTCGAGTCGCTCGGCGAGCAGCTCGCCTGCCTCCGGAGCGCCAAAGACGGCCGCAACCTCGCGAGCCAGGGTGGCGGGCGCGGCAAGGCCAGGCTCGACGTCGACATAGACGACCGTGATGCCCGCCGACCGCAGCTGTACGAGTACATCGGTGGGACCCACGGTGCCGTCCGTGATGATCAGGTCGGGGCGCAGCGACAAGACGGACTCGGCGCTGACCGCGTGCCCTGAGCTCGTCACGAGCGGCAGGTCCTCCGTGCCGGGGAAAGTCGTTGACACGTCGCGCCCGATCAGTCGATCGCCGAACCCGAGCGCCCACGTTGTGGCCGCGATCGACCCGGCGATGTCGAGGGCGAGAACCCGCTCGGCGCTCGTCACCTCGATGTCGCGGTCGCCGTCGAGATCGCGCGAAGTCACGGTCGTGGGGAGTATCGCCGAAGGGTTCTCGAGGACCGGCTCGATGGCGGCATCGGCGATCAGCGCCGTCGCGGCTCCGCCCTGCGTGCGGGGATCCTCCAGGAGGGCGATGTCGCTCAGCGGAGGGCGGTCGCCGACCACGTCGGGGTCGGATGCTCCCGGCGCTCCGGGGGTCGTGCATCCGGCGACCAGCGCGAGCGCCGATGCGACCGCGAGCGCGCGCGCGACGCGGTATCGAACGGTCATGGGCATGGGGCTCCGGAGCGATGGGCAGAGGGGCTTAGGTAAGCCTAACCTGCGAGTCTGATGGTCCTCCGCGAGCCGCCCAGCGTCCGTCGGACACGCCCGTAGCATGAGGCCATGGCTAACCCGGCTGACGCGTCCGCGCTCTCCGAGCGCGCGCGGCGCGTGCTCGAGTTCGAGCGCGAGTGGTGGGGCCACAGCGCGGCGAAAGAACGCCGGATCCGTGCAGAATTCGGCTGGTCACCGGCCCGGTACTATCAGGTGCTGAACACCGTCATCGACGACGCGGCGTCGCACGCATACGACCCCATTCTCGTGAGCAGGCTGCACGAGGTGCGTGACGCGCGAGCCACCCGCCGGCGCACCCGCCGCGACACCGTCGCCTCCTGAGCCGAGAAAGCCCTCATGCCCGATTTTCCGCCCGATCGTTTCGACGATCTGCCGCTCGAGAGCGGTCGAGTGGGCGCTCATCGGGCTCCGCGCAGCCGAGCGGCGACGTGGCAACTCGTGGGCATCGGCGCCGCTGCCTCCGTCGTGCTGGTTGTGGCCGGGTTGATCGGCCTGGCGGCGATCGATGATCGGCTCGAGCTGGATATCCCCGTCCTGACGGCGCCCCCGAGCGACGATCCGGACGCGCCGGGCGAACCCGGCGAGCCCCAGCCGGAGCCGATCACGGACGCCGCCGACGCGAACCTGCCCGAAGGCTTCACCATCACGATTCTTGACGGCACCGGGTCGGTGGGGCGCGGTCCGCAGGCGCAAAGCGCGCTGGATGCTCGCGGCTGGCCCGTTGGAACCGTTACTCAGGCGGCCACCGCCGACGTCGAAGAGACGGTCGTGTACTACACGAGCGCCGACCTCGAACCCGTGGCGCGGGGCATGGTCGAGCTGCTCGACGGCGTCGCGGACATCGAGTTGACGGATGCGTTCCCCGGCGCACCGATCACGATCGTTCTCGGAACCGACTACGAGCTGCGCGCCGCCAGCTAAGCGGCCACGTTTCCGCGCCGTTACCGGGCGGTAACGAGTGATCGGATTCTCTTTCGCGGTATCTGCCGGATCGCTACTGTGCCGAATGACAGCGCTCGCGTGCCCTGTCGTTCACCGCATCAGAAAGAGTCACAGCATGGCCAACGGAACCGTCAAGTGGTTCAACGCCGAGAAGGGTTTCGGCTTCATCACGCTCGAGGCAGACGGCACGGACGTCTTCGTGCACTACTCGTCGATTGACATGCCCGGATACAAGGTGCTCGAGGAGGGGCAGGCCGTCCGCTTTGAGATCGGGGCAGGCACCAAGGGCCCGCAGGCCGAGAACGTCACCGTCCTGGCGTGAGCTCGCGCGCGTCACGTCCACGGCGACACGCGCGACCGGGTTAGGGTTCTGGCCATGCGCAGCACTGCTCTTCGCCGTTCCGGCGCGCTCGTCGCCACCGTTGCCCTCCTGATCGGCGTCGCAGCCTGCGCCCCCGAGGAGCGACCGCTGGAGACAGCGTCGCCGACCCCGAGCCCCGAACCCGAGCCGACGTACACCTCGACGTACGAGGCGCCTCCGCCGTACGCGCTTGCTCCGTTGACGGGAGAGGTCATCGAGCCGGGTGCTCTTGACCGCCCCGTGCTCTCGGCGAAGATCGACAACGCCCCGCTCGCGCGGCCCCAGGTCGGACTCGATCGGGCCGATATCGTGCACGTCGAGCTCGTCGAAGGGGGCTCGATCCGCTACGCCGCCTCCTGGCATAGCGACCTTCCCGACGAGGTGGGTCCGGTTCGCTCCGTGCGCCCGATGGACCCGGACATCGTCTCCCCACTCGGCGGGATCCTCGCGTACTCGGGCGCTCAGCCCCGCTTCATCGACGCCATGCGCAACACTCCGGTGCGCAACATCATCTTCGACCTCGGGAACGACTCCGACCTGCTCTATCGGGGTCTGCCGCGACCGGCGCCCCACAACGTCATCGCGCGCGCCGCGCAGCTCGTTGACCGCTATGCCAGCGACGCACCGCCCGTCCAGCAGTTCGCGTTCGCTGATCGCCTCGAGAACGCCACCGCCGTGCGCGATGGGAGCCCCGCATCCGCGCTCGCCCTGCGCTACGGCCAGATTGGGCAGTCGGGCTGGCAGTGGAGCGCCGACCAGGGGGCGTGGCTGCGGTCGCAGGGCGGCAACCCCGACAACGCCGCCAGCGGCACGCGGCTCAGTGCCACGAATGTCGTCGTCCTGCGCGTGCGCGTCGAGACGATCCAGAACATCCCGACGACGTTCCTGGCGGGTGAGAGCGGCACGGGCTTCGTCGCTACCGGAGGGCGCACCGTGCCCGTGACCTGGTCGAAGGCCTCGATGACCGATCCGATCCGCATCGTCGACGAGCACGGCGTGGCCGTGCGACTTGCCCCTGGAAACACGTGGGTCGAGCTGGTGCCGCGCAGCGGAGACGCAACGATCACGGCCGGCTGACCTTCCGCCCCTCCCTGGCTTGCACTCGGTGGTGGAGAGTGCCAAAATCAGTTAGCACTCACTCTCTGCGAGTGCCAGAGCTACCGTACGTACTGCGTCCGGGAGGGACGAAAGATACACATGGCTAAAATCATTGCTTTTGACGAAGAGGCCCGTCGCGGCCTGGAGCGTGGCCTCAACATCCTGGCCGACGCCGTGAAGGTGACGCTCGGCCCCCGCGGCCGCAACGTCGTTCTCGAGAAGAAGTGGGGCGCCCCCACGATTACGAACGACGGTGTGTCGATCGCCAAGGAAATCGAGCTGGAGGAGCCGAACGAGAAGATCGGTGCCGAGCTCGTCAAGGAGGTCGCGAAGAAGACCGATGACGTCGCCGGTGACGGCACGACCACCTCGGTCGTTCTCGCCCAGGCGCTCGTGCGTGAGGGCCTGCGCAACGTCGCGGCCGGCGCCGACCCGATCAGCCTCAAGCGCGGTATCGAGAAGGCGACCAAGGCTGTCTCGGACGAGCTGCTGAAGAGCGCCAAGGAGGTCGAGACGAAGGAAGAGATCGCCGCGACCGCGAGCATCTCGGCCGCCGACCCCGAGATCGGCGCGCTGATCGCCGAGGCCATCGACAAGGTGGGCAAGGAGGGTGTCGTCACCGTCGAGGAGTCGAACACCTTCGGCACCGAGCTCGAGCTGACCGAGGGTATGCGCTTTGACAAGGGCTACCTCTCGGCGTACTTCGTGACCGACCCGGAGCGTCAGGAGGCGGTCTTCGAAGACCCGTACATCCTGATCGTGAACGGCAAGATCTCGGCCATCAAGGACCTGCTCCCGATCGTCGACAAGGTGATCCAGAGCGGCAAGCAGCTGCTCATCATCGCCGAGGACGTCGAGGGCGAGGCTCTCGCGACGCTCGTCGTGAACAAGATCCGCGGCATCTTCAAGTCGGTCGCCGTCAAGGCTCCCGGCTTTGGTGACCGCCGCAAGGCCATGCTGCAAGACATTGCCATCCTCACCGGTGGCCAGGTCATCAGCGAGGAGGTCGGTCTCAAGCTCGAGAACGCCACCCTCGACCTGCTCGGTCGCGCCCGCAAGGTCGTCATCACCAAGGACGAGACCACGATCGTTGAGGGTGCCGGTGACGCCGACGCCATCGCCGGCCGCGTCAAGCAGATCCGTGCCGAGATCGAGAACACCGACTCCGACTACGACCGCGAGAAGCTGCAGGAGCGCCTCGCGAAGCTGGCCGGCGGCGTTGCCGTCATCAAGGCCGGCGCGGCGACCGAGGTCGAGCTCAAGGAGCGCAAGCACCGCATCGAGGACGCCGTCCGCAACGCGAAGGCTGCCGTCGAAGAGGGCATCGTCGCCGGTGGTGGTGTGGCCCTCATCCAGGCCGGAAAGATCGCGTTCGAGTCGGACGCCCTCACGGGTCTGACCGGTGACGAGGCGACGGGTGCCAACATCGTGAAGGTTGCGATCGACGCCCCGCTCAAGCAGATCGCCCTGAACGCGGGCCTCGAGCCCGGCGTCGTCGCCGACAAGGTGCGCCACCTCGAGGTCGGCCACGGCCTCAACGCGGCCACCGGCGAGTACGTCGACATGCTCGGCGCCGGCATTGCCGACCCGGTGAAGGTGACCCGCTCGGCGCTGCTGAACGCCGCGTCGATCGCTGGTCTCTTCCTCACCACGGAGGCCGTCGTTGCCGACAAGCCGGAGAAGAACCCGGCACCCATGGGTGACCCGTCGGGCGGCATGGACTTCTAGTCCTCCACCTCACGCAACGCACACGCGGGGCGGCTTCCTTCGGGAGGCCGCCCCGTTTCGCGTGTCACAGCGTCGGGATCGGCCGCCGCGCACCGCTCTGGCCCGCGAGTCTCGCTGACGGGAATCCTGCTTTACTGGGCCCGTGGCTTTTTCGTCGATGCATCGTCGCGATACCGACCGTCACCGGAGCACACCAGCTCGGCCGCGCGCTGCCATCGTGACGGGGGTCTTTGTTCCCGCAGGATTCGCCGCGGGCGTGCTCGCGAAGTACGCGGATCTGTCAGAAACCTGGCTGAGCGACGCTGCCACCTATCTCTCCGTGTGGGTCGTTGCCCTCGTCGTCATCGCTGTGATGTCGAATGACGTGGCGCGTGCTTCCCTGCGCGCAGTGCTCGGTTTCGTCGCGATGTGTAGCGGGTACTACGTCACCTCGTTTGTGGTGCTGGGGATCCCTCTCGGCCGAGAGGTCACCATCTGGCTTGCCCTCGCGCTCGTCGTCGTGCCAATGGGTGCGGCCATCGTGCACTGGAGCAGCGTGGCAGACCGCTGGTACTCTGCGGTGCTCGCAGCGCTGATGGCTGGATTGTGTCTCGTGAGCGGCGCGGTTCCACGCCTTCTGATCGCACTGACCGAGTCAATGCCGGACTATTTCTGGTCAACCGTTCGACCCGTCCAGGCGATGATTGACGTCGCGTCCGCCGTGGCAATCCTCGTTCTCATTCCGCGAACGTGGACGCTCCGTGCTGCAGCGTTCGCCGCGGTAATCCCCAGCTACATGCTGGTGTCCGTACTGGCTCCACACGTCTTTGGTCGACTGGGCGTCTAGCCCCAGCGTCGCGGCGCGGCGAATCAGGCAGCGCGTGTGCTGCGGGCCTCGTCGAGGGCCACGAACACCGCGGTATTGAAGCGGTAGGCGGCAAGCACCTCGCCGACGACGCGCTCACGCTCGGCGTCGTCCCACGTCACCGCATCCAGCTGGGCGCGGTAGGTGTCTTTGAATGCTGCGGGGTCGGCGATCTGGTCGAACAGGTAGAAGCCGATGCCGTTGGTTTCGAATCCAAAGCGACGCGCGAGAACGCGCCCGATGTGCAGGCCGCCCGACAGATCGCCGAGATATCGCGTGTAGTGGTGGGCGACGTAGCCGGCCGGCCATGATGCAGACACCTCGCGGATGCGCGCGGCGTAGCGTTCGGTCACCGGCAGGAGCGGGATGCGCGTCATCCAATCGTCTCCGACGAGAAACGTCAGGTCAGTCGTGAGTGCCGGGAGCCGGGTCAGCGCGGGGGAGAGGAAGGGGGCGACCGTCGGGTCGGCGCGAAGAGCCTCGGCCCCCGCTTCGAGGGCGGCGTAGATCTCGTGGTGCTGCCGAACTAGCGCGATGTAGTCGTCGCGCGATCCGGCGCCCGACAGCAGGTCGGTCATGAACGACGTGCCTTCGCTCGTGCCGTGGCTGGTTCGTGATCGTTCGCGGATCAGTGCCGAGAACGGGACGACGGTGGTGGGGGTGGGCTCGGCGACGGTCATGCTGCTCCGGGTCGGGATTAGGTAAGGCAATCCTAACCTCATCCGTCACCGCGGGGGAAGCCCCCGCCGCGGCGCTTAGTGCGGCCGCGGAGTAACGCCAAGGATGGCGCAGGCCCGGTCGTACAGGGCGACGATTTCGCGACGGATCTCGGCCCGCTCGCTGATGGTGCGCGACCAGCGCACCGAGAGTGCGCGCTCGCCGAGTCCGTCACCGATTTCGTACACCCAGTGGCCGGCGTCCATCGTCACATCGACCATGCGAGAGCGAATCGCGCCACGATCGCCAAAGGCGCGCGCAATGAGCAGGCTGTCGTCAGAGTGGTCGTCATTCATGTGGTGCAGCACGGCACCCACGATGTCGTCAGAGAAGCGGGTCACAGCGACCACTGTATGGCCGCTGCTCCCCGACTTCCCCGAGAGTGTTCGTCTGGTCGGCGTCACCGCATGAACATGGATGCAGCCTGCTGCTCAATCTCGGCGTACTGCCTGCCCGCCTGGCCGAGCGCGTGGTTGAGCGCCGCGAGGTTCTGCTCGAGCCGGCTGTACGTCGCCATCCATTCAGCCACCAGCGTTTGGAACGCGCTGGCCGCATTGCCCGACCAACTGCCCTGCAGGGCGGACAACTGGCTGGTGAGGCCCGCGCACTCTGCCTGCAGGCGACCGATGGTCGCGGTGGTGGTTGAGGTCGCGCTCAACAGGGCATCGGCATCGACGTGATAGCGAGTCATGGTGTCTCCTCCCATTCGGCGCGCACCGTGCGTGCCGATCGCCCAGAAGGTAGAGCGCCGCGGTTCGTTGGCCGGGCTACACCTCGTCGGCCGGTGACTCCGAGGCGGCGGGCTCATTGGGGAGGAGCGGGAGGGCAACACGGAAGGTCGCACCGCCCCCGGGAGTGTCCAGCACGTCAATGCGGCCGCCGTGGTTGGCAACGATCGAAGAGACGATCGCCAGACCCAGCCCCGAGCCTCCTGTGTCGCGCGTGCGCGAGGAGTCGGCGCGGAAGAAGCGGTCGAAGATCTTCTCCTTCAGCTGCGCTGGAATGCCCTCTCCGTGGTCGACGACAGACAGCGTCGCCATGCCAGCGGCGTCATCGACGCTCACGACCAGTTCGATGGGGCTGCCCTCCGGGGTGAAGCGCAGGGCATTGCCGATCAGGTTCGTGACGACCTGGCGCAGCTTGTTCTCGTCGCCGGCCACGACGGCGCTCACCGGGGGTAGCTCGGGAATGCTCAGTCGGCCCGCGAGCTCGGGCGCATCGGCGGTGGCGACGGCGCGCCGCTTCGGGCGCAGGCGGGCGAGCGCGGCGCTGGCGCGGCGCCGGGTGGCGCTCGTGCTTCCCGGCACCTCCTGGTCGCTGTCGATCGCGACAGACATCGCGGTGGATGCGGGGCGGTCGTCGACAACGACGGTCACCGATCGATCGGGCGAACCTGCCATCGCGTCCAACGCCGCGTCGCGAGCGAGCGGTACAAGGTCGACAGGCACCTTCTCGATGGGGCGCTGCTCGTCGAGACGCGCGAGCTCGAGCAGGTCGGAGACGAGCGAGCTCATGCGCATCGCCTCCTTCTCGATGCGCTCCATTGCCTGGGCGACGTCCTCCTCTTTCTGGATCGCGCCCATCCGATACAGCTCGGCATACCCGCGAAGGCTGACGAGGGGGGTGCGCAGTTCGTGACTGGCGTCGCCGACGAAGCGGCGCATCCGACTGATGGTTTCCGCGCGGTCAGCGAACGCGCGATCGATGCGCGACAGCATGGTGTTGAGCGAGCGGTTGAGGCGGCCCACCTCGGTGTTCGGCGTCGCCCCCGACAGGCGCTGGCTGAAGTCACCCCCAGCGAACCGCGCGGCCGTCGCTTCGACTTCTCGCAGCGGCCGGAAGGTGGTCGTCACGAGCAGCCGGGTGATGGCCGCCGACATGATGACAACGACCAGTCCAAAACCGAGGAAGATCGAGGCGAACGAGCCGATCACGTTGTTGGTGTCGGAGAGGTTCGCGCCGACGACGAGCGTCGCCTGCTGCGACTCGCCCGTCTCGAGGTTGGTCACCCGGAGCGGGTACGTGGCGATGCGCCACTGTGTGGTGCGGTTCTCGCTGGTCAGGGTGACGCCGCCGTCGAGGTCCGCGACGAAGTCAGCGGTCAGTCGTGAGAGGTCGGGCGCGCTGTCGCGGGCGTAGTCGGCGACGTTGTCGTCGATGACCTCACCACTCGCATCCACCGCGCCGAAGTAGAACGGGGCGGAGAAGACCGACGGCGTGAGGGTGGTGAATTCGTCGAACTGGTCGGTGGTGAACTGCGCGCGCTCGCCGTTCTCTGATGACAGCAACTCGCGCAACTCTGTCGCCGCCTGACCAATCTGGCGGTCGACCTCGTCAACAAGAGTGCGCTGCAGCGTCGTCAGCGTTCCCGTGCCCACGACCAACAGCCCGAAGGTCACGACAAGCACGGTCACTCCCGTGATTTTCGAGCGGAGGGAGATTCCCTCCCACCACGCGCTCAGTTGCTCATGCATCGAGGTCAGCCATGCCGGCCGCTCTAGCCACTACTTGGAGGCTTTGAGCATGTACCCGAAGCCGCGCTTGGTCTGGATGAGCGGCTCGTCAGTGTGCTGATCGAGCTTGCGGCGCAGGTACGAGATGTAACTTTCGACGATGCCGGCGTCGCCGTTGAAGTCGTACTCCCACACGTGGTCGAGGATCTGCGCCTTCGACAGCACGCGGTTGGGGTTCAGCATGAGGTAGCGCAGCAGCTTGAACTCGGTGGGGCTCAGCTCGATGACGACGTCGCCGACCGTCACCTCGTGCGTGTCCTGGTCCATCGTGAGCTCGCCCGCGCGGATGATCGCGTCGTCCTCCTCCTGCATGGTGCGGCGGAGGATCGCCTTGATGCGCGCGACGATCTCGTCGAGGCTGAACGGCTTCGTGACGTAGTCATCGCCGCCGACGGTCAGGCCCATGATCTTGTCGTCGGTGTCGTCTTTGGCTGTGAGGAAAAGGATGGGGCTCGTGTAGCCGCTCGAGCGCAGACGCTTGGTCACCCCGAACCCGTTGATGTCGGGAAGCATGACATCGAGGATGATCAGGTCGGGCTCTTCTTCGAGCACCGCGGAGATGGCCTGGGCGCCGTTACTCACCGCGCGAACGGCGAATCCGGCAAACCGCAGACTGGTCGTCAGCAGGTCGCGAATGTTGGGCTCGTCGTCAACGATGAGAATCTTGGGTCCGTCAGCCATGCCGCAAGTATCTGCGCGTGCACTGAAGGTTTCCTGAACGCCGCGCCGATAATGGCGGGATGCGCGGGGCGGGCTTGCTGAATCAGGCCGCCTCGTCGAGCGCGTGCGCGTCGAGAATCTCGTAGCTGTAGCCCTGTTCGGCGAGGAAGCGCTGGCGGTTCTGCGCGAAATCCTGATCGACCGTGTCGCGGGCAACGAGCGTGTAGAAGCTCGCCGGAATTCCGCTCTGCTTGGGGCGCAACAGGCGACCCAGACGCTGCGCCTCTTCTTGGCGCGAGCCGAATGAGCCGGACACCTGAATTGCCACCGTCGCCTCGGGAAGGTCGACCGAGAAGTTCGCGACCTTCGACACGACGAGCACGGGGGTCGTACCGTCGCGGAACTCCTGGAACAGACGCTCGCGTTCGTCGACCGGTGTCGACCCCGTCAGCTGGGGCACCCCGAGCTCGTCGGCCAATTCGTCGATCTGGTCGAGGTACTGGCCAATGATCAGAATGCGCTCGCCCGCGTGACGGTCGACGAGACGCTTCACCACCTCCCGTTTCGCGGGCGCCGTGGCCGCGAGCCGGTAGCGCTGGTCGTCGGCGCTCGCCGCGTACTCGAGCCGCTCATCCGGCGGAAGGTCGACGCGCACCTCGAAGCAGGCGGCCGGTGAGATGTAGCCCTGTTGCTCGATCTGCTTCCAGGGGGCGTCAAACCGTTTCGGGCCGATGAGGCTGAAGACGTCGCCTTCGCGGCCGTCCTCGCGGACGAGGGTCGCCGTCAGGCCGAGGCGGCGCCGAGCTTGCAGCTCGGCGGTGAGCTTGAAGACGGGCGCGGGAAGCAGGTGGACCTCGTCGTAGACGATGAGGCCCCAGTCGAGTGCGTCGAGCAGGGCGAGGTGCGCGTACTCGCCCTTTCGCTTCGCGGTGAGGATCTGGTACGTGGCGATCGTGACCGGCTTGATTTCCTTCACTTGCCCCGAGTACTCGCCGATCTCATCGGGGGTGAGTGTCGTGCGGCGCAGCAACTCGTCGCGCCACTGCCGGGCCGACACCGTGTTGGTGACCAGGATGAGTGTGGTGGTCGCCGCCGACGCCATGGCTCCCGCGCCGACGAGCGTCTTGCCGGCGCCGCAGGGGAGCACCACAACGCCGGAGCCGCCGACAAAGAATTGGTCGATGGCCTGTTGCTGGTAGGGCCGCAGGTTCCAGTCGGCGGTGTCGAGGTCGATCGGGTGCGGCGTGCCCGGCGTGTAGCCGGCCAGATCGTCGGCGGGCCAGCCGATCTTGACGAGCTCCTGCTTCACCTGCCCCCGCGCCCAGGCCTGCAGGCGATACGCGTGCTCGTCGATGCGGCCCTCCAGCAGAGGAGCGATGCGCTTGTTCGATGCGATCTCGGTCAAGACCGCGCGATCGGTCGACCGCAGTACCAGGCCCTCATCGTCGCGCTCCACCACGAGTCGGCCGTATCGGCCGACGGTCTCGGCGATGTCGATCGCGACCGACGCGGGCACCGGGAACTTCGAATACTTCTCCAGCACCGCGAGCATCTCGTCGGCGTCGTGACCCGCAGCGCGGGCGTTCCACAGACCGAGCCGGGTGATGCGGTAGGTGTGGATGTGCTCGGGGGCGCGCTCGAGTTCGGCGAACACCGCGAGCGCGTGGCGGGCGTCATCGGCGTGCGGGTTCGCAACCTCGAGCAGCACGGTTCGGTCGCTCTGCACGATGAGCGGGCCGTCAGGATTCATAACGGGCCAGTCTAGATGATTGATTCCAAGGGGTGACCGGCGGCGCGCCTGTCTCAAGCAGTGGTTGAGGGTGTCCAGGATCGAGGTT
>NZ_JBKBPI010000003.1:229077-269309 GCF_046293215.1 Microcella sp. | reverse complement strand
CCGGGCCCCGCCCGGCCCCGAACACGAGCGGGTTGGCCCCCAGCGGGCACGCGAAACGCCGCACAGTGTGCGCAAACGGGCTCGAGTTCACGCGGATTGCGCCCTGGGCGCGCGAAAACGCCGGGCGGGAATGCAGTCCCGCCCGGCGTTTCCGGGTTCACCTTGTTGGAGGAACAACTCCGGTGAGGTGTCGGCCCCTACTGCAGGCCGAGGTTCGCCGCGATGCCGCCGGCCAGAGCGTTGGCGGTCATCGGCATGTGGCTGGCGGCCTCCTTGAGGAGGTCGAAGTAGGCCGGGTCGCCGGCGATGTTCGCGTCGATCGCCGCGAGCAGCGTGACGGCGTGCATCTCCAGCTCGGCCTGCACGGCTTCGGCGGGCAGCTCGGGAACGACTGAGTTGATCAGCTCACCGAACGACACGGCGTAGGCGTTCAGATCGGCGACAGCCTGGTCGGCCAGCGCGTCGTCACCCGTCGCCTTGCCGAGGGTGTAGTTCACGAAGAACGGGATGTGCGAGCGCCACGAGTCGAGGAACGGCTGCTCGGCGTCGGGGTAGGCCGAGCCGACGAGCGCGGCAACCTCGACCGAGTTCTCGTCGAGGGCCGCAACGGCAGCCTGCACCGCCGGGGTCTCGAGGTCGCCACCGTCGGCGAGCGCCTGGTTGATGGCGGCGCCGGCGAGGTACACGTGGTCGGCGAGCAGGGCGGTCAGCGTGGCGCGGAGGGTCGCTCCGTCGCTGTTGACCGTGTCGATCGTGGGAGCCTCGGCCTCGGGGGCCGGCTGCTCCATCGTGGGCTCGTCGGCCGGAGCCTCCGCCTCGGCGGCGCAGCCGGTCAGGACGAGGGCGGCGGCGAGGCCGAGGCCAGCGAATGCAGTTACCTTGCGCATGGTGCGTATCTCCTTGTGTGTGGTGAGTCACCGCGGTTGGTTGTCGGTGATTCGTGCCGAATGTGGCTGTGTGCTGGGGCAGTGCCCCGTGCATCCCGCTAGCTGGCCGCCTCGACGATGACGGAACCGTTCATCGTCAGGTGGGGCTCGCAGAAGTACGGGTACTCCCCCGGTTCGGTGAATGTGAAGGAGAAGGTGTCCCCCTCTTCTCCGGCCCGCGCGAGCGCGTGACGGAACATGCCATCGGCCTCCTGGCTGCCGCGGAGACCCGTGGTCTCGTTGATGTCCCCCCAGACGCCCGAGGTGATCGTGTGACCGATCCCCTCGGCGTTGCGCCAGGTCACCGTCGTTCCGACGGGCACCGTGATCGTCTGCGGCGTGAACCGCAGGCCGATCGTGATGACCTCGTCGGGGCCGGGCTCGGCCGGAACGGCCGGCTCGGCATCGTCGGTGGCGGTGTTCGGCTCGTCGCGCTGCGCGTCGGGGGCGATGGATGCACTCGGCTCGGCGGTCGGGGATGTCGCGAATGCGCATCCCGTCACCCCGAGGAGGGCAGCCAGCGTCGCCGCGGCGAGCGCCGCACGCACCGGGGAGGTGCGCCGCGCGGTGCGGGAGCCGAACGTGGTCGATGTCATGCCCAGTGTTCGGGGGCGACGGGGATGTGGTTTGGGCCGGATCGGCGCGTTGAGGTGACTCTCAGGTTCGGGGTGAGGGGTGGGGCGGGGTTGGAGCGGTGCGCGGGACGAAGGGCTGGGGCGGGAGCGCGGTGGGCGCGGCAGCGCGGCAGCGCGGTGGGCGCGGTGGACGCGGTGGGCGCGGGAGCGCGGCGGGCGTGGTGGGCGCGGCAGCGCGGTGGGCGCGGTGGGCGCGGCAGCGCGGTGGGCGCGGCAACGACCAGCGCAGGCTCGAGCGCGGCCGAACGCGCGGGCGCGGCGAGTTCGAAACTCAACCCCGGGGTGCGGGCGACTACTCCGCTGTAGGAGTTCCTACACCGGAGTAGTCCAGCCGATCGGGGCATGACTTCGCGCGAGGGTGGGTTCGGTCCGGTGCCCAGGATCGCGGAGACGCCTGTGCCCGGCTCGCCAATGCACGCTCACGGGCGTGCGCCGACACGGAGTGAAGGGCGGGACCGCAAGGGTGCACGGTCGGGCGCGGCGGCGCGCGGGGGCGCGGTCGAGCACGCGGGGGGCGCGCGGCCGCGTGCGGTCGAGCACGCGGGGGGCGTGCGGCCGCGTGCGGTCGAGCACGCGGGGGGCGCGCGGCCGCGTGCGGGCACGAAAAAGCCGGCCCGCAGAACGCCTCTCGGCGCGTGGCCGCTCGTAACGGCGAAAGTTGGAGCCCGGGGTTACTGCGGACCGGCTGCACAAGACTAACGGCAGTGCGCGCGGGGATATTCCGCGGATTGCCAGGTGCGGGCCGATCCCGGGCGTGTCGAACACCGGCCCGTGCGGGATTGCGCACGTCGTGCAGGTTCACGACTACGCACATTGCGCACACCCGCACGGTGATGGCCGGGCCGGGGCAGGATCCCCGGACGAGAGCCACGCTGACGCCGGACTGGAGGCGGTTCGATGACCTAGAGCCCCATCAACCTGACTCCAGACCACCACACGGGCTCCGGAGCCGAGTCCGTGGCCACCGAAAAGAGGGTTCGTGCCGAAACACACGTGAGCGATGCGGGGACTCGACGCGAAGCCTTGTTTCGGCGCGAGGCTGCGCGAGGGGCGTGGATAGGGGCGCGGCGCACGCGGTGGGACGTGGGGCACATGGGCTGGAGCACGCCGCACGCGCGGCGCGACGCGCGCCGCCTGACCGCCCGAACTAGTCGAGGGCCGCGCGGCGCTCGAGGGCGGCGCAGGCCGTGAAGTCGTCCGCGCTTTCGGTGAGGCGGGATGCTCGCCCCGTCATCGCAGCGGCGCGCTCGTCATCACGACCCGCATCCGCGTCGTCGGCGAGGTCGGCTGCACCCGCAGCCGACACCCGACAGAACGCCGCCGCGCGGTCGAGCGCGACAGCGAAGTCTCCCGAGTACGCACCCCGCAAGACCTGGTCGGCGAGCCGGAGGATCTCGTCCGGGCCGGTGGGCGCCTCCGCGCCGGCAACGACGACGTGGGCGCTCGAAGCGAGCACCTCAGATCCGCGCTGATAAATGAGGGCGGTGCCCCGAGCATCCTGGCGAATCATCGCGCGCAGCAGCGACAGCCGCCACAGAGCGCCCGGCAGGGTGCGCGGGCCGGCCTGCGCCCACAGCTCGGCGAGCGTGTCGAGTCCGTGCTCGTCGGTGTAGGCGACCATGCGCTCAACCACATCGGCGTCGTCGGCGCTGGCGGCGCGCACGCGGTGCACGAGAGCCCGCGCGCTGTCGTGGGCGATGCGCAACTGCACGGCCGGGTCGAGCCCGCCCTCGTAGGCCTCGAAGTGCGACGACGGCACCCGCATGGGGCGGTGGGGGCGCTGCGGGCGGTCAGGTCGCTCAGCCATGGCGGCCACGCTACCCCCGAGCGCTGGGCGGCGCGGGCCGGTAGGCTGGGAGGCGGGCCTCTAGCTCAGTTGGCAGAGCAGCGGACTTTTAATCCGCGGGTCGTCGGTTCGAGCCCGACGGGGCCCACCACGATCAGCCCGAGCTGCCGTCGCGCGGGTTGCCGGTGTCATCGACCACCCGGTAGACGCCGACCTTCGTCTCGCCGTCGGACAGGTACACGGGGATGTCGAACACCTTGTTCGGGTTCGTCGACGACTTGCGGGCGTTGCGAGCCAGGTCGAGCTCCTTCACGCGGACGTAGCCGATCTTGCCGCCCTCCGCCCGCGTCAACATGAGGTCGGGCACCCGATCGCCGAGCGGGCTGCCGTAGGTTTCGCCGTTGGCGTTGACGGCGAACTCGATGGGCTCGCCTGCGACACCCCCTCCCGGCGCGACCGATGCTGTCAACGAGTCGCCCAGCATGGGCGCGGCCACGGCCGCACCCCCAACGAGCAACACGCCGACCGCGGCAAGGGCGATGACCTTCGGGGTGAATTTCATGGACGGCTCCGGCCTTGGCTGTGCGCGGGGTATCACGGTGTGCGCGCAGGGAGCAGAACGGTGCCCCCACTGGCCATCCAACCACTCGTCAGACCGGCCTAGTCACCCCCCTTTCGGGCGGCGTGGCTACGCCGGCCGGCAGATACCCCAGTTGCCGCGCCACACCTCGCCGGGCTCGAGCCACCGCAGGCCCAGCCCCGAGTTGAGCGCGTCGGCGGGCGCCGTCATCGGCTCGATGGCGATCGCAGTGGTGGGCCCGTCGGGCCCGGCGAAGACGCGGGTGATGAACACCTGCAGCCACTCCCAGTCGCCGTCTTGCCAGACCTCGGTTTCGGTGCCGTCGGGCGCCGAGAGCACCGTGCGGATCATCCCGTCGTCGTCACGCCCCACCTTCCAGGCGTCGTCGAGCTCGAGCGTCGAGATGACCCGACCCTCGCTGAGATCCCAGTGGCCACCGTCGGAAGCGGACTCGAAGCCGACCGGGTTGAGCCGGTCATCCACGATCACGTGCTCGACGGTGCGCGCCGTCAGGGTCAGGGTTTCGACGTCGTGGTCGCCAACCCGAATGAACGGATGCGCGCCCACCGCCACCGGCGCGCGCTCAGCACCCTGGTTGGTCACCTCGTGCGTCACGCGGATGCCGTTGCCCGTGAGCTGGTAGGTGACGGTCGTCCACAGCCGGAACGGCCAGCCGTGCTGCGGTACGACGGCGGCTCCGAGCGTGACGCTGTCGGTCGTGCGCGACACGAGGCGGTACGGGGTGTTGCGCAGCAGGCCGTGGATGGCGTTGTTCTTGTCGACCTCGGTGATGTCGAGTTGGAGGGCCGCGCCGTCATGCACCCAGCGCCCGTCGCGCACCCGGTTCGGCCACGGGGCGAGCACGATGCCGCACCCGAACGGCGGCAGCCGGTCATCGTCGTAGCTCTGAGTGAGGTCATGCCCGTCGACGGTCAGCGAGCGCAGCGACGCAGCGACCTCGGTGATGCCGGCTTCGACGGGGCCGTGGGATCCGTCGTGGTGCAGCACGTACTGCTCGCCGGTGGGCGGAACGGGGGTGAATGGCGTGGTGGCGGTCACGGGCTCAGCCTAATCCGGCGCCGACGGTCACCGCGGTGATCGACAGCCCGGCGGCGGCCAGGGATGCGCGGGGCGCGTCGTCGACGGACGATCCGCTCGCCGCGACCCCGCCCCGAGCATCCGTGATCAGCTCGTCGACCTCGTCGAGCGCCGCCACCCGCCCGAGGTGGGCGACGCCGAGCTTCGACGCGTCGGCGACGAGCAGCACCCGGTCGGCGGCGGCCACCATCTTCTGCTTCACCTCGGCCTCGGGCAGGTTGACGTTCGTGACCCCGTGATCGGCGTGCACCCCGGTCGCCCCGATGATCGCGAGGTCGGCGTGAACGCCGTCGAGCAGCGTGGTGGCGAGCGGATTGACGAGCGAGTGTTGCAGCGACCGCAGCGTTCCGCCGGTGACCACGACGGTGAGGCGCGGCAGGGCCGGCTCGAGCGCGAGCGCGATGGCGAGCCCGTTCGTGACGACGACGACGTCGTCGAGGTCGCGGCGGGCGACGAGCGCGTGGGCGACGGCGAGGGTGGTCGAGCCGACGTCGAGCAGCACGCTCTGACCGGGCTGCACGCGGGCGGCGGCCTCGGCCGCGATGGCCTCCTTCGCGCGGGCGAGCCGGGTGCGCGTGCGCTCGACGCTGAGCTCGCGTTCGGTGACCGGCCCGCGCGGGATCGCCCCACCGTGCACCCGCGCAATCCGCCCGTCGGCCTCGAGCGCCGCCAGGTCGCTGCGCACGGTCACTTCGCTCACCTCGGCCTCGCGGGCGAGGTCGGCCACGCGGGCAAACCCGCGGCGGGCGATGGATGCGGCGAGCCGTTCACGACGCGTCGTCGCCGTCGGGGAGGTGCTCACGAGCATCCACCGCCTTTCGAAGGTTGTCGATATCGAAAGCGTACGGCTTATGAGAATGAAACCGCGCGCGCGTAGCGTGGGTCTGTGACTCACCGCATCCACTCGACGCGCCTCGCTGACGGGCGCGAACTGATCTACGTCGACGACGTCGACTCGACGCTTCCCGCGCCCGAGACGCGCAAGGCCGACGCGCGCGTGCTCGACCCTCGCCCCGCGACCGCGACCATGCGCCAAGACGTGCTCACCGGCGAGTGGGTGTCGCACGCGTCGGCCCGACAGAACCGGGTGTTCTTGCCGCCAGCCGACCAGGATCCGCTGGCGCCACAGACCGACGCCAATCCCAGCGAGATTCCCGACATCTACGACGTGGCCGTGTTCGAGAACCGGTCGCCGTCGTTCGGGCCCCTGCTGGAGGACGACAACGCGCCCACGGGCCTCGACGACACCGCCGCGATCGGACTCGGCCGCTCGCGCACGAGCGTTGGGCGCTGCGAGGTCGTGTGCTTCGCCCCCGACCACGAGGGCTCGTTCGGCTCACAGTCGGTCGGCCGGGCCCGCACCGTGATCGAGGCGTGGGCGCACCGCACCGAAGCGCTCAGCGCCCTGCCCGGCATCGAGCAGGTCTTCGTGTTCGAAAACCGGGGCGAAGAGATCGGCGTGACCCTGCCGCATCCGCACGGGCAGATCTACGCGTACCCGTTCATCACGCCGCGCACGCGGGGGCTGCTGCGCTCGATCGAGAGCGTGGGCGATGACCTGTTTGCGCGCATCCTCGATTTTGAGCGGGGCGTCGGCGACGCCGCGGGCCAGCCCGGCGCCGGCGAGCGCGTCATCGCCTCCACTGAGCACTTCACCGCGTATGTGCCGTTCGCGGCACGCTGGCCGCTCGAGATCCACCTGCTGCCGCACCGGCACGTACCCGACCTTGCGGGCCTCACCGCCGCCGAGCGCGACGACCTGGCGCCGCTCTACCGCCGGCTCGTGCGCAGCCTCGACGCGCTGTACGACACCCCCACGCCGTACATTGCCGCGTGGCACCAGGCCCCGGTGCGCTCGCACCGCGACAGCGTGCGCCTCATGCTGCAGATCACGTCGCCGCGCCGGGCAGCCGACAAGCTCAAGTACCTGGCAGGCTCAGAGGCGGCCATGGGAGCCTTCATCGGCGACGTGACGCCGGAGGCTCAGGCCGCGTTCATCCGTTCGGGTTGGGAGAAAGCCGTTGACTGACATTCGCGACGACGTAACCGTGGGCTTCACCGCCGTGTTCGGCCACGAGCCCGACGGGCTGTGGTCGGCGCCGGGCCGCGTCAACCTGATCGGCGAGCACACCGACTACAACCTGGGCTTTGTGCTGCCGTTCGCGATCGACCGGCGCACCGTCGTCGGCGTCGGACTGCGCGACGACCGCATGCTGCGGGTCGCCTCGACGTTCGCCGACGAGCTGGTCGAGATTTCGCTGGATGCTCTGGTCGGCCTCTCAAACGACGACGCCGGTCGCGAACTCTCCGGCTGGTCGGCCTACGTGCTCGGCGTCGCCTGGGCGCTCGGCCTCGACGAGTTCGGCGGCGACCTCGCGGCGGTGCCGGGCCTCGACCTGTTCATCGACTCGGACGTGCCCGTCGGCGCCGGCCTGTCGTCGTCGGCCGCGATCGAGAGCGCGGTGGCCCTGGCCCTCAACGACGTCTGGCAGCTGGGCCTCGACCGCCCGACGCTCGCCCGGGTGGGCCAGCGGGCCGAGAACATCGCCGTCGGCGCGCCCACCGGCATCATGGACCAGTCGGCGTCGCTGCTCGGTGTGCGCGACCACGCCGTCTTCCTCGACTGCCGGTCGCTCGAGGCGCAGGTCGTGCCGCTCGGGCTCGACGAGGCAGGGCTGGTGGTGCTCGTCATCGACACGGGCGTCAAGCACTCGCACGCCACGGGCGGCTACGGCGAGCGTCGCGCCGCCTGCGAGCGGGGGGCCGCCGCCATGGGCGTCGAGTCGCTGCGCGACGTGACGGTCGCCGACCTGCCGCGCGCCCGCGAGCTGCTCGACGACGTCACCTACCGCCGGGTCGCGCACGTCGTCACCGAGAACCAGCGCGTGCTCGACACGGTCGACACTCTGCGCGGCGACGGCACCGAGACCGCCGGCGGCCCGCTCGCGATCGGCGAGCTGCTGGACGCCTCGCACCGCAGCATGCGCGACGACTTCGAGATCTCGGTGCCCGAGCTCGACCTCGCCGTCGAGACGGCCGTGGGTGCCGGCGCGATCGGCGCGCGCATGACGGGCGGCGGCTTCGGCGGCGCGGCGATCGCGCTCGTAAAGCTCGACGACCTGTCGCGCGTGCAGGTCGCCGTCGACAACGCCTTCAGCGAGCACGGCTTCGCCGCGCCCGACACGTTCGTCGTGCGGGCGAGCGACGGGGCGGCCCGCAACTAGCGCGCTCACCCCGCGGCGCGATCACCGTGCGATGGCGAGGGCCTCCGCGGTTTCGGTGAGCAGCTTGTCGGCGAGCTTCGGGTCGGCCGACACGGTGCCGCCGTACGACGGGATCATGCGCTTGAGCGCGGGCGTCCACTCGTCGAGCTTCGATGGGAAGCACTTCTCGATCAGGTCGAGCATGATCGGCGCAGCCGTGCTCGCGCCCGGCGAGGCGCCGAGGAGGCCGGCGATGGTGCCGTCGGCCGAGGCGACGACCTCGGTGCCGAACTGCAGGGTGCCGCCCTTGCCCGGAATGTTCTTGATGATCTGCACACGCTGGCCGGCGACCATCTCGTACCAGTCGTCGCCCTTCGCGTTCGGGAAGAACTCGCGCAGGGTGTTGTCGCGGTCACTGCGGCTGGCGAGCAGCTCGCCGATCAGGTACTTCAGCAGGTCGAAGTTGCGCAGGGCCACCTGCAGCATGGGCACGATGTTGTGCCAGCGGATGGTCGAGAACAGGTCGAACAGCGACCCCGACTTCAAGAACTTGGGGCTGAAGCCGGCGTACGGCCCGAACAGCAGCGATCGTTCGCCGTCGACGACGCGGGTGTCGAGGTGCGGCACGCTCATCGGCGGAGCGCCGACCGACGCCTTGCCGTACACCTTCGCCGAGTGCTGGGCGACGATCGCCTGGTTGTCGGTGCGCAGCCACTCGCCGCTGACGGGGAATCCGCCGTAGCCGCGGATCTCGGGGATGCCCGACTTCTGCAGCAGCGGAAGCGCGTAGCCGCCGGCGCCGACGAAGACGAACTTGGCGCGCACCTCGATCGGCGAGTGTCCGACCTCGTGGCGCATCTTCAGCAGCCAGGTGCCGTCGGCCTTGTTCTGCTTCAGGCCGGTGACGGTGTGCTCGGTGCGCACCTGCGCGCCCTGGTCTTCGAGGGCGGCGACGAGCATCCGGGTGAGGGCACCGAAGTCGACGTCGGTTCCCGACGCGATGAAGGTGGCCGCCACGGGCTGGTTCTTCGCGCGGCCCGGCATGAGCAGCGGCGCCCACTCGTGGATCTCGGCCGGGTCTTCCGAGTACTTCATGCCCACGAAGAGCGGGTGGTCTTTCAGCGCCTCGTAGCGCTTGCGGAGGTATTCGACGTTCTTCTCGCCCCACACGAAGCTCATGTGCGGGGTGGCGCTGAGGAACGCGGTCGGGTCGGGCAGGAGTCCTTCGTTCACGAGGTACGACCAGAACTGGC
This sequence comes from Microcella sp., assembly GCF_046293215.1. Classification (GTDB taxonomy): domain Bacteria; phylum Actinomycetota; class Actinomycetes; order Actinomycetales; family Microbacteriaceae; genus Microcella. The sequence continues at coordinate 259,828 of NZ_JBKBPI010000003.1, read as the reverse complement.
GCGACACCTGGAACTGCTCGTTGACTTTGACCGCGTTGGTGATGTCGATCGTGCCGTCGGGCTTCTCGGGCGTGTAATTGAGTTCACACAGCGCGGCGTGGCCGGTGCCGGCGTTGTTCCACGGGTTCGACGACTCGAGGGCGACGTCGCCGAGGCGCTCGTAGATGCGGATATCCCACTCGGGCTCCAGCTGCTTGAGCATGGTGCCGAGGGTCGCGCTCATGATTCCGCCGCCGATGAGGGCGACGTCGATGGTGTCACTCACGCCGCGAGTTTACTCGCTGAATTCTGGGCCCTTTGACCGAGGCACCTAGGCTGGGGCGGTGATTCTTGCCCTTCTTGCCGTCGGCGCGATCGGTGGACTTCTTGCCGGGCTCTTCGGGGTGGGCGGCGGCATCGTGATGGTGCCGCTGCTGCTGTGGTTGACCCGCATGGACCAGCGGCACGCCGCGGCGACGTCACTCGTCGCCATCGTGCCGACCGCCATCGCCGGCTCGATCTTCTACGGCATCGGCGGGCAGGTCGACTGGCTCGCGGCCCTGTTCGTGGGTGCCGGCACCATCGTGGGCGCCCCGATCGGCGCCTGGTTGCTGCGCTCGCTGCCACTGGCGTGGTTGCGCTGGCTGTTCATCGTGGGGCTTCTGGCGGCGGCCGTGTACCTGATTCTCGTGACGCCCGAACGCGGCAGCTCGCTCGACCTTGAGCCGCTCGTCATGCTGGGGCTCGTCGGCCTCGGACTCGTGATGGGGCTGGCAGCCGGCATGTTCGGCATCGGGGGTGGCATCATCGCCGTGCCGGTGCTGATCGCGCTGTTCGGCATGGGCGACCTGCTCGCAAAGGGAACGTCGCTGCTCGCCATGATTCCGGCCGCGGTCTCGGGCACGATCCCCAACCTGCGAGCGGGTTTGGTGCGGCTACGCGACGGGCTCGTCGTCGGTGTTGCCGCGGTCGCCGCGTCGGGCGCTGGAGTCTCGTTAGCCTTCATCATTCCGCCGTCGGTCTCGAGCGTTCTGTTCGGGATGCTGTTGGTCGCGGTCGTCGCGCAGCTCTCGGTGCGTGCGGTGCGGTTAGAAGCGCGCGAGAAGCGCGACCGCGAGGAGTAGGGCGCGTTCTCGATCGGTCTGTGTGGCCGGTAGGGGTGTGGAGCAGTTGAGTGCGGCGGGTGTGCCGCGCGGTCGCGTGACGTCACGCGAGCAGGGGTTGAAGTTCACCCGAGCGGGGTCGCTGGTGCGGGCTGGGCGTGATCTGCCGCACGGGAGGAGGTGCACCACCTCCCGCGCCTTCCACAGACGCGGAACGGGTGAATGCAGTTCACCGTAGTCGGAGGCCCGGCCTCAGCCGGAAAGCGCGCGTCGTAGCCGGAGCTGCTGAACTGCCCCGTAGACGCCGACTGTTGCCGAAGGTGCCGGCCGTAGGCGCGGGCGTGGGCGCGGGCGCGGGCGCCGATCGGGCGCCTGCATCCGTACGTTTCTCAGGAATAGCGTGCGAATCCAACGGCCGAGCCGCGTGTTTACGCACCTGCCGGCCCGGAACTCCTGAGAAATGAGACACGCGCACGGACCCGGCAATGGTGAACCCATGTCTCCCATTCCGCGTTTGTGGAAGTCGGGCAGGGGGGGCAGACGAGGCGCAGCCCGCAGCGAGTACACGGTGAGGCGCCGCGCCACCAGGCACCGCATACGCAAACCGGGGCGCAGCGTGTCTTCCCGCGGGAGAGGGGTCGCGGAGAGGGCGGGCGCGCAGGACGGCTAAATCGAGAGCTCGGAACGAACCTGATGGCAGCGCGGGGCAACTCAAGCGGGAGCCCGGGACGGAGCGGACGGCAACGCGGGACAGAGCAGGCACATGCGGGGCACGGTCCGAGCGGGGCCACCGGACGAACGGGGCGGGAGCGCGGAGCGCGGGTCTACGCGGGGGCGATCGGCTCGAGCGTGGGGCGTTTCGCGGTGCGGCCATCGCCGGAGGAACGACCGGTGAGGCGGCGGCCGATCCAGGGCAGCACGTACTCACGCCAGTACTCCGCCGTGCGGGGTCGCTCCAGCGGCAACTCGTCGGCTCCGTCAGCGCGTCCACCCGGTTCAGGCACGGGCACTTCGAGTGCCGCGAGTACGTTCGCCGCGACGCGCGCATGACCGAGCGAGTTCAAGTGCAGGCGGTCAATCGACCAGTAGCGCAGCTCAGTGAGCTCGGGCTCGCTCCAGTTGTCGACGAAGCCGATCGACGCACGTGACGCCGCAATTCGGTCGCGCACGGCGACAGCAAGCTCATCGCCACGACGCTGGAACACCGGCCCCAGCGGGATGTGCCGGGTGGGGTTCGCCCCGCTCACGAGCACGACTCGGATGCCCACGGCACTCGCCCTCTCCGCGGCAGACACAAGCCGGTCGGCCGTCGCCGCCACGCTGATGCGGGGGCGCATGATGTCGTTGCCTCCGCCGTTCAGCGTCAGTAGCTCGGGGCCGAGGTCGATCGCCGGCTGCAACTGTTCGCCCAAGATCGGCCCGAGCAGCCGACCACGGATCGCCAGATTCGCGTAGCCGATCGGCTCACCGGCAGCGTGGGCCAGGCCGATCGCCACGAGGTCGGCCCATCCGCGAGGCGTGCCGTCGGCGAGTTCGTCGCCCATGCCCTCGGTGAAGCTGTCGCCGATCGCGGCGTACGTGCGGGGCAGGCTCGACTCAGTCATGACGGGTCGAGCCTAGCGACGACCACACGCGGGGCCGAGATTCCCTCCCACCGCGGTGGGTCTGCAGGGTGCCTAGAGGCCCAGCTCGGCAAGCGCCTCGTCCATGCGCTCGGCCATGACCGCGTAGCCGTCGTCGTTGGGGTGCAGGCCGTCGGCGGCCATCAGCTCGGGGCGGCCCTCGATCCAGCGGGAGGCTCCGGCGATGAACTCGGCGTCGATCGCCTCGGCTCCCTCGCGCACCCAGCCGATGATGACCTCGACACTGTCGGGCCGCTCGTCGGTGTACCAGAACGGCTCGACGACGACGATGCGTGCCTCGGGCAGCCCGTCGCGCAGTCGCTCGAGGTCGATGCCGATCTGTTCGCGGATGCGGTCGCGCTCGTCGGGGCGGCGCTCGTAGGTGAAGTTGTCGTTGAGCCCCATCGTCACGAACACGAGGTCGGGCTCGGCGGCGATGATGATCGACGGCAAGTCGCCCTCGCCGAACACCGAACGGTTGTTGATGAAGCCGAGCCCGTTGACGCTCGGGTTGACCTCGCGCCAGCCGCGGTCGGCGCTGATGATCGTCGACCAGCGGGCCCCGTCGGAGCTCGCGCCGGTGCCGAGCGTGTACGAGTCGCCGTAGAAGGCGACGACCGGGCCGTCACCCCCGGGCGGCGTGCTCGTGGCCGCCGGCTCCGGAGGGATCGCCGCGCAGGCGGCGAGGCTCAGCGCCGTGGCGAACGCGGCGACCGTCGCGAGGTTTCTCCGTGCATCCATATCGAGTATTCGGCGCGGCCAGCGTGTGCGGTTGGGGCTACGCCGCGGCGGCCTTCTTCTCGGCGACGAGCTCGGCGAGCTGCACGGCGTTGAGCGCCGCACCCTTGCGCAGGTTGTCGTTCGAGATGAACAGTGCGAGGCCGCGGCCGCCGGGCACTCCCTCGTCGGCGCGGATGCGGCCCACGAGCGACGGGTCGGCGCCGGCCGCGTCGAGCGGCGTCGGCACGTCCATCAGCTGAACTCCGGGGGCGTCGGCGAGCAGCTCGCGGGCGCGCTCGGGTGAGATGGCGCGGGCGAACTCGGCGTTGATCGCCAGCGAGTGGCCGGTGAAGACGGGCACGCGCACGCACAGCCCGCTCACCCGCAGCTCGGGCAGTTCGAGGATCTTGCGCGACTCGTTGCGCAGCTTCTTCTCTTCGTCGGTTTCGCCGAGGCCGTCGTCAACGAACGACCCGGCCTGCGGGATCACGTTGAACGCGATCGTCTTGGGGAACTTCTCGCCTGCCGGGAACTCGACGGCCGAGCCCGAGTGCACGAGCCCCATCGCGTCTTGCGCGACGACGGCGGCCGCCTGCTCGAGTAACTCTTCGCCGCCGGCGAGCCCCGCACCCGACACCGCCTGGTAGGTGCTGACGATGAGTCGCTCGAGGCCCGCCTCGCGGTCGAGCACCTTCAGAACGGGCATCGCGGCCATGGTCGTGCAGTTGGGGTTCGCGATGATGCCCTTGTGCGCCTCGCCGATGGCGTGCGGGTTCACCTCGGCGACGACGAGCGGCACCTCGGGATCCATGCGCCAGCCCGACGAGTTGTCGATGACGGTGACGCCGGCGGCCGCGAACCGCGGAGCCTGCGCCTTGCTCAGCGTTGCGCCGGCGCTGAAGATCGCGATGTCGAGCCCCGTGGGGTCGGCGGTTGACGCGTCTTCGACGACGATCTCGCGGTCACCAAACAGGATGCTCGTGCCCGCGCTGCGCGCGCTCGCGAAGAACCGCACCTCCGCGAGGGGGACGTCGCGATCGAGCAGCAGCTGCCGCACGACGGCGCCGACCTGGCCGGTCGCGCCGACGACACCGAGGCGCACGCCGGCGCTCATCGTCCCGTTCCCGCGTAGACGACCGCCTCGTCGTCGGCATCGAGGCCGAAGGCGGTGTGCACGACCTGCACGGCGTGGTTCAGGATGTCCGCGCGCGTGACGACCGAGATGCGGATCTCGGAGGTGGAGATCATCTCCATATTGATGCCCGCCTCCTTCAGCGCCGTGAAGAGCTGTGCGCTCACGCCGGCACTCGTGCGCATGCCGCCGCCGACGACGGAGAGCTTGCCGATCTGGTCGTCGTATTGCAGCGACTCGAAGCCGACCTCCTGCTGCTCGGCGCGCAGCGCGGTGAGCACCTTCTCGCCGTCGGCCTTCGGCAGGGTGAATGAGATGTCGGTGCGGCCGGTGGCGGCGAGTGACACGTTCTGCACGATCATGTCGATGTTGGCGCCGGTCTTGGCAACGATCGTGAAGATGTCGGCGGCCATGCCGGGGGTGTCGGGCACGCCCACGACGGTGATCTTCGCCTCGCTGAGGTCGCCGGCGACTCCGGTGATGATCGGTTCTTCCATGGTGTCCTTCTCACTGGGCGGCACGACGAGGGTGCCGGGAAGCGGGGTGAACGACGAGCGCACGTGCAGGGTCACGTCGTGGCGACGCGCGAACTCGACGGCACGAATGTGCAGCACCTTGGCGCCGGCGGCGGCCAGCTCAAGCATCTCTTCGGTCGAGACGTGGTCGAGCTTGCGGGCGCGCTTGACGACGCGCGGGTCGGCACTGAACACGCCGTCGACGTCGGTGTAGATCTCGCACACGTCGGCGCCGAGCGCTGCGGCCAGCGCGACGGCGGTCGTGTCGCTGCCGCCACGGCCGAGCGTGGTGATGTCTTTGCTGTCGCGGTTGAAGCCCTGGAACCCGGCGACGATCGCGATGGCCCCGTCGTCGAGCGCCTCGCGAACGCGCACCGGGGTGACGTCGACGATGCGGGCGGAGCCGTGACGAGCATCCGTGATCATGCCGGCCTGGCTGCCGGTGTAGGAGCGCGCTTCGAAGCCCATCGACTTGATGGCCATGGCGAGCAGCGCCATCGCGATGCGCTCGCCGGTGGTGAGCAGCATGTCCATCTCGCGCGGGTCGGGCATGGGGGTGACCTCGTGGGCGAGGTCGATCAGCTCGTCGGTGGTGTCGCCCATGGCGCTGACGGCCACGACGACGTCATGGCCGGCTTTGCGGGTCTCGACGATGCGCTTGGCGACGCGCTTGATGCTCTCGGCGTCGGCGACCGACGATCCCCCGAACTTCTGCACGATGAGGCTCACGGTGCTCCTGTGGTGGCTGTGCGGGAGGGGTGGGTGCTGCGGGGGCACGGCGACAGTGACGGCCTAACGCGAAAGTCTACTGGGCGCTCATGCGCGCATCCGCATGGATGTGCACCCGCTCCATCGGCGTCGGCGGATAGCGCCACCTAGTGCTGAATTGTGCGACGCCCCTCAAACGCGCGACCCAGGGTGACCTCGTCGGCGTACTCGAGGTCACCGCCGACCGGTAGGCCGCTCGCCAGGCGTGAGACCGTGAGGCCCGGCTGTACCAGCAGGCGGGTCAGATAGGTGGCCGTGGCCTCGCCCTCGAGGTTGGGGTCAGTGGCGATGATCACCTCGGTGACCGTGCCGTCGGCGAGGCGCGACAGCAACTGGCTGATGCGGAGGTCGTCGGGGCCGATGCCGTCGATCGGGCTGATCGCTCCGCCGAGCACGTGGTACAGGCCGCGGAACTCGCGGGTGCGCTCGATCGCGACCACGTCTTTCGCCTCTTCGACAACGCAGATCGTGGTCGGGTTACGGCGCGGGTCACGGCAGATCGAACACTGCGCCTCCTCCGCCACGTTGCCGCAGATCTCGCAGAAACGCACCTTCTCGCGAATCTCGGTGAGCAGGGTCGCCAGCTTCGTCACATCGAATGACTCGGTCTGCAGGATGTGGAAGGCGATGCGCTGGGCCGACTTGGGGCCGATGCCGGGCAGGCGGCCAAACTCGTCGATCAGGTCTTGGATGATGCCGTCGTACATGCGCTACAGCCCCTCAGGGTCGGGTGGGGTCGCCTCGGGCACGACCGTGGGGGTGAGCTGCTCTTCGGCCACAAACCGCGCGCCGAGAATCTCGCGAACGACCGCCTCGCCGTAACGCTGGCGACCGGCGACTTCAGCCGGGTGCGGCACCGACGGCGGAGGGGGTGGCGACGGCTCTGGGTCCGGCTCGGGCTCGTCGTCAGCAGGCGGTGGTTCCTCGTCGACCGGGGGCGCCTCAGCCGACGCCGGCGTACCGGCGCCCGGGATGGCCGCGACCGCCCACTCGGTGACGGGGGCGGCGGGCTCCGGGGCTGGGACTGGCGGCGTCGGGGCAGCGGCTGGCGGCGCTGGGGAAGGCTCCGGGTCGGCGGGCTGATCGGCCGGTGCCGGCGTCGCCTCCGGCCGGGGGGCGCGGGCTGCATCGACGCGCACCAAGAACTTCACGCGCAGGCCCAGCTCGGCGAGGATCGCCTGGCGCACGTGCTCACTGATCATGTCGGCCGGGTTGCCGCGCTGCTTGAACGCGGCCGCGTCGGCCTCGCTCGTGAACACCAGCGTCAGCACGTCGTCGTCGAGAGCCGCCGGCAGGGCGGTGTAGACGACGGTCCACGACGACATCTTCGTCTGCTGGATGCGCTCGAGGATCGCCGGCCACGACTGACGCATGCGGTCGATGTCGACGGGGGCTGCGGCGACCGGCTCGGGCGTGGGCTCTGCCGCGGCATCCGGTGCCGGGGCAGCGGCAGCGGGCTCGGGTGCCGGCGTCGCCGGGGCGGGCGGCGGAGTCGTACCCGGAGCGGGAGCGGGCGGTGCCGATCGGGCCAGCGCGGACGCGGCCGGAGCGGGCGCGCTCGCGGCGGGCGCCGCGCCCTCAACGCCGACGCGGCGCTCGAGCACCTCGACGCGGGCGAGGGCCCCGCGCGCGGGCTCGTCGGCAGCGGGCACCAACAGACGCGCGGTCATCAGCTCGAGGTGCAGGCGCGGCGACGTCGCCCCCGTCATTTCGGTCAGCGCGCGGTTCACGATGTCGGCGGCGCGGCTGAGCTGCGCGGGGCCGAAGTGGGCGGCCTGGGTGTGCATGCGCTCGAGGTCGTCCTGGGGAATGCCGCGCAGCACGCTCGACGCCCCGTCGCTCGTGGCCTGCACGACGATGAGGTCGCGCAAGCGCTCCAGCAGGTCATCGACGAAGCGCCGCGGGTCTTGGCCCGTCTGGATCACGCGATCGACCGCTTGGAACGCGCCAGCGGCATCCTGCGTGGCGAGGGCAGTGACCACGTCGTCGAGGAGGGCTCCGTGGGTATAGCCGAGCAGGGCGACCGCGCGCTCGTACGTGACCGTGTCGGCGTCGCTGCCGGCAATCAGCTGGTCGAGCAGCGACAGGGTGTCGCGCACCGAGCCGCCGCCCGCGCGCACCACCAGCGGCATGACGCCCGGCTCAATGGTGACGTTCTCGCTCGCCGCCAACTGCTCGACGTACTCGAGCAGCTGCGCGGGCGGCACGAGGCGGAACGGGTAGTGGTGGGTGCGGGAGCGGATCGTGCCGATGACCTTCTCGGGCTCGGTCGTGGCGAAGATGAACTTCACGTGCGGCGGGGGCTCTTCGACGATCTTCAGCAGCGCGTTGAACCCCTGCGGGGTCACCATGTGCGCCTCGTCGAGGATGAAAATCTTGAAGCGGTCGCGCGCCGGCGCGAACACGGCGCGCTCGCGCAGGTCGCGGGCGTCGTCGACGCCATTGTGGCTGGCCGCGTCGATCTCGACCACGTCGAGCGAGCCTCCGCCCTGTCGGCTCAGCTCGACGCAGCTCGGGCAGGTGCCGCACGGGGTGTCGGTGGGGCCCTCGGCACAGTTCAGGCAGCGCGCCAGAATACGGGCGCTCGTCGTCTTGCCACAGCCACGCGGGCCGCTGAACAGATAGGCGTGATTGACCCGATCGCCACGCAGCGCCGCCATCAGCGGATCAGTGACGTGGGCCTGCCCGATCAGCTCGGCGAACGACTCGGGCCGGTAGCGGCGATACAGGGCGGTGGACACGGCTCAAGCGTAGTCGGCAGGGCCGACGACTAGACCGGCTCGGCGTCGAGCACGCGGCGGGCCATGTCGCGGGTGAGCCGATCGAGGCGACGGTAATTGGGGCGGGGCAGCCACGCCGCGAGGTGGATGCGCGAAAACTCCTCCGGGGTCGCCGTCACTCCGTCGCCGAAACCGATGCGGCCGGCCATCGGGTAATTCGTGAGCTCACTGAAGTACGGCCGACCGTCGTCGACGAGCCAGTCAACACGCACGAAGTCAGCGTCACTCGCGAGAGTCACCGACGCATCGACGAGGTCGCGCCAGAGATCGGGGGCAATACCCAACTCACGACGCCCCACGTCGAGCTCGCTCGCCAACAGGCGCATGCGCCGCGCGGGCCCGAAGTTTCTCGGGCTCACCGACTCGACCGCCGCCGACACAATGGCGCCCTTCACACACCAAAAACGCACCTGTTGCGGCAGGCCATTGGCGCCGGTCAGCAGCTGTTCGGCAAACACCCGAGGAACGATGAGGCCATACGCCCACTCGAACTCGTCGCCGAACTCTTGGGCAAAAGGCATCGCCCGCCAACGGTCGAGCAGTGAACGCAGGTGCACAGGGTCGACGCTGTCCGGATGCACGAAGTGACGGCTCCAGCGCACCGGCCGTGAGGGTGCTGGTAGGCGCTTCTCGATGGGCGCACGCTCGGACACGACGATGACGCCACCCGAGCCGTGGTTGACCTTCGCCACGAACTCTCGCGGCACCGAATCCCACGGCACGTCGTCGGCGCGCCGCCCGTGCCCGTACAGGGTCGTCAGCCAGTGCGCGCCCACCCGCTCGGCCACGAACGATCGTGCCGCGAGCTTGTCGGCGTACATGACGAGCAGGAGGCGACGGTCGCGCGCCATCTTGTAGGCCAGGGCCTCCCGAAAGGTCGTGGGCCGTCGTGACGCGCGAAGCAGTTGCCACTCGGTGGCAATCGGCCCGCGCTCTCTCGCCCACGCGTTGCGAACCGCGCGACGCACGGGCCGCAGGTAGTGGCGCGCCTCGCTGATCAGTCCGGCCATTGCCGCACCCGCTGCCTACGGGAGGTCATTGCCCGACCACCCTCGCCGGTACGCCCGCCACGACGACGCCCGCGGGCACATCGCGTAGCACGACGGCGCCCGCCGCGACGGTGGCCCCCTCCCCCACCGTCAGATCGTTCACCAGGGTGGCGCCCGCGGCGATGAACGCGTCGCGCTCGACCGTGATGCCACTCGTCAACGTGACGCCCGGGCCAACCTGCACCCCCTCGTGCAGGTGAATGTCGTGACCGATCGACGTATTGCGGTTGATCTGCACGTGGTCATCAAGCATCGTCGAACTCGCGATCGTCGACTGCGCACCCACGAATACGGCGTCACCGAGCCGAGCGGTCGACGCGACGACCGCTGAAGGATGCACCACGGTCATCCAGTGAGAAATGGCCGCCTCGGCCGCACTCGCGCGCAACCGACGATGCGTCTCGATGATCTTCACGTTGCGGGCCGCGCCCGCCAGATCGGGAAACGACGCATCGCCGATGATCGCCGGCAACCGCCGCTGCTCGTCAGACAGCTGCGCCGCACGAACGACCGGCCCACCCCACGGGTCAACGTCGTTCAGGGGATCAACGAGCAGTGGGTGCCAGCCCCGCAGTTCGGCCGCGTCGATAATGTCGCGCACGAAACGTGCCGAGGCCCCAAAGATCAGTAACGGCGTCTCGCTCATGCGCCCGCCCACTCAACCGCGATGTCAGTGCCGCACACCGCGTGCGGAAGGGGAAACGACACCGTCGACATGAGGTTGAGATTATCGCCCGAGAACCGTCGTGAAAACCCGCGGGAGCCGACCCATCAGTGGGCGTCACGCCAAGAATTGCGGATCAATTACTCACAAATGGTAATCACAGCCTCGACACAGGAAGTTATTCGCTAAGGTGTGGCTCATGGCTCACAAAATTGTTCTCGTCGACGACCTCGACGGTACCGAACTCGGCGATAACGCCGTTACCACGCGCTTTTCGCTGAACGGCGCTCACTATGAAATTGATTTGAACGAATCGAACCGGCAGAAGCTGGCCGACGCGCTCGCCCCCTTCATTGCGGCCGGGCGCCGCGCCAGTGCTGGCGTGGCCGCGGGGCGCGCCAGCGGTGCGAAGAAGCGGGGTGGTGCGTCGAAAAGCAACACCTCCGCTATCCGCGAATGGGCAAACGCCAACGGCCACCCCGTCGGAGACCGCGGCCGAATTCCTGCGCATATTGTCGATGCGTACGAAGCGGCAACCGGAAAGTAAAGGTTCTGCGAGCATCCACTCGCACTAATCAATTCGGATGATCGGGGCTGGGCCCGTCTCATGGAGGCGGCACCCAGCCCCGACTGTTTGGCTGGGCGACATGAAAATAGCCATCGCCGGAGGACACGGAAAAATTGCTCGCCAACTATCGCGCCTGCTGAGTGACAACGGCCACGAGCCGTGGGCACTCATTCGCAACCCCGACCACACCGACGATGTGGAGGGTGACGGCGCGCGGGCGGTGATCGTCGACCTCGAGCGTGATGACGACGACGCGGTCGCCGAAGCCATCACGGGCGCCGACGCCGTCGTGTTCGCCGCCGGAGCCGGAGAGGGCAGCGGAGCAGAGCGCAAGCTCACCCTCGACCGCGATGGAGCGATCCTGCTGGCCGACGCGGCCGTGCAGGCGGGCGTGCGTCGCTACGTCATGGTGTCGGCGCGGCGAGCCGACACGTTCGACCCCGACTCCGACGACGTGTTCCAGGTGTACCTACGCGCCAAGAGCGAGGCCGACGCGGCCGTACGCGGCAACGACAACCTGGACTGGACCATCGTGCGGCCCGGTGGACTCACCGACGACACGGGCACGGGTCACGTGCGCGTGGGAGACGACGTGTCGGGCACGATTCCGCGGGCCGACGTCGCCGCGGTGCTGTACGCGCTGCTGACGACGGGGCGCGGCGTGGGCGCGCAGTTCGAGTTGGTGTCGGGCGACGTGGGCGTCGCGGAGGCGGTTGCTGCGCTGTAGTTGCCGCGCCCGCGCCCGCGCCCGCGCCCGCATGCCTGCCTGCCTCCTGCCTGCGACCGTGCTCGCGGCTCCGCCCGCGCGAGGCTGGGAGCCGGCGGGAACCGCGGCAGGACTCCGCCGCACCGGAATAGAACCCCGACCTCGCAGCGACTACTCCGGTGTAGGAATTCCTCCACCGGAGTAGTCGCCAGGAAGGGACCATGCTTTCGGCGCGGTGGGTGGCGCGGCTCACGGCACGCGCCAGACGGCTCGCGGCCCGCAGCGCGCAGGGAACCGCAGTCGGGAACCGGCAAGCGAGACTCGGGGCGCGGCAGGCGAGACTCAGGGCGCGGCAGGCGAGACCCGGGGCGCGGCAGACGAGACCCCGGGGCGCGGCACGCGCCACCCGGCACGCGGCACGCGGCACGGGGAGCAGAGGGCCGGCGGCTCAGCCGGCGACGAGTTGCGCGGTCTGGCGCGCGATCGCCAACTCCTCATTCGTCGGCACGACGAGCACCTTCGGGCCTTCGAGGGCCGGCGAGATGATGCGGGCGTTCTTCGCCGCGCGCTCATTCAGGAAGCGGTCAACCCGAATGCCCAGATGCTCGAGCCCTGCCAGCGAGCGGGCCCGCAACTCGGGAGCGTTCTCGCCCACCCCCGCCGTGAAGACCACCGCGTCGAGGCCGCCCAGCTGCGCCAGGTAGGCGCCGACGTAGTGGCGAATGCGGTGGGCCCACACGGCGAGCGCCGCCTCGGCGAGCGCGTCGCCGGCGGCTGCCGCATCCGTGACGTCGCGCATGTCGCTGCGGCCCGTGAGCCCCAGCAGTCCGCTGCGCTTGTTCAACAGAGTGTCAATCTCATCGACGCTCAAGCCCGCCACGCGGTGCAGATGCACCAGCACAGCCGGGTCGAGGTCACCCGAGCGCGTGCCCATCACGAGGCCCTGCAGCGGCGTCAAACCCATCGACGTATCGACCGAACGGCCGCCATCAACCGCGGTCGCGCTCGCCCCATTACCGAGGTGCAAGACGATCAGCTTCAGCTCCTCCAGCGGGCGGCCCAGCACCCCCGCAGCCTGCTCGGCCACAAACTGGTGACTCGTGCCGTGGAAGCCGTACTTGCGCACCCCGTACCGATCAGCGAGCGCGCGGTCGATCGCGTACGTGTATGCCTCCGGCGGCATCGACTGGTGGAACGCCGTGTCGAACACCGCCACGTGCGGAACATCGGGCAACACCGTGCGCGCGGCGACCACGCCCGCCAGGTTCGCCGGATTGTGAAGCGGCGCCAGCGCGCTCAGCTCATCGATTGCCGCAACCACCGCGTCGTCGATCAGCGTCGGAGCCGTGAAACGCGCGCCTCCGTGCACGACCCGGTGACCGACCGCGGCGATCTGCGCGTCGTCACCGAGAGCATCCAGCACCTGACGCATACCCGCCGTGTGATCGGGGGCGTCACCGCCCACCTCGCCGATGCGCTCGAGAGTTCCGGCGAGCACGCGCTCGCCCGACGCCGTGTCGATTAGCTGGTACTTGATCGAGCTCGACCCCGAATTGACGACGAAAACGCGCATCAGGCACCCGCCTCGGCGGCCGCCGCCGCGTCATCACGACTGATCAGCGGGATCGCCGTCGTCGCCGGCGGCGGCGTGCGCTGCGCCTGAATCGCCGTGATCGCGACCGTGTTCACGATGTCCTGCACGAGCGCTCCCCTCGACAGGTCGTTGACCGGCTTGCGCAGGCCCTGCAGCACCGGTCCGATCGCGACCGCGCCCGCCGAGCGCTGCACGGCCTTGTACGTGTTGTTGCCGGTGTTCAGGTCGGGGAACACGAACACGGTCGCGCGGCCGGCGACCGGCGAATCGGGCATCTTCGTCGCCGCGACGCTCGGCTCAGCCGCCGCGTCGTACTGAATCGGGCCCTCGACGAGCAGCTCGGGCTGACGTTCACGCACGAACGCCGTCGCGGCCCGAACCTTCTCAACGTCGTCGCCCGAGCCCGACTCCCCCGTCGAATACGACAGCATCGCCACGCGCGGCTCGATCGCAAACTGCTCGGCGGTCGCCGCCGAGGAGATCGCGATGTCGGCCAACTGTTCGGCCGTCGGGTCGGGCACCACCGCGCAGTCGCCGTAGACGAGCACCCGGTCGGCCAGGCACATCAGGAACACGCTCGACACGACGCTCACGCCCGGATCGGTCTTGATGATCTCGAAGCTCGGGCGAATCGTGTGCGCCGTCGTGTGGGCAGCCCCGCTGACCATTCCGTCGGCGAGCCCGACGTGCACCATCATCGTGCCGAAATAACTGACGTCGGTCACCACGTCGCGGGCAAACTCCACGGTGACGCCCTTGTGGGCACGCAGCCGCGCGTACTCGACCGCGAACTGTTCGCGCAGTTCGGGGTCAAAGGGGCTCAGAATCTCGGCCGCCTCGAGATCGAGGCCGAGCTCGGCGGCGCGCGCACGAACATCCACCTCGTCGCCCAGAATCGTGATGTCGCACACCGACCGCTTCAGCAGCGTCGCGGCCGCGCGCAGCACGCGGTCGTCGTTGCCCTCGGGCAAGACGATGCGCTTGCGCTCGCTGCGCGCCCGCTCGAGCAGGTCGTACTCGAACATCAGCGGCGTGACGACGTCACTGCGGCTCACGTCGGCGCGGTCGAGCAGCGTCTCGGCATCGAAGTGCTTCTCGAACAGCGCCAGCGCCGTGTCGTACTTGCGCTGCGAGTCGGCCGCGAGCCGACCCCGGCTCTCGGTGATGCGCAGCACGGTGTCGTACGTGCCATACGGGGTGCGGATGATCGGCAGCGTCGGGTCGAGCCCGTCAATCAGCGACTGCACGCTGTCGGGCGTCTCAAAACCGCCGTACAGGATGATCGCGGCAATACTCGGGAACGTCTCGCTCGCGTGCGCCATCAGCACCGCCAGCAGCACCTCGCTGCGGTCGCCCGGAACGAGCACCACCGCACCCTCGGTGAGGCGGGGCAGCACGTTCTCCATGCTCATGCCGGCGACCACCGCGCCCAGCACCTCGCGTTGGAGGAGCGCCTCCTCGCCGCGCTCAAGCTCGCCGTCGCAGGAGGCCATGACCGCGGCCACGGTCGGAGCGATCAGGTAGCGGTCTTCGGGGATCGCACCGACCACGGCGTTCGGGGCAAGCGTCGACAGTTCGGCGCAAATGTCATCGAGCCGCTCAGCGTCGGCGCGGTTGGCGACCACGGCGAGGAGAGTCGCGTGCTCGTGCGCAAGCTCAGTGACGGCCGCCTCGGCCGCCCGACGCACCTCGTCGGGGGTGCGGGGGCCCGACTCGGCGAGGCCGCGACCGCCGCTCGCACCCGAGGCGCGGCCACCGATCACGAGCACAACGGGGGCGCCCAGGTTCGCGGCGATGCGCGCGTTGACCGTGAACTCGGTCGGGGTCGAGACGTCGGTGTAGTCGGATCCGACGATCACGACGGCGTCGCACTGCCGCTCGACCGCGCGGTAGCGCTCGACGATCGTCGCGAGCGCCGCGTCAGGGTCGGCGTGCACCTCGTCGTAGCTGACGCCAATGCACTCGTCATACTCGAGGTCGACGCCGTCGTGGGCGAGCAGGGTCTCGAGCACGTAGTCGCGGTCGCCTTCCCCGCGGCCTCCGATCACGCCCGACGCACGGGCCGCAGCCCGCTCGGGGCTCACCCGGGCAATCGGCCGGAACACCCCCACCCGCTGCACCCGACTCGAGAGCGCGTTCAGCACCCCGAGCGCCACAGTCGACTTGCCCGAGTTGCCCTCGGCGGACGTGATGTACAGGTTGCGTGCCATTGGCTCCCAGCCTAGGGAAGGGGCCTGGGCAGAACCTAGGGGCTTTCGGCCTCGGCGCCGCGGCGCCCCCGCGCACAAAAAAGGACCCCTCGCGCACCCGCCAGAGCCCGGTTACCCTTGCTGCGTTTCCGCCCTGGGGGAGTTGGCCTGGATGGCGCCACGCGAGGAGCCGCCCTCAGTCTATCGCTCTCCGGCCCCGCCCCGTCACCCGTCCCAGTCGGCGCCGGCTGCCGCCGCGTGCTCACGCGGAGGCGCCGTGGGCTGCCCGATGGTGAGAGCGGTCTTGCCCCGTCCCGCTCGCGTGGCAATGCGCTCGTACGCCTCGACCGCGTTCTCGAGCGGCAGTACCGCGTCGACGTGCACGCGGATGCGCCCTCGGTCGAACAGCGACGCCGCCTGGGCGAGCATCGAGCCGCTCGGGCTGAACGTGAAGTGCGTGGCGCGAACGCCGAGAGCGCGAGCATCCTCAACCATCGACGGCCACCCGCTCGCCGGAACGCTGATGAGCATGCCGCCCCGGCGAAGCGTGCTGAGCGAACGCGTACCCGTGTTCTGTTCCCGATTCCCCACCAGGTCGAGGGTCACGTCCTGGCCGCGCACCGCGTGTTCGATCTCGTCGACGTCGTAGGCGACCACCCGCTGGGCTCCGAGGTCTGCCACGAAGTCGACGTTGCGTTGCGAGCAGGACGCCGTCACGACCGCACCCAGCATGCGCGCGATCTGCACCGCGAAGTGCCCGACGCCCCCGGCGGCCGCATTGATGAACACCTTCTGGCCGGGGCGCACCTGGCCGACGTCGGTCAGGCACTGCCAGGCGGTGAGAAAGGCGAGGGGAACGCACGCCGCCTCCGCGTCGCTCAACGACTGGGGAGCGGGGGCGACGAAAAGATCCGGAACGGGAACGTACTCCGCGTGGGTGCCCTGCAGTCGGGGCGGGACGGTGACGCCATACACGCGGGTGCCCACGGCCAGGCGGTGCGTCTCGTATGGCGCCTTGACGACCTCACCGCAGAAGTCGTGGCCGAGGATGACGGGATACTCGGTGATGGCTGCCGCGTAGCCACCGCCGGCGCGGGTCTTCACGTCGACGGGGTTGATGCTGGATGCGCTCACGCGCACGAGCACTTCAGAATGCACCGCGATCGGGCGGGGCACGATCGCCTCGTGCATGTGCTCGACCCCACCCCTGCCCGAGATTTGGACCGCGCGCATCGTTCGTTCAGCGTCATTCATGGTGGTCACGCGGCCCTTTCCGCCACTTCATCAAGCACCGCCGCGACGTTCGCCACGTCGTGACTCGACCGCCCGATGAACAGCCCCTGGACACTGTCGTCGAGCTCGGCGAGCATTCCCGGGCGCGCACTGCCCCCGTATATGACTGTGTGACTCGCGTGCGGGGCCGCGACGGCGAGCTCGTCACCGATCGCCGCGCAGACGGCCATGATGTGTTCCGGTGTGGCCGGCTGGGGCTGGCCGATCGCCCAAATCGGTTCGTAGGCGATCGCGAGATGCGTGTCGCCACGTAGCTCGGCGGCGGCACACGCTCGGCGCACCTGGCGCCGACACACGTCCTGAGCCTCAGCCACCCCGCGATCGTCACGCTCACCGACACACACGATGGGAACCAGACCCGCCGCCAGCGCCGTCGCGACCTTCGCCGCCACCGCCTCGTCGGTCTCGCCGTGGCGAGCGCGACGTTCTGCGTGCCCGATCTCGACGTACGAGCATCCGAGTGCGACGAGGTCGTCGGCGCTCACCTCGCCCGTGAACGGTCCGCGCCGGACGTCACTGATGTCTTGGCCGCCAACGGCGATGCGGCTGCCGGCGAGCTCCCGTGTCACCGCGTCGATCGACACGAAGCTCGGCAAGACCACGAGCTCGGCAGATCCCGACGTCAGCGCGGGATGCTCGTTCGCGACCGCGCGCAACGCCCGGGCCCAGCCGACCGTCTCCGAATGGCCGAGGTACATTTTCAGGCCGGCACCGATGAGGAACGGCCGCGCGGGTCTACCCATGCGAACGCGCTTGCTCGTACTCAGTGAGCACAGCGATCTTCTCGGCCGAGGCGCTGGTCTGGTCGAAACGGTAGCCGAGCCACTCGGCGAGCAGTCGGCGGGCCAATTCGAGGCCGATCACCCGTTGACCCATCGTGAGGATCTGCGCGTTGTTGCTGAGGATCGACCGCTCGACCGAGAAGCTGTCGTGCGCGGTGACGGCGCGAATGCCGGGAACCTTGTTCGCCGAGATCGCCATGCCCAGTCCGGTGCCGCAGATCAGCACTCCCCGGTCGGCGTCACCCGCCGCCACCATCTCCGCCGCGGCGACCGCGATGCTGGGGTACGGCGTGGAGCCCGAGCGGTCAACGCCGACATCGATCACCTCGGCCACCTCCGGGTGCGCCGTCAGGTCGTCGATCAGACGCTGCTTGTAGTCAAAACCGGCGTCGTCACAGCCGATGACGATACGCAGTGCGCTCATGGAGTCCGCTCCTTGTTTTTCAGGGGTGTGTCGAGCTGAGGGGTCCACGTGGTCGGCCGCGCCACCACCAGGCACGGCCGACCACGAGGTCTTGTCGGGGCTAGCCGCGAGCCGATCCCACGCCAGCCGTCGCTGCCGCCGGGTCCGAGTCCTCCACGGGCCCGTCGGAGGCCGGCGGCGCCGACTCGGGGCCGCTACCCGGGTCATCGGGCACCGGAGTATCGACCGCCTTCTTGACCTTCGGCCGGTAGACGCGGGCGTAGTGGTTCAGCGCCATGACCGCCAGCAGGATGAGGCCCCAGACGAGGTTCTTCGCGTACGGCGAGAAGGCAAACGCGGTCATCGACGACGACAGCAGCTGGAGGAGGACGAGTCCGATGAACAGGCTCGCCACGCGCCCCTTGCCGCCGAACGGGTTGAAGCCGGCAAGCACGACGACGAGGATCGCCTGCAGGAGGTACGACTCGCCGAAGCCGACCCGCATCGAGTTGGCCCGCGAGATGATGACGATCGCCGCCAGCCCGACGAGGATTCCGATCAGCGCGTAGGTCATGATGATGACCCGTTCGCTGCGGACGCCGGAGAACCGCAACGCCACGTCGTTCTCACCGAACAGGTAGACGCGGCGACCGAACGTGGTGCGCGTCAGGATGAACGCCACGACGGCGAACGCGATGACCATGATCAGGAACACCACGGGAATCGGCCCGACCGTGGTGCGCACAATCTCGGGGAAGGCGCGCACCTGGAGGGGGATGCTGTTGCCGGAGGTGACAGCCATGCCGATGCCGGTGAACAAAATCATCGTGCCGAGGGTGGCGAGAATCGGCGGCACCGAGAACTTCGCGATGATGATGCCGTTCGTGAGCCCCGTCACGAGACCCGTGACCAGCGCGGCGACGATGCCGAGCACAAACAGCATGGCCTGGTTCTCGTCGGTGGCCGGGATGAACTGTCCACTCATCACGAGCGCGGCGACGACACCCGAGAGTCCGGCCGCGGCCACGACCGAGAGGTCGATGCCTCCGGTAAGGATCGCGAGCCCCATGGCGAGCGCGAGGAAGCCGAACTCACTGACCTGGATCGACATCGACTGCAGGCCACCCAGCGAGAACAGCCGCTGCCCCAGCTGGGAGTAGAGCACGAGCGTCACGAGGAGCGTGACGATCACGAGGACGAGGAATTCGCGGTCCTTACCGGCGAACCCGAGAAGCTTCTTCATGTCGAGCCCCCTTTCTAGCTAGCAGAGAAGACGAGAGCACGCTTGTTGCTCTGTCGTTGGCGGTAGTAGATGACGCAGAGGATGACGACGAGGACGCCGCCGAAGAACAGCCCGTTGAACGCGGCGCCGAGGCCGAGGAAGACGAGCGTGTTCTGGAAGAGGGTCCAGGTGATGACGCCGAGCACCGTGCCGAGAATCGTGCCCTCGCCGCCCGACAGCTTGGCGCCACCGATGACGACGGCCGCGATGACCGCGAGCTCAGTGCCGACGAGTGCCGCCGGGTTGATGTACGCGAGGTTCGAGAAGTAGATGATGCCCATGAGGCCGGAAAGTCCGCCGGCGTACATGTAGATGAACAACCGCGTGCGGAGCACCTTCAGACCGATACGGGTGGCCGACTCTTCATTGCTGCCGAGCGCAAACACCGCGCGACCGATCATGGTTCGGTAGAGCAGGAACCAGGTCAGCACGATGACGGCGATGACGATGAGCACCCCGATGTTGAGGCCATAGCGCGAGGTCTCGCCCTGAATCGTGATGATGTTCGTCGACCCGAGCGCAATCATCGACTGCGGCACGTCGGTGCGGGTGAAGGTCTTCATGCCGAGCAGCAGGGCCATCGACCCGTGGAACACGCTCGCGGTGCCGAGGGTGACGATCAGTGTCGGCAGTTTGTAGAAGTGAATGAGCAGGGCGTTGACCGAGCCGAGCAGGGCACCGATCGCGGCGGCGACACCGATGGCGAAGACCAGGTTGTCGATGCCGAACTCTCTCATCAGCAAGACCGACGAGTACCCGGCGACAATCGCGATCGCCGTGAACGACACGTCGATGCCGCCCGAGATCAGGATGATCAGGGTTCCGAGCGCCAGGATCATGACGCCGCTGCCGTTGCGCACGAGGTCGAACGCGGTCTCGAGGCTCAGGAAGGCAGGGTTGCGGACGGTCACGACCGCGATGTAGCCGATGATGACGACCAGGAGGAACTTCTCCATCGAGGTCATGCGGCGGTTGAAGGCAACGGCGAAGGGTGATCTCTTCATGACCGGTCACTCGCTTTCGAGGTCGTCGACCGCCGAGAACGCTCCCGTGACGGGAGGGGCAATCGATTCGAGTCGGTAGTCGGGGTTGCTGATCATCTCGATCAGCTCGTCCTGGAAGTGGGGATTCGCGAGGTCTTCCTCGACGAACTTGGCGAGGATTTCGCCGTCGTGCATCACAACCACGCGGTTGCAGTTCGCCACGATCTCTTCCGGCTCGTCGGAGATCATGATCATGCCCATTCCCTCGCGAGCGAGCTCGTGCATCCGGTCATAGATTTCGGACTTGGAGCCGATGTCGATGCCGACGGTGGGGCTGTCGAGAATGAACACGCTCGGGTCGCGGAAGATCCACTTGCCGATGACGACCTTCTGCTGGTTGCCGCCGGAGAGGTTCACCACGTTGATGTCGGTGTCTTTGTTGTTCACGCCCATGGCGTGCACAACCTTCTCGGCGAGCTTCTTCTCTTTCGACGGGCGGAGGATCCGCCACGCGTTGCGCACGCGCTCGGCCATGGTTGCCGAGACGTTGGAGGCGACCGAGTGAGTCGGGAACAGGCCCTGCTCGAGGCGGTCTTCCGGCAGCAGCGCGATGCCGTTGGCCGTTGCGTCCCACGGCGCCTCGATCGACACCCGCGTTCCGCGCACGGCGATCTCGCCGGTGTCTGGCTTGTTCAGACCGAACAGCGACAGCGCGACCTCGGTGCGGCCCGACCCCAGCAGGCCGGTGAGACCGACGATGTCACCGGGGCGCACCGTCAGGCTGAAGTTCTCGTAGTGGCCGGCGCGGCTGAGCTCGCGCACCTCGAGAAGCGGGGCGTCGTCAGTGTTCGTGCGGTGGTAACGGGTGTACACGATGTCGCGGCCCGTCATGTGCCGCGCGAGGCTCAATTCGTCGAGCTCGCTCGCGGCGAAGTCCCCGACCTTGTTGCCGTCACGGAAGATGGTGACGCTGTCGGACACCTTGAAAACCTCGTCGAGCTTGTGGCTGATGAATACAACCGACAGTCCCGCGGCCTTGAGCTCGAGCACGATCGACAGCAGGCGGTCGACTTCGCGCGTCGTGAGGGCGGTCGTCGGCTCGTCCATGAACAGGATGCGCGCCTCCATGCTCAGCGCCCGGCAGATCGCAACGATCTGCTTGTTGGCGACCGAGAGGCTCGACACGGGCGCGTCGAGGTCGAGCTCGATGCCGACGCGGGTCAGCTGCTCGGTTGCGATGCGGCGCATCTCCGAGCGGCTGACGAACTTCGAGCCGTTGTGGAGCATCCGGTTGATGGCGATGTTCTCGGCGACGGAAAGGTGGCCGAAGAGCGAGAGGTCTTGATAGATGACCTGAACGCCCGCGGCACTCGCGTCGATGGGGTTCATGTGCTTCATCGGCTGGCCCCCGATCTCGAGGTGGCCGCCGTCGGGCTGGTAGACGCCCGAAAGAATCTTGACGAGCGTCGACTTGCCCGAGCCGTTTTCGCCGGCGAGGCAGCGAATCTCGCCGGAGCCGATCGTGAAGTCGACGCCCTTGAGGGCCTGGATACCGCCGAACGAAATCGTGAGGCCGGTGGCCGAGATGAGCGGGGTGTCGGTCATGAGAGCAGTCCTTGATCTGACGACGCGGAGGGAGGTGGTGGTGCGGGTGGTGCGAGTGCTGCAGGTACGGGTGTGCGCGGCGGGGAGCAGGTGGCTCCCCGCCGCGCGAGCATCGAGTGGATGCCCGTGGTGCTTAGAAGGGGAAGTTGCCGTCGGCGAACTGGCCCGGGCGGTACGGCTGAATGTCGCTACCGACGATCAGCTGCCCGTCGACCGTCACGCTCTCGTAGCCGCCGAGCTCCCACTGGAGGTCGAGGCCGGACTCGACCGGCTCACCCTTCAGCATCTTCAGGGCGACGTAGTTGAGCGCCCAACCCCAGCCAGCCGGGTCCCAGCCCTGGCCGTAGGCCATGTAGCCGTCTTCGAGGTCAGGAGCGGCCACCGAGGGCAGGGTGAGGGCAACGTTCGCGAAGCCGGTGATGCCCTTGTCGCGCAGCGCCGACGCCATACCGCCACCGCCCGAGGGGGTCGTGGCCAGGTAGCCCTTGAGGTTCGGGAAGGTACCGAGGATCTCATCGGCGAGCTGACGGCTGTGCTGGTCGTCGTTCTTGTTCTCGTACGGGGTGGGCGTGACGAGGGTCATGTCGGGGCAGTTCTCGGCGATCCACGCGTTGGCGGCGTCGACCCAGAGCATGTGCGACTCGCTGGTCAGCAGGCCGACGCTCGTGGCGTACTCACCCTCGCAGCCCATGGCCTCGGCGAGACCCTGGCCGAAGCCCTGGCCGAACTCGGCGTTGTCGAAGGACTCGATGTCGAAGTCGATCGCCTCGGTGCCGACGAGCTGCGTCGCCTCGGTGACACCGACGATGATGCCGGCCTCGCGGGCGCGCTGCAGGGTCGGGCCGATGCCGATCGGGTCGTTCGGAACGACGATGATCGCGTCGACGCCCTGAGCGATCAGGTCTTCCACGATCTGGATCTGGAGGGCGGCGTCACCCGAGTCGGGGCCGGTCTGGTAGGCCTCGACCTCGTCGCTGAACGCGTCGTTGAACATGTCAACGCCCTCGCTCATGCGCTGGAACCAGGTGATGCCTTCCACCTTCGAGACGGTGACAATGCGGAACTTGTCGCCGTCCGAGCCGGTGCCCGGCTCGGCACCCGTGCCCGGGGTGGACGCGGTGGTGCTGCAGGCGGCGAGAAGGCCCGCGGTCGCCAGGGCAGCGAAGCCGACGGCGATCTTCCGTGTGCTGAACATTCGTTCTCCTTTGAACAGATCACTGGTGCAGTGGTCTTGGGTCACTGACAACGCTAGGAATCGGCGCTGTCGCGCAGAATTGGGGCTTTCCCTATTCGGAGGTAGGGGAACCCCCACACCTCACCGGTAGGGGGCTGGCACTCGGCTCACACGACAACGGCCGGGTCGACGGTCACGCGTCGACCCGGCCGCGCCGGTCCCTGAGCGTCTGTGCGGTGACGCGCAGCGGTCTTACTAGGTGAGAATCTCGAGCGGGTTTTCGAGCAGCTGCGTGAAGCGCTGCAGCCACTGCGCGACGATCACCCCGTCAACCGGCCGGTGGTCGGCCGACACCGTGACGGTCAGCGTGTGACCGACCTCGATGACGTCGTCGTCGCCCACGACGGGGCGCTTCACCACCGCACCGACGGCGAGAATGCCGGCGTGCGGGGGGTTGATGATGGCGGAAAACTCCTCCACCCCGTACATGCCGAGGTTCGTCACCGTGAAGGTGCCGCCCTCCAACTCGCTCTGCTTGAGCCGACCATCGCGAGCCCGTTCGACGAAGTCGCGCACCTGCGCCGAAATGGCACTCACCGAGGCGGCATCCGCATTGCGGATCACCGGGGTCACCAGGCCGCGCTCGGTCGAGACCGCGACCGCGACGTCGACGGTGTGATGACGGCGCACCGCATCCGCCCCCCACGTGACGCGCACATCGGGGAACTCGCGCAACGCGACCGCGACGGCCTTGACGACGAAGTCGTTGATCGAGATTCGGGCCTCGCGGCCGGCGTTCACCCGTTCGCGCAGTGCCAACAGCTCATCAACGCGCGCGGTCTTCGTGAGGTAGAAGTGCGGCGCCTCCTGCTTGCTGGCCTGCAGTGCCCCGGCGATGGCGCGGCGCAGCTTCGTGTGCGGCACCTCGTCGAAGGCACCGGCGTCGGTCGCCGCGGTCGATGCGGCGGGCGGGGCCGGAGCCGCCGACGGCGTTGACGGCGCGGAAGCACGGGCCACGTCGGCGATCGCGCGCTCGACATCTGCCCGGATGATGCGCCCCGACGGGCCCGTTCCGACGATGCTGTCGAGCTCAAGACCGGCGTCGCGCGCAATCTTGCGCGCGAGCGGCGACGAGAACAGTCGCCCGCCGCTCGGAGCGGAGATGGGCGCGGATGCGGGGGCCGACGCCGCCGCCGCAGCGGGTACCGGCGCGGGTTCGGGGGTCGGCGCCGGGGCGGGTACCGGGGCAGGTTCCGGCGCCGCAGTCGCCGCCGGAGTCGCCGGCGCAGCCGGCGCGGCACCGAGACCGAGGGAGGCGAGGATTCCCGCCTCGTCGTCTGCGCTTTCTCCCGCTTCCAGAATCACCGCGATCGGGTTGCCGACCGGCACCGTGGTTCCCGGTTCGACCAGGGTTCGCCACAGCGTGCCGTCGCCGTCCGCCTCAATGTCGACGTTCGCCTTCTCGGTTTCGACCGTGGCGAGGTTGTCGCCGAAGCTGATCGAGGCGCCCTGACCGATGTTCCACTCGAGGAGCACTGCCTCTTCCGAGTCGGCAGAGATGCCCGGCATGCGAATCACGTGCGCCATCAGTTGCCTCCGTCGAGCTGCAGGATGCC
Source organism: Microcella sp. (assembly GCF_046293215.1). Taxonomy (GTDB): domain Bacteria; phylum Actinomycetota; class Actinomycetes; order Actinomycetales; family Microbacteriaceae; genus Microcella. The sequence goes on along the minus strand of NZ_JBKBPI010000003.1, from coordinate 235,301 downwards.
GCGGATCGCCGCCGCCACATCGTCCGCGTTTGCCAAGGCCGCCTCCTCGAGCACCTTCGAAATGCTCGGAGACGATTCCGCTCCCGTGACACGCTCAACAGGCGCGTCGAGCCAGTCGAAGTACCGGCGCTGAATCTCGTCGCTCAGCCATGCGCCGTAGGAGGTGCCGCGCGAGCCCTGTTCGACGATGATCACGCGGTTGGTCTTCGTGATGCTGGCCTCGATGAGCTCCCAGTCGATGCTCGCCCAGTCAAGCCAGCGCAGGTCGATCAGGTCAGCGCTGACACCCAGGGCGTCGATCGCGCGGGCCGAGTCGTTCACCATCGACAGGTAGCTGATGACCGTGACGTCGTCGCCCGTGCGGCGCAGGGCCGCCTTGCCGATCGGAATGTGGAAGTCGAGATCATCGACCGGCACATCCTGGAGCTCTTTGTAGAGGTCGGCGTCGTGCTCGAGCACGGCAACCGGATCCTCACACCGCAGCGAGCTGTTCATCATGCCGATGTAGTCGAGAGCGGTCGACGGGGCAGCGATGCGCCAGCCGACCGATGACGACATCACGCCGGCCGGGTCCATCGAGTGCTGCGAGCCGTAGCCAGTGCGCGTTCCGATCTTGATGCGCATCACGAGGGGCATGGCGTGCTTGCCGCCGAACATGTGACGGGCCTTACCGATCTGGTTGAAGATCTGGTCGGCCGCGACCCAAATGAAGTCGGCGTACATCAGCTCGACCACGGGAATGTAGCGCCCGTCCAGGGCGAGTCCACCGCCGAGGCCGGTGAACGCTGCCTCGCTAATGGGGGTGCCCAACACGCGGTCGGGGAAGGCCTCCTTTAGGCCACGCGTGGCGCCGCGCGGGCCACCGCTGAGCTTGTGGACGTCTTCGCCCATCACGACGATGCGGTCGTCGTGCTCCATGCGGCGGGCCATGACGTCGGCGACGACGTCGACAAACTTGCGCTGGGTGGTGGCTCCGGCGAAGTCCTCCGCTTCCGCGTAGCGGGCATCCGCCATCTCAGCGAGGTCGCTGCGAATTCCGTCGTTGATGGTGGCCGTGTCGGGCCAGAGCTCGGGGCGAAAGCGCTGCGTTCCGTTGCCTTCGGGGTCGGTCTCGAGGAGCTGACCGGCGACCTCGGCCATCACCTTCTTCGCCCGCGAGCGCACAGCGGCGAGCTCCTCGTCGCTCAGCAACCCGCGGCGGCGAATCTGCTTCTCCATCTGGGCGATGGGGTCGCGCTCGCGCCACTCGGCTTCCTCCTCCTTCGGGCGGTAGCCAAAGGCGCTGCCCGGGAAGGGTCCGTTCTGGTGGAAGTAGCGGTAGACATCGGCCTCGATCATGGTCGGGCCCTTGCCGGCGCGCATGTGTTCGAGCGCCTGCTGCATCGCGATACGCACGGCCAGCGGGTTCATGCCGTCGACCTTCCACGAGGCGATGTTGAACCCGAGTGCCCTCGCCGACAGGCGGGGCTCTCCGGTGGCCTCATCGACCGTCGTCGAGACGGCGTACTGGTTGTTCTCGACGAAGAAGCACAGCGGCAACTTCCACGCTGAAGCGAGGTTCATGGTCTCGAGAACCGAACCGATGTTGATGGCGCCGTCACCGAAGTAGGTCACCGACACGGCGTCAGTTCCGGCGTGCAGGTCAGCCCAGGCGAACCCCGCGGCAAAGGGCACGGCACCGCCGACGATGGCGTTGGTGCCGAGAGCGCCCGCCTCCTTCCACTGCAGGTGCATCGAACCGCCGCGCCCGCCGCAGTACCCCTGCTCGAGCCCGCAGATCTCGGCGAGGCTGCGCTGCAGCACCTCGCGCACGCTGTCGCTCAGCTCGGCTCGGGGGTCGAAGCCCTCCGGCTGCACATACCCGAAGGCCTTGGCGAGGAACTGGTGGTGGCCGCGGTGCGAGCCGTTGATCTGGTCAGCAGCGGTCAGGTCGACAATCGATCCGACCGCGCCGCCTTCCTGCCCGATCGATGAGTGAGCAGGACCGTTCACCAGCTTCTGGCCGGCCAGTTCGAGCACCTTCTCTTCGAACGCTCGGATGAGCTGCATCTGCGTCAGCATGTCACCCAGCAGTTCGGGAGAAGCGGCGTCCCAGTCCTTCTGCGTGACCTTCAGCTCGACCCACGGGGAGGCGGGGACCAGGTTTTTCGTACTCGGCATGAGTTCCTCAGCGGTTCTGTGTTCGGCGCCCGTCGCACAACGGGCCGGAGTGGCGCCGGGGGGACGGGGTCTGAACGGTCGCCACGACCCCCCGGCGTTGTCAGCCTAGAAATGGCGCACGATTTCGTGAATGAGGAGTTCCCCTAGGCGGTGGGTAGGGACTCCCCCACCGACGCGCGCACCGGGCGCGCGGCGAGGGCTCATCCGAAGAACGTCATCGCCTCGCGATAGCGCTCGATGGACACGGTTTTCACCGAACCGACGGCCTCGGCGAGCGGCACACGGGTGACCCCCGTCGCGCGAATCGCGACCATCGTGCCGAGGGCCCCCTCATGCACGGCATCGATCGCCGCCACGCCAAGACGGGTGGCCCACACGCGGTCGGCGGCGCTGGGCACGCCGCCGCGCTGGATGTGGCCGAGCGTGGTCGCGCGCGTCTCGATACCGGTGTAGCCCTCGATCAGGGGGGCGAGCGCCTCACCGATACCGCCCATGCGCGGCCGGCCTCCGCTCTCGACGACGGCCCCGGTCGGCGGATCGAGAAGCTGAAAGCCCTCGGAGACGACGACGAGCGGAGACCGGCCCCGTTCGAAAGGGGCACGCACCCAATGCGCGATGCGCTCGAGACTCTCGGGCACCTCGGGGATCAGAATGGCGTGCGCCGCTGAGGCAAGACCCGCGTGCAGAGCGATCCAGCCTGCCCTGCGCCCCATGACCTCGGCGATCATGCAGCGGTGATGCGCCTCCCCCGTGGTGCCGAGTCGATCGATTGCCTCGGTGGCCACCTCGACGGCGGTATCGAAACCGAAGGTGTAGTCGGTCGCCTGCATGTCGTTATCGATCGCGGTCGGAACACCGACGACGGGAACCCCCTCTGACGCAAGCTCTTCGGCGATCGCGAGCGAACTCTCGCCGCCGATCACGACCAGCGCATCGAGGCCCAGCCGGTGAATCGCGCGACGCGTGAACGGGATGCCCCCTGCGTCTTCGCGAGGGTCAACCCGTGACGTGCCGAGGATCGTTCCGCCGGTCTTGGAAATGCCGCGAACCGTCTTCCACGACAGCTCGATGCAGGCGCCATCGCGCAGGCCTCGCCAACCGTCGATCACCCCAACCAGCTCGTCACCGTAGTCGCGGGTAGCCCGCAGCACGGCCGCGCGAATCGCGGTGTTGAGGCCGGGGGCGTCACCGCCGCTCGTCATGATGCCGATGCGTGCCACCGGGCGGCTCCTCTCTGCCGACGGCCCATCACCGGCGGCAGCGTCAGCCAATCAAGCGGCGCCACCGCCGCGCCATCGGGAGTTCCCCGACCGCACGCCGTGGGGAAATCCACCACCGATTATTCGTGGTTGAATGATCGCCGTGAGGCCCACCCGACCCTGGGGCCGTCAGATAAATCGAGGGTTTTGCGCAGCGATGATGCGGCGCGTTGGAGGCACTGATGTCGACACAACAGACGGAAAAGCGAGCTTTTTCGCACGTTAGCACTGTCGAGCATCCTGACCATGTGGCGCTCGTCACTGAGCTTGCTCGCGACCTCGTCGGGCGCTTCGAGCTCGGGCCGCTGCTGGCGCGCATTCTGAGTCACGCCACAGGCCTACTGGGCTGCGAATCCGGGTCTATATCGCTCGTCGACGAGGTGGCCGGCACCTACACGAAGGCCGCTGACTATGGCGTGGGCTGCCAGGAGGGGCAGACTTTTCCCCTCAACGAGGGCTTCACCGGCGAGATCGTTCGGCAACGACAGACCGTCATTCTCGATGACTACTCGCGGATCAGCGCCGGCCACATCGCCTCTGACGACCCGCGCTGGCGCTGCGCCGTCATCGGCGTGCCACTGATGTGGGATGACCGCATCATCGGCGCGTGCGTCGTCTTCAGCAGCATGCCCGGTCACGTTTTCACAACGGACGACGCGAAGATCGTCGAGCTGTTCGCCAGCCAGGCAGCCATCGCGATTGCGAACTCGGAACTGCACACTGCGGCCGTCGAGCGCGACCAGGAGCGCGCTATCAGCGCCGAACGGGAACGCGCCGTGCGCGATGTGCACGAGACGGTCGGGCGGTCGCTCACCCAATTGCTGATCACGCTCGACCAGGCAGAGACAGCGGGTGCCGATGGTCGCCGGGTCACCGAACACCTACGCCAGGCGCGCGCGATCGCGCACGATGCGATGACGGAGTCGCGGCGAATGGTTCTCGGGCAGGGGGCGTACGCCGACGCTGACCGCGATCTCGAGGCCGACATTGCGCGCGAGTTGGAGTGGGCCGGCACGGCCTGCGATGCGATCACCGGCCTCCGCACGGTCGGAACGTCTCGCCCATTGGCGCCCACGGCCGCACACCAGGCGTACGCGATTGCGCAGGAGGCCATCAGTAACGCGGTCGCGCACGCGCGGGCGTCGGCCATTCGGGTCGGCATCATCTACGGCCAAGAAGAAGTCACCCTGCTCATCGAGGACGACGGCCGAGGCTTCGACCACCGCGCCATCCACGATGAGGGGTCAGGCCTGGCGTCGGGCTGCCTGGGCCTGCACGGCATGGCGTCACGTGCCACACACCTCGGGGGCGAGCTCTCGATCGAAAGCACGCCGGGGTGGGGCACCGTCGTACGAGCGCGCATTCCCGACAACGGCACGCCCAGCGCGCCCCTGGCGGACCAGCGCTGGACCACCATCATCGCGAGCGACCAGCCCATCACGAGTGCTGGCATCGTGCGCCTTCTGCACCAGCACGAGCCGAGTGTGCACGTGATGGCCGAAGTGCGCACTGTCGCAGACCTGCTCGAAGCGCTCGAGCTCGTGCGACCCGACGTCGCCCTCGTCGACATCGACATGCTGCACGGTGAGGCGTCGGCGGAACTCGCGAGAATGCGCGACCGCGGAATCTCGACGGTGCTCGTCGCGCTGACCGACAACCCGACGGTCGACCAGGTTCGCACCGCAACACAGGCGAACGTGCGGGGGTACATCGACCGAAAGTCGTCGCCGGAAAGCATCGTGCGCACGATCATCGCTGCGGCCCAGGGCGATGCCATGCTCGACAGCAGCATCTTCGAGTCCCTGACGCAGACGTTCCGCGCCCAGACGCCGCCCGTCGCGGCAGGGGATGCTCCCACGTCGCGTGAGCTGGAGGTGCGCGACATGATCGCCCAGGGCATGGCCGACAAGCAGATCGCGACGGCGCTCAACATCTCGGTCAAGACGGTCGAAAAGCACGTCGGGTCTCTGCTGCGCAAGTCCGGCGCACGCAACCGGACCATGCTCATCGCTCAGATGCAGCAGTAGCCGCCGCGTCAGACGCAGGAAGGGCCCCGCCAATCGGCGGGGCCCTTCGCGTCACGCGGAACAGGCGCGTGGACTCAGACCTTGGTCTCGTCGACCAGGCCCGGGTGGAACAGGCGCGTGCGACCCGCAGCCTTCGCCTCGTTGTCGAACACGGTGCCGTTCGGCGCCGAGACGATCTCGAGCTGCAGACCCCAGGGGGCCATGAAGTAGCACCAGGTGAGGCCGAGGTTCGGCCCCTCGGTGTACGCGGTCGGCTCGCCGAGCACCTCGACGCCGTTGTCGTGCAGGAAGGCGATCGCCGCATCCATGTCGTCAACGTAGAAGGCGAGGTGGTGGCCGCCGACGTCGCTGTTCTTCAGCGGCTTCTGCACCTGGTCGGGCGACTCGTACTCGAAGACCTCGAGATTCGTTCCGTTGCCGAGGCGGACGTACCGGAACTCCTTGATGACCGAGCGAGGGTGCACGCGCAGGTGCTCGTACATCCAGTCGCTGTCGTCGTCGCGGAAGTCGGTCGCTGCGGTGTACAGCACCTCGGCGCCGAGGATGCGCTCGAAGAAGTCGCACGCCTCATCGATGTTCGGCACCGTGATGCCGAGGTGTTCCATGCCGCGGATACCGGGCATTGCCATGGTGTTCTCCTTTACTCCGTGTGGGGTGCCCGGGGTCGTGGAACCGCACCCCGTCGGGGGGGTGGGTGTGGCCCACGTCGCCCGCAGTGCGGCGCTCGTCGTGGCGCCCAGACCCGAAGAGGGGGGGCCGGGGGCGGCGTGACCCAGCG
>NZ_JBKBPI010000003.1:159710-229067 GCF_046293215.1 Microcella sp. | reverse complement strand
GGGCGCCCCGTGGTGGGCGGGTTGTCCCCGGCCGGGCTCCGGGGGTTGGGCTGGGGTGTCCGCCTTCCCGGGGGGGGGGGGGCGGGGGGCGGCCCCCCGCCACCCCGTCGTGGTTGAGGGTGTGGCCTACTTCGCCAGCAGTCCGGCGATCGTCGTGACGACGAGACCGAACGAGGTGGCACCGGGGTCGGCGTGACCCAGCGAACGCTCCGCGAGCACGCGCGCACGGCCGAGGGTCGGGCGCATGTCGGCGGTCGCCGCCGCCGCGTCGACGGCGACCTGCGCCGCCTCGCGCCAGGCGTCGGCCGGTGTCGCGCCGGCGTTGATCGCCGTGCGCAGCGCCCGGGCGAACGGCACCTGGGCGTCGATCATGGTCTTCTCGCCCTCCTGACCGCCGCCGAGACGGATGATCGCCTCGATGAACGCGTCAGCAGCATCCGCGTGTGCCTCGGGGCTGATCGCCGACTGGTCGCCCAGCACGTTGCCCGCGGCCGTCAGTGCGGCGCCCCAGAGGGCACCGGAGGCGCCACCGGCGTTCTCCGACCACCGGGCACCCGCCCCCGCGAGCACCGTCTGCGCCCCACCGCCGTTCGCGGCAAGCTCTTCGGCGATGTCGGCGGCGGCACCTGAACCACGGGTCATGCCGATGCCGTGGTCACCATCACCCGCGATCGCGTCGAGGTCGCCCAGCATTCCGGCGTTCTCGGAAATCGTGTTGTGGATGGCGCGCAGGCCCTGAGCGATGGCCTTACCGGCCGCCTGCGACTCGGCGCTACCCGGCGTCGTCACCTGGATCGGCTCGGGCTCGGTGTTGAACACCTTGTCGTCACCGTGGGGAGGGTCGGCCAGCTCGGCGCGGTGGTACGACGGGGTGTCGCACGGCGCGTTCCAGTAGCCTTCGAGCTCGTCGTCCAGCCAGGCGATCGTCAGCGAGACGCCGCCCATGTCGAGCGAGGTCATGAACTCGTCAACCTGGCCCTCGATGAGTTCCAGGCCCGCCTCGCGAATGCGGCGCTCGACCGAGTTGTACATGACGTACAACTCTTCGTACTTGGCCGAGCCGAGGCCGTTGAGCATCGCCACGACGCGCTTGCCGGCGCCGTCGGGAGCCTCCTCGACGAGCTTGTTGACGAGCAGGGCGGCGACGTCGTCAGCCGTGCCCATCTCGGTCTCGTAGATACCGGGCTCGCCGTGCACGCCGAGGCCGACACCCATCATGCCGTCGGGCACCGTGAACAGCGGCTCGGCGGCGCCCGGCAGGGTGCAGCCCGAGAAGGCGACGCCGAAGGTGCGCACGTTGTCGTTGGCCTTCTGGAACACGCGCAGCACCTCGTCGAGCGACAGGCCAGCTTCCGCTGCCGCGCCCGCCATCTTGAAGACGGCGAGTCCGCCCGCGATGCCGCGGCGCTTGTGAATCTCGTCTTTCGAGGCCGAGGCCACGTCGTCCGTCACAACCGAGCTGCGCACGTTGTACCCGTCGGCCTTCAGGCGCTCGGCGCCGAGACCGAAGTGCAGCACGTCACCCGCGTAGTTCAGGAAGCCGATCAGCACACCGCCGCCGTTGTCGGCGTGCTTCGCGACGCTGTACACCTGTGACGCGGACGGCGACGAGAAGATGTTGCCGCAGACGACGCCGTCGACGAGGCCCGGGCCGATCCAGCCGGTGAAGGCGGGGTAATGGCCGGTGCCACCACCCACGACGATCGAGACCTTGCCGGGCTTCGAACGGGTCGCGCGCACGACGCCGCCGAACACCTTGCGGGCGTGGCGGGGGTTCGCGGCGACGAAACCGTCGAGCAGCTCGGCGGGAAAGTCGGCGGGGTTGTTAACCAGTGATGTCATGTCGAAAACCTCGTTGTTTTGTCGGTGATGGTGGAGGTGGAGGAAGGGACTAGGCGGCGGGCGCCGAAGCGCCAGCGTCAGGGGTGGGGGCGACGTGGATCAGGCGCTCGCAGTCGGCGAGCGTCACGTAGCGGCCGATGGGCAGCTCACTGGGATTGCGCAGCACGGTGGCCGCCTCCCCCGGCTCGGGCTCGCCGAGGCTCGTCACCACGAGTGACGCCGGGGAGAAGTCCTCCTCGGTCGTGAACGTGCTGACCGTCACGATCGTGCGCAGCGCTGCGGCAACGGATGCGCGCATCCCGTTTTCGCTGTCTTCGACGACGACGACGTCCGCCGGGTCGAGGCCGAGCTCGCGAATGGCCAGCAGGTAAATGTCGGGAGCGGGCTTCTTGGCCGGGACGATGTCGCCGGCGTAGACCGAGAACAGGCTGGCGAGTTCGGCGCCAACGGCGTGCTTGAGCACCGCCCGCACCGAGACTTCCGCCGAGGTCGAGCAGACCACGAGGGTCCAGCCGGCGTCGGCCGCCTCCTGCACGATGCGCTTGATGCCGGGGCGACCGGGCATGACACCCGCCTCGACGAGACTCGTGTAGATGGCGGTCTTCGAGCGGTGCCAGTCGGCGACGAGCGCATCCTGCTCCTCGGCGGAGGTCGGCAGGCCCGCCTCGGCGACGAATTCGGGGGTCAGCAGACTGCGCAAGCGCTCTTTGCCGCCGCCGATGCGCACCTTTTCGCGGTAGTCGTCAACCGACCAGCGCACGGGGAGGTTCTTTTCGGCGAACATCTCGTTGAAGGCGCGCATGTGGCCGTCGTGTTCGGTGTCGGCGAGAACGCCGTCGCAATCGAAGATGAGTGCGGGCATGATCAGTTGCCCGCCTTTCCGGCACTGCCGAACTGCTCGGCGAGGTCAACCACCAGGTCGACAACGTCGGCGTGGACGCTGGCGAACAGGCTCGGGGGATCCCACTTGTCGGCCGACTCGGCACCCTTCAGGAAGGCCAGGGTCTGCTTCATGTACGTCTCTTTGAGCGACGTCGAGATGTTGACCTTCGCGCACCCGCGCGAGATCAGCTCGGCGAACTGCTCGTTCGTCATGCCGCTTCCGCCGTGCAGGGCGATCGGGATGCTGCGCTCACGCACGAGGTCGCTCACGCGATCGAAATCCAGCACGGGCGTCGACTTGTAGGCACCGTGCGCGTTGCCGATCGACGGGGCGAACACGTCGATGCCGGTCTCGTCGATGAAGTCGAGTGACGCCTGCAGTGAGTGCCGCTCGGCCTCCTCGTCAGAGCCGTGGTCGTCTTCGACCCCCGTGATGGCCTCGAGTTCGCCCTCGACCTGCGCGCCGTACTGCTTGGCGAGGTCAACGACCTCTTTCGTCAACGCGAGGTTCTGCTCGGCGGGCAGGGAGGAGCCGTCGAACAACACCGAGTTCCAGCCGTTGGCCAAGCAGGTCTTCACAACCTCAACGTCCGGGCAATGGTCGAGGTGAAGCACGGCGGGCACGCTCACCCGTGCGACCATCGCCTGCCACATCGCGGCAATCACCTCAGCGCCGATGCTCTTCACGGTCTTCACCGACGTCTGGACGATGATCGGCGACTGGGCCTTCTCCGCGCCGGCGAGCACGGCCTCCAACGTCAGATCGTTGAAGATGTTGATGGCGGGAACGCCGTAGCGCTCGGCGAACGCCGGCTCAACGACCTCCCGCAGGGTTGCGACACTCACCCGGGAACCTCCTTGTTGTGGACGCTTCCACGCTAGGAGCGGCGGCAACTGCCGGGCTATGAGGATTCCCCCTGCCGCGCAGGTAGGGGTTTCCTCTACCCCTCCCGGGGCACGATAGGATCGCCACGTCGTGTTCGCGCGCTCGTTCCGAGCGTGATGCGCGAACCGACACTCGGAGGATTCGCCTAGTGGCCTATGGCGCACGCTTGGAAAGCGTGTTGGGTGCAAGCCCTCAGGGGTTCGAATCCCCTATCCTCCGCCAACCCTCGTGAAACGGGCTCGCGCACGACAGAATGAGGCTCGTGAGCGACGAACGAGCATCCGATGTTTCTCGCGCGAGCGGCGACGCCGCTGACGCGCACCTGCCCGCCGGCGATTCGCGACCGAAATGGATGGCCGGAATCCTGAGCAGCGGGCCGTTCCGCTTCGGATTCGTCACCACGCTCGGCGTCCTCCTCGCGCTGCTGCTCGGGGCCGCCATCGTGTCGCTCAGCTACGCGATCACGCTGATCTTCCTCGCGATCTTCATCAGCCTCGGGCTGTACCCGGTCGTGACGCGCCTGCAGAACCGCGGGGTGTCGAAGACGGGCGCGATCCTGATCGTGCTGGCCGGCTTCATCGGCATCGTCGTCACGATGGTGCTGCTCATCACGCCGATCGTGATCGAGCAAGCGACCGAGCTCATCACCACGGTTCCGAGCTACCTGACGGACATCGAGAACCAGCCGTGGTTCGTGAACCTTGACACCGACTTCGGCGGCGCGCTGACGACCCTGCTGGCGCTGCTCAACGACGCGATCGCCGACCCGAACACGTGGGTGGTCGTCGGCGGCGGGGCCCTCGCCATCGGAGCCTCGATCGTCAACGGGGTGTTCGGGATCATCTTCGTCGTCGTGATGACCCTCTACTTTGTGGGTTCGCTCGACCTGATGAAGGGCGCGCTGTACGAGCTGGTTCCCGCGTCGCGGCGTCGCGGGTTCCGTGAGCTCGCGGAGGAGATCTTCGACTCGATCGGCAAGTACCTGATCGGGCAGATCGTGCTCGCCGCCCTGAACGCGACGTTCTCGTTCATCCTGCTGACGATCCTCGGGGTGCGGTACGCCGTCGTCTTGGCGTTTCTCGCGCTGTTCATCACGCTGATCCCGATCATCGGGCCCGTGATCAGCACGACACTCATGACGGTGGTGACGCTCTTCGAATCCCCGGTGACCGCGCTGATCGTGGCCATCGTGATGATTGTCTACATGCAGGTCGAGTCGTACGTGCTCACACCGCGCATCATCGGCAAGGCGATCAGCATTCCGTCGGCGCTCGTGTTGATCGCCGCCTTCATCGGGGCGACGCTCCTGGGGCTGCTCGGCGCTCTGGTCGCCGCGCCGCTCGTCGCGTCGATCCTGCTGATCCTGAAGAAGGTCGTCGTGCCGCGGCAGAACTTGCGGTAGGCGCCGCGCGCTCGCGCCTAGGCGCCGAGCATCGCGGCGGCGGCCGCCCGGCCCGTGCGCACCGCGCCCTCCATGTAGCCGCACACCCACTGGTCGCTGCCGGCGATGTAGAACGGCGGCTCGTGCGTGCCGTGCAGCGGGCCGACGCCCATCACGTCGCCCGGGCGCCAACTCGTGATGTAGCCGAGCGTGAACGGATCGACCGCCCAGCGGCGCACCATGAGCGATTGCGGGGTGCGAGCATCCGGGCCAAAGGTGGCGACGAGTTCGTCGAGCAGCTCGTCGTGCACCCGGCCGGGAGCGGTCGACAAGAACGCGCTCTGCCGCTCGGGGGGCACGAGCGCCGACAGGATGCCATCGCGCTGCACCCAGGTGCCGCCCATCATTCCGGTTTCGGCATACGAGGTGCCGTTCAACCCGTCGCGCGCCCAGAACGAGTCGGCGTAGGCGACCGTGACCTTCGAGGTGAGGGCGTGACGTTGGCGGTCGAGGGATGCACGGCGCTCGTCGCTGAGACCGTCAATGCGGATGCGGCGCAGCGGCCCCACCGGGATCGTGCACACGATCGCATCGGCCGTGTACCGCTCGCCGGTCGCGAGCTCGACCGCACAGCCACGCGTGCTGACGGTGACGCGCACAACCTCGGCGCCGTAGGTGAGGCGGTGACCCAGCTCGTCGGCCATGCGCAGGGCGACCGTCGCCGAGCCTTCGGCGACGCGGCTGACCTCCCACACGTCGTAGTCGTAGAAACCGGCGCTGGGGTCGCCCGTGACGGCCTCCTTGCGCAGGTCGCTGAGCAGCGACGTGCGCTCGACCGACTCGGCGGCGAGCGCGAGCATCGCGATGTCTCGGGCGCGCACGACGTTCGGGGTCGCACCCACCTCGCGAAGCCACTGGCCGACACTCAGTTGGTCAAGCCGTGCGGCGTCGGGGTGCGACCAGGGGTCATCGGGGTCGACGCTCGCGACCAGCCGGCGAAATTCGGATTCACACCGCTCGTAGGATGCTCGGTCGGCGTCGTCGAAGAACGGCAGGTCGCCGACGTGGCGGCCGTCGGCGAGAAGCCACACGTCGTCACCGGGCAGGCCGGCGAAAGCGGGCACGAGGGTGAGTCCGAGCTCGCCGACGAGCTGCGTGTACGCGGTGTGGGAGGGGCCGATGACCTCGCCGCCGAGTTGCATGAGGCGACCGTCGGCGAGCGTGGTCTGCTCGACGCGACCTCCTGGGCGACTGCGAGCTTCGAGTACGCGCACGTCGACGCCGGAGTTCATGAGGTCGCGGGCGGCCGACAGTCCGGCGAGGCCGGCTCCGAGCACGATGACGTCGCTGCGGTTCAACTCGACTCCTTTGTCGGGGGGGGTGATGTGCTCGTGGTGCGGTGCCGATGCTGGAGTTTCGGCGCGCGATTGCGGGAGGTTATGTGCGCCCTGTCCCGCGACTACTCCAGTGTAGGAATTCCTACAGCGGAGTAGTCGGGGCGGGGAGCACGCGAGGTAGCGCACGCACCAGCACGGCGACGCCCGTGAGCTCGACCAGGGTCTGGGTCACGACGACAACCGCGACCACACCCGCACCCTCGGGCACAGCAAGCGCGATTGGCAGCACGACGAACGAGTTGCGGGTCGCCACGCTCATCACCAGCGTGCGTCCGGCCGTGTGCGGCAGCCGCGCCAGCCGCGCCGCGGCCACACCGAGCGCCACGGCCGCCACCAGATAGAGGAGGAAGATCCCGACGAGCAGCGGCAGCAGCGGGGCCGCGTCGAGCACCGCGGGCACCTCAGACGCGGCAACCAGCAGCAGCACCACCGCGAGGAGCGGCACCGGCAGGCGCCCCGCAACGCCCTCCACCCCCACGGGGCCCCGAGCGACCCGCGCCGCAACGCCCTGCACAACCGCCGCCAGGCCCAGCGGCAGCACCAACACCACCAGCACCGTCGCGCCCAGCCGGCCCACGTCGATGAGCGCGCCAACGTCGGCTCCGGCGGCACCGCCGGCGATCACCCACACGTAGACCGGCAGTACGGCCAGCTGCACGAGCAGCGACACCGGGGCGAACGCCACCGCCCGCGCCGTGTCCCCACCCGCCAGCTGCGTGAACGTCAGAAACCAATCGGTGCACGGCACCACCAAGACCAGCACAACGCCGAGCACCACCAGGGCGCCGTCCACCCCCGCCACCTCGTCCGGCACGAGCAGCACCAGCACGGCCACGACCAGCGGAACCACGACGAAGTTCGCGACGAGCGCTGTCATCAGAAAGCGCGCATCCCGAAACGCGACCGGGATGCTCGCCAGCGGCACCAGCAGAAACGTCACGAATAACAGCGCGGCGAGCGCCGGCAGAACCGCCACGCCCAGCGCCGCGCCCGCCGCCGGCACTGTGCTGCCGAGCGTGAGGCCGGCCGCGATAGCCCCCAGGTAGACGAGGACCTGCAGGCGCTCGAGCCGGGACGGAGGGGTCATGGCTGGCGGGCTGTCCTGAGAGGCAGTGGAACGATCGACGAAGCGGTCATGGGCGGGTCGCTTGGGCCTCAGCTCAGGCGCGTGCCGCGCTGGACGTACTCGACTCGGCGGCGGCGCGGTCGAGCGCCCGTCGTCGCCACAAACCCCAGGCGAGGAAACCAATCGCGAGGCCCAGCGACACGAGGCCGAAGGTCAGCGACCCCCAGGCGATGATGAGCGGAACCGAAAACGCCGTGATGAGACCTCCGCCGAGGAACGGCTCGTAGCCGAGCTGCTTGTAGCCGTAGGCGTTTGCCGCGTTCGTGCGGCGCTGGGGATCAACCATGTCGGCGAGCACGAATCCCGTGGCGACGTTGCCCTGCGACTGCCCGAAGTCGGCGATCGCGTGCTCGAACCAGTCGCGGCCGTGAATGCGCGGGCCGAAAAACAGCAGCGCGGTGACGCTCCACGCGACGGCGATCACCGTGAACGCGATCAGCACCGGCACGTTCGCGCCGAGCGTGGCCAGGCTCATCGTGCCGATCGCCGTGGCGATGAGCACGTCGAGGCTGATCGCCGAAATGCCGTTGACGCTGCGCTTCTCGATGTAGTGGTCCTGCTTGACGGCCGTCGCGGCCAGCTGCACGAGGTAGCCGCCGATCACCGCGAAGGGGAACAGCGGGAAGTTGTCGAACGCGTCCGAGCCCAGCAGGCCCGCCACGAACCGGAACGCCTCCAGCAGGCCGATCGCGACCGCGATGGCGAGCGCGATGCACATGAGGGCCACCGTCACCGGGCCCATGCCGCGGTTGTCGGGCTCGGCGTCGAGCTCGGTCGGGTCGCAGCCCGCGTTGTTCAGGTCGTGCACCTCCTTGCCCGTGAGCGGGGTGGTGCGCGCCAGCGAGATCTTCGGGTTCTTCACGGCCCACCGCACCAGCAGCGAGCCGAAGACGACGCCCGTCACCATCGAGATGGTCGCAAGACCCAGCCCGAGGTCGATGAGCTCGCTCGCCCCGGCCTCGGTGAGCAGCGGCCCCATGCCCGCGATCGTGCCGTGTCCGCCCGCGAACGACAGCTCGATGATCGACCCAGCCAGATCGGTCACCCCGAAGAACGGCGTCAAGATCAGCACGACGGCGAGGGCCCCGAGCGCGAACTGCCCGAACGACAGGGCGCTGCCGAAGATCACGTGCGGGGCCGACGCCTCCCAGATCTGACGCGGCTTCGGAAGCGACTTGCCGAGCATGACCGCCGCGAACACCACGTTGATGAGCAGCCCCGGGAGGGTCGCCCAGATGGCGAGCACCTCGCCCGGGATCACCCCGTCAGTGTCCGTCCACACCCCGAGCAGCTGCGGCCCGATCAGCAGAATCACGAAGCCCGCGATCACCGACGTCGGGATGAACAGGGACGCGAACAGCGGAACGTACCGCCGCACGACCGTCGCGAGCAACAGCACGATGCCGAGCACCACGATCGAGAAACCGGCCCACTGCGCGTCACTCAGGTCGAAGGTCATGGCATCCAGTCAACCAGGGCCGCGGTCAGAACCTCTGAGCAAGCTGGGCGCCGGCCGCGCGCAACCAGCGCGCCGGGTCGGACATGGCGGCACCGGAGGAGCCGGCCAGCTCGCTCAGCGACACGGCTTCGGCGAAGCCGCGCGGCTCGGCGCTGATCGCGCCCGCGACCAGAGCTCGCGCAGTACCGGCCGCGTCAGCCCGGCGGGCGACCTCGTGGGCAACCTTGCCCGCGGCGGTCTGGCCGTCGAAGCGGCCCTCGCCCGTGATGACCAGGTCGGCGCCGGCGAGCGCCGCGTCGAGTCCGATCGCGTCGGCAACCGCGACGGCACCCGACCGCAGGGATGCGCCCCAGGCGAGCAGGGCGAAGCCCGTACCGCCAGCGGCCCCCGCACCCGGCGTTGCCGGGTCGACGGCTGCGCCGCCGTTCGCGGGACGAAACGCCTCGCTCACCATCAGCGCGTAGCGGGTGAGGATCTCATCGACGCGAGCGATGTCGGCCGGATCCGTGAGGCCCTTCTGGGGGCCGAACACGGCGGCCGCACCGGCCTCACCGGTGAGGGGCGACGTCACGTCAACCCACGCGATGATGCCGCCCACGGGACGGAGACGTCGCCGTGGCGCGGCTACCGCGGTGACGACCTCGAGCTCGGCGGGCCCCCGGGGCGGCCTGCCGGGCACCCCGGTGAAGACCGAGCCGAGCGCTCCGAGCATCCCCGCGCCACCGTCGCTCGAGCCGCTCCCGCCGAGCGCCACCACCAGGCGCTCGACACCGTGCGCGACGGCGGCCACGATCGCCTCTCCGACGCCGATCGTGTGCGCGGTCCATGGCCGCGGCTCGTCAAGCAGGGTTAATCCGGAGGTGCGGGCGAGCTCGATAACACCGGTGCCGTCGGGCAGCAGCAGCCAGTGGGTGTCGACCGGCCGATCATCGGGCCCGGTCACCGTGATGGGCACGCGCTCGCAGCCGGGAGTCGCCGCCGCCAGCACGTCAAGGGTTCCCACGCCGCCGTCGGCCATCGGCCGTGTGACGATCGCGTCGCCGGGGCGCACGCCCGCCCAGCCCGCGGCGAGAGCCTCCGCAGCGGCGGCCGCGTCGATCGTGCCCGTGAACGAGTCGGGCGCGATCACGATGCGGGCGGGGCGCGGGCTCTGCGTCACGTGCGTCAGTATCGCGCACCGCGCATCCCGTATATGTTGTGTTGTGCCACAAAAACCCCAACGAAGGGATGCCCGGTGAGCGACCACGACGACACCCTGGCCATCGCGCGCGCCACCGTACACCCCGCGTTCACGGTCGGGCCGATCGATCGCCGCATCTTCGGCTCGTTCGTCGAGCACCTCGGTCGGGCCGTCGACACCGGCATCTACGAGCCGGGGCACCCGACGGCGGACGCCAACGGCTGGCGCGGCGACGTCGCCGCTCTCACCCGCGAACTCGGCACCACGGTCGTGCGTTACCCCGGCGGCAACTTCGTCAGCAACTACCGCTGGGAAGACGGTGTCGGCCCGCGCGACGAGCGCCCCCGGCGCATCGACCTCGCCTGGCGATCCATCGAGCCGAACCAGGTGGGCACCGACGACTTCATCCGCTGGACGCGGCTGACCGGTACTGAGCCGATGCTCGCCGTGAACCTGGGTACGCGCGGAGCGGACGCTGCCGCCGAGCTCGTCGAGTACTGCAACGTCGCCGGTGGCACGGCCCTGTCAGAGCAGCGCCGGGCCAACGGTGCCGATGAGCCGCACGGTGTGCGGCTCTGGTGCCTCGGCAACGAGATGGACGGCCCCTGGCAGATCGGCCACACCACCGCCGACGAGTACGGGCAGCGCGCCCGGCACGCCGCCCAGGCCATGCGCCGCGTCGACCCGACGATCGAGCTCGTCGTGTGCGGCAGCTCGGCGCGCGACATGCCCACCTTCGGCGAGTGGGAACGCGTCGTGCTCGAGCACACCTTCGACCACGTCGACCACCTCTCGGTGCACGCCTATTACCAGGAGCGAAATGGCGACCGCGCCAGCTTCCTCGCCAGCGGCGCAGCATTCGAGGCGTTCCTCACCGAGGTCATCACGATCGCCGACGCCGTCGCCGCCCGGCGGCACAGCGACAAGCGCATCACCCTCTCGGTCGACGAGTGGAACGTCTGGTACCTCGACGCCGTCGAACCCGACGCGACCCTGCCGCTGCGCGAGCGACCCGACCTGCTCGCCGAGCGCTACTCGATGCTCGACGCGGTCGTCGTCGCCGACCTGCTGTCCACGCTCATCCGCCACGCCGACCGGGTCGCGATCGCCTGCCTCGCGCAGCTCGTGAACGTGATCGCCCCCATGGTGACGATCCCCGGCGGCGGGGTCTGGAAGCAGACGACGTTCCACCCCATCGCGCTACTCGCGCGCCACGCGCGCGGCACCACCCTGGATGCTCGCGTCGACTCCCCGACGCTCGCGACAGCCGCCCACGGCGACGTTCCCGTCATCCAGCCGACGGTCGTGCACAACGCCGAGGCCGGTGAGCTCGTCATCGCCGTGACAAACCGGGGGGCGACACCCGCGCCCTTCACGCTCCACGCGCTCGGCTACGAGCTGGGCGAGGTCGTCGACGCCGTGACGCTGATCGCCGACGACCGTGGCGCGCGCCGCAGCGCCGCCGAGGCGGCCGACGGCGTGCCGGTGTCGCTCGACGGCGTCACGGCCACGGGTCAAGAGCTCAGCGCTACGCTGCCGCCCGAAAGCTGGAGCCTGATTCGGGTGGCCGCGCGAGCATCCTGAATCCGCCCTACGCGGTCGTCGCCGGCGTGCGCTCCTCGAGCCCCCAGGCCTGGCCGTAGCCGCCCTCGCTCTCAGGCTTCGCCATGAGGTCGAGGAACGGCTTCGCGTCGAACGCCTCCGGGCCGAGCACGCCGGCGCCGCTCCAGGCGCCGGTCGCGAGCAGCTCGAGCGCGACGACGGGGTTGAGGGCGGTCTGCCAGACGACGCACTGCGCCTCGTACTCGGCCATCGTCCACTCGTTGTCGCTCACGTGGTAGAGGTACACCTCGCGCGGTTGGCCGTCGGTGCCCGTGCCCGTCACCCAGAGGCCGGCACAGGTCTTGCCGGTCATGCGGGGGCCGAGCGTCGCCGGGTCGGGCAGGCCGGCGGCGACGACATCGCGCGGGCTCACCTCGACGGGCCCGTTCGCGCTGCGCACGCGGATCGGCTCGGTCTTGTCGAGGCCTAATTGGTTCAGGGTCTTCAGAATGCCGATGAACTCGTCGCCGAGGCCGTACTTGAAGGTGACGCGCTTCGCGTCGAGCCAGCGCGGCATGAGCAGCACCTCTTCGTGCTCGACGTTCACGCACTCGACCGGGCCGATGCCCTCGGGGAAGTCGAAGACCTCCGGCTCGCTGAACGGCGGGGTCGTGTACCAGCCGCGGCCCTTCTCAAAAATGACCGGAGGGTTCAGGCACTCCTCGATGGTGGTCCAGATCGAGAACGAGGGTGCGAAAATCTCGTTGCCCTCGTCGTCGCGTACGACGAGGTTTGCGCCGTCGCGCGTGCCGAGCTCGTCGACCTCGCTGAACAGGTGGTCGACCGCGTAGCGCGCGAACACGTCTGACAGCCCCGGCTCGACACCCATGCCGACGAGGGCGAGGCGCCCGGCCTGCTCCCACTCGTGCGCGACGGCGAACTGCTCATCGCCCAGCTTCACGCCGGTCTCGCCGTACGGGTTCGACGGGTGCGGAACCGACAGGCTCATCGCCATGTCCATGTAGTCGGCACCGGCAGCGATCGCGCCGCGGAAGATCGGCATGACGAACTTCGGCTCGACGGCGTTCATGACGTGCGTGACCCCGTGCTCGCGGGCTACGCGCTCGACGACCTCCGCATCCGACGCGTCGATCTGGGCGGCGACGAAGCGGTCGCCCTGCGGGCCGTGCTTCGCCTCGATCCAGGCGATCGTGCGCTCGGCACGGGTGATGTCGTAGTCGCTCACGACGAGTTGTTCAAAGAACGAGCGGCGTGCGGCGATCTTGGCAATGGCGTCTCCGACGCCTCCGGCACCAACAAGCAGAATCCTCATGGCTCACATATTATCCAACTGGACAATAAATGCACAAGGGGGATGCGCATCCCTACGACGCGGCGGGCGCCCGGGGGCGAGGCTCCGCCGCCAGCCGATCGGCAATCGGCGCCCACAGCACGACGGCGACGCCCGCGCCGAGCAGGGCGCCCCCGATCGTGTCCGTCACCCAGTGCACCCCGAGATAGGTGCGGGCGAGAGCCATCGCCACTACGTAGGCGAGCCCCGCAAGCCACACCCACCAGCGCGACCGCTCGAGGCCGAACACCAGCGCGAGCACCACCGCGATCGTCGCCGCGTTCGCCACGTGCCCCGACGGAAACGACCCCTCGTCGGTCGCCACGAGCATGAACTCGGGGCGCGCGCGGTCAAACAATGCCTTCAACAGCTGCACCAGACCCGCACTCACCGCCGCGGCGACCACAGAGAAAGCCGCCGCCCACGGGCGACGCAGCGCCACCAACCACAGCACCATGGCTACCGGCACGATGACCACACCCACGAGATGGCCGCCGATCCAATCGAGGAACAGGGCGGGAACGTCAAACCACGGCGCTCGCTCCTCCAGCAACTCCGTCATGAACCGCTCGTCCACGCCCAGTGGCGACTCGCGCACCGCGATCAAGGAGCCGAGCACCAGCGCCACGGCGATACCGACGCTGGCGCTGATGACCGGCCAGCGGCGACGGATGCGGCGGGCCTTCGCAACGGAACTCATGCGCGCGACGCTAGCGCAGCATCCTCGCCGCGAGAGGAAACGTTCAGCGACTGAGCGGCGGAACCGTCCACGGGCGAACAACCGCCCATAGTCCGGCCGCCGCGAGGGCGCCGCAGACGGCCATCATCGCGCCCATCGGCACCGAGTCGGTGATGCCGAACAGGCCGACGATCGGCGACAGCAACCCCGCCAGCCCGAAGTTCAAGGCGCCGAGCAGGGACGCCGCGGTGCCCGCCTCCTTGCCGTGGTTCGCCAGGGCGAGCACCTGCACGCAGGGGAATCCGAAGCCGCACGCGGTGATGAAGAACCACAGGGGAACGATCGTGCCGTACAACCCGGCCCCCGCCAGGTCGAGCACGACGATCGCGACGGCGCTGATGACGAGGGCGGCCGTCGAGACGCCGAGGATCCACTGCGGGCCGACGTACTTCGCCAGCCGCGAGGCGATCTGCACGCCCGCGACGACGCCGATCGAGTTCACGGCGAACAGCAGGCCGTAGCCCTGCGCATCCAGGCCATAGACGTCCTGGAACAGGAACGACGAGGCCGAGAGGTAGACGAACAAGCCCGAAAAGGTGAACCCGCCCACCAGCGCAACGCCGATGAAGATGCGGTCGCTGAACAGCGAGCGGTAGCGCTGCCCGATCGTCGAGTGCCCGGGGTCGACGCGGCGCGCCGGCGGCAGCGTCTCGACGATGAACAGCCACGAGGCGATCACGATGATGACGCCGTAGATCGCGAGAAAGACGAACAGGCCGCGCCACTCGGTGACGAGCAGCAGCTGCGAGCCGATGATCGGCGCAGCGATCGGGGCGAGGCCGTTGACGAGCGCGAGGCGCGACAGCATGCGCACGAGCGGGTAGCCGCCGAACAGGTCGCGCACGGTCGCCATCGCCACCACGCCCCCCGCGGCGGCGCCCATGCCCTGCAAGACGCGGAACACCATCAGCACGGTGATGTCGGGAGCAAGCACAACGCCGATACTCGCCGCCACGTGCACGGCAGTGGCAACGATCAGCGGCAGGCGCCGACCGACCTTGTCGCTCCACGGGCCCACGAGCAGCTGGCCGAGCGCGAAGCCGATCATGGTGGCCGTGAGCGTCAACTGGATCGTCGCCGTACTGACCCCGAGCTCAGCCTCAATCGCGGGAAACGCCGGGAGGTACAGGTCGACGGTGAACGGTCCGAGCGCGGTGAGCGCGCCCAGCACGATCACGTACACGGCGCGCTGGCGCCCGGTCAGCGAGTCTCCGGGATGCACGACAGTCGTCACGCGGGTGGCCTTTCTGGACGCGTCGGCGCGCGGAGCGTCGACGCGTCAGTGCGAAGTGCGGTGGTGGATCGGGCGCACGGATGCGCGGCTCGCGCGGGCGGGACGGATCGCCGTTCACAACCCCCGGCCTCCGCACTCGAGCGGGGTCAGCCTACGCCTGCCGGGCCCCTCGTGTCGAATCGATTCGAGTCGGCGTGTTCGCTCGACCCGCGCCGCCGCGATCCCACCGTGGGGCCGCCTCGTTCGGCGCTACTTTCCCTTCGCCTTCGCCTTGGCGGCCTTCTTTGCCTCGCGCACTCGGGCGAGCGACTCGGCGTCGACGATGTCGGCGACCGACCGGTACGAACCCTCGACTCCGTAGTCGCCGGCGGCCTCGCGCCAGCCGTCTGCCTGCAGCCCGCACTGCTTGCCGAGCAGCGCGAGGAAGATCTTCGCCTTTTGCTCGCCGAAGCCGGGCAGCGCCCTCAACCGGCGCAGCACGTCGGCCCCGGTGGGGGCTCCGCTGTCGGTGGGCGCCGTCCAGATCGCGGCCGCGTCGCCGCCCCACTCATCACGCACCACCTCGGCGAGCGCCTGCACCCGGCTCGCCATCGAGCCGGGGAACCGGTGCACCGCCGGGGTCTGCCGAAACACCTCGACAAACTCCTCCGGGTCAGCGGCCGCCACCGCCTCGGGCGTGAAGGTGCCCATCCGGTCGGCGATCTTCGCGGGCCCCGCGAACGCGGTTTCCATCGTCACCTGCTGGTCGAGCAGCATGCCAACGAGTAGCGCGAACGGGTCGTCGGTGAGCAGGTGGTCGGCGCGGGCATCCCCCGTGATGTTCAGAGCCATGCGACTATTCTCGCGCCGGTCTCTGCGAACGGGATGCGCGCATCCCCTACGCCGGAATCGCGCGCTCGCGGATCAGCTGCGCGTACCAGCGGGCCGAGTCCTTCGGCGTGCGCTCGAGCGTTTCGTAGTTGACGCGCACGATGCCGAAGCGCTTGGTGTAGCCGTAGGCCCACTCGTAGTTGTCCATGAGGCTCCACACCTGGTAGCCGACGATGTCGGCGCCGCGCCCCATCGCCCGGTGCACGGCGGTGAGGTGCTGACGCAGGTAGTCGATGCGGTCGGTATCGCGCACGCGCCCGTCAGGGTCGGCAACGTCGGGGAACGCCGCCCCGTTTTCGGTGATCATCAGGGGCAGCCCGTACGACGCGTGCAGGTCGACCAGCAGGTCTTCGAAGGCGGCCGGGTCGATGTTCCAGCCCATGTCGGTGTGCGGGCCCGCGGTCGGCAAGAACTCGATCTCCTCCGCGGCCCCCGGCCAGGCGGTGCCGCGCGAGGCCCCGTGGCCATCGGCCGACGAGCGCTCGCCGACGCCGTTCCACAGCCGCACGCGCATGGTCGAGTAGTAGTTGACGCCGAGCACGTCGAGGGGCTGGTGAATCTGCTCGAGGTCGCCGGGCTCGACGAACGACCAGTCAGTGATCGCCGCCGTGTCGGCGAGCAGGTCGGCGGGGTACTCACCGCGCAGCATCGGGCCGGTGAACGCGCGGTTGCCGAGCGCATCGATGCGGCGGATTGCCTCGTCCGACGTGTCGTCGACCCCGCGGGCCACCTGTGGGTTGAGGGTCGCCGAGTACTGCACGTCGGGCTTCGTGACGCTGGCGCGTAGCGCCTGAATTCCGAGCCCGTGGGCGAGGTTCAGGTGATGCACGGCCCGCAGTGTGGCCAGTCGGTTGGTCACGCCCGGGGCGTGCACCCCGGCGCCGTAACCGAGGTACGCGCTGCACCACGGCTCGTTCAGCGTTGTCCACACGGCGACCCGGTCCCCCAGCGCCTCGCCCATGATGTGGGCGTAGTCGCCGAAGCGCAGGGCGGTGTCGCGCGCGGTCCAGCCGCCGCGGTCCTCCAGCGCCTGCGGCAGGTCCCAGTGGTAGAGCGTCGCGATGGGCGTGATGCCGCGCGCGAGCAGCCCGTCGACGAGGCGGCTGTAGAACGCGACGCCGCGGTCGTTCGCGGCACCCTTCCCGTCAGACTGGATGCGCGGCCACGCAATCGAGAACCGGTACGCCTGAAGACCGAGCGACTGCATGAGGTCGAGGTCGTCGTCGAGGCGGTGGTAGTGGTCGCAGGCGACGTCTCCGGTGTGGCCGTGCAGGACGGCGCCGGGCGTGCGGCTGAAGGTGTCCCAGATGGACGCGCCGCGGCCGTCTTCCGTCACGGCCCCTTCGATCTGGTAGCTAGCGGTGGCCGAGCCGAAAAGGAACGTCTCGGGAAACTCGAGGCCGTGCTGGCGGTAGTCGTCGCTCATGCTTCTGAGCCTAGGCGGAGAGAGTGTGGAACCGCTCCCACGCGCGGCATGTCAGACAGGTACGACCGCACCGCGCACACGACGAGGCCCCGCGGAGGTGGTTCCGCGGGGCCTCGTGGCGCGAGTTCCCTCATGGGCCGGATGCGCGCATCCGGGTTCTCGGAATTGTCTACCGGCGGGTGCGCACCCCGGCCCGGTTCTTGTTGTAGACGTCGAAGGCGACCGCCAGGAGGAGCACGAGTCCCTTCACCGCCTGCTGCCACTCGATGCCGATGCCCATGATCGACATGCCGTTGTTCAGCACACCGATGATGAAGCCGCCGATGATGGCACCCGTGACCGTGCCGATGCCGCCTTGCACTGCGGCACCGCCGATAAACGCCGCCGAAATGGCCTCGAGCTCGAAGCCCTCACCGGCCTTCGGGCCCGCGAGGTTCAGGCGGGCGGTGAAGATGAGGCCGGCGAGCGCGGCAAGCACGCCCATGTTGACGAACAGGTAGAAGTCGACCCAGCGGGTCTTGATGCCCGACAGTTCGGCCGCGCGACGGTTGCCACCGATCGCGTAGATGTGCCGGCCGAAGGTCGTGCGGTTGGCGACGACCGTGTAGGTGAGCACGAGCGCGGCGAGCACGACGAGGGTCACCGGGATGCCCTTGAACGAGCTCAGCGCGATCGTCACGGCACCGATACCGACCACGAACAGGGCGAGCTTGCCGACGAACCACGGCATGGGCTCGACCTCTTGGCCGTACTTCAGGCGCCCGGCGCGCGTGCGCAGCTGCTGCACGACGAGGGCGACGATGGCGATGGCTCCGATGGCCAGCGTCACGGGGTCGATGGTTTGCCCGCCGACCTGCACCGGGAAGTTCAGGAAGCCATTACCGAGGTTGCGGTACTCCTGCGGGAACGACCCGATGTTCGAGTTGCCGAGCGTGATGAGCGCGAGCCCGCGGAAGATGAGCATGCCCGCCAGTGTCACGATGAACGCGGGTATGCCGACGTAGGCGATCCAGAACCCCTGCCAGGCGCCGACGATCGCGCCGACGGCGAGCGAGAGGATGATCGCGAGCCACCAGGGCAAACCCCAGGTGACGGCGAAGACTCCGGACACGGCTCCGATGAACGCCGCGACCGATCCGACCGAGAGGTCGATGTGGCCGGCGACGATGACGAGGACCATGCCGATCGCGAGAACGAGGATGTACCCGTTCTGCACGATCAGGTTCGAGATGTTCTGCGGCCGCAGCAGGATGCCGTTGGTCGTGATCGAGAAGAACACGACGACGGCGAGCAGGGCCAGGAAGATGCCGTTCTTGCCGAGGTCGGCCGCGGCGTGCGAGAGCATCGCCGCGAACTTGTTGTGGTGGCCGGTGTCGGCCGGCCCCTCGACGGCGGGGCGCGTGGTCTGGTCGGTCATTATCGCTGCTTCTCCAGGGTCATGAGCTTGAGCAGAGCTTCAGGGGTGGCGTCTTCGGTCGGCAGCTCGCCAGTGATGCGACCTTCAGACAGGGTGTAGATGCGATCGCAGATGCCGAGCAACTCAGGCAGCTCGGAGGAAATGACGATGATCGCCTTCCCCTCGTCCGCGAGACGGTTGATGATCGTGTAGATCTCGTACTTGGCACCGACGTCGATACCGCGGGTGGGCTCGTCGAGGATGAGCACGTCGGGGTCGGACTGAATCCACTTCGACAGCACGACCTTCTGCTGGTTTCCACCGGACAGCAGCCCGGTCTTGTTCAGCACGCTCGGCGTCTTGATGTTCATCGACTTCTTGTACTCGTTCGCGATGCGGTACTCCTCGTTGTCATTCACGAGGCCCATCGAGACGAGCTTGTGCAGCGAGGCGACCGAGATGTTGCGCTTGACGTCCTCAATGAGGTTCAGACCGTAGGTCTTGCGGTCTTCCGTCGCGTACGCCAGACCGTTCTCGATCGCCTCGGCGACCGAGCGCACCTTAATCTCTTTGCCGCGCTTGTAGACGGTGCCCGAGATGCGCGAGCCGTAGGAGCGGCCGAACAGGCTCATCGCGAACTCGGTGCGACCGGCGCCCATGAGTCCCGCGATGCCGACGATCTCACCCGCGTTGACGGTGAGCGACACGTTGTCGACGATGACGCGCTGGTTGTCTTGCGGGTGGTGCGCCGTCCAGTTCTCGACGCGCAACACCTCCTCACCGATGTGCGAGGTGTGGTCGGGGTAGCGGTGCTCGAGGTCGCGGCCGACCATGCCCTTGATGATGCGGTCTTCGCTCACCTCGGTGCGCGTGATCGTCTCGATCGTCTTGCCGTCACGGATGACCGTGACGTTGTCGGCGATCTTGCGAATCTCGTTGAGCTTGTGGCTGATGATGATCGACGTGATGCCCTGCCCCTTGAGGTGCAGGATCAGGTCGAGCAGGTGGTCGGAGTCGGCGTCGTTGAGCGCGGCTGTCGGCTCGTCGAGGATGAGCAGCTTCACTTCCTTCGACAGCGCCTTCGCGATCTCGACGAGCTGCTGCTTGCCGACACCGATGTCCATGACCTTCGTGGTCGGCTTCTCGCTCAAGCCCACGCGGGCGAGCAGCTTGGCGGCCTCGAAGTTGGTCTTGTTCCAGTCGATGAGACCGAGCGGGCCCTTGACCTCGTTGCCGAGGAAGATGTTCTCGGCGATCGACAGGTACTGGCTGAGCGCCAGCTCCTGGTGAATGATGACGATGCCCTTCGACTCGCTGTCGCGAATGTCGGAGAACTCGACCGTCTCGCCTTCGAAGACGATCTCGCCGTCGTAGGTGCCGTGCGGGTACACACCCGAGAGCACCTTCATGAGGGTGGACTTGCCGGCGCCGTTCTCACCGCAGATGGCGTGGACTTCGCCGCGCTTCACCTGCAGGGTCACGTCGGACAGCGCCTTCACACCCGGGAAGGTCTTCGTGATGCCGCGCATCTCGAGGATGTTCTGGGTCACGTCAGTACCCGATCCCTTTCGTACGTCGTTGTTCGGGGGGTGGCCGGTGGTGGGGAGCATAACCCCACCACCGGCCGAAGTGGCGACCGAATCGGTCAGAGGTGTCGACCGCTTACAGGCCGACGTCCTCCGCCGTCCAGTAGCCGGTGTCAATCAGAGCCGACTGCACGTTGTCGGCGATGACCGGCACCGGGCCGAGCAGGAACGACGGCACAACCTTCACGCCGTTGTCGTACGTCTCGGTGTCGTTGATCTGCGGCTCGCCGCCCTCGAGCAGGGCCTGGGCCATGCTCGCAGCAACCTTCGCCAGCTCACGGGTGTCCTTGAAGATGGTGGCGTGCTGCTCACCGGCAAGGATGGCCTTGACCGAGTCGAGCTCAGCGTCCTGACCCGAGATGATCGGGAAGTCGCTGCCCACCGAGTAGCCGGCGTCGGTCAGAGCCGAGATGATGCCGCGGCTCAGGCCGTCGTAGGGCGAGAGCACGGCGTCAACCGTGGTGCCGTCCGAGTAGTGCGCGGTCAGCAGGTTCTCCATGCGGCTCTGGGCGACCTGGCCGTCCCAGCGCAGCGTCGCCGCCTGCTCGATGTTGGTCTGACCCGACTTCACAACGAGCGTTCCGTCGTCGATCAGCGGCTGGAGAACATCCATGGCGCCGTTGAAGAAGAAGAACGCGTTGTTGTCGTCCAGCGAGCCAGCGAACAGCTCGATGTTGAACGGACCCTCGGGCGCGCCGTCGACGGGGTTGCCCTCGAGGTCAGTCAGGCCGAGACCGTGCAGCAGGGTCCAGGCCTGCTGCTGGCCGACGAGGAAGTTGTCGAACGTCGCGTAGTAGTCGACGTTCTCGCTGTCGCGGATCAGACGGTCGTACGCGATGACGGGGATGCCCGCGTCAGCCGCGTCCTGCAGCACCTGCGTGAGCGTGGTGCCGTCGATCGAGGCGATGATCAGGGCCTCAGCGCCCTGGGTGATCATGTTCTCAATCTGGCTGACCTGGGTGGGGATGTCGTCCTCGGCGTACTGCAGGTCGACGCGGTAGCCCGCGGCCTCCAGCTCGGCCTGAACGGCGTTGCCGTCGGCGATCCAGCGCTCCGACGAGCGGGTCGGCATGGCGACGCCGATGAGGCCGCCTTCGCCGTCGCCGCCAGCGTCCGCGGCGCAGGCGCCGAGACCGAGGGTCATCGCGCCAGCGGCCACGATCGAGAGAAGAGTCCTCTTCTTCACTGTGTGTCCTTTCGAGTGGGATTGGGGGTGGTGCAGTCGACCGTGTCTCTCATCGCTGAGAGGCCCGGACGGATCCCGGGGAAACCCGGGAAGTTCATGGACGCGCGGGACGACATGTCTACAGCCCCTGCGCCAGTCGGTAGTACGCGGCGTTCGACCGCAGCTGCTGCTCGAAGGCGGGCAGCGTGGTGTCGTCGTCGATGACGAGCAGCTCGACGCCGCTCATCGCGGCGAAGTCGCGCAGCACGTCGACGCCGATCTGGGTCGACATGACGGTGTGGTGGGCGGCACCGGCGGTCAGCCACGCCGCGGCCGAGGTCGCGAAGTCGGGGGCCGGCTTCCACACCGCGTGGCCGACGGGCAGCTTCGGCATCGGCGCGGGCAGGGCGACGTTTTCGACGACGTTCGCCACCAGACGGAAGCGGTCGCGCATGTCGCTGAGCGCGCACACGACGGCGGGGCCGGCGTCGGCGGTGAAGACCAGGCGCACCGGGTCCTCCTTGCCGCCGATGCCGAGCGGGTGCACCTCAAGGCGCGGCGTCTGGCTCGTGAGCGACGGGCTGACCTCGAGCATGTGGGCACCGAGGATGAGCTCCTCACCGGGGACCAGGTGGTAGGTGTAGTCCTCCATGAGGCTCGCGCCGCCGGGAAGGCCGGCGCCCATAACGGCGGCGGCGCGCACCATGACGGCGGTCTTCCAGTCGCCCTCCGCCCCGAAGCCATAGCCGTCGGCCATGAGTCGCTGCACGGCGAGGCCAGGCAGCTGGCGCAGCGTGCCGAGGTCTTCGAAGCTCGTCGTGAAGGCGCCGAAGTCGCCTGCCTCCAGGAACGAGCGCAGGCCCAGCTCGATCGCGGCGCCGTAGCGCAGCGAGTCGGCGCGGTCGCCGCCGGGCAGAAGGGCAGCGTCGACGTCGTAGAGGTCCGCGTATTCGGCCACCAGAGCATCCACGTCGCTGTCGGCGACGGCGTGCACGGCGTCGGCCAGCTCGGTGACGCCCCACGTGTTGACCTGAACGCCGAAGCGCAGCTCGGCCTCGGTCTTGTCGCCCTCGGTGACGGCGACGAAGCGCATGTTGTCACCGAAGCGCGCGAGCTTCAGGTTCTGGGTGGCGTGGCGGCCGGCCGCGGCGCGGGCCCACACGCCGATGCGCTCGGTGACCGCCGGGTTCGAGACGTGGCCGACGACCGTGGTGCGCGCCACCGACAGGCGCGAGGCGATGTACCCGAACTCGCGATCGCCGTGGGCGGCCTGGTTCAGGTTCATGAAGTCGAAGTCGATGTCGGCCCAGGGCAGCTCGACGTTCGCCTGCGTGTGCAGGTGCAGCAGCGGCTTCGTGAGCTGGTCGAGTCCCGCGATCCACATCTTCGCGGGGCTGAAGGTGTGCATCCAGGTGATGACGCCGATGACGTTCTCGGCGGCGTTCGCCTCGCGCATGACGCGCGCGATACTCGCCGGGTCGACCAGCGTCGGCTTCCAGACCACGCGCACCGGGATGCTCGCCGCCGCCTCGAGGCCCGCCACGACCTCCTTCGACTGCTCGGCAACCTGCCGAAGCGTCTCGTCGCCGTACAGGTTCTGGCTGCCGGTGAGGAACCAGACTTCGTACGTGCTGAGGTCGGGGACGATGCTGCGGGACACGAAACTCCTTGACATGGGTCAGATCACCTCGGCAGCCGTGCGCTCGATGGCGAGGCCCGGCTCGTAGCGCTCGAGGTAAGCGGTGAAGCCCGCGACGTCGTCGGCGAGCGGGGTGGTCAGGTGGGCGTCGGCGCCGGCGAAGACAGCCGCATCGAGGTAGGCACCGAGGTCGGGCGCGCCCGCCTCGCTGGCTGCCGCGCCGTGCCGAGCCGTGAAGGCGGCGAGGACGGCGATGCCCCAGGCGCCACCCTCGGCGGCGCTGGCGGCGACCCCCACGGGGGCGTCGAGCGCGGCGGCCAGGAAGCGCTGTGCCACGCCGGGCGTGCGGAACATGCCTCCGTGGGCATAGAGCGCGTCGATCGCGACGTTTTCGCCGCGGAGGGCGCGCATCCCGATCGCGAGAGTGGCGAAGACGCCGTAGACCTGCGCGCGCATGACGTTCGCGAGCGTCAGGCGGCTATCGGGGGTGCGCACGATGGCGGGGCGACCGGCGTCGAGGTGAGCGACCGGCTCACCCGCCAGGTGGTTGTAGGCGAGCACACCGTCGGCGTCGGCCGCGCCCTCGAGCGCCTCGGCGAAGAGCAGCGCATAGGCGGCGTCGGCGTCGACCGGGGCGCCGGCGAGCTCGGCGAAACGGCGGTACGTTCCCACCCAGGCGTTGAGCTCGCTCGTGCCGTTGTTGCAGTGCACCATCGCGACGGGGTCGCCGGCCGGGGTGGTGACGAGGTCGAGCTCGGCGTGCTGCGAGGCGAGCGGACGGTCAAGCACCACCATCGCGAAGATGCTCGTGCCCACGCTCACGTTGCCCGTGCGCGGGGCGACGGCGTTCGTCGCGACCATGCCGGTGCCGGCGTCGCCCTCGGGCGGAGCCGCCGGAGCGCCCGCGGCGAGGGTGCCCGTCGGGTCGAGCAGGCGAGCGCCCGCCTCGGTCAGGTGACCGGCGGTCTCGCCTGCCACCCGGATGCTCGGCAGCAGCTCGGTCAGGCCGGTCGCCCATCCGCGCCCCGCGACGAGCGCGTCGTAGCGGGCGACCAGCTCCGGGTCGTACTGGGGTCGGCCGGCGGAGTCGCGGGAGACCGGGAACATGCCGGACGCGTCGCCGACTCCAAGGATCCGCTCGCCGGTGAGTCGTTCGTGCACGTAGCCGGCGAGCGTCGTGACGTGCGCCACCTGCGACACGTGCGCCTCAGAGTCGATGAGGGCCTGGTGAAGATGCGCGATCGACCAACGCAGCGGGATGTTCGTGCCGAACAGTTCCGAGAGTTCGGCCGCGGCCGGGCCCGTGTTGGTGTTGCGCCATGTGCGGAAGGGCACGAGCAGGTCTCCGGCGGCGTCGAAGGCCAGGTAGCCGTGCATCATCGCCGACACACCGATCGCCGCGAGCGTGGACGGGGCGGCGCCGTAGCGGGCCTCGGCGTCGGAGGCCAGGGCGGCGTACGCGGCGGCGAGGCCATCGTGCACGGCGTCGAGCGAGTAGCTCCAGAGTCCGTCGACGAGCTGGTTCTCCCACTCGTGGCTGCCGGTGGCGAGCACGTGGGCGGGGCTGTCGGCGTCGACCAGGCACGCCTTGATGCGGGTCGAGCCGAGCTCGATGCCGAGCGCGACGCGGCCGGCGGTAATCCGGTCTGCGCTCATCGGGATGCTCCCGCGGGCTGGCCGTAGACGTTCTGGTAGCGGTCGAACAGGGCGTCGATGGCCTCAGGCGCGATCGGCAGCGGCTCGCCGAGCTGGCGGGCGATGTGAATGGTGCGGGCGACATCTTCGAGCATGACGGCCGCCTTGACCGCGTCACGAGCATCCTTGCCGATCGTGAACGGGCCGTGGTTTTGCATGAGCACCGCGCGCGAGCGGTGACCGGTGAGGGTCTCGACGATGCCGCGGCCGATCGAGTCGTCGCCGATGATCGCGAACGGCCCCACGGGAATCTCGCCGCCAAACTCGTCGGCCATCGCGGTGATCACGCACGGGATCGCCTCACCGCGTGCCGCCCACGCGGTCGCGTAGGTCGAGTGGGTGTGCACGACGCCGCCGACCTCCGGCATGTTGCGGTACACGTAGGCGTGCGCGGCCGTGTCGCTCGAGGGGCTGCGGTCGCTACCGGGGGTGTTCGGCACAACCTCGCCGTCGAGCGTGCAGAGGATCATGTTCGCCGGGTCGAGGTCGTCGTAGTCGACGCCCGAAGGCTTGATGACGAAGAGGTCGGCGCCGGGGACCCGACCTGAGACGTTGCCGCCCGTCCACACCACGAGGCCGTACCGCACGAGCTGTGCGTGCAGGGCAGCGACGTCATCACGCACGCGGGCGATGGCGACCTGCACCTCAGGGCTCAGGGGGGCGGGGCTCATGTGACTCCGTTGTCGGGGTGGCGCGGGGTGGGTAGCGCTGTGACGGCTCGATGTGACCGTTCACATTGCGTGAGTGCACTCTACAGACGAAACGGTCACAACTGTCAAGTGGGACGCCCGTGCGAAACGGTCACAAGTCGATAACAGGGGATGCTCGCGGCGAGCGCGGGCTCGCGAGGGCGCGGCGGGTGCGCGACCCCCGGCGACTACGCGCGCCGCGCCGCGGTCGAGTGCCGCACGATCAGCTCGGGCCGCACGGGCTCGTGGCTGAGGTCGGTGTCGCCGCGCAGTTCCCCGAGCAAGAGCTCGATCGAGCGCCGCCCAATCTCGGCGAAGTTCTGCCGCACGGTGGTGAGGGGCGGGGCGAAGTGCGCGGCCTCCGGAATGTCGTCGAACCCGACAACGGAGATGTCGCCCGGCACGTCGAGCCCCGACTCGCGGCAGGCGTGCATGAAGCCGAGCGCCATCTGGTCGTTGCCGCAGAACACGGCCGTGAAGTCGCGGTAGCGCAGCAGTTCGAGCCCGGCGTAGTAGCCGAAGTGCGCAGTCCAGTCGCCGAGGATCGGCGCCCGCGTGCGCAGGTCGGCGGCGTCAAGCTCGCGCAGGAATCCCTGCATGCGCGCCTCGGCCTCGATCCAGTCTTGCGGCCCCGAGATGTGCATGATCTCCTCGTGCCCCAGCTCGATGAGGTGCCGCGTCGCCATGCGTGCACCCGTCACCTGGTCGACCCAGAGCGAGTGCTGGGTGTTGGTGCCGGTCGCTTCGAGCGTGACGTACGGCACGCTCACCTGCAGGTCGGTGATCGCCTCGAACACGCGCACCTGCGGCGCGATGACAATGAGCGCCTCGACCGACTGCGACATGAGGTAGTCGAGGCCCGACTTGATCGAGGCGTACTCGCTCGAGCTGATGTTCGTGATCGAGAGCCGGTAGCCCGCTTCGCGCGCCGCCGTCTCAATCGCCTGGATGCTCGTGGCCGGCCCGTAATGAACCGTCTGCGAGGCGAGCACCCCGATCGTGCGCGATCGACTCGTGACGAGTGCGCGAGCGGCCTGGTTGGGGCGGTAGCCCAACTCGCTGATCGCCGCGCGCACCTTCTCGAGGGTGGCCGGCCGAATGTTGGGGCTGTCGTTGAGCACCCGGGAGACGGTTTGGTAGGACACCCCGGCGACGCGCGCGACATCGCGGATGTTCGGCGCGCGGGTGCGTTCCGGTTCCGCCGCGGTGGTGTCGGTGGTCATCGTCGTCCGTTCGGGTGCGCGCAATGTGTACGTTCACATTCGCCTTGCGCCATTATGCACCCCGACGCTTTCGTACGGTGTGGCACTCCGAGAACGGGCCCCGCAGGTGCCGGCCAGCAACGCTCAGCAATCGGGCCGCGACGTCGCACGCGCTCCCCGCCTAGAGTCGCGCGAGCGCCTGCTCGACATCGGCGACGAGGTCGGCCGCATCCTCGATCCCGACCGACAGGCGCACGATCGAGGCCGGCACTTCGAGCGCCGTGCCCCGCACGGAGGCGTGCGTCATCTCGCTCGGGTAGTTGACGAGCGACTCGACGCCGCCGAGCGACTCGGCGAGCGTGAACACCTCGAGGCTCTCGCAGAATCGACGGGCGGCCGCCTCTCCCCCGGCGAGGTCGAGCGACACCATGCCCCCGAAGCCGCGCATCTGCCGGGCCGCGAGCTCGTGCCCGGGGTGATCGGCAAGGCCCGGGTAGAGCACCCGAGCGACCCCGGCGTGCCCCACCATCGCCTCAGCGACGGCCTGGGCGTTGTGGCAGTGGCGGTCCATGCGCACGGCGAGCGTCTTGATTCCTCGCGTGGTGAGCCACGCATCCATGGGGCCGGAGACGGCACCGGCCGCGAACTGCTGGAAGCCGACGCGCGAGGCGAGGTCGTCGTCGTTGAGCACGAGCGCCCCGCCGACGACGTCGGAGTGACCGCCGAGGTACTTGGTGGTCGAGTGCACGACCACGTCGGCGCCGAGAGCGAGCGGGGTCTGCAGGTAGGGGGTGGCGAACGTGTTGTCGACCACGACGAGGATGCCCGCCTCGTGCGCGATCTCGGCGAGCGCCATCACGTCGGTGACCTTCATGAGCGGGTTCGACGGGGTCTCGAGCCAGAGCACCTTCGGTGTGAGCTGGCCGATCATGGTGCGCACGCCGTCGAGGTCGCTGAAGTCCATCGTGGTGAGGCCGATGCCCCACTGCCCGAAGACGCGACGCACGAGGCGGTGGGTTCCGCCGTACACGTCGTCTCCCATGAGCACGTGGTCGCCGGGCTCGAGCACCGCCCGCAACAGCGCGTCTTCGGCCGCAAGACCCGAGGCGAAGCTAAAGGCGTGCGCGCCACCCTCGAGTGAGGCGAGCTGCTGCTGCAGGGCATCACGGGTCGGGTTGGTGCCGCGCCCGTACTCGTAGCCGTTGCGCAGGCCCCCGATGCCGTCTTGGGCATACGTCGTCGAGAAGTGCACGGGAGGGATGACCGCGCCCGTCGTCTCGTCGGGGGTTTGCCCCGCGTGAATTGCGCGGGTCGAGAATCCGTGGTGGTCGTTCGTGGAGCCCATGGTCATGTCTTTCGCGGGTCGATCAAACAGAAAACATCGGATGCTCAGCGCGCGTCACGCGCGCCCGCACCGCCCCCTAGGCGAGGGCGTGC
This sequence comes from Microcella sp., assembly GCF_046293215.1. Taxonomy (GTDB): domain Bacteria; phylum Actinomycetota; class Actinomycetes; order Actinomycetales; family Microbacteriaceae; genus Microcella. Next base: position 200,943 of record NZ_JBKBPI010000003.1, on the reverse strand, counting down.
AGCAGGTCGGCACGGGTCACGAGCCCGATCGGGTTGCCCCCGTCGAGCACGAGCAGAGTCTCGGGAGGAAGCCCGCCCGCGCCGCGCTCGCCGAAGCGTTCGCGCGCCGAATCGAGGCTCTCGCCCGCTCCGATGACCGGCATCACCGGGCCCATCGCCGCCGTCACGGGGTCACCCGGCGTGACGTCGCCCGATGCGAGCGCGCGCAGCAGCCCGGCGGTCGACACAGAGCCGACGACCTCGCCGAGCACGGGGGGCAGCTCACCGCTGAGAACGGGGAGCGCCGTCCCTCCTCCGCGGGCCTCGAGGGCGGCGACCGCGTCCGCGACGGTGTGCTCGCGCCGAACGTGGGCGAGCTCGCGCACCGGGTCACCGAGCAGATCGCGCACCGTCGGAGAGCCGGCGGACGCCGCGAAGCCGTGCGCGCGCATCCAGCGGTCGTTGAAGATCTTGCCGAGGTAGCCGCGGCCGCCGTCGGGCAGCAGCACGACGACCACGTCGTCGGGGCCGAGTTCGCGGGCGACCTCAAGGGCGCCCACGGCGGCCATGCCGCACGAGCCGCCGACAAGCAGACCCTCCTCGCGAGCGAGGCGCACGGTCATGTCGAACGACTGCTGGTCGCTGACGGCCACGATGCGGTCGGTGACCTCGGGGTCGTAGGCGCCCGGCCAGAAGTCTTCGCCCACGCCCTCGACGAGGTAGGGCCGGCCGGTGCCGCCCGAGTAGACGCTGCCGACGGGGTCGACGCCGACGATCTGCACGCGGCCGCCCTCACGCTCGGCGCTGACCTCGCGCAGGTAGCGCCCGGTTCCGGTGATGGTGCCACCCGTGCCGACGCCCGCAACGAAGTGCGTGATGAGGCCGTCGGTGTCGCGCCAGATCTCGGGACCGGTGGTCTCGTAGTGGCTGAGCGGACCGTTGGGGTTCGCGTACTGGTTCGGCTTAAACGCGCCGGGAATCTCGCGGGCCAGCCGGTCAGAGACCGAGTAGTACGACTCGGGGTCGTCGGGCGCGACGGCGGTCGGCGTGACGACGATCTCGGCGCCGTACGCGGTCAGCACGTTGCGCTTGTCTTCGCCGACCTTGTCGGGCAGCACGAACACGCACTTGTAGCCGCGCTGCTGGGCGACGAGCGCGAGGCCCACACCGGTGTTGCCGCTCGTCGGCTCGACGATCGTGCCGCCGGGCTTCAACAGCCCGTCGCGCTCGGCCGCGTCGATGATGCGGGTCGCGATGCGGTCTTTCGACGACCCTCCGGGGTTCAGATACTCGACCTTCGCGAGCACGGTGGCGCTGATTCCCTCGGTGACCCTGTTGAGGCGGACGAGGGGCGTGTCGCCGATCAGGTCGGTGATCGCGGCGGCGTATTTCATGCACACGAGCCTACCGGCGGCCCGGATGCACGCGGCCCGTCCCAGCGTCTGCCAACGTCTGGTGGGAGAATGGGAGAACGCGTGCGCCCGTGGGCGCGCGCGGAGGCACCACGAGCATCCTGAATCGGGCCACCCCGCCCCTCACCGCACCCGTTGGAGACGTCCGTGACGAACGACGAGAACCTCACCGTCAAGCAGCAGCGCGAGAAGCGCCGTGCCGAGAAGGTGGCCGCCCTGAAGGCGAAGCAGAAGAAGGAAAAGCGCGGGCGGCTCGTCGCCATCGTGCTGTCGGCGACCGCCGTCGTGGCCGTGCTCGGCATCGTCATCACCGTCGTCGTGTCGAACGCCACGCGCCCCGCGCCGCAGGTTCCGCTGACCGCCGCGGAGCGCGCGGCGATCGAGATCGAGGGCGAGGAGCTGTTTCCTGGCCTCGACCCCACGCACACCACCGACCCCGTGCAGTACGACGTGATGCCGCCGGCCGGTGGGCCGCACAACCCGTCGTGGCTGAACTGCGGCATCTACGAAGAAGAGCAGCCCGTCGAGTACGCCGTGCACTCGCTCGAGCACGGCGCGGTGTGGCTCGCCTACGACCCCGAGCAGCTCAGCGACGAACAGCTCACCGAGCTGCGTCGCGTCGCGCCCGACCGCCACGCGATCGTCTCGCCGATCGCGGGTCTCGAGTCGCCCATCATCGCGAGTGCGTGGGGCGCCCGCGTGCAGGTCGACGGCCCCGCCGATGAGCGCATCACGCAGTTCATCGACAAGTACTGGCTGTCGCCGTCGGCTCCTGAGCCGGGCGCGCTGTGCTCGAACGCCCTCGACGGGCCCGGGCGGGTCAGCTAGCCATGGGTGAGGCGGGCGGCACGGTCACCGCGACCACCGGACCACGCGTGCGCCTGCTGTTGGGCGGCGCACTGCTGGTGCTCGTCGCGCTCGTCGCCGGCGTGCTGCTCGGTCGCGTCACGGCCCCGACCGCCGGGGGCCCGGTGCCCTCGAACACGAGCGCCGAGGCGGGCTTCTCGCGCGACATGCAGACCCACCACACGCAGGCCGTCGAGATGTCGCTGCTCGTTCGGGACCGTTCCGACAGCGACGAGATTCGCCTCCTCGCGCTCGACATGGCGACCGCGCAGATGCAGCAGATCGGGCAGATGGCGGCCTGGTTGCAACTGTGGGGCCTGCCCGCCGCAGCCCCCGAGCCAAGCATGACCTGGATGACCCGGCCCGCCCTCGACGGCGGCTCGCACGAGTCGCACGACGGCACGGCGGAACACTCGCACGTGCCCGGCGAGCCGATGCCGGGGCTCGCGACTCCCGAGCAGATGCAGCAGTTGCGCGACGCCGACGGCGTTGAGGCCGAGCGCATCTTCCTCGAGCTGATGATCGCCCACCACCAGGGGGGCGTCGAGATGGCGGCCGCCGTGATCGAGCGCAGCGAGCATCCGGTCGTTCTCGACCTGGCCGGCGGAATGGTGCGCGTGCAGCAGAGCGAACTCGACTACATGACCGAACTGCTCGAGGCCCGCCGCTAGGCAGACGAGACCGCGTCGGTGCGCTGCTGCTCGACGAGCGTCGCGTAGAGCCCCCCGCGCGCCAGCAGTTCGGCGTGGGTTCCGGTCTCGACGATGCGGCCCGCCTCCAGCACGTGAATCACGTCGGCACCCACCACGGTCGATAGACGGTGCGCGATCGCGACGGTGGTTCTGCCTTGCGCCGCCTGATCGAGCGCGCGTTGCACGATGCGTTCCGACGTCGAGTCGAGCGCACTCGTCGCCTCGTCGAGCACCAGCACGGGCGGGTCTTTGAGCAGCACGCGCGCGATCGCGATGCGCTGCTTCTCGCCGCCCGACAGACGGTAGCCGCGCTCACCGACCACCGTGGCGTAGCCGTCGGGGAACGACGCAATCGTGTCGTGGATGTTCGCCGCTCGGCACGCCGCCTCCAGTTCCTCGTCGCTCGCGTCCGGCTTCGCGTAGCGGAGGTTCTCGGCGATGGTCGCGTGAAACAGGTAGGTCTCCTGGCTCACGATGCCGACCTCCGCGATCAGGGATGCACGGCGCAATTCGCGCACGTCGACACCGGCAAACAGCACCCTCCCCTCCGTCGCCTCGTACAGCCGGGGGATCAGGTACGAGATGGTCGTCTTGCCCGCCCCGGACGGCCCGACGAACGCCACGAACTGGCCAGGCTCCACGGTGAATGACACATCGGAGAGCGTGGGAGGCCCGTCACCGCCCTCGGCGTCGGGGTAACGGAAGGTGACGCCATCGAAGCGGATGCTGCCCACCGACTCGCGGGGCGCATCCACCGCATTGTCGTCCTCCGTGATCGAGGGAACGAGGTCGAGGTACTCGAAGATGCGGGCGAACAGGGCCGCCGAGGTTTGCAGGTCAAGGGCGACCCGCATGAGGCCGAGCAGCGGGAAGGTGAGCCGGGCCTGCACCGTCGTGAAGGCGACGAGCGTGCCGGCCGTGACCGCAACGTCGGCCTCGATGAGGAAGGCGGCGGCCAGGTACACGATCGCGGGAATCACGCTGAGGAAGACGTTCACCAGCGCGAAGAACCACTGGCCAGACATCTGCAGCTGCACCTGCAGACGCCGCTGCACGGCGTTCTCTGCGCGGTACCGGTTGACCTCGGCCTCTTGGCGGTCGAAACTCTTTGCCAGCAGGATGCCCGAGACGCTCAGCGCCTCCTGCGTGATCGCGGTCATGTCACTGAGCGACTCCTGCGTCTTGCCGGCGATCCGGGCGCGGACGATGCCGACGCGGCGCTGGGCCGCGACCAGGGCCGGCAGCAGAACGACGGCGACGAGCGTGAGCTGCCAGCTCAGCAGCAGCATCGCGACGAACGCGGCGATGACGGTGACCGTGTTGCCGATGACGCTCGAGACGGTGTTCGACAGCACGCTCGCCACGCCCCCGACGTCGTTCTGCAGACGCGACTGGATGACGCCGGTCTTCGTCCGTGTGAAGAAGGCGAGCTCCATCTGCTGCAGGTGCGCGAACAGCTTCACCCGCAGCTCGGCCATGACGCTGTTGCCGACCGTCGCCGTCAACCAGGTCTGGGCGATGCCGAGACCGGCGCTGAGCATCCAGAGCACCACCATGAGACCGACCAGCTGCGCGAGCAGCGGGATGTTCGGCGCGCCCTCCGGCGGGAACAGGCCCTCGTCGAACGCGCGCTGCGTCAGCAGCGGGGGCAGCACGCTGAGCCCCGCGCTCACGAGCACCAGCGTGATCGTCACGGCGAGGGTGATGCGGTGCGGTCGGAACAGCTCGGCGATGCGCCCCAGCAGGTTCGGGATGCGCGGGGCCGCGGCGTTCTCGGCACGTTGCGCCTCGACGTCGCCGCTGGAGACGCGGAAACCCCGGCGGCCACCACCCATGCTCATGTGCTGAGCCTAGGCGGGGGCGCCGGGGTTTCTGCTTACAGCGCGGTGCGACTTCTCGCCGCGGGCGATCAGCCCTTCGTCGAGCCCGCCAGCAGGCCGCGCACGAAGTAGCGCTGCAGGCTGAAGAACACGATGAGCGGGATGATCAGCGAGATGAACGCCGCCGCGGGCAGTCGCTCCTGGTTGCGGCCGAAGTTACCGACCAGCTCGGCCAGGCGCTGCGTCAGGGGCGCGACGTCGACCGTACCGCCCGAGAACACGAGGGCCACGAGCAGGTCGTTCCAGACCCAGAGGAACTGGAAGATGCCGATCGAGGCGAGCGCCGGCAGCGACAGCGGAATGATGATCCGGAAGAAGATCTGCGTGTGGTTCGCGCCGTCGACGCGAGCCGCCTCGATCACCTCACCGGGGATCTCCGAGATGAAGTTGTGCAGCAGGAAGATGCACAGCGGCAGACCGAAGATCGTGTGCGCGATCCACACCGCGGGGAACGTGCCCGAGATGCCGAGCACCTGCGAGAAGATCTGCAGTAGCGGCACGAGCGCCATCTGCAGCGGAACGATCTGCAGCGCGAACACCAGCACGAACATCGCGCCGGCGCCCTTGAACTTGATCCACGCGAACGCGTACGCCGCCATCGTCGCGATCGCGATCGGGAAGATCGCGGCCGGGATCGCGATGACGAGCGAGTTCACGAAGTACTGCCCGAGGTTCGCGCTGGATGCACCGGATGCGAACAGCACGTCGGCGTAGTTGTCGAACGTAAACGACGGGTTGACGAACCAGGTCCACCAGCCAGTCGTGCGGATCTCGGTCGGCGTGCGAATCGACGAGACCAACAGGCCGAACGTCGGGATCGTCCAGATCACCGCGATGATGATGGCCGCCGCCGTCGCCCAGGGCGACGTCAGCTTTTCCTTCGACTTGCGGAACTTGCGAGCGACCGCGCCTTCGGCGGTGTACTCGTTGCGCTGACCGAGCGGGCGGTCGAGCTTCGCCTCAGCCTTCTCCACTGCCTCGGTCATCGGATCTCCTTCTGCTTACGCATGACACGCACGTTGTAGATGACGATCGGGAGCACCATCACGAACAGGATCAGCGCGAGCGCCGAGCCCTGCCCGATCTCACCGCGGTTGAACGCCTGCGTGTACATCTCGTTGGCGACGACCGAGGTGCCGAACTGGCCGCCGGTCATCGCCCGAACGATGTCGAACACCTTCAGGGTGGCGATCGAGATCGTGGTGATGACGACGACGAGAGTTCCGCGAATACCGGGGAGCGTCACGTTGCGGAACTGCTGCCACGCGTTCGCCCCGTCGAGACGGGCGGCCTCGATGATCTCGACCGGAACGCCCTTGATCGCGGCCGAGAGAAGCACCATCGCGAAACCGGTCTGGATCCAGACCATGACGATGATGAGGAAGAACGTGTTCCACGGCGAGTTCTGCAGGAACTGCTGGGGCTCGCCGCCGAACCAGACGATGATCTGGTTCAGGATTCCGATCTGCTCACCAAAGCCGAGCTCGCGGTACTCGTACACGAAGCGCCAGATGATGCCCGCGCCGACGAACGAGATCGCCATCGGCATGAACACGAGCGACTTCAGCACCTTCTCGCCGTGCGACTTGTCGATGAAGACGGCATAGGCGAGGCCGAAGATGGTGGAGAGGGTCGGCACGAGGGCGACCCAGATGAGGGTGTTGACGAGCACCGTGATGATCTCGGGCTGCGTGAACATCCACTCGTAGTTCCGCAGCCCCACCCACTCGCGTCCGGAGCGGTTGGTGAACGAGAGGTAGATCGTGCGAATCGCGGGGTAGATCAAACCGATCGCGAGCAGGATCATCGCCGGGGAGACGAAGGCGAGAAGCTGCCAGAAGTCTCGACCCTTCTTCGGGGCCCGATCGGCGAGGAAGAGGACGATTCCGACGACCGCGGCGAAGGCCACAAGGCCCACGACCATGACGCCGAATTTCTCGAATAAGTCAGCCCAGAAAGCAGTCATGCCGGGTAAACCTCCATTGGTTTGAGGCCACGCTACCTGACGACTCGGCCCACCGAGAAGGGATTCCCGGTGGGCCGAGTTCAGATGGTGATCAGCGGGTCAGATCAGCGCGGGAAGGTCCCGTCGATGAAGGTGACGAGCTGGTCGGTGGTGAGCTCTCCGAGCACCCAGTCCGTCATGCCGGTCCAGAACGAGCTGGTGCCGACAGCGGCGGGCATGAGGTCGGAGGCGTCGAAGCGGAACACCGTGTTGGGGTCCTGCAGGATCTCGATCGACTGCACCGCCAGCGGCGAGCTGGCGAGCTGCGGGTCGAGGCCCTGGTTCGCCGAGATCACGCCACCGAGGGCGATGCGGTTGTTCGCCCAGGTGTCGCTCGACAGGTAGGCCTGCACGGCGGCCGTGGCGTCGTCGCTGTTGAAGGCGGCCACGAACTCGCCACCACCGGTGACAGCGAAGCCGTCCTCGGCGTTGATCGGCGGGGTCAGGAAGGCCCAGACGTCACCGTCGGGAGCAACCGTCACGCCCTCGCCCCACTGAGCCTCGTAGAACGACGCCTGGCGGTGCAGCGAGCAGTTTCCGTCGAGGATCTGGAGACCAGCGTCCTGGAAGGTCGTCGAGACAATCGAGCTCACGCCACCGAAGCCACCGTTGACGAACTCGGGGTTGAGCATGATGTCACCGACGAGGTTGATCGAGTCAACGATCTCGGGGTCGGCGAACAGGGTGTCACCGGCGACCCACGCGTCGTAGGTCTCGGGGCCGGCGAGACGCAGCACGGCGTCCTCGACCCAGTCGGTGCCGACCCAGCCGGTCGCGTCACCCGAGCCGAAGCCGACACACCAGGGGCGGTAGGCGCCCTCGTTGCGCTCGGTCATCTGCTCGGTCAGAGCGACCATCTCGTCCCACGTGGTGGGAACTTCGTAGCCGTTCTCCTCGAAGTCGGCCGGCGAGTACCAGACGTAGCCCTTAACGCTCGCCATGAGCGGAGCCGCGTAGAAGGTGCCGTCGACGGTGCCGTAGCCCTTCCACGACTCGCTCCAGAACTCGTCAACGTTCGCCTCAACGGCCTCGGGGGCCGGCACGACGTAGCCGTCTTCGATCAGGCGCTGCAGGAGGCCCGGCTGCGGGATGATCATCAGGTCAGGGGCGTCTCCAGCGGCCGCACGCACGTTGATCTGCGTCTCGGCTTCCTGCGTGCCGACGTAGTTGATCGTGATGCCGGTGCACTCTTCAAAGTCAGACCAGCTGGTGACGAGGTTGTCGGCCTCGACGTCGATGATGGTCGCGTAGATCTCGACCGTCTGGCCCGAGAACTCGCCGTACTGCTCGTACTCGGCGCAGTTCGCGTCGCCGCCGTTACCGCCGTTGCCGCCGGGGGCCGGGGTCTCGGACTCGGCGGCACAGCCGGCAAGAACCAGGCTGACGGCGCCGATCGCCGCTGCCGGCCCAAGAAGCCGGCGTCGGAGAGTGGAACTCATGTGTTTCCTCCTCATTGAGGGTCGGACGGCGGCGTCGGATGCGCCGCGCGTGGGTTGGTGCAGGTGTCGGGCTCAGCCCCCACCACGCCGTTTCACGTCGTTGTCGGGAACCGGTTCCAGGTGGAACGTTACGTCAGCGTTCGCGGCGGCGCAACCGCTGTTTCGCGCGCCGTTATCGATCCGTTGTGGAACGCTCATCGCGCTCGCAGGCGGATGCACGGGGTGCGCACCCCGACACGCGCCGGAATTTCTGGCACCGGTTCCAGACCGCCCAGATTTTGGCTACACTCCGGATGCATACGTGACGCGGCGAGGCGAGCCGCGCGCAACCGGCGTCCAATGGAGGACCGACGAGGCATGAGCATCCTGGCCGACGTGGCCCGTATTGCGGGCGTCTCAAAGTCGACGGCGTCGCGGGCGCTCAGCGGTCGCGGATACGTGTCGACGGAGACCCGGCGCCGCGTCGAGACCGCCGCCGCCGAACTCGGCTACGTCGTGTCGTCGACCGCCGCGAGCCTCGTGACTGGGCGCACCCGCAACGTCGGCGTCGTCATCCCGTACATCAACCGCTGGTACTTCGCCGAGGTGCTCGAAGGCATCGAGAAGGCGCTGATCCGATCCGGCTACGACCTGACGCTCTACCGGCTGAGCATGGACACCGAGCTGCGGCGCCGGGTGTTCGACTACTTCCTCGTGCGCAAGCGTGTCGACGCGGTGATCGCCGTCACCATCGCCCTGAGCCCGCACGAGGTTCAGATGTTGCAGGCGCTGGGCAAGCCGCTCGCGGGCATCGGCGGGCGCATCGCCGGAATCCCGTCGCTGTCGATCGACGATGTCGAGACCGCGCGGCTGGCGACCGAGCACCTCATCAGCCTCGGCCACCGGCGCATCATGCACGTCGGCGGCGACCAGAGCGAGCAGATGGATTTCCGAGTGCACAGCAGCCGGTACGACGGCTTCACCCGGGCGGTCAACGACGCCGGGCTCGTACTCGACGACGACTTCCGCGAGGCGGAATTCTCGGTGCCGGGCGGCTACCAGGTGGGGCTGTCGCTGCTCGGCGACCCGCGGACCCGGCCGACGGCGATTTTCGCCGGCTGCGACGAGATCGCGATCGGCATCATGATCGCGGCCCGTCAGCTCGGCATCTCGATCCCGCAGGAGCTGTCCATCATCGGCATCGACGATCACCCCATGGCCGAGATGTTCGGACTCACGACACTCGCCCAACGACCCGGCTCGCAGGGTGACCGTGCCGTCGAGTTCCTGATCCAGCAGATCGAGAATCTCGACGCGCCCGCGCCCGACGAACACGTCGTGCTGCCCACGCGCTTGATCGTGCGCCAGTCGACGGCGGCCCGCCGCGACCCCTAGCGCGACCGTTTCCCCAAGAAGCCGCCGCGCGCATCCCGCCGCTCACGGCACGACGCCCCGCGCCGACCGAAGTCGATGCGGGGCGTCGTGGCGAATCCCCCGATGCGGGGGAGGCGACTACTTGAGCGTGACGGTGGCGCCAGCCTCTTCGAGCTGAGCCTTGGCCTTCTCGGCGGTCTCCTTGTTGGCGCCCTCGAGGACGGTGCTGGGCGCACCGTCGACAACGGCCTTGGCCTCGCCGAGGCCGAGGCTCGTGAGCGCGCGGACCTCCTTGATGACCTGGATCTTCTTGTCGCCAGCGGCCTCGAGAACGACGTCGAACGAGTCCTTCTCCTCGACCTCGGCGTCGCCACCAGCGGCGCCACCAGCGGCCGGAGCAGCGGCAACGGCGACGGGGGCAGCAGCGGTGACCTCGAAGACCTCTTCGAACTTCTTCACGAACTCGCTGAGCTCGATGAGCGACAGCTCCTTGAACGCCTCGATGAGCTCGTCAGTGGTGAGCTTGGCCATGATTTCTCCTTGTGTACGGGGTGTGTGTGGATCGTGGGTCGATCGGCGTTACGCGCCGGCCGATTCCTGCTTCTGCCGCAGGGCGTCGACCGCACGAGCGGCCTGCGCGAGCGGCGCGTTGAACATGTATGCGGCACCGAACAGCGAGGCCTTGGCGGCACCGGCGAACTTCGCCAGCAGCACCTCCCGGGTCTCGAGCTCGGCCAGCTTGGTGACCTCGGCGGCGGTGAGCGGGTTACCGTCGAAGTAACCGCCCTTCACCACCAGGGCCGGGTTGGCCTTGGCGAAGTCGCGCAGAGCCTTGGCGACCGTCACGGGGTCCCCGTGGACGAACGCGATCGCGGTCGGTCCGGCGAGCATGTCATCGAGCGAGTCGATTCCAGCCTCGTTGGCCGCGATCTTGGTCAGCGTGTTCTTCACCACGGCGTAGGACGCGTTCTCACGGAGGGTGCTGCGCAGCGTCTTCAGCTGCGCCACCGTGAGGCCGCGGTACTCGGTGAGCAGTACGGCGGACGAGCTGGAGATGATCTCCTTCAGCTCGGCGACCGTTGCTTCCTTGTTCGCCATGGTGCTCCTTGTGTCGTGGGTGTGTGCCCGACAACCGCACCGCAGAAATGGCGAAGGCTCCGGCGCAAGCGCTCGGAGCCTTAGTGGTCACACGCACGCGAACGTGAGTGTGGAAGGTTTCGAATCACCTGCGCGGGCCGTCACACGCGCTCCGGGGAGCGTCTGCGAGCTTTCAATCGCTGTGTCCGCACGCGGACACGCCGATGACCAGCGGTCTTGGGCTCGATCAGCCTACGGGATGCACCCCCCGGCGACCAAATTCTCGTCACCACCCCCTATTGAGGATTTGCGATACATGCAATATGTTTCTGCTGTTGTCGTCGTTCATCCCCCGTAAAGGAGAATTCATGGCCTCGCAGGTCACCCTGATCCCCGGCGATGGTGTCGGACCCGAATGCGTCGCCGCGGCACGTCGAATCATCGACGCCAGCGGCGCCCCCATCGAGTGGGACGAGCAGGAAGCGGGAGAAACCGTCTTCCGGCGCGGCATCGCCAGCGGCGTGCCCCAGGAGACGATCGACTCGATCACCCGCACCCGCACCGTCCTGAAGGGCCCGCTGGGCACGCCCGTGGGCTTCGGCGAGAAGTCGGCGAACGTGACCCTGCGCAAGCTGTTCGAGACCTACGCCAACATTCGCCCCGTGCGCGAGTTGCCCGGGGTGACGACCCGGTACTCCGGCTCGGGCATCGATCTCGTCGTCGTGCGCGAGAACGTTGAAGACCTGTACGCGGGCATCGAACACATGCAGACGCCGGGCGTCGCCCAGTGTCTGAAGCTGATCTCGCGCAAAGGCTCCGAGAAGATCGTGCGTACGGCGTTCGAGTACGCGCGCAGCGAGGGTCGCCACTCGGTCGCCTGCGCGACCAAGTCGAACATCATGAAGCTCACCGAGGGTGAGCTCAAGCGCACCTTCGAGCGCATCGCCCCCGAGTATCCCGACATCGAGGCGCGTCACATCATCATCGACAACGCCGCTCACCAGCTGGTGAAGCGTCCCGAGCAGTTCGATGTCATCGTCACGACCAACATGAACGGCGACATCCTGAGCGACCTCACCTCCGCCCTCGTCGGCGGGCTCGGCTTCGCGCCGTCGGCCAACCTTGGCTCCGGCGTCGCGATCTTTGAGGCCGTGCACGGATCGGCGCCGAAGTACGCCGGTCAGAACGTGATCAACCCGACCGCGGTGATTCTGTCCTCCGTCATGATGCTGAAGCACCTGGGGCACGTGGACGAGGCCGAGACCATCGAGAACGCCCTGTTCGCAACGGTCGGCGCCGGCACTCTGACCGGCGACGTCGTCGGCTACGACTCGGGGGTCTCGACGACCGACTTCGCCTCGGCGATCATCGACAACTTCGGCCGATCGGCCGAGGGCTACCCCGTTCGCCGTGGTCGGCCGCTCGCGCTGCCGAGCCCGGTCGAGAACCCCGTCACGGTCACCCCGACGTCGCGCCGCGTCGTGGGCGTCGACGTCTTCATCGAGTCGGGCATGCTCCCCCACGAGCTCGGCCCCGAGCTGGAGGCCGCCACGAGCGACGCTGCCGTGTACCTGAAGATGATCTCCAACCGCGGCACCAAGGTGTACCCCGACGGCAACACCAACATCGACATGGTCGATCACTACCGCTGCCGGTTCATGCAGCGCGGTGACGGCGACCTCGATCGAGCGGCCATTCGCGACCTGCTCGCGCGGGTCGAATCACGCGTCACGTGGATGCACGTCGAACTGCTTCAAGAATTCGACGGCGAGCCGTCGTTCACAAAGGCGCAGGGCGAAGACTGAGCTGACTCGACGTCACGCGTGCCCGCTGGGGGCTACACATAGTCGCGCCAGGAATGTTGCGGCGCGTAGCCGAGCACGTCGCGGGCACGCGTGATGTCGAGCAACGTCTCGCGGCCGACGATGTCGCGTGAGCGCGGCACGGTCGGGAATTCGGCGTCGAGGAGTTCGACCGACGGGCGCTCCATCACGGTGTCGGCCGCCGCGATGATGAAGGTGTCATAGCCAGGGGCCGCGTTCTCCAGCGCGCGCAGCACGGCTTGCCCGCCATCTCGGCGGTCGATGTAGCCGAACAGGTTCCAGCGTCTGACGCTCGTGTCGTGCTGCCATGACGGGAACTCGGCGTAATCCTCTTCCGCCATGACGTTGCTGAAGCGCAGGCCGGTGATGCGCAGCGCAGGGTCCCACCGCACGAGCTTGCGGGCGAGTTCCTCCTCGAGGTGCTTGCCGACCGCGTACATGAACTCCGGGCGCGTCGGCGCGGCCTCATCGAGCGGCACGTACGGCGGGTCGATCGCCATCGGGATGCCCAGCAGGGTCTCGCTGGAGGCGTGAACGATGCGCGAGATGCCGGCGCGGCGCGCGGCCTGAAACACGTTGATCGTCATCGTGAGGTTCTGCGTGATGAGCGCGGTGTCGGGCACGATGCCGGGGGCCGGCACGGCAGCGAGGTGCACAACGGCGTCGACGCCGGAGTGACGCTCCTCGACACCCGCGATCGCGTCGGCAACCTGGCCGTAGTCGGTGAGGTCGATCTGCACGCTGTCGGGGCCGCGATCGCCGCGCGCGTCGAACTCGATGACGCGGTGGCCGGCCTCGCGGAGCGCCGCGACAACGCCGACTCCGAGCTTGCCGCGAGAACCGGTGACGATGATCTGCATGCGCTCGAGCCTAGGCGTCCGGCGCGAGAGGCAGCCGTACGCGGAACACGGTCTGGCCCGGCTCCGAGACGGCATCGACGACGCCGTCGTGAGCGCGCACGATAGCCGCCGTAATGGCGAGGCCCAGCCCCGTGGATCCCGTGGCACGAGAGCGCGAGGTATCGGCGCGCGCGAAGCGTTCGAACAGCACCGGCTGCACCTCGTCGGGAATACCAGGGCCCGTGTCGGTGACGGTGACGATCGCCCGGCCTTCGAGCGTGCCGAGTGCGGCCGTCACCTCTGTTCCCGGCGGAGTGTGGACGCGGGCATTGGCGAGCAAGTTCGCGACAGCCTGGTGCAGGCGCGGTTGGTCACCGAGCACCGTCACCGGCTCCTCGGGCACGCGCACGATCCAGGCGTGATCGGGCGAGGTGGCGCGCGCATCCGCGACGGCGTCGACGAGCAGCCGGCCCAGGTCGACGCGATCGCGCGCCAGCTGCCGCCCCTCGTCGAGCCGGGCAAGCAGCAGCAGGTCGTCGACGAGCCCCGACATGCGCACCGACTCGCTTTCGATGCGGCTGAGCGCGTGCCGGACGTCATCGGGCAGCTCGTGCCCGCCGCGTCGCGTCAATTCGCTGTAGCCGCGAATGGCCGCCAGCGGCGTGCGCAACTCGTGGCTCGCATCCGCGACGAACCGACGCACCTTCTGTTCGCTCGCCTCGCGGGCGTCCAGCGAGCGCTGAACGTGCACGAGCATCCGGGCGAACGCGCCGCCCAGTTGACCGACCTCTGTTTCGGGATCGGTATCGATCTGGGCGATGCGGTCGCGTAGATCGACGGCACCCCGGTCGAGGGGCTGGCGCGAGATCTGCGTCGCCGTCTCGCGGATTCGCGTGAGAGGCCCGAGCCCGAGGCGCACCACCTCGCGACCCAGCACCGCGGCAACGGTGAGGGTTCCGACCAGGATGATCGTGATCACGGCCCCGAGACGGCTGGTCGTCACGACCACCTCGCGCGTCGAGAGGCCCACGAGCAGGGTCGACCCGCTCGGCAGCTCGGTCGCCAACACGCGGAACTCGCCGCTGATGCCCGGAAAGCGCACCGTGCGGGGGCGGTCGAGCGTCGTGTCGGCGAGAACCCGCAGCTGCAGCGGCGACAGCTCTTGCACGCGCGCGGCCTCGTCGAGGTAGGCGGCGCTGACGCGCCCGCCCGGCGAGACGAACGCGATGAGGCTGCCGACCGGCAACCCGGGCGTAAAGCCGAGCCGGGGGTCGGCTGGGCGGGTGCCGACGACGAACTGCACGCGGCTGGAGACTTCGCGCAATTCGTCATCCAGCTGGGCGACGAGGGCCGAGCGCACCGCGACGGTGCTGATGAGGCCGATGCCGAGGGTGGCGAGCGCCAGCAGCGCGAGGATCCCCGCAATGAGGCGGCGCTGCAGCGACCACCGGCCCAGCATTACGAGACCGGCTTGATCAGGTAGCCGACCCCGCGCACCGTGTGGATCATGGGCGGGCCGAGGGTGTCGATCTTTTTGCGCAAGTACGAGATGTAGATCTCGACGATGCTCGATCGGCCGCCGAAGTCGTAGCTCCACACCCGATCGAGAATCTGCGGCTTCGACAGCACGCGACGGGGGTTGCGCATGAGGTAGCGCAGCAGCTCGAATTCGGTCGCGGTGAGTTCGATCTCGGTGTCACCGCGGCGCACCTCGTAGCTCTCCTCGTTCAAGACGAGGTCGCCCACGCGAATCTCGGGGTCGGCCTTCTCGCTGACGACGCTCGCGCTCCGCCGGATGAGGCCGCGCAACCGCGCCACCAACTCCTCCAGGCTGAACGGCTTCGTCACGTAGTCGTCGCCGCCCGCCGTGAGGCCGGCGACCCGATCGTCGACCGCGTCTTTCGCGGTGAGGAACAGCACCGGCACGTCGCGTCCATCGGTGCGCATCCGCTTCATGACCTCGAGCCCGTCGATGTCGGGCAGCATGATGTCGAGCACGACGATGTCGGGGGCGAAGGTGCGCCCCTCGGCGACCGCGTCCTCCCCCGTCAAGGCGGTGCGAACATCCCAGCCTTCGTAGCGCAGCGCCATCGACACCAGATCGGCCAGCGACGGTTCGTCGTCGACGACGAGGGCGCGCACGGGGGACCCGTCGGGACGGGTCAGCCGCGGGGTGTCTGGCAGGGTGTCGGTGTCGGTCATGACTTCCATTCTGCGAAGCCCGCTATGCGCGGTCTGTGCCCATTCTATGAACGAGCTAAACGCATCCTTTATGGGGTGCTCGCGGGCCGCGGCACCGGACCGCGCCGCCGCGTCGCTCCCCGTTCACCGCCGGGCCGCGCGACCGTGACACGCGCGAAACACGCACGCGCCACAATGGGACGGCAATGACGCGGCGACCAGAAACGGCAGGGACGCGAATGACCACGATGCGCGCGGTGGCGATGACCGAGATCGGCGGGCCGGAGGTGCTGCAGTCGATTGACGCGCCGATGCCGGTGCGGGCGAACGCCGAAGTGCTCGTCAAGGTGCTGGCGGCGGGCGTCAACCCCATCGACGCGAAAACGCGGTCGGGCCGCGGGGTTTCGGGCGCAATTCGCGCGTATCCGGCGATCCTCGGCTACGACCTGTGCGGCGAGATCGTCGAGTCGCCCTACCAGGCGCACCCGCTGCAACCGGGGCGGCGCGTGTACGGAATGACGATGGTGCCGCGCCTCGACGGCACGTACGCCGAGTACGCCGTCGTACCCGAGGCGTTTCTCACCCCGGCGCCGACGACCCTGAGCCCGGTCGAAGCGGCGGCCGTTCCGCTCGCGGCTCTCACCGCGTGGGGCATGGTCGTCGACGTGGCGCGCGCCCACGATGGGCAACGGATGCTCATCCACGCGGGCGCCGGAGGCGTCGGTCACTTCGCGGTGCAGCTCGCCGCCTACTTTGGCGCGCGCGTCACCGCCACCGCGTCGCAGCGCAACGTCGGCTGGTTGCACGAGCTGGGCGCCTCGCGGGTCATCGACTACAGCGCTGAGCGGTTCGATGAGGCGGTCGACGAGGTCGACGTCGTGATCGACCTCATCGGCAACGTGCACGACAACACCGGGTCACGGTCACTCTCGGTGCTGCGCCCTGGCGGGTTGCTGGTCAACGCGCCGACGGGCAGCTGGCCCACCATGGACGAGGAAGCCGCCGCGGCGGGCGTGCGCGCCACCGGGTATCGGGTCGCACCGTCCGGGTCGACGCTCGCCGTGATCGCCCGGTTGATCGATTCCGGCGACTTGCGCGTGCACGTCGACCGCACGTTCCCCCTCGCCGAGGCCGCCGAGGCCCACCGGCTGCTCGAGGGCGGTCACGTGCGCGGCAAGCTCGTGCTCACCGTCGCCGAGTAGTCGGGCCGATCACCGGGACGCGCGCCTCGCATCCCGCAGGCAGACAACGACGAAGGCCCCGCCATAGCGGGGCCTTCGCGAGTCGACGAGCGCGGTTGCCCGCGCCGCCACCTACAGAACGTTGACGTCGAGCGGGATGCCCGGGCCGAAGGTGGTCGACACGGACCCCTTCTGGATGTACCGGCCCTTCGAGCTCGACGGCTTCAGTCGAACGACCTCGTCGAGCGCAGCCTGGATGTTCTCGGCCAGCTGCTCGGCGGTGAAGCCGGTCTTGCCCACGACGAAGTGCACGTTGGCGTGCTTGTCGACGCGGAACTCGATCTTTCCGCCCTTGATGTCGGTGACAGCCTTCGCGACGTCGGGCGTCACGGTGCCGGTCTTCGGGTTCGGCATGAGGCCGCGGGGGCCGAGCACCTTACCGAGGCGTCCGACCTGGCCCATGAGCTCGGGGGTCGAGACGGCCGAGTCGAAAGCGGTGTAGCCGCCGGCGACCTTCTCGATGAGCTCGGCGCCGCCGACCTCATCGGCACCGGCCGCGAGTGCCGCCTCGGCCGCGGGGCCGGTGGCGAACACGATGACGCGGGCGGTCTTGCCCGTGCCGTGCGGCAGGTTGACGGTGCCGCGCACCATCTGGTCGGCCTTGCGGGGGTCGACGCCGAGCTTCAGCGCGACCTCGACGGTCGAATCCATCTTCTTCGAGCCGGTCTCGCGGGCCACCGCGACGGCCTCGGCCGGGGTGTAGTACTTGCCGGGCTCAATCTTCTCGGCCGCGGCCCGGTAAGCCTTGGACTTCTGTGCCATGTTGATCTCCTGTACGTGAGGAACGCGGTTGACGAGCCTGGCTGGCTCTCCCGCTGAGTGAAGGTGTGAGGGTCGTCGACTACTCGACGGTGATGCCCATGCTGCGGGCGGTGCCGGCGATGATCTTCTCGGCGGCGTCGAGGTCGTTCGCGTTGAGATCGGCCTGCTTCTGCTCGGCGATCGCGCGGACCTGGTCGCGGGTGATCTTCGCCACCTTCACGGTGTGGGGGGTCGACGAGCCCTTGTTGACGCCCGCCGCCTTCTTGATGAGCTCTGCGGCCGGCGGGGTCTTGAGGATGAACGTGAACGAACGGTCCTCGTAGACGGTGATCTCGACCGGAATGACGTTGCCGCGCTGCGACTCGGTCGCCGCGTTGTACGCCTTGCAGAACTCCATGATGTTGACGCCGTGCTGACCCAGCGCCGGACCAATCGGCGGGGCGGGGTTGGCGGCGCCGGCCTGGATCTGCAGCTTGATGAGACCCGCGACCTTCTTCTTCGGTGCCATGTTTCTTTCCTTACTGTCGTGCCGCATCCCCCGAACGAATCGATGGATGCTGCGCTCCCGCATACGCGCCCGTTGCGCGCCGCGGTGGTTTCGGTGTCGCTAGAGCTTGGTGACCTGGTCGAACGACAGCTCGACCGGGGTTTCGCGCTCGAAGAGCGAGACGAGCACGGTGAGCTTTCCGCTCTCGGGCTTGATCTCGTTGATCGTTCCGGGGAGCCCGGCGAACGAGCCCTCCTTGATCGTGATGGTCTCGCCGATCTCGAAGTCGACCTCGGCGGGGATCACGCGGGCGGCCTGACCGCCGGTCTTCTGCGCTCCGGGCTTGGCGGGAGCCTCGGCGACCTGGACGGTCGACTTCAGCATGTTGAAGGCCTCGTCGAAGCGCAGCGGCGTCGGGTTGTGGGCGTTCCCCACGAAGCCGGTGACGCCCGGCGTGTGGCGAACGACCGACCAGCTGTCTTCGTTGAGGTCCATGCGCACGAGCACGTAGCTGGGGATGCGCACGCGGTTGACGAGCTTGCGCTGGCCGTTCTTGATCTCGACCACGTCCTCCATGGGGACCTGCACCTCGTAGATGCTCTCCTCCATGTTCATCGAGATGCGGCGCGACTCGATGTTCGACTTCACGCGCTTTTCAAACCCGGCGTACGAGTGCACGACGTACCACTTGCCCGGCTTCATGCGCAGCTCAAGCTTGAAGTCTTCGTACGGGTCGACCTCGGCCTCGGCGTCCGCCTCGCCGGACTCGTCGTGCGTCGCCTCGTAGGCGGCGTCGGCCTCGTGCGCGGAATCGATGTCGAGGGCGTCGTCAACGACCGCGTCGGCCTCGGGGTCGGCAGCGTTCTCGAGAGCGTCGAGCAGCCCGTCGAGGTCGGGCTCGGCCGACTCGTCGACGATGTGCATCGCGTTGTGCTCGGCCGGGTCGGCCGAGTGGATCTGCGAGTCGAGGACGTTGCCCTCCTGGGCCTCGTCTTCCTCGCTCGACTGCTCGGCTGCGGTCGCGAGGTCGATGTCGCGCGGCAGTTTCTCGCTCACTGGTTCTCTTTCCGTTTGCGGGTGGGAGGTGCTGGGGCGGTGCTAGACCGCGCCACCGAACACAAAGCCCACGAGGGTACCGAAGACAATGTCGAGGCCCGAGACGATCGCCATCATGATGATGACGAACACCAGCACCACGAGCGTGTAGGTGATCAGCTCACGGCGGGTGGGGGTAACGACCTTGCTCAGTTCATTGAAGACCTGGCGGATGAACAACGCCAGACGGCCAAAGGGACCGCGCTTTTCGGCGCGCTCCTTTTTGGCATTGGCGACGATGTCCTCATTGGGTTCGTCGACGACGTTCCTGGCCACGTGTTAGTTCACCCTTCCTCGGTGTGCACAGAGTTCGTGCTTTGCAGGGCGGACAGGACTCGAACCTGCAACCTGCGGTTTTGGAGACCGCTGCGCTACCAATTGCGCCACCGCCCTATGCGGGGGTTGAACCCGAACGTGGTCTGCCGTTGACCCGACCGGGATACCGGTCGACGGCACGACAAAGCTTGGCAGAGTTCAACTACCGTGCCCCAGTGTAGGCGACCGATCGGGGCGCGTCCAACCGACCGCTCACTAGACTTCCGTCATGGCTGAGACACACACCCGCATCGCCCGTCGTATCGCCGCCATCAGCGAATCGGCCACTCTCAAGGTCGACGCCAAGGCCAAGGCTCTGAAGGCCGCGGGGCGCCCCGTGATCAGCTACGCAGCCGGAGAGCCCGACTTCGCCACGCCCGAGCACATCGTCGAGGCCGCCGCCGCCGCGACGCACGACGTCAAGAACCACCGCTACACGCCGGCCGCGGGCCTCCCCGAACTGCGCGAGGCGATCGCCGAGAAGACGCTGCGCGACTCCGGCCTCGAGGTCAGCCCCGGCCAGGTCATCGTCACGAACGGCGGCAAGCAGGCCGTCTACCAGGCCTTCCAGACCATCGTCGACGACGGCGACGAGGTGCTGCTGCCCGCCCCGTACTGGACCACCTACCCCGAGGTCGTGCGCCTGGCCGGCGGCGTTCCCGTTGAGGTGTTCGCCGGGGCCGACCAGAACTATCTCGTCACGGTCGAGCAGCTCGAAGCGGCGCGTACCCCGCGCACGAAGGTGCTGCTGTTCGTCAGCCCCTCGAACCCCACCGGCTCGGTCTACAGCCCCGAGCAGACGCGCGCCATCGGCGAGTGGGCACTCGAACACGGCATCTGGGTCATCACCGACGAGATCTACCAGGCGCTGACCTACGACGGCGAGAGGGCGGTGTCGATCGTCGAGGCCGTTCCCGCGCTTGCCGACACTTGCATCCTCGTCAACGGGGTCGCGAAGACGTACGCGATGACCGGATGGCGGGTGGGCTGGATGGTCGGCCCGCAGGACGCGATCGCGGCCGCCGCGAACCTGCAATCGCACCTGTCGTCGAACGTCGCGAACGTCTCGCAGCGCGCGGCCATCGCGGCCCTGACCGGCCCGCAGGATGCGGTCGCGACCATGCGCGAGGCGTTCGACCGGCGGCGGAAGCTCGCCGTCGCCGAACTGAACCGCATCCCGGGCATGGTCACGCCCACGCCGACCGGCGCGTTCTATGTCTACCCCGACGTGACGGGGCTGCTGAACCGCGAGTGGGAGGGCGTCACGCCGACGACCTCGCTCGAGCTCGCCGACCTGATTCTCGACACGGCCGAGGTCGCGGCGGTTCCCGGCGAGGCGTTTGGCCCGAGCGGCTACCTGCGCTTCAGCTACGCGCTCGGCGACGACGACCTGCTCGAGGGCATCCAGCGCCTGCAGCGCCTGTTCGGCACGGCGTAACCGGGCGGGCGTTGCACCCGGGGCCAGCCGCCGGCCGCCCCGCGAGCGTCCCCCGCGCCGCACCCTGCCCCGCGAGCGCCCGCCGCACCGCCGGCCGCCCCGCGAGCGTCCCCCGCGCCGCACCCTGCCAGCAGAGTGCCCACTCATGCCTCGCACCGTTTGCGACGTTTCTCACGGCACGAACCGTGCGAGGTGTCGCAAACGGTCCGACGCGGCGCCGCCAACCGCGCGGCGGCGCTCGCCCACCGGGCGGTGTGCGGCACCTTCGACCGGCGGATGCTGGCGGACCGACCCGAGGACCGGGATGCTGGTCACATGACCACTCCCGAGAACGTCGTCGAGGTGCGCGAGCTGCGGAAAACCTACGGCCACGTCGCGGCCGTCGACGGCGTGAGCTTCGACATTCACCGCGGCGAGACCTTCGCGTTGCTCGGCCCGAACGGCGCAGGCAAGTCGACCACGATCGAGATCCTCGAGGGCTATCGCGAGCGCACCTCCGGCGAGGTGCGGGTGCTCGGCACCGATCCGTGGCGGGCGAGCCTCGACTGGAAGGCGCGGCTCGGCATCGTGCTGCAGTCGAGCGGCGAGACGGGCGCCGTGACGGTGCGCGAACAACTCACCCACTTCGCCGCCCTGTACCCACACCCGCGCGACGTCGACGAGGTGATCGCGGCGGTCGGGCTCGAGCAGAAGGCGGACTCGCTCATTCGCAAGCTGTCGGGCGGCCAGCGCCGCCGCGTCGACGTCGCGGTCGGCATCATCGGCCGCCCCGAACTGCTGTTCTTGGACGAACCGACCACCGGCTTCGACCCCGAGGCGCGCCGCACCTTCTGGCAGCTCGTGCGCACCCTGCAGGCAGAGGGCACGACCATCGTGCTGACCACCCACTACCTCGACGAGGCGGCGCAGCTCGGCGACCGGGCCGGCGTGATCGCCGGCGGGACGATGGTGGACATCGCTCCGATCGATTCCCTCGGCGGGGCGGATGCGCGCATCCCGATCGTGCGGTGGGTCGAGGGCGGCCAGGCGCGCGAGGAGCGCACGGCGACGCCGGGCGCGTTTGTCGCGGCACTCATCGCCCGGCTGGGGCCGGAGCCGGAGAACCTCGAAGTGATTCGCCCGAGTCTGGAGGACGTCTACCTCGACCTCGTCGGCCACGAGCACGCCGCCGACCTCGGCCAGGAGGTGACGTCGTGACCCGCGCGCTGCGGCTCGGCGCCCTGCGCGTCGGCTACGAGGTGCGGGCGTACTTCCGCCAGGGCGACACCGTGTTCTTCACGTTCCTGTTCCCCGTCGTGCTGCTGACGATCTTCTCGGTCTCGTTCAGCGAGGCGAACTTCGGCCAGACCGCCGACGGCGACGAGATCACGGCCGCGTGGTTCTTCCTGCCGGCGATGCTCGCCGCGGGAGTGCTGCTGAGCGGCCTGCAGAACCTCGCGATCGACATCGCGGTCGAGAAGTCGAACGGCACGCTGAAGCGGCTCGCGGGCTCGCCGTTGCCGGTCATGAGCTACTTCATCGGCAAGATCGGGCAGGCGCTCGCCACGGGCATCCTGCAGGCGCTCGTGCTGCTCACGCTCGCGTTCACCGTCTTCCGGGTGCCGCCGCCGGAGGATCCGGCGCTGTGGGGCCAGTTTGCCTGGATCTTCCTGCTCGGCGTGACCACCTCGGCGATCCTCGGTATCGCGCTGTCGAGCGTGCCGCGCAGCGGCGCCTCGGCGACGGCGGTCGTGATCCCGATCGTGCTCGTGCTGCAGTTCATCTCGGGCATCTTCCTGCGCTTCAGCGACCTGCCCGAGTGGCTGCAGCAGGTGGCCGGCTTCTTCCCCGTCAAGTGGATGGCGCAGGGCATGCGCAGCGTCTTCCTGCCCGACGAATTGGTCGTGCTCGAACAGAACGAGACGTGGGACCTCCCCGGCATCGCGATCGCGCTCGGCATCTGGTTCGTCGTCGGCCTCGTGCTGACGGTGTTCACCTTCCGCTGGGTGCGGAAGAACCAGTAGCCGTTACAGCTCGACGCCGACGAACACCGGCTCGGGGTGCAGCATGACGCCGAACTCGCTGAGCACGCGGGTCTGGATGTAGCGCGCCAGCTCGGCGATCTCGGCGGCCGTCGCCCCGCCCGTGTTCGTCAGCGCCAGGGTGTGCTTCTTCGACACCGCCGCGCGCGAGGCGCCGAGCCGGAAGCCGCGCGTGATGCCCGCGTGCTCGATCAGCCAGGCGGCGCTGAGCTTCACGGCCGCGTCGACCGGCTCCGGCGGCGGCACGGGTTCGTGGCCGAGCGGCACCGCCATCGCGGGTGGCTCGGGCGCCGTCGACCAGCGCGGCGCGTCCGCGGGCAGGGTGCGCGCGAAGGAGGCGCTCACAATCGGGTTGGTGAAGAACGAGCCGGCGCTCACCGAATCGGGATCGTTCTCGTCGAGCACCATGCCCTTGGATGCACGCAAGCGCAGCACAGCGGACCGCACGCCCGCAACGGGGGCACGCTCGCCGATGTCGACGCCGAGTGCGTCGGCGAGCTGGGCGTACGCGACCGGCCGGCTGCGAGCATCCTCGTTGCGCTCCAGGGCGAGGTCGACCGAGAGGACGATCCAGGGGCGACCGGCCTTGATGACGCTCGCGCGGTAGCCGAGCTCGAGCTCGGGGGCGGGGGCGCTGCGGCGCTCGCCCGTCACGAGGTCGAGGATCTCGACGGCGACGAGGCTTTCGGACAGCTCCTGCCCGTAGGCGCCGATGTTCTGAATGGGGGCGGCGCCGGTTGAGCCGGGGATGCCGCTCAAGGCCTCGAGCCCCGCGAAGCCCTCGGCGACCGTGTGCGCGACGAGCTCGTCCCACGGCTCACCCGCCGCGACCCGCAGCCGCACCGGGCGGCGGGAGTTTTCGGCATCGGGCAGGCGCTCGATGCCGCGCGTGGCCACCCGAATGACCGTGCCGTCGATGCCCGCGTCGCCGACGAGCACGTTCGAGCCGCCGCCCAGCACGAGCCACTCGTCGTCGTGCGCCTGCGCGTCGAGTACCGCGTCGACCAGCTCATCGACCGTCGTCGCCTCCGCCAGGCGCGCGGCGGGCCCGCCGACGCGCAGCGTCGTCAGCTCGGCGAGCGCCGTCGCGGCGTCGGCTGCGCCCTCGGCGTGGGAGCTCACAGCGAGCGGATGCGCGCCTGCGCCTTGCCGAGTACCGTCTGCCCGCCGTACGAGACGGTCAGGTCAATGCGGGCCTCGTCGTCGTCGAGGGCACCGACCGTCGCCACGAGCTGCACGTCGGCTCCCTCGGCCGGGTCGACGACGACGGGGCGCGTGAAGCGCACCTGGTAGTCGGAAACCCAGCCCCGGGCATCCAGCCAGTCGGTGACGGCGCCGATCGCGACGCCCATCGTCAGCATGCCGTGGGCGAGGACGCCCGGCAGCCCGACCTGGGCGGCCACGTCGTCGCGGTAATGGATCGGGTTGAAGTCGCCGCTCGCGCCGGCGTAGCGCACGAGCGAGTCGCGAGTGAGGGTGAGGGTGTGGTCGGCGACGACCTGGCCGACCTCGATGCCCAGCGTTTCGGCGATGCTCATGCGTCGGCCCCCCGCACCACGAGGGTCGACACGCTCGTGACGACGTGCGCGCCGTCGGCGTCGACCATGTCGGTTTCGCTCGTCACCATCGCGTTGCCGCCGAGCGACTTGACGCCCGTCACGCGCAGCGTCGCCGTGAGCTCATCGCCGGCGACGATCGGCCGCGTGTAGGTGAAACGCTGGTCGCCGTGCACGACGCGGCTGAAGTCGATGCCGGCGTCGGGTTCGGCGAGCAGCTGCTGCAGGGTCGCCTCGGCCACCACGATCGGGAAGGTCGGCGGTGCCACGACGTCGGCGAAGCCCGCGGAGCGCGCGGCCTCCACGTCGTGGTGCACGGCGGCGGATGCGCGGGTCGCGCGGGCAAACTCACGCACCTTTTCGCGCCCCACGAGATACGGGGCGACGGGCGGAAAGGTGCGCTCGGTCAGATCTGGATTCACGGGCACCCGGCCAGTCTAGGACGGGCCGCGCCGACCGTTCAGAAGAGCGTGGCGCCCAGCAGGCGGTCAAGCATCGCCCGACCGAGCCGCTTGTCGGCCGCGTTGCGCGTTCGCGTGCCGCGCACGAGCAGCTCAAGCCCGCGCGTCGCCGCGACGGCGTTCAGTACGGCCTGGTCGCGATCGGTGGGGGTGCGCCCGTAGCCGTGGAGGAACGCGGCGCGCAGCCAGGGGGCGTCGCGCCAGGGACCATACTCGAGCCACAGCAGGTCGACGATGCGCGGTTCGTGCTCTGCCTCCGAGAAGTCGATCAGGCGCACGTGGCCCCCGGGGTCGATGATCCAATGCTCGGGGCGCAGCGCCCGGTGCGCGGGCACGTGGTCAAACACGCCGAGGTCGAGGGCGGTGGCGACGTGCTGGCGGGCCAGGTGGCGTTCGTCGGCGAGGCGCCACGCCCGCTCGTCAGCCGGATCGTCGCCGACCCCGAAGACGCGCTCGGCCTCGAGGCTCCACCGCTCGAATTCGGCCGCGATCAGCCGACCGAAGCGGTCGTGGCGGCGTGGCGGCTCAGCGTCGTGGAGTTTCCGCACGAGCTCGCCCAGCCGGTAGTGAATATCGGGGTCGGTCTCATGCGGTGTGCCCGCGGCCGGTTCGCCGAGCAGGCGCGACAGCACGAGCAGCCGAAGGCCGTCATCGAGGGTCACGATGCGCGGAGCATCCCCGCCAAGAGCCACCGCGTACTGCTGCAGCGACTCGCTTTCACGACGATAGGGGCCCTCGTCACGGTGCCACTTCACCACCGCCTGGTCACCACCACGCGTCACCACGTGCAGCACCCGTGAGGTCTTGTGCCGGCCCCAGTGTTCGACCACGACATCGACCGGCCCGAGGGTGCGGTGCACGCGGTCAAGCACTTCGGCGTCACTGGCGATGCGCGCAGCGGGGCGCGTCTCGGGCGCGTCAGCGCCGGCGAGTGTGCTCATCGCGATGCTCCCCTTCCGGCCAGAGGGTGCGGGTGTGTCGCCATTGGACCACGAAACCCCGGTCTTCCTGCGGTGGAAGCCGGGGTTTCGGGGGACGTCTCAGCGATGCAGCGCCGAGACGGAAATCTCTAGTGAGCTACTGGCAGCTCTCGCACTGCAGCAGGTCCATCGGGTCGACGGGCACTGCGTAGCCACCGACGGTGTCGTTTTCGTTGTCCATGTCGGGCCTCCTGTGTGTCGTGGAATCCCGCCGTCCGGCGGTGGAGCTCCACTATATACACGGAATGACACTCGTGTCATTCCCCTAGATGTAGTGGTTCGGCGTGTCGCGCCATTTTTTTCTAGGACACCTGTGAGGGGCCCCTCAATAGACTGCGTGTGTGGCGGATGATCGGGATGGGACGGGCGCGAAAGACGCCACTCCCGAGCCCGAAACCGACACGCGCACCCGCGCTGAGAAGCGCCGCGACGAACTCATCGAGGAGGGCATCCTCGTCTCGATGGCGGCTCTGCGCATGAAGGTCAAGAACCGCACGATCGTGTGGATGCTGCGCGACGGGAATCCCTGGGACGACGCCGTCGTGCGCACCATGGTGCGCGAAGAGTTGGCGGGTCTCGCAGACGAGCTCGAACGCGAGGCCGACCGCCTGGCGGCGCTACGGCCGAAGGCTGCTCGCCGCATCGGCCGCTCGCAGCACCAGTACGACTACGGCCAGGAAGACGTGTACCTCCTGCGGCAGCGCGAGAACACGAACCGCGCGGTCGCGCAGAAGCTCATCGAGCTCGGCGATGACGACGCGGCCGTTGACGCGGTGGGCGCCGGGGTCAAGCACGACAACCTGATGGAGATTGTGTCGGCGTCTCCCCTGCCGTTCGAGCCGCGGTCGGATGAGTCGCTCGATCCCGAGCAGCAGCGTCGCGCGATCCGGGCGATCGAGGACGAGCTGCAGGCGATGCTCGCGAAGGCCGAGGGCCGGCCGCTGGTCGTTGGCGCGAGCGGCACCAGAAGCGCGTCGGCAACGCCGGGTCGCCCGTGGTGGAAGCGTCTGCGCCAGACCCGCTGAGCTGGCGAACCGGGGCCAACCGTCTCGAAAACTGGTAGCGAGGGCGGGACTCGAACCCCGCGGACGCGAACCAGCGTCTGCGGCGCAAGCCAGACGGAACCGTCTCGAGTACTGGTAGCGAGGGCGGGACTCGAACCCGCGACACCACGATTATGAGCCGTGTGCTCTAACCACCTGAGCTACCCCGCCGGGTGAAACCGAGGCTATACCCCCGCTTCAGAGCCCCGAGTCAGGATTGAACTGACGACCCCTTCCTTACCATGGAAGTGCTCTACCACTGAGCTATCGGGGCGCGGCCGAACGGTTACCCGATTTCGGCACCAGAGAAGATTAGCACCTGTCGCGGGGCCTGTCAGACCGGGCGGGCGCTCATGCGTCGGAGCGCGAGACGACGCTCCACTGGGGGCTGTCGGCCGCCGCGGGCACCCCGTGTCCAGGGAACGCGGGCGCGTCAACGCCGGGCAACGCCCAGGCGGTGAACGACATCCCCGTCGACCGGATGCGCGCGGCGGGCCCGGTCTGGACGGCGCCGTCCGTGGCGTCCGCTCCCCGTGCATCCACCGCCAGTTCGGCGCCGCCGATCAGCCGCACGGCCTGTCCGGCGTCGATGCCGTCGAGCACGATGTCGGCGTCGCCGCGCGCAGCGAGCACGAGCACCGACTCGTCGGCGAGCTCGCGCACGAAGACGAGGGCGTCGTCGCCGATGTGCAGCCAGCGCAGTGACCCGGTCGCGAGCGCGGGGTGCTCGCGCCGCAGCCGCAGGTGATCGGCGTACAGGTCGATGGTGGGAGCGAAATCGTCGACGCGATCCCACGGGATCGGCGTGCGGGAGTGTTCGCCGTTCTCGCCCGTGAAGCCGAACTCGTCGCCGGCGAACACGACTGGAATGCCGGGCAATGCCAGCGACAGTCCGAGCGCGACCGGCACGGCGCCCGGCCGGGCCCGGGTCGCGAAGCGTGAGGTGTCGTGCGTGTCGAGGGCGTTCATCGAGTTCAGCCGCGCCCGCCAGGGCATTGCGGCGGTGAAGCGCGTGTTGGCGTCGGCGACCTGACGCCCGGTGTATTGCGGCATCACGGGGTAGGGCAGTCCGAAGAACCAGCTGATGGGCCCCGGCTCGCTGAGCCAGGCCCACACCGGTCGGGTGAAGCTGGCGTAGGTCATCGCCCCGTGCCAGCCGTCTCCCTGCATGTCGCTCTGCGCGTCGTTGGTGCTCTCGGCGAGCAGCAGGGTGTCGGGGTTGACCGCACGCATCGTCGCCTGGGTGAGCTGGCGCACCTCGGCGTTGAGGTCGTGGTCGTCGAGGCGGCCGGTCATGTTGGCGACGTCGATGCGCCAGCCGTCGAGGCCGTACGGCTGCTGCAACCAGCGGCCGACGACGGAGTCGGGCCCGTCGATGAAGCGGCGGCGCAGCTCGTCGCTCGCCCAGTTGAGCTTCGGCAGGCTTTCGACGCCGAGCCACGAGACATACCCGCCGTCGTCGTCGAGGTAGTAGAACGCGCGCTCGGGCGCCTCCGCGCTCGCCCGGGCCGCCACGAACCACTCGTGGGCGTCGCCCGAGTGGTTGAGGGTCAGGTCACCCATCACCTTGATTCCGCGCGCGTGCGCCGCCTCAACGAGCCGCACAAGCGCCTCGTCACCGCCGAGCAGCGGGTCGACGTGGTCGAAGCTGTGCGCGTCGTAGCGGTGGTTTGACCGCCCAGGGAACACCGGGGTCAGATACAGCACGGTCGCACCGAGGCGCTCGAGGTGGTCGAGGTGTTGCGCGATGCCGTCGAGGTCGCCGCCGTAGAACTGACGCGGGGTCGACGGCCCCTGGTAGATGGGTTCGTCGTGCCAGTCGGCGGGCTCAGCCCAGTCGGGCAGCTCACGGTCGTCGGCGGCGGATGATCGGGCGAACCGATCGGGGAACACCTGGTACATGACCGCCTCGGCCCCCCACGCCGGCGGTGCCGCGAACGTGACGAGTCGGAAGTCATCGTCATCGCGCGTCTCAATGTCGCTGAGTCCGAGTTGCGAGAGGAAGTGCGTCTCGCCGCTGGCCCGCGTGATGATGAAGCGATACCCGTGGATCGGGTTTTCGATCAGCAGCTCGGCTTCCCACCAGGTCGCCTCGTCGTCGTGGTGCACGATGACGGCGGGGGTGAAGCGTGGCTCGTGATTGGGGTTCGAGCGGGTCTTCACCGCCGCAACCGCGCCGTACCGGTGCGGCACGCGTAGCCGCACGCGCACCGCGTCGCCGAGCGCGGGTTCCTGGGTCGAGACGTAGAGGGGCGACCCGTCGTGGTGCGGACGGGCATCGATGGGGGGCAGCACGGCGGCCTGCAGTCCTTTACTTGACGCTGCCGGCGGTGAGCCCGCCGATGATGTACTTCTGAAGGTAGAGGAACAGTGCCATCACGGGGATCGCCGCGAGCACCGCTCCCGCCGAGAAGATCGTCCAGTTCGTGGAGGTCTCCTGGCTGATGAATTGATACAGCCCCACGGCGAGGGTCTGCGTCTGCGGGCTGGTCAGCACGACCGACGCGATGACGAACTCACTCGTGGTCGCAATGAAGGACAGCAGGCCGACGACGGCGAGGATCGGCGCGACGAGGCGCAGGATGATCGTGAAGAAGATGCGCGAGTGGCTCGCCCCATCGATCTTGGCGGCTTCGTCGATCGACACCGGGACGGTGTTGAAGAACCCGTACATGAGGTACGTGTTCACGCCGAGTGCGCCGCCGAGGTAGACAAGGATCAGGCCCGCCTGCGTTCCGATGCCGATCTGCGGGAAGATGTCGCCGATTCCCGACAGCAGCAGGAAGATCGCGACGACGCCGAGCAGTTGCGGGAACATCTGCACGAGCAGCAGGGTTAGCAAGCCGACGCGTCGACCGGTGAAGCGCATCCGGGAAAAGGCGTATGCCGCGAGCGCGCCGAGGAACACGGTGCCCGCCGCGGTCGTGAGTCCGATCACCATCGTGTTGAGGAACCACGCGGCGTACGGCTGCTGCGGCAGCTGGAAGAGCTCGATGTAGTTGCCGAAGTCGATCGTGCGGAACAGCACGTTCGATCCCACGAGGGTGCCCGTGGGGTTGAGCGAGGCCGAGAGCACGTAGAGAAGAGGGAAGGCGGCGAAGACGAGCATCACGATGCCGATGAGGTGTCGCCAGCCGGTGTCGCGGAACCAGTAGAGGAAGCCGCGCTTGCGCCGCTCCGGGATGCTCGTGCGCGGCCGCTCGGTGGAGGTCGCGGTCGGCACGGTGGTCGCCGCACCGGCGACGGCGGGGTTGAGCCGCGCGCCGATTTCTTGGCCGTCGGACGGGTTGAAGGGATTCGTCATGTCAGTTCAACTCCTCGAGGGCCTTGGTCTGGCGGAAGCTGATGATCGAAACGGTCGCGACGATGATGAAGATGAGAATCGCGAACGCGCTTGCCAGTCCGTAGTCCCGACCGGTGCCAGCACCGAACGCCACCTTGTACACGAGCGTGATGAGGATGTCGGTGGCACCGGCATCGACGCCCGCGGTCACGTCGCGCGGACCGCCTCCCGTGAGCATGTAAATGATGTTGAAGTTGTTGAAGTTGAACGCGAAGCTCGAGATGAGCAGGGGCGCGACCGAGACGAGCAGCAGCGGGAACTTGATGAGGCGGAACACGGCCCAGGGTTGGGCACCGTCGACGGTGGCCGCCTCGGTCAACTCTTCCGGGATCGACTGCAACGCGCCCGTGCAGATCAGGAACATGTAGGGGAAGCCGAGCCACAGGTTCACCGTCAGCACGCTGATCTTCGCGAGCCACGGATCGGTGAGCCAGGGGATGGAGGCGCCACCGAACAGCACTTGGTTGATGTACCCGAAGTCTTGGTTGAACAACCCGAGCCAAACGAGTCCCGACAGGAAGCCGGGGAAGGCGTAGGGAAGGATCATGATGAGCCGGTACGCCTTCTTGCCCTTCATGCCCGGCTTGTTGAAGACGATCGCGAGGAACAGGCCGAGCGCGAAGGTTGTCGCGACCGAGAGGATCGCGAAGGCGAAGGTCCAGATCGTGACGCTGATCAGCGGCCCACGAATGTTGTCACTGGTGAACGCCTTGACGAAGTTGTCAAACCCGACGTTGATCGTCCAGCCGGGGATGAGCTCGCGACCGTCATCGTTCACGAACGCGCCGTTGCCACCGTCGCGGTAGATGACCCCGGCCGCATCGGTGAACGTGTCGGTCGCCTCGTCATATTCGAGGTTCGAGAGATAGAGGTACGCGTTCGAGCCGTCGGGGGTGCGCAGTGCTCCGTCAGCCGGGTCGTCGCTGAAGGGCACCGAGAGGCTGGTGATGGCGCGCTGGTTGGCGAGCAAGTCGGCGAACGCCAGCGAGGTGTAGCCCTCGACGGCGACCGCCTTGCCGGTCGCATCGAGCTCGGCGCCCGCAGCCGGGGCGAGCGGATCGTCGGGGGTTCCCAGCAGCACCTCGCCGTCGGGGCTCGTGACGAGGAAGGCGTAGTCGCCGTTCTGTTCGAGAACCTGCAGGCGGAAGGTCGGCGAGTCGGGCACCCGACTGAGCGAGGTCAGCTGAATGTTGGCGATCGCGTCGTCTTTGGTGCCGTTACGACCGTCACCGTAATTGGTGAATGCGATGTATCCCGAATAGACGACGACGAAGATCTGAAAAACGGCGAGGAACAGCAGGCCGGGTGCGAGGTACTTGGCCGGCAGGCCGCCCGGTCGCAGGTAGATCCAGTTGATGACGAGCGTCACCGCGAGGGTGATGCCGAAGATGAGCCATGACTCCTGCATGAACAGCACGAACATGGCGAAGACGGCAAGCGAGTCGACCAGGCCGAGCAACACGATCTTGAACGCCCAGCCGCGCAGGCTGTTGCTCGAGTTCGTTGCCATGATGCGGCTGGGGATGCCGCCTCCGCGTGTCTTCGGCGGGGGCGCGACGACCGGCTGGTCCGTCCCGGGAGTGGTGTTGCTCATCGTTCCTCGTCTCACTGCACAGGAGGGTGTGGTGCGGTGCCGAAACTTCTCGGCGGGGTCACGGTGCAGCGAGGCCCTCCGCGATGCGGATGCTCGCGAAGGGCCTCGCTTGTCACCTGCGGTCTGCGGGCTTAGCCGTCGACCTTCTCCTGGATGCTCGCGACCATCGCGCGCCACAGCTCGACCGGGTCACCCTGGCCGTTGATGATGGCGACCTGGGTCGAGCCCCAGTCGCTCCACACGACGTCCATGGCGGGGACGTTCGGCATCGGGACACCGGTGGCGCCAACCGCACCGAAGGCGGCGACGTCGGCGTCATCCTGGGCGGCCTCGAAGGCGCTCAGCAGGGCCGGGGCACGGCCACCGACCTCGTAGAGGGCGGTCTGAACCTCTTCGCTACCGATGTAGTTCACGAGGAACTCGGTGGCAGCGATGGTGTTTTCGCTGCGCGACGAGACGAAGAAGCCCTGCACACCGACGAACGGCGAGGCGGTCTCGCCACCGGCCGACGGGATGGCGTCGATCGAGTAGTTGATGCCCGCTTCCTTCACGGCCGGGAGGTTCCAGGGGCCGGTGAGGAAGAACGGCGACTTGCCGGCGACGAACTCCTCGCGGGCGATGTCACCCGAGATGTTCGTGTTGAGGATGCCGTCGGCACCCCACTCAGCGAGCGCCTGCGCGAACTGCTCGCCACCCTCGTTGCCGAGAGCGAGCGTCGTCGGGTCGTACGTGCCGTCGGCCGTGATCTCGAACACCGGGGCACCGAAGGAGGCCTGGAACGGGTAGAGGTGGTACGGGTCAGCGGCGTTCGGGTCGAGACCGACGAGGAAGCGGTACTCAGCACCCGACGCCTCGCCGGCGGCGATCATCTCGTCGAAGGTGGCGGGCGCCTCGGCGGCGAGGTCGACGTTGCGGATGAGCGCAATGTTCTCGACCGAGTAGGGCAGACCGTAGGTCACGCCCTCGTAGCTCATGGCCGTGATCGCGACGTCCTGGAAGTCGTCGGCGGCGTCACCGAGCTCGAGCGGCGCAACAACGCCGTTCTGCACGAGCTTGCCCAGCCAGTCGTGCGCGCCGACGATGATGTCGGGGCCGTTACCGGTGGGGGCCTGGGTGATGAAGTCGTCGCGGATCGCGCCGAAGTCTTTCGTCACGAGCTCAACCGCGACTCCGCGGTCGGCCTCGAACTGGGCGGCGATGTCCTGGAGGACACCGGCGCGGTCGGCGTCGACCCACACGGTCAGCGTGCTCGACGCTGCGGGGGGCTCGGGGGTGGTCGTCGGGTCGGCGGGCTCGGCCTCGCCGGCGCAGGCGCCGAGGAGCAGTGCGGCGGAGGCCGCCATCGCTCCTGTGGTCAACAGGCTGCGGGTCACCTTCATCGGTGGGTACCTTTCGTGTGCGGACGGCCTCGTCGCCGGCGCGCTGCCGGTGCTGTCTGCGGGAGCAGACCGTCACCGTCGCCAAGAGGCCTTTCTCTTGATGTGCTCGCGAACTGCAAGCGCTTACAGTTATAGCGCCTCTCGCGCTTCCCCACAACTAGGGATTTTTGCGCCAGCGAGACCGAAACTTGGCTGAAAGAACTCTGAAAGCCTGGAAACGCTTCCATCACGTGGAACCGTTTCCACATCGAGGGTTTTCGCGTATCGTGGCCGCATGCCCAACGAAACTTTGAGCCCTATTGGCGCGCCCGAGCGCGTGTCGCACGCCCGCGCATCCCAGCCGGGCAAAGAGTGGTGGCGCACCGCTGTCATCTACCAGATCTATCCGCGCTCGTTCGCCGACGCGAACGGTGACGGCATCGGCGACCTCGCCGGCATCACCGCACGCCTCGACTCGCTCGCCGCCCTCGGCGTCGACGCCGTGTGGCTCTCGCCGTTCTTCCGCTCGCCGCAGAACGACGCCGGCTACGACGTCAGCGACTACTGCGACGTCGACCCGCTGTTCGGCACGCTGGACGACTTCGATCGGATGCGCGAACGCGCCCACGAGCTCGGCCTTCGCGTCATCGTCGACCTCGTTCCGAACCACTGCTCGAGCGAGCACGTGTGGTTCCAGGAGGCGCTGGCCGCTGGACCCGGATCGGCCGAACGCGACCGCTTCATGTTCCGCGAGGGCCGCGGAGAGAACGGCGAGCTTCCCCCGAACAACTGGCAGTCGATCTTCGGTGGCCCCGCCTGGACGCGAGTCACCGAGGCCGATGGCACGCCCGGCCAGTGGTACCTACACCTGTTCGACTCGACGCAGCCCGACTTCAACTGGAAGAACGAGTGGGTCTGGGAGCGCTTCCGCGAGATCCTTCGCTTCTGGCTCGATCGCGGGGCCGATGGCTTCCGGGTCGACGTTGCACACGGGCTCATGAAGGCCGACGGCCTCCCCGACGTGCCCGAGCCCGAAGAGGGCGAGAGCTTGGCCGAGGCGATGATGAAGCCCGACGAGGTGCCGTACTGGGCCCAGCCCGAGGTGCACGAGGTGTACCGCGACTGGCACCGAGTGCTCGCCGAGTACGACGGCGACCGCGTGCTCTGCGCCGAAGCGTGGGTCGAGCCGCTCAGCCGTGCCGCTCTGTGGGTGCGCGACGACGAGATGCACCAGGCCTTCAACTTCAGCTACCTCTCGACGCCCTGGAACGCACCGAAGCTGCGTACCGTGATCGACGAGTCGATCGCCGCCTTCGGCGACGTTGGGGCACCGAGCACCTGGGTGCTCTCGAACCACGACGTGGTGCGCCACGCCAGCCGCTTGGGCCTCACCGTGCATGCCGCCGCCCCCGCCAGCGGCATCGGACCGGCCTCGGAGGACAAGCCGGACGAGGTGCTCGGCCTGCGCCGCGCCCGCGCCGCGACTGCCCTCATGCTGAGCCTTCCGGGCAGCGCCTACCTGTACCAGGGCGAAGAGCTGGGCCTCCCCGAGGTCATCGAGCTGGACGACCACGTGCGCGAAGACCCGACCTTCCACCGCACCAACGGTGAAGTGTACGGACGCGACGGCTGCCGTGTGCCGCTGCCGTGGGAGGCCGACGCCCCGGCCTTCGGCTTCAACGCGACCGGCGCGAGCTGGCTGCCGCAGCCCGCCGAGTGGAGCGCCATCGCGCGCGACGCTCAGGAGGGCGACCCCGCCTCGACGCTCGAGCTGTACCGCCGCGCACTCGCGTTGCGCGCCGAGCTGCGCCTCGGCGAGGGCTCCGTCGCGTGGATCGATCTCGGCGACGACGTCGTGGCGTTCCGCACGGGTGAGGTGGTCGTCATCACCAACCTCGGCGACGGCGCCGTCGAACTGCCCGCCGGTGAGGTTCTGCTCGCCAGTGGACCGCTGGATGGTCGCGCTGTGCCGACCGACACCACCGTCTGGCTGCGGCCGACCAGCTGATCCGACGCGGCGACGCGATCACCGACGCGAGCCCCGGAAGCGCATCACGCGCATCCGGGGCTCGTTCGTTGTGCCGTTGCTGTGGCGGTCGCTAGGACGCGTTGGTCACGAGCCAGGCGTACGGATCAACCGGCACGCCGTCAAGATGAAGCTCGAAGTGTAGGTGCGGCGCGGTGGAGATACCGCTGGACCCGACGAGGCCGACGAAGTCGCCCGCCTCGATCGTGTCGCCGACGCGCAGCGGCGAGGAGTCCCAAATCATGTGTGCGTAGACACTCGTCACGCGCTGACCGTTGATGACGTGGTCGATGTGCACGTGGTTGCCGAAGCCACCGCCTTGCTGCGAGAGCGTGACGGTTCCGCCGGCGATCGCCTGGATCGGCGTGCCGTAGCCAGGAACGAAGTCGAGACCCTGGTGGTAGCTCGAGCAGCCCCAGCAGGGAGCGGCGCGGCTGCCGAAGCCCGAGCTGATCGGGGCAGCAAACGGGAAGGGCCACCGCACGGCACCAGCGCCGGTCGTCGCGTAGGCGAAGGTGCGGTTGCCGTAGCGCAGGCGCATCATCTCGGCGTACGAGGTGACGCTCCAGTCATCGCGGCTGGCGACCGGCAGGGCGCTCGCGTCGTCGCTCGTCGCGGCCAGCACCTGCGCTTCGGGCGCGTCGCTCGCGGAGCGGCTCGCTCCGCTCTCGATGACGGCTCCGGCGTCGAGGGCGCTGGCGACCGTGCCGAGCGAGGCGGTTGCGGCCGGAGCGTTCGGGTCACCGAGAACACTGGAGGGCACCGAGGTGCCGACGATGAGCGCGGCGGCGGCGGCCATGACGATTGGCGGGAAGACCTTGCGCGCGACGCGCTTGCGCAGCGGGACCGTCGGGGTAACCGCCGTCGTTGCGGGCGTCGTTGCGACCGGACCTGCCGGCGGACGCGGCACGACTCCCCGCCGCGATCGACGCGCTGCGGCCTGAGCGGCCTCCGCCTCCCGAAGAGCACGCCGCGACAGCGGCGCCTCAGCCGCGCGCGCCTCCCGGCGCGTCATCGGCTGCGCTGACCCGCCCGCCGGAGCGGTCGCGCGGTCGCCTGATGAGGCGGTCAGCCGCGTGAAGTCTTCGGTCATAGGGGTGGCGGGGCGTTTCTCTGCGTCGTTCGGGTCGTTGTCGATCGGGTCTGGATGCTCGTCGACGGCGCGGAGAACCGCATCCGTTTATCACGAACTGGTAAAGGCTAACCGCTTGTTCGACAAAGCAAAAGTCCACGAACGGGATTCATAGGTTGTCTACGAAGCGACGTGGGGGTCCGGACAGTAAACATCACGCGCCCGTGTCATCGAGCAGATCCTCCACAGCCGCGAGCAGCTCGGGGTGCACGGCGATCAGGAAATCTCGGCTCGGCGCGGCTCCGGCCCGGCCCACGACGACGCCACCCGCTTCGGTCACGACGAGGCCGCCCGCTGCGTGATCCCAGGGGTTGAGGGTGCGCTCGAAGTACGCGTCGACCCGCCCCGCGGCAAGGTTGCACAGGTCGAGCGAGGCCGTTCCCAGGCGACGTATGTCGCGCACCCGCGGCAGCATGCGAGCGACCGCGGCACCCTGACGACCGCGCAGCTCGGCATCGTACGCGAAGCCCGTCGCCACGAGCGCCTGGTCGAGGGCGGGCGGCGTCGGCAGGCGAAGAGGCCGGTCGCCGAGAAAGGCCCCTCCCCCGCGCACCGCCGTGAAGGTCTCACCCGTGGCGGGATTCAGCACCACACCGACCCGCTCAACCCAGTTCGCCGGGTCGGCGGGGCCCTCAACGACGGCGATGCTCACGGCGTAGTGCGGAATGCCGTACAGAAAGTTGACCGTGCCGTCGATGGGGTCGACAACCCACGTGAGGCCGCTGGTGCCGTCATCGCCCCCGCTTTCTTCCCCGAAGAAGGCGTCGTCGGGCCGAGCCTCGGCGATGCGGCGGCGAATGAGCTCCTCAGCGTCGCGATCGACCTGCGTGACGACGTCGGTCACGGAAGACTTGCGGTCGGCCACGGTGACCGTTCCCTCGCGGGCCGCGGCGATCATCCGCCCCGCCTCAGAGGCGATGTCGAGCGCGAGCGCGAGTAGATCGGAGTCGGACGGGCGGGCGGAGGCGAGCGACGTCATGGCTCCAGTCTTTCAGGGCTCCCGTCGCACCGCCCGAGACGACGAACGGCCCCGCGCTCGATCATCTCGAGCGCGGGGCCGTCATGGTGGCGAGTGAGGGATTCGAACCCCCGAAGGCTACGCCGGCTGATTTACAGTCAGATCCCTTTGGCCGCTTGGGTAACTCGCCGTGTGCGCGCCCGACCACTGTATTCAGTGACCGGGTGCGCGCATCGAGTTTATACGGTTGCGAGGCGATGCGACGACCAGCAGGGTGCAAGCGCTTGCAATGTCGGGATTGCGCGCTAGTCTGGGCCAGGACCCTCACAGAGAGCGCAGCCATGACCGGTATCGACGACGTCGCCAAGCTCGCTGGCGTGTCCACCGCCACCGTTTCCCGCGCTCTCAGCGGGCGGGGCCACGTGGCCCCCCGAACGCGCGAGAAAGTCGCCGCCGCCGCCAGTCAACTGGGCTACGTGGTCAATGCTGACGCCTCGAGCCTCGCAACCGGGCGAACGCGCAACGTCGGGGTCGTCGTGCCGTTTCTCAACCGGTGGTTCTACACGTCGGTGATCGAGGGCGCCCAGCGCCGGCTCATGCAATACGGCTACGACCTGACGCTGTACAACCTCTCGGGCCACGACGATGAACGCGCCAGCGTGTTCGAGCACTTCCTGCTGCGCAAGCGCGTTGACGCGGTTCTCGCGGTCAGCCTCGAGCTGACCGAGCAGGAGGTCGAGTCGCTGCACGCGCTGGGGCGACCGCTCGTGGGCGTCGGTGGGCCCATTCCCGGGGTCCCCACGTTCAGCATCGACGATGTCGCCGTGACGAAGCTCGCGACCGAGCACCTCCTGTCGCTGGGGCACCGCGTCATTGGCCACATCGGCGGAGACGTCGAACGCGAACTGTCGTTCCATCTGCCGACGAATCGTCGTCACGGCTACGAGCTGGCGCTGCGTGAAGCGGGTATCGAGCCCGACCCTGCCCTGTACTTCCCCGCCGTGTTCACGATGGAGAGTGGCTATCAGGCGGCCAAGCAGTTGCTGGGTGGTCCGCGCATCCGACCGACCGCTCTCGTGGCCGCGAGCGACGAAATGGCCATCGGAGCAATGCTGGCAGCGCGCGACATGGGCCTCAGCGTGCCCGGCGACCTCTCGGTCATCGGCATCGACAACCACGAGCTTGCTCCGTTCTTCGGGCTGTCCACGGTCGACCAGCACCCGGGGCTGCAGGGTGAGCGGGCCGTCGAACTGCTGATGGAGGCGTTGCAGCAGTCGAGCGGGGACGGTGTGCCGGCGGTCGACCAGCCGCTGCCGTTTGACCTCATCGTGCGTGACTCCACCGCCCGGGTGCCCCTCCAGCCCGCGGCGATAGGATCGGCCCATGGCTGATTCTTCCTTCGACATCGTCAGCAAGGTCGACAAGATGGAGGCCGACAACGCCCTCCACCAGGCGCAGAAAGAGATCGCCCAGCGCTACGACTTCAAAGGGGTGGGCGCGTCGGTCGACTGGAGCGGCGAGAAGCTGCTGCTGAAGGCGAGCACGGAAGAGCGCGTCACCGCCGTGCTCGACGTTCTGCAGTCGAAGCTGATCAAGCGCGGAATCTCGCTGAAGAGCCTCGACGTTGGCGAACCGTACGCGAGCGGCAAGGAGTACCGCATCGAGGCGAGCCTGAAGAACGGCATCTCGAGCGAGAACGCGAAGAAGATCTCGAAGATCATCCGCGACGAGGGCCCGAAGAGCGTGAAGGCGCAGATCCAGGGCGACGAGCTGCGCGTGCAGTCGAAGAGCCGCGACGACCTGCAGGCGACGATCGCGATGTTGAAGAACGCCGACCTCGACGTCGACCTCCAATTCGTCAACTTCCGCTGAGCCCCCGGCTGCGTACGCGGCCGCGTCGCTAGACTCCGGCCATGAGTGACGCTGTCGACAACATGTCGACGATCGCGCTCGTGATCACGGTGATCTTGATCGCCGTCGACCTCACGATCCGCATCGTGTCGCTGTTCATCGTGCCCCGCAACAGGCGACCGCAGACCGCGATGGCGTGGCTGCTGGCCATTTTCTTCTTGCCGTACATCGGCTTCATCCTGTTCCTGCTGTTCGGGTCGCGACGCCTGCCGAAGTCG
Organism: Microcella sp.; assembly: GCF_046293215.1. Taxonomy (GTDB): domain Bacteria; phylum Actinomycetota; class Actinomycetes; order Actinomycetales; family Microbacteriaceae; genus Microcella. Next base: position 161,478 of record NZ_JBKBPI010000003.1, on the reverse strand, counting down.
CGGCGAGAAAAGCAGCGCGAGATCAACGAGTACATCCTCGACACGACCGAGGGCATGGATCGGGTCTCGCGCGACAACCCGTGGCCGCCGTGGCTTGAGCCGATCGTTGAGTTGAATCGATCACTCGGCGCGATGCCGCTCGTCGGCGACAATTCGGCCGAGATCATCACCGACTACACGGCGTCGTTCGAGGCGATGACGGCAGCGGTCGAGGCGTCGACGAAGACCGTGCACGTCGAGTTCTACATCGTGTCGTTCGATGAGGAGACGGCTCCGTTCTTCGCCGCCGTCGAGGCGGCAGTGGCGCGAGGCGTCACCGTGCGCATCCTGTTCGACCACATCGCGACGGTGCGCGTTCCCGGCTATCGGCGCACGCTGGCGCGCCTGCGCGAGACCGGTGCAGAGTTTCACGCGATGCTGCCGGTGCGGCCGTGGCGGGGCCAGTGGCAGCGCCCGGATCTGCGCAATCACCGCAAGTTCTTGATCGTGGATGGTCGGGTCGCCTTCACGGGGTCACAAAACCTCATCGAGCGTGGCTACAAGAGAAAGAAGCACTGGGCGGGAACCCTCGAGTGGCGCGAGCTGATGGTGCGGTTTGAGGGCCCGATCGTGACGGGGATCGACGCGCTGTTCGCGACCGACTGGTACTCCGAGACGAACGAGTTGCTGCTGCGCGAGACGGCGTCGATTCCGGAGGTGCTGCCCGACGACGACATCGACGCCCAGGTGGTGCCGAGCGGCCCGGCCTTTGAGGGCGAGAACAACCTGCGCCTGTTCAACTCGCTGGTCTACGCCGCGCAGCATCAGATTCAGATCTGCTCGCCATACTTCGTTCCCGACGAGTCGATGTTGTACGCCATCACGACGGCGGCGCAGAGCGGGCTCGACGTGCAGCTGTTCGTCTCGGAGATCGGCGATCAGCCCCTGGTGTTTCACGCCCAGCGCTCGTACTACGAGGCGCTGCTGAAGGCCGGGGTGCGCATCTGGTTGTATCGCGCCCCCACGGTTTTGCACGCCAAGCACGTGACGATCGACGACCAGGTCGCGGTGATCGGGTCGAGCAACATGGACATGCGGTCGTTCAGCCTGAACCTCGAGGTGTCGGTGATGGTGCGCGGGCCGCAGATCATTGCCGACCTGAGGCGGGTCGAGCAGTTCTACCGCGAGAACTCGCACGAGTTGACGCTCGACGAGTGGCAGAAGCGTCCGCGCCACATGGCAGCGTTCGACACGCTGGCGCGGGTCACGGCGACCGTGCAGTAGGCAGGGAGGCTCGAATGGCGCAGAAGACGCTTCCGACGGATGTGCCGGTCGACGACTTCTTGGCGGGTCTGGATGCTCGGCGCGCCTCCGAGGGCGGCGAACTGGTGGCGCTGTTCCGCGACGTGACGGGCGAGGAGCCGGTGATGTGGGGCCCGAGCATCATCGGCTTTGGCGAGTACGAGTACACCTATGCGAGTGGTCACTCGGGTGTGTGGCCGAAAGCGGGTTTCTCACCCCGCAAGGCGGAGTTGTCGCTGTATGGCTTGCAGACCGCCGAGGGTGCGGGTGAGCTGCTCGACCGCTTAGGGCCGCACCGGCGCGGTGTGGACTGTGTGTACGTGCGCCGGCTCGATGCGATTGATCGGGATGTGCTGCGTGAGCTCGTCGCCCTCTCGTGGGAGTACTACAGCCGTAGCTAGTGCGGGGCGGGCTCGGCTCGGCTCGGCTCGGCTCGGCTCGGCTCGGCTCGGCTCGGCTCGGCTCGGCTCGGCTCGGCTCGGCTCGG
>NZ_JBKBPI010000003.1:0-159610 GCF_046293215.1 Microcella sp. | reverse complement strand
GGCTCGGCTCGGCTCGGCTCGGCTCGGCTCGGCTCGGCTCGGCTCGGCTCGGCTCGGCTCGGCTCGGCTCGGCTCGGACCAACCCCTACCCCCTCCAGCACCTTCCACAGACGCGGAACGGGTGAATGGGACTCGGCCTTTCCGCCGTTGTGGAAGTCGCCGCGCTGACCTCTCCGCGAACGCGGTTCGCCCATGCCGCCGTTGTGGGAAGGGCTCGGTTTGGGGGTCGCGAATTCGATTCGCCCTTTCCGCCGTTGTGGAAAGGGCTCGATTTTTGTTTTTGGGGGGCGCGAGTTCGGTTCGGTCGTTCCGCGGTTGTGGAATGGGGCGCGGGAGATGAATGGCGAATTCGGTTCGGGCGTTCCGCGTCTGTGGAAGGCGCTGGAGGGGGCATGGGTATGCCGCGGAGGGGGCGGTCACAAGTTGTGGGCGCGACCGGTGCGGTGGGCGCGACCGGTTCGCGCAACCGGTGCGGCGGGCGTATCCGGTTGTCGCGACGGGTGCGGTGGGCGCGACCGGTTCGCGCGACCGGTGCGGCGGGCGCGACCGGTTCGCGCGACGGGTGCGGCTTCGCGAGGGGGTGCGGCGTGCGGGGTCGCACCCGCTCGGCTCCTCCACGGCCCGCTACCGACGCCTTTTGTCCCACTCGAGTCCGGCTCGACGCGGTCACCCACGAATTTGGGCGCACGATAAGCGCATGACGGGGCTCCCCAAAGATTCGCACGGCTGGAATCCGCGGATGGCCGGCGGGTTCGATGGATTCGATGAGTTCATGAGATCGCGCGGAGGGATCGTGCGGCGCTCCGACTTCCTCCGGGCAGGGTGGACCGCCGACGAGCTCAGAATCGCCTACGGCTTCTACGGTCGGCCGGAACGACTGCGCCGCGGGTGGTACTGCGTTCCCGAACTGCCCGCCGACATCCGACACGGATGGCAAGCGGGCGGACCGCTCGCCTGTGTCAGCGCCATCCAATGGCACACCACGCGTCGACTCGACGGCCGTCTTCACCTTTCGATGCGCCGACAGACACATCGACGGGCCGACGAACGGCATCCCCGCGGCGAGCGCCAGCCCGTCATCCACTGGGACGACCTCCCGCCCGATAGCGACAATGCGTGGGCCGTGCCACTCGACCTCGCCCGCGAACAGGCGCGGCACTGCCTGTACCTCAGTCGCGGCTAATGCGCACCATCTCGTCGCGCGGCACGACCTTGATGCGCTCGCGACCGCGGGCCTCACCCAGCTCGCGCTCGTGCGCGTCCAGGCGGTGCCAACCCTCCAGGTCGGTGAAGAGCACGCCACGCGACTGCAGCAGGTCGAGCACCGCCTGCTCGTCCGGCTCGGCCGGCTGCCACCACGAGCCCTGGTCCTTGACCAGATGCTTGATCGTCTCCATCGCGTCCGACTTCGTGTGACCGATGAGCCCGACCGGTCCGCGCTTGATCCAGCCGGTGGCGTAGACGCCGGGCATGAGCGCGTTGTCGTCGGCCAGCACCTGGCCCTCGTGGTTCGGAATCACGCCGTGACGCTCGTCGTACGGAATACCGTCGAGCGGCGAACCGAAGTAGCCCACCGCGCGGTACACCGCCTGCACGGGAACCTCGCGGAACTCCCCCGTGCCGACCACGCCGCCCGCACCGTCCGGACGGGTGCGCTCATACCGGAACGCCGACACGCGACCGTCCGAGCCGAGCACCTCCACCGGCTTCGCGTAGAAGTGCAGGTGCAGTCGACGCGACGCCGAGCCGGTCTCGCGCGCCCGCCACTGCGAAAAGACCTTGTCGATCACGAACAGCTGCTTGTTCGACTGGATCGCGGCCTTGGAGGCATCGTCGTAGTCGAAGTCCTCGTCGTACACGATCATGTCGACGTCGTTCAGCTCGCCGAGCTCGCGCAGCTCGAGCGGCGTGAACTTCACCTGCATGGGGCCGCGGCGACCGAAGACGTGCACATCGGTCACGGGCGAGGCCTCAAGCCCCGCGTGCACGTTGTCGGGAATCTCGGTCGGCACCAGGTCCTGCGGATGCTTGGCGAGGATCCGCGCCACGTCCAACGCCACGTTCCCGTTACCGATGACGGCCACCGACTGGGCGTCAAGCGGCCACTCGCGCGGAACATCCGGGTGCCCGTCGTACCAGCTGACGAAGTCGGCGGCGCCGTACGAGCCATCCAGGTCGATCCCCGGAATGGTGAGATCAGCATCCTTGATGGCGCCCGTCGCGAAGATCACCGCGTTGTAGTGGCGCTTCAGGTCGTCGAGCGTGATGTCGGTGCCGTAGTTGACGTTGCCGAACACGCGAATGTCGCCCGAGTCGAGCACCTCGCGCAGCGCGTTGATGATGCCCTTGATGCGGGGGTGGTCGGGGGCGACGCCGTAGCGCACGAGGCCGTACGGCGCAGGCAGACGGTCGAACAGATCGATCGAGACGTCGAACGAGCGCTCGTGCTTCAGCAGGATGTCGGCGGCGTAGATGCCGGCGGGCCCGGCTCCGACGATGGCGAGGCGCAGCTTGCTCATGCTCGTGGGGGTTCCTTCAACTGATCGGTGGGCAAATCACGAAAACGGCGGGCGGGATGCTCGGGGCCGGTCACCGACGCACGCGCCGGTCCGGCTGCGGTCACGCTACCGGCTACGGTCGACGACGGCCTCGGCGAACTTCGTCAGGGCCTTCTTGACCGGGCCAGCGGGCAAGGTCTCGAGCGCCGCCACGGCGTCGGCGGCCCAACGGCGGGCCTCGTCGTAGGTGCGCTCGGTGACGGGGTGTGCACGCAACTCGGCGACGGCGGCGGCGAACTCGGCCTCGTCTCCGGTGGTCTCGTCGACACTGCGCTCGATGCGGGCGAGCAGGGCCTCGGCATCGCGGTCGTGCAGGGCCTCGCGGCGCAGGTACAGCAACGGCAGGGTGGCGACGCCCGAGCGCAGGTCGGTGCCCTGCGGCTTACCGGTGTCGGCGTCGGGCTCGGAGAGGTCGATGACGTCGTCAACGAGCTGGAAGGCGACACCGATCTTCTCGCCGAACGCGACCACCGGGTCGGCGTACTCATCGCACGCGTTCGAGAAGATGATGCCCATTTGCGCGGCAGCCGCGATCAGGGAGCCGGTCTTGTCAGCAAGCACCTGCAGGTAGTGCTCGACGGCGTCGTCGTCGGGCCGCGGGCCGAGGGTCTCGTGCAGCTGGCCGAGGCACAGCCGCTCGAAGGTGTCGGCCTGCAGCTTGATGGCGCGCTCGCCGAGGCTCGCGACGAGCTTGGACGCGCGGGCAAACAGCAGGTCTCCGGTGAGGATTGCGACCGAGTTGCCCCACACGCTCTGCGCGCTCGGCACCCCCCGACGCATCTCGGCCTCGTCCATGACGTCGTCGTGATACAGCGAGGCAAGGTGGGTGATCTCGATGGCCTGGGCGGCGGTGATGACGTCGTCAGTCGCGCCGTCGCCGAGCTGCGCGGTGAGCAGGGTCAGCACGGGGCGGATGCGCTTGCCGCCGGCCTCCAGCAGGTAGCGCGACGTGACGTCGGCCATGTCGTCGGCGAAGCTGACCTCGCGCAGGAGGGCCGCCTCAACCTTTTCAAGGCCCTGCTCGATCGCGTCGGCGAACCGGCGCTCCTCGCTGGAGGCGAACAGCTTTTCGCCGAGGCCCAGCGACGCCGAAAGGGTCTTGCTGCGGCGTGCGAGCGGAGTACTCGGGGTCACGGTGGGCCGATCGTCGAAAGTGGTCGTGGTCACTCGGCCGCAGCCGAGGAGGTGGAGGCGGAGCGCGCGCGACGACGCTTCGCAACGGATGCACGGATCGCCGCGTCGAGCGGCTTCCGGCCCCGATGCATGGCGACGACGCCGGCCGTGAGATTGCGGTAGGCGACGCGCGTGAAGCCCGCGGCACGCAGCCACTGGCACAGCGTCGCCTGGTCGGGCCACTCGGCGATCGACTCGAACAGGTACTCGTACGCGTCGGCGTTCGAGCTCGCCACCTTGGCGATGTGCGGCATGACGTGCTTCAGGTAGGCGTGGTAGCCGGCGCGGAGCACGCCGACCGGCGGCCGCGAGAACTCGGTGATGACAACCCGGCCGCCGGGCTTCAGCACTCGATACATCTCGGCGAGCGCCTTCTGCGGCTGCTGCACGTTACGCAGGCCGAAGCTGATCGTGACGGCGTCGAACTCGTCGTCACCGAACGGCAGCTGCTCGGCGTCGCCGACGACGAACTCCAGTTGGGGGTGACGTCGGCGGCCCTCGGCGACCATCCCCTCCGAGAAGTCGACGCCCACGACGGTAGCCCCGGTCTTCGCGAAGGCGGCCGAGCTGGTGCCGGTTCCGGCGGCGATGTCGAGGATGCGCTCGCCGGGCTGCGGGTCAACGGCGCGCACGGTGGCGATGCGCCACAGGGCCGAGTTACCCACCGAGAGCACGGCGTTCGTGCGGTCGTACCGCGGCGCCACATCGTCGAACATGGCGGCGACGGCGCTCGGCTGCTTGCTCAGATCGGCCTTCGTCACAGCCCGAGTCTAGTGAGTGCTCACCCGAGGTTCGCCGTGAGCGGCCTGGGGAGGCCCGGTAAGCCGAGTAGCCTCGGAGTGTGACGTCGAGCCCCCCTTCCGCGGTGCGCCTGCGGGCCGTGACGACGGTGGTCACCCTCGACGGGCCGCTGATCGGCTTCGCCGACTCCGCGCATCCGCTGGTTGCGCTGCGACGCGGCGACGGAATCGTCGGAGTCGGCGAGGTGTGGCGCGGCGAGTTTCGCGGTGCGAGCCGATTCGCGGATGCTGCGCGCACCTGGCGCGCAATCGCTGACGTTGCCGAGGTGGCTGATCCGGTGCACCGCGCAGGGTCCGGTCTTGTGGCGTTCGGCAGCTTCGCCTTCGCCGACGAGTCGGCAGCAACGAGTGTGCTCGTGGTGCCCGAGACGATCGTCGGACGGCGTGACGGGGTGGCGTGGGTGACACGCATCTCGGTGGCCGGCACGGGCGAGCAATCGGCCGACGCCGAGCGCGAGCCCGGCGCCGACCACGTTCCGGCCGACCACCTTCCGGCCGAGACGCCGATCGGCGAGCGCCCGCGGGCGACCCTCGCCGCGGCGACCCTCAGCCGCGACGACTTCGTGGCGACGGTCGGCCGCGCGGTCGAGCGCATTCGGGCGGGCGACGTCGAGAAGGTAGTGATCGCGCGGGACGCGACCGCGAGCATCCCGGCGAACGCCGACCGCCGCGCCATCGTGCGCGAGCTGGCCGACGCCTACCCCGACACGCTCGCCTTCGCCGTCGACGGGCTGATCGGCGCGAGCCCCGAGACGCTCGTGAGCGTGCACGCCCGGGAGGCGAGCGCGCGCGTGCTGGCGGGTTCGACGGCGCGCGGCGCCGACGCCGCCGAGGACGCGGCGGCCGCCACCCAGCTCGCGACGAGTCAGAAAGACCTCGATGAGCACGAGTTCGCCGTGCAGAGCGTGCTGAAGGCGCTGCGCCCGCACGTGACGGCGGTGACCGCGAGCGAGGCTCCCTTCACGCTGAAGCTGCCGAACCTGTGGCACCTCGCGACCGACGTCGAGCTGGAGCTCGCCGAAGACTCGAGCGGGCTCGACCTCGTCGCGGCCCTGCACCCGACGGCCGCCGTCGCGGGCTCCCCTACCGATGCGGCTCTCGCCCTGATCGCCGAACTCGAGCCGTTCGACCGCGGCCGCTACGCCGGCCCCGTCGGCTGGATCGACCAGGACGGCGACGGCGAGTGGGTCATCGCGCTGCGCTGCGCGCGCATCGATGACGACGGGATGCTCGTGGCGCACGCCGGCGCCGGCATCGTCATCGACTCCGACCCGGTCGCCGAACTCGCCGAGACGCGGATGAAGTTCCGGCCGATCGCCGACGCGCTGCGGTAGCGCGGGACTCAGGTGGCGGCGAGCCGCTTCTTCTCAGCCTCGACGTCGTACCCAGCGGCCGGCCACTGCGGGTCGATGCGTTCAAGCGCATCGGTGAGCAGCGCCTGCACGGCGAGGCGGGCGTACCACTTGCGGTTGCCGGGAACCACGTACCAGGGCGCCTCATCCGTCGACGTGCGCTGGATCGCGAGCTCGTAGGCGCGCTGGTAGTCGTCCCACAGCATCCGTTCGGCGATGTCGTTGGTCGTGTACTTCCAGTGCTTGTCGGGGCGCTCGAGGCGCTCGGTGAGCCGCGCCTTCTGCTCGTCGGGCGAGATGTGCAGCATGACCTTCACGACGCTGATGCCGGTGCGCGCGACGCGACGCTCGAACTCGACGATGTCGTCGTAACGCTGCTCGATCTCGGCGGCCGGGGCGAGCTCGCGCACCCGGCCGATGAGCACGTCTTCGTAGTGCGAGCGATCGAAGACGCCGATGCGCCCCACCGGAGGCAGTTGGCGCTCGATGCGCCAGAGGAAGTGGTGGCTGAGCTCCTTCTCTGTCGGCTTCTTGAAGGTGGCGAGGTGCACGCCCTGCGGGTCAACCGAGCCGACGACGTGCCGCACGATGCCGCCCTTGCCGGCGGAGTCCATGCCCTGGAGCACGAGAAGTACCCGGCGACGCTCGCCCGCGGTGCTCGCGGCGAACAGCCGCTCCTGCAGGTTGCTGAGGTGGTCGACGCCGGCCGCGAGCGCCGCTTGACCGGCCGCTTTGTCGCCGTCGAAGCCCGGGGTCGCGTTCGGGTCGCGGTCGGCAAGGCGGGTGGTGGCGTCGGCGCGCAGCAGCTCGATCATGCGTGCGACGCTACGCGGCCTCGCCGGCCGAGTCGAGTGTGTCGAGGGGCACCTCGACGACGAGCAGGGGCTCGGGGGCGGTCAGGGCGTCGTCGAGGTCGGCGCGGGTGGCGGCCTTGCGGTAGGCCCAACCACCGGCTCGTGCGAGGGCCCCGATGTCGACCGCGTGCGGGGTGCGCATGACGCGCTCGTAGTCCCCGGCGTGGGCTGTGGCCGCGACCTCGAGCTGGTCGAAGATCGTGCCGCCGCGGTCGTTGCCAACGAACAGGTGCACGCGTACGCCCTCGGGGAGGGGCGCGAGCAGGGCGCCCGCGTCGTGGATCAGCGCGAGGTCGCCCAGCAGCACACGGGTCGTGCCGGTCTGGGGCGCGGCGTCGCGAGCGGCGAGGGCGATGCCCGTCGCCGTCGCGATCGTGCCGTCGATGCCGGCAAGGCCGCGATTCGCGTGCACGCGAATGTTTTTGCCCGGCACCAGCCGGTCGGCCTCGCGAATCAGCCGCGACGCCGCGATGACGAGGCGGTCATGCGGCCAGGTGGATGCCCACACGGCTTTCACGAGCATCCGCCGGTCGACGGGTTGGCGCAGAATCGCGGCCTCCGCCTTGGCGAAGGCGAGGCGCACGCTCATGTCGGTGGAGGCGGACTGCTCGAGATCGGGCGCCGGATCGTCGGGCGCCGTCGACTCGAGCACGGCGCGACTCATCGACACCCACCCCCCGACCCAGCGGCGCACTGCCTGCGGGTCAGGCTTTCCGATCACCCGCACGTCGTCGACGACGCGGGCGCGGTGGCCGGGGTTGTAAGCGTCGGCTCCGGGCGCACGCACGACGACCACCTCGACGTCGTCGCGTTCGAGCAACTGCGGAACCTCGCGGCTCAGCGTCGGGTGTCCGAGCACGACGGCGCGTCCGACCGCCTCGCCGCGCGGGCCGCGCAGCACCTCGCGATAGGCGACGACGGCGTGCCGGCCGAAGCGGGCGCCGCTCGACACCTCGGCGATGAGCGGGGCGCCGAGCGCGACGGCGAGCTCCTCGGCGCGGGCGCCGGCGCCGTGGCCGGCGACGACGACGGTGGCGTCGTCCGGTTCGAGGTCGACCACCTCGGGCCCGAGGGTGCGCTGCCAGAGCGGGCGAGCATCCCCGTCAACGTCGACGTCGTCATCACCGGCCGATGTGGCGTTCGGGATGCTCGGCTCGCCTCCGCTCAGCGGCTCGCGGTACGCGAGGTTCAGGTGCACGGGGCCGTCGGCGGCCGCCCGCAGGGCCAGCTCGGCGAGGTCGCGCACCTCGTCGAGCTCGCCGGGGGCGCCGGTCGGGGCGGGAACATCCCAGTCGGCGGCGACCATGTCGCCGAAGATGCCGACCTGATCGGTCGTCTGGTTGGCGCCGATGCCGCGCAGCTCGGCCGGCCGGTCGGCCGTCAGCAGGATGAGGGGCACGCCCGAATGGTGCGCCTCCAGGACGGCGGGGTGCAGGTTCGCGACCGCCGTGCCCGAGGTGCAGATCACGGCGACCGGCCGTCCGGTCTCGACGGCGAGGCCGAGCGCGGTGAAGCCTGCCACGCGCTCGTCGATGCGCACGTGCAACGTGATGAGCCCGGCGCGATCCAGCGCCGCCGCGGCGAGCGCGAGCGCCTGCGAACGCGACCCGGGGCTCACGACCACGTGCTCGAGGCCGAGGGCGTGCATCCCGTGAAGGAGCGCCATGGCCGCCTCGGCGGCCGGGCTGGCGGGGGCGTTAACCGGCGGTTCCGGCGCGGGGGGTGTCGTCGTCATCGTCGTCCTCCGCCTCCAGGTCGGCCAGCTCTTGCTCGAGTCGGCGCAGACGCTCTTCCTGCTCGGCGCGGCGACGCAGTTCCTCCTGGCTGAGCGAGCTGAGGAAGTTCGGGTCGTCGTCGGGCGCGATCGGCGGGCTCATGCGGCGTGGGCCGCGCTTCGCCTTGCCGATCGTGAGCCACAGCACGCCGCCGATCACCGGAAGCAACACGGTGATCAGGGCCCAGGCCGGCTTCGCCACTCCGCGCACGCGCGACCGCTCCGTCATCAGCACATCGACGAGCGCGTAGATGGTGAACGCGACCGCGACCACACCGCCGATGATGATGAACCTGACCATGCTCTGAAGTGTACGCATGAGCGCTGGACGCGCCGTGAGTGCCTCCTCGGCGCCCGGTGGATGCTCGGATGCGCTTCCGTAGACTGGTCGCGTGCGCCCCTGGATCGTCTACAGCCTGCTCCGTTTCGGCATCTTCGCGGCCCTGTTCGCGCTGCTGGCGGTCTTCCTGCGCCTGCCCCTGCAGTCGATGGGCATCGCCGGGTTCGCGCACTACATGATCGCGGCCCTCGCGGCGGCCATCATCTCGCTCGCCATCTCGTACATCTTCTTCGCGAAGCTGCGCGCGGCGGTCGCCACCGACCTGGCCGAGCGCCGCGCACGCGCCGCCCGCGGGGAGGTCGACGACGACACGGCCGAGGAGGACGCGCTGCTCGACGGCGACGCGTCGGGCGACGCATCGGCTGAGTCGCCGCGGGCGTAGCCCGCTAGAAGGCGATCGCCGCGCCCAGAGCGATGGCGAACACGAGCGCCGCGAGGCTCGTCAACTGCAGGGCGAGGATCAACTCCCGCGGCGTCCGCGCCGTCACCACGATGAGGCTCACCGGCAGCGTGATGAGCAGCGTGAAGAACGCCAGCGGGGCCGCCGGGAACAGGATGAGGAACCAGGCCAGCCCGGCGAACGGCACCAGCAGCAGCACGACAAACACGATGCGGGACGCGCGCGATCCGAGACGCACCGCCAGCGTGCGCTTGCCGACCTGAGCATCCTGGTCGATGTCGCGGATGTTGTTGACGAGCAAGATCGCGGCGGAGAACAGGCCGAGCTGCACGCCGGCGATCCACGACTCGAACGGGGCGGTACCGGTCTGGATAAACGTGGTGCCGACAACCGCGACCGGCCCGAAGAACACGAACGCGACCAGCTCGCCGAGGCCCGCGTAGCCGTACGGGCGCTTCCCGCCCGTGTAGAACCACGCGGCGACGATCGCGACGGCACCCACGGCGATCAGCCACCACAGCTGCGTGAGCACCACGATCGCGAGGCCGGCGAGGGCCGCAAGGGCGAAAAACACGATCGCGACGGTCAGTACCGCGCGCGGCTTCGCCGCGCCGGATCCGGTGAGCCGGCTCGGGCCGACGCGCACCGCGTCGGTGCCGCGCACCCCGTCGCTGTAGTCGTTGGCGTAGTTCACGCCGACCTGCAGGAAGACGGCGACGGCGAGCGCCAGACCCGCCAGCAGCGGATCGAACGCCGAGAACCAGTGTGCGATCGCCGATCCCAGGATGACCGGGGCAAGCGCCAGGGTCAGCGTGCGCGGGCGCGCACCGCCCACCCAGTCACGCGCGGTCGCCGGGCGCACCGCCGCGGGGTTGCCGCTGCGTTTCGGCGCACGCTGTGCCGGAGAAGCCTTCTTTTTCGCCACGGGCCGATTCTAGGAGCCGGTTGCTGCGGCGCCGGCGGCCGCGACGAGGCGGGCCACGGCTAGCCGGTCGGGCTTGCCGCTCGGCAATAGCGGCAGCGCGCCGACGGTGACGATGCGGTCGGGGCGGGCCTCGGGACCGAGAGCTGCGCCGACAAGGCGCCGCAGCGCATCCCGATCGGGGCGGGCTGTCGTGACGACCACGGGCACCTCGCCCCACTCGGGGTGGTGCCCGGCGACCACGACCGCGTCGGCGAGTCCCGGCTGCTCGCGCACGACACGCTCGACCGCCGCGAGGCGCACCTTCACGCCCCCCGACACGATGACGTCGTCGATGCGACCGGTGATGCGCAGCACGCCGTCGGCGAACTCGCCCGCGTCGTCGGTGCGATACCAGCGCTGCTGGTCGTGTTCGACGAAAGCGTCGGCGGTGCGCTCGGGGTCGCCGAGGTAGTACTCGGCGAGGGTGGGGCCGCCGAGCTCGACTCGGCCATCGGCGATGCGCACCTCGGTCTGGCCGATCGGCACGCCGTCGTAGACCACGCCGCCGCAGGTCTCGCTCGAGCCGTACGTGCGCGTGATGGCCCAGCCGTGCGCGCGGGCGCGGTCGACGAGTGTCGCGGGGGTGGCCTGGCCGCCGACCAAGATGCGGTCGAAGCCGGCGAGCGCCGACGCCAACTCGGCGTTCTCATCGGCCTCGTCGAGCAGCCGACTCAGTTGAGCGGGAACGAGCGCCGTGTAGCGGTGTTTCTCGGTGAACCGGCCGATGGCGGCGAGCACGTCGGCCGCGCCCATACGTCCCGGCGCGACCGTCACGGGGTCGACCCCGGAGGCGAGCGAGCGGGCGAGCACGTTGCTCCCGGCGATGTAGTGAACGGGGAGGGCGAGCATCCACTGACCGGGATCGCCGAGCGCGCCGGTCGAGGCCGCGGCGCTCGCGAGCACGGCGTCGGCGCTGAGGGCGACGCGCTTCGGGCGGCCCGTCGTGCCGCTCGTCTCGACGACGAGAGCGATGCGCTTCTCAACCTCCAGCGGAGCCGTGTGCACGGGGTTTACGCCCCCGCCCCGGAACAGCACCGCCGGACCGTCGCCCGCGAGCGCATCACGCAGAGCGGCAAGGCAAGCGAGGGGGTCGGCCGAGTCGACGACGGCGAGCGGGCGGGTCACAGGGTCACGCTAGCGCGCGCCGCTGGTCGGTCGCTCGGGATGCCCGTCAGTACTGCCAGGGGAACGGCGACCAGTCGGGCGCGCGCTTCTCGAGGAACGAGTCGCGCCCCTCGACCGCCTCGTCGGTGCCGTACGCCAGCCGCGTCGCCTCCCCCGCGAACAGCTGCTGACCGACGAGCCCGTCGTCGGTGAGGTTCATCGCGTACTTCAGCATGCGGATCGCCGTCGGCGACTTGGTGAGGATCGTCTCTGCCCACTCGAGCCCGACGGCTTCGAGCTCGGCGTGCGGCACCACGGCATTGACGGTGCCCATCTCGTACGCCCGCTCGGCGTCGTACTCGCGGGCGAGGAAGAAGATCTCGCGTGCGACCTTCTGACCGACCTGCTTGGCCAGATAGGCGCTGCCATAACCGGCGTCGAACGAGCCCACGTCGGCGTCGGTCTGCTTGAAGCGCGCGTGCTCGCGGCTCGCGATCGTCATGTCGCACACGACGTGCAGCGAGTGTCCGCCGCCGGCGGCCCAGCCGGGGACGAGCGCGATGACGACCTTCGGCATGAACCGGATCAGCCGCTGCACCTCGAGGATGTGCAGCCTGCTCGCGCGCGCGGTGTCGACCGTGTCGGCCGTCTCACCCTCGGCGTACTGATAGCCGGCCCGCCCGCGGATGCGCTGGTCGCCTCCCGAGCAGAACGCCCAGCCGCCATCCTTCGGGCTCGGGCCGTTGCCGGTCAGGAGCACGACGCCGATACGGGGGTTCTGCCGCGCATCGTCGAGCGCGCGGTACAGCTCGTCGACCGTGTGCGGCCGGAAGGCGTTGCGCACCTCGGGCCGGTCGAACGCAATGCGGGCGATACGCCCGGAGGTGTCGTGGTGGTAGGTCAGGTCGGTCAGCTCGTCGAAACCGGGTGCGACCACCCAGCGTGACGCGTCGAACGTCTCAGAAACCTGCGCAGCGTCGGCCATGCCGCAAGCCTACGACCGCCACCCGAGTGCCAGACTGAGCAGATGGACGCACCGACGCGGGATGACAGGCACGAACTCCCGACGATCGACGCCCTCCTCGCCGACTCCCACGTCGTGCGCATCCCGCTCGCGACGCGTTTCCGCGGGCTTGAGCACCGCGAGGCGGTTCTGCTCCGCGGCCCGCACGGCTGGGCCGAGTTCAGCCCGTTCATCGAGTACGACGATGCGGAGGCGGCCACCTGGCTCGCGTCGGCGATCGCCGCAGGCTGGTCGACACCAGCCACCCCGGCCCTGCGGGATCGGATCCCCGTGAACGCGACCCTGCCCGCCGTGCCGCTCGACCGCATACCGGCCGTGCTGGGACGCTTCGGCGAGTGCCGCACCGTGAAGATCAAGGTGGCCGAGCGCGGGCAGACGCTCGCCGACGACGTCGATCGGGTGCGCGAGACGCGGCGACTGCTCGGCCCCGTCGGGCGGATCCGGCTCGATGCAAACGGAGCCTGGAATGTCGACGAGGCCGAGCACGCGATCCGCGAACTCGAGCGGTTCGACCTCGAGTACGTCGAACAACCCTGCGCAAGCGTGGCCGAACTCGCCGAACTGCGGCACCGCATTCGACGCATCGACGTGCCCATCGCCGCCGACGAGAGCGTTCGCAAGGCGAGCGACCCGGTCGCCGTGGCTCGCGCCGAGGCCGTCGACCTCGTCGTGATCAAGGCGGCTCCGCTCGGCGGCGTCGACCGTGCCCTCGCAATCGTCGCCGAGGCCGGGCTGCCCGCCGTCGTCTCTAGCGCGCTCGACACGAGCGTGGGTCTCGCGATGGGCGCCGCGCTCGCCGCCCGCCTACCGGACCTGCCGTACGACTGCGGTCTCGGCACGGCCGCGCTCTTGCTCAGCGATGTCACGCTCACACCGCTCGTTCCCGTTGACGGCGCCATTCCGGTCGCGCCGGTCGACATCGACGAGGATGCTCTGGCCCGCCTCGCTGCGCCCGACGAGCGCGCCGGCTGGTGGCGCGCCCGCGTCGCCCGCTGCCGCGACCTGCTGGCCGCGGCAGCGGACTCCGCCTAAGCCCGGAGCACTCCGCGGCGTCGCGCCACGACCAGTCCGGCGCCGAGGCCGAGGATGAGCGCTGACACGAGCACCAGCGCACCGATGTCGGCACCGGTGAAGGCGAGGGCGCTAATGCGCAGCGGCGTCGCGACCTCGACCCCCGAGGTCAGCCCCACGAGCCGGATGGTGTGGTCGCCATGCTCGACGTCGCTCGGGATCGTCACCGTCACCGCCACGGCGCCGGATTCGTCGGCCGTGGTCGCCATCAGGAGGCGTGGCGTCGAGTTGAGCCAGACCTGAACGAGCTCGCCCGGGATGAAGCCCGCCCCGGTGACGCGCACCTGCTCGCCGGGAGCAACGCTCGCCGAGTTGACGGAGGCAAAGCGCGGCTTGCCCTCGTTGCCGACGCCCTTGCCGTTGCCGACACCGCCGTTGCCCTGGCCCTGGCCGTTGCCGTTGTTGCCGTTGCCGCTATTGCCGTTCCCGTTGCCGTTGCCCGGCCCGTTCCCGTTACCCGGCCCGCCATTGCCGGGTCCGCCGTCACCGGGGCCGTCGCTCTGGACGTCGACGAGGACGACCACCGTGCGGCCGGGGATGCTCACCGCACCCGTCGAGGAATCCCACGTCGTCTGCGTAGCCACCGGGTCGGCCCCCGACGCTTGCACCTCGGTGAGGGCGAAGTCGCGCCCGGCGAGACCGTCGATCTCCTCCACGATGGTGTCGGGGGAGGCGTTGAACACGACGAGCGCCGCGTGCAGCTCGGGGTCGACGTCGTCGCCGACGGTGTCGTCGATGAGCATCGCGACAAGCCCCGGGGTCGCCTCGGGCCCGCTGTTCGGGAACGTCACCTTCTCGCCGATCAACTCTGCGGAACCGAGTCGGAGAAGGTCGACGCTCGAGCGCAGCCTCAGGAGGTCGAGCGCCCGCGCCTCGGCCGCGGCGATGTCGGCCGCGCTCGGCTTCAGCGCGGGGTCCGCGAGCAACGGTGCCATGATCGACCACTTGCCCTCGTTGTCGGCGGCGGGCGGCAGGCCCGAGCCGAATGTCGACTCCTGACCCGTCCAGTCGATGCGGTTGAACCAGTCGCCCGAGTTGTAGCTGTTGCGGTCGAGCGATTTCGAGCGCAGCAACTCCGTGCCGGCGTGCCAGAACGACGGCGCTTGCGACAGCGTCACCGTGCCGAGCATAAGCGTGTTCATGCGCACCCGGTCCTCCATGGAGGTCTCCCGCGGCAGCTTCAGCACCGCGAGGTCGTAGAGTGTTTCGTTGTCGTGGGCATCCACGTAGTTGATGACCTCGTCCGGCTCGTCGGCGTATCCGGCAGGCGAGCCGCCGTAGTCGAGCGCACTGCCCGGAACGACGGCACCCGACGCGGACTCGAGGGTGTAGTCGCGCAGGTTGCCGACCAGGCCAATGCGCACCAGGTCGGACTGTGCGCGCAGGTTCGCGATCGCTTGCTCAGGCGAGCCGTTGATCGCATCCCCGTTGGGGTCGGTGCCGAGACCCGTACCGAAGCCCTGCTGGAAGGTCGACGCGCTGTTGACGGGGCTGCCCCCGTGCACCGCATCACGCAGGCGATCGTTGAAGGTGGCGATTCCGGTACCACCGAGCTGGCCCTGGGTCGCCTGCTCGAAGCGCGCATTGTTCGCGACCTCGCCGAAGTTCCAGCCTTCGCCGTAGAGGAAGATCGACGACCCGTCGACGCCGTGCTCCTCCATCGTCAGAGCGTCGAGCGCGCCGCGCACGGCGAGCATGTTCTCTTTCGAGTGGTGCCCCATGAGGTCGAAGCGGAACCCGTCGACGCGATACTCGGTGGCCCACATGACGACCGAGTCGACCATGAGCTTCTCGGCGAGACGGTGCTCGGTGGCGACGTTCTCGCAGCAGGTCGAGGTCTCGACCGCTCCCACGGCGTTCAGTCGGTGGTAATACCCGGGAACGATGCGGTCGAGCACCGACTTCTCGGCCTGCCCCGACTGGGCCGTGTGGTTGTACACCTTGTCGAGCACGACCTCGAGCCCGGTGGCGTGGAGGGCGCCGACCATCTCGCGGAACTCCGCGACGCGGGCTCCCCCGTGCGGGTCGACAGCGTACGAGCCTTCGGGCGTCGAGAAGTGGTACGGGTCGTAGCCCCAGTTGAACCCGTCGAGATCGCGCACCTCGGCGATGCACGCCTGCTGCTCCGCCGAGTCGGGGGCGAACGACGCCAGGTCGCAGTTCGGTTCCTGCTGCGCGGCCCGGCGCTCCTCGATCGTGGCGATGTCGAAGGTCGGCAGCAGGTGGACGGTCGTGATGCCAGCCGCCGCGAGCTCGCGCAACTGCGCCGTTCCGGCCGAATCCCGCGTGAACGCGCGGTAGGTGCCGCGCTCCTGCTCGGGCACGGTCGTGTCGCCGATCGAGAAGTCGCGCACGTGCAGTTCGTAGATGGCGCGATCGACGCTGCGCTCGACACGGGGCGCGGGGGTGTCCTCCCACAGTTGCGGGCGCAGCGCGGGGTCGGCGAGGTCGACGACCACCGAACGGGTCGAGTTCACCGTCAGGCCGAGCGAGTAGGGGTCGGTGACCGAGTTGGTTTCGACCTGGCCGGTGCGCGGCACGTAGACCTCGACACGCCAGCGGTACTCCGCTCCGACGGGAATGGCCTCGTCGGCCGTCCACGCACCACTCACGTCGTCGAACGACGCCGACACGATGGCCGGGTCGCCGGTCGCCCCCGGCTGCCACACCTGCAGGTCGACACCGCGAGCGGTCGGAGCCCACAGGCGTGGCGCGGCCGCACCGTCAACGACCCGAGCGCCGAACGCAACGTTCGCGGCGGCCGTGGCGTAGAGATCATCGAGCACGCCGGGCAATTGCACCCCGGTAAGCGCGGTGAGTTCGTCGCCGACGTACTGTGCGACGAGCACCTCGCCCCGTACCAGTTCCGCGATCAGCCCGCGGCTGAGCCCCTCGGGCACGAGAGCGAGATGGTCGGCGAGGTGCCGGAAGGTGCCGCGCACCGACGACGGAAGTCCGTCGGGCGCGCGCGTGAGCTCGTACTCGGCGTCGACGCCGGTGAGGGCGCCGTCGACAACCTCGATCGTTCCCTCGGTGGAGGTGACGAGCATCCATCGAGCGTCACCGGCGTTCGCGCCGCCGAGCAGGGCCGGGGGCCACGCGATCGCATTTCTGGCGAGCCAGTGCGCCTGCTGGGTGCCGACTCCCGCGAGCGGCGGGTTCGCCACCTCGATCTCGAGCACGTTCGTGGCGAGCGTGTAGCGGAACTCGATCAGTTCGCCCTCGAGCACGCTGAACGAGTAGTTCGCACCGTTGCGCGCTCCGCCGACGCCGTAGTTCTCGTCCCACGACAAGCCATGGGTGACCTTCGCTTCGTAGCTGCCGGTCGGCAGACGGTCGGTCGAGAACTCGTACACCCCGTCCTTGTTGCCGTCGATGGCGATGGTGGCGAGGCAGTCGGGCTGCCAGTCACCCGGGCAGCCAAGCTCGGACTGCATGCTGCCGGGGATCGTGATGATCGGCCCCTCGGCGGTCGAGGTGACGAGGTTGGTGCGCGGGTCGAAGTAGAAGGTGATGGGGCCGCCGCCGTGCGTGTAGGCGATGTTTGCCCCGTCGCGCACGCCGTTGGCGCCGAAGTTCAGCGACCAGCTGCCGTCGATCGCGACCTTGTACTCGTAGCGTCCTTCCGGCACGGTGAACGTGCCCGCCCAGATGCCGTCGCCGCGCAGAGTGAGGCGCGCCTGCTCACAGTCGGGCTGCCAGTCGCCCGCGCAGCCCATCTCGGAGTTGTGGTTTCCGGGCACCGTCACCATGGCGTACGGCGAAGTATCGCCCCCGCCGTCACTCACGGCGCCGTTGACCGCGTTGCCGATCGAGGCGTAGGTGGAGGCCGCGGCACGGTTGCCGGCGGCGTCGACCGTCACGGCGCGGTACTCGACGAGCGTGCCGGCCGCGAGCCCCCGCGTGTCATGGAAGACGCGCGGCGCGGTCGACTCGGCGGTGCCGAGCGCGGTCCACTCGTCGGCGCCGGCGATGCGCCAGGCGAGGCTCGTCTCGACCCACGTCGCGTCGTCGACGTCGGCCGCGACCGCGGCGAGGCCCGACAGGCCCGCCCCCGCCGCCGGTGCCGTGAGGCTCAGCGCGTTCCCGTCGTTGGGGGCGCTCACGGGACGGTCGGCGACCCACACCGCCGCGCTGAGCGCGGGAACCGTGATCGACACCTCGCCGTTGGCGCCCGAGCTAACCGCGTCGACAGCGCCGTGCAGCACGGCGAACGCGGCGTCGGCAGTCAGGGTCGGCACCGTCACGGTGCGCGGTTCGGTCGCGTTGTTGACCGCGACGAGGTGCTCAATCTTCTCGTCACGGTGCACGCGGCTGAAGGCGTAGACGCCCGCTCCCTCCGAGGCAAAGCGCTCGATCTGGGCGCCCGACACGAGGGCGGGGGTCGAGGCGCGCAGCGCGGCGAGCTCGGCGATCGCGGTGTAGAGCGGAGCATTCGTGTCGAACCGGTCGACGCTTCCCGCCGTCTCACCGGTGACGAGCGGCTGGTTGGCGTACTCCGCGGTCTGGGTGGCGAACAGTGTCTGGCGAGCGTCCTTGTCTCCGCCGGTGCCAGCAAAGCCCTGCTCGTCGCCGTAGTACACGACCGGCTGACCGCGGGTCAGGTACATGAGCTCGTGCGCGAGCACGGTGCGCTCGAGCGGCTGGGCCGTCGAGGCGAGGAAATAGGCGGCGCGGCCCATGTCGTGGTTGCCGAGGAAGGTCGGCAGCGCGGTCGATGACGAGTACGGCGTTGTGTAGTAGTCGTCGCCGGCGAACAGCTGGCGCAGGCCGATGGCCGAGTTGCCGGCGGCGAACGAGATGGCGCGCTGCTGGAAGGTGAAGTCGAGCACCGAGTTCATTGCGGTGTCGCGCACGTAGGGCGCGAGCTTCACCGGGTCGGCGTCGTACACCTCGCCGAACATGAAGAAGTCCGGCTTACCCGCGACGTTCTGCGCGTAGTCGAGCACCTCGGCGCTCCACTCTTCCCAGAACTCGAAGTTGACGTGCTTCGCGGTGTCGATGCGGAAGCCGTCGATGCCGAGGTCGATCCAGTCCTGGTAGACCTCGATGAAGCCCTGCACCACGGTCGGGTGCTCGGTCATGAGGTCGTCAAGACCGACGAAGTCGCCGAAGGTGACCGACTCGCCCGTCCACGTCGAGTCTCCGCGGTTGTGGTAGAGCGTCGGGTCGTTCAGCCACGCCGGAACCTTGATGTTCTCGTCGCCCTCGGCGATCACTGGCGTGTAGGGGAAGCTCGTTGCGGCGTCGAGCTCGGGGAAGGTGCCGGTGCCCGCGTAGTCACCCGGGTCGAAGGCGTTGCCATTGACGTCGGTGTACGGCCGGGTCGCCATGTCGATGTAGTCGTACTGGCCTTCGGCGTAGCTGATGATGTCGGCCGTGTGGTTCGTGATGATGTCGAAGTAGATCTTGATGCCGCGCGCGTGGGCCTCGTCGATGAGCGCCTCCAGCTCGGCGTTCGTACCGAGGTGCGGGTCGATCTGCGTGAAGTCGGTGATCCAGTAGCCGTGGTAACCCGCCGAGACGTCGTCACCCTCACCCTGAACGGGCCGGTTCATGAAGCTCGGGGTAAACCAGATCGCGGTGGTACCGAGCCCGGCGATGTAGTCGAGGTTCGCGCGAATGCCCGCGATGTCCCCTCCGTGGTAGAACCCCTTGTCGGTCGGGTCGAACCCGGTCACGAGGCGGTCGCCCTCGAGACCACCCGTGTCGTTCGACGGGTCGCCGTTGGCGAATCGGTCGGTCATGACGAAGTAGAAGGCTTCTTCGCTGCCGGGCTGGCGCACGGGAGGCGCCACGATCGCGTCGTCGGCCGCGCTGTAGTCACCGTCGAGACCGAGGAGCTCGAGACCGATTCGCTGCGCATTCGCATCGAACGAGAATCGGATGCTCGCATCGCCCGCGAGCGTCAACGGCACGTTCGCATCGCCCCCATTTAGCCCCCACGCGGAGTCCCACCCGCCGTCGGCAGCAACCTTGTACTGCCAGGTGCCGGCCGGAACGGTGAAGTCGGCCGCGTAGACGCCGTCGACGCCGGTGGGCTGCAGCTGGGTGGCGGCGCAGTCGGGCTGCCAGTCAGCCTCGCAACCGAGTTCGGACTGGAGGTCTCCGACGAGCGCGAAGGTCGCCTCGTCGTCGGCGAGGGCCGCGGGAAGTACCCCCGCTCCGAGGGTGGTGACGGCGAGGGCCGCGGTGGTGATGGTGGCGAATAGGGCGCGGGCACGCCGTCGGTGCGTCATCGTCGACTCTGACTTTCTGGCACGGCATCGTGCCCCCCGGTGATCAACGAGGGCTGACGCTAGCCCGCTTTCCGCGTTGCTGCAAGCGTTTGCACACAGCCCCGCGAAAGTCAGCGCTCATGTTCCAGGCACCCGGCAGAATTCCAGGTCTGTCCCACAAACGGGGGGCGAGATTCCAGGCCCACTCAGTGGTGCGCCCGGGGCCAATCAGAGGCCGCTGTAGCTGTGCAGACCCTCGAAGTAGAGGTTCACGATCGTGTAGTTGAAGATCACCGAACTGAACCCAATGATGGCGAGCCACGCCGAGCGGTTGCCGCGCCAACCGCGCGTTGCGCGGGCGTGAATGTAGCCGGCGAACAGCACCCAGATGATGAAGGTCCAGACTTCCTTCGTGTCCCAGCCCCAGTAGCGACCCCACGCGCGCTCGGCCCAGATCGCCCCGGCAACGAGGGTGAAGGTCCAGAACACGAAACCGACCACGTTGATGCGGTACGCGAGCGACTCCAGCGTGGATGCGGCGGGCACGGTGTCAAGGAAGCGCAGCCCCGCGGTCTTGCGCACCGCACGCTGATGACGCAGCAGCTGCATGACCGAGAGCCCCGCACCGATCGCGAAGAACGCGGTGGCGAGCACGGCCACGACGACGTGAATGACGAGCCAGGCCGACTGGAGAGCCGGAGGCAGCGGCACAACGTCGACGTAGAAGTTGACGGTCACGATGCCGAGCGAGAGCAGCGTGAATCCCGTGATGTAGGCGCCGAGGTAGCGCACGTCTTTCCAGAGCTGCACGGCGAGGAACGTGCCCATGCCGACAGCGGTCGCCGTGAGGCCGAACTCGAACATGTTCGCCCACGGCACGCGATCGGCCGCGACGCCGCGCGTGATGGTCGCGCCCATGTGCAGCACCCAGCCGAGGATCGCCAGCGCGAAGGCGACCCGCTGGTACACGGTGGCGCCGCCGCGCGAGCCGTCCTTGTTCTCGGGGAGCAGCGCCTCCTCGCCACGCGGTTCCTCGATCGCCGCGCCACCGGCCGCGACCGCGACCCGGTCGCGCGCCGCCGCCTGCGGAGCGGGCATCGCCGCGGAGCGCTTCGCGAGATCGAGCGTGAAGGCGATGAAGGCGAGGGTGTAGACGCCCATGGCCGAGTACACGGCGACGAGCGAAAGGCTGGCGAGGTTCTCCATCACGGCTCCATGGTAGTTCGGGGTTACTGAGACGATGCCGGGGCTGCGGCGGGCGCATCGTCGGGGGCGCGCGTGCCACCGACGGCCTCAAGGTGCTCTGCGACGAGCCGCTCGACGGCGTCGTCGAGGTTCGGGTCGTCGCCCCGCGCGAGGCCCGCGTACTGCAGTCGGACGCCGGCACCGTCGGCCGCCTCGTCGACGGCGATCCACACGCGGCGGCGGGGCACAAACAGGCTGACGAGCAGTCCCGCGATGGCGAGCACGCTGGAGACGAGTACGCCGAGCTGCGTCGGGTCGTGATGGAAGTCGATCGACACGAAGCGCGGCAGGGCCGTGAACTCAACCGTGCCGTAGCCATTCGGCAGTTCAGCGCTCTGGCCGAGGCCGAGAATGATCGAGTCGACTCCCGTTTCGCCGCCGGTGATCTGCTCGAGTTCGTCAACGTCGAGCGCGTAGGCGTTGCGGGGCACTCCGTCGTCGAGGCCGAGGTCTCCCACAAACACGTTGAGCGTCAGCACCGGGTTATCGGGCTGCGGGTAGATGCTCGTCAGGGCTCCGCTCGCGAGCTGAATCGCGGACGGATAGAAAAAGCCGATCATGCCGACCTGCTCGGGCAGCCCGTCGGGCACCTTGATGATGCCGAGGCTCGTGAGGTTGCCGTCCTGCGGCAGGAAGGCGACCGACTCGTCGAACACGACCTGGCCGTCGGCATTGCGGATCGTAATGACCGGGGCGAAGCCGTTGCCGAGCAGGTAGGCACGGACGCCCGCAATGTCGATCGGAGCATTGACCTTGATGTCGCGCTGCACGCTCTCGCCGTTCTCGGTGATCGTCACGGTGGCCGTGTAGTCGAGCGGCTGGGGCGCGAGCGTCGTCTCGTCGACGCCGAACACGGCGTCGAACTCGTCGAGGCGCATCGAGAACGGGTCGAGACGCGCGTCGCTGAAGAAGCGGCTCGCCGAGAACGAGTCGTACGTGGTCAGCTGATTGACGAAGGTCTGACCCTCGACGATGACCTTCTGGCCGTTGTAGCCGAAGCCTCCGGCGAGCCCGACCGTGCCCAGCACGCCAATCAGCGCGACGTGGAACACGAGGTTGCCCGTCTCGCGCAGGTAGCCTCGCTCGGCCGACAGCGAGTTTCCGTAGCGCTCGACGCGATAGCGCTGGCGACGCAGCACCGCCTCGCCGGCCGTGAGGGCGTCGGCGACGGTCGTGGGAGCATCCGCCTCGCGATAGCCGACCAGACGGTTCAGGCGTGCGGGCGTCTTCGGCGGGCGCGAGCGCAGCGCCTTCCAGTGGTGCGCGGTGCGCGGGATGATGCAGCCGATCAGCGACACGAACAGCAGCAGGTAGATCGCGCTGAACCACACGGAGGTGAACGTGTCGAACAACTGCAGGGTGTCGAGAATCTCAAACAGCTCAGGGTCGTCGCGACGGAACTGCACGACGCCGTTCGGGTTCGACGAGCGCTGTGGCACGAGCGAGCCCGGAATGGCGGCGACGGCGAGCAGCAGCAGGAGCACGAGGGCGGTGCGCATGCTCGTGAGCTGCCGCCACAGGAACCGCGCCCAGCCCACGACGCCCAGTCGCGGCTGCGTCGGACCATCGCCGCTCGCGCGGTCGGGCCGTTCGGCCGTGCGCTCGGGCGCGCTGCCGTCGTCGTAGTCAGAGGGGCGTAACGGTTCCACCGATCACCGATCCCAGGCTCGAGACGAAGAGGGACCACAGGCCCGTCACCATGGCGACGCCGATGGCGATGAGCAAGCCTCCCCCGATGAGGTTGATGGTGCGCACATTGCGCTTCAGCCAGTCGGCCGCGCCGGTCGCCCAACGGAACCCGAAGGCGAGCAGCAGGAACGGCACACCCAGGCCGAGGCAGTACAGCAGGCCGATGAGGGCAGCGCGGCCGATGTCGCCCTCGTTGATGACGAGCGCGTTCACGGCGATGAGGGTTGGTCCGATGCAGGGCACCCAACCGAGGCCGAAGACGATCCCGAGCACGGGGGCCCCGCCGAGCCCCGCGGCCGCCGTGAGTTTCGGCCGCACCGTGCGTTGTAAGAACGACACCTGCCCGATGAAGACGAGACCCATCAGGATCACGATCACGCCGGCGATGCGCGTGATGAGGTCGAGGCGCGACTGCAGCAGGAGGCCCGCGGTCGCGAACACGATCGAGAACGCCACGAAGACGACACTGAAGCCGAGGATGAACAGGCTCACGCCCAGCAGCAGCCGACTGCGTTCTCGCCTGTTTTCGACGGGGCGGGTGAAACCCCCGACATAGGCGAGGTAGCCCGGCACGAGCGGCAGGACACACGGGGAGGCGAAGGCGAGGAAACCGGCGGCCAGCGCGATCGGCATGGCGAGCAGCAGGTTGCCGCTCAGCACAATTTCGCCGACGGGATTCACCACGGCGGAGTCCTAGCTCTCGGCTTCGGCGAGGGTGTCGCGAATCATGGCCCGCAGCGTGGAGGGCTCGGTGAGCAGCCCCGAGATGCGCGCGGCCACCCGGCCCTGTTGGTCGACGACGAGGGTCGTCGGCACGGCGTTCGGGGCGACCTGGCCGGCGAAGGCGAGGCGCACGGCGGCGTCGTCTCGGTCGAGGATCGACGGGTAGGTAATGCCGAACTCTTCGGCGAAGGTGATGGCGGTGCCGAGTCCGTCGCGGATATTCACGCCCACGAACTGCACCCCCTGCGGCTCGAACTCTTGCCAGATGGCCTCGAGGTCGGGTGCCTCGACGCGGCACGGCGGGCACGCCGCGTACCAAAAGTTGACGACGACGACCTGGCCGAGCAGATCGTCGCTCGAGATTGTGTCGCCCGACTCGACGACGCCCGCGAAGGTGACGGGCTCGGCACGGTCGGCTTCGGCGATGACGGTGTAGGCGCCGTCGCCCGAGATGTAGCCCTGGCCGGTTCCCTCGCGGAACTGGGTCGCCAAGCGGTCGCCGTCTTCGGTCGTGCAGCCGGACAGCGCGACGAGAGCGCCGAGTGCGGCCACGGCGGCAACGGTGCGGATCGGGCGTCGGCGTCGGGGGGTGCGGAGAATGGTGGTCACACGGCTCCGAGGTCGATGGGTGTTTCCCCCAATTCTGCCCCGGGATCCTGATAGCCGATCTCAGTAAAGGCGCCGTCGCGCCAGGCAAAGCTGGTGATGCTCGACAGGGCGCAGCGCCGCGCCCGGGGATCGTGCGCGAGGCGCTTGCCCGCCACCGCCCGGTGCACCATCCAAATGGGCAGCTGGTGACTGACCATGACGACTTCGCCGCCCTCGGTGCGCTCGTGCGCCTCGGTCATGGCCGCGAGCATCCGGGCGGCGATGGAGGCGAACGCCTCGCCCCAGCTGGGGCGGGCGGGGTTCACCATCCACGGCCAGTGTCGGGGGTTCATGAGGGTGGCGCGGTCCATACGCTTGCCCTCGAAGCGGTTGGCCGGCTCGATGAGTCGCTCGTCGATGTGCGGCTCGAGACCGAACGCCTCGCTCCACGGCGCGGCAGATTCGCGCGTGCGTTGCAGGGGCGAGCTGTAGAGCGCGGTGATGGGATGACCGCCCAGCGACCGGGCGGACGCTTCGGCCATCCGGTGGCCGAGCTCGCTGAGCCCGTAGCCCTCGAGGCGGCCGTAGAGGACTCGCCGGGGGTTGTCGACTTCGCCGTGGCGCACCAGATGGATGACGTCGGCGGGCATGCAGCCAGTCTAGGCGGCGCGGATTGCGGCGTTTTCGCGCCGATAGACTCGGGGGTTATGACCCGCACGCTGATCGCGCACCTGTCCCCACTTCCTGACGGCCCCGTGGAGGTCGCCGGCTGGGTCGAGACGGTGCGCGATCAGAAGAAGGTGCAGTTCGTGATTCTGCGCGACGAGTCCGGGGCCGTGCAGCTGGTGAACCCCGCGACGCGCGAATTGGGCGACGACGCGAGCGACGCCGAGCGCGCGGCAGCGACCCTGACCGAGACGATCGGGGGGCTCGCCCACGGCACGATGGTGCGCGTTTCGGGCGAGCTGAAGCACGACGAGCGCGTGAAGCTCGGCGGCCTCGAGGTGAAGGTCGGCACGCTCGAGGTGGCGAGTGAGGCACTGCCCGAGACGCCGATCGCGGAGGACTCGAGCCTCGACAAGCGCCTCGACTGGCGCTTCCTCGACCTGCGGCGCCCGGAGGCGAACCTGATTTTCCGCGTGCAGACGACGTTCGAGCACGCGCTGCGCAGCTACTGGGTCGAGAACGACTACATCGAGATCCACACCCCGAAGCTGATGGCGAGTGCGTCAGAGAGTCGCGCCGAACTGTTCGAGCTCGGCTACTTCGAGGGCACCGCGTACCTCGCGCAGAGCCCGCAGTTCTTCAAGCAGATGGCGCAGCCGGCCGGCTTCGGCAAGGTGTTCGAGATCGCTCCGGCGTTCCGCGCCGACCCGTCGTTCACGTCGCGTCACGCGACCGAGTTCACGTCGATCGACGCCGAGATCAGCTGGATCGAGTCGCACGAGGACGTCATGCGCATGCACGAGGAGGCGCTTGCTGCCGCCTTCGGTGCCGTGGTGTCGAAGCACGGCGCCGCGATCGAGGCGGCGTTCGGGGTGTCGCTGACGGTTCCGTCGCTGCCGTTCCCGCGCATCCCGCTCGCCGAGGCGCGCCGCATCGTCGCCGAGGGCGGGTACGAGATTCCGCGCGCCGACGGCGACCTGGACCCGGAGGCGGAGCGCCGCCTGTCGGCGTGGGTGAAGGCGAACCACGGGAGCGACTTCGTGTTCGTGACCGACTACGACTCGACGATTCGGCCGTTCTACCACCGCCGCCACGACGACGACGCCTCGCTCACGAACAGCTACGACCTGCTGTTCAATGGTGTCGAGATCTCGACGGGCGCGCAGCGCGAGCACCGCGTCGAGAAGCTGATTGAGCAGGCGAAGGAGAAGGGCCTCGAGCCGGAGGAGCTCGACTTCTACCTCGACTTCTTCCGCTACGGCGTGCCCCCGCACGGAGGCTTCGGCATGGGCCTCGCGCGCGTGCTGATGCTGATGCTCGGGTTGTCGTCGATCCGCGAGACGACGTACCTGTTCCGCGGGCCGACGCGCCTCACGCCGTAAGTGTTGGTGCGGCTGGCTCGGTTCTTCTGAGCCGAGCGAGCCGTCTCGTCTGGATTCGGTTCGGTTCGGTTGACCGTGAGCCGGGCTATCGCGTCTGCACTCGGGTTGGCTGGCGTGAGCCGAGCCGGTGCGTCTGCACTCGAGTTGGTTGGCCGTGAGCCGAGCCGTCTCGTCTGCGCTCGGCACCACACCTACCCCTGCGAACTCCTTCCACAGACGCGGAACGGCCAAAGAAGTTTCACCTTCGGATGGCGTCGGTCGTCAGGCGCCGCGGGTGGGGGCACTTCGTCGTGACGGGCCGACGCCACGCGGCCGCGGAGTCGTGCGGGTGTACGGGCGAGCGGTCGTTCGCTCCTGGGGTCGTGTGGAGGCGTGGGCGTGCGGTCGAGCGGTCGAGCGCTCGTGGGGCCGTGAGTCGTGGGGCAGTGCGACCACGCGGACGCACGGGCGTGGGGTCGTGCGGTGAGCATTCAGGGACACGACGGTCCATAGTGTGCGCATGATGAAGGCGGCTCACCCGTTCCGCGTCTATGGAAGTCGCTGAGGAGAGGGCATGCCCAGCCACGATGAGTGCCGTGGGAAACCCCTCCGTCGAGACGGCAGGCGCGTGCGCCGAGACAGCGGGCGCGGCCGTCGAGACGGCAGGCGCGCAGGTGCGCGGGCGGGGCACGGTTGCCGGAGACACGTCATGAGCGCCGGGGCGCGATGCCGCGCGACGAGGCCGAGCGTGACTGGAGCCCGAGGACCTACAGGGCGAAGTCGGGGCGGATCGTCCAACCCGTGTACTCCTCGAGCCGCGCCATGAGCGTCAGCGCCTGCAGCGCGGCGTGGTCGTGACTGACCGACGAGTAGACGTCGATCGCGAGCGGCGGCGGCTCGCCGAACTTCGGAATCTCGATCTCGACCCACGCACCCTCGGCCAGCGGCACGTACGGGCGCATGGTGCGCTGGTTTTCGACGGCAGCGTCCACGGCGAGCGCCACAATCGACAGGGCGTCAAGCTTCGTGACGGGCGACTGCACGACGATCGTGGCGCAGTACTCGACCGGCTCGCGCCGCCGACGCAGCGCGCCGAACAGGTCGCGAGCGGGCTGATTCACACCGGAACGCTAAGCGTTCAGCCTGAATGGATGCCCGGCCGCGGCTGTGCAGACGACCCAACGCGTGATGGAATGAACGCACCCACCCCGCGCGCGATGCAGCCGCGCCCGCACCCAAGGACGCCAATGACGACGTTGCCGCCCGCACGACCGACGCCTGCGGGCATCCTGGTCGCGATCATCCGTTTCGCGCTGGCCGGCCTGACCGTCGCCGCCGTCATCGCCACCTATCTCGACGCCGCTGAGCGCGGCCCCGTCAACCCGCTCAACTTCTTCGGGTTCTTCACGATTCAGTCGAACATCCTCATCAGCGTCGTGTGGCTGTGGGCGGCCGTACGGGTACTGCAGGGGCGCCGCCCGTCAGCCGGACGCACCCTCCTGCGGGCCATCACCACAACCTTCATCGTCATCGTCGGCATCATGTTCGTCACCCTGCTTGCCCCGCTCGGCGCCGAAGGCGGCGTGCCCGTCGGCTGGGCGAACACGGTCATGCACTACGTCACCCCGATCGCCGGTGCTCTCGACTGGCTCCTCGCCTCCGACCGCGTACGCCTCGCGCTGCGACGCCTCGGCTGGGTTCTCGTCTATCCCACGGTGTGGGTGACCGTGGTGCTCGTGCGCGGCGCCACCGACGGCTGGGTTCCCTACCCCTTCCTCAACCCCAGCACCGGCTACGACAGCGTGTTCTTCTTCGTCGGCATGATCGTGCTGGCGTTCATCACCACCGGCGCGGCCATCTTCCTGCTGTCGCGAGTGCCCGCCGTGCTGCGCGTCGTCGCGGAGGCGCCCCGAGCATCCTGAAACGACGCCGGGAATATCCCCGCGGTTTATGCGTTTGCATCGATATCATGCAGTTCGCATCGAGCGTGAGGAGCGCACCATGACCGCGACCACCGAAGGTCTGCACCACGTCACGGCCATCGCCGGCGACCCCCAGAAGAACATCGACTTCTACATCACCGGGCTCGGCCTGCGGCTCGTGAAGAAGACCGTCAACTTCGACGACCCCGGCACCTACCACCTCTACTACGGCGACGAGGCGGGGCGACCCGGGACGCTCATGACCTTCTTCCCGTGGCGCGGCGTGCCCGGCGGGCGCATCGGCGCCGGCCAGTCGACCTCGACCGCGTTCAGCGTGCCCGCCGGCAGTCTCGGCTGGTGGACCGAACACTTCGCGCAGATCGGCGTCGAGGGTCGCATCACGTCGACCTCCTCCGACGAGGAGCGCCTGCTCGTCACCGACCCTGACGGCCTGCAGATCGAACTCGTCGCGACGAACGTTGACGACCCGCGCGACCCGTGGGACTCGGCGAGCGTTCCCGCCGAGTACGCGATCCGCGGCCAGCACTCGAGCGTGCTGACGGTGCGCGACAGCGCGAAGACGATCGAACTGATGGTGAACGACCTCGGGATGCGCGTCGTCGACGAGCAGGGAAACCGCACGCGACTGGCAGCCGGCTCCGGTGCCCCCGGCACCCTCGTCGACGTCGTCGCCTCGGGGCTCGCCGCTCAGGGACTCACCGCCGGTGGCACCGTGCACCACATCGCGTTCCGCGTTCCCGACCAGGAGACGCAGGAGGCGTGGCGTCAAGAGCTCGTCTCGCGCGGGCACCAGGTGACCCAGATCATGGACCGCCAGTACTTCACGTCGATCTACTTCCGCGAGCCGGGCGGAGTGCTGTTCGAGATCGCGACCGACACCCCCGGATTCGACATCGACGAGCCGCTGCTTGAACTCGGCCGTTCGCTGAAGCTGCCGCCGTGGCTGGAGCCCTCGCGCGAGGCAATCGAGAACGCGGTCGCGCCGATCCGCATCCCCGACGAGAACAACCCCGGGGTGGCCGCATGAGCGCGTCGTTGAGCGACTGGCCGCACCTGGTGCGGGAGCCGAAAGACGGCGCCCGGCACTACTTCCTGACCCTGCACGGCACGGGCGGCAACGAGACCGAGGTGGCGACCCTCGCGCAGCACCTCGACCCGACGGCGGGCGTCATCTCGCCCCGCGGTCGGGTGAGCGAGCACGGCATGACCCGGTGGTTCGCGCGGGTCGCCGAGGGCGTGTTCGACGTTGACGACGTGATCGCGCGTGCGCACGAACTGGCCGCGTTCATCCAGGCAGCGCGCGAGCAGTACGACCTCCAGGATGCACCGATCACCGCCGTCGGGTTCTCGAACGGCGCGAACATCGGCACCGCGACCGCCCTGCTGCACCCGGGCACGCTGCAGCGGGTGGTCGCGTTCAGCGGCATGTACCCGTTCGGCGACCGCGACCCGATCGCCGATGCGTCGGGAGTTCAGCTCATGCTGCTCAACGGCGCGGCCGACCCCATGGCGCCGGCGGCGAGCGTCGAGCACCTCGTGCGTGTGGCTGAGTCGCACGGTGCCAGCGTGACACGGCACATTCGTGCCGGCGGACACGGCATTGACATGAGTGACGTCGCCGCCGCGCGGGAGTGGCTCGCGGCCCGGTAGACGCGGAACGGGGCCGCGAACTGCGTCGCGGCCCCGTTCGCCCGTGTGTTCGCGTGCGAATCAGCCTGTCGTGGTGTCCCGCACGTCGTCGGCAGCCTGCTCGGCGTCGCCCTTTACGGCCTGAACCGACTCGTCAACGGACTCCTGCACGGTGTGAACAGCGTCCTGCGCGGGCTCCTTCAGGTGCTCGGCCGACTCTTTGGCGATGTCGCCCAGCTCGTGTGCGAGGGGCTCGGCCGCCTCCTTCGCTGCATCGAGGAGCTGCTGCTCGTGGCGTGACGCCGGCACGAGCGACGCTGCCAACCACCCGACGCCGAGAGCGATGAGACCCACGGCGAGGGGGTTACCGGATGCCTTGTCTTTCGCGCGACCGGCGGCGTGCGCGACCCCGTCGGCGCCGGCGACGGCCCCGTCGTGCACGTGCTCGGCCGCGCCCATCACGCGATCCTTGACGCCGCCGACGGCGGACTTCAGCTTGTCAGTCTGACGGCCAACCACCTTTGATGGCGTGACCTTGTCGGCCACGGCGTCGACGTCGGCTCCGAGTGTGACCCGGGTGCGCTCGATATCGGCGCGAATGATGTCTGCATCTCTACTCATCGGTTTTCCTCGTTTCGTTTCACTGCATCCGGAATCTTCTTGAGCGACTCGATCGTCTGAGGCGCGCCCTTCACCTCGCGCAGTCGTGCGCGGCCCACGGCAAACAGCGCGCCGCCGATGACACCCCACAGTGCGGCGACAATGACGGCCGACCAGCCGAGGCTGTCGAGGGCGTCACCGAGAGCCCACCAGAGGGCGATCGACAGAAACAGCAGGGTCATCGATGCCGCGTAGGCCGCACCGCTGACGAGGCCAGCCCCGGCTCCGGCCTTCTTGGCCGAGTCGGCGAGTTCGACCTTGGCCAACTCGACCTCCTGCCGCATCAGAATCGAGATGTCGCGACTCACATCGCTCAGCAACTCGCCGAGAGAGTTCCGCGCGGCCTTCTCCTCCGAGGGCGTGTGTTCGCCACTCGGGGTCGTCTCGAACGGCGCGGTCACGGCCTGCTCGTCTCCCACGCCGCGTCGGCAATGGGCGTGTCGGTCGGCGCAACGCCGCGGGCGGCGCGCGGCGTGGACGCGGTGCCCGGCGCGGCCGGGGGCACGGGCGGAGTGGTCGCGCCCGGCGTGGTCGAGACAGGCGGCGCAGTCGAGACAGGCGGCGCGGTCGACTCGGTGGAGACTGATTCTGTGTCGACGGCGGCACGCGTGGCGCGTCCCAGCGCGACTCCGGCTGCGGCGGCGATCGCGATGAAGGCGCCCGGTCGTCGGCGAGCGAATCGCGACACCTCGGTCACCAGGCTTCCCGCATCACGCGCGTCGAGCCACGACGCGACCGACTCGGTGCGCCCCGAGGCCTCGCGCACGAGTTCGGCGGCGATCCCACTACTCGGGGCCGCTGCGGCCATGTCGGATAGCTCGCTGCTGACGGTGTGCAGCCCGTCCGCGACCCGCTCGTGCTGTCGCTGGGCCTGCTCGCGCAGTTCCTCCTTCGCGGTGCGATACAGCTCCTTGGCCTCGGACGCCGCCACGGATGCCACCTTCTCGCCCTCGTGCTTCACGGAACCGCCCAGGTCTCTGGCCGCGTCCTTCGTGCTCTCGGTGGCGTTTCGTGCTTCAGCCATCGTGTTCCCCTTCCGTCCCTGAGGCCCGGTCGGTGGTGCGATGACCGGGTCCGGCCGCGATCGACCGGACACCTAGTAGGCCAGTCGCAACGAGATTCGCGCAGGGACTGGAATGCGGAGGTAGTTGGTGTTACCGTGCGCGCGCGTCGCGTTAGCGCAGGGCCATGTCGGCGTCGATCGCCGCCGTGGCTCGCAGCAGGACCGGCACGATCCGATCGGCAGCGAGCTGCGGATCACCGCGCCGTGCCGTGGACACATTGACCGCGGCGACGACGAGCCCCCGCGCATCCCGCACGGGGGCGGCGATCGACCGCACGCCTTCGTCGAGTTCGCCGTCGACGAGGGCCCAACCAGCGCTTGCCACGCGGTCGAGTTCGGCCTCGAGGGCGGCCCGCTCGGTGACGGTGTCGGGGGTGAGCGGTCGCCGATCGACTGCGTCAAGCAGCGCTCCCCGGTCATCCGCAGGAAGCGCCGCGAGCAGGACCCGACCCAGCGAGGTCGCCCAGGCGGGGAAGCGGGTTCCGATCGTGATGGTCACGCTCATGATGCGCCGGGTCGGTACGCGGGCGATGTAGACGATGTCAGCGTCGTCGAGAATCGCCAGCGACGACGACTCGTCGAGCTCACGCGACAACGCCTCGAGGTGAGGTTGCGCGATCGCGGGCAGCGTCAGCCCCGAGAGGTAGCTGTAGCCGAGCTCCAGAACGCGAGGCGTGAGCGCGAATCGTCGCTCATGCGCACGGACATATCCGAGCGTCTCAAGCGTGTGCAGCAGCCGACCAGCGGCCGCCCGGGAGATGCCGGCGCGCTGCGCCACGTCACTCAGGGTCAGCTCGGAATGCTCGGCGTCGAAGGCGCGAATGACCGCGATACCTCGAGCGAATGACTGCACAACGTCGGCAGACTCGGCGGGCATACGGCTATCTTTCCAGCACCAACGCAAGCCCCTGGCCGACACCGATGCAGAGCGCGACGACCGCGACACCCGTTCCGCGTCGCACCAGTTCGTGCGCGGCGTGGCCGACGATTCGGCCGCCGGAGGCGCCCAGCGGGTGCCCGATCGCAATCGCGCCGCCGTGAATGTTCACGAGCTCGGGGTCAAGGTCACTCCAGAGGCGGATGCACGCGAGCGACTGTGACGAGAATGCCTCGTTCAGCTCGACGAACGACACATCGGACCACCGTCGACCCGCCCTCGCGAGGGCCCGGTTGGCTGCCTCGACGGGTGCGACCCCGAACACATCGGGGTCGTTGCCGAATGCAGCGCGGCCGGCAATGCGCGCCAGTGGCTCGGCGTCGAGGGCACCCTCGGCGCCGAGCAGCACGGCCGAGGCACCGTCGTTGATCGATGACGAGTTGCCCGCCGTGACGCTGCCGTCGGTCGCGAAGAGGGCCGGGAGCGTGCCGAGCTTGTCGAGGGTCGTCTCGTCACGGATGCCCTCGTCACGCGGCAGGGCGTGGCCAGCCACCTGCACGATTTCCCCGTCATAGACGCCGCCCGCCCACGCGGCTGCGGCTCGTTGGTGACTGCGCAGAGCAAAGGAGTCTTGGTCATCGCGCGAGATGTCGTAGATGGTGGCGAGCTTCTCGGCCGACTCTCCGTTCGAGATCGTCCACTCCTTCGGCAGGGCGCGGTTCACCATGCGCCAGCCGATCGCCGTGTTCCACAGGGTCGGGTTGCCGATCGCCGGGTACGGTTTTGCCGACTTCTCGAGCACGTAGGGGGCGCGACTCATCGACTCCACGCCGCCGGTCAGAATGACGTCGGCGTCGCCCGACTCGATCGCCCGCGATCCCTGGATGACGGCGTCGAGCGACGACCCGCACAGCCGGTTCACCGTCGTGCCGGTCACCGTCGTCGGGAATCCGGCGAGCAGAGCACCGAAGCGGGCCACATTGCGGTTGTCTTCGCCCGCCTGATTGGCGTCGCCGAACACGACGTCGTCGATGCGCGCCGGGTCGAGCCCGGTGCGCTCGACGCTGGCTCGCATCACGGTCGCGGCCAGATCGTCGGGGCGCACGTCGGCCAGCGCCCCGCCGGCCCGGCCGAACGGGGTGCGCACGGCGTCGTAGACGAAGCTGGCGGTCATCGGCTGTCCTCTCGTTGCGCTGAGCTCGCCGGCGCGTCATCGAGCATGGTCAGCTCCAGGCCGGTCAGGGAGCGCAGTTCGTCCAGTGTGGTCGTTCCGAACAGCTCTCGCACGCGAAAGCGGCCGTCGACCACGTCGAAAATGGCGCGATCGGTGTAGACGCGCGTGACGCATCCCACGCCCGTGAGCGGGTAGGTGCACGTGGCGACCAGTTTCGATGCGCCCGACTTGGTGAGCAGGTCGGTCATGACGTACACGTCTTTGGCACCGATCGCGAGATCCATGGCGCCGCCGACGGCCGGAATCGCGTCGGGTGCCCCCGTCGACCAGTTGGCCAGGTCGCCCGATTCGGACACCTGGAAGGCGCCCAAGATGCACAGGTCGAGGTGGCCACCGCGCATCATCGCGAACGAGTCGGCGTGGTGGAAGTACGCGGCGCCCGGCAGCTCAGTAACCGGCTCTTTGCCGGCGTTGATCAGATCGGGGTCGACCTCGCCCTCGGCGGGGGCGGGACCCATCCCCAGCATGCCGTTTTCGGTGTGCAGAATCACCTCGGACTCGGGCGGCAGGTGGTCAGCGACCATCGTGGGCGCGCCGATGCCGAGGTTCACGTACGCGCCATTCGGAATGTCAGCCGCGACGCGGCGGGCAAGGGCGGTGCGGTCGAGACGGTCACTCATGCGACACCACCGACCAGCGGAGCGCCCGTACGATCGACGCCGCCGACAAACGCACCGTCGCGCAGCCAGGGCCGCTCGCCGACCGCGACCACGCGGTTGACGAAGATTCCCGGTGTCACCACGGCTTCCGGATCGAGCATCCCCACCTCCACGAGTTCATCGACCTGCACGACGGTCGTTCGCGCGGCGGTTGCCATGATCGGCCCGAAGTTGCGGGAGGTTCGCCGGTAGACAACGTTGCCCAGACGGTCGGCGCGGAGCCCACTGATGAGTGCGACGTCCGCGTGAATCGGGTATTCCAGCAGGTAGGTGCGGCCGTCGATCACGCGCTGCTCGCGACCCTCCGCAAGCGGGGTTCCGACGGCGGTCGGCGAGTAGAAGGCACCGATTCCGGCGCCCGCCGCCCGGATGCGCTCGGCGAGGTTGCCCTGCGGCACGAGTTCAAGTTCGAGCCGTCCCTCCCGGTAGGCGGCGTCGAAGTGCCACGAGTCGCTCTGACGGGGAAAGGAGCACACGACCTTGCGCACGCGCCTCTCGGCGATGAGGCGGGCGAGGCCGACCTCACCGCCGCCGGCGTTGTTGCTCACGATGGTGAGGTCGCGAACCCCCGCGTCGATGAGCGCGTCGATCAGCTCGACGGGCTGCCCGGCGCGGCCGAAACCGCCCACCATGACGGTGGCGCCGTCGCGAATCCCGTCAACGGCCGCGCTCACATCGGGAACGGTCTTGTCGATCATGGTGCCCTCTTGTTCGCTCTGCGAACGACTGTTCGCTCAACGGACATTCTATGCCATGGGTACCCGCGACGGAAGGCCGCGCTGCCCCGCAGGGCCTCAGCGGCGGCGGTGCACCGACTGCGGAGTGAGATAGGCCTCGAGCCCCTCGACTCCGTACTCCACGCCCATCCCCGAATCGTGCCGACCCCCGAAGGGCGCCGAGTGGTTCGAGGCAAAGAAGTTGATGCCGATCGAGCCGGTGTCGACGCGACGGGCAACCTCGTACGCCGCCGCCTCGTCACGCCCGAACACGATGCCGCCCAGCCCGAACGGGGTGTTGTTGGCCACCTCGATCGCGTGCTCGACATCGCGCACCGGGATGATCGTGATCACGGGGCCGAAGATCTCTTCCCGCGCGATTGTCATCTCGGGGGCAACGTCAGCGAACACGGTCGGCGTCGTGAATGTTCCGATGCCGAAGGGGTTCGGCAGGTCGCCGCCGGCGACGACCCGCGCCCCCTCGGTGACACCCGCACGCAGGTACCCGCGCACCGTCGCCTCCTGGGATGCGGTGGCCACCGGCCCGAAGACCGTCGCGTCGTCGAGCGGGTCGCCGAGCGTCGAGCCCGCGATCGTCTCGGCCACCAGCTGAACAACGGCGTCGTAGTTCGCGGGCGTCGCCAGGATGCGCGTGGAGATGTAGCAGGTCTGTCCCGTATTGCGCAGGCAGCTGCGCACGAGCACCGAGCCGAGGTGGTCGAGGTCGGCGTCGGGCAGCACGATCGCCGACGACTTGCCGCCGAGTTCGAGCGTCACCGGGCGCAGGAGCTCGCCGCAGGCCGCGGCGATGCGCCGGCCGACGGGGGTGGAGCCGGTGAAGGCGACCTTATCGATTCCCTCGTGCCGCACCAGAGCATCCCCGATCTCGCCGTTGCCGGTGATGAGGTTGACGACGCCCGCCGGAATTCCGGCGGCGTGTGCGGCGTCGACCAGGTACCGAATCGACAGCGGCGTCGGCGACGCCGGCTTGATGACCACCGTGCATCCGGCCAGAAGTGCCGGCGCCAGCTTGATGACGACGAGATTGATGGGGAAGTTCCACGGCGCGATGAGCGCGCAGACGCCGACGGGGTCGCGGTTGACGACCGTCTCGTTCAGCCCGTCCGGGAAGGGTCGCACGTCGGCGCGCTCGAGATGGTCGGCGAGGCCGGCGAAGTGACGCAGGATCGACGCCGCGTTGGCCGCCGCGCGCGAGGTTTCGGCGACTGGGGACCCGTTTTCGAGCGTGTTCGTGACGCCGAGATCGTGAGCGCGCGCCTCCACCTCATCGGCCATGCGCGTCAGCAGCACGGCGCGGGCTGAGGGTGAGAGGGCGCGCCATTCGGTGAACGCCGCCCGAGCGGCCGCGACCGCCTCGTCGACGTCGGCACGGTCGGCGATCGGCACGCTTCCCCACTGCTCGCCGGTGGCCGGGTCGACGACGGGAATCGTCCCGCTGCCACGGGAGGGTCGCCGTTCGCCGCCGATGATGTGGTCGCTCACGTGGGTGTACGGCAGCGCGGCCGCGGCGGCGCGGTGCCGTTCGAGCATGGCCTCGACGTCGAGCGTCGGGGTAAGTCCCACTGCGGCGGTCACGACAGCAGCTCCGTCTTGAGCAGCGCTTCGGCGCGGGCGAGCTCGGCTTCGGCCATCTGCACCGCCGCGTCCGTCAGCAGCTCGGGGATGATCTCGCTGCGCAGGCGCCTGGCGTACTCGGCGGGCGAGAGTCCGAACCAGCCGGATGCGAGCGCGATGCCGGTCGCCGTGAAGCGCCACAGCCGGTCGGCGTCACGCACGAGGCTGTCCTCCAGCGAGTGCGAGACCTGCCGGGTGTCGTGCCCGTCGATGATCGCGGTCACCCGCTCGATGAAGGCGTCGTCGTACCCGAGGCCCGGCAAGACCTCGCGGGCGATATCGCAGCCGTGGCGCTCGTGCTCAAAGCGAATGTCGGCCTTGCGCCAGTCGCCGCCGAACCCCTCCGAAATGATCTTCGTCTCGTCGACCCGCGCCCAACCGGTGTCGTGCAGCAGGGTCGTCACCCGCACGAGCAGCGCGTCAGCCTCGGGGTACGCGTCGCACAGCCGCTCGGCGTACGCGACCGAGATCGGCAGGTGGATGTCGTTGGAGCGGGTACGCGATTCGGCGACGATCGCGCGCCACACGGGGTCAAGGTCGTCGATCGCCGGGTTTCCCTGAATGGGCGAGGTGTCGACGGCGACGGCGGTGGGAAGGGGCATGGTCGGGCTCCTGACTCAGACGAGCGACGGCTCGGCCGGCTCGACGACGGACTTCTTCAGCGGCACCGACGTGTCGGCGGCCGCAGACTTCGGGATATCGGCGCCACGGCTGAGCGCCGCGCGCACCGCCATGAAGTCGAGGGGGTGGTTGATGCAGTCCGCGGCGATCAGCTTGTCGTCGCGGTAGTACAAGACGCTGAACTTCTCGCTCGCGGGGTCGCCGCGCAGAACGGTGTCGTCGTACCCGGTCGACAGCCCCGCAATCTGTAGCTTGAGGTCGGCCTGGTCAGACCAGAACCACGGCGTGGTTGCGTATTCGGCGCTGTGACCGACGAGCGTCGCGGCGGCCACCTTCGCCTGCTCGAGGGCGTTGTGCACGCTCTCGAGGCGCACGCGCGGCATGCTGCCGCGGGCATACGGGTTCGGCATGACGGCGCAGTCGCCACACGCCACGATCGTCGGGTCGGAGGTGCGGCAGGCGGCGTCGACGACGATGCCACC
This sequence comes from Microcella sp., assembly GCF_046293215.1. Taxonomy (GTDB): domain Bacteria; phylum Actinomycetota; class Actinomycetes; order Actinomycetales; family Microbacteriaceae; genus Microcella. Next base: position 122,187 of record NZ_JBKBPI010000003.1, on the reverse strand, counting down.
GTCGACCTCGAGGCCGAGCTGTTCGGCGAGCTCGGTGCGCGGCACGACTCCGACGCCGATGAGAACGACGTCGGCGGGCACCACGCGGCCATCATCCAGCCGCACGCCGGTGACGGCACCCTCGGCGGATCCCTCGAGGGCGGTGATGCGTGCATCCAGCACGACATCGATTCCGCGGCGGCGGTGGGCGTCCAGGTAGAAGGCGCTCGTCTGCTCAGACACCACGCGGCCAACGAGCCGGGGGGCGGCCTCGAGCACCGTGACGTTGAGGCCGCGGGCGCGCGACGCCGCCGCGACCTCGAGGCCAATGAAGCCCCCGCCGATGACGACGAGAGACGACGCGCGCGACAGACCATCGGCGATCGCGGCGGCATCATCGGCGGTGCGCAGGTAGTGCACGCCGGACAGCTCACTGCCGGGAAGGTCAAGTCGGCGCGGCGCGGCGCCGGTCGCGAGCGCGAGGCGCGCGAACGGGATGCGGCGGCCGCTCGCGGTCACCGCGACGCCCCCGGCCTCGCCCTGCGTGCGCTCGATCTCGACCACGCACTCACCCGCGACGACGTCGATGTCGTGGTCGGAGTACCAGGCGTCGGTGCGAAAGACCAGGTCGTCGCTCGTGATCGTGCCGGCGAGGTACGCCTTCGACAGCGGCGGACGCTGGTACGGCGCGTGCGGCTCGTCGCCGACGAGCACGATCGGGCGCTCGTCGCCCAGCTCGCGCAGGCTCGCGGCGAGCTGCACGCCGGCCTGAGAGGCGCCGACGATCAGTGTCGCGTCGGTGAACGGTGTCGCGGCCATCTCACACCTGCTCGCTCGGCGTCGTGACGCAGTACGTCTCGCCGTCGATCAGCTTGATCTGGCAGGACAGGCGGGAGTTCTCTTCGCGGTCGACGGCGGTACCGTCGAGCATCTCGTCTTCGATTTCGCTCATCTCACCAGCGATCGCCGCGGTTTCGGGCGAGACAAAGACGTGGCAGGTGGCGCACGACATGCTGCCGCCGCACTCGCCGACGATCCCGGGCACGCCGTTGCGCAACGCCGTCTCCATGACGGATGCGCCGGGCACGCCCTCGACGGTGGTCTCGGTGCCGTCGTGGGCAATGTAGGTGACGGTGGTCACGGTGTCCTCCTGGTCGGGGTGGGGCGGTGTCAGAGGTATTGACGGCCGCCGTCGACGACGACGGTCTGGCCGGTCACCGACCGGCTCGCGTCGTCGGCGAGGAACAAGACGGTGCCGACGATGTCGTCGGGCTGGATGGGGCGACGCAGAGCGCTGCGGTCAACCCCGTAGGTTTCGGCGCCCTCAATGAGGCCGTGGCTGGCCTCGGTGAGGGTGAAGCCGGGAGCGACCGCGTTGACGGTGATGCCGCGCGGCCCCAGCTCGGTCGCCATGACGCGGGTGAGGCCGATGACGGCGGCCTTACTCGCGACGTAGTGCGCCCACTGCGCCGAGCCGCTCATCACGGTCGCCGACGAGATGTTGATGATGCGCGCTCCCTCGCCCAGGTGGGGCGAGCAGGCGCGCACCACCTGCCAGGGTCCCTTGACGTTGACGGCCATGACGCGATCCCATTCGGGTTCGGCGATGGCCTCGAGCGGTGATCGGGTGAGGGTGGCGTAGATGGCGGCGTTGTTGACGACGACGTCAATCGTGCCGTCGCCGACCTCGGCCGCGGTGGCCGCCAGGGCATCCGTCGATGCGGTGTCCCTGACGTCCACCTCCACCGCGACCGCGCCGTCGAGCTCGGCGGCGACCTGGTGGGCCGCCGCCGAGTCGATGTCAGCGACCACCACGCGATCGCCGCGCGCGGCGAAGGCGTGCGCGAAGGCTCGGCCGAGGCCGGCTCCGGCGCCCGTGATGATCACGGTGCGCGGCGACTGCGTGCTGGTCATGGGTGTTCTCCGGATTCTCGGTCGACTAGTCGAGGATCGTGACGGTGCCGGTGTTGCCGTCGACGCGCAAGAGCTGACCCGTGCGAATCGTGGTCGAGCCGGTTCCGGTGCCGGTCACGGCGGGCATCCCGTACTCGCGGCAGACGATGGCAGCGTGGCTCATCATTCCGCCGATGTCGGTCACGGTTGCCCGAATCTTTCCGAACACGGGTACCCAGCTCGGCGCGGTCACGGAGGCGACGAGAATCTCGCCCTCCTGCACCTCGCTGAGCTGGCTCGCGCTTGAGATGACGCGAGCCGGCCCCTCGGCGACGCCCGGGGAGGCCGCCATGCCCTTGAGCGTGCCCTCTGGCACGTCTCCCTCGCCGAGCCAGTTCTGAATCTGCTCGGTCGTGATGCCCCAGAGCATGAGGGTGAAGGGCTCGGTGATGACCTCCGGCGGGGTGTTCAGAGCCGGCTGCGGCCGCTCGGTCTCGAGCGCAGCGACGATCGCGCGGCGACGCTCGACCTCGGCCGGCCAGTAGTCCGGCCCGATCGCGGGCGCTCCGACCATCCAGCCGTTGACGTAGTCGAAGAGCACCTCACGCACCTCGTCGCGACGCAGGTAGAACATGTCGTTCCGCTCGGGCCAGAAGCCGGCGTCGTGCAGCACGGCCGACAGCTGACGAGCCTTGCGCCAGAACACGCCCATGGTCCAGTGCTCGATGTAGAAGTTGTGGTTCTCGACGTACGGGTACACGGTGCGCGCGAGGCCCAGCTTTCCGCGGAAGGTCTCGAGCTGCTCGCCGTCCAGCAGTTCGGCGTACTCCTCCGTGATGCGGTCGCGCTCGACGACCAGGTGGTCGATGTCGCGGTCGATGTCCTGGCCCGACAGCAGGCGGTCGATGTAGCCCTTGATGAACGCCAGCGGCGTCGAGGGCACGTCACGCCAGTACTCGTCGTGGGCGTAGAAGCCGTTACCCGTGGTGAAGTTGAACCACGGGTCCTGAGACTCGGTCCACTGGGCGAGCCATTCGGCGCCGCCCGGGCGATCCGCGATCGCCACGAGCACAGCATCCGCGTCGGAGGTGTCGGCGAAGAGGTCGGTCAGGTCGTTGTTCACCGCGAGCTTGGCGAGCTTCTTCAGCTCGTCGTCGGGGCGGAACAGCTCCATGTCGACGCCCTGCACCATGGTCGCGATCGCCTGGTCGGAGATGCGCGGGAACACCGTCTTGCAGAACATGAACAGGTCGAGGTAGGCGACGTAGCCGAGGTTCAGGAACTCGAAGTGGTACTGCCACGCCCGGTAGGCGAGCGCGATGAGGCGGTCGTAGTCGCCGAGCAGTTCCGTGGCGGGTCCGGTGCCCTTGCCCGACAGAACGTCGGCCAGGTCGATCTTCTCGGGAAGCGCGGTGAAGTCGATCGACTCCATCTCGTCGATCGTGGCCCGCAGCTTCACGTGCCAGTTCTCGAGCAGGCTCTGCCAGTTCTGGAAGTAGTGCCCGGCGCGCTCCATGAACTGCGGAACGCGCGCCTCGATCTGCTCGGGGGCCACCGCCACCGGAGACATGTAGAGGTAGCCGTTGTGGATGCGGTACTCGATGCCGTTCGCCGTCGGAATCAGCAGCTGGCGCGAGTTGTACTGACCGAGGCAGCCCACGGCGAACTCGAAACCGATCGTCTCGAAGGGCTTCGTGACGGTCGGCCAGTGCTGGCTGTCGCAGAACCAGAACTTGCCTTCCTCGACCGCACGACGGTTCTCCTGGAAGACGAGGTTGTAGGCGTAGAGGTCTTTCCAGCCCTCAGCACCGCGCGGCGGCGCCTGGTCGTAGGGGCTCGGGAAGGAGCGTCGAGGGGCAGGTGCCCCCTCGACGACGGGGGCAGCAGTCGTCGTTGACATGCGAGTCCTTTCAGGGGTGTGCAGGGAAGGGTGATCGAGGGATGATCGGGGCCGGTCGCTCAGGCGCGACCGATTTGGGTGAGCAGCGATTGGGTAATGCTCTCGATGCCGAAGCCCGACGTTGTGGTCGGCGGCTCGACGTCTTTCTTGGCGGACCACACGGTCTCGGGGCGGGACTGCAGCAGCAGCAGGTTCTCGCCCTCGGGAAGTCCCCGGTCGATGGCCCATTCGATGTCTTGCGGGCACCCGAAGTGCTTCTCGGCGCGCTTGGCGATGCGGGCGATCGCGGCCACATCGGCGTCGCTCAGGCAGCGCACCGACCGGCGCTCGGGCTCAACCTCACGCTCGACGACCGTGCGGGCATCGCGGTCGGGCACGAGCTCGGCGTGCTTGTCGCCGATGTGCTCCTCCGAGACGGTCAGCATGACCTTGTCGACGCGGAGGTTGTCGGGGGTGACGGTGCCCGAGACGACAAGCTCGCCCAGACCCCAGGCCGCGTCGATAACGATCGTCGACCGGTCGCCGTTTGACGGGTCGACGGTCATCGCGACGCCCGCGGTGCGCGCGTCGACCATCTTCTGCACCGCGACGGCCATCGACAGCCCCTCGTCGGGGATACCGTTTTTCAGGCGATAGACGATGGCGCGCGAGGTGTAGAGCGAGGCCCAGCACTTGCGCACGTGCGCGGCGACCTCGTCGCGGCCGCTCAGCCACAGGTAGGTGTCCTGCTGACCGGCGAAGCTCGCGTCGGGCAGGTCTTCCGCCGTCGCCGACGAGCGCACGGCGACCGGTGCCGGCTCGGCGAACCGTGCCTGCAGCGCCTCGTACGCCTCCGTGAAGGCATCGTGGATCTCGACCGGAACCGGCAAGGTGATCAGCTCGGTTCGGATGCGCTCGGAGGCGGCGTCGATCGAGTCGGTGTCGTCCGGGTCGATCTCCGCGAGCATCCGCTGAATGTCGTCGGCGATGCCGGCGTCGTGAATGAAACGGTCAAACGCGACCGTCGTCACGGCGAAGCCGGGCGGCACGGGAAGTCCCGCCTCGGTGAGGGCGACGAGCGAGGCGCACTTACCGCCGAGCAGGTCGTGGTTCGCCGGCTCGCCGGCGTCAAAGAACTGGATGTACGGGCTCGTGCCCATGTCAGGCCTCCCAGGTGACGGGGACGGAGGTGGGGACGCGGAAGGAGAGGTTCTCGCCGAAGCGGATCTCGGCCCCGTCGACGAGACGCAGGTGCGGGGCCCGGGCGATCGTCTCTTCGAGCACGATGCGGGCCTGCAACTTCGCCAGTTGGTTGCCGAGGCAGTAGTGGATGCCGAAACCGAACGACAGGTGGTTGCGAGCGTCGGTGCGGGTGATGTCGAAGGCGTCGGGGTCGGTGAACACCTCGGCATCGCGGTTGGCCGAACCCATGACCAGCAGCAGCTCGCTGCCCTTCGGGATCGCCACCCCGCCCACCTCGGCGTCGGCGAGCGCCTTGCGACGCCAGGCAACAATCGAGCCGCTGTAGCGCAGCACCTCGTCGACGGCGCCGGGGATGAGGCTGGGGTCGTCGACGAGCTTCTGCCACTGATCGCGGTGGCTGAGCAGCACGCGAATCGAGTTGGCGATCAGGGTCGTGGTCGTCTCGTGGCCGGCAAACAGCAGGCTGTAGCAGAGCGACGCGATCTCGTGGTCGCTGATCTCGGCGCCGCCCTCCTGCGCCGACACCAGGTCGGCGACCAGGCTGTCGCCGCCGTCGCGGTGCGCGTCGACGACGAGGCGCAGGCAGTCCTGCCAGTACTCGACGAGGTTCTTGGCGTGGGGGATCTGCTCCTCGTCGCTGAGGTCGCCCCACGTCATCGCGGCGCGCGAGTCCGACCACCGCTTGTAGGTGGGCACGAGAGACGGGTCGACGCCGAGCAGGGTCAGGATCGTGATGGTCGGGATGTCGTAGGCGACGGCGGCAAGGAAATCGCCGGTTCCCGACGGGTCGGCCAGCATCGCCTCGATCGAGCGCTGCGTGTTCTCGCGAATCGTCGGCTCGAGCACCTTGAAGCGGCGCGGGGTGAAGGCGCGCTGCGCGATGGCGCGGATGCGCGTGTGCTCCGGGGGAACGCGGGCCGACAGGCCCGAGTAGGCCGTGAAGCCGCCCTCGGCCATGATGCGCCTGGCCTCGGGGCCGCGCTCGCGCACGGGGGCCTGCGCATTTTCGCTCGAGAAGGTCTCCCAGTCGGCGAAGACCGCCTTGACGTCGGCGTAGCGCGTCACGACCCAGTAGCCGATGCGCTCGTCGAAGTAGACGGGCGCGTTCTCGCGCAGCTTCGCGTACGCGGGGAACGGGTCGGTCATGTCGAACGGCTCGTAGCCGTGGTACCCAGCGGCGGCGAGCGCGCTGTGGTCGACGGGGCAGCCGCCGGTGCCGCCGGGGGCGGCGGTGACGGTGCTCTGTGGCGAGGTGGCCATGACGACTCCTTCGTAGTCCGGCATCCGCATCGGTGCGGATGAGTTATTGAACGCCCGGCGGCGCGTGCACAGCACCAGGGTTTCCACTGAGTGGAAACGACATCACGACCGCACTCCGGGCCGGCGCGCTCCCATGCTCTGCAACGGGAATTGGCCGACACTCGCCTCGATGCGGCGCGAGATGCCCCGCATGGCCGGCAGGTGGCGCTCAAGCGTGCTCGCCTCGTCGGCGGCAGACACCAGACCGAGCGCGGCTCCGATTCCGCCGCCCCGCTGGAAAATCGGAACAGCGATCGACGCAGAGCCGAGCCGTACCTCTTCGACCGTGAGCGCGTATCCCCGCTCGCGAATGACCGCGAGCTCGATGCGCAGGGCATCCGGGTCGACGCTCGTCTTCGGAGTGCGCCCCTCGAGCGGCTGGGCCAGCACGGCCTCCCGCAACCACGATTCTTCGAAGGCGAGCAGCACCTTTCCGACCGCCGTCGCGTGCAGGGGCAGGCGCCCCCCGACCCGCGACGCCTGGGGCACCCGGCGGGTGTCGTAGATTCGGTCGATGTAGAGCACCTCGGTCTTCTCGCGAATCGCGATGTGCACCGTGCGCTGCGTGAGGCTGTACAGGTCTTGCAGGAGGGGCCTGGCGATTTCGCGCACCTGGCGACCGGCGTGCTGCCCCAGTTCCCACAGCCGGAGACCGATTTGGTATCGGCCGTTGGTGTCTCGTTGCAGGGCGCCCCAGCCCTCCAGCTCAGTCACCAGTCGGTGCGCCGTACTGAGGGCGAGCCCCGTCTCGGACGCGATGTCGGTGAGGCTGCGCGGTGCCAGCGACTTCTCGAACACCGCAAGGATCGACAGCACGCGACCGGTCACGCTGGATGGCGGCGTGGGCGCCTCCGCGCGTTCGGCGGGTGCAGACGTCTCGACAGACACGACGACCTCCTTGTCGCGGCGCCCACCTCTCCGCACGGCGCCTTCCGGTGAGCGGAAGCATAGTTGTCTGGCGCATGGGCCGGTGCCATGGTGCAGGAATGGACTCGCCGACGAGTACCCGCTACCACCGTGACGTGCGGGCCTTTATTCCGGCTGCCGCCGAGGTTCCCGGGTACCTGACGATGCCGGCGGCACACGCCGCGATCTGGGAGCTGGCGAAGGCCCACCTGGCCGTTCGCAACAACGACTCGCACACCCTGTACGCCTATGGGCTGGCCCGTGCGCTGGTCGAGCGAGTCGAGGGCGCCGATACCGACGTCGTTCTGCCCGCGATTTTGCTGCACGACACCGGCTGGTCGACGGTGCCCGACGACCAGATTCTCGACGCGATCGCCCCCGGCGGCGGTCGGCCCGACCTCGTGCGCCATCACGAACTGGAGGGCGCGCGGATCGCAACGCAGATTCTGACGACCCTCGGGCATCCGAAACCGGTGATCGACGAGGTCGTCGCGATCATCGACGGTCACGACTCGCGTCGCGAGGCGATCTCGCTGAACGACGCCTGCGTGAAAGACGCCGACAAGCTGTGGCGGGTGACCCCCCACGGACTCACCATCGTGCAGCAGTGGTTCGGCCTCGATCACGATGAGGCGCTGCGCATCTGCTCGGCACGAGTGCAGCCCTACCTGCTGACCGACGCCGGGCGAGCGATGGGGCTCGCCCTTGCGGCGGTCGCGTCCATCGACCAGGTGCCGCAGCGCGCAGGCCTCGTCTAACCCGCGGCGTCCTCGAGCACCTCGCGTGCGATACGGAACGCCGTGTTGGCCGCCGGAACGCCCGAGTAGATCGCGCTTTGCAGAATCACCTCGACGATCTGCTCACGGGTGAGCCCATTGCGCAGGGCAGCGCGCAGGTGCATGGCGAGCTCGTCGTGGTGCCCATGGGCGATGAGCGACGTGATCACGGCGACCGAGCGCATCCGTTTATCGAGCCCCGGGCGGGACCAGATCTCCCCCCACGCGTAGCGCGTGATCAGGTCTTGGAAGTCGGCGGTGAGCGGCGTCGTCGCCGCGATCGCCCCGTCGACGTGCGCGTCCGACAGCACCTGGCGGCGGACCACCATGCCCTGCTCGTAGCGCGCGCCGTCGGTGAGACCGTCACCGTGGGGTCGTGGGGGCGACGTGGTCATGTCAGTGCCTTTCGCGCTGGTCGGTGAAGAACTCGATGAGGGCGGCGGCCGTGGCCGCCGGATCCTCCGCCGGCGGCAAGTGCGCCACGCCCGCGAGCCGCTGGGCCCGCCCGATGCGCACACCCGAGGCGATCTCGACGGCCTTCTGCTCGGGCGCCACCTGGTCGTGTTCGCCCCACAGCGCGAGCACGGGAACGCTGATCTCCGCGAGGCGGTCACGCACGTCGTAGGCGGCGAGCGCCTCACAGCACAGCGCGTAGCTGTGGTCATCAGCGTCTTGCAGCGCGTGGAGCAAGCGGCCGGCAATCACGGGTTCTCGCTCGACCGAGCCGGGGGCGAACCAGCGCCCGGCCGAAGCGCTCACGAGCACCGACGTCGACTGGGCGCGAACGACCGCGGCGCGTTCATGCCACGCGGCGGGGTCGCCGAGCTGCGCTCCCGACGCGACGATCGCGGCCGCCGCAACGCGGTCGGGGTGCCGAAGGAGGAGCTCGAGGCCGGTCGCTCCGCCCAGCGAGACCCCGGCGTACAGGATGCGCGTCGCACCGAGCGCGCTCGCCGCGTCGGCGACGGCGTCGGCGAGATCGGCCACGGTGAACGCGTCGCTGGCCGCGGGCGAGGCGCCGTGACCGGGGAGGTCCCACGCCGTCACCCGGAACCGCGGCGTGAGCAGCGGGGTAACCGTCTCCCACAGCACGGTCGAGGTGCCGAGCGACGGGCCGAGGACGACAAGCGGAGCGCCGTCGGGGCCCACGGGAGCGGTCAATCGGATGCTCGGCACGCTCACCGCTCCCCTCCCGCCTCATCGAGCGCGCGGTCGACGAGGGCGTCGGCGGCTCCCTGGTAGTGGCTGGGGTCGAGGTCGTGCGCCTCGGGGCTGTCGGCGCCGACCACCGCGCGTCGCTCGGCGAGGACGTCGGCCGCGCTGGCCGCGAGATGACGGGCGGCGGCTGCGGTGTCGACGATGAGCCCGTCCGTGAGGCGCGCCAGCGCCGCCGCCGTGCCGAGGGCGAGGCGGGTGAGGTCGCGCAGGGTCGGCCACTCGGCATGCCAGGCGCCGTCGGGGCGCTGGTCGACGGCCTGCGCGGCCGCCGCGTGCAGGGTGGCGGCGAGGAAGGGCGCGCGAAGAGCTGCGCCCCGGATGAGCACCGCGTCGACCGGGTTGCGTTTGTGGGGCATCGCCGATGATCCTCCGGGGGTCCCCTCCGACAGCTCGCCGATCTCGCTGCGGCTGAGCAGGGCGACGTCGGCGGCGAGAGCTCCGGCGGCGTCGATGAGGCGGGTCAGTGCGTCGCCGACCTCGGTGACGGGCCAGCGGGTCACGTGCCAGGGCAGCTCGGGTGCCGCGAGGGCGAGCTCGTCTGCGAGGGCCGCCGCCACCTCGAGCGCCGAGCCCCGGGGGTCACCGTGGCCGGCCATGCGGGCGTGCTCAACGGCGGCGGCCAGGGTGCCCGCGGCACCGCCGAACTGCGCAGGCAGGGCCGCGGCGGCGGACTCCACCTGGCTCCGCGCGCGACGCAGCGCCACCAGCCGCGGCGCCAGGCGCAGGCCGATCGTGGTCGGCACGGCGTGCTGACCGAGGGTGCGGGCCACCGCGGGCGACGCGCGGTGGGTGTCGATGAGGCGGGCGAGGGCGCGCTCGGCGGCACGTGCATCCGTGACGATGCGCTCGGTCGCCCGACGCACGATCAGCATGAGGGCCGAATCGAGCACGTCTTGGCTGGTCGCGCCGCGGTGCAGCGCCGCCCGGTCGGCGCCATCGAGCCGCTCGCGCAGGGCCCCGACGAGCGGAATGACCGGGTTACCGCCCGCCGCACCCTGAGCGGCGAGCGTCGCCACGTCGAGCCCGTGGCCGGTGGCGAGATTGCCGCGGCCGGCCCAGCCGAGAGCAGCGGACGCCCGGTCTGAGGCCTCGGGGCTGACCCCCTGCCGAGCCCAGGCGCGGGCGAGCGCGAGCTCGACCGTGACGAGCGCGTCGAGCACGGCCGCGTCGCCGATCAGCTCGGGCCCGTCGGGGCCGAGCGGGGCGAGCAGGCCAGCGTCAACGACGTCGTCAGTAGGCAAGGAAGACGGTCTCCTTTTCACCCTGCAGGCGAACGTCGAAGCGGTAGCCCGACGCCGTGCGGGTGGCGATGAGCGTAGCGCGTTCTTCGTCGCTGAGGCCCGCGAGCACGGGGTCGGCGGCGAGCGCCTGCTCGGCAGCCGCGTCGCCGGGCGCGGCCGGCAGGTACGCGCGGGTGTGCAGCTTGTTGGGCAGGCCGCGCGCGTAGACGATCAGGCTGAAGAACGCGGGGCGGCCATCGCGAGCACCCGGCTCGAGGGTCCAGAAGTGGTACCCGCCCTCGTCGTCGGTGAAGGCACGACCGAAGCCGGTGAAGGCGCGACCGTCGCGGCGCAGCGTGCCGCGCGCGGTCGGGATGGACCCGTCGGGGTTGGTCTGCCACACCTCGAGAAAGGCATCGGGGATGGGCGAGCCGAGCCCGTCGCGCACGGTGCCTTCCAGCACAATCGCGCCGGGCGAGCGCGGCGGCACCAATTCGTTCTTGCGGTCGAAGCCCACGCCGAACGCGAAGAATGGTCCGACGGTCTGGCCGGGCGTTGGTGCGAGCGTGCGGGCCGGAGCGGTGCGCTGGGTGGTCATGCGTGGTCTCCCTCGGGCTCGAACCAGGTGCCGTCTGGACCGTCAACGACGATGTCGAAGCGGTAGCCCATCGAAAATTCGGGCACGGTGAGGTCGTGGTCGTAAACCCCGATCAGCCGGTCGCGGTCTTTCTGGTCACGGATGGTGTTGTAGATCGGGTCGAGCGCGAACAGCGGGTCACCCGGGAAGTACATCTGAGTGATGAGGCGGTGCGTAAACGACGACCCAAAGATTGAGAAGTGAATGTGCGCGGGCCGCCAGGCGTTGACGTGGTTGCGCCACGGGTACGGCCCCGGCTTGATCGTGGTGAAGCGGTAGCGGCCCTGGTCGTCGGTGATCGCGCGGCCGGCGCCGGTGAAGTGGGGGTCGAGCGGCGCGGGGTGTTGGTCGCGCTGGTGGATGTAACGCCCCGCGGCGTTGGCCTGCCAGATCTCGATCAACTGGTTGCGCAACGGCCGCCCCCACGAGTCGGTCAGGCGCCCCTCGACGGTGATGCGCTCGCCCTGCGGCTCCCCCGAATGCTGCTTCGTCAGATCGGACTCGATCGCGGCGACGTCGCGCTGCCCGAAGGCGGGCGAGTAGAGCTCGATCGTTTCGGGATCCACGAGTCTCGGATTCTTGGTGGGGTGGCGCAGGATGCTCGACCGGTACGCGGGGAAGTCGTACAGCGTGGCGGGCAGGTGCTCGCCCGCGGCGACGCGAGCGGCCGCGGCCTCGTGCGCGGCAACAATCTCGGCGGTGATCTGGGCCTGCGGCGCCTGGTCGGGCGCGGCCAGCAGTGTTTCTGGCGCAGCGGCGGTGTCAGACATGCGGTCTCCTTCGACGGGGATGCTGGGGGTCAGTGTGCGCGGACGTCGCCCCACGCGCATCCTCATTCCCATCCAATGGGAGTCGTGTCATCCTTGTCCCGTGGCGAACTCCCCCTCGGGCGACTCGGTGACCGATCGCCTGCTGCGCGTGCTCGAGACCTTCACGCCCACGCGCACGGCGCAAACGGCCGCCGAGATCGGGCGCCGCGCCGGCCTTCCGCCGTCATCGGCGCACCGCATCGTGTCTGAACTGGTCGCCGCCGGCCTGCTCGAACGCGACGACGACCGGCGCATTCGCATCGGCATGCGGTTGTGGGAGCTCGCGACCCGCTCCTCGCACGCACTGCGGATGCGTCAGGCGGCGATGCCCGCCATGGAGCGTGTGCAGTCACGCATTCGCGAGCACACGCAGTTGGCGATTCTCGAGCAAGACGAGGCGTTGTTCCTGGAACGCCTGAGCGGCCCGGGGGCCGGCTCCAACGTGACCCGTGTCGCCGGACGACTGCCCTTGCACGCGTCGTCGTCGGGTCTCGTGCTGCTCGCCTACGGTCCGCCCGATCTGCAGAACAGGATCCTCTCGGGACCACTTCCGGCCTTCACCCGCGAGACGATCACCGACCCGTCGGCGCTGCGCAGAAAGCTCGCCGAGGTGCGGCTGATCGGTCACGCGGTCGCGCGCGGCTCGATCGAACTGGTGTCGACGGGCGTCGCGGTTCCCGTGCGCGATGAGACAGGCCGCGTCGTTGCCGCGCTGTCGGTCGTGCTGCCGCGCGAGGCGGCCGTCGAGGCCGCGCTCATCGAACTGCACGCCGGCAAGCGCGACATCGAGCAGTCGCTCGGATACCGCGGCTAGGGCCCGGTCCGGGTGACCCGGGCACAGACCCGCCGAAACGGAATACTTCCCGTTCAATGAGAACGAGCCGGGATGCGCGGGGCGCGTCAGCGCACACTGACCGCACCGAAGCATCCAGGAGGAACCATGACCGCAACGGCACGCACCCAGGTCGCCATCGTCGGCGCCGGCCCCGCCGGCCTGCTCTTGTCGCACCTGCTCGACGCCTCCGGCATCGCGTCGATCGTCGTCGACCAGCGCAGCCGCGACGACATCGAATCGACCATCCGCGCGGGCATTCTCGAGCAGGGCACCGTCGAGTTGCTTGACACTCTCGGCGAGCACTCCCGCGCACGCACGGTGGGCGCCCGGCACGACGGAATTCTTCTGCACTTCGACGGCGCGAGCCACCGCATCGACTTCCCCCGCCTCAGCGGCCGCAGCGCCTGGCTCTACCCCCAGCACGAGGTGCTGCGCGACCTGATCGCGGCCCGCGTTGCGGCCGGGCAAGACCTGCGCCTCGGGGTGACCGTGACCGCCGTCGACGACAGTGACCCGCAGCGCCCGCGCGTCATTGCCACCGACGCCGATGGCTCAGAGCTCGTGATCGAGGCCGACGTGGTCGTCGGGGCCGATGGCTCCCGCAGCGTCGTGCGCACGACCGTGTGCGGGGATTCCCGGGCCGGCTACTTCCGCGAGTACCCCTTCGCCTGGTACGGAATCCTCTGCGAGGCCCCGCCCAGCGCCGATGAACTCATTTACTCGAACTCGCCCGACGGCTTTGCGCTGATCAGCCAGCGCAGCGACACCGTGCAGCGCATGTACTTCCAGTGCGACCCCGAGCTCGACCCGAACAGCCTGAGCGACGAGCAGGTGTGGGAAGAGATGGGCAAGCGGGTGCCCGGCGTGACGCTCAACGAGGGCCCGATCTTCCAGCGCGACGTGCTGCGCTTCCGCAGTTTCGTCGCAAGCGAGCTGCGCAAGGGCCGCGTCGTCATCATCGGCGACGCCGCCCACACCGTGCCTCCGACCGGAGCCAAGGGCATGAACCTCGCCGTCGCCGACGTCGCGGTGCTGCACGAGGCGCTCGTCGCCCTGCTCGCCGAAGGCGATGAACGCTTGCTCGATGCCTTCCCCGAGACCGCGCTCACACGCATCTGGAAGGCGCAGCACTTCTCGTGGTGGATGACCTCGATGCTCCACGTCACCGATGACGCCAGCGAGTTCGACAAGCGACGTCAGCTGGGCGAGCTGCGCTCGATCACCGACTCCGAGGCCGCGCAGACCTACCTCGCGGAGGGATACACCGGCTGGCCGCTGTAGCCCACTGACCTCCCCGCTCAGCAGCAGCACGGCGACCGTCTGCCCCGCATAAACTTTGCGCAGGGGGCAAGCAAAGGAGCCACGGTTGCCGGACGCGATCTTCGACTACTTCACTCAGGTCGAACTACCCACTCCCACCCTCGGCCCCGATGAGGTCACGCGCCTGTTCGCCGAGCACTTCGGCGTCGACGTCGACCTCTCGCCGCTCGGGAGTCAGCAGGACCAGAACTTCCGCGTCACCGCCCGCGGCGAGTGCGAGCCGCTCGGGGTGCTGAAGCTCAGCAACCCGGCTTTCAGCGAGGCAGAGATCGCCATGCAGGACGCGGCGGCCGCGCTGGTCGCCGAGCGGCAGCCGACCCTGCGCATCCCGAAGCTGGTGACCGGCCCCCGCGGCCCGATGTCGGCCTGGTGGGAGTCGAGCGAGGGGCGCATCCACGCGCGCGTGATCGAGAACATCGCCGGGTCGACGCTGACCGGCTCGCGCTACCTTGCCCCCGACGTCGTCGCGCACATGGGTGACCTCGCCGGACGGGTGAGCGTCGCGCTCGCCGACTTCCGCGACCCCGCTGACGGGCGCGTGCTGCAGTGGGATCTGCGGCACGCCGAACGCGTCATCGAGCTGCTGCTGCCGCGCGAGCCCGACGCCGATGTGCGGGCGACCATCTCCGCCGCGATCGAGCCGGCGCTGCGGGTACTTGCACCGCTCGCCGAGCGGCTGCCGGTGCAGGCCGGGCACTTCGACATCACCGACGACAACATGCTGCGACCGCCGGGCGGGCGCCTGCCCGACGCCGTCATCGACTTCGGCGACGTCGCGGCCTCGTGGGCGGTCGGCGAACTGGCCACCACGCTGTCGTCGGTACTGCACCACGACGGCGCCTCCCCCGCGGCGACGCTGCCCGCAATCCGGGCGTTCCACGCGCTGCGCCCCCTCGGCGAGCACGAGGTCGACGCGCTGTGGGCACTCGTCACCCTGCGCGGCGCCGTCCTCGTGCTGAGCGGTCGCGAACAGGTGCGCCTGGACGCCGCGAACGAGTACGCCAGCGGGGCGCTCGAGCGCGAGTACCGCGTGCTGGAGCGGGCGGCCTCGGTGCCGCCGGAGGTCATGGCGCAGGTGGTGCGCCGCGCGCTCGCGCTGCCGGCCGCCGCCCCCAGCAGCGGGCCAGACGCGTCACCCCTGCCACCGTTCACATCGCCCACGGCCCTCGACGCGGGCACCGTTGCGCCCCTCAACGACGAGGGCGCCTGGATGCACGCGGGCACCCTCGACGACGCCGCTCTCGCCGCGCTCGACAGAGGATCCGACGTGGCGTTCCTGCCGCCCTGGCGCCCCGTCCTGACCGGGGCGCCGCAGCGCACACCGTCCGCCCCGGCCACGATTCCGACCGGCGTCACCCTGTGGCTGGCGGAGCCGACCCCGGTGCTGGGCTCGGTCGCCCGCGACGGCGACGCGCTCGTTGTGCACAGCGAGGGCGCAGCGCTGGTGTTCGCGGCGCAGAGCGGTTTCGGGCCGGAGCCGATGCTGCCGGCGCGCACGCGCATCCAGGTGACGCGGCGCCCGGAAGGTGCGCCCGCGGCTCCCCCGCTCGTCGAGGCGGCCTACGCCGACGGGTGGCGCGCCGTCGTGGGCGACGCGCTCGACGCGCTGGGGCTGGCCGGCCACGTCGCCGACGTGACGGGCGCGGGCGACGCGGGCGAGCATCCCGATCCGGCGGCCGTGTTGGCCCGCCGCGAGCGCCACCTCGCTGAGGTGCAGGAGCACTACTACGCTGCTCCCCCGCAGATCGAGCGCGGCTGGCGCGAATACCTGATCGACGTCGACGGCCGGGTGTACCTCGACATGCTCAACAACGTCACGTCCGTCGGCCACGCCCACCCGCACGTCGTCGAGGCGGCGCACCGGCAGATGCGGCTACTGAATACGAACTCGCGCTTCCACTACGCGGCGATCGCCGAGTACGCCGAACGCATCGCCGCCCTGCTGCCCGAGCACCTCGACACGGTGTTCTTCGTGAACTCCGGCTCGGAGGCGACCGACCTCGCGATTCGTCTGGCGATGGCGGCGACCGGGCGACGCGACATCGTCGCCATGCGCGAGGCGTACCACGGCTGGACGTACGCGAGCGATGCCGTCTCGACGTCGATCGCCGACAATCCGAACGCGCTCGAGACGCGCCCCGACTGGGTGCACACGGTTGACGCGGCGAATTCCTACCGCGGCACACACCGGGGGGCGGATGCTGACCGCTACGCCCCCGAAGCGGTGGCCGTCATCGACGCCCTCGCCGCCGACGGCCGGCCCCCCGCCGGGTTCATCTGCGAGCCCTACTTCGGCAACGCGGGTGGAGTTCCCCTGCCCGAGGGCTACCTCGCCCAGGTCTACGAGGCCGTGCGCCGCCACGGTGGAGTCGTCATCGCCGACGAGGTGCAGGTCGGCTACGGCCGGCTCGGCGGCTGGTTTTGGGGGCACGAGCAGCAGGGCGTCGTGCCCGACATCGTCGCCGTCGCCAAGTCGGTGGGCTCGGGCCACCCCGTGGGCGCCGTCATCACGACGCGCGCGATCGCCGACCAGTACCGCACCGGCGGCTACTTCTTCGCCTCAACCGGAGGCTCGCCCGTGTCATCGGTAATCGGCATGGCCGTGCTCGACGTGATCGAGAACGAGGGCCTGCAGCAGAACGCGTGGCGGGTCGGTCAGCACCTGCGCCAGCGCCTTGAGGCGCTCATGGAGCGCTACCCGATCATCGGAGCCGTGCACGGCTCGGGCCTCTACATGGGTCTCGAACTCGTGCGCGACCGGTCGACGCTGGAGCCCGCGACGGAGGAAACCGCGTGGATCTGCGACCGCCTGCGCGAGCTCGGCGTCATCATGCAGCCCACCGGCGACTACCAAAACGTGTTCAAGATCAAGCCGCCGTTGTGTGTGACGATCGAGTCGGCCGACTACTTCGTCGACCAGGTCGAACGGGTGCTCGCCACCGGGTGGTAGCTCGGGCCGTGGCGGCCCACGCACCGATCGCAAGGACCGCGGTCAGGTGCAGCGGTGTCCAGGCACCGCGAGCATCCGGAATCAGGGCCACGAGCGACGCGGCACCTGCCGCCGCGAGCAGGGCTCCAGGGAGGGCCGCCCACCAGTAACTCTCCTCGGCAGCAAACAGCGTCCAGTAGAGCGCGCTTGTCGCGGGAAGCATCGTGACCCACGACACATCGAGCTGAGGTGGTCTCGGCACTTCGTTCAGTACCAGCAGCGCTGCACTGAGGGCGAGCGCGACGACGAGCGCAGGCTCGAGTCGAATGGTGAGCATGATCGGCCTCCCGCGATCGCTCATGTCGGGGTTCGGGTTCCCCGTCGGGTGCAGTCATGCTGGCACCCATTCGGGTGGGCGCACACGTGCCGAAAGTCCCGAGATTCGCCGATGGCGAGGCGCCACACGGCGAAGGCGCACGACGGGCACGAGTCATCCGTCGGCGCGAGACTGCGCCGCGATGACCGTGAGGTTCTATCGTGCAACCATGAACCCGACGAACAACTACTCGACGGCCCTGTTCCTGATGGCCCTCAGCTGCGTCGTGGGCGGGGGCATCCTCTGGCTGGTGGGGCTGAACCCGAGCGAGCCGCTGTACGAGTATCAGGCGCCCGACGCGGCCGCCATACAGCAGGCGATCGGCGCGACTCTCGTCGGGTTCGGAGCAGTCGCCTTCCTCGTGTGGATGGGCGCGCGTGCCGTGATCGCGCAACTCGTGCACCAGCAAGCGCAGGGTGCAGACTCGGCCCCCTGACGCGGCGCGCACTGCGCCTAAGGCACCCGGGGAACGAGAAAACCCCCGGTCAACCGGGGGTTTTCGTGGCGGGCTCCTTGCGAAACTCGCCTGCACCCAGCAAATCAGCGACTGCGCGTACCACTAACGAAAGTCATCCTCCGGTGAGGCGAAAATAATCCTCCGCCCCACCATTCACTCGTCTTGCGGTTGCCGCCCCCACAGAACAAGGTTGAGCATGACCGGTGCTCTCGACGCCCCATCTTTCGTGACCGAATGACGAGCGCCACTTGAACATTTGGAACGCCTCCCGTGCGTCCCGACCCAGTCAGTAGAGTGTTGTTATGGAGTCTCAAGCGATGAAGCAAACGTCATTGCCATTTGCTCTCACCCCGGTATCGGGCAGCAGATGGATAACGGATTTTGACTCAGCGACGACAACAGCGCTACCCCAAACCGATCTATTTATTCGTCCGGGCACGAGACGAAAGCCTGGTGAAGATTCCGAAATGAATGCGCCGATGCTCCTGGGGCACCAACCTGACGGGGACTTTCAATTTTCCGCACGAGTAAAGGCCGAACTCGCATCGACATTCGATGCTGGGGCTCTGGTCATCTGGGTGGACGATCGGAATTGGGCCAAGTTGTGCTTCGAGTACTCTCCTTCGGGCGAGCGGACGGTGGTCAGCGTCGTTACACGAGATGTCTCTGACGACGCGAATTCATTCGCCGTTGATGAAGATCACGTTTGGCTTCGGATCAGTCGTCTTGGCAACGTCTTGGCCTTTCACGCTTCTTTCAACAGCAAGAAATGGATGCTCGTAAGGGTCTTTGAGTTGGCCGCCAGTTTGTCAAGCGCCGCAGTCGGTTTTGTCGCGCAGTGCCCCATGGGCGACGGATGTCGTGTCGATTTCGACCAGTTGTCGTTCACTGGAGAGAAGTTGCTGGACCTTCGCGACGGGAGCTGACAAAACCAGAGTTTGGGATGCTGGCGATCGAGGGTTGGTGCCAGCCTCGGATCCGCCTTCGTGCGTTATTGCTCTTATGAGTAGCGGCTCGGCGCCTTTGGACGGGAAGGTGCATCTTTCAGCGGAGAAACTTTCCAGCAGCCATCACTCGCTCGACATCAAGCGAATTGCTGAGAACGACAAGATCGCCGAAAAAGCCTGGCGCCAACAAGCCCAACTCACTCTGGCGTCGAATCGCTCGCGCAGGTGTAACCGTGAGCGCGCCAACGGCCTCAATCAGGCCCACGCCTGCACCCACCGCGCCGCGCAGGGCAGCGTCAAGGGTCAGCACCGACCCTGCGAGCGTGTTCGAATCCTTCACGGTTGCGCAGCCCTGTTTCACCTCCACTTCGAGGTCTCCCAGCGAATAGCTTCCATCGCCGACGCCAGCACCCGCCATGGCATCCGTGATCAGAGATATCCGTCCCGGCGCATTGGCGAACGCCAGACGCACCACTTCCGGCCTAACGTGAAATCCATCTGCGATGAGTTCGAGCGTTACGCGCGTGTCATCGAAGGCCGCGACAATCGGACCAGGCTCTCGATGGCCGATCGCAGGCATCGCGTTGAAGGCGTGCGTCAGAATCCGAGCGCCTTGGTTGAACGCGAGACGAGCTATCTCGTAGCCGGCGTTAGTGTGGCCGAGCGCCGAAATGACGCCCGCACGAGCGAACCGCTCGATCGCATCGAAGGCGCCACTGAGCTCCGGCGCGATAGTCACCTGAGTCAATGCAACAGGCGCTGCACGAAGCAGCGCCTCAACCGCTTCCTCATCTGGCGCGACCAAATACTTCTTGGCGTGCGCACCCCGCCTTGACGGTTCCAGGAATGGCCCCTCTAGATGAGCGCCAAGCAGCAGGGGGTCAGATTCGGCGAGTTGCTCAATCTCCCTTAGCCGAGCGATCGTGTCGGGGATCGGCGACGCGACCAGAGAAATAACTGATCGGGTAGTGCCATGTTGCCGATGCGCGGCGAGAGCCGCTCGAATCGACGTGCCGCCGTCTTCGAAAGAGTGCCCACCGCCTCCGTGGCAGTGCAAGTCGATAAAGCCCGGCACGAGCAATCGGTCCGCGAGGTCGAGCACCGTTGAGGCCTCCACGAGGTGCTCACGCCAACCGTCCCCAATGCCCGCTCTGACGATCCGATCTCCTTCGACGAGGAGCCAGGTTTCGTCCCGTATTCCCGAAGCGTCCACTGCACGGGCGTTGTGATAAAGCGCTGTCATTGGCGTTCCTCTCACTGGTGCTCGCGTCAACTGGCGACGGAATATGTGGCAATCAAGATCCCGAATGCGGGTGGCAAAACGAAAGAAGAAGGAGCGGGAAACTAACGAGAGACCTCGCCCTGTACCAGGTATTGCAGTTCGTCGCGCCGAGGAAGGCCCTCCCAGTCCCCCGAATTCAAGCAGGCATAGGCTCCCGCGGTGACCGCCGTTAGTAGCCGTTGCTGTACATCTCTGCCGCATGTCAAGTCGGCAAGATAACCAGCAACGAACGCATCGCCCGCTCCGACCGTGTCGACAGGCTCTATTGGGATCGCTTGCTGCTCGTAGGAGGCACCCTCAGCCCGAGCTACAGCGCCTTTTTCCCCTAGCTTGATTACCGCCTGGCTTGGCCCCATGTCTGCGATTCGGACCGCCAGGTCGAGCGGAGATGAGCTTGAGTCTTCGCCTAACGCTATGCAAGCCTCGTGTTCACCTGCGAATACAACGTCGCACAGCGGAATGATGAGCCCATAGGCCGCGGACGCTGTTTCAGGAGCCCAGAGCTTGCTGCGATAGTTCAAATCAAACGACACGACCACTCCCGCGGACCGCGCGATGGCAACCGCGTCCATGATCGTGGCGGCGAGGGTGTCGGACAGTGCGAGAGAAATCCCAGTGACGTGCAGAACCGACGCCCCCTTGATTTCGTCAAGATCGATTTCGTCAGCCCGCAGTCTGGAGCCAGCATTGCCCCGGCGGTAGTACCACACGGACGTCCGGTTGGGAGTCCGGCGCTCCTTGATCATGAGAGAAGTCGGTGCCTCGTCGTCGCGAGAGGCGAGCACGCGCACCCCTTCAGCCGCGATCTCCCGCACAACAAGATCCCCAAGCGGATCGCATCCAAGTTTGCCGATCCAAGTTGCGGGCACACCCAGCCGTTGAACGCCGATGGCCACGTTGCTCTCGGCGCCGCCCACTCCAAGATCGAGACAGTCGTTATGTGGGAACGGCCCGAAACCGCGAGTCGACATGCGCACCATCGTCTCGCCGATAGTGACAACACTTCCGCTGGGTGCCGCCCTCATCGGTCGCTCCCGTATTGCTCAGCGATTGCTCGAAAGCGTGCCGCCCTCTCCGCAAGCGCATTGAGCGAACCTCCTCGAAGCGCATCGCCGAGCAGTGGGCTGCCGACACTAACGGCCACAGCACCAGCACGCAGCCATTCTTCGACGTCCATTTCGCCGATGCCCCCTGATGGGAGGTAGGCAAGGTCCGGAAAAGGTCCGAGCAGATGCGATCCGTAGTTTGCCCCGACCGCCTGCGCGGGGAAAATCTTCACTGCCGTGGCGCCAGCGCTCCAGGCCGCGAACACCTCTGTTGGAGTGAGCGCCCCCGAGAAAATCGGCACTCCCGCATGAACTGCCACTGTGACGACCTCAGGAAGGGTGATCGGAGTCACGAGATATCGCGCGCCCTGATCGATAGCTTTCACTGCTTGGACGGGGCTAGTGATGGTCCCGACTCCGATGTCAGCTGAGTCTCCGACCCGACGAACGATACCTGGCACCTTCTCCAAGGTGCCAGGCGTCGTCAAAGTGAGCTCGATCGAGCGGACGCCGTTGGAGATCAAGACGTCCACGACGGCGTCGTAGTCGTCCGCCGAGGGCGCTCGGAGAACTGCGACAATTTTGGTTGCCGCAAGCAAGGACGGTACTGAGGCGCGGTCGAGCATCCCCGTCATCGGACACTCACTTGATCTGGAGGCGTAGCGGGATTCGGGCAAGAACCTACGGAAGGATCATCAATGTTGCGACTACGGACCATCATTCTTGCCAGTCCGGGCGATTGTCGTAGGCGAATCGGTAATAGTCGACAAGCGTGAGCCCAGACGCCGCAGCTTCATCGACCAGAATCGTGGCGTCGGGATGCATTTGCAGGATGGAACCGGGGCACATGCTTGCAACAGGACCCTCAACAACCCTGGCAACCGGAGCTGCCTTCGACTCTCCGTGAGCTACGAGCAAGATAGACCGAGCCGACATGATCGTTCCCAGTCCTTGCGTGATGCAGTGAATCGGGACCTTGTTCGGATCATCGAAGAAACGAGCGTTGTCGGCCCGGGTAGCTTGCGCGAGAGTCTTGATTCGGGTGCGCGACGTGAATGATGACGTCGGTTCGTTGAATCCGATGTGGCCATTCGTGCCCACCCCGAGGATTTGCATATCGATTCCCCCAGCGGCCTGAATGTCTGCCTCGTACTGACGGCACGCCTTCTCGAGGTCAGTCGCCATCCCGTCTGGCACATTCACTCGATCCCGCTTCAATCCGAGCGGGACCGTTACCTCCTTGTCGATTACTGAGTGGTAGCTCTGCGGGTGCTCGAACGGTAGGCCAACGTACTCGTCGAGTGCGAACACAGTTAGGTCGCTCAAGCGACCAGGCCTCCGGTGCGCCAGTGACTGGTAAATGGGCACTGGAGAACTGCCAGTCGCAACCCCCAACACTGATAGATCCCCCGCCTCGACACGACGAGCGATTATGCCCGCCGCGATCTCACCGATCTCTGTGGCATCTCTTCCTACGATCACCTGCAAGTTCGATCTCCAATTCACTCTTGCTTGTTGGTTCTCCGGGGCTGGCTAAGCTCAGAGCACCCGGTCACACCATGCGCGATAACGATCACGCGCCAGTCGGTATTCATCTCTTTCACCCCCTTCAGGCCGCGGTTCTGGGAGGGCGGAGACGGCGTCAGCGGCATCTGAAACCGACGAGTAGGCACCGGTTCCAAGTCCAGCAAGAACCGCCGCCCCCAGACAGGAACCGCCGTCGGGCACAACCTCTAGCCGAGCATCCACGATGCTGGCGAGCGCCCGCCGCCAGCGTGAGGAACCGGTGACGCCCCCAACCAGATGCACCGACTCCGGTTCACCAGTCACCTGTGCAACTGCCTCGATCGCATCTGCACAAGCAAACGCGATGCCCTCCAGCACCGCTCCGGCGAATTGTGGGATGCCATGCCGTTCGGTCTGTCCTAGAAACGCGGCCCGAGCAGAGTCATTCTTGCGCGGCACCGTGGAACCGAACATGAAGGGTAAGTAGGTTAGACCGCCTGCGCCCGGTGCAGCAGCAGCTGCCGTCTCATTGATGTCAGCTCCCCTGAGGATGGATTGCTCCGCCCAGCGAACGCTGGCACCCGCGGCGTATAGAGATGCCATGGTCACGTAGCCATCCCCGGTTGCGGAACCGAATAGGAAGCCTTTACCGGGGTCTGGGGTTGAACTTATCCCCATCACTTGCGCCGCTGTACCAACGTTGAGGCACATCCGACTGTTGTCCACTACGCCTGCACCGATCACGCACGCGGAGACATCTCCGGCTCCCATGACTACGGGCGTACCCGCCGGTAGGCCGGTGGTTGCTGCTGCTCTTGCATGCACTACCCCGCGAATTGCGGTCGACGGGAGCACCCCTACTCCGAGTGAAGGAGATGCGCCGACCGCGTCGAAAAGGCTGGTGCTCCATCGGCTCTCTCGGTGGTCGTACAGGAGAGTCCCCATTGCATCTGTCTCATCGGTCGCCCACTCGCCGGTGAGACGGTGGCCAATGTAGTCCTTTGCGAGTACCAGCCGGCGCGCAGACGCGACGGCATCCGGATGCCTTTCGATAGCCCATGCCAACTTCGGTGCAGTGAAGGCCCCTACCAAGTCGTTTCCCCCGACCTCACGAAAAGTGGAATTCTTCGCGAGGCGGGCAGATTGGTTCGCTGCCCTTCGATCTGCCCAGGTCATCGCTGGCAATACGGGGAGGTCATCTGCACCCACAAGAAGAAGTGAGTGCATGTGACCCGCAAGTCCGATGCCCCAGATGGCCCGCCCGGGAAGCCGGTCCATGACCTCCCGTGTGCATTGAGTTACAGCCGCCCACCACTGGCTCGGGTCTTGCTGATGAGTGCCATCGGCATCGGTGTAACTGGGATACTCGCGGGCCGCCTTGACCAGAACCGCACCAGAGCGGGGTTCGAGGCACATGACCTTGACCCCCGTGGTGCCTACGTCAATGCCAATGAGCACCGCGCTAAGCGGAATTGTCACGCACGCTCTCTCGCGGTGGTGAACCCATACTCACGCAGAAACTCCAGGGACTCCTCAGCCACCCTGTCAAAATTCGCGAGGCCAACGCCCGCGGGCTCGCCGACGCCGATGTTGCCCCCGACCTGCCAGCCCTCCCACTCCACGCTGACATATCCGTCGAACCCGATGTCAGTAAGAGCGTCGAATGTTTCACGGAAGTCAACCAGGCCACCACCGAACCAGATGTGGTTCGTGTTCACGATTGTTGGCAGTCCAACTTCGTCCTTGATCTGGACGATGTCGATGTACTGTGCCAGACGCTTGATTCCTTCGGGCACGCTCATGAACGGCTTCACAGCAACGTAGAACGCACCTGTATCCATGGTCATGCGCAAGTTCGCGGCGCCGATTTCGTCAAACATTCGCTCAACAGACTCGACTTTGTTGAGAATGGTGCCTTGGAGGAGCTCGATGCTGACGTTGAGATCGAGTTTGGAAGCGTAATCGCAAACTTCCGTGATGGCTTCCCGAGCCTGACGCCACGCTTCCTTGCGCGTCATGAGCACGTTCAGTGGGGGGTCGTAGAAGCCGTCACCAAGTAGCGTGCACGCTGACTTTGCACCCAGCGCCTTCGCCGCGTCGAGCGCCTTCTTGAAGCTTTCGATTCCGCGCTCCCGGTCATACTCACGCGGACTCACGAATGTCGTGTGGTTCGCGACGTACCCAATCTCAATCCCCGCTTCGTCAGCGGCTGCCTTGGTGCTTGCCAGGTTTGCGTCGTACTCGCTAGAGGGACCGTTCATGAGGTGGCCGAGGAGAAAGTCCACAGCGTCATATCCGTAGTCCGCGACCTTCGTCACAGTCTCTGCCGAAGAGAGATCTCCCCATGAGTTCCAGGCCGGTCCCGCCGCCTCCAGACGTCCCCAGGGCATGTTCGGCCACACTTCGAAGCTAAGTTTCATGTTCGCGTCCAATCTGTTGCTGATGTTTTATGCAACGGTCTACTGCCTATGTCGATAAGGTGAATGAAGTGGTCCTCAGATGTGCGGATTCCGTTGGCGAAACAGTTCCGCCAACTGATGATTGTGCGCACGCGCGTCGGGCATGCCGGCGCTGAGATATATGTCTGGCCTGGACCCAAGCGCGCATTGACGAGCGAGCGCGTCGACAATCACCGCGTTGAGAAGTGCTAGCCCGACGACGCTTGACGCGGGGCCGACTCTTGGTAACTTTTCGCCCAAGCTCACCAGGGCGTCGCCGGGAGGGCACAAGTTGTCCAACACGACGTCCGCGACCTGATGTAGGCGTGCCCCTGGATTTGTCGAGGCGTTGGCGTATGCCACAGACGTAATTGCGATTACTGGGACGCCCCGAGCACGCGCTGTCTGGGCCACTTCCACAGGGAGAGCATTTGCACCCGAGTTCGACACCACAAGGAGCACGTCGGAGCTCTCATCGATTGAATAGCGGTCAAGCAGATCACCTGCAAGGCCAGTTTCCCGCTCCAACTCGGTGCTCTGGATGGCACCCTCGTGCAGCATGTGTCGAGGGACCAGAATCGGGCAGACACGCGCGGCTCCTCCCGCACGGTAGAAGGCCTCTTCAGCAAAGATGTGAGAGTGGCCGCTTCCGAACACATAGAGTAGGCCATCGCGATCGAAGCATTCAGACACTATTCGGCCGGCGGCGCTAATGGAATCGGACGCCCGCTCTATCGCGGAATGGAGCGTATGCTCCGTCATGTCTAAGTACTCGCTGGTTTCATTCATAACCGCGGTGGTACGACTCGTCATTTCGTTGCCCCTGCGATAAGTCCGCCGACGAAATAGCGCCCCACAAGAAGAAAGAGCACAAGTGTCGGCAGGAGTGTGAACAGTGTGCCTGCCATCACTAGCCCCCAGTCCACGGTGTATTGCCCGATGATGGCGCTGAGTCCAATTGGAAGCGTCTGCAATCCACTGCTGACGATGAACTGGGACGCAAACACAAACTCAGTCCAGGAGTAAACGAATGAATACACGGCGACGGTGGCGATCCCGGGAAGTAGCAAAGGAAGCACGATCTGAAACATCGTTCGCGCGGGACCTGCTCCATCGATCGCCGCTGCCTCGTCGATATCTCGAGGAACAGCAAGTATGAATCCGCGCAATAGCCAGGTGCAGAAAGGCGCCGTGAACGCGACGTTGACGAGCACGAGGCCAGCGTGCAGGTCAATCAGTCCAATACCCGCGAGGGTGCGGTAAAGCGGCACGATCAACAACGTTCCGGGAATCATGTATGAAAGCAAGATGATGCCCGCGATCTTTCCACTTCCGGGCACCTTCAATCGGTACAGGCCGTAAGCGGCGGCGAGCGAAACAACCACGGTCACGACCGTAGTCGCCACCGACACGATGATGCTGTTCGTGAGAAACACCGAATACTGAGTGGATGCAAAGAGCCTCTCGAAGTTCGAGAGAGTGAAGGTCTCAGGCCAGAATGTCGGCGTTGTCCGGATAATTTCCTCTCGCCCCTTGAAAGCCGAGATCGTGATCCAATAGAGCGGGCCGATAACTATAACCGTCAACAGGGTCATCGCCACAAAACGCGGAACAGCATTCAGTAGTCGGCGCGCCGAAAAGGAGGATCGACGCGTCGCCGTGGAGTTGGTCACATTTCCTCCTTCGGGCGAGCAAAACGGACGAAGAGCATCGCCGCGACACCTAGCACGACGACAGTGAGGACGCTCGCCGCCGCGGCCTGACTTGAACGGAAGGCACTGAAGGCAGTGTCGTACACGAAGACCGGCATGGTCGTCGTAGACGCAACCGGGCCACCTCCGGTGATCAGATATACCGTGTCGAATACGTTGAAGGACCAGAGCGAGCCGACAAGCGCGAGCGCGAATAGCACCGGTTGCAAAAGCGGGAAGGTGATAGCCCAGAAAGAACGCCAAGCGCCGGCGCCGTCCATCTTCGCAGCCTCCAACACCTCATGTGGGATGGTGGAGAGTGCCCCATAAATGACTACCGCACTCAGGGGAAACCAGTGCCAGCTGTTCACAAGAATGACGGCAATAAGCGCTACGCTCGGGTCCCCAAAAGGCGAACCAAGATCGATTCCTACGCCGCGAAAGAGGTAGGCGATGACACCATAGTTGCTGTTGAGCATCCACTCCCAAACCACAGCCACCGCAACCGTCGGAATTACCCAAGGCAGCACAATCCACGTTCGCGCGGTTCTGGACCAGCGGCCTTTGCGCTGCAGGAGGAGCGCCGTGGAGAATGCAAGGACTGACTGCACGGCCATATTGAGGATCAGCCAAATGCCAGATCTTCCAAGCGCATCCCAGAAGGCACTGTTGCCGAGGACTGTGGCATAGGTTTCCAGTCCAACAAACTCAGCGGGACTACCAATAGTTCGCTCGTTTTGAAGGCTAGTCGTGAATGCGTTGACGAGAGGGAACGCGATTACAACCGCCATGACGATGACGATTGGCGAGATAAGGAGATAGCCCATGACGCGTTCACGCCGGGTTTGCCTCACTCTTTTCCTTGGAGCCGAGGTCGGGCGGCGCTGACGGGGGGCCGCCAGCGCCGCCTCGGGGCTCGTTACCGAGCTACTCATCGTTAGTCGATCGCTGCCTGCATCTGCTCCTGAGCCCAGGCGGCAGCTTCTTCAGCACTCATTCCGTTGACGTACATTTGCTGAACTGCTTGAGCTAAAAAGTTCTGTCCAGAGATTTCTCCGATGCTGTCGATGTACTGGCCGTCCACGAAGCCGAACAGGGCTCCGGTCGTGGACTGATCCAGCATCGCGTCCACACACTGCGCATACGTAGTCAGGATTTCGTTCGAGCGCCATTGCTCCAGCTCTGCTCCGCCACTCGTGACAGGCAGGAAGAGTCCGGGCTCAGCGTTGAGGAAATCGCCGTAGTTCTCGGGCTCGAGAAGCCATTTGAGGAACTCCCCTGAGCCGGCCTGCCGACCCTCGTCTTCGCTCAGGACCATTGCTCCGTTTGAGTAATAGATGCTCCCGGGCTGACCGTTGTCCGGTACTGGGATCGGAGCGCAGCCGAGCTGGTCGGGGCTGAGGCCCGACTCAGAGGCGAACGGTGCGAGATACTGGCCCTTCTCGATCGCCATCGCCGCCGCTCCACTGTTGAACGCTGCTTGAGGCTCGCCCCACGCGTAGCTCGCCGAATCTTGCGGTGAGTACTGCAGAAGTTCTTTGTAGATGTCGAACGCGGCGACGGTTTCAGGGGTGTCGAGTGCTACCGCGCCGTCGTCGGTGAAGAAGTTCGCGGCACCGCCCGTGATCATCAGGCTGTACAGAACCTGGTCAGTGGCGAGATTCCTGCCTGCAGGAAGCGCGATGCCGCTCCGGCCGTCGGTGCTGAGAGCTTCTGCTGCATTCAGGAGCTCGTCCCACGTGGTCGGTGCCTCAAGGCCTGCTTCTGAAAGCATGTCCTTGCGGTACCAAAGCATCTGCACCATGCCGTAGAGCGGCACTGCCCAGAACTCGTCGTCGTCCTGGTAGGCGGCCTTGGCAGCGTCGATCAAACCATAGTCACTGTCCAGGCTTCGCACGACATCTGTAACCGGTTGCCCCAGCCCAAGATTGCGAACGTAGGTGGCGAAGTCGGGGATAGCGAACAGCATGTCGGGCTGTAAACCCGATTGTGCCGCGCCCGCGATCTTCGTGTAGATCTGATCCCAGTCCTGAACCTCCATGGTCACCCTGTACTCAGGGTCGGTAGCGTTGTACCGCTCTGCTAGCGCCTCAAAGGCAGCGACTCTCTGAGGAGTCCCTTCCATGTGCCAGACAACTAGCTCGTTGTTTCCGCCGCCCTCAGGGCCCGAAGCTCCCGAAGCGCAGGCGCCAAGTATCAGAGCGGCCGCTGTTCCGAGCGCCGCGACTCCAATTGATGTAGATCGCATTTCACCACTTTCTGCTTGATTCGTTCTGCCAAGCGCCTTCGCTAGTGGCAGTATGGGGGAATGTGGAGCCATCGTCTTCGATGACTCGGAGCGAGACTAACACAATGCGCTCTAGAACAATATACTTTTTGTTACGTAACGATTTCGCAAAGATTGCGGACCGATGTCGGCCGGAGAAGGAGTGCAACCCGAGATGGCAAAGGCGAAGTACTTGGAGATTCTGGATTCGCTGCGCACCCGTTGCGCGAGCATGCCGATCGGCGCTCGACTCGATTCCGAGCGCACACTTGCTGGGCAGTTCGGGGTCAGCGTCATGACGGTTCGCCATTCACTCGACCACCTCGTCGAAGAAGGGTGGGCGAAGAAGCTTCCCGGGAGCGGGACCTACGTGAGCCGCCCAACAATCTCAATGGGCCCAAGTCTCACCTCCTTCAGCGAAGATATGCGCCAGCGAGGATTCACGCCGAGTTCACGCGTCATGCGCGTCGAGACAGTTCGCCCAGACGTCGCGACGATCGGCGTTCTGAGTCTTCGACCCGGGGAGTCGGCGGTACTCGTTGAGCGGCTTAGGTCCGCGGACAATGAACCTATGTGCCATGAGGTGAGTTTGTTCCCTCCCTCCCTGGCCCCCTTCCTGCTCTCTGCCGACCTTTCCGGTTCTATTCATGAGCTCCTTGCGGGCCACAGCATCACTCCGCATTCTGTCGAGCGCGCAGTGCGGGCCGTTCAAGCCTCGAACAGAGAGAGCGACCTCCTGGAGTTGCCGAGAGGCTGTCCTGCGCTTGAAATCGTGGACACCTTCTACGACAGCCTTGGTCGGCCGATGCAGCACGTACTTTCGCGATACCGCTTCGACCGCTATGAAGTCCGTTCGGATATCCACCGAGCGTGACGACATCACGCACTTGACAAAAGTTTCCGGCCCTACTCAGACAGAGAGGGCGCCTTAGCGCCATGGCCAGTCAACATGAGTACTACAGGAGCGTCGCTGTCCGGAAGCCCGCCGACGTCCTGACACCAAGCCAACCGAGTGACGCCTGCTACGTCCGACCCTTGCTTCCGAGGTCTCTCGTTACCCCAATGCTCGAGCGCTGCAAGAGCCGTCGCGGCCGAGGGCTCCACCCAGATGCCGGATGCTGCCAGCCGCTTAGTGTTCTCGATGATCTCCTCTTCTTCCACCGCTACCACTTCGCCTCCTGATCGTTCGATGGCGGCGATTGTGATGTCACCATGCATCTCGTATCCCTTGAGCCGATCCGCAATAGCCGTGGCAATTGTGGGTTCATTCTCGAGTCTCGAGACGCGATAAGGGGGACTCGAATCTCGTGCCAACCAGGCCGAATAGATCGGGGCGACACGCGCAGCCTGAACGCCGATCAGTGCGGGCTGCCACTGGGCAAGCCCGACGCGCACTGCGTCAGCGAACCCGCGTTCGATCCCTCGAAGCAAAGGTCCGGCGCCGATCGGCACAACTACGGCATAGGGGGTCTGACCCAGTTGTTCAAGCAGTTCGAAACCGATCGATCGGTAGCCCTCCGCCAGGAGAGGATTTCGGTACGTCGTGGAGACGTTCATCCATCCTCTGCCCTCCATTTTTGTCGCCCGGGCGTAGGCACTGCTGTAGTCCCCCTGAACCTCTTCAACGTCAGCCCCCAGCGCGCGGCAGGCATCCAGCTTCTTGCCTGCTTTCGACTCTTCTCCCACGATGACGCGGCATGCGAGTCCGGCCGCCGCCGCGTAGGCCGACGCGGACACCGCCGCATTGCCGGTCGAAGCAACGACGAGACCGTGAAAGCCAAGGTCAACGGCTGCGGACACGCCCACCGCCATGGCGCGATCCTTGAAGGACAAGGTCGGGTTCAGCGATTCCATCTTTGCGAAGACAGGTCTGCTCCCAGATTGAGCGAACGATAGCGGTACTAGCGGCGTGTCGCCTTCGCCAAGGGTCACGCACGATTCACTCCTTGGCAACAGTTCCGGGAAACGCCAAATGCCGCGCGCGCCGGCATGCGGATGCCCGATATCAGTGGGCACGAGGGGGGTCGCATCGACAACAACGGGCCCACCGCATTGAGGGCAGTCATACCTGAAGACGTCGTCAGCGTCCCCGCATTTCACGCATTCGAAGCCGTGCTCTCGCAAACCTCCATGTGACATCTCGACCACCGCTAACTCTCCGCCAGATTGTGGAAGGCTATTCTGAAAGCTACCATCAGTTTGCACAAGCCCTCCTTAGCCGGATCAACGATGAACGAGGCGTACTCATGGATGTGTTGGATCTCACTCGCGAGCTGGTTGCTATTGACTCCCAGAATCCGGGGCCACAGGAGTCGAAGATTGTCGAATTCATCGAGGCATGGGCTAGGGCTCAAGGTTTCGAGACCGAAGTTCTTGAACCCGTGGCCGGCCGTCCTAATCTTCTGGTTACTGTCGATCGCGGGGGCGATGGGCATCTCGGTTTATCTGGCCACCTAGACACGAAGCCCGTGGGCGATGCGCTGTCCCAATGGAATACGCCGCCCTTGGAGCTGACGGTCATCGGAGACGACGCGTTTGGACTTGGGAGCACCGACATGAAGGGCGGCGTGGCCGCCATGATGCTCTCGCTTGAGGACTTCGCGGCCGGCCGAGTTGCCCACGCCGCAGAGCCTGCAGGACGCGTCTCCCTTGTGCTCACCGCCGATGAAGAGCAGGGTTCAGACGCGGGCGCCAAGATTCTTGCCTCGGAGGGTCTACTCCCGGACATAGACGGCATTGTGATCGGTGAGCCGAGCGGGATCGGTGACCCGTGGGAAGCCGTGTATCTAGTTTCTCGCGGCATCTGTTGTTTTCACGTTGATGTCTTCACTCGCCAAGGCCACAGCGGCCTGTCCCACACGCTCGGACGAAACGCCACGCTTTACGCCGCGGACCTGCTGCATGCTTTTGAGACCTTCATTCCATCGGTTGACACGCCTGGGGAGGTTGAATGTGCACCTACGGTAAACCCGGGAATGTTCATTGGCGGCGGAGTGAGTTTCGGTACCTGGCCAGGACAATGCCGCGTGAGCATGGAGGTTCGACTCGTCCCGGGGATGACCAAGCAGACTTTGCACAGGGAACTCGAAGACCTCGTTCGCAATAACCTGCCTCCGGATGTGGGTTTTCGGATTAGCTACCTTGACAGCGGCCAAGGATGGATGCCCGCAGTCGAGCTTTCGCCGACCGATCTGGTTGCGCGCGCTGCACAGGCTTCCGCTGAAGCAATTCTCGGCCGCCCAGTCCCTTTCGCCGCATTCCCAGGCGGCACTGACGCGACATACTTCATGGGCTCGGGTGGCGTCCCCACTATCGCAAGCCTCGGGCCGGGCTGGATAAGCCTTGCCCATGGTGCCAACGAGAAAGTCGGCGTGGAACAGCTTGCCCAGGCGCAGAAGCTTTACGGCGCTCTCATCGAGGAATACTTCACACTTCGCAGACAGGAATCGAATTGACCCACATAGCCCACACCAGCGACACACTGCCCAATCCAGCCGGACCATATAGTCATGTGATCGACTGTGGGTCGTTTGTTGTGACGGCCGGATTCGGCCCGCAAGATCCGGAAACAGGTCTGGTGCCCGAAGGGATCGAGGCCCAGACCGAGCAGGTAATCACCAACCTGGAAAATGCGCTTGCTCTGGCAGGACTGACCCTCAAGGACGTCGTTAGGTCGACTGTGCACCTAGAACACCTGGACCGCGACTACGCCGTGTACAACGCTGTCTACGCCCGCCGTTTCGTGGAGCCCTACCCTGCGCGAACAACCGTGGGAAGTCGACTTGCCAGTATTCTGGTAGAAATCGACGTCATGGCTGTGCGAACCTCTCCAGAATCTCAGAGGAATTCCGCGGACGGCGCGGGCGCTAGAGCCCGAGCGGCATGACTGCCGTTCGCCTGACCTCCAACGTTTGGCTAGTTGGGACGGCGGACCAATCGAGCCCTGCCTTCACAAGCATCTACGACTGCAACCAATACCTAATTTGGGACGGACAGCGAGGTGTGCTCGTTGACGCAGGCACGGGACTCGGGGCAGAGGACTGGACGGCAAACGTAAGCACGGTCGCCGACGTGGACTCAATTGAAGCGCTGTTTCTCACCCACTATCACGGAGATCACGCTGGAGGGGCTGCGGCAGCGGGCGAGAAGGGTTGGTCAATCGCCGCCGACATAGTCACTGCAAACGCGCTCTCGAACGGTGACGAAACTGTCACACAGGTGAAAAGAGCCCGCGAGCGCGGCATATATCCCTCGGACTTCTCCCTGCATCCTCAGTCAGTGGATTGGGTACTAGACGACGGGGACTCGATCCAACTCTCGGGGTTGAACTTCACAAGCATCCAAGCCCCTGGGCACTGCGATGGGCACGTCGTGTTCTTGCTGGAAGACAGCGAAGGAATACGAGCCCTGTTCACAGGCGACGTTCTCTTTGCAGATGGGCTAGTGAGCATGCAGGCGATTCCGGATTGCAGACTTGACCTTTATGCAGAGAGCGTCATCCGAATCGGGACGCTCGGCATTGAGCAACTGTTTCCAGGGCACGGACGACCCGTCCTGAAAGGCGCTAACGCTGATGTCGCACGTGCAGCTGAGTCGTTTTCTCGTCTCGTTCCGCCGCGAAACGCACTCAATCCGTGAGCAAAGCCTCGGGCCGGCCGCTCTCAATCGACTTGATGAGCGCCTCCGCGGTCGCGACGCTCCACAGCGACTCGCAGTGAGGCATCCGATCGTTCGGGATGGACCCTGAGAAAACTTTGATCGCGTACTCAATCTCCTCGCGGAGGGCACCACCGACGAGACCCTGCCGCTCCGGCCAAAGGGAAAGATCCGGGACAGAGACTCCAGCCTGATTCCATTCAACGATCGCGTCGCTCAGCAACCGCTGTTTGACCGTCCCATTCGAGCAAATCAGCTCAGCCTCGCCCGAGATCGTCCCGTCAAGTGCAAGCGCACCGGCTAGAGACTGCGGGGCGCGGTCAGTAATGTTCCACGCCGATTCCAGAGTCGCAGTGCGCCCCGAGGGGAAGCGAAGCAAGGCTGCGATCGATGCCGGGAGGCCGGTGCTGTCCTCTATGACCTGTGTTGCGTAAACCGACTCCGGTCGTTCACCGGTAAAGAATATGGCGAGGTCGATGTCGTGGATACTGGACTCCCACGCGGGGTGGACACGGTGTCCAAAAGCAGCCAGCCAGGATCGCGTGAAATCGCGTCGTAATCGGATGCTCCACAGCTCACCGAGCCGCCCGCTGCCGAGAGCCTCTCGCATGTATCCATAAGCCTGTGCGAATCGCGAGATGTGGCCGGTGATGAGGTGAAGACCAGCCGACTCGGCAGCCTTGACCGTCATTGAAGCTTCGGCACTGCTTAGCGAGAACGGCTTCTCCACAAAAACATGGCATCCGCTTTCGATGGCCTGGTTGGTCAGCAACGTGTGCGATCTTTCGTCGCTAGCGACAATCACTACGTCGATGCCACCGTTGGCGAGAACTTCGGACAGGTTCGTTCCGAATTGGGCCGATTGGTATTCGTTTGCAAGCGCCTGAGCGCGTCCGTGGTCAACGTCAGCCGTCGCGACAATCTGGGCCCCGCACTCATGCCAGGCGCGCGCGTGAAGGGAGCCAAAGCGGCCAGCGCCAGCCACAGCCACGCGAAGTGGATTCGTCATGTCACCCTGCATTCGTCTCGTGGAGTCCTTCGGAGCTGTGACCCAACGCTTGCGAGATCCTGTCTGCGCTACGTCGGACCAAGGCCCCGTGTTCTGCAAGTCTGGAGTTATCGAACCTCTCGCTCGGGAACGAAAGCCCAATCGCCGCTACGGGCTTACCCTCCTCGTCGAAGACCGGGGCGCCGAGGCAAGTAACCCAGGGCTCGTTTTCACCGAGGTCCTGGCTGTACCCCTCATCTCGAGTTCGGGCTAGCTCGGCCGAGAAGGCACTTAGATCAACCTGCGTACCCAACTGCGTCAGCGTAGACGCGAGCACTGCCTCGACAACGTCGGGGGTCGAATAGGCCAGAATCGCCCGCCCAGCGGCAGTACTTACAGCTGGGGCCGTCGAACCGATGCGCGAGGCGACCCCCACCGATCGGGT
Source organism: Microcella sp. (assembly GCF_046293215.1). GTDB lineage: Bacteria > Actinomycetota > Actinomycetes > Actinomycetales > Microbacteriaceae > Microcella. Next base: position 87,186 of record NZ_JBKBPI010000003.1, on the reverse strand, counting down.
GCTGTCCAACTTGTCGACATAAACGAGATGCGGGTTTGCCAAGGTCCCGAGGTGACACGCCTCATCAGTGGCGTCACGAAGTTCGGCAAGCACCGGAAGGGCTTCGACGCGAAAATCAAGGCCACCGAGAAAGCCCCGCGCCAGAATGAGCGTCCCAGGTCCAAGCGCGTGGCGGCCATCAGGCGTCTCGCGCGTTAGTCGGTGCCCTCGAAGCGCCGCAATCATGCGGTGCACAGTCGGGAGCGACAGGCCAGTCTTGCGACCGAGGTCCGCAAGACTCAGCCCGCCAGGGTTCGCCGCGAGTTCGAACAGTATTGACGTAGCGCGAGACATCGCTCGCAAGCCCTCCGGTCCACGTCGCTTCGAGTCTTCGGTGTTTGTCATGGTGAGCTCAAATGTCTTCAGCTTGGTCCCGGACGCCTCGCGGCCTCACGGTTACGGAATGGCATTCCAGTTTATCCATGCCGCGGTCGGGTGCACCAGAGAACGCTGTGATGTCCGCCTTGCCCTAATCTGTATCACCTTTCAGATTTAGGCTTTGGGTCGCCAGGCATTGGCACACGGCAACATGTCAGGACCTGAATACAGGGGCTTCTTCAGAATCCAAGGTTTTCGGACAATTCCAGAGAGCCTTTGAAGACCCTCGAGAACACGGGGTTCAGGCCGTTGCAGAACTCGTGTCCGCAATCAGTGTTCCGTCACCACCGATTACGGACAGGAGCACGGATCGGTGAACGCCCTAAGAAGTGCTGAACGTGGTAGGCGATCACCCTCGGGACAGACGGTTCCAATAGGCGAACAAGAAGGCCGTCTCCTTTTCAAGGACGGTGTTGATCGAGCGTTGTGTCGGGCCGCCGACGTGAATGGCGATGTGTGCGGCGTACTGCGAGCTCGTCGACAGAACGCCGCCGCACGCGGCCGCCATCAACGGCGCGAATACCGCGTCCCGCTCGGCCGGCAGAATGATTTCCCCCAGGTCGCCGACCGTGTGCACGTGCTCGAACCGATCGGCCGTCAGGTGAAGCCACGCTGGGTTCTGCAGGGCCAGAGGGTCGCGGTCGAGCAAGATCGCGGTGGCGGTGCCGAGGGACGGCAGGCCGGGCTTATCAATGCGGGGGTCGAAATCGTGAGTCATGAGAGGTTTACCTTTCGATGAGAGGGCCCTCACCGCTTGCGGGTCGGGTCGAGGCGACTGCCGAGACGCCGTCAACCTCACAAATGCGGCGAGACCTTCCTCGGCCCTCTGAACACTGCGCGAGACCAGCACAAGGTCGCCTCAGTGGTCTACCGCCGAAGAATGATGCGAAGATGCGCGAGCGCATTCGCAAGCTGGCTGGCAGCGGCGACTACACGCGCGGGGAAATCGCCGAGATGGTGCAGGTCAGCCGGGCGACGCTCTACCGGGCGCTCCAGTCGCTTTGACAATGTGCCGATTGTGATGACGCAGGGTCGGGCGCCGGGCGTGGACACACCCCAGCAACATTGCCGCTCGAGCTACTCGACCCTCCGCGCCACGGCAGCCCGGTCGGTAGACTCCTATCCGTGGAGAGAAACTCTCTTCGGGTCAGGGTTGAAACGTGAGTTCGACATCCAAGAACAGCAGCTTGAGCGCGGCGAGGGCCGCGAAGCAGGATGAGTTCTACACACAACTCGCGGACATCGAGCGCGAACTCAAGCACTACAAGAAGCACTTCCACGGCAAGACGGTCTACCTCAACTGTGACGATCCGCGCGTGAGTAACTTCTTCCACTACTTCAGCTTCAACTTCGAGCGGCTCGGTTTGAAGAAGCTCATCGCCGCTTGCTACAAGAGCCAGGAAGTTGACCTGTTCAGCACCGGAAACTCCGAACGTGCAATTTGGCTTGAATACGAAGGTGACCGGAACGGAAGCGGCGTTCCCGACCCCGAAGAGATTGGTGTTCACCACTTCGACGGCGATGGTGACTTCCGAAGCGCCGAAAGCATCGAGCTGTTAAGGCAGGCGGACATAGTCGTCACCAACCCACCGTTCTCACTCTTTCGTGAGTACGTGGCTCAGCTCATGGAACATGAGAAGAAGTTCATCCTTATCGGGCCGACGGGCGCGATCACATACAAAGAGCTGTTTCCGCTTTTCAAGGAAGACAAGATCTGGCTTGGGAACGGCTTTCAAGCTGGCAATGCGTTCTTCGCCACCCAGCGCACACCGGACGACTACGCCAAAGGCGTCTATAACGCAGCCACAGGGCTGGTGAAGTTCAGGAACGTCAGCTGGTTCACCAACCTTGACCTGGCTAAGCGACACGAGGAGTTGGTCCTCTACAAGTCATACGATCCTCAGAGCTACCTGACTTACGACAACTACGACGCAATTGAGGTCAGTCGCATCAAGGACATCCCAGTGGATTGGGATGGAGCGATGGGTGTGCCGATCACATTCATGGAGCATTACAACCCCGATCAGTTCGAGATCCTAGGTATCACTGATCGGGACAACAACTCTGGCTTGAAGACGAAAACCTACTCGAGCGCCGAGGTGCCGAACGCTGGCGATCTCAATCGACGGGGCGCACTCCTTGTGGACGGGAAGCTGAAGTCCACGTTTGCCCGGTTGCTCATACGGAAGAGGGTCCCGTGAGGATCGAGTTGAGGGAAGTCACCGTTCGCGAGCTGGCCAAGGGGTACTCAGACGACGGCGAGGGCGGTGTCGTGGGGTACGACGGCGACCTAGATATCCGACCTCCCTATCAGCGAGAGTTCATTTATAAGGACAGGCAGCGCGAAGCGGTTATCGACACCGTGACGAAGGGCTTCCCACTCAATGTCATGTACTGGGCAGTGCGGGACGACGGAGGTTTCGAGGTCATCGACGGCCAACAGCGCACGATCTCTCTGTGTCAGTTCGTCGAGAGCGAGTTCGCATTCAACAACCTGTACTTTCACAACCTCCCTAACGACAAGCAAGAGCTGATCCTCGACTACAAGCTCATGATCTACCTCTGCTCTGGCACCGACAGCCAGAAGCTGGAGTGGTTCAAGACCATCAACATCGCAGGGGAGAAACTCACTGACCAGGAGCTTCGCAATGCGGTTTACTCGGGCTCATGGGTTTCGGACGCAAAGCGGTATTTCAGTAGGTCCTCCGGCCCGGCATACGGCCTCGCGAGTGACCTTCTGAACGGGTCACCGATTCGCCAGGACTACCTGGAAACGGTGGTCGAGTGGATCAATGACGGTGACATAGAGGCCTATATGGCCACGCACCAGCGCGATCCGAACGCCAACGCGATCTGGTTGTACTTCCAGCAAGTCATTGCTTGGGTTCGTGCGACGTTCCCTTCGTACCGCCGAGAGATGAAAGGTCTGCCCTGGGGTGGGCTCTACAACACCTTCAAGGACAAAGCCCTGGACTCGGCGAAGCTCGAAGCCGAGGTCGATCAGCTTATGGCTGACGAGGACGTAGAGAACAAAAGGGGGATCTATACCTACGTTCTGACCCGCCAAGAACGGCACCTCAACATTCGGGCATTCTCAGCCAACGACAAGAGGGAAGCCTTCGAGCGCCAAGCGGGCGTGTGCGTGAAGTGCGGTGAGACGTTCACCATCGAAGAGATGGAAGCCGACCACATCACGCCGTGGCACGAAGGCGGAAAAACCATCGCCGACAACTGTCAGCTCTTGTGCACGTTTGACAATCGAAGCAAAGGCAAGAAGTAGCGGGACACTCGCACCTCCTTTTCTTCCCGGGATCCCCTTACCGGCGTCGTCATCGAGGCCGCCCCGCTGCTTTGAAATCAGCGGCGTCCCGATATTCTCTCGCTATGGACCGCGACGAAGACACGCGACGCAGTGCGCTTCTGAGGGAGCTCGCAGAAATAGAGAACCGGACGATGTGGAGTTCACAAGGTCAGTTCGAGCAAGCGAAAGCATGGCACAGACTGAATCTCTGGCTCGGGTCGCTCGCAGCGGCAGCCGCTGCAATTTCGGGGGCCCTGGTTCTCGCTTCCGAAGGCTTGAACATCCTGGGTGGGTTGCTTGCCATCTTCGCAGCGAGCGGAGGGGCAGTGCTCACTGTCGTGAACGCCTCGCAGCGAGCGACGGTCGCGACCGCCGCGGCGAATGCGTACCTAGAGATCCAGAACGCCGCGCGGCGTGCTCGTTTCGTCGACACCCCTTGGATGGAGCTCGAGGAAGGGCGATCGATCTTGCAAGGACTAACTGAGCGGATGGAAGAGCAGAACAGGTCCGCCGAGCCCATCTCCGAGCGGGCACACCGTAAAGCTGGCCGGAACATCAGAACCGGAGGCCAAGTGGCGACCCTAGATGACTTGGGCGGCAGTGCCTGAGCGCACAATCGCGACTGCATTTGAGGTCCTGCACTCGCGAAACGTGCCTACGGAAGCTGAACGGTCCGCTGCGGTTCGACACCGGGCATCCATCGAGAAGTCGCTTTCGGCGCTGGAGAACTTCGGGCTACGGGAAACTGGATCGTTTCGACACGCAACTGCGGTGCGAGGGCACTCGGACGTTGACGTTCTTGTTAGCCTCGCTGGAGGCCGTCCAGCCAGCTCCGACACCGCGCTAGACCGCGTGAGGCTGGCGCTAACCTCGTCCTTCCCGTATACGACTATTCGCGTCAGCAGACCTGCCGTGGCGGTCAACTTCGCCGGCGGCAACGAGCGGTGGGAGATCATCCCCGGCTACTACCAGCGGGCAAGCGGAGACCACGCGATATACAGCATCCCCGCACCCGGCGGCGGATGGATGGAAACCGCACCGACCGCTCATCTTGCCTACGTCACCGACGTCAATCGATCCCCGTCCGGCGGAGCAAAAGGACTCGCACGGTTACTGAAGACTTGGAAGTACGCCAACCCCGGCCAGGCCAAGGTCTCATCCTTCTACTTGGAGATGCGCGCCGCACAACGTATGGCGGGCGAGTCTTCATTTATTCCGCACCTTGACTTCGCATACTCGATGAACTCGTTGGTCAGGCACGGGCTAAGTGACATGAATGATCCCACCGGTCTGACGGGTCGCATCCGTGCGACTTCGACAGAAAGCTATAGATCAGCCGCTGTCGCAGCGCTGGCTTCCGATGCAAAGCGCGTTGCCGATGCCATTGACCTCGAGACTGCTGGTCGACGCGCTGACGCATTCGCAAAGCTTGCCTACGTGTTTGTAGGCACAACTTTCCCAGCACAGTTCTATTGACGCGGCTGGCCAGCGTGCACTCAGCGTCCGGCGCACGATCATTCGCGCAACTACGCGACTCGAGGGACACAGTCGGGCTCACAGAGCTGCCGCGGTGGCGCGAAGTGCACGTTTACCTCGCGTAAGGGCGAGTACTCGTGTCGCGCAAGCCCGTGACTTACGCTCCTCGGGATTTGGCACCCGGGCTTTCCCAGCCCAGGTTTTCCTGGTTAGCGAAGACGGCGATGTTCTCGCCCTGGCCCCACCCGCCGATCAGGTCGACGTGAGCGGGCACGAGGCCGAACAGCGTGTTTGGGGCGATGACGCTGATGCGGTTTGTGGCGGGGTTTGCGGCCGGTTGGAGCTGGTCGTCGATCCAGAGCACCCGTGCATGTTCTGCGTGGTGTCGGGTGAGGGCTGTCTTCCAGTGGGCGTCGTTGTTGTAGAGCAGGGCTTGGTTGAACGGGACGATATTGCCCAGCTCTGGAATCTCCACCCCAGACAAGCCGATGCGACTTGCGACGTGAGCGAGGCGGTCGGGTGCGATCAGCCACGTGGTGTTCCACACGAATTGCACATCACCTTCCAGTGTCATCGCGGTCAGGGCGGTGACCACGCTTCGGCGGATCACCCCGTAAACGGGGTTCCCGTTCAGGCCCGGCACGGTGACGCGTTCAAGGTCGGCAGGGGCGCCGTGTTTGAGCCAAGGGAACTCGTGGTCGCCTGTGGGGTGTTCGCCGCGGAGGAGCGCGCGGTGTTCGATGTCGGCGCGGAATCGAGGCAGGAGAATCACCCCGTCAAGGTCGAGCATGACAACCGGTGTTTGCGACTTGATGGCGTCGTTCACGAGCCCGATTCCCCTGACGTGCTGTGTCCGGTGGTGTTGTGCCAGCCGGGGAAGGCGCGGTTGTCGAACACGGCGAGTTTGTCGCCGCGCAGCCAACCGCGGATGAGTTCGCAGTGGGCAGGGTTTAAGCCGAAGAACAGGGACGGTGCGATCACGTCGAGGTGCTCCAGGTGGGGCCTCGTCGGTCGTTTTTCGAGCTGGTCGTCGATCCACAGCACTCGCGTCCCGGTGTCGACGTGTCTGTAGGCGAGGTCGAGCTTCCAATGGCGCATCCACTGGTCGAGGGGCGCATTCTGCGGCACGATGTCGCCAAGCTCCGGGAACTCGATGAAACCCAGCGACGCCTGCTCGGACACGTCGCGGAGTCGTTTGGGCTCGGTCAGCCAGTTCGTCGCCCACACAATCCGCGCGGCTCCGGCCTCAGCGATGTCGCGGAGCTCGGCGATCACCGAGGCGCGAAGCGCACCCCACACCGGCGCCCCTCCCATGCCACAGAACGTCATCCGCATGATGTCGGCCGGCGCCTTCTTCATCCACGGGAACTCGTCCCGTGCCGACGGCTCACGCCCCTGCGCGATGAGCAGTCGTTCCACGTCCTCGGGATGACGGGGCATGTTGAGCACCCCGTCGAAGTCGATGAGGATCACGCGGTCAGCTCGGGATGCTTCAACCGTCATGCGTGCACACTGCCCGTGCTTGATTGGCGGTTTCGCCGAAGTGGTGCACGGCGGCAGCTCAGCATGGCACATGAGCAGAGTCGACTATGGAGTCGAGGGCGGACCGTCGGGCGTCTTGTTAGCGTTCGGTTTCCACCCAGGGGTGCAGGCCGTTGAGCTTGTTCGTGTGCTCGTAGGTGGACTCGAAAAGGCTCTCCATCTCCTCTTCCGTGAGGACCCGGGGGACGGTGTAGAGGAGGAGGTGGTCGGTGTCGTCGAACAGTTCGTCGCGAAGCTCATTGAGGCCGTCAGGCGTGATGGTGTCTTGGGCCATTTCTGCGGCGAAGGCAGCTTCGTTGAGGATGAGTTCCATGGCGAGAGCTCCGAGGGCGGTCTCCGGCGGTGTGTATCCGTTAGTGAATGCTGCTGCGTGGTCGCTGACGAGCACCAGCATGATGCCGGGAAGGCGCTCCCAGTCGCGCGAGATGCATTCCGGCAGCTCAGACAAGGGCTCCCACGGGTTGTCGTAGCCGCTGTGCGGTCTGATGATCGGCGACAGGAGTTCCTCCATCACGGACACAGCGGCCGACAGGAGAAGGATGCTGAGCTCTCCGGTCGGGTCACTCTTGCCCAGGAACGTCCGAATGCCGGCGGTCTGCTTGCCGTAGAACTCCCGCCATTCGGTGGCGTCGGTGCGCTGGGTCGGTTCGTGGCGAACAATGAAGCGGCGCGTGGGTGACTGTGTCATGGGGTGAGCCTCGTCGAGGCGGCCGAAACATTTCGCCCATCTAGTGCCATGCACGCACCCTGGGAGGGAAGCGGCTGTGGGCGGGCGCCGGTGGCCGGTCAGCGTTCGGTTTCCACCCACGGGTGCAGGCCGTTGAGCCCGTTCTCGTGGTCGAAGTACGACTCGAACAATGAGTCAAGTCCCTCTTCGCCTAAAGGTTCTGTGCGGAGGTAGTACAGCTGGTGCTCGGTGTCGTTGTACATCAAGTCACGGACCGCATCGATGTCTGCAGGGTTTACGGGCCCGATCCAGTTTTCGGCGATGAAGTCAGCCTCTTCAAGAATCAGGTCCATGGCGAGTGCGCCGAGGACGGTGTCTGCGGGGCTGAATCCTTTGCAAAACGACGAGGCGAGGTCGCTGACCGTGGTGAGCATGATCGCGGGGAAGTGCTGCCAGCTTTCCGCGATGCACGACGGGAGCAGATCGAGTTGAACTCGGAGGCGTTCTCCGCTGAAGGGTTGCGTGATCGGTGAGAGGAAATCGTCGAGCACCTGCACGGCAGCCTGCAACATGACCGCGCTGATCAGTCCTGTCGGGTCTGCGTCCGATCGGGCGAAGAATTCGCGTAGACCGACGGCTTGCTGCCGATAGAAGTCGATCATGTTGGTGACAATGACGATAGGTTCTGGCTCGTCGCTCACGGGCGGCGGGGAGTTCTTTGGCTGTGACATGAGCCCACCCTCGCCCCGTCGGGTGTTGCGTTTCGCCGAAATAGTGCTGGGCGAGGACGACACCGAGTTACCGCGCGAGTCGCCGCACGAGCGCGTCGAGTTGCCGCAAGAGGCTTTCTCGTTCGTCATCGAGTCGCCCCTCAGCCAGTCGTTGGCTTTGGTTTCGGTGCCAGATCGCAAGGCGCGCCTCCAGCGGGTCGTTGCTGCTGCGCCGTGGTCGCCGTCGGGTTTGGCGGACGAACTGTTCGTACTCGGTGAGCCAGTCCAGCCAGCGTTCCTCGCGCGGCTCCCACGCCCAGCCGGGCAGAAGCTCTAGCCGGCCCCGCTGATAACCGCTGAGACTGTCCTGGGCGCGGCGCTGGTAGCGGATCCAGTGCGCCAAGCGACGCTCGGTGGTGCCGTTGTGGCGGCCGTCGGTGTGGGGGAAGGTTCCGAAGCGTGCGACGTGGTCTTCGACGTCGGCGCACGTGCGGACCCATTTGCGTTCGCGTGCTCGGCCAGAGGCGGGGTCTGCCCAGGCTCGGTAGTGGTCAACGGATCGGGTGGGCGCGAATCGTCGACGCTGGGCGATTCGTTTCCACTGTTCGTGAAACGTGATGAAGGCATCCTGGTTGGGGTGCACCGTGCACCGGTCCTTTCCGGGTGACGAATGCACCCGGAAGCCCTATGCGCGGCACACCCCATCCGGGGTGCTGGCAGTCGCCTACATCCAGCTCAACTGGATGGCGATCTGGCGAGGCCGCACGTCAGCCCACAGCCCTGCAGCGACCAACTCGTGGTGCTTCATCACCAGAGCGACGGCGTCGAGCTCGCGAGCGTCCAAGTGGACCGCGACCTGGGCGAAGTAACCCCAGCCAGCGGGCCAGACATCGCGGCGCGCGGCGAGCAGCGAGTCGTCGATCTGGTCGATGACCCGCGAAACCTTCGACGGAGCGAGCTTCTTCAACTCCTCGGAAACGAGCAGGAGGTGAGCGGAGTTGACGACGAGGTCACCCTCCGATCGATCGAGGATGCGCAGCGCATCCGTGCGGGACGGGACAGGGGGCAAAGCGGGCATGGAATGCCTTTCCTTTCGAGAGTGCACACCGGCCGTGCGGCAGGTGCGGGGCGACGTCATGTCGCCCTGTCCTGCCTCTATGCGGGCCCGTCGGGCGAGCCGGGATCGACTCGACACGGCTCCACCTATCGGACCTACGGGCGGCGACAATGCGGCGTTCTCGAACCCGTCGGCGTTGCCGGCCCACCCGCAGATTGGGAAGCAGTCCGGTGCAGTGGAAGTGGCAAACGACACCTCCGGAAAGACACCGCTACCCAGATCGAGTGCTGTTGACGTCCGCGCCCCGCAGAGCGTGTCGCGTTGGTTGCCGGCGAGTTCTTCGCGCGTAGGTCAGTGTTCGTCAGCAAGCCTTGGCGCACCCGATGCGTCATCTGGGCCCGCGTTGGTTGTCTTGGATGCCGCCGGTCGGGCAACTCGAACGGCGGTCGCGCTCGTGTACACCAGGAGGTTGTCCTGGCGTGCGATGCGCCGAATGATCGGCATGTCCATGGTCTTCGCTTTGGCGGAGGTGGTGACCACTTCACGTCCCTGTCCTCGAAAGTCGATCACGGTGGTGAAGGTCGCGCCAGGATCCAGCAGGGCGATCTGGTCACGTGGGCAAAGGGACTGGAACTTTTTGATCGTCGTCATGACCTCCCTATGCGCGGCACGTCCGGGTCCCCGTCTGTGCGCGCCGCCAGCGAGGGGCGCGTGTCGCCGGTCGCTAAGCGGGGTGATCTAGATGAATCGCGACGAGTTGGTCTGCAACGACGTGGGCGGAAATGTCGTGGACGTAGCTGGTGAGCACGAACTAGTGGTAGTCCAAAACCACCTCGTCCGCGGCTGAAAGAACGAGCGAGCAATCGCATCGCGCAGGGCGCCGTGCTTCAGCAGACCATGTCCATCTGGACGGCGATGATCTGCTCGGAGACGGTCTCTGCGGGCACGTTGTTGACGTAGCTGACGTAGATGAGAGTGCCGTTTTCCAGAACAGCCTCCTCCGGCATGCCGAGCAGCTCGTGCAGGCGGATGGCGATGCGCGCGGTGTACCTCCAGATGTTCACCGAACCGAGAGCGGTCTCGTAGTCGTTGGGCTTCCTCGCCTCGGAAAAACTGTGGAAGAAGTACTCGTTCATGTGCTGGGGAAGGCTGTTGGCGACCTTGAGCTCGCGGGCGAGGGTTCGCACCTCGTCGGGGTGGCGCATGGCCAGGTAGGTCTGTGCCTGCTTCAGCGAGGGGGTGGGTGCAGCGAGAGACATGGGTAGCTCGATTCCTGAGAAGTGATGCCGTGGTGACCCGCGTGAGGTGGCGGCGGGTCAAGGGCCAAGTGACCCTCGCTGCAGACAAATGCGGCGAAACGGTCGCGCGCCTTTGTGGTGGTCGGCGGGCTGGTCGATCTGGAGCACTGCAGCGGTGAATTGTGCACCGGTGCCCGCCTACGGTCTTCCCTCGTCGTCTCCGCATCGAGTGACGACAAGGACTAGGAGGGGAGTCAGTGGATGGGCGCAACGATCGCTGAGGCGCTGGCCAGGTACCAGCCAAAGATGGACACCGCGTATTGGCGGCAGATTGGCCCGTTCGTGGTCGACTGCGTTGACCTGGCATCACCGGATACTCGCTACTCAGACAAGGAGCTCTTCGCCGCTGCCGCACCGTTGACGCTCTGGGCGTGGCAAAGCGCAGGCATGGAGCTTGAGCGGCACCAGGTGTTTTCGCGCGCCACGATCGAACGGTTTATCGATTCGGGGCTGACGGGATACTCGACCTCGGCCAGTCGAAACACGCTGCGGTCGCGGCTGAATCGGATGAGCGAGATCCTGCACTCCAGCCAAACCATCACCCGCGCGCTTCGGCCGTTGGGCAACAGCGATCCGATGACCCCTTACACGCCCGCCGATGTCGTACAGCTGCGCAGCTGGGCGGCCGCGCAACAAACCGAGTCACGACGCCGCAATGCGCACATACTTCTCGCCTTGGGGCTGGGAGCTGGTCTGACCGCCAAAGAACTGCTCGCGGTGCGAAGCGATGACATCACCTGCACAGACGAAGGCGTCCACGTCGCCGTTACCGGCGCACGCCCCCGCCAGGTGACCGTGCTTCGAGAGTGGGAGACACACCTGCTGGACGCGCAGGAAGACGGGTGGCTGTTTCGGCAACGCCGCCACGGACACAACCGAAACCTCATCACCGACTTCGTCTCCCACAGTGAACAGCGCGTGGATCTGCAAACACGGCGCATGCGATCAACCTGGATCGTTCACCACTTCACCGTCGGCACCCCCACCCTGGTGCTCCTCGCCGCATCGGGGGTGCAATCCCTGGTATCACTTGACCGCTTCGTGCGATTCGCGCCCCTTCCCAACCCGATCGAGGCCTCACGCCGCCTTCGCGGACCAACAGATGTAGCCGCAACACGCCCGAGCTGAACCACCTCATGCAGCGCCTGACCGGGTCTTTTCCGCAAGTCACCGGCAGAAAGGTCGAATCCGCGCATAGAAGGAGCGACCAACTCGCGTTTGGCCCAAGAACCTCCCGGCTGGGAAAACTTCGCCGCATAGGTAATGGGCATGAGCGCAAAACCATTGCCCCGAGAGGTAGAACACACCATCTCCACCTACATGCCCCGTCTACCGATGCAGCATTGGAGCACCGTTGCGGACTTCACCCGCACGGTGGTCACCTCGGCGCGCCCCGCGAACCGTCCCATCGCGGTGAAGATGATGTATTTCGTCAGTCGACTTGCGGTGTGGGCATGGCAGACCGCGGGGGTGGATCTCACCATCCCCGCAGTGATGCGCCAATCCGTCATCGACCGGTTCGTCACCGACGTCCACCGTCACAGCGCAGCTGCCACGCGCAGTCGCGCCGCGACCATGCTTTCCCACATCGCCGGGGTGGTGTCGGGAACCGAACGACCACGCACGGACGTGAAGTACGCCGTATCCTTCGGCGCCCCCTACCTGCCCAGCGACGAGCCGTGGCTGCGCAGTTGGCCAGACAAGCAATCCACTGCCAGCCGTCGCCGAAACGCCCACGGTGTTCTGGGTCTTTGCAGAGGTGCGGGGCTCAGACGTTACGAGGTGGAACTCGTTCGTGTCCGCGACGTTCACGTGAACGCAACCACCCCGCATGTCCTCGTTCGCGGGACCAGGTCCCGGACCGCTCCGATCAACCCCGCGTGGGCCCGCCACCTGGAACTGGTGATGGTGACCGCCGGTGATCCGGAAGACTTCCTGCTCGCACCGGCAGCCACCGCTGCGCGACGCTCCCTGATGTCCGAAATCACCAGCCGACCAGATGCTCAGGGTCCACAGCCACACCGGCTGCGTTCAAGCTGGATTGTCGAGTGGCTCCACCAGGCTCCCGCCCCCTACGTGCTCACCATTGCCGGGCTTACCGCTTTCAAGGCACTGGACATCCATTTGCCGTACGTCACGTTCGGCGCCACCGCGCACGGGGGTGAGCTGTAGTGCAGGTCAACAGCAGCACTGGCGAAATCCTCGACGACGGTTTCGACGATGAGGAATGGACCGACGTCGAGATCGACTCGTTGCCGAACTTCTTCTCCCCCGCACGTGTCCTCAATGAGGGTAACGATGTTCGCAAGTTCAGTGCAGAGGATATGGCGCACATGGCAGCGCATTTGGAAGCATCACCGATCCTGCCGATGTTGGAAAACTGGCGTCGAATCGACACTCTCGACAAGCACGCCGGCGGACGACCCCCGGTGCTTGGAGACCGGGAAATTCTGCTCCTGTGTTTCCTTCTGCGAAGTGCTGGCACAGGGTTCCTCATCCGGGAGCTCGCCAAGGCCGTCGCCCACAACTTGGACGACTCCGCTCGTGAACTTCTTGGCATCGACAAGATCAAGATTCACAACGACGCCACACTCGAGGAAGAACGCTGGTACTACCGTTGCCGGCGCGCACTGGTCCGGCTGTTGAAATTGATCGACAGCCACCCGGGCAAGCGGCTCATGTACACACAAGAAGAGCGTCGCGAACTGGAACTGCAGCGCGACCCTGACGATCAAGAGATGCGTAAGGAACGCGCAGCACAGTTCAACGCCGCGGTACTGCAAATGACGTTCAACATGCAGCCTCGGTGGTTGCGGCGCAAAAAGTGGAGCGGCGTTGCCACTGTTGATCAGACTGCGCTGCGCGCTGTGAGCCAGTCTCGGCGGCGCAAGATCGTCAAAGGCAAGGAACTGGTCGTTACCCGTAAGTCGGATGGCTCCTTGGTCGAGCGATACGTTCTGGAACCTGACGCCGGACTCTACCCGCGGAAAGACTCACGAATCCTCCGCGAGGATGCCGCCGCGAGCGAGGCCGTCGAGCTTGACCAGGTCTACATGCTCTCGGTGACGATGATGAGCCAATCGGAATCCGGAAAGGAAAAAGAGCACGCCAACCTCGTCGTCGCCTCCTCCGTCACTGCGCCGAACAAGGAAGTCGGCGCCCAAGTCGTTCGCGGCCTGCGGCACGTCGTGTCCAACGGTATTTCCGTCGATGTGCTCGTCGGCGACGGCGCATACGCAGCGGGCCAAGCGGTGGAGAACTACCACGAGCCACTACGCCAACTCGGAATCGGAATCGCCACCGGATACAAAGGCGGCGGCGACAACCAAACACAATTCGGGCCCAAGGGCGGACATGCCGGTGCCATATTGACCGAGGGAGAGTTCTTCTGCTGCGCGACCCCAAAGAACCTCCTCCATGCAGCCCGCGACCACAACCAGGGCCTCATCGATGAAGAGACCATGCTCGCCCGCCTGGAGGAACGACGCCAATACCGACTCCGAGCCAAGGAGAGCCCCGCCGCTGACGGAAGCGTTCCGATGATGTGCCCGGCGTATGGGCCTCAAGCGACGCTCGAGTGTCCGTTGCGTGCCATCCATCCGAAGTCCTCCAAGAAGCTCAAGCCAGTCGTCGAAGACAGCAACCTTCCGGTGGCGCCAGACAAAATCTGCACGCAGAGCTCGGTGAAGTTCGACGCGAACATCGGGCAGAAGTACCGGCAGAAGTACTCCTACAAGTCCGAAAAATGGGAAACGACCATGAAGGTCGGCCGAAACACCGTCGAGGCGCTCAACGAAGATTTCAAAGCGAAATCGGGAACGATCGTCGACCCGCGGATGCGTCGCATGCGCGGACTCACCGCCCTCTATTTCATGACCACCATCGCGCTTGCCCACTTCAACATCCAACGCATCGCGATCTTCCTCAAGGCACAGTTGGCCAAAGACAATGCGCTGAAACGCGGGGCGAAGCCGCCCCGCAAGAAGATCGTCCGTGCCCGCGACCGGCTTCGCAAGAGCGGCTACTTCAGCGCTGACAAGTATCGAAAAGACGAAGTCGACCTGTCATTCGATCCGCCCCCACCACTGCGAAGATGACGCGCTAAGCGACACCAATTCTCATCACACTCAAGCTGTACCGAAGGCTCCGCCATGCCCGAAAACGGGTTCGCGGGGCCTTTTGCCGTCTCTGGGGGCAAAATCGGGGTCTCCCAGATCGATCGAGAGCTCCACCAACCGGCAGAAACGCGAAAACGCCGCCGATTTCTCGGCGGCGTTTTCATTTGGCCCCAGTTTCGCAAAGAATCTCGAGGAGTTTCGCAAGGAGCCCCGTGGCGGTGACGGTGGGATTTGAACCCACGGTAGGGGGTTACCCTACACAACTTTTCGAGAGTTGCACCTTCGGCCGCTCGGACACGTCACCGCCGACGAGTGTAGTACAGCGCGGCATCGTCGTCGAAACGGCACTGTCGGCGCTCGCCCCTACCCTTGACCCATGGCCCGTACGACCGCGAACTTCCGCTGCACCGAGTGCGGGTGGACGACCCTCAAGTGGGCCGGCCGCTGCGGCGAGTGCCAGCAGTGGGGCACCGTCGTCGAAGCGGATGCTCCCTCCCGGCAGACAGCCCCGGCCCGCGTCCCCGAGGCACGCGCCGCCCGCCCCATCACCGAGGTCGAGCAGGGCGAGCAGAGCCACACGCCCACGACGATCGGTGAGTTCGACCGCGTGCTCGGCGGAGGCGTCGTACCCGGTGCGGCCATCCTGCTCTCGGGTGAGCCGGGAGTCGGTAAGTCGACTCTCTTGCTCGAGGTCGCGGCCCGTGCGGCGCGGTCGGGGCAGCGCGTGCTCTACGTCAGCGCCGAAGAGTCGGTCGCCCAGGTGCGGCTGCGCGCCGGCCGCACGGGGGCGCTGAGCGACAACCTGTACCTCGCCAGCGAGACCGACCTCGCCACGATCCTCGGCCAGCTCGATGAGGTGCACCCCAGCCTGCTTATCGTCGACTCGGTGCAGACGGTGGCGTCGGCGCTCATCGACGGGCTCGCCGGCGGCGTCGCGCAGGTGCGCGAGGTCGCAGCCACGCTCATCCGGGTCGCGAAAGAGCGCGCGCTGCCCGTGCTGCTCGTCGGGCACGTCACGAAAGACGGCACCATCGCGGGGCCACGGATGCTCGAGCACCTCGTCGACGTCGTCTGCCAGTTTGAAGGCGACCGGCAGACCAGCCTCCGGTTCGTGCGCGCGCTGAAGAACCGCTTCGGCCCCACCGACGAGGTGGGCTGCTTCGAGATGACCGGCGACGGCATCGCGGAGGTCGCCGACCCGAGCGAGCTGTTCCGCTCGCACGCGAGCGCCCCGGTCAGCGGAACCTGCGTCGCCATCGCGCTCGAGGGTCGGCGCGCGCTCCCCGTCGAGGTGCAGGCGCTCGTCGTGGCCAGCTCGGCCCCACAGCCCCGGCGGGTCGTCAACGGCGTCGACTCCTCCCGCGTCGCCATGCTGCTCGCGGTGCTTGAACGACGCTGCGGCATCGCCCTGTCGAGCTACGACGTGTACGTGTCGACGGTCGGCGGTATCCGTCTCACCGAGCCCGGCGCCGACCTCGCCATCGCGCTCGCCGTCGCCAGCGCCCGGCGCGATAAGGCGCTCGACTCACGCCTCGCCGCCGTCGGCGAGATCAGCCTCGCCGGCGAGATCCGCGGTGTGACCTCCGCCCCGCAGCGCGCCGCCGAGGCGAAGCGCCTCGGCTACACGACCCTCGTCGACTCGAGCGCCGTGCACTTACGCGAGGCGGTGCGGGCCGCGTTCGCGACCGCCCGAGACGAGAAGGTCGACATCCCCGAGTTCTAGGCCGCGCTGAGGGTGGCGCGTGCGGGCCGGGGTCCGGGAGGTGGGCGCGGGCCGGGCGGTGCGGGCGAGCCGCGCTATTCGCCCCCGAGCTGAAGCGCCGCGAGCACCTCACGCGGGTCGGCCTGCATCGAGTGCGGGCCCGCCACGTCGAACACGACCGCCTCGAGGTTGTCGACGTTCTGCTCGAGGAAGTCGCGCAAGGTGGGGCCGTCGTAGGCCAAGAAGCGGTGCGCCGGCTCCTGCGGCACCATGTCGACGTATCGCTCCGGGCTCGAGAACAGCAGCAACATGAACTTCTCGGCCCCCTCCGCGCGGAACACGCGAATCTGCTCGGGCCCGCTGCCGGGCAAGAGCGGCACGATGCAGTAGTCGTTGCGCAGGGCGAACGCCACGGCGGCCGTGTCTTGCCGCTCGAGCGCGGCCGCCAGCTGCTGGTCCTCCGGCACCCGGTGCGGCGGCATGCCGCGCGTCATCTTCGGCGCCGACACGCCCCCGGGGCGACCGCTCGGCCGCCCGCCCGACTTCTTGCTCGACTTCTTCTTCGGCATCGCCTCAAGCCTACGCGGGACACCCCACAGCCCGCCCCGATCGGGATGCTCGGGCTCAGTTCAGCAGGAATGGCCGGTCGCCGTCGCCCGCGAACTCGCCCACCGACACACTCAGGCGATAGGTCGCCCCGCCTCCCGGCACGGGAGTGCGCTGCACGTCACACACTCCAGGCTCGCTGCGGGTGCGGTTCCACGGAATCGCCGGCGTCGACCGCTCTTCGCCCGGCTCGAGCACGACGGTCGCCGCAACGGGGTCGACCTGGCAGTCACGCGACGACCAGATGCGGTCGGGCCCAGAGGTGATCAGAAACTCTTGCACGTCGCTGCCGGCCTCGATGATGCACGGGCGGGTGCCGGTGTTGAGCAGGCTCAACGACAGCTGCGGCTGAGACTCGGGCCCGTAGCTCTCGGCGTCGGTGAGGGGCGTGACCTGCACCTGCTCGCTCGTGCAGGCTTGCGGCGCCCCGCCCCCTTCGGCGGCTGCCTCCTCGGCAGCGGCGTCGAGGTCGCTCTGCTCGTCGTCGCCGTCAGCCCCCTCGGCACTGTCCGTCGCGGCAGGGGTCGGCTCGGTCGACCCGGTCGGCTCAGCCGTTCCCGGCCGCACCACGATGAGAATGATCACGACGATGACCGCAATGAGGCCGAGCCCAACCACCGCGCGCCGCCGCCAGTAGACGCTGGGCGGCTGCGGTCCGACGGGGTGTCGCAGGCTCGACATGGTGCGAGAGTAACCCCGGGGATGCTCGCGACCCGGTCACACGCGCCGCGAACGCCCCGACTCTCAGCGGCTGACGAGCGTCAGAGCGACTTCAGCATGCGCGTGTTGCCGAGCGTGTTCGGCTTGACCCGCGACAGGTCGAGGAACTCGGCGACACCCTCGTCGGGCGAGCGCAGCAGTTCGATGTACACCTCGGGGTCGACGACGAGTTGCTCGTCGATGGGGGCGAAGCCGTGGCGCGAGAAGAAATCGACCTCGAACGTCAGGCAGAACAGCCGGTGTAAGCCGAGCGCCCGCGCCTCGCCCTCGAGGTACTCGAGTAGCGCGTGCCCGACGCCTCGACCCAGCCAGTCCGACCGAACGGCGAGCGTACGCACCTCGCCCAGGTCTTCCCACATGACGTGCAGGGCGCCGCAGCCGATGACTTCACCAGCGCCGTCAACCGCCACCGCGAACTCTTGTAGCGACTCGAACAGCACGACGAGTTCCTTGCCGAGCAGGATCCGCTGCTGCACGAGCGGCTCGACGAGCTCCTTGATCGCCCGCACGTCCCCCGTGCGCGCCCGCCGCACCTCAAAACCCTGCCCGGTCATGGCGACCAGCCTAGGGGCGTGGGCGCACCGCAACGAAAACCGGCCCCGCGCATCCCCCATTCGGATGCGCGGGGCCGGTAATCGTGGGCCCGGTCGCGTTAGTCGGCGGCCGGCAGCTCCGGGGCGCCGGCGGCGGGGCCGGCGTCGACGGCGGCCAGCTCACGCTGGGTCGTCGTGAACACGAACTCGCCTCCGACGAAGTCGACGGCGATGTGGTCGCCGGCGTTGAGTCGGCCGTGGAGGATCTCCTCCGACAGCTTGTCTTCGACCTCGTGCTGCACGGCGCGGCGCAGCGGGCGGGCTCCGAGGGTCGGGTCCCAGCCGACCTTGATGAGCTGCTCCTTCGCGGCCTGCGAGACCTCGATCGTCATGTCGCGGTCGAGCAGGCGCTCGGCGAGACGCTTCATGAACAGGTCGACAATCTGCAGCAGCTCCTCCTGGTTCAGCTGCGGGAACACGATCGTGTCGTCGACGCGGTTCAGGAACTCGGGCTTGAAGTGCTTCTTCAGCTCTTCGACAACCTTGGCGCGCATGGCGGTGTAGGTCGCCTCGGTGTTGCCTTCGATCGTGAAGCCGACGGGGCCGCCGGTGATGTCCTTCGTGCCGAGGTTCGTGGTCATGATGATGACCGTGTTCTTGAAGTCGACGACGCGACCCTGACCGTCGGTCAGGCGACCCTCTTCGAGCACCTGCAGCAGCGAGTTGAAGATGTCGGGGTGCGCCTTCTCGATCTCGTCAAAGAGCACGACACTGAACGGCTTGCGGCGCACCTTCTCGGTGAGCTGGCCGCCCTCCTCGAAGCCGACGAAGCCGGGAGGGGCTCCGAACAGCCGCGAGACGGTGTGCTTCTCGCCGTACTCCGACATGTCGAGCGAGATCAGCGCGTCTTCGTCGTCGAAGAGGAACTCGGCGAGCGCCTTGGCGAGCTCGGTCTTTCCGACGCCGGTGGGGCCGGCGAAGATGAACGAGCCGCTGGGGCGCTTCGGGTCTTTCAGGCCGGCGCGCGTGCGGCGGATCGTCTTGGCGAGCGCCGAGATGGCCTCGTTCTGACCGATGACGCGCTGGTGCAGCGCCTTCTCCATGAAGATCAGGCGGCTGGACTCTTCCTCGGTGAGCTTGAACACCGGGATGCCCGTGGCCTGTGCCAGCACTTCGGCGATGACGCCCTCGTCGACGGTTCCGCCCGCGGCGACCTCGCCGGCACGCCACTGCTTCTCGAGGCGCAGCCGCTCGCCGAGGAGCTTCTTCTCTTCGTCGCGCAGGCTCGCAGCCTTCTCGAAGTCTTGGCCCTCGATCGCCTCCTCTTTTTGCGTGCGCACGGCGGCGATCTTCTCGTCGAACTCGCGCAGCTCGGGCGGCGCCGACAGGATCGACAGACGCAGGCGCGCGCCGGCCTCGTCGATCAGGTCGATGGCCTTGTCGGGCAGGAAGCGGTCTTGCACGTAGCGGTCGGCGAGGTTCACGGCGGCCACGAGCGCGCCATCCGTGATCGACACCTTGTGGAACGCCTCGTACTTGTCGCGCAGACCCTTGAGGATGTTGATCGCGTGCGGCAGCGCCGGCTCGTTGACCATGACGGGCTGGAAGCGACGCTCGAGCGCGGCGTCCTTCTCGAAGTGCTTGCGGTACTCATCGAGCGTGGTCGCGCCGATGGTCTGCAGCTCGCCGCGGGCAAGCAGCGGCTTCAGGATGCTCGCAGCGTCGATCGCGCCCTCGGCGGCGCCCGCACCCACCAGGGTGTGGATCTCGTCGATGAAGACGATGATGTCGCCGCGGGTGCGGATCTCCTTCGTGACCTTCTTCAGTCGCTCCTCGAAGTCACCGCGGTAGCGGCTACCGGCAATCAGCGAGCCGAGGTCGAGCGAGTAGAGCTGCTTATCTTTCAGCGTCTCGGGCACCTCGCCCTTGACGATCGCCTGCGCGAGACCCTCGACGACGGCCGTCTTGCCGACCCCGGGCTCACCGATCAGCACGGGGTTGTTCTTCGAGCGGCGCGAGAGGATCTGCATGACCCGCTCCGCCTCCTTCTCGCGGCCGATGACGGGGTCGAGCTTGCCCTCGCGCGCGGCGGCGGTGAGGTTGCGGCCGAACTGGTCGAGCACCTGCGAGCCCTTGTCGCTGGAGGTCGACTCGCCGCCGACGGCGACCGCTTCCTTGCCCTGGTATCCGCTGAGCAGCTGGATGACCTGCTGGCGCACCTTGTTCAGGTCGGCGCCGAGCTTGACGAGCACCTGCGCGGCGACGCCCTCGCCCTCGCGGATGAGCCCGAGCAGGATGTGCTCGGTGCCGATGTAGTTGTGGCCGAGCTGCAGGGCTTCGCGCAGGCTCAGCTCGAGCACCTTCTTGGCGCGCGGCGTGAACGGGATGTGCCCGGTCGGCTGCTGCTGCCCCTGGCCGATGATGTCTTGCACCTGCTCGCGCACCGAGTCGAGCGAGATGTTGAGTGACTCAAGCGCCTTCGCGGCGACGCCCTCCCCCTCGTGAATCAGCCCGAGCAGGATGTGCTCGGTACCGATGTAGTTGTGGTTGAGCATCTTGGCCTCTTCTTGGGCCAGCACGACAACCCGACGGGCTCGGTCGGTAAAGCGTTCAAACATGTCGTCACTCCTCACGGCGGCGGAATGGGATGCCTCCGGTTACATCGAGGGTAACCACGGCGGGTGCCGCATCCTGCCCCTGTTCGCCGTGGGCGTGACGGGGTTCGGCGCCCTCACAGAAACCTCGTGACGGGACCTCGAATCGTAAGGGACGCGGCGTAGGGTGAGCGCGTGAGCAACCTCGAGGTCGAGCCGGCCGAGCTGCTGTGCGACGACACCACCGCGCCCCGGTTCCAGCTGCTCGAGCCGCGTGAGGTTCCGCTCGGCGGGCCGCGCGCGATGACCGTGCGCCGCACTCTGCCGCAGCGCGGGCGCAGCCTCATCGGGGCGTGGTGCTTCCTCGATCACTATGGCCCCGACGACATCACCGAACGGGATGCCGGCATGGTCGTCCCTCCCCACCCCCACACCGGACTGCAGACCGTCAGCTGGCTGTTCGAGGGTGAGATCGAGCACCGCGACTCGACGGGCGCCCACCAGATGGTGCGGCCCGGCGAGCTGAACCTGATGACGGCGGGCTCGGGCATTCAGCACTCGGAGGTGTCGACGCCGACGACCACCCGGTTGCACGGAGCGCAGCTGTGGGTGGCGCTGCCGGACCGCGACCGGCACATCGCGCCGTTCTTCGAGCACACGGAACCCGTGCCGGTGCGGCTCGGTGACGCGACCGTGCGGGTGTTCGTCGGCGAGCTGCCCGAGCTGGCTGATCACGCGGCGGTGGCCCGCACGTTCACACCACTGCTCGGGGCGCAGCTCGACCTGCCGGCGGGGGCCGTCATCGACCTGGCGCTCGACCCGGCGTTCGAGCACGGCGTGCTCGTCGACTCCGGCCACGCGACGCTCGACGACGAGCACGAGGTGGCGGCTACGCAACTCGGGTACCTCGCGCCGGGCGCCAACTACCTGCGTATCGAGGCGGGGGCCGACGCGCCGCTGCGCATCCTGCTGATCGGCGGAACCCCGCTCGGCGAGCCGATCGTCATGTGGTGGAACTTCATCGGCCGCGACCACGACGAGATCGTCGCATTCCGCGAGCGCTGGCAGACGGACGTCATCGACGACGCCGACCGCGCGGGTCGATTTGGCCACGTGGATGGGTATGACGGGCCCGCGCTTCCCGCGCCCGCCCTGCCGAGCATCCGCCTGAGGCCCCGCGAGCAGCCGTAGCGCCTAGCGCGCCGCGCACCACTCCTTCGCCTCCTCGAGGCTCGCAACCTCGACCGCGCCCGAGACGATTCCGCGCTGCGCCCCATCCACAATGACGACGGCGTGATCGTGCTGCTCGAGCCGATCAATCGCCTCCTGCAGAATCCGCTCACCCACCTGGTGCACGCGCGTCACCCGGTCCAGGTCGAGCACCAGCACCCGGTCGGAGGACTCCAGCACATCCTCGATCGCGTTCAACACTCCGCGCATCGACGCGAACACCAGGTCGCCCTGCACCGACACCACGCCGGCGCCGTGCTCGGGCCAGCGCTCCTCGCTCTCACGCACCACCGGCAGATTCCCGCCGGGCAGGGTCAGCGCGTGCAGCTCGTAGCGGTTCGCGAGATCCTGCGAAGCGGAAACGGCTCGCACCGAGTTGCCCCGCGCATCCAATTTCGGGCTGAACAGGCCCATACCGAACTGGCCGGGACTCGCCGTGATCAGCCCCCCAGAAACCCCACTCTTCGCCGGCGTCCCGACCGTGAGCAACCACTCGCCCGAGTAGTCGTACATTCCACACGTGGCCATGACCGTCAACACGTGCCGGGCCACCGTGCCGCTGAAGACCCGGTCACCCGTCAACGGGTTGACGCCGCCCGACGCGAGCGTGGCGCCCATGACCGCGAGATCGCGAGTCGACACGAGCACCGAGCACTGCTTCAGGTACACCTCCATCGTCGGGTCAACCTCGTCGGTGAGCGATCCTGCACTGCGCATGAAGTGGGCGAGCGCACGGTTGCGGTCGCTGGCGCCCTGCTCCTCCTCGTACACCGTCTCGTCGAATCCGAGCGGGCGGCCGGCAGCGGCCTCCATCAACGCGTGGATGCGCTCATACTTCTCATGCGCGTCCGCCCCGTCAACGAGGGCACACGTCACGATCGCCCCCGCGTTGATCATCGGATTGTCGGGGCGCCCCGTCTCCTCCTCCAGGCTGATCGCGCTGAACGCTTCGCCGCTCGGCTCGGCCCCCACGTGCTCGTGCACCGACTCCAGCCCGCGATCGTTCAACGCCAGCGCGTACGTGAACGCCTTCGAGATCGACTGCACCGAAAACTCGACGTCGGTGTCGCCGGCTGCCGACACGTAGCCGTCGGGAGTGCAGACGGCGAGCCCGAAGAGTCGGTGGTCGGCGTTTGCCAGCGTCGGGATCGACGCTGATACCTCGCCGCGATAGTCGTGTCGCAGCCGCTCGTGCAATTCGCCGAGCGCCCGCCCGATGGGGTCCCCGATCAGACTCGCCACGCCGTGCTCCCCCCTCGCCGCCGTTCGAGCTCACGAGCGGACAGAGTCGTCCGCGCCGCCGCCGCTTCTCACTCGTGCGGGTCGGCACCCTGCTTCTCGATGCGCGCCCGCTCTTCAGCCTCGATCTCGCTGAACGTCTGTCGTTCGGCGCGGTCGGCGCGAATGATCGCGCGCATCGCGAACCAGAACAGCAGCCCGAGAAGGATCGTGGGCGTGACCGAGAAGATCACATTCCCCCAGAACGATTCAGGCATGCCCACATGGTACGCGGGGATGCTCGGAGCGGCCCCCACGCAGACCGTCGCGCCCGCGGCGCGCGGCCGGGCGAGCGCGACGGCTCCTACGAGTCCTGCAGCTGACGGCGGCGGTAGACCAGGCCGACGGACAGGACGACCACGCTAACGGCGGCAACGCTGCCGAGCGCGATGGGGATGATGACGGCCGCGTCGGAGCCCGTCGGAGAAGGGCCACGAGCATCCCCGCCGTCGAGCGGCAGGGTCGGCAGCTGGAAGCCATCGAGCTCACTCAGGCCCGGCTCAATCGTGACGTCGCCGACTGCGGCCGACAGCCGACCCTCGTCGGCGACGGCGACGACGCAGTACCTGCCCGCGTCGAGCCCGGCGGTCACGATGGTGACGGCGAACGGCTCGCCCGCACTCACCGTGACAACGCGATCCAGCACAGACGGGCGGCAGTCGCCCAGCACCTGAGGAGCCAGCGACAGCGTCACGTCAACGTCACCGGCGCCGCCCACAATGCCCTCAACCCGCAGATCGCCGGCAACCGTCTCACCCTGCGCGGGGGACGTGATGCGCAGCGAGTCAACGGCGAAGGCGCTGTCGGCCCAGGCGATCGCGAAAACGATCGCCATGCCAGCGATGAAGCTCGCAGCCGTGCGCAGGCGCAACTTAATAGCCATGGGGGTTCGCCGTTCGGGTCGGGCGAAGGTCGTCGGCGCGGGTACGCCAGACACATCGGGTTCGGGTCGGGTGCTGTCTGAACGAACCGCCGTCGGGGTGTCGGCCGGGTAGCCGGGTGCGGTCCTTTCGGACAGCCTCAGGCTAGAGCCGTACTGGCGCGAGTCGCTCGCCCCAGTACGGGGGTGATGCCGCGTGCGCGGCGCGGCCGCTACTGGCCCGACTTCTCGATGATTCCGAAGATGCCCGAGAGCAGCAGATAGGCGCCGAACCCGCCAACGACCAGCCACAGGGCGAAGCGGTTCATCGACACGCCCTGCTTCTTCTTCTCGTCGTCTCCGGGGAGCTTCAGCTCGTCGTCGCGGTTGAACACCATGGTGTGAGGCTACTCCGCGCTACTTGACCAGCGGGAACAGGATCGTCTCGCGAATACCGAGACCGGTCAGCGCCATGAGCAGGCGGTCGATGCCCATACCCATTCCGCCCGACGGGGGCATGCCGTGCTCGAGCGCCGTAAGGAAGGCCTCGTCGAGCTGCATCGCCTCAAGGTCGCCGCCGGCGGCGAGCTTCGCCTGGGCGACGAACCGCTCGCGCTGAATCACCGGGTCGACGAGCTCGGAGTAGGCCGTCGCGAGCTCGAAGCCGCGCACGTAGAGGTCCCACTTCTCGACGACGCCCTTCTTCGTGCGGTGTTCGCGCACGAGGGGGCTCGTGTCGACCGGGAAGTCCATGACGAAGGTCGGCCGGGTGAGCGAGCCCTTGACGTAGTGCTCCCACAGCTCTTCGACGTACTTGCCCGGCAGCGGGTGGTCGATCTCGATGTCGACAGCGTCGGCCAGCTTCTTGAGCTCGGCCATGGGGGTTTCGGGGGTCACCTCGACGCCCGCCGCCTCGCTCAGCGACTCGTACATGCTGAGGCGATCCCACTCGCCGCCGAGGTCGTATTCGGTGCCGTCGGCCCAGGTGACGACGTGCGACCCGGCGACGGCGAGCGCCGCGTTCTGGATCATCTCTTGCGTCAGGTCGGCCATCTGGTGGTAGTCGCCGTACGCCTGGTAGGCCTCGAGCATCGCGAACTCGGGGCTGTGGGTCGAGTCGGCGCCCTCGTTGCGGAAGTTGCGGTTGATCTCGAACACCCGCTCGATGCCGCCCACGACGGCGCGCTTCAGGAACAGCTCGGGGGCGATGCGCAAGAACAGTTCGGTGTCGAACGCGTTCGAGTGCGTCACGAACGGGCGGGCCGAGGCGCCGCCGTGCATGGTCTGCAGCATCGGCGTCTCGACCTCGAGGTAGCCGTGGTTGGCGAAGGTCTGGCGCAGGCTCGCGACCGCGAGCGCCCGGGCTCGGACCGTCTGGCGGGCCTGCTCGCGCACGATGAGGTCGAGGTAGCGCTGGCGCACGCGCGTCTCTTCGCTGAGTTCTTTGTGCAGGGTCGGCAGCGGCAGAATCGCCTTCGCCGCGATCGCCCAGCTCGACACCATGATGCTGAGCTCGCCGCGGCGGCTCGTGATGACCTCGCCCTCGACGAAGACGTGGTCGCCGAGGTCGGTGAACTCTTTCCACTGGGCGAGCGACTCGTCGCCGACTTCGGCGAGCGACACCATCACCTGGATGCGGGAGCCGTCACCCGACTGCAGCGTGGCGAAGCAGAGCTTGCCGGTGTTGCGGCTGAACACGATGCGGCCGGCAAGCGCGACGCGCTCCCCGGTCTGCACGTCGGCCTCGAGCTCAGGGAACCGCTCACGCACGGCGGGGATGCTGTCGGTCACCTCGAGACCGATCGCGTACGGTTCGATGCCGGCCGCGAGCATCCGCTCACGCTTGTCGAGGCGCACCTGCTTCTGCTCGGCGATCTCCTCGATCGTCGGCTCGTCGCTCGCGTCGGCGGGCGCCGCGCTCGTCGGCGCTGCGGTGTTCTCGGTCATGCGTGGGGCTCCTCGGTCAACCGCTCTAGCCTAACGGCGCGCGTACGCACCCTGACTCGACGCGGGCCCCCGCGCAGGTGTCGTCCCCCTGCCCCGCGCGCCCCGCCCCGCGGCGCGGCGCCCCGCGGCGCCCCGCGGCGAACCGGAGCCGCTGCATTGAACGAGAGCCCCACCAAGCGGGCTCCGGTTCACCAATGCGGCTCCGGAAGGGCGGGGCGAGGGCGAGAGGTGTGCGAGGACGAGTGTGCGTGGGGGCGAGTGCGCACGGAGGCGAGTGGGCACGGGGGCGAGTGCGCACGGGGGCGAGTGGGCACGGGGGCGAGTGCGCACGGAGGCGAGTGGGCACGGGGGCGAGTGCGCGCCCAGGACGCGGGCACCGCCGCACAAAGCGACGCAGGACATGCACCCCCTCGCGCGACTACTCCGGTGGAGGAAGTCCTACACAAGCGTAGGGACACACATCGCGCAGCTATCTAGCTCCGGTGTAGGAAGTCCTACACCGGAGTAGTGGCGGTGAACCCCGCATGCTTCTCGGCAGCCCCCGGCAGCGGGCACCGCGGGCGCGGCAGCACGAGCCTCGCAGCACCGCGAACCCAACGGCTCAACGGCCCGACGGCCCAACGGCCCAACGGCCCAACGGCCCAACGGCCCAGGATCAGCCGAGCGCGATCGCGGCCGTGTCGATCAGGCGCGTGCCGCCGACGCGCGCGGCCACGAGCATCCGGGCGGCGCCGCGGTGGTCGTCGGCGACCGGGTCGAACGTCGCCGGGTCGACGAGAGCAACGTAGTCAACGTCGACCTCGGGGTGACCGGCGAGCGCCGACTGGGCCGCCGCCAGGGCCGCGTCCACCCCACCGTCAGCGGCCGAGCGGGCCGCGTCGAGGGCCGCCGGAATCGCCAGCGCCACCCGGCGGTGGGGCTCGTCAAGGTAGGCGTTGCGGCTCGACAGGGCCAGCCCATCGTGGTCGCGCACGGTGTCGACGACCTCCACGCGGGTGTCGATGTCGAGGTCGCGCACCATGCGGGTGACGAGAAACACCTGCTGGGCGTCCTTCTCGCCGAACAGCACGACGTGCGGGGTGACGATACCGAGCAGCTTCGCGACGACGGTGAGCACCCCGTCGAAGTGGCCCGGGCGCGAGGCCCCCTCGAAGCGCTCGCCGACATCGCCCGCGGTCACCCGGGTCGCGACGCCGCCCGACGGATACATCTCGTCGGCACTCGGCGCGAACACCGCGTCGACTCCGCGCCCGGCGAGCAGCGCACGGTCGGCCTCCAGGCTGCGCGGGTAGCGCTCGAAGTCTTCGCTCGGACCAAACTGCAGCGGGTTGACGAACACCGACACGATGACGCGGTCGGCCAGTTGCGCAGCGCGGTCAACGAGCGCCAGGTGGCCGTCATGCAGCGACCCCATGGTCGGAACGAGCGCGACCGACTGACCGGATGCTCGCCACGCATCCACGGCCGATCGCACGCCGGCGACGGTGTCGATCACGACCGGCGGA
The DNA here is from genome assembly GCF_046293215.1 of Microcella sp. Taxonomy (GTDB): domain Bacteria; phylum Actinomycetota; class Actinomycetes; order Actinomycetales; family Microbacteriaceae; genus Microcella. The sequence continues at coordinate 59,626 of NZ_JBKBPI010000003.1, read as the reverse complement.
GCGGGGGCAGCGTCGTGGGTCACGGTGCCCCATTGTGGTCGTTGTCGGCCTCCGGCACGAATCGTTCCGGGTCGATGCGGCTGCCACTCGCCTCGCGCAGGGCATTCTCGACCGCGGAGCGCACCACGGCGCCGAGCACGCGACCCGGCTCGTCGACGCCAATGCTGCGCAAGCCGTCGACCGCCTGGTCGACAACGGCACGCGAGAACTGCGACGCGGCCGCGATCGCGTCGGCGTACGCGGGCCGGTCGGCTTCGTCGATCACGATCGGCTCAGCGCCCATCTCGACGACGAGCGCCTGGGCGATGGGCAGCACGGGGGCGGGAGCCGTCACGGCGCACCACGCCTCGCGCAACCGCATCAGATCCATGGATGTGCCGGTGAAGTCGAGCGCCGGATGCACGGCCAACGGAATCGCACCGGCCGCGCGCGCCGGGTCGAGCACGCCGACGCCGTGGCCGGGCGCCGTGTGCAACACCAGCTGGCCGGGCTGCCACGCACCAGCCGCGGCCAGCCCCCGGACGAGGTCGGGCAGCTCGTCGGAGGGCACGGCCAGCACAACGAGCTCGCTGCGCTCAACGATCTCGGGCACGCGCGCGACGGGCGCGCCGGGCAACAGCGTGTCGACGCGGTCGATCTCGTCGTCGCTCACGGCCGAGACACCCACGATGGCGTGGCCGGCTCCGGCAAGCGCGGCGCCCAACACGGGGCCGACCCGCCCCGCGCCGACGATGCCGACGCCGAGGCGCCCGTCGCGTGCGGTCACGACGCGCCCTCCCGGGCCGGAGGTTCGTCGGCGGCGCGAGGGGCCAGCGCGATCTCCGCGGCGTCGGCTCCCGCGGCGTCGGCCCCCGCCGCGGCACCCCAGCGGTGGCTCGTGTCACGCTCGGCCGCGGCGATCGCCCGCCCGCTGACGTGCTCGAAGAAGCTGAGCGCGTGGTCGCGGTCGAGGGCGCCGATTCCGGCGCTGATGGGGCCTGCGACGGTGTGCACGTCGACGGCTCCGAGTCGCAGCGCGCGCAGGATCGGCCCCTGAGTGAGCGCAACCGATTGGATGCGCGGGTACGGAACCAGCGTGAGGGCACGCCAGATCGCGCCGGTGCGCAGCATGACGAGTTCGGGCGTCAGGGCGGTCGCGTTGCGCTTCACGGAGAACCAGCGCAGCGGCCGGGCTCGGCGCGGCGAGGGGACGAATCCCCCCTCGTCGCCCGAGCCGGTGAGGCCGAGGTCGATCATCGGCATCGAGTCGTCGGTGACTCCGGCGGGTAGCAGCAGGCGCAGCACGGTGCGCACGTCGTCGGCGTTGCCGACGGGGAGGATCGTGGTCTGCGCCTGGCCTCCCGCACCCTGCGCCGACGAGCGGGAGGCCCGGTTGACGGCGATCTGCCACCAGCCGAACGGCCGCCACAACAGCGGCTGGCTCACCTTGACCGAGTGAATGCGCCCCGGCGGCAGCGTCTCGTTCGAGGTTGAGAGCAGACCGAATCCGACCCGCACGCCGTCGGGGGTCGCCGCGATCGAATAGCGCAGCGATCGGGTGATGCGGCTGATGAGGAAGCCGCCGATACCGATCATGGCGGGAATGAATCCCGCGATGAGGGCGATCTCGCCCGTCAGCGTGATGCCCGTGATGAGGCCGGCGGTGAGCAGCACGAAGATGATCGCGGGGCCGCCGAGCACCGTCGAACCGATGAGCCGCCCCGGGTCCATGTGCACGACCGACTCGGGCTCGGCGAGGTTCGGGTCGAGCTCGGGTGCGAGAAACTCGTGCACCCGCTGATCGATGACGTTCGAGCCAAGCGTGAGGGGGGCGCCCGGTGGCACCTCGGCGCCCTCGTTGCTGCCTCGTGCGTTGCGTCGCGCCCCCGAGGCGAGCAACAGGATGTCGCGGCGCAGAGCGTCGGCCTGCGCGCCGGTCAAGTACTGCAGCGGAACGTTCGCGTCGTTGCCCGCGACCGAGATCTCGAGCTTCGCGGCCCCAAACAGGCGCGGGATGAACGGGCGAACGATGTTGATGCCCTGAATGCGATCGAGGCGCCCTTTTCGGTTAGTCCGAAACAGGATGCCCGACCGCACCTCGACGACCTGGTCTGTGATGCGGAACGAGTGGAAGCGCCACGACAGCCAGAACCCGGCGACGATCAGGAGCAGGAGTCCGAGTAGCGCCGCCGCCGCTTGCAGGATGAGGTTCTCGGCGAGGATGTACTCGAACAGGGGGTCTTCGGGCGTGAACTCGCCGCTGCCGGGAAGGATCGCGTCGAAGAAGCGCTCGCGGAAGTTCGCGACGATGATGCCGACGATGATGAGCAGAGTCAGTCCACCGCGAAACAGCGGCGTCGCCCGGTGCAGGCGGTGCCACTCACCGTCGGTGAAGTCGGTCGCGGTGGCCTCCCGCTGCGGCGCGAGCTCGTCGCTCACAGACCCGCCCGGCGCGTCTCGGCGACCGCGACGAGGTGGTCGCGCAGCTGTTCGGCACGCTCGAGCGGCAGCCCGGGAATCAGCACGCCGCTCGAGGCGGCCGCCGTCACGAACTTCAGCTCGGCCAGACCCAGCATGCGCGCGACCGGTCCGCGGCTGATGTCGACCAGTTGCATTCGCCCGTAGGGCACCGCGACGAACCGCTGAAAGAGGATGCCGCGGCGAAACAGCAGGTCGTCGTCACGCAGCGCGTAACCGATGGCCCGCACGCGGCGGGGGGTGAAGGCGATCACGAGCAGGAAGATCGTGCCGAGGGCAACGGGCAGAATCCAGCCGAGCGACCAGCCGATCCAGTACGGGGTGAACGAGGCGACGGTCATGATGCCGCCGAAGATCAGCCAGCCGACGATGTCGACCACGATATACTTCGGCGACACGCGCTGCCACTCGCCGGGCTCGACGGGCAGCTCGATTCGGGCGGAGGTCGACGACTCGGGAGCGGCGGTCGGCGACTCGCGATCGGCGGTCGGCGTCTCGCTCGCGGGTGTCGGGTCGGTCACGCGGTTGTCTCCCTCAGCCGGCAGCGGGAGCCGCGTCGGCGTCATCATCGTCGGCGGGCGGCGGCACCGAACAGAAGTGTTCGGCGACGAGCGCGGCGCCCAGCAACACGACCGCGCCCACGAGGGCCGCCCCCGTGGTCAGCGCAGAGCCTACCGGCACGACCGTACGACTCAACAGGTAGATCAGGATGCCCGCGGCTGCGCCCGCGAGCAACGCACCGCCCAGCGCGCTCGCCTTCGCGAGCACGACGATGCGGGTCGCATAGAAGGGGTCGATGCGCCGCTCTCCGGCGGCCGCGCGGCGCACCGGCCAGGCTCCGGCGAGCAGGGCGGCCGCGATCAGCACGAGGGCGATGGCGAGCGACACCGGCGGCACGAAAACGGGCCGGCCCTGGCCGGCGAGCAGCGTGTCGGCGATGAAGCCGACGACCGCACCCACGACGGCGAGCGCAAGCAGCGGGCCGGGGGTCGTGCGCGTCACGGCGCACCCCCGGTGTCGGTCGCATCTGCGGCGGCGCGGTCGGATGCGCGCAGCGCGGCGAGCAGGTCGGCGACCCGTCCGCGGGCGCCGAGCCGAGCATCCGGGTCGATTTCGAGCCAGGGTTCGAGCACGAACTCGCGCTCGTGCGCGCGGGGGTGCGGCAGGGTCAGACGGGAGTCGTCACGCGTGACATCGCCGTATTGGATCAGGTCGAGGTCGAGGGTGCGGTCGGCCCAGCGGGCGACGTGGGCGCCGCGGTCGCGCCCGTGCTCGCGCTCGATGCGCAACAGATGGTGCAGCAGGTGCGTGGGGGCGAGCGCCGTGTCGATGAGGGCAACACCGTTCAGGTAGCCGGGCTTCGACGGGTCGGGCCCCTCGGGCGTGAGCGCGATCGAGTCGTGCCAGCGCGAGCAGGCGACGACCTGCGTGGCGGGCAGCGCGGCGAGCGCCACGAGCGCGTCGTCGAGCGCGGCAATGCGCTCACCGAGGTTCGCGCCGAGGGCGATGACGGCGCGCGTGAGCGGCGCATCCCGGGTGACCGTAACGGCCACGTCGCCAAACGGAACCGCGATGGGCGCCTGGGGCTTGTGCACCGTCACGGTCGCGCGATGCACGCCCTCGCGCGCGAGGCACACGGCGGCCAGCCGCTCGGCGAGCGTCTCGATGAGATCGACCGGGTCGCGCTCGATGGCGGCGACGAGGTCATCGGCAAGCTCGCCGTAGTGAACGGTGTCGGCGACATCGTCGCTCGCTGCCGCGGGGGACAGGTCGAGGTGCAACACGACGTCGACGACGAAGGGCTGGCCGTCGCGGCGCTCGTCGGGGTAGACACCGTGGAAGCCGGTGGCGGTGACGCCCGTCAGGGTGATCGTGTCGGCGGTGGTCACGCCGCGCCCCCGCGCCAGGCGCGCCACACGGCGAGCGCCTGCGCGTTCGCCGTGACGTCGTGCACGCGCACGGCGGCAACCCCCGCGTCGGCGCACAGGACGCTGACGGCGGCGGTCGCGACATCGCGGTCGCTCGGCTGCTGGGTGCTCGGCAGCAGAGCGCCGAGGAACCGCTTACGCGAGGCTCCCACCAGCAGCGGGTGGCCGAGTGAGCGCAGCGTGGCGAGCCCCCGCAGCAGCTGCCAATTGTGCTCCGGCCCCTTCGCGAAGCCGATTCCCGGGTCGAGCCACAGCCGCTCGGGCGCGATCCCGGCGGCCAGCAGCGCGTCCCGTCGAGCGCGAAGCTCGGCCGTGACGTCGGCGACGACGTTGCCGTAGTCGCTGACCTGGTCCCAGCGGTGCGAGTGGCCGCGCCAGTGCATGGCGACGTAGTCGGCGTCGAGCCCTGCGACCGTCGCCGCCATGGCCGGGTCGGCGAGCCCACCCGACACGTCGTTGACGATCGTCGCCCCGGCCTCGACGGCGGCTGCGGCGGTCGAGGCGTTCATCGTGTCGATCGACACCGGGATGCTCGCGGCGGCGAGCGCGCGGATCACCGGCAGCACGCGCCCCTGCTCAACCTCGGGGCTGACGCGTTCGGCCCCGGGACGCGTCGACTCGCCACCCACGTCGATGACCGTGGCGCCGTCGGCGACCATGCGCTCGGCGTGCCGGAGCGCGACCTGCGGGTTCACAAAGCGGCCGCCGTCGCTGAACGAGTCGGGAGTGACGTTCAGGATGCCCCAGATGGCGGGGCCGGCGAGCGCGGGGCCGGCGGGCGTGCTGCTCGTGTCCGTCACGCAGCACCCCGGCCGATGAGCGCCATGACGGCGGCCTGCTGGTCGGGGGCCGCCAAGGTGCCGCGGGCCGCGACCGTCACGGTTGAGGAGTCGGCGTAGCGTACGCCGCGGGCGGCGACGCAGCCGTGCCGGGCATCCACGACAACGAGCACGCCGTGCGGGCGCACGGCGGCATCGAGCGCGGCGGCGACGTCTTCTCCGAGCCGCTCTTGCAGCTGAGGCCGTGCCGACACGATCTCGATGAGCGCGGGAATGCGGCCGAGGCCGATGATGCGCTCGTCGGGCACGTAGGCGACGTGGGCGACGCCCGTAAAGGGCAGCAGGTGGTGTTCACACATCGAGCGCAGGGCGATGTCGCGCAAGACGACCAGCTCTCCCCGCTCACCGGGGTCGGTCGCCATCTCGGCCGAGTCTTCCAGCATCGGCACGGGGTCGACCCCGACGCCGGCGAAAAAGTCGGCGTAGCTCGACGCCACCCGCTGCGGCGTGGTCGCCAGCCCCGGGCGGGCGGGGTCGTCACCGATCGCGGCGATGATCTCAGCCACCGCCGCCTCGATGCGTGCGGTGTCGATCGGGCTCATGGATGCTTAGTCTGTCGCAGAATCGGGGGCCGCGTCGTGGTGCGCCACACCGGCGCCGGCGCGCTCGTCGGCGTCGCTGTGCGCCGTCTCGGCGGCGACCGCGTCTTCGATCTGCGGCTTCTCGGGCATCGGCACCGGCGGAATGTTCGGCAGGGGCCGGCCCTCGCTCGACAGCCACTGCGGACGCTCGGGCAGCTTCTTCACATCGGCGAAGATCTCGGCCAACTGCACGTGGTCGAGCGTCTCCTTCTCGAGCAGCTCGCTCGCGAGCCGGTCGAGGATGTCGCGGTTGTCGTTGAGCACGCGCCAGGCCTCGTCGTGCGCCTGCTCGATCAGCGCGCGCACCTCCGCGTCGACGCGCTCAGCGAGCTTCTCGGAGTAGTCACGCTGATGACCCATGTCTTTGCCGAGGAAGACCTCGCCGCTCGACTGGCCGAGCTTCACGGCGCCCACTTCGGCGCTCATGCCGTACTCGGTGACCATGCGGCGGGCGATGCTCGTCGCCTTCTCGATGTCGTTGCTGGCGCCCGTGGTCGGGTCGTGGAACACGATCTCTTCGGCGACGCGGCCACCCATCGCGTAGGTCAGCTGGTCGAGCAGCTCGTTGCGGGTGACCGAGTACTTGTCGTCGATCGGCATCACCATCGTGTAGCCGAGAGCGCGGCCGCGGGGCAGGATCGTCACCTTCGTGACGGGGTCGGTGTTGCGCATCGCCGCCGCCGCGAGTGCGTGCCCGCCCTCGTGGTAGGCGGTGATGAGCTTCTCGTGGTCGCGCATCACGCGGGTGCGGCGCTGCGGGCCGGCCATGACGCGGTCGACGGCCTCGTCGAGCGCCTCGGCGGTGATCTGCTCGCCACCCTGACGCGCGGTGAGCAGCGCAGCCTCGTTCAAGACGTTGGCGAGGTCGGCCCCGGTGTAGCCGGGAGTCTTGCGCGCGACGACCTCCAGGTCGACGCCCTCGGCAACCGGCTTGCCCTTCGCATGCACCTCGAGAATCTTGCGACGGCCCTCCATGTTCGGAGCATCCACCTGAATCTGCCGGTCGAAGCGTCCGGGCCGCAGAAGCGCCGGGTCGAGGATGTCGGGGCGGTTCGTCGCCGCGATCATGATGACGTTCGTGTTCGGGTCGAAGCCGTCCATCTCGACGAGCATCTGGTTGAGGGTCTGCTCGCGCTCGTCGTGGCCGCCGCCCATGCCGGCGCCGCGGTGGCGGCCGACGGCGTCGATCTCGTCGACGAAGATGATCGCCGGCGCGTTCTCTTTCGCCTGGGTGAACAGGTCGCGCACGCGGCTCGCGCCCACGCCGACGAACATCTCGACGAAGTCGGATCCCGAAATCGAATAGAACGGCACGCCCGCCTCACCGGCGACCGAGCGGGCGAGCAGCGTCTTGCCGGTCCCGGGAGGACCGTAGAGCAGAACACCCTTCGGGATGCGCGCCCCCACCGCCTGGAACTTCGACGCATCCTTCAAGAAGTCCTTGATCTCGTGCAGTTCTTCGATGGCCTCCTCGGCACCGGCGACGTCGTCGAAGGTGACCTGCGGGCTCTCCTTGCTGACGAGCTTTGCGCGCGACTTGCCGAACTGCATGATGCGTCCGCCGCCGCCCTGCAGGCGCGTGAGCAGGAAGTAGAAGATGATGCCGATGATGAGGAACGGGATGATCAGCCCGAGGATCGAGGCGAAGAAGTTCGTCTGCGGCACCTCGTCGGTGAAGTCCTCGATGCCGGCCGCCTCGACGGCCGCGATGAGCGCGTCGCCGCGCTGCGACACGTAGTAGAACTGCACCTGGGTGCCGAACTCCTCGTACTCCTCCGCGAGGGTGACATCGACGCGCTGCTGGCCGTCGATGATCGTGATCGACTCGACCTCGGCGTTCGCGATGACGTCGAAGCCCTCGGCCGTCGAGATCTCGCGGAACCCGCCCTGCGTGAGCAGGCTAAAACCGACAATGAGTGCGACCGCGCCCAGCGCGATGTAGAGGAAGGGGCCTTTGAACAGGCCCTTCCACGAAAACTTCTTCTTCGCCTTCGCCATGATCCCTTGAGGCTACCTTTTGCGCCGCGTGCGGCCGCTGGATGTTCGCCGGAGGCGCACCGAGAGCCCCGAGGTGGCTGGTCTACTGGTAGACGTGCGGGGCGAGCACCCCGATGGCGCGCAGGTTGCGGTACTTCTCGGCGAAGTCGAGGCCGTACCCGACGACGAAGGCCGGCGGAATCTCGAAGCCGACGTACTCGACGTCGACCTCGACCTTGGCGGCCTCGGGCTTGCGCAGCAGGGCGAGGATCTTCACGCTCGCCGCCCCGCGCGACTCGAGGTTTGCGCGCAGCCACGACAGGGTGAGCCCCGAGTCGATGATGTCTTCGACGATGAGCACGTCGCGGCCCGCGATCTCGGTGTCGAGGTCTTTCAGAATGCGCACGACGCCGCTCGACTCGGTGCTGGCGCCGTACGAGCTGACGGCCATCCAGTCCATCTCGACGTGCATCTTCAGTTCGCGCGCGAAGTCGGCCATCACCATGACGGCGCCCTTGAGTACGCCCACGAGCAGCGGCGGGTTGCCGGCGTAGTCGGCCTCGACCCGGCGGGCCAGCTCAGCGAGCTTCGCGTGGATCTCCTCCTCGGTGATGAGCACCTCGGTCAGGTCGGAGCGGATCTCGTCGACGTCCACGGGCGGGTCCTCCAGGGGTCAGAACTGGTGTCAGATCGGCGGTCGGCCGGTCACTCGGCGGCGGTGAACACGATGCGTGTGCCCGCCCGTCTCACCCTAACGCCGCGAAGGTGCACCGCGCCCTGGCCGTGCCAGTCGGTGGCGAGCCGTAGCACCTCGAGGGTCTGCTCACGGGTGAGGGTCAGCCCGAACTCGACGCGAACGACGAGGCGCACGAGGCGGGAGCCGAGCGCGCGGGGGTTGGCGACGAGCCACGCGACGGGCACCGAGCATCCGCCGTCGTCGAGGTCGACGAGCTCTTCGGCGACCTCGTCGACCATGCGGTCGAGCGCGTCGGCGTCGTCGCGCACGAGCTCGGCGGTGCGGGCGAGAGCCTCGACGACGCCGGGGTCGAGTTCTGATTCGAGCAGCGGTAGCACGCGGTCGCGCACGCGCACGCGCGTGAACGCGGGGTCGGCATTGTGCGGGTCGCTCCAGGGCGCGAGGCCCTGATCGCGGCAGGCCTGAACCGTGGATGCTCGCCGCAACCCCAGAAACGGCCGCCGGTAGACCCCGTTCACGGCCGCCATGCCGCTGAGACTGGCGGCCCCGCTGCCGCGGGCGAGCCCGAGCAGCACGGTTTCGGCCTGGTCGTCGAGCGTGTGCCCGAGCAGCACGGTGGACGCCGAGTGGCGCCGCGCGGCCTCCGCGAGCGCGGCGTACCGGGCGTCGCGGGCCGCGGCTTCCGGGCCGCCGCCCGCGCGGAACGGCGCGACGTCGACGCGCACCACCTCGACCGGGTCGAGCCCGAGCACGCGGGCCTGCTCGGCGGCCCGGGCGGCCACCTCCCCCGAGCCCTCTTGCAGCTGGTGGTCGACGATCACAGCGCCGGCGCGCAGTCCCGCCCGCGGCGCCTCGAACGCGGTGGCGGCGGCGAGTGCGAGCGAGTCGGGGCCACCGCTCAGCGCGACAAGCGCGACGAAACCCGCCTCGAGGTCGGCGAGAGATTGGCGCACCGCGCGCCGAGCATCCGCCATTGCGGGGGTGAGCCGGGGGCGGCGGTCGCCGTCCTCCGGGCGCTCGGGAGCCATCTACTAAGGTTAGAGCCGCCGATTTCCGGGCGTCGCGCCCGGTCGTCCCGCGGGCGATCGACCCGCACCCACCGACTTCAGGAGCAACCACATGGGCGCCTACCCCGCCGTCATCGAGATTCCCCGCGGCAGCCGCAACAAGTACGAGGTTGACCACGCCACGGGCCGCGTGTTCCTCGACCGCGTGCTGTACACGTCGTTCGTCTACCCGACCGACTACGGCTTCTTCGAGAACACGCTGGGCCTCGACGGCGACCCGGTCGACGTGCTGGTGCTCACCGAGTACCCGCTGTTCCCGGGCGTTGGTCTGACGGTGCGTCCGGTCGGCGTGTTCAACATGACCGACGACGGCGGCAGCGACGCGAAGGTCATCGCGGTGCCGGCGAAGGACCCGCGCTGGGACCACATTCAGGACGTCGACTCGATCCCCGAGTACACGAAGAAGGAGATCGAGCACTTCTTCGAGCACTACAAGGACCTCGAGCCCGGCAAGTGGGTCAAGACCGAGGGCTGGGGCAACGCGGCCGAGGCCGAGGCGATCATCCAGGCCGGCATCGAGGCCTACGTGCCCCACGAGCACTAAACCACATCGACTGAGGGGCGTTCCGTTCGCGGGCGCCCCTTTTTCGCGCCCTTCGGCCCGATTCGGGATGCTCGCGGCCGGCTCTACGGCGTCGGTCGCGCCACGAAGGGCACCCGTTCGAAGTGCCGCACGGCGACGATGCGCACCGGGTTGCCGGGTGACGGCGCCTCGATCATCTGGCCCTGCCCGAGGTACATCGCCACGTGGTACTTCGAGGCGGTGGCCGAGCCGCCGGTCGAGTAGAAGATGAGGTCACCGGGCAGCGCCTGCGAGTAGGGCAGGGTGCGGCCGCGTTGTGCGGCGACCGCGTACTGCATGGTCGCCGAGTGGCCCCCGATCGAGTACCCGGCGGCCGCGTAGGCCATCATCGTGAGGCCCGAGCAGTCCCACGCGTCGGGGCCGCGCCCGCCGAAGAGATACGGCTTGCCGAGCTGCTGGCGCGCGAACGCGATGGCGGTGTTCACGGCCGCCTGGTTGGGCGCGGGAACGCTGCTCGACGGCGGCGGCGTGGGGGTCGGCGTCGGGGTCGGCGTGGGGCTGGGCGCCGGAGCGGGAGGGCTCGGGCTGGGGGCGGGCGGTGTGGGCGACGGCGCCGGCGGTGTCGGTGACGGGGACGTGGGCCGCGGCGTGGGCGCGGTCGGCGTCGGGCTGGGCGACGGCGCTCCCGGTGTCGGGCTCACGGTCGGTCGCGGCGCGGGCGCGCTCGGTGTGGGGCTCGGGGATGGCGGTGCGGGGGTCGCGGGCGGAGCCGGAGGCGCCGGCGCCGGGTCTTCGGCGCGGATTGCGTCGAGGTAGGCGCGCTCGAGTTCGGCGCTGCGGCCGGTGAGTACCGCGAGGCGCTCCGAGAGTTCGAGTACCTGGGCCTGCTGTTCGGCGACGCGCTGCTCGGCGATCACGGCGGCGTCCATCGCAGTGGTGAGCGCCGCGTCAGCGTCGGCGACGAGCCGCTCCCGCTCGCCCCGCGCCACCTCGGCCTGCTCGGCGAGCGAGGCGGCGAAGTCGCGGTCGGCGATGGCCTGGTCGAGCAGCGAGCGACTCGACTGGGTGAGCTTTGACAGCGAGCCCAGTCGCCAGAGCAGCCCCTCGGCGTCGGTCGAGATGAGCAGCGAGGTGGTGATGTCGCCACCACTGGCCCGGCTCAACTGGGTCACCAGTTGCGCCGCGCGCAGCGCCGATGCGGTGGCGACCGCGTCGGCGGCGTCGCGTCGGCGCTCGAGTGCGTCGAGCATCCCGGTGGTCTCGTCGAGCGCGATGACGGCCAGTTGGTAGTCCTCGCCGGCGATGAGTGCCTCGCGGGCGGCGGCGGCCGCTGTGGCCTCGCCGTCGCGCACGGCGTCGATGATGCGGGCGATGGCGGCCTCGGTCGCGCGCACGTCACCTTGGGCGCGCTCGACCTCATCCCACGAGGGGGCCGACGGCGGGGTCGGCTGCGCGGTGGCGGTAATGGCCCCGGGGGCGAGCGTCAGAGCCGCAACCACGGCGGCTGCGGCGACGCTGCGACGCCCGGGGCGACGCATCAGCGCCGCCTACCCAATACTGACGCCCTTGCTGCGCAGGAACGGTACGGGGTCAAACGCGTTGCCCCAGGTGCGGGTCTCGAGGTGCAGGTGGCAGCCGCTCGAGTTTCCCGTCGTGCCGACGAGCGCAATGAGCTGACCCGCCTGAACGAATTGGCCGTTCGCCACGAGGATTCCGCCGTGCTGGATGTGCCCGTACGAAGTGGTCAGGCCGTCGCCGTGGTCGATGCGCACGAAGTTGCCGTAGCCGCCGTTCCAGCCGGCGTAGGTGACGGTGCCACTGGAGGCCGCAAACATGTGGCGGCCACAGGGGGCGCCGATGTCGACGCCGGCGTGCAGGGCGACATAGCCGAAGACGGGATGCACGCGGTAGCCGAAGTTGGACGTGATCGGGCCGTTGAGCGGGTTCGACCAGCCGTTGACGACCTGGCCGGCGCCGCTCGCGCTGCCGCCGCCCCCGCCGCCGCTCGGCCCGGGGCCGGGCTGCTGCGCGGCCCGTCGCGCGGCCTCTTCCGCGGCGAGACGTCGCGCCTCCTCCTCGGCGGCGAGGCGTCGCGCTTCTTCTTCGCGGCGTTTGCGCTCCTCTTCCTCCTTGCGGATGCGCTCGCCCTCTTCCCACTGCTCTTCCGTGGTCTGGAGGACACCCTGAAGGACGCCCAGCTGCTCTTCGAGTCGCCGCTGGTTTTCCTGCTGCGCGGCGAAGGCTTCTTCGGCAGCGACCTGCGCGGCCTGCGCCTGTTCGAACGCGCGCTCGGCCTCCACGCGCAATTCTTCGCGGATCTCGCGGGCGATCTGGGCCTGCTCGCTGAGCGACTGGGCCGCGTTCTGGTCGGCAAGGGCAACGGCGTAAATGCCTTCGGCCTGCTCGCTGATCTTGCTGGCGTAGCCGAGGCGCGACAGCAGGGCTTCGGCCTCGCCGGGGTTCGTGAAGAGCGAGGCCGACAGGTCTCCTCCGCCGGCGCGCGACAGCTCGGCGACGAACTGGCCGGCCCGCAGGCGCGACTCATCGGCGATGGCCTGCGCCTCGTCGGCCTGGCGCTGCAGCTCGTCGGCACGGAAGGCAGCCTCGTCGAAGGCGAGCTGCGCCTCGTAGTAGATCGTGCCCTTTTCCTCGGCCTCGGCCTGGGCTTCCTCGACGGCGGCGGCGAGGCTCGCGATCAGGCCGCGAATCTCGGTGATCTTTGCCTGCTGCTGGTTCACGTCGTCGCGGGCCGCGAGCACGTCGTCCCAGCTCGGGTAGGTGTTGGCGCGCGCGGCCGTGTCGGCGGCGGTGATGCCGGTCGTCAGCAGCATGAGACCGGCGGCGATGGCGGCCACGGTGGCGAGCGTGCGGGGTCGTCGAGAACGCGGCCGCGCATCCGTGGATGTCGCGGTCGTGGCTCCCCCGAGCCGGGCGAAGAAGTCGCGCATGTGCCTGTCCGATTCCGGTGCGAATGCGTTATGTCACATTTTCCCCACGCGCACCATTGATCACAGTACCAACGGATGCACGGATCGGCTAGGGCGCCGCTCCGCACGGCAAGTGCGGCCCCACCTCGCGGGTGGTGCCGTATCGCTGCGCTGACCGTAACCCCGGGCCGCGCCACGGTTTGGCAGAAACGCGGCGGTGGCCCTATGCTTGCGTACCGGTCGCCTCGTCGATTCGCTTAGGCCCCATCGTTTAGCGGCCTAGGACGCCGCCCTTTCACGGCGGTAGCGCGGGTTCGAATCCCGCTGGGGTCACAACGAGGCAACCAGTACAATTTCATAAGCAAGGCCCTGTGGCGCAGTTGGTTAGCGTGCCGCCCTGTCACGGCGGAGGTCGCGGGTTCAAGTCCCGTCAGGGTCGCGGTGTGAAGCCTCATCCAGTGCAACAGCACGAGGTGGGGCTTTTTCACTAGGCAAAGCGTTTCGGCCCTTTGCTGCGACAAGGCTCTGTAGCTCAGTTGGTAGAGCGTTCGACTGAAAATCGAAAGGTCACCGGATCGATGCCGGTCGGAGCCACTTTCAAATAACCAGGTCAGAGGCGGTTTTTGCCGCTTGGTCACCTCCCTCGAGTTGACCTCTCGACTGGGCACTCAAGTACTGCGACAGCGCCGGTACAGCTCGCCTCGCGGCGAGTTGCCTGGTGTCCGCATACAGCTGCGTAACAAGCAACGATGAGTGCCCCAGGATCGCCTGAACATCGGGCGCGGGTAGCCCCGCCTCGAAGAAGAACACCGCCGCCGTGTGGCGTAAGTCGTGCCAGTGGAGTGCGTTCTCGTCCGGACCGAATGTCTTGATCTGGTCGCGGATCGAATGCCAGTCAAGTGCGCGACTGAGGTTCTTCGAGTTGATGAAGCCGCCACGCGGACCCGTGAAGAGGTATTCGTGCGCTCCTTTTCCTTCCGCCGCCTCGAGCAGCAGCGGCAGTAGTTGATCGACCACAGGGACATTCCGAACACGACGCCCCTTCGTCGGGCCGACGCGAACCTCTCCCCGGACACCCGCCGACGCCGTGCGACTGACGCGGACAGTGCGAGAGTCCCAATCGACATCAGCGACGCGGAGCCCGGCGACTTCCCCCAGGCGACAGCCGGTGTAGGCCATGGCAAGAACAAAGCGTCGATATGGGCCCGAGGATGGAAGAAGTTCGAGCAGTCGACGGAACTCACTCGCGGTCAACGCCCGCGCCGCAACATCAGGCGCCTGGTCGCGGCGACGATCAACACCGGTACAAGGGTTAGATGCGATGAAGCCGCCCTTCACGGCGAGGCGACAAAGCGCGGAGAGCGCACCGAGAGCGTCGGCTCGAGTTGATTCCGATCCAGTCCACTTCGCGAAAGCAACCTCGACGTCAAGAGTTGTGAGCGAGCCAATGGCGCGATCGCCGAACACGGGAGCGACCCGCAGGCGCCAGGCAACGGAATAGGCGCGTTGCGTACCGGGGGCGATCTTCGTGAACAATGCGGGGCTCAACCCGTCCCACAACACACTGACCAGAGTCTCGGTGTTGTACTCGTTCGCGAACATGTACGCACTCTACACGAGTCGTTCGCGTTCGCGAACATGATCCGTGTTTGTTCGCGAACGAGTGCAGATGTCGCAGCGGGCTAGTACCTTGAGGGAATGGCGCAGGAACGATCAGCAGACAACGAGGAGATCGTGCGAGAAGGCCGCCAAGTCGACGATGTCGGTCTTCATGAGCTTGGCGCGCGGTTATCCGACCTCGGCGAGGAGCTGCGCGTTATAGGCGGGCACGCCACGTCCCAGAAGATCGCAGATGCATGGGAAACAGTCGAGCGATCCGGACAGCATGAACACGCCGTCGACGAGTACGAACAGCGAGTGCGGGAGGCCGTTCGTCGCACATTGGCCGGGATGGGGAGCTTTCGCAAGGACTATGCGAACTGGGAGCGTCTCGTCGTCGAGTACGCCCTCACGAAACAGGGCTTCACCCAGCGTGAAGTTGCGCGCCTATTGGGTGTTGGGCTGAGCACCGTCAATCGATGGGCGCAGCACCCCCTGACCTACGAGGAATAGCTCTCCCGAAATTTCCCCCACAAGATCAAGACCGATCTCCGCTGAGCGCTTCGCGCTCCTGCAGCGTGCGCTCAAGCTGTCCCACCGTCGGCGCACCCGCAAAGCCGCGCTCGGTCAGATAGACCCTGCACGCCAGGTCGGCAGTGTTCCCCTGGGACGGGAACAAGTCCTGACCGTCCAGAAGAATCGTGGGCGAGCCCGCGAAACCAGAGCTCACCGCCTCAGCCTCGGTGCGGATCAACACGAACTCCACCGGAACATCGCCCCGTCCGATCGAGTCGAGCACCAGCCGTACTCGATCGCCCGCCTCCTGCCAATTCGGGCAATCCTCGATATGCAGCACCTGGATCTTCACACGCCCATTCTCCCACGCAACTCGCGGCGGCTGGCCACCCCGCACCTTCTTGATCAACACGCCCTAGGCGAGTCTGGCCACCCGCCGTCGCTCGTCGCGGTGGTCGACCCGGGCGCACTCGGGTTGACCACCGCGCGCGAATTCCTGCGGAATTCACCCGCCTCGAGAGTCGGGTCGGCTCGAGCAGGCCCCGCCCGTGATCCACTTCCGCCGCACCGGGCCCGCTCACGGCGCCCCGCCGTCGGGCCCCTGCGGGGCCCCCTCCGGCGGATGCCCCGCAAGCCCGCCCCAGCGCCGACGCAAGACGAACCCCCGACCGAACGCCACCAGCGAGAACGCACGCCGCTATGGGATCGCGACAACCCGCGCCCGCAGCTCGCGCTCCGCGCGCACCGCGCCCGCCTCGAGCACCGCGACCACACGCTCAGCCGGCGACGACTCCGCACCAGCCGCTCGAGCCGCCACCCACTCCCGCCGCAGCTGACGCTGCTTCTTGCGCGTCATACCCGTGAACGACCACCCCACCCGATGCCGCGTGCGCCGCGACGCGCTCACCACGTGACCGCGCGCCCCGTATCGCTGATGCGTGCGACTCACACAATCCCGAGGCGCACACTCCCGAGAGCAGCGCATCGACCGCGCCGCAGCCGACAGCCGCGACAGGTGCGCCCACGCTCGAGCACCGCCGCCCGATGCCGTCACCGCATCCTTCAGCACGTAATTCAGCGCCTTCGACAGATACCAAATCGTCTTCGCCGCATCCCCGTCAGCGCGAAACGCCTGGCAGTTGCCCTGCTCACCCCACGACACCAGCGCCCCATCGACCAACGAGAAAGCCGACGCCGTGCGCGCCGCATCCCCCAGCCGCTCAGGACGCGGCGCCTCAGTACGCGCGATCCGCACCAGCGCGTGCAAGTGCAGCGCGCCGCGATCCTGCCACTCCCGCACCACGAAGAACTCCACCGACGGCCAGTAGTCCCGAAGGCGCCGCCGCGTGCGATCCCACAGCAGACCAGAGTCCCGATTCCACGCCACGAGGCCCGCGTAGTCGTAGGAGGCCATATCCAGCGGCACGCCCCGCAGGTCAGCATCCGCGACCGTGTGCGTGGCGTCGCAGCCGCACTGCCCGACCTTCGCGCCCTCGACCTTTGGCACGCGATGCACGCGACCGAACGAGGGAGCCGTCAGCGTCAGCAGGTAGAAGCGGAAGTCACGCACCGGCCCATCGAACACACCCGAGCGAGCAATCGCCGCCCAGTCCCCCCGATACAGCTCGGCGCACGACGGGCACACGCTCCGAATCCGCGACTGGCAGCGCACCGCAACGCCCGCCTTCGTCATGAACGGACGAACGCACCCCGCAGGAGCGGAAGCAGTAGAAGTCTCGGAAGGGCGCTCCATGCGAGAAACGCAGCACTACGCCCTCGCCTGAAAATCGAAAGGTCACCGGATCGATGCCGGTCGGAGCCACCACCAGAAACCCCCGCTGATTGGCGGGGGTTTCGTCGTTAACGGGTCTTCCGTCGCTCGGCGGGGCCTGACACGATCATCGGTATGGCCACCACGACTGAGGGTTTCAGCGACGCCGAGCGCGCCGCGATGAAGGCGCGAGCCGAGGAGCTGCGCGCCGAGGGGCGCAAGACGAAGGGCGCCACGAAGGCGGCCGCCGACCTCGAGAAGCTGCTCGAGGCGATCGCCGCGATGCCCAACGATGAGCGGGTCATTGCCGAGCGCATCCACCTGATCGTCAGCGAGGCGGCGCCGCAGCTGCAGGGCAAGACCTGGTACGGGATGCCCGCATGGGCTCTCGACGGAAAGGTTGTCTGCTTCTTCCAGACCGCCTCGAAGTTCGAGTCGCGCTACAGCACCTTCGGCTTCCAAGACCCGGCCACCCTCGACGACGGGTCGATGTGGCCGACGTCGTGGGCGGTCACCGCGATCGGGGAGGCGGAAGAAGCGCAGATCCGCCACCTGGTCGAGAAGGCGGTCGCCGAGGACTGAGTCACAGCGACTCCGACGCAGTCCGCACGCTCACCACCCGAAACGCTGGGCGACGACGTCGGCCGCGCGCCTCGGAAACTCCGGCCAGCCCGGCTCCAATTCGTCGCGCATCAGTGCGTGGAGCGCCCGCGCCGCCGGCTCGACCGGCAGCTCAAGCGCTGCGGCGAGCGCCGCCGCCTGCCGCGGCAGCACGCGCTCGAGCCGCCTGGTTGGCTCGAGCAGATCGCGGTGTGGCTCGTCGGGGTCGAGCAGGCGCCCGCGCAACGCCCGCACGAGGTGCTGCAGCGCCCACGTGCGCACGAACAGTCCGCCGCTGACGACCTCCCCTCGCCGCGCGCGACCGACCCCGATGCGCAGCTTGATCAGCGCAAGTCCGGCCTCCAGCGCAGGGTCAATCGCCGTCGTCGCCGATGCGCGCGCCTGCGACTCGGCGATCAGCGTCGCGACGGTGCCGGCCTCGTCATCAACGGTGACGGTCGTGAGTCCGGCGAGCGCACCCTCCAGCTCGCCCGGATGCGCCGCCGCGAACTCGAGCAGGTGCCCGTCGTCGTAGAGCGCCACGACGCCCGCGCCGCCCTCCGGCAGGGCGAGCACGAGGTGCTCCTGCCGCGGCAGCCACGACAGGTCGGCCCGCACCCGCGGGCCCGCCCCGTCGGAGGCGATGGCGAAGAAGTCGTGGTCGCTCCACTCGTCGCGCCGGTGCCGGCCGGCCTCGCTCGCCGAGCCCATGAGGGCAAGGCCCACCAGTTCGGGATGCTCGCGCACCGCCCGAGCCAACTCGTCGGACAGGTCATCGAAGCGCTGGGCGTCGCCCATGGCGCACCTCCTTTGCGAGACGCGCCACGCGCATCCCGAAATCATGCGAGCGGCCACCGGCCGTCGCGTCGACAGAAAGCAACGCGGATGCGCGACCAGCGTCGCGACAGGGCCGTTCGATTGTGGGGCGCCCGCTACGGAGCGCGCTCAGTCTGCCACCGACAATCGTGGCGCGCCAGAGGTGCGAAG
This sequence comes from Microcella sp., assembly GCF_046293215.1. GTDB lineage: Bacteria > Actinomycetota > Actinomycetes > Actinomycetales > Microbacteriaceae > Microcella. The sequence continues at coordinate 41,157 of NZ_JBKBPI010000003.1, read as the reverse complement.
ATTGCGGCTGTGATCGGGCTCGGAACAGTCATCAACGTCGTCGCGATCGTGGTGGGAGCCGCGACCGGCCGCCTCATCGGCCACCGCCTGCCCGAGCGCACCAACCGCCTCGTCACCGACGTGCTCGGCCTCGTCGTACTCGTGCTCGGCGGACTGAACCTCGCGTCGCTCGCCGACCCCGACTACGTCGCCACCGTCACACCCGGAGGCACGCTACTCGTCGTGCTCGCAGCGCTCCTCATCGGCGGCATCACCGGCTCGGCGCTGCGCATCGAAGACCGACTCGAACAATTCGGCGGGTGGTTGCAGTCACGATTCACCCGCGCCGACGCTGTCGCCCACGCCGACAAGCGCGCCCTGTTCATCACCGGCTTCGTGAACGCCTCGCTCGTGTTCTGCATTGGCCCGCTCGCGATCCTCGGCGCCTTCAGCGACGGCACCGGGCAGGGCATCGACCAGCTCGCCCTCAAGTCGGTGCTCGACGGATTCGCGTCGGTCGCGTTCGCCGCGACCCTCGGCTGGGGCGTCGCCCTCTCGGCCCTGCCCGTCGGCATCTGGCAGGGCCTGCTCACTCTGCTCGCCGCGACCCTCGGAGCCGTGCTGTCGAACGCGGCCATCGCCGCCCTCACCGCAACCGGCGGCGTGCTGCTGCTCGGCGTCGGCATCCGCATCATGAACATCCGCGCGATCGCCGTGGGCGACCTGCTGCCCGCGCTCGTCGTCGCACCGATCCTCACCATCGTGGTGGGGAGGGTGCTCGGCACGGCCTAGCGCCCGCTCAGCCGAGGGCCGAGCGTCGCGTCAGCAGTCGCAGCTGATCGCGGCGCCGCCGACGACGGGCGCCGTGAGCGGGTCGGCGGCCCGGTAGATCGGCCCGCTCGCTCCCTCAACCGGTAGACCCTCCCGCGCCCAGTACTCAAACCCGCCGAGCATCTCTTTCACCGGCCGGCCGAGGCTCGCCAGCAGGTGCGCGGCTTTCGTTCCGCCGTTGCAGGCGGGCCCCCAGCAGTACACAACGATCGGGATGCTCGCATCCAACTCCGCAAGACGCCCCGCCAGCTCGCCGCGCGGGATGTGCGTGGCGGCCGCCGCGTGCCCCTGATCCCAGGCCTCGCGCGACCGCACGTCGATGAAGTGGAACCGCTCGCCCGCCTCGAGCGCCACGGCCACGTCGGAGGGGTCGGTCTCGTGGGCCAGGCGCCGCGCGAAGTGGGCGGCGGCCTCGGCCGGCTCGGCGAATCCGCCGAGCGCGCTACTCGTCACCGGGGTGGAAGAAGCTGCGGTCATGGCGCCATCGTAGGACGGCGTGTGAGCGGGACGCACCCATCGTTCGCAGCGCAGGGAACAACGACGCGCATCCCGCTGTTGCACCCACCATGTCGAACACTGTCGAGACCCCCGACCGCGTGACCATTTACGGCGCTGACTGGTGCCGCGACTGCCGGCGTAGCGAGGCGCTGCTCAACGAGCTTGGCGTCGACTGGGTGAAGGTCGACGTCGAGCAGAGCGCCGACGCCGCGCAGACCGCGCAGGCGATCAGTGGCCGCATGAACATTCCGGTGGTGCACTTCCCCGACGGCAGCCACCTGGTCGAGCCGAGCAACGCCGACCTGAAGGCGAAGCTCGACGCGCTCGAGATCACCTCGTAGCGCGCGGTAAACGCCACCCAAGCACCCGCTGAGTAGGGCCGTTCGGCCCTGGCGGGTCGCTCGCGCGCCTCGATACCGTCGACGAACCTCAACCACCGATTCAAGGAGGAATCATGGGAAAGCTCGACGGAAAAGTTGCCCTCATCACCGGCGGTGCGCGCGGTATGGGCGCCGCGCACGCGCGACTCATGGCGTCTGAGGGAGCGAAAGTCGTCATCACCGACGTGCTCGACGACGACGGCAATGCGCTCGCGGCCGAGGTCGGCGGCGTCTACCACCACCTCGATGTAACCGACGAGAACGCCTGGGCCAGCGTCGTCGCAGACGTGCACGACAACGTCGGCCCGATCGGCATCCTCATCAACAACGCCGGCATCGTCGGCTTCAGCCCGATCGCGACAGCCGCGACCGAGGAGTGGAACCGCGTCATCGGCATCAACCTCACCGGCACCTTCTTCGGGATGCGCGCCGTCGTCGAATCCATGACGTCCGCCGGCGGCGGCGTCATCATCAACATCTCGTCCACGGCGGGCCTGCAGGGCTACTCGAACCTCTCGGCCTACGTCGCGAGCAAGTGGGGCGTGCGCGGTCTCACCAAGTCGGCCGCGCTCGACCTCGGTCAGCACGGAATCCGCGTCGTGTCGATCCACCCCGGGCCGATTCGTACGCCCATGACCGACGGCTTCGGCGACGAAATGACGGCGCAGCAGGCGATCCCGCGCTTCGGCGAGCCCGACGAGGTGGCGAAGATGGCGCTGTTCCTCGCTGCCGACGCCACCTACTCGACCGGCACCGAGTTCGTCATCGATGGTGGCGCGACCGTCGGAGCGGCGCTGCAGCCTCCGCAGTAAGCGCCGGGTGTGCCGGGGGTCAGCGGCTACGCCGCCCGACCCCCGGCACAATGCGGCCGGTGCGTGCGGCGTAGTCGGCGTATTCCGGAAACCGGGCCGCGAGCATCCGTTCTTCAAGCCGAGCCTTGAGCGAGAGCAGCGCGATCAGCGCGAGCAGGAGCGCGCCGTGCCACCACGACGCGCCGATGAGGGCAAGGCCGGCGCCGAGCAGCACGAGTCCCGAATAGATGGGGTGGCGCACGAGGCGGTAGACGCCGGCCGTGACCAGCTGCGAGCCCTCGCGCGGAATCGGTGACGGCGTGAGCGCCCGCCCCAGAGTGATGCCGGCCGCCACCCCGACGACGACGCCCGCGCCGACGAGGGCGATGGCGATGCCGACGACGACGGCCGTCCGCACCCACAGGTCGCCGCGCGGCGCGACGGCGAGCGGGATCAGCAGCGCGAACTGCGCACCGACAAGACCCCACGCGAGGGCGGGATGCACGGATTCGCGCGTCATGCGGGAAGAGTACGCCCCCGCCGTGAGCGAGGCACGGCGGGGGCGCCTTGGGGGGTCAGAGTTAACTGCGCGACTTCTTGCCGGCGATCAGGTCCTTCTCGTCGATGGGCGCGAGGCCGCGAGCGCGAAGGTCGGCGTAGTGGGCACGCGCCTCCTCCTGACGTTCCGCCTCGACCCCGGTCGCGATCTCGGCGCGGATGTGCGCATCCTCAAACAGGAAGGCGTCGGTCAGCGCTCGCGCGTGCGGTCGAAGGCGCGGCAGCAGGCGACCGTCGATGTAGTCGGTGATCGCCTGAGCGCGGTGCGACGAGAGGCGCCCGTGCATGAGATACCAGGCGAGGTTCTTCTCGATGAGCGTGAAGCCGAACAGGTCGCGCAACCAGGTGAGCACGGTCTTCGTGCCGGAGTGCTCGACGCGGTCGAGCGCCTCGGTGAAGGCCTCCCACTGCAGCAGCTCGCCGTGCGCGCGGGCGGTCTCGATCAACTCGTTCTGGTGGCGGTTGAACAGCTCGGCCGCGTCCTTCTTACTGAGCTTCGACGCCCCGCGGAGGCGACCGGCGAGCTCGGCGACCATCGTCTCGACGCGGTCGGTGAGCAGCTGGCGCTGCGACGCGGTGTCGCGCACGTAGCCGACCGAGCGGGCGGTCGAGCCGAAGTCGGCGACCGACTGGGCGAGACGGCGTAGCCCCGACTTGTGGAAGGCGCGGTCGCCGACCTGCTCAACGACGTAGCCGGCGAGCGCCCCGGCGTCCGCCTTGGCGAACTTCTTCGAGTAGTCGGTAAGCAGGCGTTTGGCCACCAGCTGCAGCAACACGTTGTTGTCGCCCTCGAACGTGACGTACACGTCGAGGTCGGCGCGCAGCTGCACGAGGCGGTTCTCGGCGAGGAAGCCCTGGCCGCCGCACGCCTCTCGGGCCTCCTGGATGATGTCGAGCGCGGCCCAGGTGCTCAGCGGCTTCAGTGCCGCGGCGAGCGTCTCGAGGTCTTGGCGCGACTCGTCGGTGTCGTCCTTCCCCGAGAACACGGCGTCGAACTTCTCGAGGAACACCTCGTGGGCGAACGACATCGCGTAGGTCTGAGCGAGGCGCGGCAGCAGGCGGCGCTGGTGGCGCTGATAGTCCATCAGGACGACCTCGTCGCTGTCGCCACCGGCGAACTGTCGCCGCTCGGTGCCGTAGCGAATCGCGATCGTCAGGGCGAGCTTGCTGGCGACCGTGCAGGCACCATCGAGCGATACGCGGCCCTGCACGAGCGTGCCGAGCATCGTGAAGAAGCGACGGCCGGGGCTCTCGATGGGCGAGGTGTAGACGCCGTTCTCGTCGACGTCACCGTAGCGGTTGAGCAGGTTCTCACGAGGCACACGCACATCGGTGAAGTGCAGGCGTCCGTTGTCGATGCCGTTGAGGCCGCCCTTGAGCCCGTCGTCTTCGCCGCCAACGCCGGGCAGGAACTCGCCGTTGTCGTCGCGGATCGGCACGTAGATCGCGTGCACGCCGTGATTGACGCCACGCGTGATGAGCTGCGCGAACACGACGGCGGCCTTCGCGTGCAGGGCGGCGTTGCCGAGGTAGTCCTTCCAGGCGGCGCGGAACGGGGTGGTGATGACCCACTCGTCGGTTGCCGGGTCATACGTGGCCGTGGTGCCGACGGCCGACACGTCGGAGCCGTGTCCCGTCTCGGTCATGGCGAAGGCACCGGGAACCTCGAGGGTCAGGGTCGGGGGGAGCAGCGTCTCGTGGTGCTTCTCGGTGCCGAGGTGCTGAATGGCGGCGGCGAAGAGGCCCCACTGCACGCCCGACTTGATCTGCATGCTGGGGTCGCCGAGCACGAGCTCTTCGAAGCTCGCGATGTTGCCGCCGTTGTCTTCGTCGCCGCCCACCGACTTCGGGAAGGCGCGGTGCACCGAGCCCGCCTCGACGAGCTTGTGGAGTTGGCCGAGCACACGCTCGCGGTGGGCGTCTTTGCCGAGCTCGGGGTCGCGGTGGAATTCGGGGCGCGTCATGAGTTCGCGCGCGTGCTTGCGGGCGTAGGACCACTGCCCGAGCAGCTGTTCGCCGAGCGCGGCGACGTCAATCGCGAGCGGCAGGTCGACCTCTCCCGTGGCCGGGGCGATGCCGGCGGCGTCTGCGGCCACGGCATCCTCGGTGGGCGCGGCGGGGCGGGTGCTGCTGTCGGTGAGCTGCGTCATGGTGTGTGTTCCGTTCGCACGTGATGGGCCGGCAGCAGGTCGCGCCGGCGCGTGGTAATGCCCACGGTAGATCTCGGGGAATCGTCGCGCTCGTTCGTGGTGGCTGGGCCACCATCGGCGCGGGATGCACGCGGTCGCGATTGTGGGGAATCTCACATACCTGGGGACTCCCTTAGTGGGGCACCACCTATTGGCGGGAAGCGCCGCGGCAACGCCGACCCGCGTTCGCCCTGTGTGAATACCCGGTGGGGTATGAGTGTTGTATGCGAGGATGGAGGCATGGCGACCATTGACCTGACCACTGCTGACTTTGAACAGACCGTCACGAAGGACGGCATCACGCTCGTCGACTTCTGGGCCGACTGGTGCGGGCCGTGCAAGGCGTTCGCCCCGGTGTACGAGCAGGCGAGCGAGCAGCACCCCGACGTGACGTTCGGCAAGGTCGACACGGAAGACCAGCAGGCGATCGCAGCGGCTGCGAACATCCGCTCGATCCCGACGCTCATGGCGTTCCGCGATGGCATCCTCGTGTTCGCCCAGCCCGGCGCGCTGCCGGCACCCGCGCTTGAGCAGGTCATCACCGCGGTGAAGGGCCTCGACATGGATGACGTGCGCAAGCAGGTCGCGGAGGCTCAGGCCCAGCAGGGTGCCGACGAGACGCCCGAGGAGCTGCGCTAACTCAGATCACCAGTCGTCCGGCGGGGGCGGCTCGTCATCCGGCGGCGGTTCGTCGAAGAACGGCGGCGGTTCGGCAGCCGCAACCGGCCGGCCCGTTCGCGACGCGCGCGCCCGCGCCGACAGCGCGGCGGGGTCGCTCGGGGTTGACACCTCGACGACCGGCGGCTCGTCCCCTCGCACAACCGCGAGGACGGCCTCGCCGAACTGCTCGAGCTTCTTCTGGCCGACCCCGCTGATCTGTGCCAGTTCGTCGAGTGTCGACGGGGTCGTGAGCGCGATGCCCCGCAACGTGGCATCGCCGAACACGATGTACGCGGGCACTCCCGCCTCGCGAGCGGTCGAGGCGCGCCAGGCGCGCAGCCGCTCGAACAGCCCTCCGGCCTCGGCCGGCAGGTCGGAGGCGGCGGCTGACCGCTTCGACCGCGAACCGCCGGCACCTCCGGCCGCACGCGGCACCTCCTTCCGCAGGCGCACCTCACGCTCGCCGCGCAGCACGGCCCCGCTCGCCTCGGTGATGCCCAGCACCCCGTACTCGCCTCGCACCGCGATGAGGCCCTGGGCGAGCAGCTGGCGCACCACTCCTCGCCACTCCTGCTCGCCGAACTCGGTGCCGAGGCCAAAAGTCGACAGTTCGTCGTGCCTCTGCTGCTGCACTCGCGGTGTCTGCTTGCCCACGAGGATGTCGACGAGGTGCCCCGCGCCGTAACTCTGACCACGCTCGCGCTCCAGTCGCACGATCGTCGACAACAGCTTCTGGGCGGGCACGGTGCCGTCGATCGCCTCCGGCGGCGCGAGACACGTGTCGCAGTTGCCGCAGCGGCCGCCGGGCAACTGCTGACCGAAGTAGTCAAGCAACTGCGCTCGACGGCACTCAACCGTCTCGCAGAGGGCGAGCATCGCGTCCAATAGCTGCGACTGGCGGCGCTTGTGCGCCGGGTCGCCGTCGCCGCGGTCGATCAACTGCCGCTGCTGCACCACGTCCTGAAGGCCGTAGGCCAGCCACGCCGTCGACGGCAGGCCATCGCGGCCCGCACGGCCCGTCTCTTGGTAGTAGCCCTCGACGCTCTTCGGAAGATCGAGGTGGGCGACGAATCGCACGTCGGGCTTGTCGATACCCATGCCGAAGGCGATCGTCGCGACCATGACGATGCCCTCCTCGCGGAGGAACCGCGACTGGTGGTTCGCGCGCACCGACGCGTCTAGCCCTGCGTGGTACGGCAGCGCGGAGATGCCGTGGTCGGCCAGCTGCTGCGCCGTCTTCTCGACGCTCGCGCGCGACAGGCAATACACGATGCCCGCGTCACCCGGGTGCTCGGTGCGAATCAGCCGCAGCAACTGCTGCAGGGGCTGGTTCTTCGGCTCGATGCGGTACTGGATATTCGGCCGGTCGAAGCTCGCCACGAAGTGCCGGGCGTCGCCCAGGTCGAGGCGGGTCGCGATCTCGCGGGCGGTCGCGGCCGTCGCCGTGGCGGTCAGCGCGATGCGCGGCACGTCGGGCCACCGCTCGTGCAGCATCGACAGCGCGAGGTAGTCGGGCCGGAAGTCGTGCCCCCACTGCGAGACACAGTGCGCCTCGTCGATCGCGAACAGCGCGATGTCGAGCCGCGACAGAAGCTCGGCGGTCGCCGGCACCGTGACACGCTCGGGCGCCAGGTACAGCAGATCGACCTCGCCCGCGGCGAGCGCCCGCTCGACCGCACGCCGCTCGTCAGGGCTCTGCGTGGAATTCAGGAACGCGGCGCGCACGCCGACCGCGCCCAAAGCATCCACCTGGTCTTTCATCAGGGCGATGAGCGGCGAGATGACGACGCCGACGCCGCGACGCACGAGCGCCGGAATCTGGTAGCAGAGGCTCTTGCCGCCGCCCGTCGGCATCAGCACAAGCGCGTCGCCGCCGCCCACAACGTGGTCGATGATCTGCTGCTGTTCGCCTCGGAACGCCGGATACCCGAAGACCCGCTCGAGAACCTGCTGGGGGAGGGCTTCGGCGGTCGACGTCACCGACCCAGGCTAACGGCCACGGCCGACGCAGACCCCGGGGGTCCACGGAGCTGTGACCGGATGCGCGGGGCGCGGTGCTGTGGACGGGGACGCTCAGATGTGGATGGCCGGGTCGATCCAGAACCCGTCGGCGCCGGCCGTTGCGGCCGCGCCGCGCGGCTTTGACACGGCCGGGATTCCCGTCGCCACATGATTCGGCGGAACGTCGCGGGCGACGAGTGCGAGCGCCCCCACCTGCGCGTCATCGCCGATCGTGACCGGCCCAAGCACGGTGGCGTTCGCTCCGATGAGCACGTTGTTGCCGACCGTCGGGTGGCGCTTGCCCTTCTCGAGCGAGCGGCCACCCAGGGTGACGCCGTGGTACAGCATGACGTCGTCGCCGATCTCGGCCGTCTCGCCGATCACGACACCCATGCCGTGATCGATGAAGAAGCGGCGCCCGATGGTCGCGCCGGGGTGAATCTCAATGCCGGTGAGCCAGCGTGAGAACTGCGAAATGAGCCGCGCGAGCAGGCGCAGGCGGGCTCGCCAGAGCCGGTTCGCGAGGCGATGCCACCAGATGGCGTGCAGGCCGCTCGAGGTGATGAACACCTCGAGCGCGGAACGCGCGGCGGGGTCTCGCCGCCGCGCGTTCGCGATGTCTTCCCGCAGTGGCATCTACGCCCGCAGGTCTTCGTACAGCACGCTCGAGAGGTAGCGCTCGCCGTAGCTGGCGACAATCACGACGATCGTCTTGTCGGCGTTCTCGGGCCGCTTCGCCAGCTCGACGGCGGCGTGCACCGTGGCGCCCGACGAGATGCCCGCGAGGATGCCCTCCTCGGCGGCAAGACGGCGCGCCATCGACACGGCCTGGGTGATGTTGACGTCGACGATCTCGTCGTAGATCTCGCGGTCGAGCACGGCCGGCACGAAGTTGGCGCCGATTCCGGCGATCTTGTGCGGGCCGGGGTTGCCGCCGTTCAGGATCGGGCTCTCTTCCGGCTCCACGCCGACGATCTGCACGTCGTCTTTCTTGCCCTTGAGGAACTGGCCGGTACCGGTCAGCGTGCCCCCGGTGCCGATTCCCGAGACGAAGATGTCGACGGCACCGTCAGTGTCGTTCCACACCTCCGGGCCGGTGGTCTCACGGTGGATCTGTGCGTTCGCCTCGTTCTCGAACTGGCGGGCGAGCACGGCACCGGGCGTGTTCGCGACGATCTCCTGGGCCTTGCCGACGGCGCCCTTCATGCCCTCGCTGCCCGGCGTGAGGACAAGCTCAGCGCCGTATGCCTTGAGCAGCATCTTGCGCTCCTCGCTCATGGTTTCGGGCATCGTCAGCACGACGGTGTAGCCGCGCGCGGCGCCGATCATGGCGAGTGCGATTCCCGTGTTGCCGCTCGTGCCCTCGACGATCGTGCCGCCCGGCTTCAGCTCACCGCTCTTCTCGGCGGCATCGATGATCGCGACGCCGAGGCGGTCTTTCACGCTCGCCGACGGGTTGTAGAACTCGAGCTTCGCGAGCACGGTCGCCCCCGCGCCATCGGTCACGGCGTTCAGCCTCACGAGCGGGGTGTTGCCGAAGACCTGGGTGATGTCGTCGTAGACGCGGGCCATGATGCTCCTCGAAGTCGTAGTGGATCGGTGATGCAAGCGTAGAGGTCGCGTCGCCGGCGCGGTCGGCCGGCGAAACCCCCCGACACAAACGGAACGGGGGCGGCGGGTATTCCCCGCCGCCCCCGCGTCATGAGCGGATGCTCGTGTGGGCTACTGCGCGCTCAACGCGGCGATCGCCTTCGGCCCGCCCGGCACCGCCGGCGGCACGCGCCGCGCGTCGGTGAGGACGGTGAGGGTCTCGTAGCCGTCAGCGGTCACGGTCACCTCGACCGTGAGCGAGGCGCCACGGTCCTCGAGACGCACCGTGTACTGCGCGTCGGTGGCTCCGTCGATGGCGACGCCGTCGCGCATCCACTGGAGGCTCACCTCGGCGCCGTTGACGCTGAAGCGTCCGACGTCGACCGTGGCCGTCTTGCCCACCACCACCGGGCCGGTGATCTTGGGCGCCTTCACGACCTCGATCTCGGGAAGCGGCTCGCCAGCCTCGATGAGCACCGGGATGCTCACCTCGGTGCCGTTGTCGGCGACCGTGATGACGACCTCGGCGACGCCGTCCACGCCGTCCGGCACGGTGAACGTGACGGTCGCGCGACCCTGTTCGTCGGTGTTGTCGACGATCGTCGGGTCGATGGCGGCCTCGGCGAGAACCTGACCATCGATGCTGACCGTGACGACAGCATCCCGGTCGCCGGCGTTCGTGAACAGCAGCGAGCTGAGCTGCAGCTCGACCGTGTCGCCCGGCGTCAGCGTGGTACCCGAGATGTCGGGGCTGACTCCGATCGAGCGCTGGGCGACGTCGGGGGCGATCGGCGAGAACTCCGCGAAGTAGTCGACGAACGCCTGCAGGTCGATACGGCCCGAGTCGGCGCGGTTCGAGCCCTGCGCGAGGGTCGTGAACCCGTCGCCACCGCTCGCGAGGAACGAGTTGGTGACGATGCGGATCGTCTGCGCGTCGGTCACGGTCGACCCGTTCAGCGTGATGGTGCTGATGCGCTCACCGCGCGGAGCGGTCGGGTCGTACGTGTACTCGAGCCCTGCAGACAGGCCGAGCTTCAGGAACGGACGGGTTGCGCCGTCGGGCTGCCACTGCTCTTCGAGCACCGAGCGCAGCTGGGCGCCGGTGAGTTCCATCGTGAAGAGACTGTTCGCGAAGGGCTGCACGTTGGCGGCCTCCCGGAACGTGACGTTGCCGTCGGGGTCGCCCGCCCCGCTGCCCGCGAAGAGCAGGTCGGCGCGCAGGCCACCCGGGTTCATGATCGCCACCTCGGTGTTCAGGTCGCGCGTCGCCCAGAGCTGAGCGTCGGCGACCAGGTTGCCGAGGGTGGAGGAGCCACCGCGGTTCTCGCTGCCATTGCCCTGCACGGCACGACGGATGTCGCTCGTGATTTTGCCGAGGCTCACTGCTCCGGCGACCTCCGCGAAGGCGACGGCCTCAGCGACGATCGATGCGACCGCCGGATCGGGCTGCGCTGCTCCGGGCAGAGGGGCAACCGTCGAGGCGATGTCGACCAGCTGGCCCGACTCGCGGTCGACCGAGAGCGTGAGGCGCCCGTAGTGCGACCCGTACTCGCCGCCCTGCGTCACGACCAGCGGCAGCTCACGGCCGTCGACCGGAACCTCGTGGTTGTACACGCGGTGCGTGTGCCCCGAGACGACGGCGTCGACGTTGCCGGCGATGCCGGTCACGAACGACCCGAACTCGGAGTCGTCGGTCACCGACGCGATGTTGGCGGTGGCAGCACCCTCGTGCACGAGCACGACGATGACGTCGGCCTCGCCGTTCGACTCGTCGCCGTCGCGCAACTGCGTGGCAACGCGGTTGACGGCCTCGGTCATGTCTCCGAACTCGAGCGACGCGATGCCCGCCGGGGTGACGAGCGTCGGCATCGCCTCGGTGATGGCACCCACAAAGCCGACGCGCACGCCGTCGAGCTCGGTCACCCAGTACTCGTCGTACGCGGGCTCACCGGTCTCACGCTCGTAGATGTTCGCCGCGATGTACGGGAAGTTCGACGCGGGAATCACGCGGTCGTCGAGGTCACTGCGACCCAGGTCGAACTCGTGGTTTCCGATCACCGTGACATCCATGCCGATCGCGTTCAGCACGTCGATCGTCGGCTGGTCCTGCTGAATGAACGAGGTGAAGGTCGAGGCTCCGATGTTGTCGCCCGCCGAGACGAACAGGGTGTTCGGGTTCTCAGCGCGAACGTCGTTCACGAGGCCGCCGAGCACAGCGGCACCGCCGACGCCCGAGCCGGCCTCGATGCGGCCGTGCAGGTCGTTGATGGTCACGATGTCGATCTCGACCGGTGCGGCCTCGGTCGACAGGCCGACGACGATCGGGTCGTGGTCGCTCGAGCGGTACACCGAGGTGCCGTCCGTCGCGCCGAAGCGGTACTCGCGGTCACCCCACTCTGCGGCGTTGATGTCCCACACGCCCACACCGGTCACGTTCGCGGCGATGGCCGGGCTCGCGATGATGTGGTCGAGCGAGCCGAGCTCGCCGTTGAAGGTGTAGGTGTACTGCCCCTCGGTGCGCTCGTCGACGAGGCTGGTCCAGCCCGCGTCGGCGAAGACCGCGATCGGGTCTTCCTGGCTGTAGGCGTTGAAGTCGCCGAGCAGCAGGATGTTCTCGCCGCGCTCGTCATCGGCGGCGATCTCTTCAGCGAACGACTTCAGCGCCTGCGCCTGGTTGACGCGGTCAGCGTTGAAGAAGCCCTGGCCATCGGCCGGCTCAACGCCCGACCCACTCTTCGACTTGAAGTGGTTCGCCACGACGGTGAAGCGGTAGCCATCGGCGTCGAAGGTGGCGGCGAGCGGCTCGCGCGCGTTGAACCACACGCTTTCGTCGACCTGCGTGATCATGTCGCCGACGAGGTCGACCGACCCCGGCTTGAAGATGATCGCGTTGGTGATGAAGTCGGTGATATCAGGGTTGTCGAGCGCCGCCGCGGTGGGCACGTAGTCCCACGTGCCAGCGCCAGCCGCCGCGTTGAGGGCGTCAACCAGCTGGCCGACGGCCTGGTCGAGCGGCTTGCCGAGCTTCACCGAGTTCTCGATCTCCTGCAGTCCGACGACGTCGGCATCGAGCGCGTTGATCGCCGCGACGATCTTCGCCTCCTGCCGCTGGAACTCGGCGGCGGTGCGCGCACCACGGGCGTTCGAGTTTTCGCTCGTCAGGGTCGTGAAGTAGTTCAAGACGTTGAACGCGGCAACGCGCACGTCACCGCCGACCTCCGGGGCCGACTCGGGGCGCGGGTTGCGGGTGTCGAACTCGACGCCGAAGCCGTCGGGGCCCTCGCTCGAGATCGGCACCTGCGGCTGCAGGCGCCACTCATCGAAGCCGTACTGCAGCACCATACCCGCCTCGGGGAAGACGACGGCGTCGCCGTTGCGCACGATCTCGTCGGCGGTGAAGTAGGGCTGGGTTCCGGGGTAGCGGCTGTTGTCGACGCGGATGTTGTACCCGTCGTCGAGCAGGATGCGCGCGGCGCGGTTCTCGGCAGCGATCGCGTTCGCCTCGGGGCCGGGGCGCACCTGCTCCGTGCTCTTCACGAGCTCTTCGCCGGGGGCGAGCCACAGGGTGCCGAAGTTGAACAGCTGGTGCGTGGAGGCAACCAGGTAGTCGCCGGTCGGGATCACCAGCATGTTCTCGAACTGCTCGCGGTCGTCGCCGATCACGTCGGTCGGCAGGGGCGTCGGCTCAGGAAGGTCAACGCCGGACTCAACGAGCACGACAGAGCCCGCGCTGCTGGCCGTGATCTGCGTTTGGCCGAAGTACTCGCTCACCGGCCCCGTCACATCGACCAGGTCACCGATGGCGACGGACGGGTTGTTGCTCGACAGGAAGATGAAGATGCCGTCGGAGGCACCGGGCGTGGCGTCGTCGACACCGCCGGAGCCCTGCGTCTGCACAACGATGCCGTTGTAGCCGCTCAGTCCGCGGTAGTCAGCGGTCACGACACCGCGCACGGTGACGGTCTGGCCGACCATCGGCGACACGTTGCCCGTGCCCTGGACGTCGGCGATGGGGGTGAGGTGGGTGTCAGCAACGGCGGGCGCGACAGCGACGACGCTGAGGCTGAGGCCCACCGCGAGGGCGGTGCCGAGGGCGGCCGCCCGGGCTGGCGCTGTTCGCCTGCCGGAGGGTGTGAGTTGTCTCATCGGTTCGGTGCTCTCCTTGGATAGCGTTGGTGGCGCTTCGTGGATCGACCCCCAAACGGGGGTCGACAAGAGAGTAAGCACAGAAATGTCTGTGAACCAAGCGCTCAGATGAGTAGTCACGCAGAGTTCACACGGGCGTCAGCCGCGCTCGCAGACGAGGCAATCCGGGTGAATTTTTCGGGAGCGCGCCCCGAGCATCCCCGGGGTCAGGCGCGCTGGGCCAGCTGACGGATGAGTCGGTCGCCGGGCCGCACCGCGTCGAACCGAGCGGTGATGTCGGCGCGGCCGAGCAGTTCTTCGAGCGCCGGACGGCGACGCTGCGACACGAGGGTCACGACGAGCCCGCGGGCGCCGGCGCGGCCGGTGCGGCCCGCGCGGTGCAGGTAGGCCTTGTACTCATCGGGGGCATCTGCCTGCACGACGATCGCGATGTCGTCGACGTGGATGCCGCGGGCGGCGACGTCGGTAGCCACCAGGGCCGTCACGCGTCCGCTCGTCAGCTTGTCGAGGTTGCGCTGACGGCGCTCCTGCGACAGGTCGCCGTGCAGGGCCAGCGCGGCGATGCCCGCGTCGTCAAGGTGGTCGGCGAGCTCATCGGCGAACGTCTTCGTGCGCGTGAACACGAGAGCCTTGCCGTCGCCCGAGACGAGCTCCTCGACGACGGCGCGCTTGTGACGCGGGTCAACGACGAGCACCCGGTGTTCGGTCGTCGACGTCTTCTGCGTCTCGCCCGCGATCTCGTACACCGCCGGGTCGCGCAGAAACTCGGCGACGAGCGCGCCGACGCGGGTGTCAAGCGTCGCCGAGAACAGCAGCATCTGCGACTCGCTTCGGGTGCGGCGCAGGATGCGCTGCACCGGCTCGAGGAACCCCAACTCGCACAGGTGGTCGGCCTCGTCGACGACCGTGACGAGCACCTCCGACAGGTCGAGCTTGCCCTGCTCGATGAGGTCTTCGATCCGGCCAGGGGTCCCGATGATGATGTCGACGCCGCGCTTGAGCGCGCCCGTCTGACGACCCTGCGGCACACCGCCGTAGATCTGCGTCGTGAACAACCCGACGCTGCGGGCGATCGGCTGCACGGTGTCGTCGATCTGCAGGGCGAGCTCGCGGGTCGGCGCGAGAATCAGCGCACGGGGCTTCCGACCCGGCAGTAGCTTCTTGGCGCCCCTGTTCTGCAGGAGCCGTTCGACGAGCGGCGCACCGAACGCGATGGTCTTGCCCGACCCGGTGCGGCCGCGGCCCAGCACGTGCCGGCCAGCCAGCACGTCGGGGATCGTCGCCGCCTGGATCGGGAACGGCGAGGTCGCGCCCTGCTCGGCGAGCGCCCGCACGATGTTCTGCCCGAGCCCGAGGTCAGAGAAGCTGAGCCCCGCCACCGACGCCGGGTCGACGAGGGTCGCCTTCAGCTTCTTCAGCACGACATCCGGCTGCGGCACGCGCGGCGTGCGCGGGGCCGCATCGCGGGTCGCTGGCCGGGATGCGCGGGGCTCGGCGTGTGCGCGGTCGCGGCCCCGAGCATCCTCACTGCGCTCCTGACGCTTCTCGCTGCCGGGCTTCGCGTGGCGCCCCGGTCCGCCCTTCTTGCCGCGCTTATGCTCGGGCTCGAAGGGCCGCCAGTCGGGGCGGTGCGTCTTCTTGCCCGTGCCGGTGCGACCGGACGACGCAGCGGCGCCGCGGCGCTTGCGCGGGTCGCGAGAGGATGATGAGGGACGGGCCATAGCCGCCCGAGCCTATCCCACGCCCATTACGCTGGCCCCGTGACGACCGTCGCCATCGAGCCCGCCGAGCAACCGGACGTGCAGGCCATGCTCGACGAGGGCACTCGCTACGCGCTGAGCCTGTACCCGCCCGACTCGTGCTATCTGCTGAACGCGTCCGAGCTCGCGGCCGACGGCGTGACCGTCTGGGTCGCCCGCAGTGACGGCGGTGCCGCGCTCGGTATGGTCGCGCTCGTCGACGGCCGCGACGGCACGGCCGAGATCAAGCGACTCTTCGTGCGCGACGAGGCCCGCGGCCTCGGAGCCGCCACGATGCTGATGGATGCGCTGGAACGGCACGCGCGCACGCTCGGCGCCGCGCGCATCCTGCTGGAGACCGGCCCCAAACAGCTCGCGGCGATCAGCCTGTACGAGCGGCGCGGGTACGTGCGGATCGAGAACTTCGGCCCGTACGTCGGCGACAACTTCAGCCACTGTATGGCGCTCGAGCTCGACGGCTGCTAGTCGGAGGTCATCGCGCGTTCCGCGGCGAGCGCCGCCGCCTCGCGGGCGGCACGCTTCTCATCGCGACGTTCGCGCGCACCCTCGACGAGCCAGTACAGCGCCGGCAGCACGACGAGGGTCAGCAGCGTCGACGACACGAGTCCGCCGATCACGACGACGGCGAGCGGCTGGGAGATGAAGCCGGCCGTGCCGGTGATGCCGAGGCCGAGCGGCACGAGCGCGAAGATCGTCGCCGCCGCGGTCATCAGCACGGGGCGGAGTCGACGCACCGAGCCCTCGATGACGGCCTGGCGCACCGTCATGCCGCCCTCGCGATACTGGTTGACGAGGTCGATGAGCACGATCGCGTTGGTGACGACGATGCCGATCAGCATGAGCACGCCTACGAGGGATGGCACGCCGAGCGGAATGTCGGCGATGACCTGCAGGAGGATCGCGCCCGTCGCGGCGAACGGCACCGAAACGAGCAGGAGCAACGGCTGGCGGAGGCTCTTGAACGTCGCGACCAAGATCACGTAGGTGATCAGCAGGGCGACGAGCAGGGCGAGGCCCAGCTGCTGGAACGCATCGGCCTGCTGAGCAGCGACACCGCCGAGCTCGGCGCGGGCGCCGTCGGGCAGCTCGATGTCGTCGAGGGCCGTGGCCACCATGGCGGAGGCGCTTCCGATGTCCTGCGTCGACGGGGTGACGCTGACGGTGGCGCTGCGGATGCCGCGGATGGTCGTGATCGACTCGGGCCCGAGGGCCTCCTCGACCACCGCAACCTCGCTGAGGGCGAGCGGCCCGGTCGCCGTGGGCAGCGTGAAGTCGCGCAGCTCGGCAATCGTGACGGGGGCATCGTCGTTCGGCAGGAAGACTTCGAGGGTCGTGTCACTGATGACGACCTCGCCGACGGGCGCGGGGAACATCGCCTGCGCCACGAGCCCGCCGATGGCGGCCTCGGTGAGCCCCACCTCGGCCGCCGCCTCACGGTCGACCTCGATGGCGATGTACGGCTGCGTCTCGGAGAGGTTGCTGGATGCTTCGGCCGTCACCTCGAGGTCGCGCACCGCATCGAGTACCCGCTCTGCGGACTCGCGCAGCGCCTCCTGGTTGGGCGCGAAGATCTCGACATCGATCGTGGAGGAGGCGAAGCCTTGATCGGCCGAGCGGACGGTGAGCTCGCCAACACCGTCGAGGGCAAACAGCCGATCGCGAACCTCCTGCTGCAGCTCTGCCTGGTCGGCACGCTCGTCGGTCGTGATCGAGTAGGTGATGTCGCTGCCTCGGCCGAGGAAGCCGAAGATGCCGCCGCCCTGACCGATGGACGACTGCACCGTCTCGATGCCCTCGATCTCGAAGAGCGTCTCCTCGACCACGGCCGCTGCCTCGTCGAGCCGGTCGAGGCTGGCGGCGGTGTCGACGCTGTGTCGCACGGTCAGCGTGTTCTGCCCGCTGTCGCCGATGAAATTCGTCTGCAGCTGGGTGGCGAGCGCGCCCGTGCCGCCGAGCACCAGCAGTGCGAGCAGCAGGGTCGCGACCGGCCGGCGCACGCTGAACCGCAGGGCCGGCAGGTAGCCGCGCTGCAGCGGGGTCGGGTTCGCCGACTCCTCCTCGAAGCTCATGGCGGGTGCCTGCGACCCCGCCTTCGGGGTGCGCAGGAACCAGTACGAGAGCACCGGCACGATCGTGAGTGCGGTGAAGAGGGAGGCGCCGAGCGCGATGGCGGTGGTCAGGGCGAACGGTCGGAACAGTTCGCCCGTGATGTCGCCGACGAGCGCGAGGGGAAGGAACACGGCGATGGTGATGAGCGTCGACGAGGTGATGGCGGTCGCCACCTCGCGCACACCGTTGGTGATCGCCTGCATGCGTTCTTCACCGAGCGCCATGTGCCGCTTGATGTTTTCGACGACGACGATCGAGTCGTCGACCACGCGGCCGATCGAGATGGTGATGGCCCCGAGCGTCAGGATGTTGATCGAGTAGTCCGCGACCTGCATGCCGATGAAGGTGAGCAGGATCGACGTGGGGATCGCCACGGCCGTGACCAGCGTCGAGCGAACCGACAGCAGGAAGACGAGGATCACGATGACGGCGAAGACGAGGCCGAGCGAGCCCTCGATCGCGAGCGCCTCGATCGAGCTTTCAATGAACGGCGCCTGATCGAAGACGACGGTGAACTCGGTGCCCGAGCCGATGGCCGCGGCGATCGCCGGCAGGGCATCTTGTACGGCGCGCGAAACGTCAACGGTGTTGCCGTCTGGCGTCTTCGTGATGCCGAGCGTCAGCGCAGGCTCGCCATTGATGCGCGACAGGTTGTCGACCGGGTTGCTGACGATCGCCACGTCGGCGACGTCGTCGATCGTCGTGACGACAAAGGTGCCGTCGGCCGTGATCTCGGGCTCGTCGGCGAGCAGGGGAACGGCCGCCAGAGCGTCGACGCTGTCGATGCGCACGCCCGTCAGCACCGCGAGGGTGCGGTCGTTCTCGGTGATCGTGCCGGCGGGCAACAGCACGCCGTACGCGTCGAGCGCGTCGACCACGTCACCGCGGGTGAGGCCTCGTTCGGCGAGGGCGTCGTCGTCGATCGTGATCTCGACGCGGTCACCGACCGCCCCGAACACGGTGACCTCGCGAACGCCCTCAATGTCGGTGAGTTCGGGCACGGCCTGCACGTCGAGCGCCGCGGCCAGTTCGCCTTCGCTGAGGTCGCTGGTGACGCCCACTTGCACGACGGGCAGATCGTCGATCGATCCCGTGATGACCTGCACGTCGGCATTGGACGGCAGGTCGAGGCGATTGACCGCCAGCTGCACCCGCTGCTCCGCGCGGGCGATGTCGGTGCCGAAGGTGAACTGCGCCGTCACGATCGAGAACCCCGTCGATGACGTCGCATCGGATGCTTCCAAGCCGTCGACCGCCTGAATCGCGTTCTCGATCGGCGTCGACACGTCTTGTTCGACCGCGTCGGGGGCTGCGCCGGGGTACTGGCTGATGATCAGCACCTGCGGGAACGCGATCGACGGGATCAGTTCCTGCTTCAGGCTGGTGAGGGCGATACCGCCGAAGATGCCCACGACGATCGTGACGAGCGCGATGAGCGCCCGGTTACGCAGGCTGAAGGCCGACAGCTGGAACACGGGCGACTCCGGGTGAACACGTGGGGTGGTGGCGGGGATTGCGGCGCGCGACGCGCGGTCATCGCCGGTCAGCATCCCAGTAGTTACTGGACGTTGCCAAAGCGGCGCGTGAGTGCGCGCCGCGAATTCGACCGATCGGTCAGACGACCGCGTCGACGAGGGCGTCGGAGGGGAGTGCTCGGTGCGCTCCGCCATCGAGCCGCAGCCAGGCGCGTTCCAGGCCGTCGACGGCCCGGCGGATCAGCGGTTCGGGGTAGCAGAACGGCAGCCGGATGTACCGCTCGAAGGCTCCGTCGACGCTGAAGCGGGGGCCCGCCCCGATCTGAACGCCCTCGGAGCGGGCGAGCAGAGCGAACTCACTTGCGACCGGCCGCCCCAGATTCGTCCACAGCACGAGCCCACCGTCGATCTGCGGGAGGTGCCAGTCCGGCAACTGGCGCGTGACGAGTTCGCGAAGCAGGGCCTCGCCGCGGCGCAACAATTCGCGGCGCTCGCCGACGAGCTCGTCGTAGCGCGGCAGGAGTTCCAGCAGCAGCAGTTGCTCGAGCGTCGGAGAGCCGAGGTCGCCCGGCGGGCGGGCGCGGGCCAGCTCAGAGATCGTGTCGCGGTCGGCGCGGATCCACCCGAGCCGGATGCCGCCCCAGACGCTCTTGCCGACCGAACCCACCGTGATGATGCGCGAACTGTGCACGGCCATCGGGGGGCGGCTGATGCCGTCGAACGCGAGGTCGGCCATGGTCTCGTCGACGATGATGCGCGTTCCGTGGCGCTCGGCGAGCGCCGCGACGCGAGCGCGCTGCTCGTCGGGCATGATGCGGCAGGTGGGGTTGTGCACATCGGGCATGAGGTACGCAACGCTCGGCGCCGAACGGGGAAAGAGTTGCGCGAAGGCGTCGTCATCCCATCCGGCGTCGGCGCTCACTGGCACACCCACGAGTCGAGCGCCCGCCGCCGTCAACGCTTCGAGCGCGTGCGGGTAGCTCGGGTTCTCGACCAGCGCGCGGTCGCCGCGGCCAATCAGGGCGGTGGCAATGAGCGCGATCGCGTGTTGCGCGCCGAGGGTGACGAGGATCTGCTCGGGCGTTGTCGGGAGGCCGCGCGCGCTGTAGCGGTCGGCGAGGGCGGCACGAAGCTCATCGAGCCCGAACAGGTCGAACCCGGCCAGACCGAGATGGTGAGGAAGTCGTTCGACCGCCGCGGCCGCGGCCTCGACGACCGCCGGCAGGGCGGGCAGCGTGGCTTTGGAGAAGTCGAGCAGGTCGGGGCGGTCGACGATGTCGAATGCCGGGGCGTCACCGGCGGGCAACGCCGCGACACTGCCGGAGCCGCGACGGCTGACGAGGTAGCCGAGATCGCGCAGGCGCGCGTACGCTGCGGCGACCGTGGTGCGGCTGACGCCCTCGTGATCGGCAAGCTGGCGTTCGGCGGGCAGACGCGCGCCGAGGGCAATGCGTCCGTCGAGAATGAGCAGCCGCACGCGGTCGGACAGCGCCTGCGCCAGGGTGCCGCTGTGCGAGCGCCATTCCCCCAGCAGGGCGCTGAGCGCCCGCGCGCTGAGCGTTGTCGTCATGGTCGCCATGCGGCCACCTTAGCGTGATTGGCCTCTTGAAAACAGGCCAATAGTGCTGTGGACTGCTGGCATGGCCTCGATACCCACAGCGACAGTCCCGGCGCGCGCCGTGCATCCCGCGCGCCGCTGGTCGCAGTTGGTGATCGGCCTCGTTCTGTACGGTGTCGCCATCGGCCTGATGATCTCTGCCCACGTCGGGCTCGACCCCTGGACGGTCTTCGCCCAGGGCTGGTCGGTGACGACGGGTGTTCCAATTGGCCTGATGACCGTGCTTATTGGCATTGTCGTGTTGCTGCTCTGGATACCCCTGAAGCAGCGGCCCGGCATCGGCACGGTGCTCAACGTCATCGTGATCGGCCCCGTCATCGACCTCACCCTCCTCGTCGTCGAGACGCCCGAGTCGCTGATCGCGCGCTGGGTCGTGTTTCTCGGAGGCCTTGCGCTGCTCGCCCTCGCCACCGGGCTGTACATCGGCGCCGGCTTCGGGCCCGGCCCACGCGACGGCCTCATGACGGGGGCGCACGCCCGATTCGGCTGGCCCATCTGGGCGGTGCGCACGGGGGTCGAGGTCACCGTGCTCGCCACGGGGTGGATGCTCGGGGGCACGGTCGGGCTCGGCACGGTCGCCTTCGCGCTTCTCATCGGCCCGATGGTGGGTGTCACCCTGCCGCGTCTGCGCCTGCCGGACGCGCCGCGGCGGCAGCGCGGAAGCGTGCGCGCCTCCGCCGCCAGCCAGCCTGTTCCGGGCGGGAGGGGAGGAGGAGCATGACCGTGGTCGTTGCCCTCGTCGCGCTCAGCGCGTGGGCCATTGTCGCAACATTCGAACTCGTTGAACGGGATGGTTACGGGCGCGTACCTACCCGATTGAGCTAGCATCACGACTCCGCCGCGGGGTGCTCCGCGCGGCGGGCGGCCCGGTTCAGGCGGGTCGCACCCCGGCGGGGGTGAGGGTTCCAGGCCTCACCCCCGCCGGTTCTGCGTGCGGGGTCTTGTGCGGGGGTCTTGTGCGGGGGTCTTGTGCGGGGGTCTTGCGCGCGCTCGACACGCGATATATCGTGTTTCGCACAGACGCGATATATCGCGATATGAGCATCCCGAGTGGGAACGCCGGAAGGAGCCGCGCATGGCGCAAGAAACCTGGATCGTCAGCGATCCGACCACGATCGACCTCGAGCTCGTGCGCAGCGTCAAGGTGGGCCTCATCGGGGGGCAGGTCGACATCGTCGCCCACGACGAGCCCGGCGCGCGCATCGAGGTACACGGCGTCACGGGACGTGATCTGAAGATCGCACTCGAAGGCGACCGGCTGGTCGTCGACCACCTCGACAAGCGCTGGACCGAGTTTCTCGACATGTTCCGCAGCTACCGCGGCTCGTCGAAGGCCGAAGTCAGCATTCTCGTTCCGCGAAGCGCGGCCCTCACCTTCGGCGTCGTAACGGCAACCGCGCTGATCAGCGGATTGCACTCCGACGTGTCGATCAGCACGGTCAGCGGCGACGTCGTCGTTGACGGTGTGGTCGGCGACCTCAACGTCAACGCCGTCAGCGGCGAAGTGTCGGTGCGCGGCCACCACGGCGACGTGTCGGCGAAGACCGTGTCGGGTGACCTGACGGTCAGCGGCGAGGTGTTTCGGTTCCGTGGCAACACCGTCTCGGGCGACACCTTCGTCGACCTGCACGGGCTGCCCGACATGGTCTCGCAGAAGAGCGTCAGCGGCGACCTGACCGTGCGCCTCGATGCGGACGTGCCCACGCAGTACCGCATCACGACGCTGTCGGGCGCGCTGCAGCTCGACGACGCCCGCGTCACCGGTGTGCGGGGGCAATACGAGGGCCGCTTCGGCGAGCTGCATGGGCGCTTCACCGAGGTGGTGGCGAGCACCGTGTCGGGCGACGTGTCGGTCGTGCACGCGGAGCGGGTCGCCTCGTGAGCCCGCCCGTCTTCGGCCACGGCCACCTGCGCCTCTACCTCCTGTCGGTGCTCGACGAGCGCGACATGCACGGCTACGAGATCATCCAGGCGATCAGCGATCGCTTCGGCGGAACCTACGTGCCGTCGGCTGGCACCATCTATCCGCGGCTCGCGAAGCTCGAGGCCGAGGGCCTCGTCACCAAGGCCGACGCCGACGGACGCCGCACCGTCTACTCCCTGACGGACGCGGGTCGCGCCGAACTCGACGCGCGCCGGGCCGAGCTCGACTCGATCGAGGAGGGGGTGGGCGATAGCGTGCGCCGTCTCGCCGACGAGGTGCGCGCATCCGTGTCAGACGCGATGGCGAGCCTGCGCGCCGAGCTTGCCGCCGCGGCCCGCGAGGCCCGCGATGAGACGCGCGGGGCAGCGCGAGCCGCCGCCGACGCAGCACGGGATGCACGCGGCACTCCCAGCGCGCCCGACGCGCCGCCCGCATCGTCGACGCCGCCGAGCGGCACGACGGAGGTGCGCTCCGAGTCGAGGGCGCAGCTGGCCCGCGCCGAGGCGTTGCTCGCCGATTTCCGTCAGGAGGTTCGGGCCGACCTGCGTCGCGCGATCGCCGCCGGACGCCCGCTGGACGCGGCCGCCGTCGACGCGCTCGCTGCCGCACTCTCGACGCTGCGCGCCGAGGTGTCGGAAGGCCTGCGCTAGTCGGCCCAGGCCACCGGCAGGTACAGGTCTTGCACCCGGTCGGTGGAGGCCGTGTGGTCGTTGCGGGTGTAGATGCCGCACTCGACGACGGCGCAGTCGACGGCCTCGTCGGCGGGCGGTCCAACGAGCAGATACGCGGTGAACGAGCCGGAGTCGCGGTCGTCGAAGGCGCGGGCGCCGAAGATGCGCCAGGCGAATTCGTTGTTGATCCAGTTCGAGGGGGCCCACTGCACACTGCCCTCGACGAGGTCTTCTTCCGTCTGGTCGGGCACGCCGCCGAGGCACGGGCCGGGTCGGCCGTCGACCTGGGCCGGGATCGCGCAGATGGCGACGTAGATACCCCGATTCGGCACGTACCCGTCGCCGGTGACGACGATGCGGTCGCCCTCGGAGATGGCCGAGAGGTCGATCGCTCCGCCCGTCTCGCTGGCCGCGCTGAGCGTGCGCGTCAGGCCGTCGTCGCCGGTGGCGGTGACGCTTGTCGGGAACCCGTCGACGCGGGCTTGGCCGCTGGAGCCCTGCGGGGTGTGGAACAGGATGGGCAGCGCGACCCAGGCGACGAGAGCCCCCAGTACCAGCGCGACCGTGCCCGTGATCACCCATCCCCAGCGCACCGGACGGCGGCGAGGTAGGCGACGCGAACGCATGCCGCCAGTGTACGAGGCGAGACCGCGCGCGTGGCTAGGCTCGGCAGCATTATGGATGCCCGCTCGGCGCCCGCACGGAGGGCGCGTCCGCTGTCACCGGCTGCCGTCGTCGCGGTGCTCGCGGGCGGCTTTGTCGGCACGGGTGCGCGCCTCGGCGTCGACCTGGCGATCGCGCACACTCCCCAGCAGCTGGCGCTCAGCACCCTCGTGGTGAACGTCGTCGGCTCGTTTCTCTTGGGGCTACTGATCGCGGCGACCTGGGGTCGACTCCCGGTCTGGGGCCGCGCGGGGCTCGGGGCCGGCCTGCTCGGCTCATTCACCACCTTTTCGGCGCTGACCGACTCCCTGTGGGCCCTGGTGCTGTCGGGCGCCGTGCTCGAGGCGGTCGTGTCTGTCGTCCTGACGCTGACGCTCGGCCTCGGCGCCGCGGTCGCGGGGCTCGCGCTCGGTCGGCGACCCGGCCACGTTGGCTCGTCGGCGGTCACCGACGGGAGCGACGAGTGACTCCCGCCCTCGCGCTCGCCGTGGCCGCGGGTGGCGCCCTCGGCGCCGTGCTGCGCTACGTCATCACGGTCGCGCTGGCGGGGCGTGAACGCCCGCCGGGCCCCGTCGTGCTGGTGAACGTCGTGGGGTCACTGATCTCGGGTGCGGCGATGGGCGCGATTGACGATCCGGCCGTACTGATCGTGGTGGTGACGGGGTTCTGCGGGGGGCTCACGACGTTCAGCACGCTCAGCGTCGAAACGGTGCAATTGGTGATGGACGGCCGCGCCCGGCGCGCGGTGGGCGGGATGCTCGTCAACCTCGTCGCGGGAACGCTGGCCGTTGCGCTCGGCGCCGTCGCCGTCGGCACCGCCAGCGCAATTTTCGGAACCTGACCCGTCAATTGTCCCCCATTCGGGGGACAAAGTCCCCCAAAATGCGGACTGTGAGAGCGCTCTCATTCTGCCTACGGTAACTCGCGATGTCCAACGAGGGGCATCGAGAACAACGGAGTTGCTGCATGTCACATCGAACGCGAACCTTCCGGCGGCGAACCCTCGCCACCGTCGCGGCGGGTGCCCTCCTCGCACCCATCGCTCTCGGCATGACCCCGGCCGTCGCCGCAACGACGGCCGTGATCGCCGACTACGACACCGTCGTACCCTCCGGCGGCTTCGAATTCGGTGACGCCGGGTCGGGCATCGTCGAGATTCCCGAGAGCGATACGCGCGCCAAACCGGGGCAGTCTGGCACCAACCGAGCCCTGTCGTACGGGTGGACGGTGAACGGCTCCTTCGGCTTCGGGGGGATCGGCTACGCGTTCGACACTCCGCAAGACTTCTCGGTGTTCGACGGCATTCGCTTCTCGTTCCGCGGGGCCGGCGACGGCGAGCAGTTCCGCTTCGAGATCTCCGACGGCAGCGCGGGCAATCCCGTCGTCGAACGCTTCGACTACGTCATCACCGACGACGTCGCCCCCGCGGGCCGCGACGACAACGGATGGCGAACGGTCGAACTGTCGTGGGCCGACTTCCAGCGGTCATCGTTCTTCCAGGAGGACGGCGCCCCGAACGACGGCTTCGGGCTCGACCTCGTACAGGCCATCGCATTCCCCGCCATCACGGGCGAGCAGACCATCCTTCTCGACGACATCGAGTTGTTCTCGGCAGACGACCTTGCTCCGGCAGTAACCATCACCCCCGCGACCGCCACCGTCGTCGAAGGCGGCACGGTCACGCTCGACGTCGTGCTCGGCTTCGCCACGGGTGACGATGTCACGGTCGCGGTAGACACGGCCGACGGCACGGCGACCGCCGGCGATGACTACGTGGCCGTCTCGGAGACCGTGACGATTCCGGCGGGCTCGACCCGAGCATCCGTGTCGGTGACCACGATCGACGACGACCTCGCCGAGGACACCGAGACGTTCACCGTCACGATCAGCGACCCCGTGAACGCCACTCTCGGCACGACCGTGACCGCCACGGTGCAGATCATCGACAACGACGGCGAGGTCGTCGGGCCTCCCGCGGGCCGCACACAGCTGGTCGACGACATGGAGGCTCCCCTCGACCAGGGCCGCGACGGCACGATCGACATCGGCTGGCTGCAAGCCCAAGACGGCGGCACCACCATGAGCTACGGCCAGTCAACGACCCCGCCCGCGCCGGTTCCCGGCAGCGACGAGGGCAACACGGTGCTGCGCGGCACGTTTGCCGTCAACGCCTTCGGCGTCGTCGTGCGGGCCTTCCCGAACGACGCCCTCGACACGTGGGTCACGCAAGACTGGAGCACCTTCGAGGGCATGGGCTTTTGGATGTACGGCAACGGCACCGGCACGAGCCTCTTCGTCGACGTGATCGACAACCGCACCCCCGACTCGACCCGTGACGACGCCGAGCGCTTCAGCGTCGCCTTCTCGGACGACTGGACGGGCTGGCGCTTCCTGACCTTCAACTTCGACGACTTCACCCGCAAAGAGATCGGCAACGGAGCGCCCAACGACGGCTTCACGCTGACCGAGATTCACGGCTACGCCATCGGTGCGCTGCGCACGCCGGGTGAGGTGACCTACTACGTCGACGACGTGCTGCTGTACGGCGAGCGCGCCGAGGCGCCCCTCGCGGTCGCGTTCGACCGTGCGGGCTACGTCGTCACCGAGGGAGACGACGCGACGGCGATTGTGCGCCTCAACCGCGTCACCGACGAGGACGTTACGGTCGACTTCGAGGCGCTCGAGACGACCGCCCGCACGGCGACGGAAGACCTCTCGGCGACCGCGAACCGCGACTTCGTGCCGACGAGCGGCACCGTCACGATCCCGGCGGGTGAGCAGACGGCGACCATCACGGTTCCGACGATCGACGACGACAAGTGGGAGGTCGACGAAACGTTCATCATTCGCCTGTCGAACCCGTCGATCGAGCTGGGCCGCATCTCGACGGCGACCGTGAGCATCCGCGACAACGACGAGAAGGACCCCTTCCTGATCGACGACTTTGAGAGCTTCCCGTGGCTGCTCGACGTCGACGGCGGCGCGCTCATCGACCAGCGCGAGATCGCCTCCACCGATCCCGACGCGGTGCCCGGTCAGGGCGCGTTCGAGGGTGTGCTCGACATCGACCACGCGCCGGGTAGCGGCATCACGCGCAGCTTCCCGGCCAGCCAGGACTGGTCGAGCGCCGACGGCCTCACCTTCTGGCACTACGCCACAGAGGGCGAGCGCGAGGTGACCGTCGGACTGACCACCGGCTCGGTCACCTACGCCGGAACGACGGCCGACGACTGGGAGCTCGCGTGGAGCGACGAGTTCGACGGCCCGGCGGGCGCGCGCGCCAACCCCGAGAACTGGACGTACGAAACCGGCGGCTGGGGCTGGGGCAACGACGAGTTCCAGTACTACACCGACTCGACCGACAACGCCGCGCTCGACGGCGAGGGCAACCTCGTCATCACGGTCCGCGAGGTTGACCCGGCGACGACCGAGCTCGAGTGCTGGTACGGACCGTGCACGCACACCTCGGCGCGACTCATCACGGAGGGCAAGCAGGAGTTCCAGTACGGCCGAATGGAGTCGCGCGTCATGGTTCCCGGCGGCACCGGAATCTGGCCGGCCGTCTGGAGCCTCGGCACCGACTTCCGCGAGGTGGGCTGGCCGCAGACGGGTGAGATCGACATCATGGAGTTCGTTGGCCGCCTGCCGAACGAGATCTTCGGAACGATCCACGGCCCCGGCTACGCCGGCGGACAGTCGTTCGGAAACGTCTACGACTTCGGCGAGCCCGTACCCGGACGCTGGTTGACCTTCACCGTCGACTGGACCCCGGAAGAGATCGTTTGGTACGTCGAGGGCATCGAGTACCACCGCGCGACTCCGGCCGACGTGGCGCCGAACGAGTGGGTCTTCGAGCACCCGTTCTCGCTGCTGACGAACGTCGCCGTGGGGGGCAACTTTGGCGGACCGTTGGGAGACGACCTCGAGCTTCCGGCATCGATGCTCGTCGACTACGTGCGCGTCTACCAGGCACCGCCGGTGACGGAACAGTGGGAGGCAACCGTCGAGGTCGACGGCGCGGGATGGCAGCAGGTCGTTGTGCCGTTCAGCGCCTTCGGCCCGGTCGGCGACGTGCAGCCGGCCATCTCGGCAGGCGGGCTCACGGCGGCGAGCAGTCACGTGCTCGACGCGAGCGCCGTGCTGGGGTACGCGTTCACGTTCGCCGCCGCGGGCGAGACGAGCATCGACCAGATCGCCCTCACCGACGTCATCCCCGCGGAGGATGGGGCCGGCGATGACGGCTCGGGCGACAGCGACGGCGGCACCGTCGGCGGCGACGGCGATGGATCCGGCGGCACGGATGGCACCGGCGGCACCGGTGGAACCGGCGGCACCGAGCAGGCCGACGCCGGTAGCGCGACGCCGCTTCCCCGCACGGGCGCCGAGATCGGCGGCCTCATCGCCCTCGCGCTCGCACTGCTCGGGCTCGGCGGCCTGGCCGCGGCTCGCGCCGCCCAGCGTCGGCGGGGCGCCATCGGGTAGCTCGTCGAGCAACCGCGAGTGACGGACGGGTCGGGGGAAACCCCGGCCCGTCTGTCGTGTCGCGGCCTCAGCGGCCGATGCGGCTCAGCTGGGCGACGACCTGGCGGGCGATGTTGCGGCCGGCGCGGTTGGCACCGATCGTCGACGCCGCAGGGCCGTAGCCGGCGAAGAACAGGCGCGGGTCGCGGGCGACGCGATAACTGTCGACCGTGACACCGCCCTCCTTCTCGCGCAGCTTGAGGGGCGCGAGGTGCCGCAGCTCGGGCCGGAACCCGGTCGCCCAGATGATGGCGTCAGCGCGCTGAAAACTGTCGTCGGGAAAGCGCACGCCATCGGGTTCGATGCGCGCAAACATTCCCCGTGTCTCCAGGATGCCCCGATCGATCGCCGCCTGGATCTTGCGGGTGCGGGGCACCCCCGTGCCGCTGACGATGCTCGGCAGCGCGCGTCCGGCGCGAGCCGCCTCGTCTTGCATGCCCACCGCTTTCTCGGCGCCCTCAACATCAAGTTCTGCACCGTCGAGGAATTCGGGCGGACGCCGCGTGGCCCAGGTGATCGAGTTCGCCACCCCCTCGAGTTCGAGGATGAAGCCGATCGCGGAGGTGCCGCCGCCGACGACCACCACGTCCTGGCCGTCGAAGTCACGCGCATCCGTGTAGGCGCTCGTGTGCACGTGCCGGCCAGCGAAACTGCGCACGCCCGGGTAGTGCGGCACGAAGGGGGCGCCCCACGTGCCCGTCGCATTCACAATGGTTGCGCCGCGCAACTCGAGCTCACCGGCCTCGGTGTCGAAGGTGACGATCAGGTCTTTGCCGAGATCGGTCACGCGCGTCACATCGGCGGGGCGCACCACCTGCAGCCCGTAGTGCTCTTCGTACGCGGCGTAGTACTGCGCGACGACGTCGCGCGCGGGCACGCTGTGGTCGGCGGTCGAGAAGCTCAGGCCCAGCTCGTCCATGCCGGGCAGATCGTTCACTCTGTGGGCCGAGCCGAGCTTGAGCGCCTCCCAGCGGTGCTGCCACGCTCCACCCGTCGAGGGGCCGCGATCGAGCAGCACGAACTCTTCGCCCGGCTCGAGGCCGAGGCGGCGCAGATAGTAGGCGACGCTGAGGCCGGCCTGGCCCGCCCCGATGACGATGCACGAGGTGCTGAGTTCGGCGTCCGTCACGGGCTATACGCTAGTCGTTCGCCCTCAGCGGATGCTCAGCGATCCCCCGGGACGAGCATCCCTCCGTGGTAGAGTGCTCGCTAGTTTTCATCCAGTCCCACGTCGGCGCTGCGTTGCGGAGTTCCCGCCCGCCGACCAACCTGTGAGGGGGGTCACGTATGGGGCGCGGTCGCCAGAAGGCAAAGCACACCAAGGTGGCGCGTGAGCTGAAGTACTTCAGCCCCGACACCAACCTGAGCGCGCTCGAGCGCGAGCTCGCGTCGAAGAACGACGACCCGTACGTCGACAAGTGGGCCGACCAGTTCGACGACGAAGACGACGACCTCGACGAGACGCCGCGTACCGCGTAATCGCGTCGCCGTCTCACGCGTCAGGGCCCGCCTCGGCGGGCCTTTCGCGTTAGCCCGCGTAGCTGCCGACGAGGCGCACCGCGCCGCCGTCGACACCCTTGGCGCCCTGCTCGAATCCACTCAGGTCGTGTGAGGACGTCGAGACGACCCCGACCTGCCAGGTGGGCAGGCCCCGGGCGGTGAGGGCAGAGGTGATCGCGGACGCGTGCTCGGCGGGAACGACCGCGAGCATCCCGAGCCCGAGGTTCCACGTTCCCTCGGTTGATTCGAGGCTGTCGCCCGCGAGGTCGGCCAGCACGCGGAAGACCGTGGGCGGGCTCCAGGTCGACCGGTCGACCTCGACCCAGGCACCCCGCGGCAGCACCCGCGCGAGGTTCGCGGCGATGCCGCCGCCGGTCACGTGGCTGAGCGCGTGAATGCCGCCGGGATGCTCGCGGAGCGCCTCGAGGATCGGCGCCGTATACAGCCGGGTCGGCTCGAGCAGCGCGCGGCCCACGACGCCCCCGAACTCGGCGAGCTCGTCGTGGAACGCGATGGAGCGCTGCGCAAGGATGTGCCGCACGAGCGAGAAGCCGTTCGAGTGCAGGCCCGAGCTCGCCATCGCCAGTACGACGTCGCCGTCGGTGACCCGCTCGGGGCCGAGCACCTCGTCGGCCTCCACCACCCCGACCGCGGCGCCCGCAACGTCGTAGTCGTCGGGGCCGAGGAGCCCGGGGTGTTCGGCGGTTTCGCCGCCGACCAGAGCCGTGCCCGTTGCCGCGCACGCATTCGCGATGCCGCGCACGATGTCGGCGATGCGCTCGGGGTGAACCTTGCCGCAGGCGATGTAGTCGGTCATGAACAGCGGCGTGGCGCCGACAACGACGATGTCGTCGACGACCATCGCGACGAGGTCCTGCCCGATGGTGTCGTGAATGTCGAGCGCCTGCGCGATCGCCACCTTCGTGCCGACGCCATCCGTGCTCGTGGCAAGCAACGGCTTGCGGTACGCGGTCAGCGCCGAGGCGTCCCAGAGGCCGGCGAACCCGCCGACCCCGCCGAGCACGTTCGGCCCGTGGGTGGCGGCCACCGCCGACTTCATCAGTTCGACCGCGAGGTCACCCGCTGCAGTGTCGACTCCGGCGGCGGCGTAGCTACTCGATGCGCTCTCGGTCACCCGGCCAGCGTACCGGCGGCGTGCGCGGATGAGCGCGTGTGCGAGACTGGAGCCGGCCCGCTCGGGCCGAATCCCCGGTCTTTCCAGGAGCGCGCGAAACTCCATGTGCGGCATCGTCGGCCTCGTCTCGTCGGGCCCCGTCAATCAACAGGTCTACGACGCTCTGGCGCTGCTGCAGCACCGCGGCCAAGACTCGACGGGTATCGCGACCGCCGAGGGGCGCGTTCTGCACATGAAAAAGGCCAAGGGTCAGGTGCGCGAGGCCTACCGCACCCGCGACATGCGCTCGCTGCTCGGCACGATGGGCCTCGGGCACGTGCGCTATGCCACGCGCGGCACCGCCTCCAGTGAAGAAGAGGCGCAACCGTTCTACGTCAACGCGCCGTACGGCATCATCCTCGTGCACAACGGAAATCTCACGAACACGCGAGAGTTGACCCGCGAGCTGAACGAGATCGACCGTCGGCACCTGAACACCAATTCCGACACCGAACTGCTCGTCAACGTGCTCGCGCACGAGCTGCAGCAGCAGGTGTCTGGCGGCGACCTCGACCCCGACCAGGTGTTCGCCGCCATCACCCGCGTGCACGAGCGGGTCGAGGGGTCGTACGCGGCCATCGCCCTCATCGCCGGGCACGGACTGCTGGCCTTCCGCGACCCGTTCGGAATCCGCCCGCTCGTTCTGGGCCGCCGCACCTCGGGGCTCGCCGGCGACGAGTGGGTCGTGGCGAGTGAGTCGTTGGTGCTGGAGGCGGGCGACTACGAGGTCGTGCGCGACCTCGCTCCCGGCGAGGCGGTCTTCATCTCGCCGGACGGCCAGATGGTGTCGCGCCAGTGCGCCGCGAACCCCCGCCTGATCCCCTGCTCGTTCGAGTACGTGTATCTCGCCCGCCCCGACTCGATCATGAACGGCATCTCGGTGTACGAGGCGCGGCTGCGGCTCGGCGATCGGTTGGCGAACACGATCGCGCAGTACGCGCCGACGGGAAACATCGACGTGGTCATGCCGATTCCCGACTCGTCGCGGCCGGCAGCCATGCAGGTGGCCCAGAAGCTCGGCATCGAGTACCGCGAGGGCTTCTACAAGAACCGCTACGTCGGCCGCACGTTCATCATGCCCGGGCAGGCCGAGCGCAAGAAGAGCGTGAAGCAGAAGCTGAACGCCATGTCGAGCGAGTTCCGCGGCAAGAACATCCTCATCGTCGACGACTCGATCGTGCGCGGCACCACCTCGCGCGAGATCGTGGAGATGGCGCGCGCCGCGGGCGCGAACGAGGTGACCTTCACCTCGGCGGCTCCCCCCGTGCGCTACCCGCACGTGTACGGCATCAACATGCCCACGTCGCGCGAGCTGGTCGCGCACGGCCGCAAGATTCCCGACATCGCTCGGGAGCTCGGAGCCGACCACCTCATCTACCAGGAGGTCGCCGACATGCAGGCGGCCATCGTCGAGGGCACCGACATCAGCGAGCTCGAGATGAGCTGCTTCACGGGCGACTACGTCACGGGAACCGTCAGCGCTGAGTACCTCGACTGGGTCGAGGCGAACCAGAACAGCTAGTCGTCGGGTCGCTCAGGGCCCCACGTCGATCGTGATGCCCGGTGCGCTCTGCGTGACGACCGTGATCGGAGCGATGAGGGCATCCAGCGCCCCGTCGAGGGCTCCGAGGACGCCCCCGAGAAGCCGGCCGGCGTCGGGCAAGAGTCTCTGCAGGTAGGCGCGGTCGACCGCCTGCACGAGGTCGAGGCGTTCGATTCCCGTCGGCAGCGCCGTCGCGTGAAGCGTGAAGGTTCCGTCGGCGGCCACGGTCGTGGTGGCGTACACCTGGCCGGCTGCCTGCAGCGAGAGCGCTGCCCCGGGTGTCGCGGTACCCGTGAGATCAAGCGTCACGTCGGCACCGACGATTCCGCCGGGTGCCGTGTGGCCGGGCGGCGGTTCGCCGCCAACGACGGTCGACAGTGCCCCGTCGACAACCTCCCGCAGCGCCTGAGCCTCGCGCTCCGCGGCGGTGGTGGGGGCCTCCAGCGTGTCGCCCGTGGGGGGCCGGCCGACCACGCCGTCGACGACGGGCGTCTCGTCACGGTCGGCGACGCCGTCACGCGCGTGCGCCTCGTCGCCAGCGCGGGGGTCGCGTTCGGGCACCGCGGTGAGACTCTGCGGCTCGGCGGGCGCCGCATTTTCGTCGTGCGCGGCGCTCGTCACCGCTGGCGGAGACACGGCCGCGTCAGGAGCGACGATGCTGACCGACGCCACGACGAGGCTGCCCACGAGCAGAGCCGGCGCGGCGAGACCGGCCACGGTGCTCGACCCGAAACCCGCTGCCGAGCCCGCTGACGCGCTTGCCCACAGCACAGAGGTGTCTGGAGGAACCATGGCCCCCGCCGGCGTCGCGAGTGCCGCGACCTCGCCCGTTGCCCGCGACGTCAGCCAGGCCGCCCCCGCGACGCCGCCCAGCACGAGCGGCACCGCGACGAGCGCCAGTCGAGCCCCCAGATCGTCAATCTCTTCGGCGATGATGGCGCAGCGCGCGCACTCAGCGCGATGATCGCTCAGGCGTCGCGCCTCGGACGCGCGCAATGCCCCGCGGGCTCCGCGCGCGGTGCGCTCGGCCGCCCACCGGCACTCTCCGCTCAAACCGTCGCTTGTCACGTGCGCCTGCAGCCACGCCGTGCGCAAACCGTCGCGCGCGCGGTACGCCAGGGCCGCAACCCCGTTCGCGGTCAGGCCCAGCAGGGGTGCTACCTCGTGGGGGTCCATGCCCTCGATCTCGGTGTACCAGAGCACGGCCTGCCACCGATCGGGCAGGCTGCGATAGGCGCGCGCCGTCAGCGTGCGCTCGATCGCCGCGTCGGCGGGGTCGTCGGTGCCGAGGTCGCGATCGTTCGCCTCCAGCGCCTCCCACTCGGCGTCGTCGCCCACCGTGATCGCCGACGGCGTTCGCAGCCAGTCGACGGCGACGTTGTGCACGGTGCGATACAGGTAGGGCCGGAACGCTTCCCGCGGCCCCTTTCCCGAACGGATGCACACCACAATGCGCAGGAACGCCTCGTCAACGAGGTCATCGGGATCCAGACCGCGGAAGCCGCGAGCGGCCGTCCGGGCCGCCCCGTGGTGGCGCCGATAGAGCTCGGCGAAGGCGGACCGGTCGCCGCGCCGCACACGGGAGATCAGCTCGGCGTCTGACCGGGTGATGCTCTGCACTCGACGGGAGGGCATGAGCGCTCCTTTCGCGGAAATCGAAGAGTACTCGTCGTCGCTGAGGGTCGTGCGCGTCATCCCCAGGTGTGTGGGGGCGGCAGGGCGCCCCCACACACGCCTGGGTTAGGCCAGCGCGAGCGCCGATGCGCGTCGCATTCGGCTGAGCGCGGCCCCTCCGAGCAGCAGGCCAGCAGCAATGAGCAGTGCCAGGAGGATCGATGCGCCGGTCATGGCGAGGCGGTCAGAACTGGACCCGAACACGGGCACGGGCGTCGCCCCATCAGCGGGCGAGCCGGGCAGGCCGGGGCCCGCTGCGTCGCCATCCCCGGATCCGGGCCCACCCGGACCCCCGGGGCCGCCATCACCGTCGTCGCCAGCCGGCCCGGCCGCTGCCACCGAGGCCGTTGCCAGACGCAGATCGAGCACCGAGCCGCCCGCCACCGCGACGCGCACCGCCGTTTGGGTGACGGCCGCGCCGGTCGCCGAACGGTCGACCACGTTGACCTGCACCGAAAGCAGCTGCGCGAGCGCGTGCGCGCCCGTCGAGCCGAGCAGGGCATTGAGCGCCGGATCGACGAGGTCGCTCTGCAGGCGCCGTTCGAGCGCAACGATCGCTCCGTCCGGCCCGAACAGCTCGGCTCCGACAACGGCGCCGATTCGGGCGTCGATGACGGACACGGGCAGGGCGACGCTCGCTCCCAGCACGGTCAGCTCGGCACGAACCACGGAAAGCTGACCCTCGCGCGCGGTCGCGAGGCGGGCTTCGAGAAGCAGGTCAAGCGCGGTCGTGAGGTCAGCCCGCGGAACGACGATGGTTTCGCAGACCGTGCGCGTCACCGTCTCAAGGGTGTCGTCGACGATGTCACCGACACCTCCAAGCACACCCCCGAGGAGTCCCCCGACCAGGCCACCCGACGATCCGCTCGTGCTCGACGACCGGGGAACTACCGAGGTGACGTCACGGCACTCGTCACGCGAGGTGGGTTCCTGTGGGGTGAGCAGGTGCGCCGTTGCGCTCACGGTGAGGCGTGCGTCATCGAGCTCTGCGGCAACCGCCGCGACGATCTGGTCGGCCAGGTCGGCAAGCGATCCGGTGACCCCTGACAGCACGGGGGACAGCGCCTGCGCGGACACGAGCTCGGTGTGCGGAGGCAGGTCGTTGAGCGTCCCCCCGGCGAGCGCCTCGAGGTCGAGCACAATGTGGCCACTCTCGAGATCCACCGTGATGCCCTGTGCGGAGTACCGCGACTGCAGCAGGGCAGCGACAGCGCCCCGCAGATCAGCGTCAATCGAGACGTCGACGTCGGCGCGAACTCCGACGGGGGCAAGAACGCCGTCAAGCGAGGCCGCCACCTCGGCGGCGATGAGACCGTCACGACCGCTCAGTCGCTGCAGGCGTGACGTAACGGCGTCAACGGCGGAGTACACGGTCGCGCCGAGGTGCGCGACTGCTGGGCTAGTGAGACGCAGCTGGGCTCCCGCGAGGGAGTAGTCACTGTCGGCGACCCCGCCGGTCACCTCGGCGCTCGCCTGGATCGCGCGCAGCCGAAGGTCGACGTCGGCGATCGCGTCGGCGAGCGACGCGCCGAGCGCGGCACGCAGGTCGAGCGTGAGATCGCCGGTCACGCCGTCCGAGGCCGGGCCGAGTCCAACGGCCCCACCGGAACCGATCGCCCCACTGGCCGCTGCGGCGAACCCGTCGGGTGCGGCAACGGCGGCCTGCCCGACGACCCCGCCCGAGATGATCGACCCGATGTCGACGGATACGCCGTGCGGGAGGTCGACGATGGTCGTTCCGAGCGCCCCAATGGTCAGCGGGTTCACCTCGCGCGACTCGGGCTCGGTGCCGTCGTTGCTGGCCGAGGCGGAGCCCAGAGTCACCAGCCGATCGAGATCAATTCCGGCGACGGTGCCGGAAAGGAATTGAGCGTGGACGCTCACCGCGGCCTCCGGCTGGTCGTTTGCGGCCGCCGGGCTCGCAGCACCGGTCGCGACGAGCACTGCCGCGAGTGCGCTCGCGGCCACGGGGGCCGCGACCTGTCGGCGCCTGCGCGCCGTGGTTGTTGTCGTCATCATCGTCTCCCTGCACCAGCGGGGTGACGCCATCGCCACCCCTCTTATGGGGGTAGACGAAATCGTGCGCCAACTATGACGCGCGAGACGAGAAAAATTTTTGGACTACGACCTGCGAGGCTCGTCGGTGTCGTCAGCCTCATCGAGCTGCGCCTCGATCGGCGCGGGGTCGACGACCTCGTGCACCGCCTCGAGGGTGCGGGCGCGCTTGCGCGACACCCGGTCGAGGGCGATGCCGATCAGCGCGCCGACGACGACGCCGGCGGTAATGCCGTAGAGCGAGAAGTAGGCGACGAGCGTGCCCAGACCCACCTGCGATGTGGGGTCGGTCGGCACCGACACGGTCGCGATGAGCGTCGCCACGAATCCGAGAAACCCACCCACCACCATGAAGGCGCCGATCTTCGGGGCGCGGCGCACGCTCAGTTGTTCACGCTCGCCGGGTTCCGGCGCGGGGGTCTGGTCGCTCACGCGCCTATTGTGGCTGATTCACCTGGGCGATCGGGAACAGGGCCGAGAGGTCGCTGCGCGATCCGGAGGCGTGGATGCGAGCATCCCGAACGGCGCCTGCCCACTCCTCGCGACCAGAGGCCACCGCGATCAGGGTGCGCGCATCCATTTCGACGACGTTCGGCGGAGTGCCGCGGGTGTGCCGCGGGCCCGCGATGAGCTGGACGGCTCCGAATGGGGGGACGCGCAATTCAACGCTGCGACCGGGATGCTCGTCGCCGAGCACCTGCAGCACGTACCGGCTGGCCGTCGCGAGCGTCGCGCGATCAGCGCCGTCGAGGTCGGCGAGCGCGGCCGCGAGCGCGGCCTCGCCATCGAGCTGCGGGATGCGCGGGCGGGGCATGCGACGAGGCTAACGGCCCAGCGCTGGTCGCGCCCCGCGTCGGTAGGCTGACCGGGTGAAGATTCTCGTTCTCGGCTCGGGTGCGCGCGAGCACGCCATCATCACCGCTCTGCTCCGTGAGGACGCTGGCCACGACATCGTCGCCGCGCCGGGCAACGCCGGCATTGCCGAGGCGGTCGACACCGTCGCGCTTGACCCGACGAAGGGCGCCGTTGTCGCCGACTACGCGATCGAAAACGACATTGAGCTGGTTGTCGTCGGGCCCGAAGCGCCGCTGGTGGCTGGCGTTGCCGATGCGCTGCGCACGCGGGGTATCGCCGTGTTCGGGCCGAGCGCCAAGGCCGCGCAGCTGGAGGGGTCGAAAGCGTTCGCGAAGCGCATCATGGAGGCCGCGGGCGTGCCGACCGGCCGCGCCGTGCGGGCCGCGACGATCGCCGAGGTCGAGGACGCGCTCGACGCCTACGGCGCGCCCTACGTGGTGAAGGCCGACGGGCTGGCCGCGGGCAAGGGCGTCATCGTGACCGACGACCGCGCCGCCGCCCTCGCGCACGCGCAGCACTATCTGCAGCAGGGCGGGGTGCTCGTCGAAGAGTTCCTGTCTGGCCAAGAAATCAGCCTGTTTCTGCTCAGCGATGGGTCGACCGTCGTGCCGCTCAGCCCGGCGCAAGACTACAAACGCATCGGCGAGGGAGACACGGGTGCGAATACCGGCGGCATGGGCGCGTACTCACCGCTGCCCTGGGCCCCGGAGAGCCTCGTCGACGAGGTCATTCAGTCGGTTGCTCAACCCACGATTCGCCAGCTCGCCGCTGAGGGCACGCCGTTCATCGGGCTGCTGTACTGCGGCCTCATCCTCACCGCCACCGGCGTGCGGGTCATCGAGTTCAACGCCCGGTTCGGTGACCCCGAGACCCAGGTCGTTCTGCCGCGCCTGACGACGCCACTGTCGACCCTGCTGTTCGCCGCGGCGACAGGAACGCTGGCGAGCGCTCCCGCCCCGCAGTTCTCGGACGACGTTGCGGTGACGGTCGTGCTGGCGAGCGAGGGCTACCCTGACACGCCGCACACGGGCCGACCGCTGACCGGGCTTGCCGAGGCGGCCGCCGTTGAGGGCGTGCACCTGTGCCATGCCGCCACCGCGCACGGAGACAACGGCTTCGTTGCCACCGGCGGGCGCGTGCTCAGCGTCGTCGCCACCGGCCCCGACTTCACCGTCGCGCGCGAGCGGGTCTACCGTGCCATCGATCTGATCGGGCTGGAGGGCGGCCAGGTGCGTCGCGACATCGCCGCCCGCGTGGACCCGGCCGCGTCGTGACCGTCGGTCACGCCGTCGCCGCGGCCGAGCTTCCGGGGTGGGTGCACGCGTACAGCGGCAAGGTGCGCG
This sequence comes from Microcella sp., assembly GCF_046293215.1. GTDB lineage: Bacteria > Actinomycetota > Actinomycetes > Actinomycetales > Microbacteriaceae > Microcella. The sequence goes on along the minus strand of NZ_JBKBPI010000003.1, from coordinate 2,649 downwards.
ATCTCTACATGCCGGAGGGCGCATCCAGTCTCGCCGAGGCCGACCGCGTCCTAATGGTCGCGAGCGACCGCGTGAGCGCCTTCGACCACGTGCTCGAGCCAGGGATCCCCGGCAAGGGGGCGCTGCTGACCCAGCTGAGCCGCTGGTGGTTCGCGCAGCTGCCGATGGCCAATCACCTCGACCCGACGGGTGTCGTCCCCGAGGCTGTTGCCGACCGCGCCGTCATCGTGCGGCGCCTGCTCATGCACCCGGTGGAATGTGTTGTCCGCGGCTATCTGGTCGGCAGCGGCTGGGCCGAGTACCGCGAGCGCGGCACCGTCTGCGGCATCGAGCTTCCCGCCGGGCTATCGAACGGCGACCGGCTGCCCGAGCCGATCTACACCCCGGCCTGGAAGGCTCCGTACGGCGAGCACGACGAGAACATCACCTTCGATCGCTCGGTCGAACTGGTCGGCAGCGAGGTCGCCACCGCGCTGCGGGATGCGTCGCTCGCGATTTTCACGCGCGCATCGGCGGTCGCCGAATCGCGTGGCGTGATCCTCGCCGACACGAAGTTCGAGTTCGGCGACGACCCCGACACCGGCGAGCTCACCCTCGCCGACGAGGTGCTGACGAGCGACTCGTCGCGCTACTGGGACGCGACGCTGTACGCAGCAGGAGGCCCCGACCGCCTAGCGAGCTTTGACAAGCAGATCGTACGCGACTGGCTCGCCGCCAACTGGAACGGTGAGGGCGTTCCGCCGCGCCTGCCGGTCGAGATCGTCGAGCAGGCCGCCGCGCGCTACCGCGAACTGATCGACCGCCTCACCGCCTAACAGCCCGGCGCGTCGACGGCGCGGCGCGGAATACCCCGGGGGTGTACAGCGTTACCCCCGCATGCCCGATCAGCACATCCTGCCCGCCGAGCTATCGATGGGCGCCGTCACCCTGGACGTCGCGAACCTCGACCTCATGACCGGGTACTACCGCGACGCGGTCGGCCTGGAGGTGCTCGCCGCGTCGAGCGACACCGTCAGCCTCGGGCGCCCGGCCGTTGTGGCCAACACGGCCACGGGAACCGTCGTCACTCCGCCGAACCCGGTCGTGGTGCTCCGTCACCGTCCGAGCCTGTGTCACGCCGGCCCGCGCGAGGCGGGCCTGTTCCACACGGCGATTCTGTTCGCGTCGCAGGCCGCTCTCGCCGGCGCGGTGTACCGCACGGCGACGGCGCATCCCGATCGGTTTACCGGCTCGGCCGACCACCTCGTGAGCGAGGCCTTCTACTTCGACGACCCCGAGGGCAACGGCGTCGAGCTGTACTGGGACCGCCCGCGCGAAGCGTGGCAGTGGACGGGCGACCGGGTCGCCATGGCGACGCTGCCCCTCGACCCGAACGCCTTCCTGCGCGAGCACCTGACCGAAGACGCGCTCACGCACTCCACGCCGGGATCGGTCGGCCACGTGCACCTCTCGGTGGGCGACGTCGGCACGGCGCGCTCGTTTTACTCCGACGTGCTCGGATTCGACGTGACCGCCGAACTCGGCGGTCAGGCCGTCTTCATGAGCGCTGGCGGCTACCACCACCACATGGCGATGAACGTGTGGCGCAGCCGCGGCGCCGGCGTGCGTCAGTCCACCCTCGGGCTCGGACTCGTCGAGATCGTGCTGCCCCACGACGACGCCGTGGGTGAGCTCACTGAACGGATGCGCGACAACCGTCTCGACGTTGCCGACGACGGTCGCTCCGTCACCGTGCACGACCCCTGGGGCAACCTCCTGCGCGTCACCGCAACCCCCTAGAATCGGGCGCCGTGAGCGATCCCCACGACCAGCACGACCGGCCGACCTTCTCTCGCGACGGGCTCGCGGTGAGTCGCGCCGTCGCGCTGGCGCTCGCGCCCGTGATCGTGCCGCAGTCTCGCGAGTTGCGCGAGCGCATCCCGATCCTCCCCGAAGCCCCTGGACCGTGGCGCGGAGCGACCGGCGACAAGAGCGACGCGCATCCCGTGCGGATGCTCGTGCTCGGCGACTCGACGGCGGCGGGCGTGGGGGTCGACGACGCCGCCGCCGGGCTGGGCGGCCAGTTGGCGCGCGCGCTCACCGAGGCGACGGACCGTCGGGTGCTGTGGCGTGCATCCGGTCGATCGGGAGCGACGGCGCGCGACCTGATCGGGCGCTACCTTCGGCCGGCGCTGCGCGAGCAGACGACGCTCGTCTTTCTGAGTGTCGGCGCGAACGACGCTCTCGCGGTGCGCAGCGCCCGAGGCTTTCGCCGCGACGTTGCGCACATCGTCGACCGCGTCTTCGACGCCCATCCCGACGCCGTGCTGCTGATGTCGTCGCTGCCCGCGTTCTTCCGCTTCCGGGGGCTGCCCGAGCCGTTACGCTCGACCCTGTACCGGCACTCGCAGGCGCTCGAACATGAGGCGCGTGACCTGATCGACGCGCACCCGCGCGCCCACATGTCGCCGCCCCCGCCGCCCTACACGGAGGGCTTCTTCGCCGTTGACGAGTTCCACCCCGGCGCGCAGGGCTACCGAGAGTGGGCCGATTTCGCGGTCGCCGACGCGCTCGCCTCGCCCGTGGCTGACCTCCTAGATGATTGATTCCAAGGGGTGACCGGCGGCGCGCCTGTCTCAAGCAGTGGTTGAGGGTGTCCAGGATCGAGGT
>NZ_JBKBPI010000002.1:0-301623 GCF_046293215.1 Microcella sp. | reverse complement strand
GCTCGAGCACACACCGCTTGCGGAGGCCTGCCACCGATCAGCCGAGTGACACCAACGTCATGACCGGGTACACCTAGGCGCGGCGAGGCGACCGCCCGGGTCGACTCACGCCGACCGCCCCGGTCAGGGGTTACAGGCGTCGCAATACTGCGGGTCTGCCGTCGTTCTGCCCGGGATGTCGTGCACCTCGCGGTGCTCGCAGCGCGGGCAGCCGTGCACGTGAGCGCGTGCCATGGCGGTGGGCAGCCAGCACACCGCACACGGGAGCCCGCGCACGGTCTCGACCCGCCCGAATCCCGGGCATCCACACACCGGGCAGAGCACTGCTGCGCGCTGCGCGAGGTCGCGAGCGGCCTCGGCGATGCGCTCCATCCGTCGAGGGTTGGCGTGGGCGCGCAGGTCGGATTCGACGGCGACCGCCCCGTCGTCAGAGAGCTCGCGCGCCCAGTCGAAGGCAAGCCGCAACTCGTCACGGTCGCGAACGCCCTTCCAGAAGCGCGGGTCGTCGAGCGCGTTCGGGCGAACCACGAGCCAGTGGCTGGGAAACCCGGCGCGCTCGGCGATGCCGTCCAGCTCTTCCCCCGTGCGGGCGATCCCGTGGACGTGCGGTGAGGGCCCGTCGGCGATCCCGATGATCTCAATGTCGCGATCGCGATCGACCAGCATGATGAGCTCGCGGTTGTGGCTGACGAATCCGAGCAGCGGATGGCGGTCGAATGAGCCTTCGCTGCCGAGCCCGATCGGATGCCCCGACAGCTCAATGGCCGTCAACGCCTTGGTGCGCGCTGCCTCCCACTGGGTTCCTGCACGATCGACGTCGCGGGTGAAAGTGCCCAGTTGATCGGTGTCGAAGCCCTCGACACGGGCGACAGTGCAACCGAGTGCCGGCTCGAGTGCCGCCGCGACGACCGCTTCTTTCCCGTGCTGCGTGAGGAAGCCGACCGTCAACCGGTGGTAGGGGTGAGGCATGGGAGGCCTTAGGTTCCGGTGCGAGGTTCCAGGCTGGGGCGGCCCGGTATCAGCCCGAGCACAGCGATGCGCACCTCGCCGGCGGGCGACAGGGCGTAACAGTTCCAGCCGAGTAGCCGCGGGTCGGTGAGCTCGAAGGCGATGCGAGAGGGCACTCCGGGTGCTGCATAGAAGTCGACCGCCATTCGGCAGGCCTGCGCGGCGGTGTTGCGCGCGACCGACCACGTACCGAGCGCTCCCGGAATCACGAGCGCCAGCATCGCCACAATGCTCACCCAGCGGAGGACACGTCGGCGCCGCTCCCACGGTGACAGGCCCGCGCTGGAGTCGCGGTCGGGGTCGTCGGGCCACTCGCGCAGCTCGATCGGGTCGTCGTTCATCGCGCCCAGTCTGGCACGCGCTCCCTGCTCGCCCCCTGCGCCGGGTAGGGTTCAGCCCATGCCCGCGGAACCCGAAACCGCAGACGAGAGCACGCCACACCCCACCGCCGTACCCGCGGCCCACGGTGCCCTGGCGCGCCGTGTTCGCCTGCCCGGCGCGATCGGCATCGGCCTGGCCTCCATGATCGGTGCAGGCGTGTTCGCCGTGTGGGGTCCGGCGACCGACGCCGCGCGGGGCGGACTGATCATCGCGCTCGTGCTGGCGGCGCTCATCGCCACCCTCAACGCGTTCAGTTCCGCGCAGCTGGCCATGGCGCACCCCGTCGCGGGCGGAGCCTACGCATTCGGCCGCCGCTACGTGGGGCCCTGGACGGGCTTCAGCGCCGGCTGGTTGTTCGTCACTGGCAAGACAGCGTCGGCCGCCGCGATCGCGTCGATTGCCGCCGCCTACCTGTACCCGACGGAGCCGACTCCCGTCGCGGTGGGCCTCATTGTTCTGTTTGCCGCGCTCAACATGGCCGGCGTGCGCACGACGGCGCGGGTGGCGATGGTGATCGTGGCGACGGTGCTGACCGGCCTCGCCGTCGTGCTCATCACGGCGGTGTCGGGCGGCGCCGCAACCGACCTCGATCCCGTGACGAGCATCCTGCACCCCACGAGCCCCTACGGGGTGCTGCAGGGGGCAGCCCTGCTCTTCTTCGCGTTCGCCGGCTACGCGCGCATGGCGACCCTGGGTGAGGAGGTGGTCGAGCCGCGCCGCACTCTGCCGCGCGCCATCTTTATCGCCCTCGGTATCGTCCTCGTTCTGTACGCGAGCGTCGCCGTGCTTCTCATCTCGACACTGGGGGTGAACCGGCTCGCCCTCAGCACCGCTCCGCTCGCCGACGTGCTCGCGCCCGCGTGGACCCCGCTCGTCGTCATCATCGCCGGTATCGCCTGTCTCGGCTCTCTGGTCGGAATCCTCGCCGGCCTCAGCCGTACGAGCCTCGCCATGGCGCGCGAGCGCGACCTGCCGGGTCTTCTCGCGCGCGTCTCGCCGCGCACGTCCGCTCCGATCGTTGCCGAGGGCCTCATCGCCACGCTCGCGGTCGTCATCGTCGTGCTGCTGGAACCGGCGCACCTGGTCGCCGCCTCGAGCGCGGCGGTGCTGCTCTACTACGCGATCGCCCACCTGTCGGCCCTGCGTCAGCCCCGGGCGGAACGGTGGCAACCACGTGCCGTCGCGATCGCGGGGCTGGTCGGCTGTGTCGTGCTGGTTGCCGCGCTCCCGCCCCTGTCGATCCTCGGCACCGCGTGCCTGCTCGCCGTCGGCCTCGTGCTGCGGATGCTCGCGGTGCGCCTCCGCGCCCGCTCTGCCCCCGAGGCGGTCGCCCCGTGACGGCCGGAGCGGCGCGTCCGGATGCCGCGCCCGCTACCGCCGCGCCGGCGGTGCCGACCGACCTGTGCGAGCCGCACGGCGCCGCGATCATCGGCCACGGACCCTACGACGGGCGTTACCCGGTGTCGGCGTTCGCGTCGGCCGCCGTGGCGACGTTCGCCACCGCGGTCGCCGAGCTGCTGGGGGGTGACGCGACCCCGCTCGTGGACGCGCGGCTGGCCTCGGCGTGGTTCGACCGTGCGGTGCGGCCGCGTGAGCCGCTGCCGTCACCCTGGCACCCGTTGAGCGGCGACTACCGCGCCGCCGATGGCTGGGTGCGTTTGCACATGAACGTTCCCGCGCACCGGGCGGCAGCGCTGGCGGCTCTCGGCGTTGACAGAGTGGTCGCCGACGGGGAGGCCCCGCACGACGTTGATCGGAACGAGCTGGCCGCCGCTATCGAGCTTTGGAGCGCGCGCGAGGTCGAGGAGTCTGTCGTGGCGGCCGGCGGGTGTGCGGCGGCCTTGCGATCGGTGGCCGAGTGGTCCGAGCATCCTCAGGGCCGCGCGGTGGCCGAGCAGCCGCTCGTCACCGTCACGGTCGGTGAGCGCGCCGAGCGAGCGTGGCCCGAGCTGGGCGTCGAGCGCCCGCTGGCCGGGGTGCGCGTGCTCGACCTGACGCGGGTGATCGCGGGCCCCGTCGCCACCCGCGCGCTCGCGCTTCTCGGTGCTGACGTGTTGCGCATCGACCCGTCGGACTGGAGCGAGCCGGCGCTTGAGCCCGATATGACCCTGGGCAAGCGGTGCGCACGTCTCGACGCGCACGACGTCGAGGGAGCCGCGACCCTCGCCGCGCTCATTGCCGAAAGCCACGTGCTCGTGCACGGTTTGCGCCCCGGTGCGCTCGACCGCCTCGGGCTGGATACCGCCACGCGCGCGGCGTTGCGGCCGGGGCTCGTCGAGGTGCAGATCAGCGCGTACGGTCCGATCGGCCCGTGGGCCGAGCGTCGCGGTTTCGACAGTCTCGTGCAACTGGTGACCGGTATCGCCGATGTGCGGACCGCGGACAATCCCGAGGCGGCGCCTGCAGCGCTGCCCGTGCAGGCGCTCGACCACGCGACCGGTTGGGTCGCGGCGGCGGCCGCCGTGCGGGGCATCGCGCACGCTCGCGACACGGGGCGGGGCAGCAGCAGTCACGTGTCCCTCGCCCGCACGGCGTTCGACCTGCACCGCATGGCAGCCCGTCCGGGCGACGGTCTGTTCGCGCCCGACGCCGAGCAGAGGCCGGTCGAGCCTGACGATGACGCGTTGCCCGCGCACCCCGTCGACACGCACTGGGGCGTCGTCGACGTGGTCGCGACGCCGTTTTCGATCGCCGGGGTGCGCGCGCAGGCGATTCAGCCGCCGCGACCGCTGGGCACCGACGATGCCGACTGGACACCCGCCGAAGTCACTGCCCGACGCACACGCAGCACAGACGCCGTGTCGGTGCCTCGGCGCCGCGTACCGGTGTGGGCCGCGCTGAGCGGGCTGCTCGTGTGGGCGGGGCAGGGGGTGCCTCTCACACTCGGAGCGGCCATGCTGGGTACCGCCGTGCCGAACCCCGGCTGGTGGACCTCACCCGTGTGGGTTGCCGGTGCGGTGGCGCAGGCTCTCGCCCTCCTGCTGACCTGGGTCGTTCTGGCGCGCTTCACGACGGTGGTCGGCATCCTCGCCGCGACACTTCCGCTCGGGATGCTCGCGCACGTCAGCGCCGCAACCGCCGTCGCGCTCGCAACCGGCGCGGCGTCGCCGCCCGCGCTCGACGCGTGGCTCAACCTGCTCGCGCTGCACTGGGCGAGCGGAGCGGCGCTGATCGCGGCGAGCATCCCGATTCTGCTGATGCTCACGCCGCTGGGCGCGGGGGCGGGCTCGCTCACCCGCCGCGCGTTCGCCCCGCGCTACGCGCGCCGGCGCCGGGGGCGCCGCGCCGCCTGAGCGACCCTAGTGCAGGTCTTCCGCCTCGATCTCGGTGCGGTCACCCGACCAGAGCGTGTGGAACGTGCCGTCCTTGTCGACGCGCTTGTAGGTGTGTGCTCCGAAGAAGTCGCGCTGGCCCTGCACGAGCGCGGCCGGCAGCCGCTCGGCGCGCAGGCCGTCGTAGTACGACAGCGATGAAGCGAATGCCGGGGTCGGGATTCCGGCGAGAGCGGCTCCCGCGACGATCCGGCGCCACGACGGCAGCGCGCTCGCCACGGCGTCGGCGAAGTACGGGGCGGTGACGAGCGCCACGAGTCCGGGATCGTCGGCGTACGCCTCGGTGATCCGGTTCAGGAACTGCGCACGGATGATGCAGCCGGCGCGCCAGATCTTCGCGATCTCGCCCTTCTTGATGTCCCAGTTGTACTCGGCCGCTCCCGCGACGATCGCATCGAAGCCCTGGCTGTAGGCGATGATCTTCGACGCGTAGAGCGCGCGCCGCACGTCTTCGATGAAGGCGGCACGATCATCCACCGACCAGGTTTCCGTCGCGCCGGGAAGCGACGCGGCGGCCGCGCGCTGGGCCGGCGCTGACGACAGCGAGCGGGCGAACACGGCTTCGGCGATGCCCGAGACGGGCACCCCCAAGTCGAGCGCGGTCTGCACGGTCCACGCGCCGGTGCCCTTCGCGCCGGCCTGATCGAGGATCACGTCGACGAGCGGCTTGCCCGTCGACGCGTCGACCTGGCGCAGCACCTCAGCGGTGATCTCGATGAGGTAGCTCTCGAGTTCGCCGGTGTTCCACTCGGCGAAGATGTCGGCGATCTCGGCCGGCTCGAGGCCACCGACGCGGCGCAGCAGGTCGTAGCCTTCCGCGATGAGCTGCATGTCGGCGTACTCGATGCCGTTGTGGATCATCTTGACGAAGTGACCGGCGCCGTCGGTGCCCACGTGCGTCACGCAGGGCTCGCCGTCGGCAACCGCCGCGATCGACTTCAGGATGGGGCCGAGCGTGTGCCAGGCCTCCTCCGAGCCGCCGGGCATGATCGACGGCCCGTTCAGCGCGCCCTCCTCGCCGCCCGAAATGCCGGCGCCGACAAAGTTGATGCCCGTCTCGCGCACGGCCTTTTCGCGCCGCACGGTGTCGGTGAACAGGGCGTTGCCACCGTCGACGATGATGTCGCCCGGCTCGAAGACCTGCACGAGCTCGTCGATGACCGCGTCGGTCGGGCGGCCCGCTTTCACCATGATGATCGCCGTGCGCGGCTTCGTGAGCGCCGCAGCGAACTCGGTGTAGTCCTTCGCCGCGACAAAGCCCGCCTCGGGGTGCTCGGTGATGAGCGTCTCGGTCTTTTCCCACGAGCGGTTGTAGACGGCGACCGTGTTCCCCTCGCGGCTGGCGAGGTTGCGGGCCAGATTCGACCCCATGACGGCGAGTCCGACGACTCCGATGTTGGCGGTGGGCTGGGTCACGTGCGGCTCCTCTAGAGGGTGTGGTGGCGAGGCCGCCTTCCAGCCTAGAGCCTTGGCTGCGCGCCTCGATTCCGCGCCCCGGCTAGCGTGGTGCGCATGACCGCAGCCGTCAGTGTGATCGTCGCCGGGGTGTCCGGGTCGGGCAAGTCGACGGTCGGTCGGGCGGCGGCCGCGGTTGCGGGGGTCCCCTTCATCGATGGCGATGACCTGCACCCCGACGAGAACATTGCCCTCATGTCGGCCGGAACGGCCCTGACCGATGCCGATCGCGAACCCTGGCTGGATGCTGTGGCCGCCACCGCACGCGACCACGCGCCCTGCGTGGTCGCGTGCTCGGCGCTCGCCCGTCGCTACCGCGACCGGCTTCGCGACGGTGCGCCGGGCATCCGCATCGTGATTCTGGACGTGCCGGAGGCGGAGTTGCGTCGACGACTCGACTCCCGCAGCGGGCACTTCATGCGGGCGACGATGCTCGACTCGCAACTGCTCGCCCGCGAGCACCCGGCAGACGAGCCGGGCGTGACCGTCGTGGACGGTACGCAGAGTGTCGAGGCGCTCGCCCACGCGGTCGCGGCGCTACTGGGCCGTGCCGTAGACTGACCCACTGAACTTCGGCGAGGGCGCGGCCCCATGGGCTCGCGCCGTGATCGACGCGGTGGGTACGGCACGCGAGTCGTTCCTCACGCGCACACGCGTTCGAGTTGACACAACGACCCCGGGCCACGAGCCCACAACACTGATGGAGACACAGCCATGGCTGACGAGAACCGCCTGAGCGCCGACGAGCGCACGTCCTTCGGCAAGGGCGCGGCCCGCAAGCTGCGCGCCGCCGACAAGATTCCCGCCGTGCTCTACGGCCACGGAACCGACCCCCGCCACATCACCCTGCCCGGCCACGAGACCGCGCTGCTGCTGCGCAAGTCGAACGTGCTCGTCACGCTCGACATCGCCGGCGACGAGCAGCTCGCCCTGGTGAAGGACGTGCAGAAGGACCCGGTGCGCCAGCTCATCGAGCACGTCGACCTCATCGTCGTGCGCAAGGGCGAGAAGGTCACCGTCGACGTGCCGGTGCACGTTGAGGGCGAGTCGGCGGCCGGCACGATCCACATGGTCGACCACAACACGCTGACCGTTGAGGCCGAGGCCACCCACATCCCCGAGGCGTTCACGGTGTCGATCGAGGGCCTGGAAGAGGGCACGCAGATCCTCGCCGGCCAGGTTGAGCTGCCGAAGGGCACCACCCTCGTCACCGACGCCGAGGCGCTCGTCGTCAACATCACCGTTCCGGCTGCGCCGAAGGACGACGCCGCGGGCGACGCTGACGCCGAGGCCGCCGAGCCGGCCGCCGAGGCGGGCGACGAGGCTGCTGCCGAGTCGAGCGACTCCGAGTAGTCGACACCCCCGCGATCACGCCGCATGTTTGGACTCGGTAGGCAGAAGCCGCCGGCCGCTGCTGATCGCGATACCTGGCTGGTGGCCGGGCTCGGAAACCCCGGGCCCGGCTACGCCGGGAACCGACACAACGTCGGGCAGATGGTGCTCGACGTACTTGCCGAGCGGCTGAGCGCCCGGCTGACGCGCCACCGCACGACGACGATGCTGGCCGAGGCGCGGCTGCGGCCCGGTGGCCCCAAGCTCGTGTTGGTGAAGCCCCTCAGCTACATGAACACCTCGGGCGGGCCCGTGTCGTCGGCCGCGGCGTACTTCGGCATTGCGCCCGACCGGGTCATCGTCGTTCACGACGATCTCGACCTGCCGTTCGAAACCCTGCGCCTCAAGGCGGGCGGCGGGCATGGCGGCCAGAACGGCGTGCGCGACATCATCAAGGCGCTCGGCACGCCCGACTTCGTTCGCGTGCGCGTCGGAATCGGCCGGCCCCCCGGGCAGCAGAGCGCCGCCGACTACGTGCTCCGCGACTTCCCGTCGGCCGAGCGCGCCCAGTTGCCTCTCGTGCTCGACGAGGCTGCCGACGCCGTCGAGCGCATCATCGACGACGGGCTCATCGCGGCGCAGCAGCGCCACCACGCGCCCAAGGCGTGATCCTCGCCGTCGGCACCCCGAGCATCCGACCCCCAGTCGGACGCGCGTACACTTGCGCGACGTGACTCTCGAGCGGTTAATTCCGGCGCTTGCGCGCGCCCAGACGTTCTCCGGCGCTCTCGACCACGCACACCGCTCCGCGGAGTTTTCGACCGTCGACGGCCTGCGGTTGCCGCTCGTCGCGGGGCTGCTCGAACGCCGGGGTGGTCCGCAGTGTCTGCTGGCGATCACCGCGACCGGTCGTGAGGCTGACGCCGTGCGCGAGGCGTGGGCCTGCCTCGACCCCGCCGCGACGGTGCTCGACCTGCCTGCCTGGGAGACGCTGCCCCACGAGCGCTTGAGCCCGAGCGCCGAGACGGTCGGGCGGCGCATTCGCACGCTCCGCGCGCTCGCCGACTGGGCGGATGCTCCCTCCGGCACGATCATCATCGTCGCCTCCGTGCGCGCCGCGCTCCAACCGCTTCCCGCGGGCTTGACCGACATCGAGCCGGTGCTGCTCGACCTGGGTGGCCGGGGTTCGGATCTTTCCGCCGTCACTCGTCGCCTCATCGACCTGGCGTATGCCCGCGTCGACATGGTCACCCGTCGCGGCGAGTTCGCGGTGCGCGGCGGAATCCTGGACGTGTTTCCGGCCGTGGCCGAGCATCCCGTTCGCGTCGAGTTCTTCGGTGACGAGGTCGACCAGATCCGCGAATTCTCGGTGGCCGACCAGCGCTCCCTGCCCGACACCGGCATCACTCGCGTCGAACTGCCGCCGACCCGCGAGCTGCTGCTCACCGACGGCGTGCAGCAGCGGGCACGCGAGATGCTGCACGAGTTTCCGAGCCTCTCGTCGATTCTCGAGAAGGTGGCCGAGGGCATCCCGGTTGAGGGCATGGAAAGCCTCGCGCCGGCGCTCGTCGACCGCCTTGTTCCCCTGACCGACTACCTGCCGGACACGGCTGCCGTTGTCGTGCTGGGGCCGGAGCGGGTGGCGACGCGAGCGGCCAACCTGGTCGAGACCAACCGCGAGTTTTTGAGCGCGGCTTGGCACGCGGCAACCGCGGGGGCAGAGTCACCGATCGACCTCGATGCCGGCGACTTCCTGACCGTGAACGCGCTGCGCGAGTCCGCTGGGGATCGAGCGTGGTGGACGGTGAGCCAGTTCGACGCCGATGAGCCGGGCGTGGTGCGGGTCGCCGCTGACCCGCCGCCGTCGTTTGCCGGAAAGAGCGGGGGAGCGGTCGACCACGTCGTCGATCGCCTGGCCGACGGCTGGAGCATGATCGTCGCGGCGGCCGGCCCCGGCCTCGTCGAGCGCGCACGCGATGTCCTGGCCGATGCGGGCGCTGCCGCCCGCCCCGTCGACGCGCTGCCCGAGCAGCTCGAGCCGGGCGTCGCGTACCTTGTGCGCGGCAGCGTCGAGCAGGGCTTCGAGTTGCCCGATGTGAAGCTCGGGCTCTTCGGCGAGACCGAGTTCTACGGCCGCAGCGTTGGCTACGACTCGCGTCAGCCGAAGAAGCTCGCGAGCCGCCGTAAGAACGTTGTTGACCCGCTGCAGCTGAAGGCGGGCGACTTCGTCGTACACAACACCCACGGCATCGGCAAGTTCATCGAACTGGTGCAGCGCGAGGTGTCGACCGGCGGCGGCCGCAACGCCCAGAAGTCGACGCGCGAGTTCCTCGTCATCGAGTACGCGCCGAGTAAGCGCGGCTACCCGGGCGACAAGCTGTACGTGCCGACCGACCAGCTCGACCTGCTCACCCGCTACGTCGGCGGGGAGGCGCCGGCGCTCAGCAAGATGGGCGGCAGCGACTGGGCGGCGGCGAAGGGTCGCGCCCGCAAGGCTGTGCGCGACATCGCCGTCGAGCTCGTGAAGCTGTATTCGGCGCGCATGTCGAGCAAGGGATTCGCGTTCCCGCCCGACACCCCGTGGCAGCGCGAGCTCGAGGAGGCGTTCCCGTACGCCGAGACGCCCGACCAGTTGACGACGATCGACGAGGTCAAGCGCGACATGGAGTCGCCGATCCCCATGGACCGTCTGCTCGCCGGCGACGTCGGGTACGGCAAGACCGAGGTCGCCGTGCGCGCCGCCTTCAAGGCCGTGCAGGGCGGCAAGCAGGTCGCCGTGATCGTGCCGACGACCCTGCTCGTCAAGCAGCACATGGAGACCTTCGCCGATCGCTTCGCCGGCTTCCCCGTGCACCTGCGCGCCCTCAGCCGCTTCCAATCCGACCGGGAGGCGAAGGAGACGATCGACGGGCTCGCCCGAGGCACCGTGGACGTCGTGATCGGAACCCACCGCATCCTCAGTCAGGGTGTCGCCTTCAAAGATCTGGGCCTCGTCATCATCGACGAGGAGCAGCGCTTCGGCGTCGAGCACAAAGACGCGCTCAAGAAGCTGAAGACCAACGTCGACGTGCTCGCGATGTCGGCCACGCCCATCCCGCGCACCCTCGAGATGGCGGTCACGGGAATCCGCGAGATGTCGACGCTGGCGACCCCGCCGGAGGACCGGCACCCGATCCTCACCTTCGTTGGCCCGTACAGCGACAAGCAGGTGGCGGCGGCGATCCACCGCGAGCTCTTGCGCGAGGGTCAGGTGTTTTACGTGCACAACCGCGTCAAGAGCATCAACCGGGTGGCGGCGACGCTCGCCGAGCTGGTTCCGGATGCGCGGGTCGCGATCGCGCACGGACAGATGAGCGAGAGCGCCCTCGAGCAGGTCATGGTCGACTTCTGGGAGCGCAAGTTCGACGTGCTCGTGTCGACGACCATCATCGAGACCGGGCTCGACGTTGCGAACGCGAACACGCTCATCATCGACCGCGCCGACAAGTACGGGCTGTCGCAGCTGCACCAGTTGCGCGGACGTGTCGGCCGCGGCCGCGAGCGTGCGTACGCATACTTCCTCTACGACGAGACGAAGCCCCTGACCGAGACGGCGCACGACAGACTGCAGACGCTCGCCGCCAACAGCGACCTCGGCGGCGGCATGGCGATCGCGATGAAGGACCTCGAGATCCGCGGCGCGGGCAACCTCCTGGGTGCCGAGCAGGCCGGCCACATCGCCGGCGTCGGCTTCGACCTATACCTGCGCATGATCGGCGAGGCCGTCAGCGTCTTCCGCGGCGACGCGGCGGAAGAGCAGACCGAACTGCGCCTCGAATTGCCGGTGGATGCGCGCATCCCCGAAGAGTTCATCGAGTCGGAGCGGCTGCGCCTGGAGGCCTACCAGAAGCTGTCGACGGCGGCCGCGCCCGCGAGCGACGACGAGGCCCTCGAGCAGGTGCGCGAGGAGCTCGCCGATCGCTACGGTGACCTGCCCGAGCCGGTGCTCGCCCTGCTGCGGGTATCGCAGCTGCGCCGAACCGCGCAGAAGGTGGGCCTGTCGGATGTCGTCGTGATGGGCTCAAACCTGCGGCTCGCGGGCCGCGAGCTGCCCGACTCAAAGCAGCTGCGTCTGCAGCGCATGTACCCGGGGTCGAAGTGGTGGGGTCAGACGCGCACCGCGCAGGTTCCGCTGCCGAAGGACGCGTCGGACGATGACCTGATCTCGTGGGTGGGGCAGGTGCTCGAGAACCTTTATGACGCGGGCGCCGCGTCGTCGGATGCTCGCGGTGCGTCCGACGCGTCGGCCTCGGCGGCGCCGTCGGCCGGCTGAGCGCTGTCGGCGGGGTGTGTGCTGTCGGCCGGCTGAGCGCTGTCGGCGGGCTCGTCGATCGTGCGCGGCGCGAGCGGTAGAGGCTTCGGAAACCTGACCGTGCCGGGCACCTCGTGCACGCGGTACACGGCGGCGGGGATGATCACGAGCGTGCGCAGGTCGAACAGCGCGTGGAGCGCCATGACGAGCAGGATGCTGCCGCTCAGCACGTAGACCGCCGTGAACGCGAGGCCAACGAGGGTGGTCACGGCGACGCCGACTGGGCCCTGGTAGGCGTGCAGCAGCCCGAACACGAGCGCGGCGAGTCCGAACGCGCTGAGTGGCTCGCCGGTCACGATGACGAGGAGGGCGGGCAGGGCGAGGCGGAACAGCAGTTCTTCGCTGACCCCCGCGTTGATCGACAGGGCGGCGCCCCAGCCGAGCTCGGGCCGGTTGCGCGGCAGGAGCGCGGCGATGTCGCCGACGACGATGACGCCGCCCTCTTTGCGCGCGGAGCGCACACCCGCCACGGTCAGGATGACAAGGGCGACGAGCGTGGCCGCCAGGAGTGCGACCCCGATGCCGCCGCCGAGCCACGCGCGCACCGAAGCGATCGGAGCGAGCTGCTGGGTGGCGACCAGCAGCGGTTCGACGTAGTCGCGCGTGGCGATGAGAATCGCGGCACCCGTCAGCCCAAAGAGGACCAGCGATTCGATGAGCCAGCGCTTCATCATCTGCTGGCGCTTGGCGGTCGAGCGGTAGCGACGGAAGCGCCGGAACTGCCGCCGATCTTTCTGGCGAGCGCGCACGATGAACGCCGCGATGAGCCCCACCGCCGCGACGGCGGCGATGATGCGGGTGAGCGGGTCGGCCTCGAGCACGCCCCCACCCTCCCACGCTCGCCCTGCAGCGCGGTGTGTGGCCCCCGCCAGCGCCCGTGTGCCTGCGCGCCCGCACCCGCCCGCACCCGCCCGCACCCGCTCGCACCTGCGCGCCCGCTCGCACCTGCGCGCCCGCTCGCACCTGCGCGCCCGCTCGCACCTGCGCGCCCGCCCGCACCCGTGCGCCCGCCCGCACCCCTTCCACAACAGCGGAACGGCTGAATCGCGTTCGCCCGTTCCGCTTCTGTGGAAGTCGCCAGCAGGGGGAGATGACTCCCCGGCCGCTCGAGCCCCGGCCGCTCGAGACTCCAGCCCTCAGCCCTCAGCCCCAGCCCCAGCGCCAACGCCACGCAGGGGACGAACGGCCGCTCACGCCCCTCCTGGCAAGATGGCCGCATGGCGACCCCCGAGCCGCGCTCTGAGCTGCCCCTTGAACCGACCCCCGAGCTGACCCCCCAGCCGCATCCCGAACTCGACCGGCTGATCGCCGTAATGGCCCACCTGCGTGCCCCCGGTGGATGCGCGTGGGACGCCGAGCAAACACACCAGAGCCTCGCGAAGTACCTCATCGAGGAGAGTCACGAGCTCGTCGAGGCGATCGAGCACGGCACCCGCGACGACATCCTCGAAGAGCTCGGCGACGTGCTCTACCAGGTGCTGTTCCACGCCGACATTGCCGCCGCCGACCCGCACGCGCCCTTCACGATCGAGGATGTCGCCCGCGTCAGCGCCGAGAAGATGATTGGCCGCCACCCCCACGTATTCGGCGATGTCAGGGCCGACACCGCGGAGGAGGTGTCGGCCAACTGGGAGCGCTGGAAGCGCAAGGAGAAGCCGACCCGCGCATCCTCGCTCGACGGTCTCCCTGCAGCCCTGCCCACGCTCGTGCGCGCCGAGAAGGTGCTGGGCCGTGCCGAGCGCATCGGCATCGCCCTGACCGACGGCGCGGCCATGGGCGCCGAGGCAGGTGGCAACCCGAGTACCGCCGGTCGGATCACTCCTGCTGCGGGCGCAGTCGACGACGAGACCGCACTCCACGACGAGGCCGCACTCGGCCAACGCCTACTCGCGCTCGTCGCCGACTCCCGTGCCCGCGGGCTCGACGTCGACCGCGCCCTGCGCGGCGCCGTCCGCGAACTGGAGCACCGCATCCGCGCGTCGGAATCGGAAAGTGACGCCGCGCATCCTGAATGATGCTTGACTAAGCGCCATGACCACCGCCCTCGCGATCAGCGCCTCCGGCGTCGCCCGCTCGTTCGGCGACGTGCACGCGGTGCGCGACGCCACCTTCGAGGCTCACTTCGGCCAGGTGACCGCCCTCATCGGCCCGAACGGCAGCGGCAAGACGACCCTGCTGCTGATGCTTGCGACCCTGCTGAAGCCCGACGCGGGAGAGATCCGCATCGACGGACACGACCCCCTCACCGATGCGCGTGCGGTGCGCCAGGTGACCGGCTGGATGCCCGACGTGCTCGGCTCATGGGGCAGTCTCACCGTTCGACAGTCGATCGAGACCACCGCGCGCCTCTACGAACTCACGCCGTCTGACGCTCGCACGCGCGCCACCGAACTCATCGACCGCATCGGGCTCGGGCCGCTCGCCGACCAGCCGAGTCGGGTGCTCAGCCGCGGCCAGAAGCAGAAGCTCAGCCTGGCCCGCGCCCTGGTGCATCGCCCCCGGGTTCTGCTGCTCGACGAGCCCGCCTCGGGCCTCGACCCGGCGGCGCGAGTCGAACTGCGCGTCCTCGTGCGCGAGCTCGCCGCCGAGGGCGCCGCCGTTCTGCTCTCCAGCCACGTGCTCGCCGAACTCGACGAGATGAGCGATGCCGCGGTCTACCTCGATCAGGGCGCGACGGCGAGCGCCGAAAGCGTCGACCGGGCACGAGCATCCGCCCGCCGCTGGCGCATCCGCGCCCTCGACGCGGGCGCCCTCACGGCGGCGCTCGCCGACACCGGCTGCCCGGTCATCGGAGCCGACCACCTCGGCACCCTCGTCGAGATCACGGGCGAGGCCGACGCCGCCCAGCTGCTTGGCCAGCTCGTCTCGGCGGGGGTCGCGATCACCGCATACGGACCGGCCGTTGGCGACCTGGAACAGACATTCCTCGACCTCGCGAAGGGAGGCGAGCGATGAGCCCGCGCCTGGCCGTTCTCGGCACGATCGTTCAGCTCGAACTGCGCCAGCGCATCCGATCCGTCTCGTGGCTCGTGCTCGTCAGTGTCGTGTTCGTGCTCGTCGGCGTCGTGACCGTGCTGCTGTGGTTCGCCCTGCCCGCCTTCGGCGGTGACGACCTCGCCAGCGCCGGAATCTACTCGACCCTGATCTTCTTCGTGCTGCTCGTCGGGTCGCTGGTCACCCCGGCGACAAGCGGGGCGGCGATCAACGGTGACCGCGACGCGGGCACCCTCGCCACGACGCAGGTCACCCTCGTGACGACAACACAGCTGGTGCTCGGCAAGTTCCTCGCCGCCTGGACGGTGGCGTTGACGTTCCTCGCAGCCTCCCTGCCGGCCATGCTGTTCACCGTCATTCTCGGTGAGGTGCGGCCCGACACGCTCGTGGCCTCCCTCGGGGTTTTGGTGCTGCTGCTGGGCGTGGTGGCGGCTGTGGGTGTGGGCGCCTCAGCCCTCATCACCCGCCCCCTGTTCTCGGTCGTCACGACCTACCTCGTGGTCGCGGCCCTCAGTGTGGGCACCCTCATCGCGTTTGGGTTGGGGTCGCTGGCGGCGCAGACGACGGTCACCTATACCTACACCCCCCTCGATTACGACGCCAGCGAGTTCGACGAGGAGACGGGTCAGTGGATAACCATCGTTTGCGACGAGCGGCAGGAGCAGAGCTACGAAGTGCCGCGCACTGACCGGGTGTGGGGGTTCCTCGCCGCGAACCCGTACGTCGTGCTCGCCGACGCCTCGCCGCCGGTCTGGGACCAGTGGGGCAACCCCGGCGACCTGTTCGGCGCGATCTCATTCGCGGTGCGGGCTGCCCAGCAGCCGCCGGAGCCCCCGCAGGATTACGACGAGTGTGCCGACGCCCGTGGCGAGTGGCAGAACAACTGGGTGCAGGGCCCGACGCCGGAGGAGATCTACAACTCCAGCGTGCCGAGCTGGTTCGTGGGGCTTGGCGTTCACCTCCTGCTCGCCGGTGCAGCGCTCGGCGCAGCGGTCGCGCGCACGAGAACGCCGGCAGCCTCACTGCCCCGGGGGAGCCGCGTCGCCTGACGCGGTGCCGAGACCGCTCGCTCACGTCGGGCTGCGCGGCGCCCCGTGAGAGAATCGCCGTCATGCCTTCGCCCGTGACGCCGCCCCGCGGCATGCGCGACATCCTGCCCGCCGACAAGGCCCACCGTGAGGCCCTGCTGGCCACCATCCGTGACACCTACCGGCGCCACGGCTTTGACGAGATCGAGACCCCCGTCATGGAGGATTCGTCTCGCCTGCACGCCGGTCTCGGCGGCGACAACGAGAAGCTCGCCTTCGCCGTCATGAAGCGTGGCCTCACGATCGACGACCTGCGAAGCGCCGCGGCGCCGCTCGACCTCGCCGACCTCGGCCTACGATTCGACCTGACGGTGCCGCTTGCCCGTTTCTACGCGAGCAACCGTGCCGAGCTTCCGAGCGTCTTCCGGGCCATTCAGATTGCCCCGGTCTGGCGAGCCGAGCGTCCTCAGAAGGGCCGCTATCGGCAGTTTGTGCAGTGTGACATCGACATCATCGGCGAAGCGGGCATCGTGGCCGAGACCGAACTCATCACGGCAACGGTTGACGCGCTCGCTGCGCTGGGTGTTCCCGGCTGCACGATTCGCATCAACGATCGGCGTCTGCTGACGAGCATGCTCGGGGCGCTCGGATTCCCCCCCGAGCAGGGCGAGGCCGTGCTCATCACGCTCGACAAGCTCGACAAGATCGGCGTCGATGGCGTGCTCGCCGAACTGCGCGAGCGTGGCCTCCCCGAGGCCGCAGTGGCGGCCCTCGCCGAGGTGCCGGCGCTCGTCGCGGCGGCGGCCGGCCAGAGCGCGACGACGGCGGTGACTGCCGAGGCGATCCGGGCATCCCTGCCGGAGGGCGTCGACGATGAGGCCGTCGCCGACCTCGCCGCGATCGCCGACGCGGTCGGGGCCGACGTGCCGCTCGCGTTCGACCCGTTCCTCGTGCGCGGTATGGGCTACTACACGGGCCCGATCTTCGAGGTCGCGCACCCCGAGCTCGGATACTCGCTGGGCGGTGGTGGTCGCTACGACGGCATGATCGGCCGCTTCGCTGGCACCGACGTCGCCGCCTGCGGTTTCTCGCTCGGCTTCGAGCGGCTCGTTGACCTCGTGGCGGCGGGGCAGGATGCACGCGGCGGCTCCGCCCTCATCGTCGACAAAGACGTCGCGCCGGCAGACACCATCGCCCTGAAGCGGGCCCTCGTCGTCGGCGGCGATCGGGTGCGCGTCGTTACCCGGTCGAAGAACATGCGGGCCCTGCTCGAGCGCCTCGAGGCCGACGGCTACACGCGGTTCGCGAGCGTGCGGGCCGGCGAGCGCGGCGTCGACGCCCTGCAGTGGCGCGCGCTCGGCGAGTAGGCTGGTCTGCGGCCTCGCTCGCGTCGAGGCCGAAACCCCACCACCACCGTTAGGAGACCTTCCGTGGCTGCAATCGAGGCCGTAGGCGCTCGCGAGATTCTCGACTCCCGTGGCAACCCGACCGTCGAGGTGGAGGTGCTGCTCGACGACGGAACCGTCTCGCGCGCCGCCGTCCCCTCCGGCGCATCGACCGGAGCCTTCGAGGCGTACGAGCTGCGCGATGGCGACAAGGGTCGCTACCTCGGGAAGGGCGTGCTGAAGGCCGTCGACGCCGTGCTCGACGTGCTCGGCCCCGCCATCGAGGGCTTGGAGGCCAGCGATCAGCGCCTCATCGACGCGGAGCTGAAGGCTGCCGACGGCAGCGACAACAAGTCGAAGCTGGGGGCGAACGCGATCCTGGGCGTCTCGCTCGCCGTCGCCAAGGCGGCCGCCGACTCGGCCGACCTGCCGCTGTTCCGCTACGTCGGCGGCCCGAACGCGCACCTGCTGCCTGTTCCGATGATGAACGTCATCAACGGTGGCGCTCACGCCGACACCGGTGTTGACGTGCAGGAGTTCATGATCCTGCCGGTCGGCGCCGAGAGCTTCACCGAGGCCCTGCGCTGGGGCGCCGAGACCTACCACGCCCTCAAGGGCGAGCTGAAGGCGGGGGGCTTCTCGACGGGGCTTGGCGACGAGGGCGGCTTCGCGCCCGACCTCGCCGGAACGAAGGCGGCGCTTGACTTCCTCGTCGCCGCGATCGAGAAGGCCGGCTTCCGCGCGGGCACCGACATCGCGCTCGGCCTCGACGTCGCCGCGACCGAGTTCTTCGAGAACGGTTCGTACCGCTTCGAGGGCAGTGAGCGCACCGCCGAGCAGATGTCGGCGTTCTACGGCGAACTGCTCGACGCCTACCCCCTGGTTACGATCGAAGACCCCCTGTCGGAGGACGACTGGGAGGGCTGGGCGGCTCTCACCGCGGCGATCGGCTCGCGCACGCAGCTCGTCGGCGACGACCTGTTCGTGACGAACCCGGCGCGCCTCGGCGACGGCATCGCTCGCGGCACGGCGAACTCGCTGCTCGTGAAGGTCAACCAGATCGGTACTCTCACCGAAACGCTCGATGCTGTGGCTCTCGCGCAGCGCAGCGGCTACACCGCGGTGCTGTCGCACCGTTCGGGCGAGACCGAAGACACGACGATCGCTGACCTCGCTGTCGCCACGAACTGCGGCCAGATCAAGACCGGCGCGCCCGCCCGCAGCGAGCGCGTTGCGAAGTACAACCAGCTGCTGCGTATCGAGGAAGAACTGGGCGAGGCGGCTGTCTACGCCGGTCGTTCGGCCTTCCCGCGCTTCACCGCGTAACCGCACAGAACACCGCCCCGGGCCCGCCGCGTTGACTGAATCGCGGCGGGCCCGTCGCGTACCCTGGGGGCATGGCGCGACGCACCCCGAAAATCCCCGTCGCCCTGCCCGACGATGCGCCGGCGCAGACGCCGTGGTTTCGTAACCTGCACGTCTCTGGTCTGACCGTGACGGTGCTGATCCTGATCATCGGGGCCCTTGTCGTCCTCGCCCCGAGCCTGCGCGTGCTTGTTGAACAGCGTCAAGAGTTGGCGGCGCTCGAGCAGCGCGTCGCCGAGCAGCAGGCACTCGTTGACGGTCTTGCCGTCGAGATTGACCGCTGGCAGGATCCCGCCTTCATTGAGGCGCAGGCGCGTGACCGCCTGCTGTACGTCTACCCGGGCGACATCAGCTATCTCGTCATCGATGACGGTCAGACCATCGAACTCGATCCGCTTCAGCCGATCAGTGACGAAATTCAGTCGACCCGCGTCGACTGGAGCCGCGCGGTGCTTCTGAGCGTCATGACCGCCGCGCTCACCGACCGCGAGGCTGACGACCTCATCGCCCCGATCGTGCAAGGAACCCCGTGACTCGTCCGCCGTTCGAGCCATTCACCGACCGCGACGTCGCCGTGGTGTCGGCGCAGCTCGGTCGCCCCGCGCGCGACGTCATCGGCATTCCCGCACGCTGCGTCTGTGGCGCGCCGACCGTCGTCGCGACCAGGCCTCGACTCGGCAATGGCACCCCGTTTCCGACCCTGTACTACCTGACCCACCCGGCGGCGACGGCGGCGGTGTCGACGCTCGAGGCAAGCGGCATCATGGCCGAGTACTCGCAGCGCCTGGTCGAAGATCCCGAGCTCGCTGCCGCCTACCGGGCTGCGCACGAGCAGTATCTCGCCGACCGCAACGGCATCCTCCCCGTCGAGGAGGTTGAGGGCTACTCGGCGGGCGGGATGCCCACGCGGGTCAAGTGCTTGCACGCTCTGGTCGGGCACAGCCTCGCCGCCGGACCGGGAGTGAATCCCATCGGCGACCTCGCGCTGGCCGCCTGCACGTGGAGTCCCGAGGTGTGCCAGTGCGCCCCCGATCAGCGCGGCGCGTAGCTGCGGCCGCCGCCCTCGCCCTCGTGGGCGGGGCGCTGTTCGCCGGCGCCGGCGCGATCGTGACCGACGAGCCGGTCGCGGCCACGAGCATCCGTGACCGCGAGTACTGGCTCGACGAGTACGGCATCCGAGGCGCGTGGGCGGCCACGCGGGGTGCCGGCGTGACGATCGCGATCATCGACTCGGGGGTCGACGCCTCGCACCCCGACCTCGCCGGTGTGGTTGTCGGCGGCACCGATGTGAGCGGCATTGGCTCGCCCGACGGTACCCAGCCGGTCGGTATCGGCAGCGACCACGGCACGCGCGTGGCGAGCCTCGCGGCAGGCAGGGGTCTCGGCCCCGGTGGCGGGGTGCTCGGTGCGGCCCCCGAAGCGACGATTCTCACGGTATCGCTGGCGTTCGGCGTCGAGTCGGCGCGCAGCGGCGACGACCAGATCGCCGACGCCGTGCGCTGGAGTGTCGACCAGGGCGCCGACATCATCTCGCTCTCGCTCACCCGCAACACGGTCGAGTGGCCGGAAAGTTGGGACGACGCGTTCGGCTACGCGGAAGCCAACGACGTCGTGGTCATCGCTGCCGCCGGAAACCGGGGGAGCGGCACCGAACAGGTCGGAGCCCCCGCGACGATGCCGGGCGTGCTCGTGGTCGGCGGGGTGAACCGTCAGGGCATCGCAAGCGATCGCGCCTCCTCGCAGGGCATCACGATCGGTGTCATGGCGCCGAGCGAGCAACTGGTGGGCGCCGTTCCCGGTGGCGGGTACGTCATCTGGCAGGGCACGAGCGGCGCGACCCCGATCGTCGCCGGCATCGCCGCGCTCGTGCGCGCGGCCTACCCTGACCTCGACGCCCCCAACGTGATCCAGCGCATCCTCGCCACCGCGCGCCCCGTCACCGACCGCGTGCCCGATCCCATCTACGGATACGGCCTCGTGGATGCGCGCGGCGCCATCTTCGCGGACGTTCCGCGCGTCGACGCCAACCCCCTCGGAACCCTCGCCGAGTGGGTTGTCGTGAACCGTCGCGCGGACGGCGCGCTGCCCAGCCTGACCGGTCGCGATGCTCGCGCCCCGATCGCGCGCGACGTGCCCGTTGACGGCACGGTCGCCGCCATTGAGGGCGCGTGGCGGCTGAGCGCGCCGCGCATCCCGGTGCTTGTTCTGATCGGAATGACGGGGCTGACCGGAATCGCCGCGCTGGCGCTACTGACCGCCGGGTTCGTCAGTCGTGCGCGGAGGCAGTAGATTAGGCGGGTTCCCTCACCACCCAAGGAGACGTCAGTCGTGCCCAGAATCGTGATCGTCGGTGGAGGCTACGCCGGTTTCTACACCGCCCTGAAGCTCGAAAAGCATCTGCGCAAGGGCGAGGCAGAGGTCGTCGTCATTGACCCGCTTCCCTACATGACGTATCAGCCGTTCCTGCCCGAGGTTGCCGCCGGTTCGATCGAGCCGCGCCACTCGGTCGTGTCGCACCGTCGTCACCTGAAGAAGACCCGTGTCATCACGGCCTCGGTGACCGCCGTCAACCACGCGGCCCGCACCGTGACGGTGCAGCCCGAGATCGGCGACTCCTACGACCTCGACTACGACCACGTCGTCGTCACCGCGGGCGCCGTTTCGCGCACCTTCCCCATCCCGGGCGTGGCAGACGTGGCGATCGGCATGAAGTCGATCGAGGAGGCCGTCGCCGTGCGCGACCGTCTGATCGACAACTTCCACCGCGCGGCCAACCTGCCCGCCGGGCCCGAGCGCGACCGCCTGCTCACGGTTGTCGTCGTCGGTGGTGGCTTCGCCGGCATCGAGACCTTCGCCGAGCTGCGCAGCCTCGCGAGCGCCCTGCTGAAGGACTACCCGCAGCTCACGATCGACGACACGCGCTTCCACCTCATCGAGGCGATGGGCCGCATCATGCCCGAGGTCTCGCTCGAGACCAGCAAGTGGGTGCTGAAGAACCTCGCCCAGCGCGCCGCAACCGTTCACCTCGACACTCAGCTGACGAGCGCCGTTGATGGCGTTGTCGAGCTGTCGACCGGTGAGAGCTTCGCAAGTGACCTCATCATCTGGACCGCCGGCGTCATGGCGAACCCCGTCGTGCGCGGCACCGACCTCCCGCTGGAAGAGCGTGGGCGCATTCGGGCCCGCGCTGACCTGCGGGTTGTCGATGAAGACGGCACGATCATCGACGGCGCATGGACAGCCGGCGACGTCTCGGCCGTGCCTGACCTGACCGGCGGCGGCGTCGGGGGCTACTGCGTGCCGAACGCCCAGCACGCGGTTCGGCAGGGCAAACGCCTGGCGAAGAACCTCGTCGCCGTCCTGCGGGGCGAAGAGACGCACGACTACGTGCACAAGAACCTCGGCGCTGTCGCGGGCCTCGGCCTCGGCTACGGCGTGTTCCAGTCGGGCAAGCTCGCCATCACGGGCTTCCCGGCGTGGGTCGCGCACCGCGGCTATCACGGGCTCGCGATCCCCATGTGGGAGCGCAAGATTCGCGTCGTCAGCGGGTGGTTCTGGAACCTGGTGCTCGGCCGCGACAACGTCACGTTGGCGGCGCGCGAAGAGCCGCAGAAGTACTTCCAGACGTTCGCCTCGCGCCCGAAGGTCTGATCGGCCTCTCTATGCTGGGGTGACGCCCCGGTAGCCCAATGGCAGAGGCAGGCGACTTAAAATCGCCACAGTGTGGGTTCGACCCCCACCCGGGGTACTCTCTGCACGGCGCGGCGCTGGTGCGCGCCGCGGGGTTCGACCCCCACCCGGGGTACTCGTCTTATCGCAGGCTCGGCTCGACCCAGCGGGTCCAGGCGACGATTGCCAGGCAGACCGCGCCGAACGCGGCCGCGAGGCCTGCCAGCGGCACGATCGGGAAGCTCGGGCCCGACACGGCGATGGCGGCGCCCACCGCGGCCGTGACGACCGTGACGATCGCCCACACGGGTCGCGAGATGGCGTATAACGTCCGGCCGGGAAACGGTCCGATGGGGAGCAGCAGCAGGACGATCGATCCGAACCCGCCGAGCGCCAGCGCTGCGGCTCCCTCCGCGGCGAGGTTGGCCCAGAACCCGACCGCCGGCGAGAGCAGATCGTGCACGGCCCACCCGATGAGGGCCATCACGGCCACTCCGCTGGTCTGGGCCACGGCGACTCCGGCGCGCGCGGCGCGGGGCACGAAGCCGACGATCGTCGTGGCGACAAGCACGCCGATCAGGATCGGCGGTTGGAGGTCCCACAGGCGTGACAGGAGGGCGGTGGCCGTCGCAGCGACGAGCATCGACGGCAGAAGGCGGTCCGTCACCACCGCCGAGGTGAGCCGGCCGGCAAGCCGTGCCGGAATGACGACGGCGAACAGATTCAGCGCCAACAGTGCAGCGCCAATCGCCGCCATGAGGCGCAGGTAGCGCACCTCGAGGTCGATTCCACCCGAGAGAGCGGCAACCAGCGTGGCGCCTCCGAGTACCCCGGCGGCGACCAACCAGCCGGGCAATATTGGTCGGTCATCGTCGGTCACGGCACGATTGCGTCCTGTCAGCTGAAAGCCAGCGGGCAGTAGTCGGGGAAGTGACCCCTGCGTGACGAGCCGCATCGGCCAGGCGACGAGCAGCAGGTACCCGAGCCCGACGAGAATCCCGATCAGCCAGCCCCCGCGCTTCCACACATCGGCCGCTGTCGGTAGCGAGGCGCCAAACGTGGTCGGCGTGCCCCAGTTGGTGTCGCCCGCACCCGAGCCGGGGGCGCCGGGCCCCACCGGGTCGGGAGGCGTTGGCCCACCCGGGCCTGGCGGTGGTGAGGGAGTCGCCGTTTCGTCATTCGCGTCGGAGTCGTCGGCGCCATCGTTGTCGGGAGTGCCCGGTGTCTCGGGCGAATCGGGTGCCGGGGGAGGCGGCGCCGGGGTGCCGGGGCCCGGCTCGTTCGGTGACGGAGATGTCGGCGACGGGGTGGGCGACGGCGAGGCGCCGTTCGGTGATTCGACGGTCACAGGAATCCGGGCGGTCGGCGCACTGAAGTTGCCGGCGGCATCGCGCTGCAGCGCCTGCACGTCCCACGTTCCCGGCCCAGAGAAGGCGATCGTGCACTCCCACGCCCCTGAGCCGGAGGCCTGAGTCTGACACCGCTGCTCGCCATTCACGAACACCTGGATGCTCGCCCCGGCCTCGCCACCGCCTCGCGCGATCACGCGCGGCTGGTCGAGCATCATCCCTGGTGTCGGGCTGGACACGGTCGGGGGCGCGGGCGCCTCGCGGTCGAGCGTCATGGGAACGCTGCCGCTGAACACCGAGAACTCGCTTCCGAGCGACGGCAAGCTTTGGCGCGCGCGCACCTGATACTCGCCCCCCGGCGCGTTCTGACTGGAGAGCGCGCACGACCAGAACCCGTCTGGCAGCACGTCGGGGCACGCGTGCGTGACCTGACCGTTGGCTCCGATCGTCTGAACCTGCAGCCGCGCGCCGGGTTGCCCGCGTCCGACGACGCGGCCGGCGGTGACGATTCGGCCGCCGTTGGAGCTCACGGTTGGTGGGCCGAGCACGCGGAGGCGGAGTGTGGGCAGCGGTGCGGTGCTGTCGTCGTCGAAGGTCTGCACCGCGGTGAACTCGATCGTTCCGTTCGAGACCTGCAGAGGAGGACAACTCCACGATGTCGACGCGGGATCAGAGATTGAGCAGATGATTCCGCTCTGCCCAGCCCGCCGAATCACGAGGGTGCTGCCCTCGTCTTTCGTGCCTGTGAGCGTCACGACGTTCTCGCCGACGAACGTGTCGTTGGCAATTCCCCACGCGGCTGCGGCATGAGCGGGCGCGGCCGGGGCGACAGCCAGCGGCGCCGCGATGGCGAGCGGGGCGAGAAGGAGGGCGAGGATCCGCGGCCGTCGCCAGCACGCGCCGTGTGGGCGCCGGGCAGGCCGCATGAGTATCACCCCTCTTGCCTCACAGTCGCAGTGCGACGATTCTTTCAGGATCCGGGCTCAACCCCCGTATCCGGCGCGCTGTCCACAGCCCGCACTTAGTGCGTACCCTGTCGCCCCGCGGTCGTGCCGCCTATGCTGAGACCATGGAATTCCTCATCGTCGTTGGTGTCATTCTCGTGCTCGCGATCATCGCGGGCATCTACCTGTGGGCCACGTACAACGCCCTCGTGACTCTCAACGTGCGAGTCGACGAGGCGTGGAGCGACATCACGGTGCAGTTGAAGCGCCGCGCCGACCTGCTGCCGAACCTGATCGAGGCCGTGAAGGGCTACGCCGCCCACGAGAAGCAGGTCTTCGAGAACGTGACGAAGGCGCGCGCGGAAACGCTGAGCGCCCAGGGCCCCGCTGAAGCGAGCGCCGCCGAGAACCACATGCAGCAGGCCCTGAAGAGCATCTTCGCGGTCGCGGAGGCGTACCCGCAGCTGCAGGCGAGCCAGAACTTCCTGCAACTGCAGGGCGAGCTCGTCGACACGGAAGACAAGATTCAAGCCTCGCGCCGGTTCTACAACGGCGGTGTTCGCGAGCTGAACGTCAAGATCAAGCAGTTCCCCAACACGCTGTTCGTGCGCAGCCTTGGCTTCACCGAGCGTGACTTCTTCGAGGTCGCTGACGCGGCCGCCATCGCCGAGCCGCCCCGGGTTCAGTTCTAATCGGGACACCCCCTACAGCAACGGCCTTCCAGGAGGGCTGACACGTGTATCGCGCCATAGCGGCGAACAAGCGCAAGACGGTGTTCATCATCGTGCTGTTCGTCATCTTCATCGGGCTGATCGCCCTGCTGTTCGATTTCGCGTACGGCAGCGGCTTCACCATCACCATCGGCACGCTGATCGGCGCGACCGTCTACGTGCTGATTCAGTACTACTCGGCCGGCTCGCAGGCGCTCGCCATGGCCGGCGCACGGCAGATCCAGAAGGCTGACAACCCCCGGCTATACCGCATTGTCGAGAACCTCGCGATCACCGAGGGCCTGCCCATGCCGAAGGTCTACATCGTCGACGACCCGGCACCCAACGCGTTCGCGACCGGTCGCGACCCGCAGCACGCGTCGGTCGCCGCCACGACCGGGCTCCTCGACATCATGACCGACCGTGAACTGAACGGCGTCATGGCCCACGAGATCGGGCACGTCAAGAACTACGACATCCGGGTCTCCACGATCGTCTTCGGCCTCGTGGTCTTCGTCGGGTTCCTCACCGACATCCTCCTGCGCATGGCCTTCTTCGGCGGCGGGCGCAACAACAATGGCGGCAACATCGTCGTTCTTGTGCTGGGGCTCGCGGCCATGATCATCGCCCCGCTGACAGCGGCTGCCATTCAGGCCGCCGTGTCGCGGCAGCGTGAGTACCTCGCCGACGCGACGGGCGCCCTTGCCACGCGCGACCCCGAGGCTCTGGCGAGCGCCCTGCAAAAGCTCGGCGACTACGCCCGGCCGATGAAGCGGCAGAACTCGACGATGGCGCACCTGTGGATCAGCGACCCGATGAAGCCCGGGGTCATCGACCGCATGTTTGCGAGCCACCCGCCGATTCCCGACCGGGTGAAGCGCCTCATCGAGAACTCGACCCGCTTCTAGCCCTCTCGGGCGACGGATGCGCGAATCGCCTCAATCGCGTTGCCCCAGTCAGCGACGACCACACCCCCGAGCCCCTGCCACTGCGCGGCCCGCGTGAGCACGGGTGTCACCCGTTCCGCCATCCACGCGGGGTTCACCCCGTCTTCAGCCCACGCGGACTGGACGCGGAGGATGCCGGCCTGGCGGTCGCTCTTGAGATCGATGCGGCCGACGACACGGTCGTCGATGAGCACGGGGAGCGTGTAGTACCCGTACTGCCGCTTCGGCGCTGGCGTGTAGATCTCAATGCGGTAGTGAAAATCGAACAGGCGCTCGGTGCGCGGTCGGAACCACACCACCGGGTCGAAGGGTGACAGCAGCGCGGTGGCCTGGACCCTGCGGGGGATGCGGGAGCCCGCGAGACGGTAGGCGATGTCGGGGCGCGAGCCGCGCATCCACCCGTCGACGGTGACCGGCACGACCGTGCCTTCGTCGACGAGATCACGCAGCGCAGCCTGCGTGGGCGCAATCTTCAGCCGGTGGTAGTCGGCGATGTCGGCGACTGTTCCGACGCCCAAGGCGCGCACGCTGCGACGCACCAGTTCGCGCTGCGCATCGGCGATCGGCACCGCGACGTCGTGAAGGTGGGCGAGCCCGACATGCTCGGGCAACGCGTACACGCGGGAGAACCCGCGCCGGCCCCCGCTGACAACGTCGCCGAAGGCGAACAGGTACTCGAGTCCGAGCTTCACGTCGCTCCAGCCCCACCACGGCCCGCGGCGTGCGGCCGCGTCATGCTCGACGTCGCTGACGGTCATTGGTCCGTTCGCGGCAAGCTCGTCGAGCAGCCACCGCATCATGCGCGGGTTGTCGCGAACCCACGCCTCACGCGCCGTGTACTTCTCGCGAAGCGCCTGGCGCTTCCAGTGCCACAGAGGCCAGTCGTCACGTCGAATGAGCGCCGCCTCGTGCGCCCAATACTCGAGGTATCGGCCCCGGCGGGCGAACACCTGGGTGTCGAGCGCGCCCGAGTCATAGGAACCCATACGTGCGAACAGCGGCAGGTAGTGCGAGCGGGCGAACACGTTCACGCTGTCGAGCTGCAGCACGTGAAGGCGGTCGACGGCCGCGGTGAGCGTGCGAGCGGTCACCGATGAGGGGTGTGGGCGGTCGAAGCCCTGCGCGGCGAGCGAGAGGCGCCGGGCTTCGGCACGGCTGAGGTGATCCACACGGTCACGGTAGTGCCGACCCCCGACGGTCGACGGGCGTTTCGGTGGTGTTCACCCAGCCGGGGGTCGTTGGACACGAACCAGATTTACGTTCGGCTCATCCGCCGCGTTACCGTCGCGCCACCCCCGGCACGCCGCAGCGGACCACCCCACCGGAGGACCTGTTGAACACCACTCGCACCATGACCGGCGTGGCGCTCGTTGCCGCTGCCGCTCTCACACTCAGCGCGTGTGCCACCGACGCGGGCGCTGACCCGAACGGCTCGGGCATCGACGCGTCGACGGCGACCAGCCTCGCCGACTTCGGCTCGTTCGAGGCGCTAGAGGAGGCTGCCAAGGCCGAAGGCCAGCTCAACGTCATCGCGCTTCCGCGTGACTGGGCGAACTACGGCGAGATTCTCGACCTGTTCGCTGAGCGCTACCCCGAGATCACCATCAACGAGGCCTCGCCCGACGCCTCCAGCGCCGAAGAGATCCAGGCTGCCGAGAATCTTCGCGGCCAGAGCACCGCGCCCGACGTCTTCGACCTCGGCCTCGCCGTGGCGCTCTCGAGCACCGACTACTTCGCCGAATACCGCGTGCAGCGCTGGGACGACATCCCCGACGCGCTCAAGCACCCGGACGGCCTGTTCTGGGCTGACTACGGCGGGTACATGGCCGTCGGCTACGACCCCGACGCCGTTCCGGCGCCGACCAGCCTGCAGGATCTGCTCGGCCCCGACTACCGCGGCAAGGTGGCGATCAACGGCGACCCGACGCAGGCCGGTGCCGCCTTCGCGGCCGTCGGCATGGCCACTGTGCAGAACGGCGGCACGCTCGATGACTTCAGCGCCGGTATCGACTTCTTCGAAGAGTTGAACGCCGTCGGCAACTTCATCAAGATCGACCCGACCCCCGCCACGGTCGCCTCGGGCGAGACCCCTGTCGTCTTCGACTGGGACTACCTGAACGCGGGCTACGCCGCGAACCTCGAGGGCCAGCGCAACTGGGAGGTCGTCGTCTTCGATGGCATCGGCTACGCCGGCTATTACAACCAGGCCATCAACAAGGACGCGCCGAACCCGGCGGCAGCTCGCCTGTGGCAAGAGTTCCTCTACAGCGCCGAGGTGCAGAACCTCTGGCTGAAGGGCGGGGCTCGTCCGGTGCTTGAGCAGGCGATGGTCGACGCCGGTGAGATCGACGAGGCGCTCTACGCCGCGCTTCCCGAGCCTCCCGCCGAGACGGTCGTGCCGTCCGCCGAGCAGAGCGCGGCCGCCGGCACGCTCCTCGGCCAGCGTTGGGCAGCTGCTGTCCAGTAGCACGCTCGCGGCCCCGGTCGCACCCGCGGCTGACCCCCGACGCCCTGTGCGTCGGGGGTCAGCCCGCGTGGCCGGCGCCCGAGCCCGTCGCCGCGCGGCCCTCGGGCTTGCGCCCTTTGCCGTCTACATCCTGCTGTTCCTCGCCCTTCCCACTCTGCTCGCCGTGTGGTCGGGCTTTTTCGAGCGGGATGGCTCCTTCACGCTCGAAAACATCGCAGCGCTCGGTGACCCCGTGATTCTGCGCACCTTCGGAACCTCACTCTGGCTATCGGCGCTCACGGCCGTCGTCGGCGCCATTCTCGGCGCCCTGGTGTGTTACGCGCTCGTCGGCGTTCGCTCCGATGGCCCCCTACGCAGTGTTGTCGACGCCATCTCGGGCGTGCTCGCCCAATTCGGTGGCGTCATGCTGGCCTTCGCCTTCGTCGCGACCATCGGCATCCAGGGTTTCGTCACTGTCGTTCTGCGTGACCAACTCGGTTTCAACATCTACGAGAACGGCGTCTGGCTCTACGAGGCTCCCGGGCTGATCCTGCCCTACATCTACTTCCAGGTGCCGCTCATGGTCATCGTTTTTCTGCCAGCCCTGCAGGCGCTGAAGCCGCAGTGGGCCGAGGCCAACGCGACCCTGGGAGGGACCACTGCCGGATTCTGGTGGCGCATCGGCATTCCCGTGCTCGCCCCGTCGTTCCTCGGCTCACTGCTGCTGCTGTTCGCCAATGCGTTCAGCTCGTACGCGACGGCCGCCGCGCTGACCAGCCAGGGCCAGTCGATCGTGCCGCTGCAGATTCGTGCAGCCCTGACCAGTGAGACGGTGCTCGGCCGCGAGAACCTGGCCGGGGCCCTCGCCCTCGGCATGATCCTCGTGATGGCGGTCGTCATGTCGCTGTACGCGCTCGTTCAGCGCCGGGCCGCGAGGTGGCAGCGATGAGCGCGACCACCACGCTCGCCCCCCGCCCCGTGACCCGCTGGGTCATCCTCGGCGTCGTCGGCGCCGTGTTCGCGCTGCCCCTCATCGCGATGGTCGAGTTCACGATGCGTCGCGGCCTCGACGGCGGCTACGACCTCTCGCGCTGGATCACGGTCGTCAGCGGCGAGCTCGGGCCCGCCTACGCCCCGGTGTGGCAGGGCATCCAGAACTCCGTCGTGCTGGCGCTCGTCACGGTGCTCCTCATGCTCGTCCTGCTGGTGCCGACCATGATTCTCGTCACCCTGCGGTTTCCGTCACTGCAGCGCGTGCTCGAGTTCATCTGCCTGCTGCCCATCAGCATCCCGGCGATCGTCCTGGTCGTCGGCCTCGCGCCGGTCTACCAGGTGATCTCCCGGATGCTCGGGTCCGGAACCTGGAGCCTCGCGTTCGCCTACGGCATCCTCGTGCTGCCCTTCGCCTATCGCGCGGTGCAGTCCAACATCGAGGCGGTCGACGTCGTCACGCTGACCGAGGCGGCGCGCTCGCTCGGCGCCGGCTGGGTCACCGTGATCGTGAGTGTGCTCATGCCGAACCTCCGTCGCGGACTGTTGGCCGGGGCGTTCATCTCGGTCGCCGTGGTGCTCGGCGAGTTCACGATCGCCTCCTTGCTCAGCCGCACGACGCTGCAAACGGCGCTCGTCGTCGCCTCCAAGGCCGACGCGTTCATCGCCGTCATCTTCGCCCTGCTCGCCCTACTGTTCGCGTTATTGCTGCTGCTCATCATCGGGCGCATCGGACGCGGACGCCCCGGAAGGACCTCATGACCCTCGCCGACCCCGCCACCCGAACCTCCGCCCCCGTCGCCCTCGTCGACGTCGTGAAGCGATTCCCCGGGCTTACCGCCCTCGACGGAGTCTCGCTCGAGCTCGCGCCAGGTGAGTTCGTTGCCCTGCTCGGCCCCTCGGGCTGTGGCAAGACGACGGCGCTCCGCGTGCTCGCGGGGCTCGAGTCGGCCGATGACGGCCACATCCTCATCGACGACCGCGACGTCGTCGACGTGCCGACCAACAAGCGCGACATCGGCATGGTGTTCCAGTCGTACTCACTCTTCCCGCACCTGACCGTCGCCGAGAACGTCGAGTTCGGGCTGCGGATGCGCGGGGTGCCCGCGGCTGAGCGGCGACAGCGCGCCGGCGCCATGCTCGACATGGTCGGCCTCGACCACCACGCCGAGCGGTTCGCCCACCAGCTTTCGGGAGGTCAGCAGCAGCGCGTCGCCCTTGCCCGCGCGCTCGTCACCCAGCCCCGCGTGCTGCTGCTCGACGAACCGTTGAGCGCCCTCGACGCGAAGGTGCGAGTCGGGCTGCGCGACGAGATCCGCCGCATCCAGACCGAGCTCGGCATCACCACCCTCTTCGTCACGCACGATCAGGAGGAGGCGCTCGCCGTCTCCGACCGCGTGGCTGTCATGCGCACGGGGCGCATCGAACAGATCGGCACGCCCGAAGCACTGTATTCACGCCCCGTCAACGACTTCGTCGCCGACTTCGTCGGGCTGAGCAACCGGATGCCCGCGGAGGTCATCGGGGGAGTCGTCGTCATCGAGGGCCAGCGCGTGCCGCTCATCGACACTGACGCTCACGCCGGACCGGTGCACGCCCTGGTGAGACCCGAGGACATCGTCTTCGCGACGGACGGCGATGCCCACGCGCGCTCGGCGGTCGTGGTCACGACGTCGTTCCTGGGCTCACTGCGGCGCACGCGGGTGCGATTCTCTGACGGTGCCGAAGCAACGCTGCAACACGAGGTCGGCCACACGCCGAACCCGGGGGATACCGTTCGCGTTCGCCTCACAGGGCGGCCGGTAGCGGTCAGCCGCCTCTAGCGCATGCCCGCGAGGGCATGCGCGCGGCCCCGAGCATCCCGAGCCTGCTCGTAGACTGGCCGCATGTTCCGACGCCTGCGCGCCCCCGAGACTCCAGCGTTCAGCGCTGCGAACACCGTCTCGCCCGGCATGCGCATCGCGGCCGCGTGGTCGTGGCGGTTCCTCGTGGTCGCCGGCGCCATCGCCGTGCTGATCTTCGTCGTGATCCAGCTGCGGCTGCTCATCATTCCGCTCCTCATTGGCGTGTTGCTGGCGTCGTTGCTGCAGCCCTTCTCGAGCCTGTTGCAGTCCGCCCTGCGCTTCCCGAAGTGGCTCGCCGTCGTGACGGCCATGCTGACCCTCCTCGGCACCGTGACGGGCCTCGTGTGGCTCGTCGTCTCGGAGATCCGCGCGGGCTACGCGTCAATCGAAGCGCGTGCCATCGAGCGCTACAACGAGCTCATCATCTGGGCCACCGAAACGTTCGGCCTGAGCGAGAACACGATCAATGACTGGATCGCCAACGCGATCGATGAACTCGAGATTGACCCCGACTTCCTGCTCTCTGGCGCGCTGTCAGTCGGCTCGACGGTCGGAGAGGTGGCGACCGGCGCGGTGCTCGCCCTCTTTGCGCTGCTCTTCTTCCTCATCGACGGGCCACGAATCTGGGCGTTCATCGTGCGGCTGTTCCCGAAGCCGGCGCGGGTGCCGGTCGATGGGGCGGGAAAGGCCGGCTGGCTGACGCTCAGTAACTTCGCCAAGGTGCAGATCTTCGTCGCGTTCGTCGACGCCGTCGGCATCGGGCTCGGTGCCCTCATCCTTCAGCTGCCGCTTGCCCTGCCCATCGCCGTCGCCGTGTTCCTCGGCAGTTTCGTGCCCATCGTCGGAGCCGTTGTGACCGGTGCGCTGGCCGTCTTCATCGCGCTCGTCTACTACGACATCGTCGTCGCCCTCATCATGTTGGCGATCGTCCTGCTCGTCCAGCAGGTCGAATCGAACGTGTTGCAGCCTCTCGTCATGGGGCAGGCCGTCAAGGTGCACCCGCTCGCGGTGGTGCTCGCGGTCGCGGCCGGTGGCTTCCTCGCTGGCATTCCCGGCATCCTCTTCGCGGTGCCGATCGCCGCCGTGCTGAATGTTGTCGTGCGTTACCTCGCCAGCGGTGCCTGGCGAGTGCATCCCGACCCTGAGTTGGCGGACATCCTGCCGCCCGACGACACCGCGACCGCACCCGAGTCAGCCGACAGGAAGGTCGACGAATGACCCACGAGCTCACGATCGCCGGACCGACGCTCGATGACGTGGAACGGGCGCGCGTCACCGTGTCGGCGGTCGTCGACGTCACGCCGATGGAGTCGTCGCACTACCTGAGCCGCGTGCTCGGTCAGCCCGTCTTCATGAAGTGCGAGAACCTGCAACGCACGGGGTCGTACAAGATCCGTGGCGCCTACAACCGCATCTCGTCGCTCAGCGACGAGGAAAAAGCGCGGGGCGTCGTCGCCGCATCTGCGGGCAACCACGCGCAGGGGGTGGCATTCGCCGCTCGTGAGCTCGGCATCCCCGCCACCATCTTCATGCCCATCGGCGTCGCCCTGCCAAAGCTGCAGGCCACCCGCGACTATGGCGCCGAGGTGGTGCTGCGGGGACACACCGTCGCCGAGCCGCTGAAGGCCGCGGCCGAGCACGCCGAGCGCACGGGTGCGGTGTACATTCCGCCGTTCGATCACCCCGACGTTGTCGCCGGCCAGGGCACGCTGGGGCTTGAAGTGCTCGAGCAGGTTCCCGACCTCAGCACGGTCGTCGTGCCGATCGGCGGGGGCGGCCTGATCTCGGGGATGGCGTCGGTGCTGAAGCGCCGGGCGGCTGAACTCGGCCGTGACATTCGCGTCATCGGGGTGCAGGCGGTCAACGCCGCCGCATACCCCGTCTCTCTCGCCGCCGGAGTCCCGACAGAGATCACCATCAGCCCGACGATCGCCGACGGAATCGCCGTGTCGAAGCCCGGCAAGCTGAACTTCGCGATCATCGCCGACACCGTCGACGAGGTCGTCACGGTTGACGATGACGACATCGCCCGCGCCATGCTCGTGCTGCTCGAGCGGGCAAAGCTCGTCGTCGAACCCGCCGGGGCCGTGGGAGTAGCCGCGATCCTGACGGGCAAGGTGCAGGCCACCGGCCCGACCGTGGTCATGCTCTCGGGGGGAAACATCGACCCGCTCATCATGGAGCGCGTGATCAGCCACGGGCTTGCGGCGAGCGAGCGGTATCTGAAGTTGCGCATCCCGCTGCCCGACCGCCCCGGCCAACTGGCGCGCACCAGCGAGATCGTGGCGGCGCAGAACGCGAACGTCGTGGAGGTGCTGCACACGCGGCACGGCACCGGGCTGCAGATCAGCCAGGTCGAACTCGAACTGCACATCGAGACCCGCGGCCCCGAACACGCCGAACAGGTGTTGGGCGCGCTCAGGGCCGAGGGTTACGAACCGCGCGTCGACTTTTAGGGTGCGTAGGTCTCGACTTCGACGATCGTGACCTCGATGCTCTTGCCGTTGGGGGCCTCGTAGCTGACGGTGTCACCGATCTTGGCGCCGTTGATGGCCTGGCCGAGCGGGCTCGCCTCGCTGAAGACGTCGAGTTCGCTGCCGTCGGCGAGAATCTCGCGGCTGCCGAGCAAGAACTTCTCGGTGTCGCCGAGAATCGTCGCGGTGATGACCGTGCCGGGGCGCACCACGCCGTCGGCCTCGGGAGCGTCCCCGACCGTTGCGTTCTTCAGCAACTCGGTGAGGGTTCGGATGCGCGCTTCGATCTTGCCCTGCTCGTCTTTCGCGGCGTGGTACCCGCCGTTCTCCTTCAGGTCCCCCTCATCGCGGGCGGCCTCGATGCGCTTGGCGATCTCGGCGCGCCCCGTCGTTGACAGGTGCTCCAGCTCAGCCTGCAGACGGTCGTACGCGTCCTGGGTGAGCCACTGGGTGGTTCCACTGGTGTCGCTCATGACTTGCCTCCTGATGCAAAACAGAACCGGCCGCCGTAGCGGCCGGTTCCGAGATCGATTCGCAGAAGCCTACGGGAGCCAGCACCCGTACGGCAAACCTGTCACAGCCTGCTCCGATGTGCGCAGCGTCTCGGTGAAGGTGCGCGTGCGCTGTTCCGAAGCGCCGAGGTCGAGCACTCGCCAACCGACGATGCCGAAGTTCTCGTTGAGGGCCTGCACCGCGCACGAGACGTCGGTGCCCGGGTCGACGGAGACCTCCCACGCCACCGTGATGCTCGTCTCCGTGACCTCCGCGAAGCCCAACTCGCGCACCTCGAGGGTGGCGTTGGTTCCCGACAGACCGCCCCACACGACCCACGAACCGAAGACGATCGTGAACACGATGCCGCCGATGATCAGGATGCGCCGCGTACGCCGATCCTCGTTCGGGGTGCGTCCGTAGCGCTCATCCAGGCGCTGCTGCACGGTCATGGAGTTGCGGTGCCCTCTCGGTGTTCGCTCTGGCGCGGGGGATACGCTGGGTGTTCCCAGGGTAGGGGCCCATCCTGTGCGGCCGCTCCCGGCCGGCTCGTGATTCACGTGCCGATCCCGTCGTTGTTCAAGGAGCGCATCCGCCGTGTTCTGGTCCGTCATTACCCGATTGCCTGAGGGCCTCGGGCCGAACCCCATCGATGACCCGCTCATCCCGCCGTTTCAGGGTGACCCAAATACGGTGACCCCCGGGGTCGCCGGGTTCTTCGCCATCTTCTTTGTCGCCGTCGCGTCGATCTTCATCATCGTCGACATGGCCCGCCGCATTCGGCGAGTGCGCTATCGCGGTGAGGTTCGCGAACGCCTCGAGGCCGAGCGAGCGGCCGCCGAGCAGTCGGACGCGGGTACGGCGCCCCACGACACCGACGTCGTGGATGCGGCGAGCTCCGACTCAGCCGGCGGCGACGGGCGGGTTGATCGCGATCAGTAGTGTCGCGGTCCAGTGGCAGAGGAAGGCCACGACCGTCAGTGCGTGAAAGATCTCGTGGAACCCGAACACGCCAGGAACCGGGTTGGGCTTCTTCATGCCGTAGATGACCGCTCCCGCCGTGTACGCCAGGCCGCCGGCGACGATGAGAACCATCATGGCGATGTTGGCGGCGACGAGATCGCCGATGTACAGCACGGCGGCCCAGCCCAGGAGCAGGTAGAGCGGCACGTAAACCCACCGGGGGGCGTGGATCCAGAACACGCGGAATCCGATTCCGAGCAGCGCCCCCGACCAGACGAGCACCAGCAGAATGAGCCCCTTATCGAGGGGGAGCGCGAGCAGCGACATCGGCGTGTAGGTGCCGGCGATGAGCAGGAAGATGTTCGCGTGGTCGAGCCGCTTGAGCAGCACGCGGGTGCGGTCGTTCCAGGTGAATCGGTGGTAGGTCGCCGAGATGCCGAACAGCAACAGCGAACTCAGCACGAAGACGGCGCTTGACCAGCGGGCCATGGGGCCGTCGCCGACCGCCACGAGCACGAGGCCGAGCACGATTGCCAGCGGGAAGGTGCCCGCGTGAATCCAGCCGCGCCAGGTGGGCTTCTTCTCGGCCGCGCGGTATTCGATCGAGTCGTCCAACAGGGGGATGTTCGGAATGCGCGCCGCGGGCTCGCGCTCGACGGATTCGGGCGTGGCTGCGTCGCGGTCCGTCGAGGGGCCCTGCGGTGTGGCGGTCATGTATCGATGCTACGTCGCCGGCCTGGACGCCCCCAGCCGGTTGGACCACGGCCACAACGCACGCCCGGTGGACTACCGTAGGTCTGTGCGTTCGACGCGAACTCTCGCGGGGCGCGGGCCCCTCTACCGCCTGTACATGCGCCGGCTGCGCCGTCAGTTGGTCGGCACAACACACCCTCAGCACGTCGCCATGATCATCGACGGCAACCGCCGCTGGGCTCGTCAGTGGGGCGGCAGCACCGAGCACGGCCACCGCGCTGGTGCCGTCAAGGTTCGCGAGTTCTTGACCTGGTGTGACGATGCCGACATCAAGGTGGTCACCCTGTACTTGTTGTCCGCCGACAACCTCACGGGCCGCGACAGCGACGAGCTGGCGGCGCTCACGCGCATCATTGCCGAACTCGCCGACGAGCTATCGGGCGTGCGCGACTGGCGTGTGCACCATGTGGGCAGCCGCGAGGGTTTGCCGGCCGAGCTGTGCGAGGCCCTCGAACGGGCCTCGAATGCGACGGAACAGCATCCCGGTCTTCATGTGAACCTGGCGGTCGGATACGGGGGCCGCCGAGAGATCGTGGAGGCGGTTCGGCGCATCATCGAGGCGCACGCGTCCGACGGGGGCACGCTCGACGATCTCGCCGAGAAGGTCACGCCCGACCACATCGCCGAGCACCTGTACACCGGCGGACAACCCGACCCTGACCTCGTGATCCGCACCTCGGGCGAGCAGCGCCTGAGCGACTTCATGCTGTGGCAGAGCGCCCACAGCGAGTTCTACTTCGTCGAGGCCCTCGGCCCCGACCTGCGCGAGGTCGACTTCCTCCGAGCGCTGCGAGACTTCTCGCGCCGCCAGCGACGGTTCGGGCAGTAAGGCCCGTCCCGTTCGCCTCCCGCACCACTCCAACGACGAAAGGCAACCCGATGCCCACGCTCGATGAGTACGCCGCCGAGTTCACCGACGAGCCCGGCTACCTCGACTTCGCGACCGTTGCGCCGATCGGTGAGGCCGCGATGGCCGAAGAGCGCGCGCAATCGCTTCTGCTGTCGACGGCCCGCTTCGGATCGCTGACGGCGATCGTTGACCAGGAAGACCGGGTGGATGCGGCTATTGCCGCCCTGCTGGGTGTCGCTCCCGAGCAGGTCGTGTTTCAGCCATCGACCTCGCAGGCGCTCATGCACGTCGCCTTTGGCCTCACCGGCGGCATCGCGCTGTCACGTGGAGAGCACCCCGCAACCTCCTATGCAGTAGCGCGAGCCGCCGACGCGCTGGGCGTTCTGCACGCCACCCGCTTCACACCCGACCACGATCGCGTGACGCCCGCATCGATCGCGGATGCGCTCACCGGCTCGGTCGCGGCCGTCGCGGTCAGCGCCGTCGACGACCGCACGGGTCATCTCGTCGATCTCGACGGGATTCGACAGGTCAT
Organism: Microcella sp.; assembly: GCF_046293215.1. Lineage (GTDB taxonomy): Bacteria > Actinomycetota > Actinomycetes > Actinomycetales > Microbacteriaceae > Microcella. The sequence continues at coordinate 264,026 of NZ_JBKBPI010000002.1, read as the reverse complement.
GGGTGACCGCTTACTGATCGTCGACGCGAGTCAGGCCCTCGGCGTGGTGGAGGCCCCGTGGGAGGCCGCCGACGTGGTCGTCGGCACCGGCCGCACCTGGCTGCGCGCCGGCTACGGCACGGGTTTCCTCGCGCTGAGCGACCGCGCTGCTGAGCAACTCGTACCCGTGTGGTCGGGGTGGTTGGCCGCGGCCGGTGGCCACGGTGAAGACCGTACCGAGCAGGTCTCGCCCCCGACGGGCGGCGCGCGCGCCTACCGCGTGGGGTACGCCGACCCGACGGCGCAGGCACGGCTTGCGGGCGCGGCGGAAGAGGTTGCCACCGTCGGTGTTGCCGCGATTCGTGAGCGGGTCCTCGCCACCTGCGCGCAGATCATCGAGCTCGCCGACTTCGCCGGACTCAACGTCGTGTCGCCGCGCGACGACGCCGAGCGCGCGGGAATCGTCGTCATCGAACCGCCGAGCGGCGCCATCACTGCCCTCACCGCTGCGCTGCACAACCACGGAATCACCGCGGCAACCATCGGTGGCGCCGTTCGTCTGTCGGCGCACGTGTCGACCAGGGAGGACACGCTCGATCTGCTGCGTCTCGCCTTTGCCGAATTCCAGAACATGTCGGTCGCGTGAACGCGCGCGTGTTCTCGCGTGTCGTTCCCGCGCATCCCTCGCATCGGGCGTAGCGTCAGCGGCATCGGGCACCGCGCCCGATCGAGACGGCCGGAAGCTCGTCTCGCGAGCCCCCGGCCGACCTCGCACAACTGGTTCCGGGTGCGCCGGAGGTGCCCCGGGGATGGAGCACCGTGGCCGCGACTCGCACCTCCCGTTCCTCGTCCAGCGCGACTGAGCAGAAGGCGGAGGTGGCCCAGCGCACGTACGTGCTCGACACTTCCGTTCTGCTGAGCGACCCGAAGGCGATGTTCCGCTTCGCCGAGCACGCTGTCGTGCTCCCGGTCGTCGTCATCGGTGAACTGGAAGCCAAACGTCACGACCCTGAGATCGGGTACTTTGCCCGCCAGGCGCTGCGCAACCTTGACGAACTTCGCGTCAAGCACGAGCGTCTCGACTTCCCCGTTGCGGTGGGCGACGAGGGGGGAAGTCTCCGCGTCGAACTGAACCACTCGAATCAGTCGGTGCTGCCGAGTGGGTTGCAGCTCGGCGACAACGACTCGCGCATCCTCGCCGTCGCCATGAACCTCGCTGCCGAGGGGATGCACGTGACGGTTGTCTCGAAAGACCTCCCGATGCGGGTCAAGGCGTCGTCGATCGGCCTGGCGGCCGAGGAATACCGGCACGAGCTCGCCGTCGACTCCGGCTACACGGGTATGGCTGACGTCACGCTCTCGGCCGAGCAGATGGCTGACCTGTATGACCGCGAGGTGGTGCGCTCCAGCACGGTACGCGAGTTGCCCGTGAACACCTCGCTCGTAATCCACTCCGACCGCGGTTCGGCGCTTGGTCGCGTCGTGGGGGAGGACGAGATCCAACTCGTTCGCGGCGACCGCGATGTGTTCGGCCTGCACGGTCGTTCGGCCGAACAGCGACTCGCGATCGACCTGCTGATGGACCCGCAGGTTGGCATCGTCTCCCTCGGCGGGCGAGCGGGAACGGGCAAGTCGGCGCTGGCGATGTGCGCCGGGCTCGAAGCGGTGCTCGAGCGCAACCAGCAGCGCAAGATCATGGTGTTCCGCCCGCTGTACGCGGTCGGCGGCCAGGAGCTCGGCTACCTCCCGGGCGACGCCAGTGAGAAGATGAACCCCTGGGCGCAGGCAACCTTCGACACCCTGTCGAGCGTCGTGTCGCAGAACGTGCTCGATGAGGTCATCGACCGGGGCCTGCTTGAAGTGCTGCCGCTGACGCACATCCGTGGACGCTCGCTGCACGACGCCTTCGTCATCGTCGACGAGGCGCAGTCACTCGAGCGCAACGTGCTCTTGACCGTGCTGTCCCGCATCGGTCAGAACTCCAAGGTCGTGCTCACCCACGACGTCGCGCAGCGCGACAACCTCCGGGTGGGCCGTCACGACGGCGTCGCGAGCGTCATCGAAACGCTGAAGGGGCACGCGCTGTTCGGCCACATCACGCTCACCCGCAGCGAGCGCAGCGCCATCGCCGCGCTCGTCACCGACCTGCTGGAGGGCAACGAGCTCGCGTAGCCGCCGCGTTTTGCGGCGGTGAGGGGATGCTCGCGAGAACGGCGAGCATCCCCTATCGTTCGTTCATGAGCATCGATCGAAACGGCGGGCTCGCGCGCCGGCGCCAGCGGGCACAGTGGGCCGGAGCCGTGTTGACGGGCATGGTGCTGGCGACACTGCCCGGATTCGGGGGTGCGCTCTACTTGACGGTTGCGGTGTCGAGCGCAGCGACGATCCTGCCGAGCGTGCTCGCGGCGATTCCCGTGGCCATCGCCGTCGGTGCCGTCGTGGTGCTGTTGCACGCGGTCAGTCAGCGACCGACGGCTCGGCCGATGACCGTGGCAGGTGCCGTTCTCTTCTCGCTGGGTGCGGTGGCGCAGGTGGGGGCGAGTGCTCTCGCGGCCACGCCGCAGGGCTACAGCCCGGTGCTGTGGATGCTCGGCGCTATTGCGGGGATGGTCGGCGCGGTGCTGTGCCTGGGTGCGTGGATCCGCACAGGCCCCGCGGGCCGCGAGTCTTTCGGCGGCGACGAGCGCACGTCGGGTGGCGCTCGACGCGTGTGGATGGCCGCTGCGATCTCGAGCGTGGCGTGCCTCGGTGTGGCGGCCTTGGTGACCGTGGACGCGCTCGAGTGGGGTCCCCGCTCGCAAACCGACGGGCTCGGTCTCGACGAGATCCTCGCCCGGCTGAATGAGGTTGACGTGGCCTCTGCCCGTGCCGGCCTCGCGATCGGCCTCGCCCTCGCCTTCGCGCTCTGCGCAACCCCGTGGCTAGCAGCGTGGTTGATGCGCCGGCGGTCACCCCGAGACGGCGTTCGTGTCGTCAGCGTGACCGCTCTCGTCGCCGTCGGGGGAATCGTCCTGATGCAGACCCTGGGTAGCTTCAGTCTCGGAATGTCGATCGCCGACACCCTTCCGCCGTACGTCGGGTCGCAGTCGCCGCAGTGGCAGGTGTTCTTTCCGATCGGGACGCTGCTGGCGTGCGTCGGAATCACGCTCGCGCTCGGCTGGGCGCGGGCGCCCGCCGCCCCGGCACAATCCGCTGCCGGATTGCGAAAGCCGGTGCCAATTGCCTAGGACGTCCGAGTCTGGGTGCGCATCCCGATCCTGTCGAGGGCTCATCACGGGCGGTAGGGTGAGGGCGCGGGCCGGGGTGCGGACCGCGTGCGCTTCAGAACCGGTGGTGCGGATCGGAGAGCTGCCGAGCATCCCGGCTCGCCCTGAGCGCCCGGCGTGCTCGCCAGCCGTCAGTCGGCGACCGAGTCGAGCAGATCGCCGACCGTGTGAGCGCTTTCGAGCGGGTGGCGCAGCGGCTGCTCGCGCAGGATGCGATAGGTGTTGCGGCGGCCATCGCGGAACTTCTCGAGATAGCCACCCTCGACGAGCTCGCCGAGGATGCGCACGACGGCACGTTCGGTGATGCCGACGCGGTCGGCGATGTCGCGCACCCGGAGGGATTCGTCGTCGAAGAGGCACACGAGCACGTGTGCGTGATTGGTGAGGAACGTCCACTCCGCCACCCCTCCACTGTAGGCGGGGGATTCCCTCATCGCGTCCATTCCGCGCGCAACACCGACGGTAGGTGCTGAATCATGGCTGGCGCGCGTAGCGTTGGACTGCCGGTGAGGCTCTCACCATCACTCAGAAGGGGGCGGCATGACCGTCGAAGGACTCTCTCCCATGACCAAGGTCGAGGTGGTCGTGCGCACGGCCGATGCCGACGCTGTCGCGCGTCAGATCGTGAGCGCGGGAGGGACGGGGTACACCAGCCTGCCGGGCGTCACCGGACTGGGCCACCACGGCGCCCACGCGGGCCGTGCGCTGTTCAATGACCAGGACTCGCTCACCCTGACGATCACGGTCGTGCCCGACGATCGCGCACCCGCCCTGATTGCTGGCTTGCGCGAGTTTCTCGAGCGGCGGCCGGGGGTCATGTTCGTGTCGGCCGTCTCCGTCAGCCGCCCCCACTACTTTCAGTAGGTCGCCCTGAGACGACGAAACCCGCACCGGTGCTGGCGGCGCGGGTTTCGTCGGGTTTCGGCAGTTGCCGGGCTAGAGGCCGGGTGAGGTCATCGAGAGCACGTCGAGCAACTCGTCGAGCTGCTGCTCGCTGATCTCGCCCCGCTCAACGAATCCGAGGTCGACGACGGCCTCGCGCACGGTGATGCCCTTCGCCACCGAGTGCTTCGCGACCTTCGCGGCAGCCTCGTAGCCGATGACGCGGTTCAGCGGGGTCACGATCGACGGCGACGATTCGGCGAGCGCGCGGGCGCGATCGAGGTTCGCCTCCAGCCCACGCACGGTCTTGTCTGCGAGCACGCGCGTGGAGTTCGCGAGCAGGCGGATCGACTCGAGCAACGACGTGCCCATTACCGGAATGGCGACGTTCAGCTCAAACGCACCCGATGCGCCAGCCCAGGCGATCGTCGCGTCGTTCCCGACGACCTTCGCGCACACCATCAGCACGGCCTCGGGAACGACAGGGTTCACCTTGCCGGGCATGATCGACGAGCCGGGCTGCAGATCGGGGATGTGCAGTTCTGCGAGGCCCGTGTTCGGTCCCGAACCCATCCAGCGCAGGTCGTTGCAGATCTTCGTCAGCGAGACCGCGATGACGCGCAGCGCACCGCTCGCCTCCACGAGGCCATCGCGGGCCCCCTGCGCTTCGAAGTGGTCTTCTGCTTCGGTGATCGGCAGGCCCGTTGACGCGGCAAGTTCGGCGATGACTTTCTGCGAGAAGCCCAGGGGCGTGTTGATGCCCGTTCCGGTGGCGGTTCCGCCGAGCGGCACCTCGGCGACACGCTCGATGGTCGCGCGAACCCGGGCGACGCCGAGTCGCACCTGGCGGGCGTAGCCGGCGAACTCCTGGCCGAGTGTCACGGGCGTGGCATCCATGAGGTGCGTGCGGCCCGCCTTGACGGCGGTCTTCCACAGCTCGGCTTTCTCTTCCAGCGCCTCGGCAAGGTACTCGAGGGCGGGGATCAGGTCCGCTAGCAGCGCCTCCGTCACCGCGAGGTGAACCGAGGTGGGAAACACGTCGTTCGACGACTGGGAGGCGTTCACGTGGTCGTTCGGGTGCACAGCCGTGCCCGCGTGCTGCGTCGCAAGGGTGGCGAGCACCTCATTCATGTTCATGTTCGACGACGTGCCAGACCCGGTCTGGTAGGTGTCGACGGGGAAGTGCTCGAGGTGCGCTCCGCCGATGATCTCGTCGGCGGCGGCGACGATGCCGCGCGCGAGCGTCTCGTCGAGGATTCCCAGTTCGGCATTCACGAGAGCCGCCGCCCGCTTGATCTGGGCGAGTGCCTTGATCTGGCCTGCTTCGAGACGTGTGCCGGAGATCGGAAAGTTTTCGACCGCGCGCTGGGTTTGCGCGCGATACAGGGCCGCCTTTGGCACCCGTACCTCGCCCATCGTGTCGTGCTCGATGCGGTACTCGGTCTCGGTGTTCGCGCTCATCGCGATTGTTCCGTTTCTGTCGATGTGAGGGGGATGGTTGGTGGTCGTGGATGATCGTCAGACGACGCCGACGACGGCGTCGGAATTCACCCGGCCGTCGTGCAGCTGGTAGTTCGCGCCGACGATGGCGAGCCGGCCATCGGCGACGGCCTCGCTGATCAGTTCACTGCGGCTGAGCAGCGCGCCCACCGTCGCTCGCAGGTGTTCACGCCCGACGTCGAACGGCTCGATCGTATCGGTGCTCGACGCCCCCGTAATGCGGCGGACGCGGTGGACGGCGGGCGTGATCTGCGAGACGAGCGACTGGATGCTCGCGGGCAGCGCGGGCGCGTCAGGACCGTCCTGGTCGATCGCGGCGCGCACCGCGCCACACTCGTCGTGCGCCAGAACGACGATGAGGGGCACATCAAGCATCGCGACCGCGTACTCGAGCGAACCGATCACACTGTCGCTCACAATCTGACCGGCGTTGCGCACCACGAACAGATCGCCGAGCCCCATGTCGAAGATGATCTCGGCCGCGATCCGGCTGTCGCTGCAGCCAAACAGGGCAGCGTCTGGCCGTTGATGGGCGCTGACTTCGGTGCGACGCTCCGCATCTTGGTGAGGATGACGCGGTGCCCCAGCGACGAACCGGTCGTTGCCCTGCGCCATGGTGCTCCACACCGCTCCCGGGGTGCGGTCGGCGATCATCATGGTTCTCCTCGTCTGGTCGACGGGCGTCAGTCTGAGGCGGAGATGTCTGCAGCGATCGCCGTGGCCAGCAGGGTGAAGTCGGCTTCGTCTGCGGTGCCGAACAAGACGATAGTGCTGCTGGCCGTTTCGGTGACAAGCGCGTACTGACGATTCTCGAGCTGGCTGGCGCCGCGTCGGTCATAGAGCGTCCACGATACTCCGGCGATCTCGACCGCCTCGCCGGCCGTGCGCGGTTGGCGCAACTGCTCGGCGAGCCAGGTGGGGTTGGCGTCGAAGCCCTGAAGCAGTCCCACGAAGCCGGCACGCGTGGGCTCGGGGTCGGTGACAAAACCGACGTACCACTCGGTGACACCGCCCGATGCCGACAGTCCGGCGCGGTTGACCCACCACTGCGGTGGCACGACGGGAGCCACGATGTCGAAGTCGGTGCCGGCGGTCAGTTCATCGGCGGTCGCGCGATAGTCGATCGGAGGGGGAGTGGGAGCCTCCCGCACCACGACGACGATGAGGAAGAGGACAATCAGCAGGGAGGCGCCGATCGAGAGCAGCAGATTGATGGTCGTTTGGTTCGCGCGCCGTTTGGCGCGGTTGGCCGCCACGCGGGCCGCTTTTTCTTCTGGTGTTTCGGGTCGACCGAGTTCGGCGACGATGGGGCGACCCGTCGCGGGATCCGTCATGAGGTTTCGGCGGCGGCGCGCGCGGCGTCGAGTCGCTCTTTGGCGCCGATCAGCCAGATTTCGCACCGCCGGGCGAGCGCCTCTCCGCGCTCCCACAGGGCGATGGATTGTTCGAGCGTCGCACCGCCCTGTTCCAGTGCGGTGACGACACGGACGAGCTCGTCGCGAGCCTCCTCATAACTGAGGCTCTCGATGTCGGCGGGGGTTTCGCTCACGCTTGCCATGCTATGCGTCGCCTTCTGTGTCGGGGCCGGGAACGCGGGCATCGGCGGCGATGACGCCGTCGGCTACCGTCACGCGCAGTCGCTGGCCGTCGGCCACCTCGGCCGCGGCGCGCACGACGGAACCGTCTCGGGTCTGCACGATCGCGTAGCCGCGATCGAGGGTCGATTGCGGTGACAGTGATCGCAGTCGGGCGCGGCGTTCGGCGAGCTCGTCGCTCGCGCGCTGCACCAGCCGCTCAGTGAGTTCGGCCCCGCGTGCGACGAGGCGAGTGAGCTCGTCGGCCCGGCCGTCGATGATCCAGTCTCCGCTCGCGAGCGCGGGCCGCGAGCGCAACTGGGCGAGACGGTCGACTTCGCCGCGCACCTGCACCGTGATGCGTGAGCGCAACCGAGTGCGTGCTTGGTCGAGTCGCGCGAGTTCGTCGCCAACGTCGGGAACGACGCGCTTCGCCGCGTCCGTCGGCGTCGACGCTCGGAGGTCGGCAACGTCATCGAGCAGGGGTCGATCGTTTTCGTGACCGATCGCACTAACGAGGGGGGTTCGGCACGCGGCCGCTGCGCGCACCACCCGCTCGTCGCTGAACGGCAAAAGGTTCTGGAAGTCGCCGCCTCCGCGAGCGACGATGATCACATCGACCTCGGGGTCGGCGTCGAGCGTCTCGATCGCACTGACCAGTTCGGCGACGGCGCGATCGCCTTGCACCGCCGAGTGCTGAACGCGGAACGCGACCGAAGGCCAGCGCAGCGCTGCGTTGCGCAGCACATCTTTCTCGGCGTCGCTGTCTTTGCCCGTCACCAGCCCGATGAGGTGCGGCAGGAACGGGAGGGGCTTCTTGCGGTTGACATCGAACAGGCCTTCGGCGCGCAGAGTGGCGCGCAGTCGTTCGAGCCGTTCGAGGAGGTCGCCCAGCCCCACGCGGCGCACGTCGAAGACCTGCATTGTGAGACTGCCGCCCTTGACCCACCAGTTGGCTTTGACGTGCATGACGACACGGTCGCCCTGCGTCACCCCGTCGGGGATGCGCGCGCGCACCGACGACCAGATGACGAAGGACACGGTTGCGTCGGCGCTCAGGTCTTTGAGCTTGCCGTAGACGTTTCCGCCGGACACGCCCCACTGCGTGATTTCCCCTTCGACCCACACTGCGCCGAGCCGATCGATCCAGCCCTTAAGTTTCTGCGACAGCTCGGCCACGGGCCAGGGCGCCTCGGCGCTGGTCGGTGCGGGCGTCGACGGCGCGGTGTCAGACATGGCACTCCGTTTCGTCGCGGACCGCTGGCACTGTTGCGGTGGGGGTCGGGCGAACGCCAGGGTAGTGGATACCCCCGTCACGACCGTCGCTGCGGGGCCGGAAATGGGGATCCATGCCGAGCGGTACACCGATCATCGTCGACACCCTCACGAAGCGCTACGGCACGGTCACCGCGGTTGATCAGGTCTCGTTTACCGCGCAGCCCGGCCGGGTCACCGGATTCCTCGGTCCGAACGGCGCCGGAAAGACAACGACCCTGCGCGTCTTGCTCGGGCTCGCGCGCGCGACCGAGGGCGCGGCAACATTCGGAGGCACGTCGTACGCGGCGCTCGACCAGCCGGCGCGCCGGGTGGGCGCATCCCTCTCCTCCGACGTTTTTCATCCCGGGCGTAGCGGCCGCGACCACCTTCGGGTCGTGCAGTTGGCGGCGGGGCTCGAGCGGGATCGGGTCGATGCTGTGCTGCAGCGCGTCGGCATGACCGAGGCGGCCGACCGCCGCGTGGGCGGCTACTCGCTGGGTATGCGGCAGCGACTCGGGCTCGCGGCCGCACTGCTCGGTGACCCGGGCACTCTCGTGCTCGACGAACCCATCAACGGGCTCGACCCCGCTGGAATCACCTGGATTCGCGTCTTCCTCCGCGAACTCGCCGCCGAGGGTCGCACGATCCTGTTGTCGTCCCACGTTCTCAGCGAGGTCGCCCAAACGGTCGACGACGTCGTCGTCATCGCACGCGGTCGCATCGTCATGACCGGCGCTCTCGCCGAGCTTTCTGCCGGCGCGGTGACCCGCGTGCGCGTCGACGCGGCCGACCGCGCGGGGCTCACGTCGGCCATCACGAGCGCAGGAGGTGTCCTTGAGGCTGACCCGACCGGCGCTCTCATCGTCAGCGGTCTCGACGCCGCCGCCGTCGGGCGTGCCGCCCTGGCAGCGGCGGTGCCGCTGACACTGCTGGCCCCGCAGTCTGACGATCTCGAATCCGTGTTCTTGCGACTGACGGCCGACAACCCCGAATCGGATGCTCGCCCCGCCACGGCAGGGGAGGTCGCCGCGTGAACGCCCTCGGCCGGGCCGTCGCCGCCGAAGTCGTTCGCGTCTTCTCCCTGCGCACGTGGTGGGTACTTGCCGTCGTGCTCATCATCTATGTCGCCGTCACGGCGGGAGGGTTCGCGTTCTTCGTGACGACCGAGACGGAGGGCGGCCCCGGCCCGCTCCCCGCCGAGGTGGCAACCCAGTTGGTGTACAGCTCCACGACGAGCGTGGCGCTGGTCATTCCCCTGCTGTTCGGGGCGCTCGCCGCCACGAGCGAGTATCGCTGGCGCACGCTGACCCCCACCTTCCTCGCACAGCCGCGACGCAGCGTGGTGCTCATCGGGCGTCTCGTCGTGGCGCTCGTGGTCGGCGCGCTCTACGGAATTGTGGGAGCCGCGACGTCGGTCGCCGCCGGCGCCGGGGTGCTCGCGGCCAACGGTGTCGACACGCTGTTGGCCGACCCCGAGGTGTGGGGGCTGATCGCCTGCACCGTATTGGCATGCGCCCTGTGGTCGCTGCTCGGACTCGGGCTGGGGGCCCTGCTGACAAGCCAAATCGCGGCCATCGTCATCGTGTTGGTCTTCACCCAGTTCGTCGAGCCGTTGCTGCGCATCGTCGCGGGGGCCTGGGAATGGTCGGCTGAGATTGCTCGCTACCTCCCCGGCGCCGCGACGGACTCACTCGTGGGGGCCGGCATCATCGCCTCGATCGGCGAACTCGACCCGACGGTGCCGGGGGTCATCGAGCCGCTGACGCGACTCGAGGGCGGGGTAGTCCTCGCCTCACTGAGCGTGGCGCTGATCGCGATCGCGGCGGTGACCACCCTGCGTCGCGACGTGGAGTAGATGGCCGCTACGAGCATCCTGCCCCGGCGGTATTTCAGGCCCGACCCGTAGACTCGACGCGATGTCCACGATCACGAACGGCGCCCTCGGCACGACCCTGACCGCGCCCGCCATCCCTGAGCGCCGCGACCGGCTGACTCCGGTCGAGGTTGACCGACCGAAGCGCGTGCTGCTGGCCGCGCCGCGAGGATACTGCGCCGGCGTCGACCGTGCCGTCATCGCGGTCGAGAAGGCGCTCGAGCAGTACGGGGCTCCCGTGTACGTGCGCAAGCAGATCGTGCACAACGTGCACGTCGTGAGCGAGCTCGAGAAGGCGGGCGCCATCTTCGTCGATGAGGTCGATGAGGTGCCCGAGGGTTCGCACATCGTCTTCTCGGCGCACGGCGTCAGCCCCGCCGTCGTTCAGGGCGCCGCCGAGCGCGAGCTGCAGGCCATCGACGCCACATGCCCTCTCGTGACGAAGGTGCACCGCGAGGCCGTGCGGTTCTCGAAGCAGGACTACTGGATCCTGCTGATTGGGCACGCCGGCCACGAGGAGGTGGAGGGCACGATGGGGCACGCCCCGGAGCGCACGATCCTCGTGAACGACCCGGACGAAGCCGACCGCATCGAGGTGCCCGACACCGACAACCTCATCTGGTTGTCTCAGACCACGCTCTCGGTTGACGAGACGATGGAGACCGTGCGGCGACTGCGCGAGCGCTTCCCGCACCTGAAAGACCCGCCGAGCGACGACATCTGTTACGCGACGCAGAATCGCCAGGTCGCGATCAAGAAGGTTGCCCCCAACGCCGATCTCGTCATCATCGTTGGCTCGGCGAACAGCTCGAACAGCGTGCGTCTCGTCGAAGTCGCCCTTGAGTACGGGGCGAAGGCTGCCTACCGCATCGACTACGCCAGCGAGATCAAGCAGGAGTGGTTCGAGGGTGTCGCCACGGTCGGCGTGAGCTCGGGCGCGAGCGTGCCCGAGGTGCTCGTCGAACAGGTGCTCGCCGACCTTCGCGACGCCGGCTTCGACGATGTCGAAGTCGTTAAGACGGCCGAGGAAGACCTCATGTTCTCGCTGCCGAAGGAGCTTCGCACGAACGCCACGGGCGAGCGCGACGAGCGCGCCCTTGGTGGGCGCACCCGGAACTGAGGCGAGAGGACACCCGGGCAATGGTGTCCACCCCTTCCTCGTCCGCACCATCGCCAGAGACGCTCTCGAACCTCCCCTCGCCACGGGGGGTGACCGCCGCTGGGCTCGTGCGGGGCCTCAGCGCGGCGATGCGGTGGATCGGGCCCGTGTCGGTGCTGCTCGTCGCCGCGGTCATCGGCGAAACAGCGGTCGTGCTCGATCGGGTCGACGACGCTGTGATCGTCCTGCTCGCGCTCCTTCCCGTGCTGGGAACCTCGGTCGCGCTCGCCGTGCGCCCCAGTCTCGCCACGATGGTTGTGCACCTTGCCGTCGGACTCACGATCGGTAGCGCGTATGTCGCCCTCGCGGTCTCGTTCTCTGCTCCGCTGGGGCAGCGTGCTGGGTACCTCGTCGAGGGCGCAGCGGTCGCCCTCATCTTCGTCGGCGCCCTCAGCCCGCGCGGTGTCAGCGGCATCGGATGGATCCTGGCGGGCCTCGGCACCGGGACTCTCGCCATTGCGTTTGGCTCCCTCATCGCGGGTAGTGCCGTGCGCTTCTCGCCCGACCGCGTCATTGACGCGCTCATCATGATCTTCGCGTTCGCTGTCGTCGACATCGGCTGGCGACGCACCGGAGGCAGGCTCCCTGCCTTTCGCGACATCGCCCGCGAGACTCGTCGCGCGGACGAGCGCCGTCGCCGCGAACGCTCTGCCGCCGCCGTCGTCCACGACACCGTCCTGTCTGATCTGGCGGCGATCGCCCACTCAGATGCGGTCATCGATGAGGGGATGCGGGCCCGCATTCGCGCAGACCTCCAACGGCTCGACGACGCAAACGCGACATCAACGGGCACGGTGTCGATCGTTCCCCGCGAGGGAAGCTTCGGTCGGGCGCTGCTCGAGTTGGTCGAGGATTACCGGTGGCGCGGCGGTCGTATCGATCTCGTCGGCACCGAGCATGTGCACGATGACGCGTTGGCACCTCCGGTTGCCGAAGCACTGCACGCAGCACTGGCAGCGACCCTCGACAACGTGCGGCGGCACGCGTCGGCAGGTCACGTCGAGGTGACCCTCGGCGGTGATGCCGACCGCCTCACTGTTCTGGTGGTCGACGATGGGCACGGTTTCGACATCAACACGATCCCCACCGATCGCCTGGGCTTGCGCGAATCCATCATCGGGCGCATGGAGCGTGCCGGCGGCTCGGCGAGGCTCTGGTCGTCGGAAGGGGGGACGACGGTGTTGCTGTCGGCTCCTCGAGTGCCGCTGGGTGGTGCCGAATGAGTGTGTGGTGGCGACGGTCGGCCAACGACGTCGACACGTTGAGTTGGCTCACCGCTTCCCTGGTCACCGCGTGGGTGCCGCTCCTGATTGTGGCGCTGGGCAGCGGTGCAGTGTTGGTCGGAGGGCAAGGAGCAGGCGCTCCGCTCTACCAGTGGGCAGCCGTGCTGTTGGCGACGCTCTCAACACTGGCCATCCACATCGCCGCCCGTCCGCGTCGTCGTCGCTTCGGCACGCCGGTCGCTGTGCTGGTGTCGGTGTTGGCAAGCTCCGCCGTGTTGCTGAGCGGCTGGGGTATCGGGCGGGCCAGCCAGAACGGCGACGACTCGCTGATTCCGGAACTCTGGTGGGCACCGGTCGCGGTGTCGCTCGTGGTCATGTCGTTGAGTCCATTCGTGCCCGGTCGCGTCTTTCTTCCCGCGGGGGCGATGGTGGCCGGTGCGAGCGTGCTCGCTGCCGCCTTTGCCACGGAGCCACTAGCGGCCGTCTCACCCGGCGCCGAGATCGTCATCGCCGCATCCTCGCCCTTGTTTGCCCTCATCGGTGGCACCTTCTTGACCCAATCGTTGATCGAGCAGGTGCAGGGGTGGCGCTCTGGCCTCATCGAGTCGATCGCGGCGCCGCCGGCCCGCGAAAAGGCGGTGTCGATTATCGACCGCGCAACACACGGCGCCTTGACCGGCGAGGCCCTGCCGTTCCTCCGCGCGATCGGCGACGGCGCTCCGGTCGATGACGCAACGCGCAAACACGCTTCCGAATTGGCGGCACGTCTGCGCACCGCCCTCATTGATCGAGACGGCAGCGGCTGGCTGTCGGGCATCATCGCTCGGCGACCCGTGCACGTCACCGACCCTCAGCGTCTGGCCGAACGCGTGTCGCTTGACCAGCGCGCGGCAATCATCGCGCTCATCGATGGGGTGTTCTCTGATCCCGCGGCCGGAGTGTATGCCGCTCGACTCGAGCTCGCCCCCGGTGACGACGAGACGGTGGGTGTTGCGCTGACGCTCGACCTCACGCTTCCGGAGGGGCGGCGCACGTCGGCGTTGGCTCCCTACTACCTGAGTGCAAAATCCGTGGTGCGCGATATTTCCTGGACGAACGGGCGATCTGTCGTCGTCCGGTTCGGGGTTGACGGCGAGCAGTAACGTCACGCGCGTCGTGCGGCAGTAATCTGAGCCGACGAGGAGAGCCATGCCGACGATCGCACTGCCGCGTGATGTCGCCGCCGCCGTTGTGGTGTCGGGACTGTCAACCGCCCTGCGCGCCGTGGCCGTCAGCGGTTTGGTCCTCACCGCCGTCATGACCATCGACGTCGCCGTGTCGGTCGGTCTCGACCGGGCGCAGACGCTCATCTTCGTGGCGCCGGTTGTCAGCAGTGTTCTCGTCGCTGTGTTGCTGCTCGCGCTTCCCTCCCGGGCAACCGCCGCGCTCTATCTCGGTGCGGGCGCCGTGGCGGCGGCGGCCACGGTCGTGGTGTCGGTGAGCATGGCTGGGCAGGGCACCGATCCGTACCTGATCAACCGTGTGGCCACGGCTTTGCCTCTCGTGGGTGGCTTAGCGGGCAGCGCTCGAAGCGGACTGCGCTGGACGGCATCCGCGATGGTCATCGCGTATGCCGCCCTGGGTGCAGGGTGGTGGGCGCTGGGGATCACTGGGCCCCTCGGGTACGGACCCCTCATCGTGGGCACGCTCGCGCTGGTCGGTTTTGGCCTGCTGGCGGCCGTTCGGTTTCGTGCGAAGAAGAGCGTTCCGGAGCTCCTGGCGGTGCAGCGCGCCGTCTTGATTGATGCACGCGAACGTGAGCTACAGCGTCGGGCCGCTGCCGCTGTCCACGACACGGTGCTCGCTGATCTCGCGGTGGTGTCGATGTCGTCGGGGCCGATCGATAATCGGATGCGCGATCACATTCTGCGTGACCTTGACGCGATCGTCCGGCCCACTGCGGCGCGCACGGTGGCAGCGGAGGTCGCCGTTCACGCGCCGCACGGACTCGCGCTGGCTCTGGTCACGCTCGCCAACGACTACCGCTGGAAGGGCGTCACGGTGCAGGTAAGCGGCACCGAGGAGCTCACCACCGCGGTGCCCATTCCCGTTGTCGATGCGCTGGTCGGGGCGACGCGGGCGGCCTTGGACAACGTCGTCGCGCACGCCAATACCGAGCACGCGGAGCTGGTCGTTGGTCAGCGCGACGACGCGATCGCTGTGCTCGTCGTGGATTCGGGGCGCGGCTTTGCCGTCGACGACGTGCGAACCGACCGCCTTGGCTTGCGCGAGTCGATCATGGGTCGCGTGCAGGCGGTCGGCGGTTCGGTGCGCGTCTGGTCCGGCGAGGAGGGGACGACGGTCATGATGCGGGTGCCGCTCGGGAGTGCCGATGGCCGATAACACCCACGTCTCTCCGTGGTCGGTCGATCCCGTCAGCTGGCTCACCACGGCGACGGTGCCCATCACGGCCACGCTGTTGGCGACGCTCTACGGTGTGCTCGAGATCCTGGTTGTGCCGCCTCGCGGTGGAGTCCTGCAGTGGATCGCCCTGATCTGTCTCGCAGCGGCAGGCGTCGTCGTCCACCTGCGCACCCGACCGCCGCGAGGAATTCTGGGCGCACCCGCCGTGCTCGTCGTCCTGGCCCTCGTGAGTGCGGCGGCCGTGCTGTCGACGCTCGACTACGACGGCACGATGTTCTCACTCACCCTGTGGTGGGTGCCACTGGGCATCTCGCTGATCCTGATCGCCCTTGCGCCGTATGTGCGCGCGTCCACGATCGTAGCCATCACCGTGGCGCAGGTTCTAATCGTTGGTCTCATCGCGTTTGTGCTCGTCGTTCCTGACGACCCCCGGTGGCCCGCGGTGACGACCGCGATTGTTGTGGTGACCCCGATCATCGCGGGCGGCATTGTCAGCGCTGTGCTGTCGGCCAGTATCGTGCGCATTTCGATGCGGTGGAGCGGCCGTTCGAAGTCTCTGCTGCCGAGCCTGGGGGCACCGACGATCGACGACCATCATCTGGTGCGCGCGGTCGATGACGACATCTCGGAACAGTTGGTCGCGGCGGTCACGTTCCTTCGTGATGTCGCACACCGAGGCGAGATTAGGGAGGGGGATGCAGACAGAGCGCGCGCCCTCTCACTCGACCTGAGGGCCCGTCTGCTCGCGGACGCGTCGGCGACATGGCTCGAGAGGATTGTGCGCGGGCATCCCATTGAACTTCAGGACCCAGATCGGCTCGCTGACCAGCTGACGGTCGCGCAGCGCACTGCGCTGCGAGCCATGATTGACGCCCTGGTTTCTGACCCGGAGTCGGGGTTTGTCTCTGCTCGGGTGACCCTTCGCTCGATCGGTGCGGGCACCGTCGCCGTCGCGTTGCGGATCACCACGACCCTCCCGGAGGGGCGCCGCATCAGTTTCCTCGCGCCGTACTACGTGGCACTGTCGGCCGCGGTTCGCGACATCAGGTGGCACGACGGTGCGAGCCTCAAGGTTGAGTTCGAGGCCCCGATCGACATGACAACGGGGAGCGCGCCCACGATTCAGCGCACTCCCCGCCGTCTGTCGTCGCAGGGCGACGAGTCTCAGCGCCCGGAGTGACCCGCCGAGCCGAGCTGCTGCGTCGCCTCAACGACGCGCTTCGCCATGGCCGATTCGGCCGCCTTGCCCCATGAGCGCGGGTCGTAGACCTTCTTGTTGCCGACCTCTCCGTCGACCTTCAAGAAGCCGTCGTAGTTCTTCAGCACGCTGTCGGCCACCGAGCGGCTGTATGCGTACTGCGTGTCGGTGTCGATGTTCATCTTGATGACGCCGTTCGCGACCGCCGTTGCGATCTCCTCGTCGGTCGAGCCCGAGCCTCCGTGGAAGACAAGGTCGAGCGGCAGGGCGCCGGTGCCGTACTTCGCGGCGATGCCGTCCTGAATCTCCTTGAGCAGTTCAGGCCGCAGCTTCACGTTGCCCGGCTTGTAGACACCGTGCACGTTGCCGAAGGTCAGGGCGGCCATGTAGCGACCGTTTTCGCCCAGACCGAGTGCCTCGACGGCCTGCTCGACGTCTCCGAGCGTCGTGTAGAGCGCGTCGTTCGAGCCCTCGTGCTGCACGCCGTCTTCCTCGCCGCCGACGACGCCGATCTCGACCTCGAGGATGGCGTTGATGTTCTTCATGCGCGGCAGCAGCTCGCGGGCGATCTCGATGTTCTCGGCCAGCGGTACGGCCGAGCCGTCCCACATGTGCGACTGGAAGATGGGGTTACGGCCGGCCTTCACCTCGGCCTCGCTCGCCTCGATGAGAGGCATGACGAAACCGTCGAGCGCGTCCTTCGGGCAGTGGTCGGTGTGCAGGGCGACGGTGATGGGGTAGTTCTTTGCGACCTCGGTCGCGAACGCGGCAAAGGCGAGTGCGCCCGAGGCGCGGGCCTTGACGCTCTGGCCGGCGAAGTAGTCAGCGCCACCGGTGGTGACCTGCAGGATGCCGTCAGAGCCGGCCTCCGTCAGACCCTGCAGAACGGCGTTAATCGTCGACGACGACGAAACGTTGATGGCGGGGTAGGCAAACCCGCCCTTCTTGGCCTTGTCGAGCATCTCGGCATACTGCTCGGGGGTGGCGATGGGCATGGTGCTCCTCGTGCGTGGTGGGCTGTGGGGACGGCTCCGAGTCTAGCCAGCGCCGAGCGCGCGGCCGCTAGGCTGGGGCCAGCGCTGTTCTACCACCCGGCGCGTCCGTTCATCCGTTTGATCGACGCCGAGAGAAGGACGCCACTGTGGTGACCACCGAAACCGGGACCCTGTTCCTCCACCCCGACCGCAACCTCGCCATGGAGTTGGTGCGCGCAACCGAGGCGGCCGCGATCCGCTCAGCGCCCTATATCGGCCGCGGCGACAAGAACGCGGCCGACGGTGCGGCGGTGGATGCAATGCGCAAGTTCCTGGGCACGGTCAACTTCACGGGCGTGGTCGTCATCGGTGAGGGCGAAAAAGACAACGCTCCCATGCTCTTCAACGGTGAGCAGGTGGGCACCGGCAACGGCCCGATGTGTGACATCGCGGTCGACCCGATCGACGGCACCTCGCTCACGGCGGCTGGCCGTAGCCACGCGATCTCGATGATCGCGGTCGCCGACCGCGGCACGATGCTGGATGCCTCGAGCGTGTTTTACATGGACAAAATCGTCACGGGCCACGAAGGAATCGGAGTCGTCGACATCCGTCAGTCGGTCGGCGAGAACATCCGGGCGCTCGCCGCGGCGAAGGGCAAGCGGGTCGATCAGATGCGCATCGCCGTGCTTGATCGGCCGCGGCACCAGCAGCTCATCGAGGAGATCCGCGAGGCGGGCGCCGGAACCCGGCTCATTCTCGACGGCGACGTCGCTGCGGGTATCAACGCCGCGCGTCACGACACCCGCATCGACATGGCCATCGGCACGGGCGGGAGCCCGGAGGGGGTCGCCACCGCGTGCGCGGTGAAGGCGCTCGGCGGCTTCATTCAGGGACGGCTCGCGCCGGGCTCCGACGAGGAACGCGAGAAAGGTGCCGCGGCGGGCCTCAAGTTCGACCACGTCTACGAGGCCAACGACCTGGTCAGCAGCGACAACACCTTCTTCGTCGCGACCGGTGTCACCGACGGCGAGCTCGTGCGCGGGGTGCTGCGCGACGGGCCGATGATCCGCACCGAGTCGATCGTGTTGCGCTCGCGCTCGGGCACGATCCGCCGCGTCGTCGCCGACCACCAGGTCTCGAAGTGGCTCGACGAGAACGAGGTGCTCGGACTCTAACCCTGGGCCAGGGGCCGCGATGCTACTCCTCGTCGTCGCCCGGCGGGTTCTGCAGCACTGAGATGATGTTGCCGGCCGGGTCGGTGAACCACGCGATGTCGGGGCCGAGCCCCGCGGCGATTCCCCGAGAGATGCCGCGCGCATCCTGATCAAAGCCGTCGTAGCGCGCGATCGCGACGCCAGCCGCGACGAGCGCGTCGACGGCCAGATCGATGTCGTCGACCTCGAGGTTCAGCACCGTGTAGGTCGCGGGCACGTGGTCGGGTTTGGGATACACGAGCACCCAGCCGCCGCCCGGCAGGTCGATGGTGAGCTGGCCCATCTCGGCGTACCCGACATCGAGCCCGAGCACGCCACCGTAGAAGTCGTGCGCGGCGTCGATGTCGGGAACAGCAAAACCGGCGAAGGCGAAGCGCGTGGCGATCATGTCGCGACGCTACTCCGCCTCCGCCGGTCAGGCCAGAGCGGGTGCCGTTACAGCAGGTTCGGGATCTTCTGCTCTTCCGCAGTGTTGGCTCGGCGGAACCAGAACGTCACGAAGGTAGCGATGATCACGATGAACAGCGAGTACAGCGCCGGCACGATCAGGATGAGGCCGATCTCGGGCGTGCCCGAGAAGGTCAGAATCACGATCGCGATCGCCAGCGGCCCGTTCTGGATGCCCGTCTCGAGGCCGATCGTGCGCGCATTCGCCGGGTGCAGGCGAATGGCCCGCGCGATGAAGTACGCGACAAAGATGCCGACGAGGCCGAGCCCGATCGCGACCGTGTAGGTCTGCCACGGGGTGGAGGTCAGCAGCGCCCAGTTGCGCGGCACCCACGTCGCCATCAGGAACACGATGAAGAACAGGCCGAAGAACCCGCCGAGCAGTTCCATGAAGGCGCCGACGTTGGCGCTGTAGCGCCGCAGGATCATGCCCGCGACAACCGGAATCAAGAGCGTCGCAAGCGTCACGACGATGTTGATGATCGGGATCTGCAGGTCGCTCTCTTCCGTGAACACGAAGCCGCCGTAGAAGGCGAGCACGAGCGGCGTCATGAGAATCGCCCACAGGGTCGAGTTCGTCGTCATGATGACGCTGAGCGCGAGGTTGCCCTTCGAGAAGTACGTGAAGATGTTCGACGTCGTGCCGGCGGGCACGCAGCCCATCAGCAGGGCACCAAGAGCGACCGGACCCGCGTATTCGCGCGGCAGCTGGAACAGCAGCGTGATGACGAGCACGTAGGCCAGCAGCGGCATGATGCCGAACTGGGTCACGAAGCCGATGATCAGCCCGTACGGTCGGCGCAGCGCCGACTTGAAGTCGCGCGGCGTGAGCCCGGCGCCGAGGCCGAACATGATCACGAACACGAGGCCGACGAGCAGGGCCTGCTCGAACGGGGTGACGACGTCTTGCTCGTTCACGACGGTCGTCGTCGACGCGGCGAGAAGCGATGCGACGATCACGACAGCTCCCTTCCTTGCGTCTCGATACTGGCCGTTTCGCTCGTGACCGCCTGCGCTCGCAGTTCTCGGCGCAGGATCTTGCCGATGGGGCTCTTCGGCAGCTCGTCGACGAAGCGCACCGACTTCGGCACCTTGTAGGCCGCGAGCGACTCGCGGCAGTGCGCGATGATCTCGGCCTCGGTGGGCCGCGGGTCGTTCGCGACCACGTAGGCGCGCACCGCCTCGCCGGTCTTGTCGTCGGGGATTCCGACGACGCCGACCTCGTTGACGCCGGGCATCGCCGCAATACGCTCCTCAACCTCATTGGGGAAGACGTTGAAGCCGCTCACGAGCACCATGTCTTTCTTGCGGTCAACGATCGTGAAGTAGCCGTCAGCATCCATCTCGGCGATATCGCCGGTGCGGAACCAGCCGTCGAGCATCGAGTTCGCCGTCTCGTCGTCGCGCTGCCAGTAGCCCTTCATGACCTGCGGGCCACGCGCGACGAGCTCTCCGGGTTCGCCAACCGCGGCGTCGGTGCCGTCGTCTTTCACGCACCGCACGTCGGTGGAGGGCACCGGAATGCCGATGGTGCCGTCTTTCACCTCTCCGCCGAAGGGGTTGAAGGTCAGCACCGGAGAGGTTTCGGTGAGACCGTAGCCCTCGACAATCGGGGTGCCGGTGACCTCGCGCCAGCGCTCGGCGACCGACTCGTGCAGGGCCATACCGCCGGCGGCCGAGCCGATGAGGTGCTTCGGGGGGTGCTCGACGAACCAGCGTTCGTTGAGCAGGGCGTTGAACAGCGTGTTCACGCCCGTGGTCCAGGTGATCTTGTAGTTCTCGAAGGCCCGCTTGAGGTTGCTCGGCGGCCGGGGCGAGGGCACCAGGATGTTGCGGGCACCCATGTGGAAGAAGCCGATCAGATTCACCGTGAAGGCGAAGATGTGGTACAGCGGCAGGGCCGTGAGCACCGTCTCTTTGCCCGGGCGGATGCTCTGGCCGAGCATCTGCAGCATCTGCATCGTGTTCGACACGAGGTTGCCGTGCGTGAGCATGGCGCCCTTCGAGACGCCGGTCGTGCCGCCGGTGTACTGCAGGGCGGCGATGGTGTCGAGGTCGACGCCGTCGAGATAGCCGGAGCTTCGCCCCATGAGGGTTTTGCCTCGCGATAGCGCGGTCTGGAAGGACGTGTGCTCGACCTCGATCTTCGGCAGCGACCGGTTCCAGTACTTCTGCACGAGGCGAATCACCCCGGCGATGACCGGCGGGAAGAACTCAGAGATGCGTACCGTCACGACCGTCTGCACGCCGGTTGCCGACACGACCTCGGGCAGTCGGTCGGCGAACATGTCGATGATGACGAGCGCCTTCGCCCCCGAGTCGCTGAACTGGTGCGTCATCTCGCTCGCCGTGTACAGCGGGTTCGTGTTGACGAGCACAAGGCCGGCCTTCATGATGCCGAACGCCACGACCGGGAAGGCGAGGCAGTTGGGCATTTGCACGGCGACACGGTCGCCCTGGTCGAGTTGCAGCTCTTCGCGCAGGTACGCGGCGAAGGCGTCGGAGAGTTCGTCGACCTCGTTATAGGTGAGCGACCCGTTCATGCCGTTGGGCATGCACTGCGTGAACGCGATCTGGTCACCGTAGTCGGTGGTCGCTTTCGACAGCAGGTCGGGCATGTGCCGGAAGGCGGGCGAGACGAGCTCGTGCTCGACTCCGCTCGGATAATGGGCGAGCCAGGGGCGTTGGGTCATCGTTGATCTTTCGCCGGGGGTGGACTCCGACACCTCGTTGCGCCGGAGATTGCGGCAATCCTAGCGATGGCCGCGAACGCGACTCACTCGCCTCGCTGGTCCTCCACAGTCTCGAGCTCGCCCGCGGTCGACAGATTGTCGACAAGCTCCATTGCCGTGATTTCGCGCGGCCCCTCTTCGATGGATGCGAGCGGCCCGAGCACGGTCGATTCATCGAGGCGCTGCAGCTTGCGCGCACTCGGCAGCACCTGGCGTTCCATCGACCCGACGAAGCCGTTGTAGTTCTTCACCGTGCCCTCGATCGAGCGGCCGAGTTTTTCGATGTGGCCCGCGAGGGTGCCGAGCCGGCCGTAGAGTTCGCGGCTCAGATCGAAGAGCTTCTTCGCGTCTTCGGTCAAGACGTCTTGCTGCCACGAGAAGGCAACGGTCTTCAGCACCGACCACAGGGTGACGGGCGAGGCGAGAGCGACCCGCTTCGAGAAGGCGTAGTCCATGATCGCCGGGTCGGCCTCCATGGCGCTCGAGACGAGCGACTCGCTCGGGATGAAGGCGATGACGAGTTCGGGCGAGGCATCGAGACCCGCCCAGTACGCTTTCGAGCCGAGTGCATCGATGTGAGAGCGCACGGCCTTGACGTGCTGCTTCATGAGCGTCTCGCGCCGGGCACCCTCGTCACCCGTCGCGGTGATGGCGATCTGGCTGGCCTCGAGGTAGGCGGTGAACGGCACCTTCGCGTCGACGGCGATGTTCTTGCCGCCGGGCAGGTGAATCACCATGTCGGGGCGGCCGGCGCCCGCGTCCGAGGTGATGCTGGCCTGCGTGTCGAAGTCGACGCGCTCGATGAGCCCTGCTGCTTCGACCACATTGCGAAGCTGCGTTTCGCCCCACACGCCGCGCACGCTGTTCGAGCGCAGCGCACTGGCCAGCGATTCGGCTGTCGCGCGCAGGCGTTCTTCCGACTCGGTGGCGGACTTCAGTTGCTGCGCCAATTCGCCGTGCTGCTGGCTGCGCTGCGTTTCCAGCTCTGTCACCTTCGCCTGCATCGTGCGCAGCGTCTCTTGCACCGGAGTGAGAGCCTGCAGCACCTTGCTATCGGAGCGTTCGCGTTCTTCGCGGGCGCGCTGTTCGGCCTGCGCCCGTTCGACGAACTCGCGGTGCGCTTGCTGGGCCTGGGTGACCTGCTCGCGCAAACCCTCAGCCGTCGCGGTGAGTCCCGCGAGCTCGGCGGTGAGTTCGGCACGTATCGCGGCCTCCTCGGCGCGCACCTGGGCGAGAGCGGCCTCGTGCCGCGCGGCCACCACGGCTGGGTCGTCGCCCCCTGGGGCGGCCCCCCGCCGGCCGATGACCATGCCGACAATGGCGCCGACGACGAGGCCGAGCGCGAGGCCGATGACGAGCGGTACGAGAAACTCCATGCCCTAACTCTCGCAGGGGCCCCCGACATTGGGGTCGACCCGCCGTAGGGTGGCGTCATGCCGACCACGCCCGCGCGCCCCGAGCTCAGCGCAGACGACCTGCGGGTGCTGCTCGCCGTGGCTCGACTCGGACGGCTCACCGCGGCGGCCGACCTGCTCGGCATCGATCACACCACGGTGCGTCGACGGCTCGACCGCCTCGAGGCGGCGCTCGGCGCGCGCGTACTCGACCGCGGTGCGGACGGCTGGCAGCTCACCGGCCTGGGGCGCGACGTTGTTGAGCGCGCGGCCACCCTGGAAGACCTGCTCGACCAGGTGGCGGCCATTGCCGAAGGCGATCACACCGTGCGGGGCACCGTGCGGGTGGCGGCGCCCGACGGCTTCGGCTCGCTCATCATCGCGCCAGCGCTCGCGGGCGTGCGCTCCGAGCATCCCGGAATCGCGGTCGAACTGGTGACGTCGACCCGGCCGCTCAGCTTGCGGGGCTCCGGCTTCGACCTTGCCGTGACGATCGGCCAGGCGGCCGGCGCCCGCGTCACCGCCGAGCCGCTCACCGACTACGCCCTCCGGTTGTACGCCAGCGCCGACTATCTCGCGGCCCACCCGCCGATCCGCAGCGCGGCCGATCTCGCCGGGCTCGAGTTGATCTTCTACGTCGATGCCCTACTCACGGTGCAAGAGCTCGATCTGGCTCCGGTGCTCGGCGGCATGCGCACGGGCTTTGCGTCGACCAACGTTTTCGCCCAGTTGGAGGCGGTGCGCGCGGGGGCCGGCATCGGCCTCCTGCACGCGTTCATGGCCGAGAATGATCCCGACCTCGTGCCCGTTCTGCCCGACGAGGTCGAGTTTCGCCTGCGCTTCACCCTGTCGTCGCGGCCCGAGAGCCCCGCGGTCGGGGCGGTCGCCATCGTGCGTGATGCGCTGTTTCGGGCGGTCGCGTCGCGTCGCGCCGAGCTGCTGCCGGGCGGCTGACGCGCGCGCCCCGCGGACCGCGCGCGGCGCGCATCCTTAATCTGCGTTTTTGCACAACGGATGCGCGCGCTTGGCTCTTGAACGCAGAACGCTCGTAGCCGAGACTGGCAGCAGCGCACCCGCGCCCGAGTTCCGGGAGAGAACCCATGTCGATCGTTCAGCACTACGTCAATGGCGCCGCATTCGCCGGCACCTCCGGCCGCACGGCCCCCGTCTACAACCCGGCCCAGGGTGCCGTCGCTCGCGAGGTTGCCCTCGCCGCGAAGGCCGACCTTGACCTCGCCGTGGCGGCCGCAAAGGATGCGCTTCCCGGCTGGGCGGGGACAAGCCTGGCCAAGCGCCAGCAGCTCATGTTCGCCTTCCGCGAGGCGATGAACGCCCGCAAGAACGAGCTCGCCGCGATCATCACCGCCGAGCACGGCAAGGTCACCTCCGACGCCCTCGGTGAGATTGCCCGTGGCATGGAGGTCATCGAGCTCGCGACCTCGATCCCGCAGCTCATGAAGGGCGAGTACAGCGAGGCTGTGTCGACCGGCGTCGACGTGTACTCGATCAAGCAGCCTGTCGGCGTCGTCGGCATCATCAGCCCCTTCAACTTCCCGGCGATGGTGCCGCTGTGGTTCTTCCCGCTGGCGATCGCCGCCGGCAACACGGTCGTGCTGAAGCCGAGCGAAAAGGATCCGTCGGCCGCCATCTGGATGGCGGAGCTGTTCACCGAGGTGGGGCTGCCGAACGGCGTCTTCAACGTCGTGAACGGCGACAAGGAGAGCGTCGACGCCCTGCTCGACAACCCCGACGTCGCGGCCATCAGCTTCGTCGGCTCGACGCCCATTGCGAAGTACATCTACGAGCGGGGAACCGCCAACGGTAAGCGTGTGCAGGCCCTCGGCGGGGCGAAGAACCACATGCTCGTGCTGCCCGACGCCGACCTCGACTTGGTCGCCGACTCGGCCGTCAACGCGGGCTTCGGCTCGGCGGGCGAGCGCTGCATGGCGATCTCGGTGGTTGTCGCGGTGGAGCCGGTCGCCGATGAGCTCATCGAGAAGGTGCGCGAGCGCATGGCCACCCTGAAGGTCGGCGACGGCACTCGCAACTGCGACATGGGCCCGCTCATCACGAAGGAGCACCGCGACAAGGTCGCCGGCTACCTCGACGTCGCCGAACAGGACGGCGCGACGATCGTCGTTGACGGCCGCGGCATCGAGGTCGACGGCGCGGCCGACGGCTTCTGGCTCGGCCCCACCCTCATCGACAACGTGCCCACCACCTCGCGGGTCTACACGGAAGAAATCTTCGGCCCCGTGCTGTCGGTCGTGCGCGTGAAGACCTACGACGAGGGTCTCGAACTCATCAACTCGTCGCGCTTCGGCAACGGCACGGCGATCTTCACCAACGACGGGGGAGCGGCCCGCCGCTTCCAGACCGAGGTCACCGTCGGCATGGTCGGCATCAACGTGCCGATTCCGGTGCCCGTCGGCTACTACTCGTTCGGCGGCTGGAAGGAGTCGCTGTTCGGCAACGCCAAGGCCTACGGCACGCAGGCGATCGGCTTCTTCACGCGGGAGAAGGCCATCACGTCGCGCTGGCTCGACCCGAGCCACGGCGGCATCAACCTGGGCTTCCCGCAGAACTAGGCGGCGCGCGCCGGGCTTGTCCGGTGACGCCTCGTGACACCCCGTGACCCTTCGTGTCGCGGGGTGTCACTGCGTTTCAGGGATGCTCGACACGGCTCACCGCGCGCGCCTACCGTCCCCGCATGACACTTCTCACTGACGCCCCCAGCATCCCGTCCACCATCCCCGCCATCCCCGTCGTCTCGATCGCGGAGCGGGCCGAGCGGCTCGACACCGCCGGCTCCGCCTGGAGCGAGCGGATCACGGCCGACCCGTCCGCAGCGAAATTGACCTTCCGTGCATCCGGAATCGCGGAGGGGTCGGTTGCGACCACGATTCGTGCCGGAAAGCACCGGTTCGTCGTTGACGAGCCGTCGGCGCTCGCGGGCGACGACGTCGCCGCGAGCCCCGTCGAATACGCGCTGGGCGCGCTGATCTCGTGCCAGGTGGTCGTCTATCGCCTGTACGCCCGCGCCCTGGGCATTCGTCTGCTCGACATCGCGATCGAGGCGGAGGGCGATTTGGACGCACGCAATCTGCTCGGCCTCGACGACACGGTTCGCCCCGGTTTCAGCGCCGTCCGGCTGACCATTACCCTCACGGGCCCGGAATCAGCGGAGCGCTACGAGTACCTCCGCGACGTGGTCGACGCCCACTGCCCCGTGCTTGACCTGTTCCAGAACCCGACGCCCGTGACGGCGACGGTGCGGAAGGGGTAGCCGTAGCCGGTTGGGTCTTCGGCGTCAATGGGGTGGTGTCGCGCAGGAACCGCACCTAGCGTCCGCCAGATGGAACAGAGCGAAATCATCATTCTGGTTGTCATCGCCTCGATCGTCGTTCTCGGCGCGATCGTCGGTATTGCTATCGCGATGGCGAACAACAAGAAGAAGCGTGAGCGTGAGGCCGCGGAACGTCGAGCCGACGAGCAGCGCCGCGCGCGCCAGCTCGCCGAGAAGGCTGATCAGGAGCGGATTGTGGCTGCCGAGCAGAAGGCCGCGGCGGCGCAGGCCGAAGCCGACGCCGAACGCGCCGAAGCCGATGCTGCGCGCAAGCGGCGCGAGGCGCAGAGCGCGTCGCGCAGCGCCGAAGCCGTGCGCTCGCGTGCCGACGAGCACGCGCACGAGGCGGACTCGCTGGCCGACGGAAACGACGGACACGAGGGCCGGGAAGAACGGCGCGTGGGCCCGTCCCACGCAGCGCCGCGCCGAAACCGCTAGGCCAGAGCGGCCGGGCGGCGGTCGGCGGCGTCCTCGTCGGCGCGCGGTCCGATCATCCCGATGCGGGTGCCGCAGACGGCCGCGAGCTCGTCGCCGTCGTCGACGCCGTGGCGCCCTGCCGCGTGCACGACGATCGCGGCGCACGCCTCGGCGTCGGCAAGCGCGTCGTGGTGGGCGAAGTCTTCGAAGCCCGCTGCCATCGCCGCGACAGGCAGCCGGTAGGAGTCGAGGTGGTAGGTCTTGCGCGCGATCCGCAGGCTACAGAGATACCGGGCATCGGGTACGTCGAGGTTGCTGGCGCGGCACGCGGCCTGCAGCACCCCCATGTCGAAACCGGCGTTGTGCGCGGCGAGCAGATCGCCGTCGACGAACTGCCACAGCCGGTCGAACTGCTCGGCCCAGAGGGGCGCGTCGACGATGTCATCGGCCGTGATGCCGTGGATGCGCGTGTTCCACTCATTCATCACGTCGTAGCCGAACGGCGGGCGGATCAGCCACGACTCTTTGTCGACCACCCGGCCGTCGCGCACCTTGACGAGCCCGACGCTGCAGGCGCTCGCCGCGTGACCGTTCGCGGTTTCGAAATCGATGGCGGTGAAGTCGAGGGGCACGGTGTCGATGCTCGCATGAGCCGCCGACGCGGACCCTCGGGCTCGCCGCGCGGGCCTAGCCTTGACACTCGTGAACGCACTTCGTCGCTTCAGCCCTCCGGTGCTGGCCCAGCTTTTCTGGGCATCGAACTTCGTCGTGGCCGCTCTCGTCGTCGACGAGTTCACGCCCGTCGAGTTGACCTGGCTGCGCTGGCTCGGGGCCGTGCCCATCCTCGTCATTGTCGCTTGGTGGCTGGAGAAGCCGGCGTGGGGCGATGCGCTGCGGGAGTGGCCGATTCACACCCTGCAGGCGATCCTCGGCATGGTCGGCTACACCCTGTTTCTGTACGCGGCGCTCGCGACGACCTCGCCCGTGACGGCGTCGGTCATCAGCGCCATCAACCCGGCGGTGATTGCCATTGCCGCCGTCATCTTCTTGGGCGAGCGCATCCTGAAAATGGGTGCCTTGGGCATCGCCATCTCTTTCGTCGGCGTGCTGATCGTCGTCTTCACCGGCTCGGGCGAGTTCGCGCTCGTCTTCTCGCCGGGCGACCTCCTGATGCTCGGCGCGATCAGCGTGTGGACGGCGTACGTCATCGTGAGCCGCCGCGTGAAGACGCCGCCGATCACCGCGACGGCGGTGCAGGCGGGGCTCAGTGTCATCGTGATGCTGCCGCTGCTGGCCATCGTCGGGTTGCCGGGTGTCGCCGCCGGCCCCAGTGCCGGCGCGTGGTTCGGCCTCGTGTGGATCATCATTTTCCCGTCGGCCATGGCCTACCTGTTGTGGAACATCGCGGTCATGAACCTCGGCCCGTCGAAGACCGGCGTGTTTCTCAACCTGCTGCCGGTGTTCACGGCGCTCATCGCCTTCGTATTCGGCGACGTGATCACTCTCGGCGAGCTGATCGGTGGCGTCATCGTGTTGGCGGGTGTCTTCTTGACGACGCGTCCCGGTGCGACCAGGGGCGCGGATGCTGAACACCCGCCCACAGGACCGGTCGCCACAGCGGCTCCCGTTCCGCCGCTTCCCCCGGCCGACGAGCATTCGGCGCAGGAACCGCCGTCGCCGCCGCGCGGCGGGTAGGGGGATGCGCGCGGAATAGCACCGCGCATCCATGCGTTTGCATCAGCATGACGCGCATCGGCTTTCTGTCGTTCGGCAACTGGAGCACCGTGCAGGGGTCGCTGACCCGCACGGGCGGCGACGCGATTCTGCAGGGCATCGACTTGGCCGTTGCGGCCGAGGAGGTCGGCGTCGACGGCGCTTTCTACCGCGTGCACCACTTCGTGAAGAACTACTCGTCGCCGTACCCGATGCTCGCGGCCGCGGCGGCCCGAACCTCGCGGATCGAGCTCGGCACGGGCGTCATCGACATGCGCTACGAGAACCCGCTCGCAATGGCCGAGAACGCGGCGGCCACCGACCTGATCAGTGGCGGGCGCTTACAGCTCGGCATCAGCCGGGGGTCACCCGAGACGTCGATCGCGGGTTACGAGGTGTTCGGGCACGTGCCGGGTGCGGCCGAGGGCGTGCGCGCAGACGAGACGGACGCCGACATGGCTCGCCGGCACACGGCGGCGTTTCGCGAGGCGATCACGGGGGTGGGGCTGGCTCCCGGCAATCCGCAGATGGTCGGCACCACCGGGCTGCTACCGGTGACGCCGCAGTCGCCGGGCCTCGCGCAACGCATCTGGTGGGGCGCCGGCACGCGGGCAACCGCCGTGTGGGCGGCCGAGCAGGGCATGAACCTGATGAGTTCGACGCTGCTCACCGAAGACACGGGTGTGCCGTTTGACGAGCTGCAGGCTGAGCAGATCCAGGTGTTCCGCGACGCGTGGGCCGACGCCGGGCACGCGCACCAACCACGCGTGTCGGTGAGTCGCAGCGTGATCCCGCTCATCGACGACGAGACCGAGTACTACTTCGGGCTGCACGCCCAGGCGGAACAGCGCGACCAGGTCGGCATTCTCGACGGCGCGCGCTCGCGCTTCGGGCGCCAATACATTGGCACCCCCGACCGGCTCGCGGAGGAGTTATCGCGCGACCAGGCGGTGCAGGCGGCCGACACGCTGCTGATCACCGTGCCGAACCAGTTGGGTGTCGAGTTCAACGCGCGCATCCTCGACGCGATCGTGCGCGACGTTGCCCCGGCACTGCGCGCGCCCGTGGAATCCCTGGCCTGACCACGGCGCGCCCGCCCGCCGTGTGAGCAGTGCTGGCGGCCGCGACTCTGTCCCGAACTCGTGCGGGTTTGCGCACCTCGCGCGGTTATCTGTTGACACGATCTGCGCAAACCGGCTCGATCTCGGGCCGCCGCGACCGCCTTGCGGGGCCGGTGCATAGGCTCGAGGCATGGTGCGGATCCTCATCACCGGAATGTCGGGAGCAGGCAAATCGACTCTGCTCGCCGAGCTGACGCGCCGCGGCGTGACCACCGTCGACACCGATCACGGCGGCTACACGATCGAGGACCGCCTCTGGCACGTCGAGAAGATGGATGCTCTGCTCGCCTCCCACAATGACCTCGTCGTCTCCGGCACGGTCGAGAACCAGGGCGCCTTCTATGACCGATTCGCGGCGGTGGTGCTGCTGAGCGCTCCGCTGGAGACTCTGCTCGAGCGGGTGCGCGCCCGCGAGGGCAAGGGCTACGGAAAGACGGCCGAGCAGCAGGAAGACATTCGGCGCTACACCGCCGAGGTGGAGCCGCTGCTGCGCCGCAGCGCGACACACGAGCTCGACGGACGACGCCCGGTCGCTGAGCTCGCCGACGAGATCGAGCGGTTGATGTCGGGCGGCGGTGCCGCGTGAGGCTGCTGCTCATCAGCGACACCCACCTGCCCGTGCGGGCGAAAGAGCTGCAGCCGCAGGTCTGGCAGTTGGTCGACGAAGCCGATCTGGTGATCCACGCGGGGGACTGGGTCGACGAGGCGACCGTCGACGCGCTCGCGGGGCGCGCATCCCGTCTGGTGGGCGTCACCGGCAACAACGACGGGCCCGCGATCTGGCGACGGCTCGGCGAGGTCGCCCGCGTCGAGGTCGAGGGGGTCAGGATCGCGGTGATTCACGAGACCGGTGCTGCGGCGGGGCGCGAGAGGCGCTGCGAGGAGCGCTTCGGCCCCGACTCCGCTGACCCAGCCGATCTGCTGGTGTTCGGCCACTCGCACATCCCGTGGGATACGACCACCCCCGGCGGGCTGCGCCTGCTGAACCCCGGCTCGCCCACCGATCGCCGCCGCCAGCCCGTCGGCACCGTGATGAGCGTCGAGATCGCGGATGCGCGCATCCGCTCGGTCACGCTGGTCCCGACCCCGCGCTGAGCGTGAGCCGCGGGCGGCGCACAGGCGACGTGGGTACTGACCTTCGGCGAGGTCGAGCGGGTATGCGCAGTTCGCGCCTGCGCGAACCGGCTCGAATTGCGCAAACCCGCTCGCACGAGGCGGGCCCGGCGACCAGACCTAGCGCCCGGCCGCGTACCCCTGCGCCGAGCGCGAGTTCGCCGCCGCGTACAACCACCCGCGCTCCGGATCGACGCCGACGGCGCTGAGCCTGCCGAGCGTCCACGGCCCGACCACGTCGACGGCGTGGCCGCGGGCGCGCAGTTCGGCGACGACCTCGTCGCCCACCCGCGACTCGATCGTGAGCGACGCCGGCTGTACGGTGCGTGGCGCGAACGAGGCGACCATCGCATCGGTGTGGAACATGGGGGCGTCGATCGCCTGCTGCGGCTCGAAGCCGCCTACGATGCGGCGGAGCAGGTAGAGCAGCTGCCACTGGTCCTGCTGGTCGCCGCCCGGCGTGCCGAGTGCCTCGACCACGCGGCCGTCGCGGGCGAGCAGCGTTGGTGACAGCGTCGATCGCGGCCGCACCCCCGGCGCCAGCGCCGACGGCGACGCCTCGTCGAGCCACGTCATCTGCAGGCGCGTGCCCAGGCAGAACCCGAGCGCGGGGATCGTCGGCGATGACTGCAGCCAACCGCCCGACGGCGTCGCCGAGATCATGAACCCCGAGCGGTCGACGACGTCGAGGTGGCAGGTGTCACCGCGCTGCGCTCCCGTGCGACGGTCGATCGTGGGCTCGCCCGACGCGGCCAGGGCTCCCGCCGACCCGTCAGAGGCGACGTCCGCCACCCGCACCGGCGGCATCCACGGCTCGCGCCCTCCCGGGCGGCCGGGTCGAACCTCGGTCGACGCCGCGTCACTGATCAGGGCCGCGCGCTCCCGTGCGTACGAGGGGCTCAGCAGCTCGTCGAGCGGCACCGACAGCCCGCGCTCAGCCAGACCTGCCGGGTCGGCGAACCACGCGTCGCGGTCGGCGAGCGCGAGCTTCAGAGCCTCCGTGATGGTGTGAATTCCGAGAGCCGTGCCGGGATCTAACCGCCGGTCGTCCCCGTCGGCCTCGGCCACAGCATCCAGGATCGCGAGTGTCATGAGCAGCGCCGGGCCCTGCGTCCAGACGCCCGGCTTCACCACCTCGTAGCCGCGAAACACCATCCGCACCGGCTCCTCCTCGGCGGGCTCGAACGCGGCGACATCCGCGGCCGTCAGCACCCCGGCGTAGTCGCCGCCGTCGGCGTGCCGCACCGGCGTCGCGACGAACTCCTCGACCGCCTCGCCGACCGCGCGGCTCCAGTGGTCGATGGCGGCCTGGATGCGCTCCTCGCGCGACCCGGACTGCTCGCCTGCCACGATCATCCCGTTCAGAAGCGCCGCATACGCGGCGTTCGTCACCCGCGATTGGGGCTCGGGCGCCGCTCCGTCGACCAGCCACTGGTCAGCCGACGTCGGCCAGTGCTCGGTGAACAGGGGAGCGACCCGCTCAATCACGCGGGTGACGTTCTCGTGCACGGGGTGGCCGTCGCGGGCGAGGTCGCGGGCGAAGGCGAGCACGTCGCGCACCTCCCAGGTGCCGCGGGTGGCGAGCAGATGCAGCCAGGCGACGACGGAGCCCGGCGCGGTTGCCGCAAGCGGGCCCGCGCCCGGCACCTCCTCGAGCCCGAGGCCGCGGTAGTGCTCGATTGTCGCGGCGGCCGGCGCCGCACCCTGCCCGGCGAGCACGTACGGCTCGTCGTCGGCCGGCGCGATGAGGGCCGTCAGGTCGCCGCCCGGCCCGTTCAGGTGCGGCTCGACCACGTGCAGCACGAACGCGGCCGCGACGGCGGCGTCGGCGGCGTTGCCCCCGCGCTCGAGCACCGAGTTCGCCGCGGCCGTCGCCAGGTAGTGCGTGCTGGCCGCCATACCGAAACTGCCGCGCAGCTCGGGGCGGGTGCGGTCGGGGGAGGGCGGCGTGAACGCGTGCATCCCGCCACCGTAACCCGCGCATCCGGGCAGTCTCCCGAAGGTAGGCTTGCCCCCCGTGGCCCTCACCATCGGAATCGTCGGACTGCCCAACGTCGGCAAGTCCACCCTGTTCAACGCCCTGACCCAGAACGACGTGCTCGCGGCGAACTACCCGTTCGCGACGATCGAGCCGAACGTCGGCGTCGTCGAATTGCCGGATGCGCGCTTGCAGGTGCTCGCCGGCATCTTCAACAGTGAGCGCATCCTGCCGGCGACGGTGTCGTTCGTCGACATCGCCGGCATTGTGAAGGGCGCGAGCGAGGGCGAAGGTCTCGGCAACCAGTTCCTCGCGAACATCCGCGAGTCGGACGCGATCGCCCAGGTCGTGCGCGCCTTCACCGACGACGACGTCGTGCACGTGGCGGGCAAGGTCGACCCGGCCAGCGACATGGAGATCATCAACACCGAGCTGATGCTCGCCGACCTGCAGACGCTCGAGAAGGCGATCACCCGGTACGAGAAGGAGGTGCGCGGTCGCAAGCTTGACCCTTCCGTTCTGGATGCGGCGCTCGCCGCCAAGGCGCTTCTCGAAGGCGGCACGACCCTGTCGGCGGCCGGCTTCGATTCCTCGCCGCTGCGCGAGCTCGGCCTGCTGTCCGCGAAGCCCTTCATCTACGTCTTCAACGTCGACGAGGGCGTGCTCGGCGACAGCGCCCGCATGGAGGAGTTGGCGGCGCTGGTCGCCCCCGCCCAGGCCGTTTTCCTCGACGCGAAGATCGAGAGCGAGCTGATCGGGCTCGACCCGGACGACGCGGCCGAGCTGCTCGCCTCGACCGGCCAGACCGAGAGCGGACTGAACCAGCTCGCCCGCATCGGCTTCGACACCCTCGGCCTGCAGACGTACCTCACGGCCGGCCCGAAGGAGTCGCGCGCCTGGACGATCGGCAAGGGCTGGAAGGCCCCGCAGGCCGCCGGCGTGATTCACACCGACTTCGAGAAGGGCTTCATCAAGGCCGAAGTCATCTCGTTCGACGACCTCGTCGAGTGCGGCTCGGTCGCCGAGGCCCGCGCCAAGGGCAAGGCCCGCATGGAGGGCAAGGACTACGTCATGCAAGACGGCGACGTGGTGGAGTTCCGGTTCTCAAGCTGATTCGCGATCAGCCGATTCGCTAAGCAAGGACGCTGATCTGGACTCCGATCATCGCGCTTCCGGTCCGGCAATACAACCAGTCGCTGGGGCATGATTGAGGCATGGACATCGTCTCAGCGCTGATAGCCGTCTCGCCGGTGCTGCTTCCCCTCGTATCTGCCTTGGCTGGTGTTCTCACCGGTGGCTTATTGAGCCGTAGCAATGAGAAAAGCAAGCGACTTGGCGAACTCAGCCGTGAAATTGTCCTGGAGTCGCTCGACCAGGCTTACGCGATGGAAGATGCGATGAGCACGTTCACGTCGAATGCGCCTCGCGGTGGTTCAGATCCGGAAGCCGATGCCTTGGCAGCGGAGGCGATTGGTCGCGTAATGATGCTTGACCAGGAGATGAGACGCATGCGAGGCCGAGTGTCCCTAATCGGATCACAAGCCGTGATCGACTCTTTCTCGCATTTCGATAATGCCATACACGACTACATGGACGAGGTCGCGCGACAGATGAACTCGGATGGGATATTCCGCGGAGCAAAGGCACAAGAGTTTCTTGATCGCTACTCGGATGCTCTCGACGACTACGTCAATCAGGCGAGGCGACTACTTGGGGTCAAGGGCCGCGTAGAATCTCGTCATCGCAGATCGTTCGACGCTGTGCAGGTTGAGTCCACCGCGCCACCAGAGGTCGATCCCAATTCCTCGGTTGTTCCTGACTAGTCACACGCGCTCTGCGCTCAGTGAGTTGTGGGCACACGGGAGCGGCGAAACAAAACTCTCCTCTACGCGATCTTTGCGGCTGCTCTCAGCAAACCGCTGATTCAGTCGCCCAGCGAGACTCCGGCGAATTGGGCGAAGCGCCAGGCGAGACCACACCTGCGCTCATGCCTATCTCTGACGAAACGTGGTCGAGTTCCGCTTCAACCTGTAGCGGTCGCGATGGTCTAGGCCCGCGCGGCCGATACTGAAATTTCGGCCGTTCGCAACCGCGACCGAGAAGGCTTTTGGGCGCGGTCGTGCTCGGTCGCAACGCAGATGTGACGTCAGTCGTCACGCGTGAGTTCGCGTCCGAAGCTGATCTCTGAGTAGGAGTCCTTATACACGTCTGGAATATGCCAGTCAGGGAAGACTTCCGGGCTCCCATTGATCGCCACGACTCGAGACCAACTGTCTGTCTTGATTGCCGATCGGTCAGCTTTAGATTCGGGGGCAGCCTCCGAAACACGCACGATTGGTGTAGTAACTGGTAAGCCTTCCGACCATTCAGCGAGTTGCCATAGGACGCAGCGAGTAGCGAGAGCGGTCAGGGTAAAGACAAAAGCCTCAGGTGGAGCGATATAGTCCCAGCCTGGACCATCGCGGAAGGTGTGTTTAACTGATCCGAGCGGGACCGCGCCTCTTGAAGAGGCCGGGCCAAATAGTACGACGCGGATAGGGCCACCTTCGTGCGTCACGGTTCGCCACCCATAAGGTTGATGTTGGTCTGGATGGTCGAGTACCGCTCGGAAAGCCCGCGCCTGTTGAAGGATATCGAAGTGACCGGGAGCTTCGAAGCGCGCGTTTAGCCACTCGACGAACTTGCTCATGCTGGCAGTGGGTGGCTGCCCGAAAACCGGCGGAAACCGCGCAGTCGCGGCGGCCAGCGTCGACAAGACAGAGTAATGCGTCAGGAAGAACGCCTCCGTAGCCTCAAATAACTCCAGCTGTTGGTGCGGCTCAATGCCACCTTGCTCCCGGTGGTGCTTGGGGAAGCGCTGTCGGAGTTCTTCAATGGAATCGAGCTTCCTCCTGAGTCGCGCTATGGCTTCGTACAAGTTCT
Organism: Microcella sp.; assembly: GCF_046293215.1. Taxonomy (GTDB): domain Bacteria; phylum Actinomycetota; class Actinomycetes; order Actinomycetales; family Microbacteriaceae; genus Microcella. The sequence goes on along the minus strand of NZ_JBKBPI010000002.1, from coordinate 228,338 downwards.
GAAGACTTTGCCCTTGCAGCCCCGTCACCTGGAGCTTGTCGATCCAGCGGAACCACTCGTCGACCTCTTCCGAGCCGATGTCCCAAGGATTGTTTTGGCCGACGGGTCTCCGCGCCGAGTCCTGCGAGGCAGGACGTGCTCGCTTTCGGCTGCGCTTACGCTTCGACATTCGGCCTCCATTGGCAACGCTAGCAAAACTCGATACGTTTGCGTGTTTTTGCGGTGGGCGACGAGCGCACTGTTGTTGGGTGTTTTGACCGCCTCTCGGCCGCGCACGAGGCCGACACTGGTCGTTGGGAAACGCATATGGCCGGATCGAGTGCTTATACAAGCTGGCAATCGAATGGGATGATTGCCTGGCGAATATGCGTTAGCGGGGCCGGATCGAGGTAGCATTTCCCTGCGTCCATCGTGATTTAAGCATCCAAGTTTCCGGCAGCATCGAGTGAGACATCGATGTCCATGACCGCGCTATTAACGGGATCCATAAGCGCTCTGAAAAACGGCTAGAGGCGGTTGCCTACGGGCCGGGGCTTGCGGCCGAAATGCTCGCAGAGTGCAGGTCGGGTTGCAACCGCAACCTCGCTTCTTTGTTTACTCGGCGAATCTGTCGCCGAGAGTTGCGTCTCGAGTCATGTTTCGAATCGATGCAACGTCGTCGAGTTCCGGTTCAACGTGTGAACGGTGACTCGCGGTGATCCGCGAGGTTGACGATGCGAGCGCTGTCAGCGCGTGAAACCGCTCCAGCCCGCGGCGTCGATGACACAGAAGCGGTTGCCCTCCGGGTCCTCCATGATGACGTAGTCCGCGTCAGCGGGCCGGCCGTCCCATTGCACCTCGCGGGCGCCGAGGCCGGAGAGCCGAGCGATCTCCGCCGTTTGATCCTCCGCGTAAAGGTCGAGATGGATGCGTGGCGGGAGGGTCCGCCCGCTCGGCATCACGTTGAGCGACACGTTTGGACCCCGCCCATCCCGCGCATGCAGCAGGGCGAAGTCATCATCGTGCGGCACGCGGACCACATAGTCCAACGCGGCCGTCCAGAACGCTTTCTGACGCTCGAGATTCTCGACGCGAATGACGATTGACCCAACGACAATCATGGCCACCACGGTATCCGGCACCGATGTCGCCCGCTACCGACAGGGGAGTCGGCGGCATCGTTTGATGGCCGGTGCCGAAGAGCCTCGGCAACAAATTCGGGACACTGTGTCGGTCGTGCGCCCACAGGCCCCAGGTAGGCGAAGCGAAACGGTGATACGTAGACCGCTGATTGCAATGTAACCCGGTCGAGTGCCGCTTTACCGTGTAGCGCAACCCTCGCCTCTCTCGTAGGATGGCGTGATGGATCCTCAGACTACCCGCCGGAGTCGTCTTGCTTCGAGGATTCTGCCAACGCTCTGGGCCGTGGGCGTCACGTGGCTACTGCTCGTGCTCGCCCAGTTCCTTCCGATCGTGTGCGCGCCGGTGAATCCGTGCCCCGATCCTGAGGTTCGGGTTGCCCCCGCTCTGATGTTCGGCGGGTTGCTGCTGTTGCCCGCAGCGAGCCTCATCGTGACCGCGTGGGCGGAGCGTGGGTGGGCGTGGTGGGTGCGCCTCGTTCTGTACATCGTGCTGGGGGGCTTGGCCGTTGTCGGTCTAGGCGCGGTGCTGTTCGCTGGAGGTTTCAGTGGCGGGTTCCCGGTCTAGTGCGTGGTGCAGTGATGTCACCCACCACATCGCGACGACGAGTGCCGAAAGTCGTCGCCTACGTGGTACACCACGACAAATTGCTCGTCTTCACGCATGACGATGTGCCCGTCGAGGTCGCCGGGGTGCAAGTTCCTGCGGGGACGATCGAGCCGGGGGAGGATCCTGCCTACGCCGTCGTTCGCGAGGTAAGGGAGGAGACGGGCATCGAGACTCGAGTCGTAGGGAAACTCGGCGTCGAGCAGTATGACGTGTGGCCGTCAAAGGCAGAGCTTCACGAGCGGCACTTCTTTCTCCTCCAACCGGTCAGCGAGGTGGTGCCCGAGCAATGGACCGCAGGAGAGGACCGCCCGGGTGACGGTGGATCGCGTCGGTCGTGGACGTGCTGCTGGATCCCTCTCGAGCAGGCGCACGTGCTTTGCGCTGGTTTCGGGGCAAAGCTCGGCGCGCTTGACCGTGGCGGCGACCGTCAGATCGAGGTGCGCCCGTGTAGGGCTGCTGAGCTTCCGCTTCTGATGGAACGCGAGGTGCCCGGCGCAGACATCGCCTCCCGTCAGTTCGCGCGTCAGCAGGATGGTGAGGGTGTGCTTCTGGTCGCCTGGCTCGGTTCAGAACCTGTGGGTTCGGGGGAGGTCGTGTTCACCGACCCTCCAGAACTCCGCAATCTTCATGTCGAACCGGCGCACAGGGGCCTGGGAATCGGCACGGCTCTGCTCGACGCCGCAGAGCGCATGAGCGTCAACCGGGGAGCGCTGTCTGTGGGCGTCGGTCCGGACAACGTGGATGCGCGACGCCTTTACCTCAGGCGCGGATTTGTCCCGACAGGGCGACACGAAACAACCACGTACCGCTACCGCGACGCGGATGGGGTCGAACGCGAAGCGATCGAGACGGATGAGATCCTGATCAAACACTTGGCCTAGAGCCGACCCCGAAGGCACGCCGAAGGTTGCACCGCACGCGCAACGTTGCACGTGTGCTGCAACGTTCGGCGTGCCTCGCCGAATCTCGGCGCGGGCGCGAGGTCTACTCCGCGCCGAGCTCCTCGCGCAGGCGCGGCTCGACCCGGTTCGCCGGCACCGCCCCCGACTTGTCGGCGTAGAACGCGCGGATGCGGTCCATGTCGGCCGGAATGTCACCCGTGAGCTCGAACGTCGGCCCGAGCCCCACCGTCATCGTCGTGCGGTCCACGTAGCCGAGCGTCACCGGCAGCCCGGTCTCGCGCGCGATCCGGTAGAAGCCCGACTTCCAGTACGAGTGACCCTTACGTGTGCCGTCGGGCGTCACCACGAGCCCGAACACCTCGCCGGAGCGGATGCGGTCGACCACTTCCTGCACGACGCGACCGGGAGCATCCCGGTCGACGGGGATACCGCCCCAGCTGCGCATGATGGGCCCGCGCCAGCCGCGGAACAGGCTCTTCTTGCCGAGCCACCGAATGTGCATGTCGAGCTTCCACGCGATGCCGAGCATGAACACGAAGTCCCAGTTCGACGTGTGCGGGGCGCCGATCAGCACTGTCGGACGGTCGGGCGCGGCCTCGGTGACGAGCTTCCAGCGGCTGAACGTCCAGAAGATGCGGGCGACGAGGCGACGTACGAACACGCCTCAAGCCTAAGTTGCCGTGTGGGGACGCCCTGTCGCCGAGCGCGCGACGGCGCTAGCGTCGGGGAATGATCACGGGCATCCACACCATCGTGTACAGCGACGACCCGGAGGCGACGCGCGCCTACTTCCGCGACGTCATCGGGTGGGAGTTCATCGAAACCTCCCCGGGCTGGCTGATCTTCGCCACCGGTCCCAGTGAGGGCGGGGTTCACCCGCGCACCTGGCCCGGCCAGGAGACCCCGTACGATCAGCGCCACGAACTCTCCTTCATCTGCGACAACCTGGATGCGACGCTCGTCGAGTTGCGGGCAAACGGCGCGGTGATCGACGAGGAGGTCTGGCAGCGCGAATACGGGCGAGGCCTCAGCATCGCGGTTCCCGGCATCGGACGAGTGATGCTCTACGAGCCGAGCTACGAGCCTGCGTGGGAGGGGGCAGCAAGGCGGTGACGCCGACGCCAGCGCGCCCGGGAACTCGCCCACGCGTCTCGACCGAGGGCCCGCAGCGGCAGCTGGAGCAGCACTCGCCACCCGCCATCTGGGGCGAATTCGTCGCGGCGGTGTTCGCGCTACCCGGCGTCGTCGAGGGGCACAGCGCGGTCTCTCCCGCGTCGAGCCGTGCGGTGCATGTCGATGGGGTCGACGCCCCCAGTGAACCTGGCCGCTCGCTGGCGCCGATGGGGGAGAGGTTCGAGCCGGTGCACCTCCACGGCGTCGAGGACACGTCGGTGCATCTTGTGTTGCCGCCTATCCGAGGCGCTGAACTGGTGGACCTCGGCTGGGCCGAACCGCATCAATATGAGGATCACGGCACGGAGTTCCTCATTTACGGCCCACGAGACGCGGCCGAGCTACGGATCATTGTCGACATCGTGAGGGAGTCGCTCGCCTGGAGCGTCAATCGCCTGGGCCGGGAGGCATGAGCGACATCCTTCGCGAGCCGGCGGAGGCGGACGTGGCGGCCATGACGCGCCTCGTCCACGCCGCCCATTCCAAACACGACACTGCGGCTCCTGCGCACCACCTTCGTGCGCTCTCTACGCGCGCTGGGGATCCCTCGACCGTAAAGCCGCGCACTGACCACGGAAGACCTACGACAGCGTCGTGATGGCGCGAGAACTCCGCAGTACGAATGACCGTCGCTTTCACGACCCGGACTGCTAGCGTTCGCCTCACCCACTGAACGAGGGAGATTCAGCATGGCCCGTGCATCCCGATCAGCGCCCGAACGCACCGCCGACCAGAAGATTGGCCGCCTGCGCATCTACAACGTCGTCGCCGGCAGCCTGCACCTCGTGCAGGCGATCGGCTTCGCGATTGTGCTGACCATGCTCAGCACGCAGGTGACCTTCGCGGTCACGGCTGACTACCTTGCCGGCCCTCCCGGGTTCCCGATCCCGCCCGAGCGGGTCGAGCTGTTCGACGTGAACGTTGGCGTCGGCGTCGTGGCCTTCCTCGCGCTCAGCGCCTTCTTCCACTTCCTCATCTCGTCGCCGGTGTTCTACGGCCGCTACAAGGCCGGGCTGATGCAGAACCGCAACTACTTCCGGTGGATCGAGTATTCGCTGAGCTCATCGATCATGATCTGGCTCATTCTCGCCATCAACGGCGTGACCGACATCGGCGCCCTCTTTGCGCTGTTCAGCGCGAATGCGGCGATGATTTTGTTCGGCGCGCTGCAGGAGAAGTATGAGCAGCCCGGATCCGGCGGCCTGCTGCCGTTCATCTTCGGGTCGATGGTCGGCATCGTTCCGTGGATCGTCGTCGTTATCTACTTCCTGCGCATCGGCAGCGAGTCCGACGTCGAGACCCCGGCCTTCGTCGTCGGCATCGTCATCTCACTGTTCGCCTTCTTCAACACCTTCGCTGTCAACCAGTGGCTGCAGTACAAGCAGGTCGGCAAGTGGAGGGACTACCTCGTCGGCGAGCGCGCCTACATCACGCTGAGCCTCGTCGCGAAGACGGCGTTGGCCTGGCAGGTGTTCTCGGGCGCGATCATTCCGGTGCTCACCGAGGGGTAGACGACTGCCGCACTAGCTCCTGCGGTAGATGAAGATTTCGGTTCGCTGGGGCAACGTCAGCGTCTCTAACCCTCTAATGGAGGGATTGGCGTCCAACATTGATTCGATGTCCGTGAGCATCGCTGAACGAGCCGACTCGTTGGCCGCAAGATACGTACTCACGGTCGTCCAACGTGCCATGTAGTCCGCTCGCGAGATCAGTTCCTGCCACGGGACGACATGCTGAGACTCGAACGCGAATCCGGGTAGCCGGGGCGGCTCGCGACCTACGGACTGCGAATCACCCTCCCGATCTCCATCGGCGTCGGACGCTTGACCGCTGTGCGCGATCTTGTAGGCCTCGACATCCCAGACGCAGGTGGGGTCGGGGGTGTTCCAGAGCAGACCGAGTCGACCACCGGGAATCAGAACGCGACGGAACTCTGCGCAGGCGGCGTCAGCGTCAAACCAATGAAACGCTTGTGCCACAGTGATGAGGTCGAAGACCTCATCCTCGATAGGCAGATCCTCGGCGCTTCCGCTTCTGCAGTCGACGCTCGGAAGGTTTTTCGCGAGCTCGCGCAACATGGAGGCAGACGGGTCAACAGCGACCACGGTCCGTGCGCGGTCGACAAGCAACCTCGTGAACTTTCCAGTGCCCGCGCCGACATCGAGAGCGCGTTTCAGGGGCACGGGTGCAAGCAGTGTCGCCGCCTCGGCTGGGAATCCTGGCCTGTGGGCGTCGTAGTTAGCGCCGCCGATTTCGAAACTTCGCGCAAGTTCGGACTCGGTCACCACGACACCGTAAAGGACGAGGTCGACCGGCGCGGAGCGGCCCGCGGCCTGGCGCGTATGTGCTGCCGGCGGCATGTGCCGTCAGGGGCACATACGCGAAACGCACACACCTCCTCCCGCGCGACCGTCAACGACCGTTGACGATCCGACCCCCACCGACCCCTCACCCCTCGCACAACCCACCCCCGCGGGTCTACGCTCACGCTCATGGAGCTCATCCCGATCAACTGGCTCGCCGTCGGCGTTGCCTTCGTCGTCGTCTTCATCGCCGGCGCCGTCTGGTTCGGTCCGAAGACTTTCTTTCCCGTGTGGTGGCGCGCGCTCGGCAAAGACCCCGACGACATGGGCAGCTCGGGCGCCAACATGGCCGTGATCTTCGGCGGAACCGCCGTTGCCGCGGCCGTGCAGGTCATCGGCATTGCCGTCGCCATCGGCGTTGCCACCCTCGCCTTTGGGCCGGTCGGTCCGCTAGGCGGGCTGCTCATCGGCCTCACCCTCGGCGTCGTCTTCACCGCAGCCGGGTCGCTCTCGCACCGGCTGTTCGGGCTGCAGGGCTTCCGGGTGTGGCTGATCGAGGTCGGCAGCGACGTGCTCAACTACGCCCTCGCCGGGCTGATCATCGGGCTGTTCGGCTAACCTGCCCGGCGTGACGCCGCAGCCACCCGCCGCCTCCGCCGATCCGGCCGAATGGATGCACGCTGACGACCGCGCGGCCGTCACCGACGCGATCGCGCGGCTCACCGCCGCCGCACACCCCCACGATTACTTCGGCACGACGATCGGCCCCCGCAAGACGCTGGGGATCATCCCGCGCCGCCAGACCTACCGACGGGCCGGGGTCGGCTGGCGTCTCGGCGTCGTCGCCGTCGACACCGCGGGTGGGCTGTACGCGGTTGGTCAGATCGTGCGCGCCACGCGCCAGGTGCTGCCCGGCCACCAGGCCGAGTCGGCGCGCGAGCGCCGCGCGCTGAAAGAGCAGCTCGTCGACGTGGGCTTCCCCGACGGCGCCACGGTGCTGCTCGACGCGACGCTGATCACCGGCGAGGCGCCGACCGCCCCCGGCCCGACCGTCGTGCGCGACGGCCGCGTCCTGGTGCGCTGGATGCCCACTGCCCCCGACAGCGCCCTGATGCCCTTGCCCACGTACCTGGCCGAGCGGACAACCCTCGCCCTCACACCGGGCGACCCCGACCGCGCCCAAGCCGCCGGCCACGAGACGGAGACCCCGTGACCTTCACCGGCTTCGACCCGGACGCGCCGCGCTTCTACGCTGAGCTCGCCCAGAACAACACGCGCGAGTGGTGGCAGCAGAACAGGGAGCGCTACGCCGAGACGGTGCGCGGCCCCGTTGAGCGACTCGCCGACGTGCTCGGCGCCGAATTCGGCCCGGTCAAGATCTTCCGACCGCACCGCGACGTGCGCTTCAGCGCCGACAAGCGACCCATCAAAGACCACATCGGCTTCGTGACCACGCCCGCCGACGGCACCGCCCACTACGGCCAGCTGAACGAGCACGGGTTGATGCTCGCCGGCGGTGTCTACCAGCCGAGCCGCGACCAGCTGCGCCGCTTCCGTGCCCTCGTCGACGACAACCGCCTCGTCGGCGACCTCGAAGCCACGCTCGACGAGCTCGAGGAGCACGGCTTCACGATCATGACCGACGGTGCCCTTGCGACCGCGCCCCGCGGCTACCCGCGCGACCACCCCAAGATCGAGCTGCTGCGCCTGACGAGTCTGGCGATCGCGCAGACGCACCCCATCGACGACTGGATGTTCGGTGACGACGCGCTACGCCGCATCCTTCAATCGTGGCGTCTCGTCTCGACGTGGAATGCGTGGCTGATCGACAACATCGGCCCCGCCGTCAACCCGGCGGCGGCGCGATAGCGGGCGACGCGCTCGGCGCAGACCGGCCACCACGGCGGCCCGCACGGGCGCCTGGCCGATCAGGATGCCCGCGAACACGAGTCCGATGCCGCCCAGCTGCAGCGCCGTGAGCGTCTCGCCCGCGAGGGCGACCCCGAGCAGCACCCCGGTGACGGGGTTCAGCAGTCCGATGAGCCCGACGGCCCCGGCGGGCAGCTTCCGCAGCCCGAGGTTCCAGCCGACGTAAGCGGCGAGCGTCGCCACGAGCGACAGGTAGGCGAAGGCGCCGACTTCGCTCGCCGTGACGGGCTGCGGCGCCCCCTCGACGATCAGGGCAACAGGGATGATCGCGACCGCTCCCATGGTCAACTGCCAGGCCGTCATCGGCAGCAGGGGAGCGCTGCCGCTCCAGCGCTTCGTGAAGATGAACCCAACCGACGACATCAGCATGGCGGCAAGCGACGCGAGCACGCCGCCGATGTTGACGCCGCCCGAGCCGGTGGCCAGCAGCGCGACGACCCCGGCGAAGCCGAGGCCGGCCCCAACGAGCGAGAACAGCTGGGGCTTTTCGCGAATGACGCCCCAGGCGACGAGCATCATCGCCACGGGCGCCATCGCCATGATCATCGACGCGATCGACGAGGGAAGCAGCTGCGCCGCGACGTAGATCAGTACGAAGAAGGCACCGATGTTGAGCACGCCGAGCACGAGCGACCGCCACCACCAGGCGCCGCGCGGCAGCACGCGCACGATGAGCAAGAGCAGCAGGCCGGCGGGCAGGGCGCGCCAGACGGCGCCCCAGAGCGGCGAGTCGGCGGGCAGCCACGTCGAGGTGACGACGTAGGTCGAGCCCCACGCGACGGGCGCGATCGCCGTGATGAGCATCCAGCGCCAAATATTTTCCATGGAAGACATAATATCTTCCGGGGAAGGTAATATTCCCGGGGTGAGCAAACTCCCAGCCACCGGCGCCCGGCCACACGACGATGCCCGCTCCCACGACCGCGTGGCGAGCATCCAGGCCGAGTGGCGCCGCGAGCGCCCCGACATTGATCCGAGCCCGCAGGGGCTGATCGGCCGACTTCACCGCCTCGCCGCGCACCTCACGGTCGAGCTCGACAGCGTCTACCGCGAGTTCGGGCTGTCGACCGGAGAGTTTGACGTGCTCGCCGCCCTTCGTCGTGCTGGCGAGCCGTATGAGCGCACCCCCGGCGAACTGGCCGAGCGAACGATGATCACCAGCGGCGGGCTCACGAAGCGCTGCGACCGGCTCGAGGTGGCCGGGCTCATCGAGCGTCGCGTCGCGGAAACCGACCGCCGCGGTCGCGTCGTTGCGCTCACTCCCGACGGGCTCGACCTCATCGACCGCGCCTACGAGGCGCACATGCGTAACGAGCACCGTCTCGTCGCCGCCCTCGACCCAGATGACCGAGACGCGCTCGCCGGGACCCTTGCGCACTGGCTCGCGCAGTTCGAGGCGCCCGAGTCCGGTACGCCGGAGCCGTGATGCGGGGGCGAGTGCGCCCCCTGTATTTCTGAGACACGCGCCCTGCCGCCACCCCTAGACTCCGGGCGTGGATCTTCTCGACGTTGGCCGAGTCGTGCTCGGTCTCGCCCTGCTGGTCGGTGGAGGCGAAGCGCTCGTGCGCGGCGCATCAACCCTCGCAACCCGGCTGGGCATCGCCCCCCTCATCGTTGGCCTGGTGATCGTGTCGGCGGCGACGAGCGCACCCGAACTCTCGGTGACGGTCGGGGCGGTTCTCGCCGGCGATCCCAGCCTGGCCGTCGGCAACGTCGTCGGGTCGAACATCGCCAACGTGCTGCTCATCCTCGGCATCTCGGCGCTGGTTTTGCCACTCATCGTCAAGCGGCAGCTCGTTCGCTTCGATCTGCCCGTCATGGTCGGCATCTCGATCCTCTTTCTCGCTCTCGTGATCGACGGCGAGATCAGTCAGCTCGACGGGGTGATTCTGTTCCTCGCGGCAGCGGTGCATGTCGGCGCGAGCTTCTGGTTCAGCAAGCGCGACCCTGAGCTGGCGGCAACCGTCGACGTGCCATCGGCGCCCTCGAAGCTCTCACCGCTCGCGCAGACCCTCGTGGCGATTGTTCTCGTGCTCGTCGGCATCGGACTGCTCGTGCTGGGGGCGCAATTCCTCGTCACGGGTGCGTCGAACATCGCGGCGAGCTTCGGCGTTTCCAGCCTCGTGATCGGCTTGACCGTCGTCGCCATCGGCACGTCGCTACCCGAATTGGCGACGTCCATCGTCGCGGTGCGTCGCGGTGAGCGCGACATCGCGGTCGGCAACATCGTGGGCAGCAACATCTTCAACATCGGCGTAGTGCTCGGGATCCCGGCCATGATTTTCCCGGCCGGAATCCCCGTCGCGCCGGCAGCAATCGCGCTCGACATTCCGCTCGCGCTCGCCGCCGCGATCGCTCTCGTACCGATCGCCTTCACGGGCTTCGCGATCGCCCGCTGGGAGGGCGGCGTCTTTCTCGCGCTCTACGTCGCGTACGTCGCCTACCTGGTGCTGGATGCTGTCGGTCACGATGCGCTGACCGGCTTCACCGCCGTCATGGTCTACTTCGTGCTGCCGCTGCTTGCCACAACCCTCGTGGCCGTCACGGCCTACGAACTCGGATTGCGGCGCGGCAGGCGCGCTAGCCCAACAGATTCTTCATCTGCGAGTAGATAAGGCCGGCGGCCCTCTTCGGGTTCAGCCGCGACAGGCGAGACATGATGCGCGCATCCTGGCCGATGAAGATCTCGTAGCTGCCCTTTTCGATCGCCTCGATGATCTGGCGACCCGCTTCGACGGGGGTGGTCGTCTTGCGCGCCTTGTCACCCGCGGCCGCCATCATCTTCTTCATCTCGTCTTCGGTCATCACGCCGGAGTTCATGCTGATGTTCGTGCCGATCGCGCCGGGGAAGACACCGGTCACACGCACCCCGGTCTCCATGAGTTCCGAGTGCAGGGCACGACTCAACTGCGCGACAGCGGCCTTGGTCGCGCCGTACACGCCCTGGCCGGGCACGGGTGCGTACGCCCCCATGCTCGCCACGTTGACGAGGGTCGCCTCGGGGCGGGCGATCAGGTGCGGCAAGAACGCCTTGACGGTGTTGAGAACCCCGTACAGGTTCACGTCGATGACGCGCTCGATCTGGTCCCACGCCAGGTCGTTGATGGGCACGAACTTCTGGATGATGCCGGCAATGTTCAGCAGACCATCGATGTGGTGGTGTTCGGCGATGATCGCCGCGGGCAGGGCGGCGACGGCGTCGCGGTCGGCGATGTTCACGACGTGCGTCGTCACGCGCCCGGGAAGCCCGACGGCGAGCGCAGCCGTCTGCTCGAGGCCCTCCTCGCTCACATCGAGGGCCGCGACGTGACCACCCTTCCGGGCGATGCCGAGCGCTACCTCGCGGGCGATGCCGTTGCCCGCGCCCGTGATGACGAAGACTTTGCCGCTGATCTGCATGATGCTCCTTGACGGTGAAGCGGCACGTGGTCGCGCCTACGAGTCAGGCTATGCGGCATTCGGTGACCGGGTCAGGGTCCAACGTCCCGACTGTGGAGCGTGGCGGAGGGGGCGCCGATTCGGTGCGGCTCACCGCGGCGCGGGGGGCTGTACGTGCAGGTGTCGCCCGAGCAGAGCGTCGGCTTCTCGCGAGCGAAGCGGCGAGCGAGCTCGCAACCGAGGCAGAATCCGAAGGCTGCCTCGGCGAAGAGCAGCGCAAGGCAGATCGCACAGATTGTCTGCGCAACGACCGGAGCGAGGCCCAGCCAGCCGAGCGCGACGCAGCCGCTGAGCGCCATCCCAAAGCCGAGCATCCACGCGACCGTCTTCGAACGCGCGTCGACCCATTCGGGGCGCTGTCGTCGTGTGATCAGACTGCCGATCGCCAGGGTTGGGGTCCAGCGGGTTCCGACGAACACGCGCAGGTACATCTCGAGCGCGAAGACGATCCCGAACGCCTGCAGGGACCGCAGGTCACCGGTGAGCACGCTGTAGTGCCACGCGCTGAATCCGGCGAGGAAGAGGATGCCCGCCGACGCGCGCACCGCGCGCTCGTTGACGACGGGAACATCGATTCCGATGACCCACTGGCCGATCACGGGGTGCGGGCGCCGGTCAGGGAGGGGTGTGGACACGCATCCAGTATACCCCTAGGGGTATAGGGCCGTGCGGGTTGCGCGCCGCACGGTCGGGACCTTTGACCCTGGATCCCGGCAGCGCGGCGGCGTACCGTCGGCGCCACAACCCGGCACGCCGGCCCCTGACCGGCGGTCGCGGAAGGAGGCCGACGTGTCGAACGCCCTGTTCCGTCTCCGCGGCGGAGCGCTCGCGATTGCCGTAGCGCTGCTGCTGGGGGCCTGCACGAATCCCGCAGCCCCGCCCGCGCCGCCCACCCCCTCGCCGAGCGAGAGCGTGACGCCGACGCCAACCGAGCCCAGTGCATCCCCGGTCACGGTCGAGACGTTCTTCGCCCACCTGCAGCCCACGCGCACAACGCTCACCTCCGAGCGGCACACGCTCACCGTCGGAGCCACCGACGACCCGGTCGCCGTCGCCGTGGCTGCGCTCGTCGACGGCAGCCTCCTGCCGGCTGACCCTGACTATGCGAACCTCTGGGCCGAGGGCAACGCTCGTCTGCTCTCGACCGCCCGTGACGGGGCGACCCTGCTGATCGATCTGGAACTCGGCGGACTACAGGTCGGGGCGGAGGCGGAATCCATCGCGATCGCACAGCTCGTGTGGACCGCGTGGGCGATCGATCCGACCATCGCCGACGTACAGTTCCTGGTCGACGGCGGTTCGGCCGAAACCCTTGCCGGTCATGTCGACATCACGATGCCGATCGGTCGTGAGCCAGCGGAGGCAGTGCTATCACCGCTGCAGATTCTGTCTCCCGCGGAGGGCACGTCGGTGATGAGTCCGGTGGTGGCTGACGGCGTGGCCTGCGTCTTCGAGGCCGCTTTCAGCTGGACGCTGGAGGGGCCAGACGGCTCGGTCGTCGACGGGTCGGCGATGGCGCGGGAGGCGTGCCCCGCCCGCGCGGCGTGGACGCTGGAGCTCGGCGCACTCGCTCCGGGCGACTACGTGCTCACCGTGATCGAACACTCGGCGATGGACGGCTCGATCGTCAGTACCGACAGTCGCGCGTTCACGGTCGTCGGCTGACCGCGCGCACCTGCCGAACGCCGTCGATGACGGCCGCAACGAGCGACACCGCAGCCACGGCGAACAGGTAATTCTGCGCCACGATGTGCTGAACGAGCAGCTCGTCGCTGCCCGCCGGAGTCGGAGCAAGGATCCCGATCGCCCACACCGCCATTGCCACTGCGGCAATGACCGGCGTTGTCCACCACGGCAGACGGAGGCGACGAATCGCCCCACCGACAAGCACGAAGAATCCGGATGCTCCCACCACGAATACGGGAATCGTCACCCCGCTCAGCGCCCCCGACATTCCCACCTCGGGCCAGACCGCAAGCACGACCTCAACGACCGTGAACAGACCGACGCCGACCGCGAGCAGGACGGCACCGATGCGTCCCATGAGCCCGAGAGGGCTCCACGCGACGAGCCCGAGAACCGCGAGGGCGCGCAGCGCCCAGCCCTGCGGCGCGAACCAGTCAAGTCCCTCGACGATGAATGCTGCCGCCAGCGTCAGCAGCACGATGATGCCCGCGAGCGCGAGGATCACGACGATGCGGCGCGATCGCGCAGGCACCGGGGGAGCGTCGGTCGAAGACAAGTCAGTGGTCGACATGGCGCGAGCCTAAGCCACCGGCCATTGCCAGGTACCGGTGCCACGCTTGCGCCATGGCTGTCATGCCCATGTTCCCGCTCGGGTCGGTGCTGTTCCCGTACATGCCGACGGCGCTGCGCATTTTCGAGGAGCGGTACATCGTGATGCTCTCGGAAATTCTCGGCGACGAGCCCGCCGAGTTCGGCATCGTCTTGATCGAGCGTGGCAGTGAGGTCGGCGGCGGCGAACAGCGCTTCCCCGTGGGAACGGTCGCTCGCATCACGCAGGTGCAGACGTCGGACGGCTTTATCGGGCTGGTCGCCCAAGGAGATCGCCGCATTGAGGTCACCGCGTGGCGTCCCGATGACCCGTACCCGCTGGCCGATGTTCGCGAGCTGCCGAGCGTGAGCGTTGACGATGAGGTGCTGCCTCTCATGGCGGAGGTTGAGAAGGTCGTTCGCGCGACAATCGCCCAGGCGAGCGAGTTCATGGAGGTGCCGTGGCCCGCCGATATTCAGCTCGACGACGACCCCCGTGCATCCATCTGGCAGTTGGCGGCGATCGCGCCCCTCGGCCCCCTCGATCAGCAGAAACTGCTGCGTAGCGAGACCGCGGAGCAACTGCTCACGGCAACCCGCGAGCTGACGCTGGAGGCGGCCGAAATGCTCACCCTGACCAGCGATTGGAACGACGAACTGCCCTGATAGGTTCTCGGGATGCCCGAGACCCGTGACCGCGTCCGTTTCGTTCCCGTCAACCTCGCCGCCGACCGCTCAGCGTTCATTGCGCACACAACCGACAACCACTGGCCCTTTCACGTCACGGCGCAGCCGACCGCAGAGCAGGTGGCGACGCGAATCGATTCCGGTGGCTATGACGACGACGATCACGCCGCGTTTTGGATCGATGTCGACGGCGACCGCGTCGGCACCGTGGTGCTCGAAGACCTCAGTGACGACGCCCCGCTGTTCGATCTTCGGCTCGCCGAACGACACCGTGGCCGGGGTCTTGCCGAACCGATCCTGCGCGCACTGACCGCGTTTGTCTTCGAGACGTACCCGGAGGTCGATCGTTTCGAGGGGCAGACGCGCGAGGACAACCGCGTCATGCGCCGGGTGTTTCGCAGCGCCGGCTTCGTCAAGGAGGCGCACTACCGCGATGGCTGGCCGGTCGACGGCGCAGCGCCCGTCGCGTCGGTCGCCTACGCGATTCTGCGTCGCGACTGGGTGAGCGGCGAGACAACCCCCGTGCCCTGGGACGACGACGCCGATATCCTCGCCGTGTGATGCCCGCTCTCGCGTTTCCGATTCCGACCGACCCGGCAACGGCCGCCTGGGCCGGTCCGGTCTTCGCCCTCATGGCGCTTGCCACGGTGGCGGTCCTGATCTGGCAGGCCGTGCGCTACTTCCGCGACAACGGCGACGACGAGTCGTAGTGCCCTCGTGTGACCGGCTTGCTACGCTGGTCGCACAACTTCACACCAGGCCGTCACAGCGTGCGGAAGAGCCCTCGGCCCAGCCGAGGCACCGAAGGAGCAAGCCTCCCCGCCAATCTCTCAGGTACCCGTACCGCGCGCCGCAGGCCACTCTGAAAAGCAGGGCGAGCATCCGTGTTCTCGATGCGCAGCCCTCGCCCACGGTGAAAGCGCGACCGGCCCTGGCCGGCCCGTGAAGCTCTCAGGCTCCATGACAGAGGGGGAGTTCCGATAGCCCCGCACCGTCGCGCCTCAAAGGAACTCCATGACCGAGTCCGTCACACCCCCGCCACAGACGTCGCCCCTGCACGGCGAGCACGAGGCGCTGGGCGCCTCGTTTACCGACTTCGGCGGCTGGCTCATGCCGGTGCGCTACACCTCTGACCTCGCCGAGCACCACGCCGTGCGCACGGCCGCTGGCCTGTTCGATATCTCGCACATGGCCGAGATCGCCGTCAGCGGTGCCGACGCTGGCGCCTACCTCGATGAGGCGCTCGCCGGCCGGCTCTCGACCCTGCCGCTGATGAAGGCGAAGTACTCACTGCTGCTGGCCGAGAACGGCGGCATCGTCGACGACCTCATCGTCTATCGCACGGGCGAGGCCGAGTGGCTCGTCGTCGCCAACGCCGGCAACCGCGGCGCCGTCGTCGAGGCGCTGCACGCACGCCGCGGTGCGCACGAGGTCGAACTCGTCGACCTCACCGAGCGGACGGCGCTCATCGCCCTGCAGGGCCCCGCCGCCCAGCGCATCCTCGAGCGGGTCGACGGGCTCACGACCACCGACGAACTGTCGGGCACCACCACCCTCGACACGCTGCGCTACTACGCCGCGATGGGCATGGCATGGCGCGGCGGCGCGGTGCTCGTTGCCCGCACCGGGTACACGGGCGAAGACGGTTTCGAGCTCTACGTCGACGTCGAGCACGCCGCCGAGCTGTGGCGCGCGATTCTCGCCGAGGGTGCGTCCGACGGGCTTGTGCCCTGCGGGCTCGCCGCCCGCGACACGCTGCGCCTCGAAGCGGGGATGCCCCTCTACGGCCACGAGATCGGTCGCGAGACCCTTCCCGTGCAGGCGGGGCTGGGCCGCGTGGTCGTCACCGACAAGCCCCACTTCGTCGGCAAGGCCGCCGTCGAGCAGGGTCCCGCCCCGGATGCGCCCGTGCTCGTGGGGCTCGTCGGCGAGGGCCGGCGCGCCGCCCGCGCCGACTATGTGGTCGTCGACGGCGACCGCGAGGTCGGCGTCGTGACGAGCGGTGCGCTGTCGCCGACGCTGGGCGTCCCGATCGCAATGGCCCACGTGCATCCCGATGTCGCCGCCCACGGTACGGCGCTCGCCGTCGACGTGCGCGGAACCCGCATTCCGTTCTTTGTTGTCCCCCTTCCCTTCTATCAGCGAGAGGCGTAAGCCATGAGTGTTCCGAGCGATCTGCAGTACACGGCCGAGCACGAGTGGGTGCGCGTCGAGGGTGACGTCGTCACCGTCGGCATCACCCAGTACGCGGCCGACGCCCTCGGCGACGTCGTCTACGTCGACCTGCCCGCCGTGGGTGCCGCCCTTACGCCGGGCGCCGTCGTCGGCGAGGTCGAGTCGACGAAGTCGGTCGGCGAGCTCTTCGCGCCCGTCTCGGGCGAGGTCGTCGAGGCCAACCAGGCCGTTGTCGACGCCCCCGAGACGATCAACGCCGACCCCTATGGCGACGGCTGGCTCGTGAAGGTGCGCGTCGCCGAGACGCCCGCCCTGATGAGCGCCGACGAGTACCGCGCCCTCATCGGCGAGTAGCGACCAGGAAAGAGACCCAGCACCGCATGTCCCGCGACTTCTCTGAGCGCCACATCGGCCTCGACTCCGACGCTCAGCGCCTCATGCTCGATGCGCTCGGTTACGACACCATCGAGGCGATGATGGATGCGGCGGTCCCGTCCGCGATCCGCCAGACCGCCGCTCTGCGCACCTTGCCCGCCCCCGCGACCGAGGCCGAGGTGATGGCCGAGCTGCGCGCCATCGCCTCGCACAACACGGTGCGCACGAGCCTCATTGGGCAGGGCTACTACGGCACGATCACGCCCGCCGTGATCCAGCGCAACGTGCTTGAGAACCCCAGCTGGTACACCGCCTACACGCCGTACCAGCCCGAGATTTCGCAGGGGCGCCTGGAGGCGCTTCTGAACTTCCAGACGATGGTCGCCGACCTGACGGGGCTCGGCACCGCGAACGCATCGATGCTGGACGAGGCGACGGCGGTTGTTGAGGGCATGCTGCTCGCGCGCCGGGCGTCGAAAGCCGCGTCGAACGTGTTCCTCGTCGACGACGACCTGTTCGCCCAGACTCGGGCCGTGCTCGACGGCCGCGCCGAGGCCCTCGGCCTCGAGCTCGTGTATCTGCCCCTCGCCGACATCGACCCGGCTGAATTGCCCGAGGCGTTCGGAGTGTTCGTGCAGTACCCGGCGGCGTCTGGCCGCATCTGGGACCCGTCGGCGGTCATCGCCCGCGTGCGCGACGCCGGCGGCCTCGCCGTCGTCGCCGCCGACCTGCTCGCGCTCACGCTCATCACGAGCCCTGGCGAGCTCGGCGCCGACGTCGCGGTCGGCACGACCCAGCGCTTCGGCGTGCCGATGGGCTTCGGCGGCCCGCACGCCGGCTACCTCGCCGTGCGCACGGGGCTCGAGCGGCAGATGCCCGGCCGCCTCGTCGGCGTCTCGAAAGATGCCGACGGCCGCCCCGCCTACCGGCTCACCCTGCAGACGCGTGAGCAGCACATCCGCCGCGACAAGGCCACGTCGAACATCTGCACCGCGCAGGTGCTGCTCGCCGTCATGGCGTCGATGTACGGCGTGTACCACGGCCCCGACGGGCTGCGCCGAATCGCCGAACGCGTTGCCCGCGTCACCCGCGATGTTGCCGACCGCCTCGCCGCAAACAGCGTCGAGGTTCAGGTTGACGCCTACTTCGACACGCTCACCGTGCGCGTTCCGGGCCGGGCCGATGACGTCATTGCCGCGGCGCGCGAGGCCGACCTGCTGCTGCACCGGCTTGACGGCGAAACCGTGCGCTTCAGCATCGACGAACCCGCGTCCGCGAGCCGCGACATCGTGGCGCGACTGCTCGGCGTCTTCGGGGCGACGCCGGGCTCAGGGCTGGCGCTTGCCGGCACCGAGACGCGATCGGGCGTCCCCGAGAACCTGCGCCGCGCATCCGAGTTCATGACGCACCCGGTGTTCCACACCCACCGAAGCGAGACGTCGATGATGCGCTATCTCAAGCGTCTGGCCGACCGCGACTACGCGCTCGACCGCGGCATGATCCCGCTCGGCTCGTGCACCATGAAGCTGAACGCGGCGACCGAGATGGCCGCCGTCAGTTGGCCCGAGTTCAACGGCCTGCACCCCTTCGCGCCGCTCGACGACGTGCAGGGCTCGCTCGTCATGATCGGGCACCTTGAGACGTGGCTCGCCGAGCTCACCGGCTACGACGCGGTCTCGCTGCAGCCCAACGCGGGCAGCCAGGGCGAGCTCGCGGGGCTGCTCGCGATTCGCGGCTACCACCGCTCGCGGGGCGACGAGCACCGCACCGTGTGCCTGATCCCATCGAGCGCGCACGGCACGAACGCCGCCAGCGCCGTGCTGGCCGGGATGCGCGTCGTCGTCGTGGGCACGACCGAGACCGGCGACGTCGATCTCGACGACCTCCGCGCCAAGATCGCCGAGCACCGCGACGAGCTCGCCGCCCTCATGATCACCTACCCGTCGACGCACGGCGTGTACGAGCACGACGTGATGGAGGTCACCGCCGCCGTGCACGAGGCCGGCGGCCAGGTGTACATCGACGGCGCCAACCTCAACGCGCTGCTCGGCTACGCCCGATACGGCGACATCGGCGGAGACGTCAGTCACCTGAACCTGCACAAGACCTTCTGCATCCCGCACGGCGGGGGAGGGCCGGGCGTGGGCCCGGTCGCCGCGAAGGCGCACCTGGCTGAATTCCTGCCCGGGCATCCGCTCGCGCAGATGCACCAGCACCCGCCATTCGACCTCGAGACCGGAGCTGTCGGCGTCGTCGAGCACCGCGGAGCCCCCGTATCGGCCGCCCCCTATGGCTCGGCGAGCATTCTGCCGATCTCGTGGGCGTACGCGCGACTCATGGGTGCGGACGGCCTGCGTGAGGCGACCGCCAACGCAGTGCTCGCCGCCAACTATGTGGCGCTGCGCCTGCGCGAGCACTACCCGGTTCTCTACGCGGGCGAGAACGGGCTCGTGGCGCACGAGTGCATCCTCGACCTGCGGCCGCTGCGCGAGCAGACGGGCATCACCGTCGACGACGTCGCGAAGCGGCTCATCGATTACGGGTTCCACGCGCCGACGATGTCGTTCCCCGTCGCGGGAACCCTCATGGTCGAGCCCACCGAGTCAGAAGACCTGGCTGAGCTTGAGCGCTTCGTGCAGGCCATGATCGCCATCCGGCACGAGGCCGACGCGGTTGCCCGCGGCGAGTGGCCGGCCGACGACAATCCGCTGGTGGGAGCCCCGCACACGGCGGAGAGCGCCATCGCGGGGGAGTGGACGCATCCCTACAGCCGCGAGGTTGCCGTCTACCCGGCGTCGCTCGCGGAGGGGGAAGCGGCCGCCTCCGGCGGGTTCGGAGCGACCCGAGCTGACAAGTACTGGCCGCCCGTGCGCCGGGTCGATCAGGCGTTCGGCGACCGCAACCTCGTGTGCGCCTGCCCGCCGATCGAGGCGTTCGCCTAGCGGTCGAGCGCGAGAGCGGGAGTCAGGAAGCGGCGTCGTCGCGGGCCGCGCCGTCGTCGGATGCTGAGTCGAGCATCCGCAGCTGCTCCCGGATGGTCCGTGCGCTCTGGAACGTCATGCCGACGAGCGCGACGTGCTTCCACCGCAGCACGCCGTCGGCGTCGATGATGAAGATCGAGCGACGCACGCCCATCCCGAACATGCTCACGCCGTAGCGCTCGACGACGTCGCCCTTCTCGTCGGCGAGGAGGGGGAAGGTGAGGCCCTGCCGCAGGGCGAATGCTTCGTGGCTCGCCGCGTCTTGCCGGCTGATTCCCCAGACCTGTGCTCCGAGTTCCTCGAAGCCGGCCAGCTCCGACTGGTACGAGCACAGCTGCGCCGTGCACCCTGGCGAGTTGTCGGCGGGGTAGAAGGCCAGCACGACGGGGGCGCCGCGCATGTCGCGCAGTGAGAAGTGTCGCTGCTGGGCGCGCCCGTCGGTCACGGTCACCCCGGGCAGGGTGAAGTTGGGGGCCTGCTGGCCGATCTCGAGTGAGGGCATATGCCCAGAGTCACCCGGGTAGCCCGAAGAGGGCTGGGAACGCGGCGGCCGCCCAGGGGTATCCCACAAAAATCACAGCATCGAGCGCGGTATGGGCGATGACGAGGGGCAGCAGGCGCCCGAAGCGCTGATACAGCCAGCCGAAGATCACCCCCATCAGGAAGTTGCCGACGAACGCCCCGAGCCCCTGATAGAGGTGGTACGCGCCGCGCAAGACAGAACTGGTGAGGATGATCGCCCACGGCCCCCAGCCCAGTTCACGCAGGCGCGCAAACAGGTACCCGACGGCGATCACCTCCTCCACAACTCCCGCGCGGAGGGCAGCGAGAAGGAGCACGGGCACGGTCCACCAGTACGCGCCCAGGTCGGTCGGGACCACGGTGACGGTCAGACCGAGCTCGCGCCCGCCCAGGTAGACGAATAGTCCCGGAATGCCGATGAGGGCCGCAAGCGCGATCCCATCGCGGGCATCGCGCCAGGGCCGCTTCGCATCGATACCTAGGCGCCCGAGGTGCGGACGATGCGGTTGCCACAGCAGGAAAACGACCAGGGCGACCGGCACGAGCGCGGCCGTGATGCCCAAGAGTTGGTACAGCAGGTCGAAGACTTCCCGCTGGTCGCGGGAGATGTTGATCGACGCGGTCTGCTGATTCAGCGGCACATCGCGCGTCGCCCGGTTGATGATGTTGACGATGGCATAGAGCGCGCTCATGCCAAGCGATAGACCCAGCACGATAAGGATCTCCGCGCGGATTCGTCGAGGGCTCGAAAACGCGGCGGGCGAGGTCATGGGTCCATTGTGGAGGACCGCAATCTTATGGGCGCTGTGACCGTGCTCATGTGAGCATTCGAACAACATGTGCGGGGTGTGATTCGCAACCCCATTGCTTGCATGTTTCGCGCTCTGCGTCATGATGCCGCGCGTGTGCACAATTCGTGCGCCAATAGCCAGAGCTGCGCATCAAATCGCCGTTTTCCCCAGGCGCGGCTCAATCGCGTTACCGGTGTGTAACGAATGGGCCTAGGGTTTGGCCTGGGTGTGCCCCCCTATCTAGGGTCATATCCAACAGGCGTAAGGGTGCGCTCGGAACGTGCCCTTGCGATCCACTTGCACAGGAGGAAAATTGCGTATCAGCAAATTCGGGGCCCTGACGGCCACCGTGGCGGCTAGCGCTCTCGTTCTCTCCGCATGTTCGGCTCCTGAGCCGGGCGCGGAGATCGTTGAGGGCTCGTCGATCACCATCGCGTGGAACCAGGCGTTCTACTCGTACAACGCCGACACCTCGTTCGGTAACGCCACCGCCAACGCGAACATCATTTACATGACGAACGCCGGCTTCAACTACTACAACAACGAGCCGGCACTCGTTCGTGACGAGTCGTTCGGCACCTACGAGGTCATCAACGAAGACCCGCTCACCGTTCAGTACACGATCAACGACGACGTCGTCTGGTCGGACGGCACCCCGGTCGACGCAGCTGACATGCTGTTGACCTGGGCCGCCAACTCGGGCAACGTCAACACGCCTGAGTTCGACCCGAGCGAGTTCATCGACCCCGAGACCGGTGACTACACCGACGACTTCCCGCAGGACGTGGTGTTCTTCGACACCGCTGGCGGCGTTGGCCTGCCTCTCGTTACGCAGGTTCCCGAGGTCGACGGCAAGACCATCACGCTGACATACGACGAGATCTTTGTTGACTGGGAGCTCGTCTTCGGTGTGGGCGTTCCCGCGCACGTCACCGTGGGCAAGGCTCTCGGCATCGAAGACCCGGCCGAGGCGAAGCAGACCTTCATCGAGGCCGTTCAGAACAACGACACCGAGGTTCTCGCCGCGGTCTCGCGCTTCTGGAACTCGGGCTACAACTTCAGCGAGATGCCGGCCGACACCGACCTGGTGATCGGCTCGGGCCCCTACCTGATCACCGACTTCGTCGCTGACCAGTTCATCACGCTGACCGCCAACGAGAACTACGTGGGCGACCGCCAGCCGCAGATCGAAGAGGTCACGGTTCGCTTCATCAGCGACCCGCTGGCCGCCGTTCAGGCCCTCGCCAACGGTGAGGTCGACGTCATCTCGCCCCAGGCTACGGCCGACGTTGCCGACGCGCTCGCCGCGCTCGACGGCATCACCGTGCTCGGTGGCGAAGAGGCTGTCTACGAGCACATCGACCTGACCTTCGCCAACGGCAAGAACGACACGTTCGAGAACCCGCTGCTGCGCGAGGCCTTCCTGCTCACGATCCCGCGTCAGCAGATCGTCGAGACCCTCATCCAGCCGCTCAACCCGAACGCCGAGGTGCGCAACTCGCAGCTCATCGTTCCGGGCGCCCCCGGCTACGACGAGACGGTCGCCAACAACGGCATGGCCGAGCGCTTCGGCGAAGTTGACATCGAGCGTGCCCAGGAGCTCATCGCCGAAGCTGGCGTCGAGAACCCGCCCGTGTGCATCCTCTACGCGAACAACAACCCGCGTCGTGTCGACGAGTTTGCTCTCATCCAGCAGTCGGCCACGCAGGCTGGCTTCGACGTCGAAGACTGCGGCAGCCCCGAGTGGGGTGGCCTGCTCGGTACGCCGGGTGGCTACGACGCCGTGTTCTTCGGCTGGCAGTCGACGAGCCTCGGTGTGACCAACTCGTCGTCGACGTTCCTCAGCACCGGTGGTAACAACCTGAACTTCTACAGCAACGACCAGGTTGACGCTCTGCTGAACGAGCTTGACACGACGCTTGATGAGGACCGTCAGATCGAGATCCTGATCGAGATCGACAAGCTCCTGATGGACGACTTCTACGGTCTGACCATCTTCCAGTTCCCGGCAGTGACGGCGTTCAGCGACCGCGTCGAGGGTGTCAGCCCCGGCCCGCTCTCGCCGACCATCTTCTGGAACATCTGGGATTGGACGCCGACCGAGACGAACATCGTCGAGGAGTAAACCTCCCCTGACGACTGACTTTCTCGTCAGTTTCCAGTAAGAGCGCTGGGGTCGCTACAAGCGGCCCCAGCGCTCCCCCCTGGTAGGCACCCTCCTCCCATCCCAGATAGGCACACCACCCCTATGCTCACGTTCGTCATCCGACGCCTGATTGCGTCGGTCTTTGTCTTGCTGGCCGCAACGTTTCTCATGTACAACCTGGTTGCCTTTTCTGGTGACCCGCTTGAAGAGTTTCGCGCCAGCCAAGCTCCCAACCGGGAGCAACTCATTGAGGCCCGAGTTCGCCAGCTGAATCTGGACGTGATTCCGCCTCTTCGCTACTTCATATGGTTCGGCGGCATTATTCGCGGTGACTTCGGCGTCAGCGTCGAAGGCCGAGACGTCAACGCGATGCTTGCCCAGGCCATCGGCTCGACCATCCAGCTCGTCACGATCGCGACGATCGTCGCGATCATCCTGGGCCTGATCGTCGGCATCACGACGGCCCTTCGCCAGTACTCCGGCTACGACTACGCGGTCACCTTCATCGCGTTCCTGTTCTTCTCGCTGCCGATCTTCTGGGTCGCGGTCCTGCTCAAGCAGTTCGTGGCCATCGGGTTCAACGATTTCCTCGAGCGAAATCCGGTCGTCCCGACCAACGTGATCATCGGCATAGCCGTGGTGTCGGCGATCCTGTGGTCGTCGATCATTCCGGGCAAGTTCCGGCGGAAAGCACTCACCGCGGTGGTTGCCGGCTCCGCGGCGACGATCACGCTGTTCTACATGAACGCCGTCGACTGGTTCAGCGTTCCTCAGATCGGCATCGTTGGGGTGATCCTCACCGGCGTCGGCGCGGCATTCGCCATGACCGCGATTATCACTGGCTTGGGCAACCGCCGCGCGCTCATCGCCGCGCTCGTGACGGCCGCAATCGGTGTTGCCTTCTACTTCCCGTTCATGACGTACATCTCGTTCTTCATCACGGAGTGGTGGATGCTGCTGGGCCTGGCACTCGCAGCGGTCGCGGTGAGCGTCGCAGTCGGCTACTTCCTCGGAGGGCACGATCGCGGCTCGGTGATGCGCGTTACCGGCTTCACCGGCTTCATCACGGCGTTCGTCATCGCACTTGACCGCTTCATGCAGGTGTGGCCCGCTTACGCCAACTCCGGCCGCATCCGCGGGCGCCCCATCGCCACGATCGGTTCGTCGACTCCGAATCTCCAGGGCTCGCTGTGGGTGCAGGGTGTCGACATCTACACGCACCTGCTCCTCCCGACGATCGCGCTCGTGCTCATCTCGTTTGCCACCTACACGCGCTACTCGCGCGCGAGCATGCTCGAGGTGATGAACCAGGACTACATCCGCACGGCACGGGCCAAGGGCCTCGCCGAGCGAACAGTCGTGGTTCGCCACGGATTCCGCAATGCGCTCATTCCGATCGCCACGATCGTCGCCTTCGACATCGGCGGACTTGTCGGCGGTGCGGTCATTACCGAGACCGTGTTCGGCTGGACGGGTATGGGCCAGTTGTTCGTCAACGGCCTCAACCGGGTTGATCCGAACCCCGTCATGGCCTTCTTCGTCGTCGTGGGCGGTCTAGCGATCTTGTTCAACATGATCGCCGACATCGTCTACGCCATCCTCGACCCGCGAATCCGAGTGTCGTAATCATGACTACTACGCCCATTAACGAGCCCGGCCACAACGACCCCGGCAAGGTTGAATCTGCTGAGAACGCGATCGAGATGAAGGAGGTCGAGGGCCTCAGCCAGTCTCAGATCGTCCGCCGCCGGTTCTTCCGGCACAAGGGCGCGATGGTCTCGCTGGCCGTGCTGGTCTTCATCGTCGTGCTTGCGTTCTCAAGCGTGGGTATTGACTTCCAAATCTTCGAGCTCACCGTCAAGACAGCCGGATGGTGGCAGTGGACGTGGACCGAGATCCCCGTCTCACAGAACCGCGGACGTCCGACGTTGAGCCTCATCCCCGAATTCCTCGGCGGCGACGGTATCCGACTCGGTGACCACCCCTTCGGCCAAGACACGGTCGGGCGCGACATCTTCGCGGTCGTCATGCGCGGAACGCAGCAGTCGATCACGATCATGGTGATCGTCGGTCTGCTTGCGACCCTGATCGGCACCGTCATCGGGGCCGTGTCGGCGTACTACCGCGGCTGGGTCGACTCGGTGCTGATGCGCTTCACCGACATCATCATCACGATCCCCGTGCTCGTCGTCGGTGCCGTCGTGGGTCGCGCGATCGGCGGCCAGGGCGCGTTCTTCCTCGCCCTGGTGCTCGGCTTCTTCGTCTGGACGGGACTCGCTCGTCTCGTACGAGCCGAGGTGTTGAGCTTGCGCGAGCGCGAATTCGTTGATGCGGCCCGCGTCGCCGGCGCGAGTGACAGCCGAATCGTGTTCAAGCACATCCTGCCGAACGCGATCGGCGTCATCATCGTCAACACGACGCTTCTCATGGCCGCGGCGATCCTGCTCGAGACGGGCCTCAGCTTCCTCGGCTTCGGTGTGACGTCGCCCGACACCTCGCTTGGCAAGATCATCAGTGACAATCAGGCGGCGTTCAACACGCGGCCGTGGCTGTTCTGGTGGCCGGGTGTGTTCATCATCGCCATCGCCCTGACGATCAACTTCATCGGTGACGGCCTGCGCGACGCCTTCGACCCGCGCCAGAAGCGCCTGCCCAGTGAGCGCGCGCTGAAGAAGGCCGAAGCGGCTCGCGCCGCCGCCCAGGCACGCTGATGCAGGCTCTAGAGCGCGGCGCCCAGGATGCCGGCGAGCGTGAGACCCGCGAGCGCCAGCAGGGTGGCGACGTGCCAGTCGCGCGTCACGGGGCGCGTGTCGGCATCCAGCAGGTTGTCGTCGCGCAAGAGTTCCCAGTGGCGACGAATGTAGTCGGCGGCCTGGCCGCTCTCGCTCGCGAGGCTGTCGCCGGGGCGAATCGCCCCGGCGACCTTCGCCGATTCGCTGACCTTGGTGTCGTCAGGTCCGAGACGGAACACCGTGTAGCGACCCGACGCCGGGGCGGCCCACGCCTCGATGCGGGCGCGCTCGGTGAAGAGCGTCAGGGCGAACTTCGTGTCGATGCGCTGAATGGCGCCCCACGGCACGTGCCAGGTCGCGAGCGGGTTCTGCACCGTCACCTCGTCCTCGGTCACCAGAACGCTGGGCGACCAGTACATGGCAATGACGGCCGCGGCGCCGAGAACGTACCACCAGCCGTAGCGCGCGAGACCCTCCAGGTCTCCGGCAAACAGGTAGCCCGACAGGGCACTGGCCGCGATGAGCGCGACCACCACACTCAAGACTCGACCGAACACGGGGCGAAAACGCACAGGCTGCAACCGCATGCCACCAGCTTTTCAGATGACAGCCCCACCACCCTCCCCACAAAGGACGCATCGTGAGCACCACCACTTCCACCCCGACGGCCGTCGAGACGGTTCTCGACGTGCAGGGCCTTGGCGTCGACTTCTGGGTCGACGGCGAGTACTACCCGGCAGCCATCGACCTGAACTACCGCGTCAAGCGCGGTGAAGTTCTCGCCATCGTTGGCGAGTCTGGCTCCGGAAAGAGCTCGAGCTCGATGGCGCTGCTCGGCCTGCTGCCGCCCACCGCCCGCGTCACCGGCTCGATCGAGCTGCTGGGTCGCCAGATCGCCGGCCTCGACCAGCGCGAGCTGCGTCGGGTGCGCGGAAACCAGATTGCCGTGATCTTCCAGGAGCCGATGACGGCCCTGAACCCCGTGTACACCGTCGGCTTCCAGCTGGTCGAAACGCTCCGCACGCACTTCAGCATGACGCCTGCCGAGGCCAAAGAGCGTGCGATCGAGCTGCTGACAAAGGTCGAGATGCCCGAGCCGGCGATCGCCTTCAACAAGTACCCGCACCAGCTCTCGGGGGGTCAGCGCCAGCGTGCCATGATCGCCCAGGCGATCTCGTGCGACCCGGTGCTGCTCATCGCGGACGAGCCGACCACCGCACTCGACGTGACCGTGCAGGCTGAAATCCTTGAGCTGTTGCGCAGTCTGCGGACTCGCCTCGACTCGGCGATCCTTCTGATCACGCACGACATGGGCGTCGTCGCCGACCTCGCCGACTCGATGATGGTCATGAAAGATGGGCGCGTCGTCGAGCAGGGCACCGCGCTCGACATCTTCACCAAGCCGCAACACCCGTACACCCAGTCGCTGCTGAGCTCAGTGCCGCACCTCGGCCAGCACTCCACTGACGAGGGCTCCGCGGTCGCCGAGCGCACCGGGCAAGACCCGATCCTCTCCTTCAAGGATGTGGCGATTGAGTACCCGAAGCGTGGCCGCGTCCCCGCCTTCCGCGCCGCCGATGGCATCAACCTCGACGTCTACCCCGGCGAGATCGTCGGACTCGTCGGCGAGTCCGGTTCGGGCAAGACCACGCTCGGACGGGCCGCGGTGGGCCTCCTTCCCATCAAGGAGGGCACCCTCATCTCGGCGGGCATCGACATCTCGAAGGCGAACGCCAAAGATCTCCGCCCGCTGCGCCGCAAGGCCGGCATCGTCTTCCAGGACCCGGGCTCAAGCCTGAACCCGCGCATGCCGATCGGTGAGTCGATCGGTGAGCCCCTGTTCCTCGCGGGCGAGGCGAAGGGTGAGGCGCTGTCGAAGCGCGTCGAAGAGTTGCTGACGTCGGTCGAACTGCCGAAGAGCTACCGCAACCGCTATCCCCACGAGCTATCGGGCGGTCAACGTCAGCGTGTCGGCATCGCACGCGCCCTCGCACTCGCCCCCGACCTGCTCATCGCCGACGAGCCAACGAGCGCGCTCGACGTCTCGGTGCAGGCCCGATTCCTTGACCTGCTGCAAGATCTGCAGCAGAAGCTGCAGTTCGCCTGCCTGTTCATCAGCCACGACCTCGCGGTCGTTGACATGCTCGCGCACCGCATCGCGGTCATGCACCGGGGTAAGCTGGTCGAGCAGGGCCCGCGCGACCAGATTCTGCGCAACCCGCAAGACCCATACACTCAGCGCCTCATCGCCGCCGTGCCGCTTCCCGACCCGGTAGCGCAGCGCGAGCGTCGTGAGAGCCGCCAAGCCCCCAAGGACTAACTTTTATGGCGCTCGCCACCCGCTCCGACCTGCGTAACGTGGCGATTGTTGCCCACGTCGACCACGGCAAGACCACTCTGGTCGACGCCATGCTTCGCCAAACCGATTCGTTCGCCGCGCACGCGCACGTCGAAGACCGCGCGATGGACTCGAACGACCTCGAGCGCGAAAAGGGCATTACGATCCTCGCCAAGAACACGGCCGTGACCTACACCGGCAAGCACTCGGGCGGGCAGGAAATCACGATCAACGTGATCGACACGCCCGGCCACGCCGACTTCGGTGGCGAGGTCGAGCGCGGCCTGAGCATGGTCGACGGCGTCGTCTTGCTCGTCGATGCCAGTGAGGGCCCACTGCCCCAGACGCGCTTTGTGTTGCGCAAGGCTCTCGCGGCGAAGCTTCCGGTCATCCTGCTGGTCAACAAGACCGACCGGCCGGATGCACGCATCGAGGCCGTCGAGGAAGAAACGCACGACTTGTTGCTGGGTCTCGCCGGTGACCTGCAGGACGAGGTGCCCGACCTCGACGTCGACGCCATTCTCGATCTCCCGGTCATCTACGCGTCGGGCCGTGCCGGCGCGGCGAGCCGCACGCGTCCCGCCGACGGCCAGCTGCCCGACAACGATGACCTCGAGCCGCTGTTCGAGGCGATCCTTCAGCACATCCCCGCGCCGACGTACGACGACGAGCATCCCCTCCAGGCGCACGTGACCAACCTCGATGCCTCGCCGTTCCTCGGTCGTATCGCGCTGCTGCGCATCTTCAACGGCACGCTGAAGAAGGGCCAGCAGGTTGCGTGGGTGCGCCACGACGGCAGCCACCAGAACATGCGCATCACTGAGTTACTGAAGACGAAGGCGCTCGAGCGCTTCCCCGCTGAATCGGCAACCGCCGGCGACATCGTGGCCATCGCGGGCATTGAAGACATCACCATCGGTGAGACCATCGCCGACCCCGAAGACATTCGCTCACTTCCGGCCATCACGGTCGACGAGCCGGCCATCTCGATGACGATTGGCACGAACACGAGCCCGCTCGTCGGCAAGGTCAAGGGCCACAAGCTCACCGCGCGCATGGTGAAAGATCGCCTCGATCGCGAGCTGATCGGTAACGTCTCGATCCGCGTTGTCGACATCGGCCGCCCCGACGCGTGGGAGGTGCAGGGCCGCGGTGAGCTTGCTCTCGCGATCCTCGTCGAGAACATGCGCCGCGAGGGCTTCGAACTCACCGTCGGTAAGCCCCAGGTGGTCACGAAGACCATTGACGGCGCTCTGCACGAACCGTTTGAGGCGCTGACGATCGACGCGCCCGAAGAGTATCTCGGAGCCATCACCCAGCTGCTCGCCGCCCGCCGGGGCCGCATGGAGGGCATGACGAACCACGGAACCGGGTGGGTGCGCATGGAGTTCCTCGTGCCGAGCCGCGGTCTGATCGGCTTCCGCACCGAGTTCCTCACCACGACTCGCGGAACGGGCATCGCCAACGCGATCGCTCACGGGTACGAGCCGTGGGCGGGTTCGATCACGACCCGCATCAACGGTTCGATCGTGGCCGACCGGGCGGGGGTTGCGACGACCAACGCGATGATGGCGCTGCAGGAGCGCATGACGTTCTTCGTCAAGCCCACGGAAGAGGTCTACGAAGGCATGGTCGTGGGCGAGAACTCGCGCGGTGAAGACATGGACGTCAACATCACGAAGGAGAAGAAGCTCAACAACATCCGCTCGTCGACGGCGGAAGAGCTTGAGCGTCTCACACCGCCGCGCCAGCTGACTCTCGAGGAATGTCTAGAGTTCGCGCGCGAGGATGAGTGCGTTGAGGTGACCCCCGAGGTGGTGCGCATCCGCAAGGTGGTTCTCGACCAGACGGAACGCGCTCGGGCGACCAGCCGCCTCAAGCGCCAGAACGCCTGATTCCTCGCCCCATTTGCCCGAAGGAGCACACACGATGACACAGCGTCGTCGTCCCGTCGTTGTCGCCGCGCTGGCGACGACGATCGCGCTCAGCGCGAGCGCCTGCAGCACCGGAACGCCCATCGACAACATCGTCGAGGGTCTCGTCAACCAGGGTGTCGAGCAGATCACAACAGGACTCGACGAGCAGATCCAGGGCCTCGTCGGAGACGTGCTGGGTGGTGTTGAGGTGACCACCGACGGCTCGCTCCCCTCGAGCTTCCCCGCGGAGATCCCGCTTGTTGGCGAGGTGCTCGGTGGCGGCGCGGGGCCCGACGGTTCCGGCTGGGTTGTGCGCACGCGCCTCCAGGATGCTGGCGCCTTCAGCGAGGCGCGTGGCGCCCTGGAGGGCGCCGGATTCACGTCCAGCGGAGTGTCGAGCGACGCGACGAGCGGGTACGGCGCGTTCACGTCGAGCGCCTATCGAGTCGACGTGTCCGTATCGACCGATGGGCAAGGGCAGGTCACCGCGACGTACGTGGTGACCCCTCGCTCGTCACGATGATTCCATGCGTGTGCATCGAGCATCCGGGAGCGAGCGGTAGGCTCTCGCCGTGAAGATCGCGCGTTTCGCTACGGCCGAGGTGGCCGACCCCCGGTACGGAATCGTTGACGACGACGAGTTGGTCGTTCTGACCGGCGACCCGATGTTCCACGGGTATGACACGACGGGTGAGCGTGTTCCGCTGAAGGACGCGCGCATCCTCGCTCCGGTGATCCCGCGATCGAAGGTGATCTGTGTCGGCATGAACTATGCCGCCCACGCCAAAGAGATGGGCCACGACGGCCTCAAGAACCCCCTTATCTTCTTGAAGCCGAACACGGCGGTGGTGGGCCCCGGCGACCCGATCATCCTGCCGCCCGTCGAGGGTCGCATCGTGCACGAGGGTGAACTCGCGATCGTCATCGGTTCGGTCGCCAAGCGTGTGAAGCGTGACGACTGGCAGAGCGTCGTGTTTGGGTACACCATCGCCAACGACGTGTCCGCTCGTGACGTGATGTTTGCTGATGGCCAGTGGGCGCGGGCGAAGGGCTACGACACGTTTTGCCCGCTTGGCCCGTTCATCGAAACCGATATCGACCCGACGAACCTCGAGATCGAGACGTTTGTCGACGGCGAGTTGCGCCGCAAAGGAAACACCGCAGACCTCGTCTTCGGAATCCCCGAGCTCATCGAGTTCATCTCCGACGTGTGGACCCTGCTACCCGGCGACGTGATTCTCACGGGCACGCCCGACGGACTGGGCGGATTCGTCGACGGCCAGACGGTCGAGATCCAGATCGACGGGCTCGGCACGCTGTCGAACCCGGCGAAGAACCGCGACGACCGCGTCGACGCCTAGTCGGGCAGATACCCCACCGGGTATAAAAATCGGCGTAGACTGCGGCGCATGACCGCGCACGCCGCCGCCGACTCCGTGCTGACGGCTGCCGGCATCGCGCTCCTCCAACGCCGTGTGCGCGGCACCCTCATGGCCGGGCAGGTGCTTGCCGGGCTCGGCATGGGGTCGACGCTCTCACTCGGGGCGCTGCTGGCTGCCGAAGTGTCGGGTACGCCGGCGCTCAGCGGTATGGCCGCCACGATGGCGACCCTCGGCGCCGCGCTCGCCGCCGTTCCGCTCGCCCGCCTCGCGGCCCGGGCGGGACGCGCTCCGGCGCTCGCAACGGGTGCAGCGGTCGCGGCCACCGGCGGGATGCTCGCCATCGTCTCCGCGGGGATCGGCGCGTTTTGGCTGTTGCTGGTCGCGCTCGCCGCCATCGGTGTCGGCACCGCCGTCAACCTGCAGTCGCGGTTCGCCGCGGCTGACCTGGCAGCCGACGCCACCCGCGGGCGCGACCTGTCACTCGTCGTGTGGGCCACGACGATCGGCGCGGTGAGCGGGCCGAATCTCATCGGGCCGGGGGAGACCCTCGGTTCCTGGCTGGGGCTTCCCGCGCTGTCTGGAGCGTTCGTGTTCACCGCCGTCGCGCAGCTGAGCGCGGCGGTGCTCTACGTGCTGCTCTTGCGGCCCGACCCCCTGCGGGTCGCCGCGCGCTGGGAGGTGCAGCGCGCCGATGAAGCGGCGCGCGCATCCGGATCGACCGCGTCGCCGACGATCGCGACCGGCGACGCGGGAGGGGTGCGTCTCGCCTTCGTGGCGATCGCGCTGAGCCACGCGACGATGGTGGCCGTCATGGCGATGACGCCCGTACACCTCGTCGACCATGGCGCGAGCCTCGTCATCGTCGGTTTCACGATCAGCCTGCACATCGCCGGCATGTATGCGCTCGCGCCCGTGTTCGGCATTCTGAGCGACCGAATCGGCCGGTGGGCGACGATCCTCATCGGGCAGGTGCTGCTGGTCGCGAGCCTGCTCTCGACGGCCCTCGGCAGTGAGAGTGAGGCGTGGGTCGTCGTTGGCCTGATTCTGCTCGGTCTCGGCTGGAGCGCCGCGACCGTCGCCGGTTCCGCGCTGCTCACCGAGTCGGCGCCACCCGCCCGCCGCACGATCTTGCAGGGCCGTAGCGACCTCGTCATGAGCGCGAGCGGGGCGGCCGCCGGAGCCGCATCCGGTCTCGTGCTGACCGCCATCGGCTACTCAGGACTCTCGTTCGCGGTGCTCGGCCTCGTGGCGGTCGTGGCGGTGCTGCTCATGCTCACCCCGCGCGCCGGGGCGCGGCCGCCCGCCGGTACGCTTGACTCCCGATGACCACCCCCGCCTTCACCACCGCTTCCGGCGCCGACGTGCGCGTCCGCTTCTGCCCCTCGCCGACCGGCACGCCCCACGTCGGGCTGATCCGCACCGCGCTGTTCAACTGGGCGTACGCCCGCCACACGGGCGGCACGTTCGTCTTCCGCATCGAAGACACCGACGCGGCGCGCGACAGCGAAGAGAGCTACCACCAGGTGCTCGACGCGCTGCGCTGGCTCGGCCTCGACTGGGACGAGGGCGTTGAGACCGGTGGGCCGCACGGCCCGTACCGTCAGTCGCAGCGCGGCGACATCTATCGCGGCATCATCGACCAGCTGCTCGAGGCGGGGCACCTCTACGAGAGCTTCCTGACGGGCGAAGAGATCGAGCAGAAGAACATCGAGCTCGGCCGCGACCCCAAGCAGGGCTACGACAACTGGGAGCGCGAGCTCACGGACGAGCAGAAGGCCGCCTACCGCGCCGAGGGGCGTGAGCCCGCCCTGCGCCTGCGCGTTCCCGACTCCGACCTGAGCTTCGAGGACCTGGTGCGCGGCGAGATCACCTTCCCCGCCGGCAGCTTCGTCGACTTCGTGGTCGTGCGCCCGAACGGCGCCCCGCTCTACACCTTCGTGAACCCCGTCGACGACGCGCTCATGGGCATCACGCACGTGCTGCGCGGCGAAGACCTCCTGTCGTCGACCCCGCGCCAGATCGCGCTGTACCACGCGCTCATCGACATCGGGGTCGCCACCGCGATCCCGCGCTTCGGCCACCTGCCCTATGTCACGGGCGAGGGCAACAAGAAGCTGTCGAAGCGCGACCCCGAGTCGAACCTGTTCCACCACCGCGACCGCGGCTTCATCCGCGAGGGCCTGCTCAACTACCTGTCGCTGCTCGGCTGGTCGCTCACCCACGACCGCGACGTCTTCACGATGGACGAGATGGTCGCGGCCTTTGACGTTGCGAACGTGAATCCCAACCCCGCCCGCTTCGACGTGAAGAAGGCGGAGGCGATCAACGGCGACCACGTGCGGAAGCTGGAGATCGACGACTTCGTCGAGCGCAGCATCCCGTATTGCAGCGGAGCCGGCCTGTTCAACGACGTGCCGCGGCCGAGCGAGCGCGCGCTGCTGACCCGCATCGCACCGCTCGTGCAGGAGCGCGTGACGCTGCTCGGTGAGGTGCCAGGGCTCGTCGCCTTCCTCTTCACCGACGACGCCGACCTCGAGATCGAAGCGGATGCTCGTGCCTCGCTCGGTGCGGATGCTGCGGCCGTTCTCGACGCCGGAATCACCGCGCTCGAGTCGCTCGACGACTTCACCCCCGAGCCGATCGAGGCCGCGCTGCGCGCCGCCCTCATCGACGGGCTCGGGCTCAAGCCGCGCCTCGCCTTCGGGCCGCTGCGCGTCGCCGTGTCGGGACGCCGGGTGAGCCCTCCGTTGTTCGAGTCCATGGAGCTGCTCGGCAAAGAGTCGACACTCACTCGACTGCGGGCGCTGCGGGCCTCGCTGTAGGTTCCTGCCTTAGCGAGGGGCGGGCATCCGGCGCACGTCTCCCGTGCGTTCCGCGATGGCGACCTGTGCTGGCGGCCGCAGCAGCACCCACGCCGCCGCCATGACGGCCACAGACGCGGCGAAGAGTATCCAGCCGAGGGGGGACGCATCGTCGTTGATGCCGGCGTACATCGTGTTGAGGTTTCGCGTGGCGCCCGTGCCGAGCACGAGTCCGGTGTGCACGATCGTGAAGGCGATGTAGAACCACAGCACGAAGCGGTGAGCCTGGCGGGCCCAGGTGTCTGACAGCGGGCCGTGGGCGCGCATCCATTTTTCCGGCCAGACGGGCGACAGTCGCAGCCCGGTCGCGAGCGCGAGTGGGGCCGCAAGGAGCACTGTCGCGGCGTAGGCGAGCTGCTGCAGCGCGTTGTACGCCACCCAGCTGTCGTAGCGCGGTGGCTCAAGCGACGCGTACTGGAGCGCACCGGACAGTGCGTTCGGCACGACAGCCCAGTCGGTGGGAATCAGACGCATCCAGTGCCCACTGACCGCGAGCATGACGACGTAGACGAGACCGACCGCGAGCCAGCCGACGACAACGACCAGGTGCCACCAGGTGTGGATGCTCAGCCGCGTCGGGCGCACCGCGTCACCCTCGCGCACGCGGCGCGTCCAGAACGCGATCGGTCGCGTCTTCGAGCGAATGTGCAGGCCCGAGCTCACGATGAACAGCAGGAAGAAGCCGTTCAGGAAGTGGGTCCAGCTGAGCCAGCCGGGGTAGCCCTCGGGAGTGCCGGGCGGGGGAGCGTAGGTGCCGGGGTAGGTCGCGATGAAGTGCGCGACAGTAGGGTCGAGTCGCAGCCAGCGGGCGAAGGCGACGATCGCGATGCCGGTGATGAGCGCCGTCGGAATGAGCCAGACCAGCGTGCGACGTCGCGGACGGGCGGGGGCGGTGCTCACGGTTCCACCGTACTGCCGCAAGGTGGGGAGGCGTGGCGCTGGTTCTGAGCCGTGTCTGGCAGAGTTGAGCGAGTGTCCGACCTGAAACCGCATCGCCGCTGGCCGTGGCTCGCCTGGGTGCCCGCTGTCGTGCTGTCGTTCGCAATTCTCGGGGCGATCGTGATGGCGCTGGTCTACGTGCCGCCGTTTGCTGAGGGGCCGCCCCCGCCTGAGCCCGGTCAGGTTGATGACCGCAATTACTCCCTGTTCACTGAGGAGGGGCTCGAGTTCATTGAGCGCGAGCGTGCCCCGCGCATCAACCTCGCCGACCCACCGGTCAGGGCTGCAGCCCTCGGCTTGCCCGATGATGGTTCGCTCACGATCGGCCCGCACCCGCAGAATCTCTTTTACCGGCTCGCCCTGCTCGTGCCCGGCGAGGAGGCGCAGGGCGTTCGTTTCAGCACCGATCGGTTCACACTCGTGACCGAGGGGGGAGCCCTGAGTCGAATTGAGGTGCAGCCTGCCTCGTTTGACCCGTGGATCGGGTTGTATCGCGATGTGCAGGGTTTCGTCGAGGAGCGCGGTTCACGATACGGCTACGCCGCGCCCACCCAGCAAGACCTACTCGACCTTGTTCTCGAGGCGCAGGAGACAGGAACCGACGTCGTCATCGTGACCGAGCCGGGTACGGCGCTCGGCGTGCCGATCAGCGCCGAGATCGGCTGCGGAGGCACGGGCACGTGTTACGCGACGTTCATCGTGACGCCAGCGGTAGGGTAAACTCGCTACTCGGTTCGCCTCCGGGCGAGCCCTCTGGCCCCGTCTCTGGCGTGGCTGGTGGGGTATGGTGTAATTGGCAACACGGCTGATTCTGGTTCAGTTGTTCTTGGTTCGAGTCCAGGTACCCCAGCTTCTCAAAACCCCCGCGCTGACCGGGGGTTTTGTCTTGTGCGGCCCCGCTCCGCGTACGCTCGAGGCATGCGCCTCGGAGTGATCGACGTCGGATCCAACACCGTTCACCTGCTCGTCGTCGACGCCCACCCTGGCGCGAGCCCGGTGCCGCACCACTCGGAGCGCTCGGTGCTACGGCTCATGCGCTTCATCGACGACGACGGCGCGATCACCGACGAGGGCCAAAGGATGCTCGTCGAGGCAATCGGGGGAGCGGCACGCACGGTCGCCGAGATCGGCGTCGACGACGTCATGGCGACCGCGACCTCCGCGATCCGCGAGGCCGCGAACGGCGAGGAGGTGCTCGCCCGAATCACGCGGGAGACGGGCGTTGAGTTGCGCGTGCTCACCGGCGACGACGAGGCCCGCATCACGATGCTCGCCGTGCGCCGCTGGTTCGGCTGGTCGGCCGGCGAGATCTTGCTGTTTGACATCGGCGGCGGCTCGTTCGAGATCGCGCAGGGAGCCGACGAGTATCCCGACGCGCAGGTGTCGCTGCCGCTCGGCGCGGGCCGCGCCACCATCAACTTTCTGCGCGACGACCCGCCGCCACGTGAGGCGGTGTCGCGCCTGCGGGCGCACGCCCGGGCCGCCTTCACGGAGGCGCGCGACACGATCTTCGCCGACCGGCCGGCACCCACCCGCGTGGTGGGAACATCCAAGACCATTCGCTCCATCGGGCGACTGGTAGGCGGTCCGGCGGACCCGGTGACGGGGGCGCCCGCCCCGATTCACTACGCGGGCCTCAAGGAGTGGGAGCCGACGATGCGCGAGATGCCGTCGGATGTGCGCCAGTACCTGCCCGGCATCACCCCCGAACGCAGCTACCAGATCCTCGCCGGTGCGATTCTGTTGCGCACCGCGATGAAGGTGTTCGATGTATCGACGCTGACGGTGTCGCCCTGGGCGCTGCGCGAGGGGCTCGTGCTGCGCTACATCGACGGCCTCGACGGCACCTCGGGCGGTGCCGCGTGAGCTCACACCTGCCCGAGCCCGACCGCGCCGCGGCTGAGGTGATGTGGCGGACATACGTCGAAGCGCATCCCGATGAGACGGCTGCGACCGACGAGTGGACGCTCGAGTACTTCGGTGACTCGCCCGCGATGGCGAACGAACTGCTCGGTCTCGTGCTGGAGGGCACCAAGCGGGCGACCGCCGCGCTCCTGGTGGAGTTCGCC
Organism: Microcella sp.; assembly: GCF_046293215.1. GTDB lineage: Bacteria > Actinomycetota > Actinomycetes > Actinomycetales > Microbacteriaceae > Microcella. Next base: position 190,677 of record NZ_JBKBPI010000002.1, on the reverse strand, counting down.
GTCTGGGGAGAGCAGCCGCCCCGCATCGGTTCGCACTGGATCGCCTGTGACGGCACGGGCGCCCCACGAGTCGTGGTGCGCTCACGGGAGCTTCGGCTGGCGACCTTCGACGAGGTGGATGAACGGTTCGCCTTCGACGAGGGAGAGGACGACCGCACGCTGGCCTCCTGGCGCGACGCCCATCGCCGGTACTGGGAGCGCACGGCGGCCGCGCGCGGCGACACCTGGTCACCCGATCAGCAGATCGTCCTCGAGCGCTTCGCCGTGGTGTGGCCACCGGAGTACCGCGATAGGTGACGCCGCCAGCCGCCGGCTGACTCCGCTATAGACAGTTGCACTATCGATAGTTACACTCTCCATTATGCGGATGGGTGAGTTGAGTGACGCGACGGGCGTGGCCGTGCCGACCCTCAAGTACTACCTGCGCGAGGGTCTCCTGCATGCGGGCGAGCGGACGAGCCCCAACCAGGCGCGATACGACCGCAGCCACGTCGATCGCGTGCGCCTCGTGCGCGCCCTCATCGAGGTCGGCGGGTTGCCGATTGCTCGCGCCGCAGAGGTCGTTGCGGCGATGCAGCGCGATGGGCTCGGCCTGAGCTCGGTCTTCGGCATCGCTCAGCGCGCGGTGAGCGAGCGCGCACTTCCCGACGAGGTGCGCGACGGCGACCCCGTTGACCCGTTCGGCCCCGTCCCGGCCCGAACCGAAGGAGAGCGGCTGGTCGCCGAGCTGTGCGCTACGCGCGGCTGGAACGTACACGCCGCCAACCCCGGGCTCGCGATGGCGGCGCGCGTACTCGACACTTACGCGAATCTCGGCCAGCGGCGCTTGCACGGTGTGCTCGCTGACTATGCCGACGCGGCCGACCGCATCGCCTCCGCCGACCTCGCCGCCGTCGAGCGTGCGGGCGAGGAGACCCACGGAGACACCACCACCATGACCGACGTCGTCATCGTCGGCACCGTCCTGGGCGACGCCCTGATCGCCGGGCTCCGGCGCATCGCCCAGGAGGCGGAGTCGTTCCGCCGCTTCCCCGCCCCCGAGACCTCGGCTGCACAACACGCGGCCACCCGCGAACAGGACCCGCCATGCTGACCGAGCCCCGAGCATCCACCGACCGCGTCGAGAGCACGCCAGCCTGGCGACTCGACCTGCCCCGCCACGAGTGGCACCGACCACTCGCCGTGCTCGCCGTCGCGCTCACCGCACTCAGCGTCGTCGCGCTCGTCGGCTACCTCGTCGACCCGCGCGAACTCCTCGGACGGCCGCTGTGGGAGAAGCCGCTCAAGTTCGCGATCTCGGGTGCGCTGTACGCCCTCACCTGGGCGTGGATCATCGGCCACTTCACCCGCTGGCGCCGCGTCGCGTGGTGGGCCGGCACCGTCATCACGGTGACCCTCGCGATCGAGCTCGTCATCATCGTCGGCTTCGCCGCCGCGGGGATGCGCAGCCACTTCATGGTCGACACCCCACTCGCGACGACGGCGTGGTCGATCATGGCCGCAGCCATCACGACGCTGTGGGTCGCCACCTTCGTCGCGGGAATCGCGCTCTGGCGCAACCCCGGCGGCGACCCCGCGCGACGCGCCGCCATCCGCGCCGCCGTCGTGATTTCGCTCATCGGCATGGGGCTCGGCTTCCTCATGACCGGGCCGACCGCCGAGCAGCTGAGCGACTTCCAGGGCGTCGCGGGCGCCCACACCGTTGGCGTCGCCGACGGCGGACCGGGTCTGCCGCTGCTCGGGTGGAGCACCGAGGCGGGCGACCTGCGCATTCCGCATTTCGTCGGCATGCACGCCCTGCAGGCGATCCTGCTGCTCGCCTTGGCGCTCGAACTCGCCGCTCGCCGCGTACCGGTGCTGCGCGACGCGGAGACGCGCCGCCGCCTGGTCATCGTCGGCAGCGCGGCCCTCCTCGCCGTCGTCGCGATCGTCACGCAGCAGGCGCTGCGCGGCCAGTCGATCGTCAGCCCGGATGCCCTCACCCTGTCGCTGGGGATCGCCACCGCCGGCCTCGCGGTCGCCGCGGCGATCGCGGTGCTCACCGCGGCGGCGCGCTCCCTTGCTACTCGGACGGCAGGCCTCGACGGCGAAGCGCCGCACGCAGGTGCTCGCGACCCGAAAGGTTCGCGAAGTCGCGTAGCCGCCGAAGCACCGTCTGACGCCAGCTGACGCGGCGACCCTGGGTCGCGTTGTAGGCGTCGAGCGTGCGCTCCTGGACGTCGAGGTGCTCGGCCACCCGGCTGCCGTCATAGCGCTCGTGGTGCAGCACCGCCGCCTGCGGCAGGCGCGGCTTGACGTCCGCCCGATCGGCGGGGTCGGGGTGCCCCAGCGCGAGCCCGAACACCGCGAAGGTGCGAGGCGGCAGCTCGAGCAGCTCGGCGACCTCGTCCGGCCGATTCCGCATCGCGCCGATGTACACGCCGCCGAGACCGAGCGATTCGGCGGCGATCAGCGCGTTCTGGGCGGCGAGGGCAGCATCCACCACCCCGACGATCGTGCTCTCGACGAGCTCGGCCGCCGCGAGCGGCGCGCCCTCGTCGTCGGCGATGCGCTGCGCGCGCGAGAAGTCGGCAAGCCAGACGAGCACGACCGGCGCTGCCTCGATGAAGGCCTGATCGGCTGCCAGTGCCCGCAGCTGCCGCTTGCGGGCCGGGTCGCGCACGGCGACAACGCTCCACGACTGCAGGTTCGACGACGTCGAGGCCGATTGGGCCGCGGCGATCAGCATCGACAGCGTGTCGTCGTCGACGTCACCCGCGGCAAATCGGCGCACCGATCGGTGGGCAAGCATCGTCGCGATCGTGTCGTTCCACGGGCCGCGCCAGCGGGCATCCTGCTCGCCGTAGCGCGCGCGCAGCGCCGCGTCCGTCAGCTGTTCGCTGTCATCGACTGCCATGGAGCCAGTCTGCCGCGGCGACCTGTCAGCGCCGTCGGCGCCCTCTCAGCCGACCCTGCAGGTAGGCGCTCGCGAGGCCGCCTGCGACCGCCAGCACGACGCCAGCGGCGGCGACCGGGTGGAGAAGAATCACGGTGGGCGTGAGAACGATCTCTTGACCGGCGGGCGCCCATCCGAACCAGCCGAACGAGATCGGCTGGGCGGCGCCGATGATGGCGATCACGACGCCGATGGTCGTGACCGCCCAGGCGATGCGGCGCACCGCGCGCTCGCGAGGCGACTCGACGTCGGCGCCGTTGTCGCTCACGCCGCACCCCCGTCGAGGTCGATCGTGTCGCCGGGCTCGAGCGCGGTGAATACCCCGCCGTGCAGCTCCGTCACGTGGCGGATGCGCGCGTTCGCCATCGCCTGCCCCGCCTCCGAGTTGACGCGCTCGTGGGTGGGGAACGAGCGCCGCGGTCGCACCGAGTCGAGGTAATCCATGACCTCGCCGATCTTCAGCCACGGAGCGCTTGACGGTACCGCCAGCGTGTCGACGGGGCGGTCAGGCACCGTGAACGAGTCGCCCGGATAGTACAGCGTCTCGTTCACCATCACGCCGACGTTGTCGACCAGCGGAATCGAGCGGTGAATCAGGGCGTGGCGCCCGCCGAAGAACGCGAGCTCGAAGGGGGCTGCATCGACGACGTCGCCTCCGTCGACGACGTGCCACGAGAATCCGGGATGCGCGTCGGCGACTCCCCGAGGTGCGAACAGCGGCGTCTCGGGTCGCCCCGCAAGTAGCCGCTCGAGGTGCTCGGGAGTCACGTGGTCGGCGTGCTCGTGCGTGATGACGATCGCCGCCAGGGCGTCGACCGCGAACGGGGCGGTAAACGACCCGGGGTCGATGACGAGCGACGCACCGGCGTGCTCGATGACGAGGCAGGCGTGCTCGCGTTTGGTCACCTTCATAGTCGCCACCCTAGGCCCCGGCCTGCGGACAGTTGGTGGACGTCCCTGAGAATAAGACAGCGAATTCTGTTCGCTTTTCGAATGCGACGCCACGCTGGCTTTTGAGTCGCGGTCGCTCGGGGCAAGAGACTTCCCGTACCCGTACCCGTACCCGTACCCGTACCCGTACCCGTACCCGTACCCGTACCCATCCCTACCCAAGGAATTAGGACTTACGCATGAAGATCCTCTCTACGTCGACGCTCGCTCCTGCGAGCGCTCTCGGTTTGGCCGTTGTCCTGGTCGCGGCTGGAAGCTCCCTCGCCAGTGGGCACGGAGTGTCAACGCCACTGACTCACTACGTCACCTTTGACAACTCTGGCACCCCGCCCCAGTCCTGGGAGTGGACCGTTGAGAACAACGGTTCCGATGGCTTTGGCCTTGACGAAGCAGAGTTCGACGGCGGCACCGGCGACGCGTTCGATGACTTCGGTGGATTCTTGGTGGACGGGGATCCGTACATTTCGATGCATCCCGAAGAAGATGCGGATGCGGCTCTGCTGAGCGAAGACGAAAACGGTGACATCCACCTCGAGGGGTATGTCGCACAGCTTTCCGGGCTCGACGTGTCGAGCACGTGGACCTTCTTCAGTGAAACGCCGATTGCGCGCAGCGTTGCAACCTTCACCAACCCGGGCGATGACGACGTTGAGGTCGTCGTTGACTACATCGGAAACCTCGGCTCAGACGGGCGCACCCAGATCGTTCCCGGTTCGCACGATGGACTCTTCGTTACGCATGACAACGATGCGGGTGACCCGGTGATCACCCACGCAGTGGCGGGGCCGGAATACCCCGCGGTTGTCGAATGGGAGGCCGGCCAAGACGACATCAGCGCTCGGTACCCGATCACCGTTCCCGCGGGCGCCACGGTGCACCTCCTGTGGTTCGTGGAGATTCGCGACTGGGAAAGCGCAAACGCTGACATCTCGTTCGAGGACGCCTTGGAGGTGGCCATTGCCGGCGCAGAGGAACGGTACCTTGCTCCGAGTGCCGCGCTGACGGCAGGCGACTTCGATCTCGATGCTGTTCTGAACTGGAGCGTGCAGGGCGACGGCGACGGCGACGGCGGCGACGGTGGAGGTGACGGCGGAGACGACGATGACGACGTCGACGACGTCGATGACACTCGCTCTGACATCGAGACGATCATCCGACCGGGCTACACCGGCTAAGCATCCTCTCTATTGATTACCTTCCACGCGAGGTGATCACGGGGGCGCCCCTGCCATGCAGGGTCGCCCCCGTCTCGTCTTCATCAAGGAGTAGTACGACAGATGCATCACCCTCCTGCCCGGACTCGCTTGTCAGCTCGAGTTGCCGTTCTCGTTGTGGCGGGTGGGGTCGCCGTCGCGCTGGGCGGCGCGGTTTTCGCGATCGCCATGGGTTCGCCACCGCCGGTCCGCGAGGTGGCGGCCTCTATGGAAAGCAAGAAGCCGGTGGCCTCCGCGGCGCCCTCATCAATCGAGCGACTGCGTTCGGTCCAGGCCCTTGAGGCCGAGCTATACGTGCATGACGCGCCGGACGGCCAACCGCGGTGGCTGCTCGGCAATCCAGGACCGTTTGACGGGGTACTGACGCTGGAAGCGACGGGGAACCGCGAGGGAGACTGGGTGGAGGTCGTTGTGCCCGTTCAGCCGAACGGCACAACCGGATGGGTCGAGCTGGGGGCAGTGCGCCCGATCTCGGTCAACAGTGTCATCAGAATCGACCTTTCTGACCGCTGGGCGCAGCTGTATGTCGACGACTCCCTTGTTGCAGAAGCCCCCGTTGCGGTGGGGGCCGCTGAGACCCCCACCCCTGCCCTCTCGGCAATGGTTGACCATGTGCAGCGCAATTCTGACCCTTCCGGGCTGTACGGTTCGTGGCTCTTTGGCACCAATCAGCACTCGGAGGTGCTCTCGGAGTTCGACGGGGGTCGGCCCGCCATCGCCTTGCATGGCACGAACGCTCCTGAGCTGATCGGTCAGGAGGTGTCCAACGGCTGCATTCGATTCACGAACGACGACATCGAGCTATTCGCTCCCCACATCGAGCTGGGCACACGCGTGGAGATGCGACCGTGATCCGCGTTCGGGCCATTGCTCTCGGTCTACCCCCAGGGGGTATAGAGTCTCGAGCATGATCGACGACATCAAGAAGCGGGCCCTGCACCGCGCGAAGATCCTTCAGGGGCAGATGCGTGGGCTCGAGAAGATGATCGATGCCGACGAGTACTGCGTCGACATCATCACCCAGTCGCTGGCTATTCAGAAGAGCCTGTCGAGCCTCAACAAGCTGCTCGTCGAAAACCACCTGCGCACGCATGTGACCGACATGTTCGATGCTGGGGGAGACGAGCGCGAGAAGGCCGTCGCCGAGCTGCTGGCCGTATACGAGCTGCAGAACAACCGGGGCAGCTGACACCATGGCTGCGCGCAAGCGCGTCGTCGTCGCGATCAACCCGAACGCCTCGTTCGGCCGCGGACGCGAGGTAGGTCCCGCGGTCGTCACTACCCTGCGTGCGCTCGGTCACGAGGTGACGAGTCTCACCGAACTCGACTTCCCGCAACTGCTCGAGGCGACCCGCCGAGAACTCGCCGACAAGCCTGACGCGCTCGTCGTCGTTGGCGGAGACGGCATGGTCGCGCTCGGCGTCATGGCGCTCGCCGGCAGCCGCATTCCGCTGGGAATCGTGCCGAGCGGCACCGGCAACGACGTCTGCCGTGGTCTCGGAATCCCCGTCGACGACACCGAAGCGGCCATCGAGTTGCTCGCCACCCACCTGCTGCTGCCGCCTCGCGTCATCGACGCGGGCACGATCGCGCACGCCGGCGGCGAGACACGCTTCGCATGCATCCTGTCCGCCGGATTCGACGCACTGGTCAACGAGCGCGCCAACCGCATGCGGTTTCCGCGCGGGCGCAGCCGCTACACGGTCGCGCTCCTCGTCGAACTCGCCAAGCTGCGCCCGATCGAGTACACGCTCGAGCTGGACGGCGAGAAGCGGGTCGAGAAGGCCCTCCTCGTGGCCGTGGCCAACAATCTGTCGTTCGGCGGCGGTATGAAGGTCGCCCCCGATGCGCGGCTTGACGATGGGCTCTTCGATGTGGTGCTCGTCAAGCCGCTGTCGCGCCTCGCCTTCCTGCGCATTTACCCGCGGGTGTTTGCGGGCACACACGTGGGCGACCCGCGCGTGATCGTCGAGCGTGCGTCGCGTGTCTCGATCGCCGCGCGAGGGGTCGTTGCCTACGCCGATGGCGAGCGCGTCGCGCCGCTTCCGATTACCGCGACGGTTGATGCTCGTTCTCTTCGCGTCCTCGCGCCAACGCCCTGAATCGGCGCGTTCGCGGGCCGGGATGCTCGTCTCGCCCACCAGCGCCCGCCCGGTTTGGTCGGCGCCCCGGCGCTGTGGCATACTCGACGGGTTGCAATGCGGCCCCATCGTATAGCGGCCTAGTACGCCGCCCTCTCACGGCGGTAACGCGGGTTCGAATCCCGCTGGGGTCACAACCGCAAAACCCCCGGCTGACGCCGGGGGTTTTGTCGTTTAGTCGGGCACGCCGACGAGGTTGCGCACCATGTCGGCGGTGTAGCCGCTGACGCCCAGGTCGAGCCAGGCTGTGGCGAACCAATAACCGCCGACCACGATGTGGGACTCGCCGTACGCGCCGCCGAAATCTTCGTCGGTGACGCTCCAGAAGTAGCGGGTGCTGCCGAGCTCGTCGACAGCCGAGTAGCCGAGGCCGATGAGGCGTTCAGTGACGAGCGCCTCCTCCTCCGCAATGAGCGGCACGACGTGCGTTTCGAGCCCGATTCCGCTGCCGCCGCCCTCCGTCGTCCAGATGCACTGTCGGCTATCCCACTCGACGGCCCACGTTTCGAGCAGGTCGTCGGCGAACCGCAGGCCCGCGTCCGGATCCGTCGCGGTCCATGCCGGGTTGAGGACGACGCCGTAGCTCTGCAACTCCGCGGTCATGGCGGCGCTGTAGAGGCTCGCGCAGTCAGCGGGCACAGCGGCGCGGCCGGGTTCTGGCGGCGTGGTCGGGTCGGCCGAGGCGGTGTTTGACGGCACGGGTCGGGGGCTCGTGTCGACCGGAGCGGTGGCGGTCGGATCCGGTGACGGCCCGGCGTCGGAGGGCGAGCTTGCCATTGACATTCCGAGCCAAACAGCGAGGGTGCCGAGGCCGAGTAACAGGGCGATGATGCCCGTGACGAGCCATGCTTTTCGCTCGGGGCTCATGACCGCTTCACCTTCTCTAGGGCCTTGCCTCGGGCCAACTCGTCAACCAGCTTGTCGAGGTAGCGCACCTGTTGATCGATCGGATCGGTGATCTCTTCGACGCGGATGCCGCAGATGACCCCCGTGATCGCCGAGGCGTTGGGGTTCAGCGTCGCGGCGTCGAAGAACTGCTCGAAACTGCTCTCGTGTGCGAGGTGATGGCGAAGTTGCTCGCGGTCGAACCCGGTCAGCCACTCGATCACGTCGTCGAGTTCGGCCTGCGTTCGGCCTTTGCGCTCAAGCTTCTGCACGTACAGCGGGTATACCCGGGCGAGGCTCATTTCCGACAGGCGGCTCATGGCCCCGATGGTAGTCTGGGCGGATGCTTCACGGTCGACTCCTCCTTCGTCGCCGCGGCGAGTCCTGATCATCCAGGCCACTCTCGTCGCGGAGTTCGTCGTCGGCCGGAAAACAGACTCGAAGAAGGACACTAACGCGTCATGACCGTTGACACCGCAGGCTCGCACCGGCCCAAGACCCTCGCTGAGAAGGTCTGGGAATCGCACCTCGTCGCCAAGGGCGAGAACGGCGAGCCCGATCTGCTGTACATCGATTTGCACCTCGTGCACGAGGTCACCAGCCCGCAGGCGTTTGACGGACTGCGGATGGCGGGCCGCCCTGTGCGGCGCCCCGACCTCACGATCGCGACGGAAGACCACAACACCCCGACGCTCGACATCGACAAGCCCATCGCCGAGCCGACGAGCCGCACGCAGATCGAGACGCTGCGCAAGAACGCTGCCGAGTTTGGGATTCGCCTGCACTCGCTCGGCGATGTTGAGCAGGGAATCGTGCACGTTGTTGGCCCGCAGTTGGGCCTGACGATGCCGGGCATCACGGTCGTCTGTGGTGACTCCCACACCTCGACCCACGGAGCCTTCGGCGCGCTGGCGATGGGCATCGGCACGAGCGAGGTCGAGCATGTGCTCGCCACGCAGACGTTGCCGCTGAAGCCGTTCAAGACGATGGCGATCACGGTCGAGGGCGAGCTGAAGCCCGGGGTGACCGCGAAAGACATCATTCTGGCCGTGATCGCCAAGATCGGCACCGGTGGCGGCCAGGGCTACGTGCTCGAATACCGCGGCAGCGCGATCCGTTCGCTGTCGATGGATGGCCGCATGACGATTTGCAACATGTCGATCGAGGCGGGCGCGCGCGCCGGAATGGTCGCTCCCGACCAGACCACATACGACTACCTGAAGGGTCGCCCGCACGCCCCGACCGGCGCCGACTGGGATGCAGCGATCGCCCACTGGGAGACCCTGAAGACCGATGACGATGCCGTGTTCGACGCCGAGGTGTTTCTCGACGCGAACGAGCTCGAGCCGTTCGTCACCTGGGGAACCAACCCCGGTCAGGGTGTGTCGCTCAGTCAGAGCGTTCCCGATCCGTCCACGATCATCGACCCGAACGAGCGTGCGGCGGCTGAGCGGGCACTCGAGTACATGGACCTCGAAGCCGGAACCCCGATGAAGGACATCGCGGTTGACGCCGTGTTCATGGGCTCGTGCACGAACAGTCGCCTCGATGACCTGCGCGCTTTCGCGTCGATCATCAAAGGCCAGAAGAAGGCTGACGGTGTGCGCGTCATGGTCGTCCCGGGGTCGGCACGAGTGCGCCTCGAGGCCGAGGCCGAGGGCCTGCACCACATCATCGAGGAGTTCGGCGCCGAGTGGCGCTTCGCGGGCTGCTCGATGTGCCTCGGTATGAACCCCGACCAACTCGCTCCCGGTGAACGCTGCGCGTCGACGAGCAATCGCAACTTCGAAGGCCGTCAGGGCAAGGGCGGGCGTACGCACCTCGTGTCGCCGCTCGTCGCCGCCGCAACGGCGATTCGCGGCACCCTGTCGAGCCCCGCCGATCTCATCGCGATGGGCATCGACGTCGACCCCGCCTACACCGGCATCGAGGGAGTGAGCGCGTAATGGAAAAGATCACCCAGGTCACCGGCATCGCCGTGCCGTTCCGCCGCTCGAACGTCGACACCGACCAGATCATCCCTGCCGTGTACCTGAAGCGCGTGACCAAGACGGGCTACGACGACGGACTGTTTTCGTCGTGGCGGCAGGACCCGGAGTTCATCCTCAACCAGCCCGCGTACCAGGGGGCGCGCATTCTGATCGCCGGTCCCGACTTCGGAACCGGTTCCAGTCGCGAGCACGCCGTGTGGGCGTTGCGCGACTTCGGTTTCCGTGCGGTGATCAGCCCGAAGTTCGCCGACATTTTCCGCGGCAACGCCGGAAAGCAGGGGCTACTGACGGGCGTCGTCGATGAGGCGACGGTCGAGCGGCTGTGGACCGAGCTGGAAGCCGCGCCCGGCATGGAGGCGACCGTCGACTTGGTCGCGCGCACCGTCACCGTGGGGAATATCACCGTCGAGTTCGAGATTGACGACTACACCCGGTGGCGACTGCTGGAGGGGCTCGACGACATCGGGCTCACCCTCCGTAACGAGCAGGCGATCACCGACTTCGAAGCGCGCCGCGAAGCATGGCGCCCTACCACCCTGCCCGCCCGGTGACCCCGGGCAAGGAACGAGTTACATGAACTCCCTCACGAAGGACTCGCTCATGTCTGCTGCCCGCGTCGGCCTCGGCGGAGACACCCTGCGCATTCACGGCGGCAAGCCGCTCACGGGGCGTATCGAGGTGCGCGGCGCCAAGAACCTCGTCACGAAGGCGATGGTCGCGGCGCTGCTCGGCGACAGCCCGAGCACGTTGAAGGGCGTTCCCGAGATCAGCGATGTGCACGTCGTGCGCGGGCTGCTTGAGGCCCACGGCGTCGTCATCGACAGTCCCGAGCCGGGCGTGCTCACCCTCGACCCGTCGAACGTCGTGAGCGCGCACTTCGCCGAGATCAACGCTCACGCCGGATCCAGTCGCATCCCGATTCTGTTCTGCGGACCACTGCTGCACCAGCTGGGCGAGGCGTTCATCCCCGACCTTGGCGGCTGCAAGATCGGCGACCGGCCGATCGACTTCCACCTCGACGCACTGCGCGCCCTGGGTGCGAACGTCAAGAAGCTCGACGACGGAATTCACCTGACGGCCCCCGACGGATTGACCGGCGCCCACATCGAGCTGCCCTTCCCGAGCGTCGGAGCGACCGAGCAGGTGCTGCTCTCGGCCGTGCGTGCCCGCGGAACCACCGAGTTGAAGAACGCGGCGATCGAGCCCGAGATCATGGACCTCATCGCGATCCTGCAGAAGATGGGTGCCATCATCTCGGTAGAGCCGAACCGGGTCATTGTGATCGAAGGCGTCGAAAAACTGCGGGGCTACCTGCACACGGCGATCTTCGACCGCAACGAGGCCGCGAGCTGGGCCGCGGCCGCTCTCGCCACGCGAGGCGACATCACCGTCGGTGGCGCCGAGCAGCAAGAGCTCATGACGTTCTTGAACGTCTACCGCAAGGTGGGCGGCGAATTCGAGGTGCTCGAAGACGGCATTCGCTTCTGGCACCCTGGCTGCGCGCTCAAGCCCGTGCAGGTCGAAACGGACGTGCACCCGGGGTTCATGACCGACTGGCAGCAGCCCATGGTCGTGGCGCTCACGCAGGCCGACGGCGTCTCGGTCGTGCATGAGACCGTGTACGAAAACCGCTTCGGATTCACGGAAGCGCTCAACGAGATGGGTGCCGACATTGTCGTGCACAAAGACGGCATCGCCTCGATCACCCGACGGGTTCCCCGCCGCAAGCTCGAGCAGGCCGCGGTGATTACCGGCCCGACCCCGCTGCACGGCGCCGACGTCCGCGTTCCCGATCTCCGCGGCGGTTTCAGCCATCTCATCGCCGCGCTCGCCGCCTCCGGCACATCGACCATCAGCAACGTGGGCATCATCGCTCGCGGCTATGAGCTGTTCCTCGACAAGCTGCAACAGCTCGGGGCAGAGTTCGAGGTCGTCGCAACAGAGGCGTGATCGCGCCACTCGCCGCCCTGCACCGGGCGCGGGGATGGGAGAGCCATTCCCGGCCGGGGATGCGTCTGGGTCTAACCTGTACGCCGTGACTTCCGCACCCTCCACCGCTCCTGGGCGCCGTCGTGGACCCGAGCGAACGCCGCTGTGGTGGCTCATCGCTGCCATCCTGCTGCCCCCGCTGACGCTGATGGCCCGCTACGACGTGATCGACGGTCACAAGCTGCCCAAACGGGGTGCGTTCATCCTCGCCCCCAACCACTACAGCGAGATCGACCCGGTCATCATGGGCCGCTTCATGTGGAAGCTGAAGCGAGTGCCGCGGTTTTTGGCCAAGGCGAGCCTGTTCGGAAACAAGTTCCTCGGGGCGGTGCTGCGGGCATCCGGCCAGATACCCGTCGAGCGTGAGGGTCGGGGGCGGTCCGACGCGCCGCTCAAGGCCGCACAGCAGCTGGTCGACCGCGAGCTCGCCGTGATCATCTACCCCGAAGGCACTCTCACCCGCGACCCCGAGCTGTGGCCGATGCGGGGTAAGTCAGGGGCCGTGCGCATGGCGCTTGCAGCCGGCGTACCGATCATCCCCGCCGCGCACTGGGGAACCCAGCAGATCATGGGCCGCTACTCGAAGAAGATCAGCTTCTTCCCGCGCAAGCGCATTGTGTGCAAGATCGGTGATCCGGTCGACTTGAGCGACCTGGCTGGCCGCCCGTTGGATGCGGCGACCCTGTCAGAAGGAACCGCACGCGTCATGGACGCCATCGCCGCGTTGTTGGGTGATCTCCGTAACGAGGAGCCGCCTGCCGAGCGGTGGGACCCGGCCAAGCACGGCCAGAAAGAAACGGGCCGTTTTGAGCAGTGACAGCGCGTTCGGTGCGCGAGCCGAGCATCCGACTCTGACCGAGGCGATTCGCCTGCCCCTTCCCGACCTTGACGGCGGGGCCCGTCGCATCGCCGTGCTCGGGGCGGGGTCGTGGGGCACAACGTTTGCCAAGGTGCTCGCCGACGCGGGCTCGGACGTCATGCTCTGGGCGCGGCGCCGCGAGGTAGCGCAAGAGATCACCGAGTCGCACCGCAACAGTGACTACCTGCCCGGCATCAACCTGCCGCGAACGCTCCGCGCGCACGATTCGCTCGAGAAGGTGCTCGACGGCGCTGACCAGGTCTACCTCTCGGTGCCCAGCCAATCGCTGCGATCGAACCTGCATTCCATTCGCGACATCGTGCCGGCCGACGTTCCCGTCGTCAGTCTCATGAAGGGTGTCGAGCGCGGTACCGGACTGCGCATGAGCGAGGTTATTCGTACCGAACTCGGCATCGACGATAAGCGAATTGCCGTGATCAGCGGACCGAACCTCGCGCTCGAAATCGCCAAGCGCGAGCCGACCGCCGCCGTCGTCTCGAGCGTGAACGCCGACACGGCACGTCAGGTCGCTGCCGCCGCGAGCAACGAGTACTTCAAGTCATTCGTCAACTCTGATGTCATCGGCACCGAGTTCGGAGGAGTGCTGAAGAACCTCATTGCGGTCGCGGTCGGGATTGCAGATGGTGTGGGCTATGGCGAGAACACCAAGGCGTCCATCATCACGCGAGGCCTCGTCGAACTCACCCATTTCGCCGTTGCCTTCGGCGCACGACCCGAAACGATGAGCGGCCTTGCGGGGCTGGGAGACCTCATCGCCACCTGTGAGTCGCCGCTGTCGCGCAACAACACCGCGGGGCGTTTGCTCGGGCAGGGGTACGCATTCACCGAGGTGATCGCGCAGATGAATCAGACCGCCGAGGGCCTCGCCTCGGTCGGTCCGATTCTCGAGCTCGCTGCGCAGCGGGGGGTCTCCATGCCGATCGTGTCCCAGGTGGCCCAAGTGCTCGACGGAACCCTCGACCCGCGCGAGTTGGCGCCCCACCTGGCCACCGACAGCGACGAGCCGCAGGGAGAGTAGGGCGGCATGGCCCCCAGACGGGGCACAGCCCGCGTTAGGCTGATGCAGTGATTACGTCACTCGCCGGCGGCCGCGTTCTGGCCGAGAAGCACGGGTCCACGCCGCCGCGCGTCGTCGCGCTGCACGGCTGGGGGCGTGACGGCACCGACTTCGAAACGGTGCTGTCCGGGCTGGATGCGGTGAGCATCCACCTGCCCGGATTCGGCCCGGCACCTGCTCCCGAGAGCGCGTGGGGCACCGAGCAGTACGCCGAGCTCGTCGCCGACGCGATCGCCGCCTTCGCACCGGTCGTGCTGGTCGGGCACTCCTTCGGTGGGCGCGTGGCCGTTCGCGTCGCCGCCTCCCGGCCAGAGTTGGTTTCGGGCCTCGTGCTGACCGGCGTACCCCTCGTGCGCTTGACCGCGCCGGCAGCGCCGCCCCTCAGTTACCGACTCGCTCGGTGGGCGAACCAGCGCGGCATCATCAGTGACCGCCGCATGGAGGCCATCCGTCGCCGTCGCGGCTCGAGCGACTACCGGGCCGCTCAGGGCGTCATGCGCGACATCCTCGTGCGGGTGGTCGGCGAGAACTATGACGACGCCCTCGGCGCGCTGCGCTGCCCCGTGCGGATGGTCTGGGGTCAGAACGACACGGATGCTCCGACCGACGCGGGTCGGGTTGCGTCAGAGCGCATCGGCGGCGCGCGGTTCCGCGTCGTGGACGGTACGGCACACTTGATGACCGGCGACCTCGAGCTCGCCGTGCGTGAAGAGTTGCTGACCCTCCTCGACGAACTGGACCAGCCCCAATGATCGACCTGCTTACCGCCCCCGCGACCCTCGTGGCGTTTGCGGCCGGGCTACTCGTTGCCGTGCCCATCGCGGCACGGTGGCTGCGTGTTGCTCAGCGCGAGCACTACGTGCCCGGCTGGACCACGCGGATGGCCTGGTTGTGGGTCACCCGCGAGCCCGTCACGGCCGCGCTGCTGGTCGTCGCCATCGGGGCGACGTTTGTCGCCGTGCTCGGCGGGGTGCCGCCGCTCGGTGACTACTGGGCGCTCGTCGCGCTGGCCGCGCTTGCGTTTGTGCCGCTCGGCCTGCCCCTGCGCGGCCGCTCGGCGAAGTTCGCCATCACCGACCGAGTGAAGCGGCTCATGATCGCCTGGGTCATCCTGCACGTGGCTGTCGCTGTTGTTCTCGCCGTGCTGCTCGGCGCGGCGGGCGTCGCCGTGACCCTCCTCGTCAGTGCCCCGCTCACCGACCTCGCGCTCGCGATCATGGCGCCCATCGAGAAGGCCGGGTCAAAGAAGTTCGTCGTGCAGGCGCAGAAGCGCCTCCAGCAGGTGGAGCCGCGCGTCGTCGCGATCACCGGCTCGTACGGCAAGACGAGCACCAAAAACTATGTCGCGCACCTCGTGAGCGCGACGTTCCCGACGGTCGCGAGCCCCGCATCCTTCAATAACCGGCTGGGGTTGTCGCGTGCCGTCAACGACAAGCTCGTTCCCGGCACCGAGATCTTCGTGGCCGAGATGGGCATCTTCGGCGCGGGCGAGATTCGCGAGTTGTGCGGGTACTTTCCCCCCGACATCGCCGCGATCACGGTTGTGGGCGAAGCCCACCTTGAGCGCATGCGCTCGACCGATGTGATCTTCCGAGCGAAGGCCGAGATCACCGAACACGCGTCGACCGTGGTGTTGCCGATCGACGACGAGCGGCTCGCCCAGCACGCCGCCCTGTGCGCCGAGCAGGGCAAGACCGTCGTCACCGTGTCGACGGCGGGCGCCGATGCCGACGTCGTGCTGGATGCACGCGCCGGCCTCATCAGGATCGGTCGCGCCACTGAACCGGTCGCCGTCACCGTGTCGGGAACGGGGCACGCCGTCAACGTCGCCGTCGCGGCGGGCATCGCGCTGGCCGCCGGGGTGCCGGTCGACACCATCGCGGGGCGCCTTGGCGACCTGCCGGGCTCGGCCCACCGCGCCGAGGTGCAGGTGGCACCGAGCGGCGCGCGCATCATCGACGACACATACAACTCCAACCCGGTGGGGGCGCACCGTGCGCTCGACGGAGCGCGCGCACTCGCGGCCGAAACCGGGGGGCCGCTCGTTGTCGTGACCCCCGGGATGGTTGAGCTCGGCCCCGTGCAAGCGGAACGCAACAGGGCGTTCGGTGCGGCGATCAAGGCCGCCGGCGGAGCCCTGTACGCGGTGGGTCGCACGAACCGCTCGGCGCTCGTCTCCGGTTACGGCGAGGGCGCCGTCGCGGTCGCCACGCGCGACCAGGCCGTGAAGGCCGCGGTCGAGGCCGCGGGTGATCGGGGCGTTATCCTCTACGAGAACGACCTGCCCGATCACTATCCGTGAGTTCTGGCGGGTGATCTCGCCCGAAACGAACGATAGGTGTCCATGACGCAGCACGCTTCGGCTCAGACCCACCCGTGGGCGGTCGTCTTCGGCGGCCCCAGCCCCGAGCACGAGATTTCGATCCTGACGGGCCTACAGGCCGAGCGGGTGCTGACCGCAGCCGGGCAGTCGGTCGTGCCGGTGTACTGGTCGCCGACGGGCGAGTGGTTCCGCGTGCCGGACGGCACCGAGGCGAAGGACTACCTCGAAGGCGCCCCGCGCGACTCGCAGCCGCTCGAGGTGCGACTGTCGGGCGAGCCGGGCCTCTACCGCCGCAAGCGCCTGGGCGCCGAGCGCATCGAGCTCGACGCGGCGCTGTTGTGCCTGCACGGCGGAGCCGGCGAGGGCGGCGGTGCCGCGGCCCTGTTCTCGTTCCTCGGCGTGCCCGCGACCGGGTCGACGCTCTTTGCAGGTGCTGTCGGCATGGACAAGCTGGCGTTCGGCGGCCTCATGGCCTCGGCGGGCATTCCGTCGCTGCCGCGCGAGGCGGTCTCGACGCTGCGTGAGCCATCGTTCGCGGGCCCGTACATCGTGAAGCCCCGCTTCGGAGGCTCGTCGATCGGCATCGAGATCGCCGACGACATCGAGGCGGCCAGGGCGCTCGCCGCCTCCAGCGTGCACCTGCGCACGGGCGCTGTGCTCGAGCCGTACCGTCCCGAGCTGGTTGACCTCAACATCAGCTTCCGCACCTACCCGCAGCTTGAGATCACCGAGCTCGAGAAGCCGCTCCGTGGTGAGGGCGGCAGCGCCCTGTACTCGTACGCCGAGAAGTATCTGGCGGGCGGCTCCGGCTCGGAGGCGGGGCTGACGAGCGCGCCGCGCGAGTTTCCTGCGAACGTCGATGCGAGCATCCACGCGGCCGCGCGAGAACTCGCCGAGCGCGTCGCCGACGTCACCCGACTCACCGGGGTGGTGCGGGTCGACCTGCTGCTCGACGAGGCCGCCGGCGAGGTGTTCGTGAACGAGGTCAATTCGATCCCCGGGGCGATGTCGCTGTACCTCTGGGCGCCGACGCAACCGGCGGCCACGGTGCTCATCGACGCGCTCGTCGAGGCGCGTGATAAGCGCGTGGTGTTCCCGCAGGCCGGGTTCGGCGGGGGAGCAGCCCTGCGCGCCGCCGGCGGAATCGCCGGCAAGTTGGTCGGGCTCGACGGCCCGCGCGCGTAGAGCCCGTTCTGCCCGGGCGCCCTCGCGCCTGCGCGGTGCCGCGCCTGTCGCCGGCCTGCCCGCTCGCGCTTGCGAGTGCCGCGCCTATCGCCGCCCTGACTTGAGAGCAGGTGCCCCCTGCAGCGCCGTCCACTCACGTGGATGGCCGCACCGGTTTCGCGAGTGCGTCGCGTGACGTTTCTCAGGAGTTCAGGGTGCGCCGCCCCTCCGCTCCCGCGAGTTTCCGGGAACTCGTGACCGGAACTCCTGAGAAACGACACGGCACGGATCAACGTCGACACTGCGCCGACACTGCGCCGACACTGCGCCGACGCGGACGGGACGCCCGGCCCCACCCAGAATCTGTGACGCCGCTTCACCCGTTCCGCTGTTGTGGAAGTGGCTGCAGGTGGGAGGCGCCTCCGCGCAGAGCCGACGGCCGTTGGCGTTTCTGCGCCTCGGCGTCGGGCTGTTACTCGTCGGTCGGCTGCTCGCCCTCGCTCGGCGTCGGCTCGTCGCCGTCGCTGGGTGCCGGCGCACCGTCCTCGCTCGGCGGCGCGATCTGGCCCCCCGTGAACACGTCGGTCGCGGCGAGGCACTGCTGCGTCGCCTCCACCGCCGACACGGCGGGGCTGAGGGCTCGCAGCACGTCCACTCCGGCGACTCCGGCGAGGTCGGGGTCGACGATGATCTCGGTGACGGGTGCTCGCCCGTAGGTCAGGAACACGAACTGCGGCGCGTTCGACTCGTCAAGCAGCCAGTCGACACCCTCAACGGTGAAGCAGGGCAGGTCGGTGGCGCCGATCGGCGGTAGCCCACAGCGGTAGATCACGGCGGCGGGGTTACCCCACGCCGCGGTGGCCTGCGCGTTGGTGGTGCGGCGCTCAAGCCCCAGCATCTCGTCGGGTAGGCGCACGCTGATCTCGGCGCAGGCCACGGCGTTCGCGTCGTCGGCGGGCTCGAGCGCGACGGTGGGCGCGCACGCGGTGAGCGCGGCGAGCAGCGAGGCCGCGGCGAGGGCTCCTGCGGCACGGACGGGTCGGCGTGTCATCGCCTTTACGCTACTGCCCGCGGCTCGCTGCCCGCTGTGCGCGTCGCGCTAGCGTGGACCTCGTGACCCACAGCCCGGATGCTCATGCCGACACCCTGCGCACGGTCGGTGAGATCGCGGCGCTCGCCCGCATCATCCCCCGACTGCCGCGCGGCGAACACACCGTGCTCGGGCCCGGCGACGACGCCGCCGTCGTCGCCGCCGCCGACGGTCGCTTCGTGGTCACCACCGACGTGATGGTCGACGGCCCCGACTTTCGCCGCGCCTGGTCGACCCCGCACGACCTGGGCTGGAAGGCCGCCGCCACCAACCTCAGCGACATCGCCGCGATGGGCGCCCGCCCGACCGGTCTGGTCGTCGCCCTCATCGCCCCCGCCGATACCGCGGTTGCCGAGCTCGAGCAGCTAGCTGACGGGTTCGCCGACGCCTGCGCTGCCCTCGCCCCCGGGTGCGGGGTCGTGGGCGGCGACCTCAGCGTCGGATCGACCCTCACCATCGCGGTCACGGCGTTCGGCGATCTGGAGGGTCGCCCGCCGATCACACGGGCGGGCGCGCAGCCGGGTGACGTGGTCGCGGTCTCCGGCGGCGTCGGCGTCGCCGCCCGCGGCCTGCGGATGCTCTTCGACGAGGGCGTTGACGACGCCGGAGTCCCCGACGCCGAGAAGGCCGCCGCTCTGCGCGCCGACGAGCACCGCATCATCGAGGCGCAGCTCGCCCCCCGCCCCCCGATCATCGACGGCCCCGCGGCGGCCATCGCGGGCGCCACCGCCATGCTCGACCTCAGCGACGGGCTCGCGCTCGACGCCCGCCGCATCGCCCGCGCGAGCGGTGTCGTTCTTGACCTCGATGCCGCGGCCGTGTGCATCGCGGCGGGCGTCGACGCGATGTTCCTGCCGCTCATGCTCACGGGCGGCGAAGACCACAGCCTCCTGGCGACGTTCCCCGCGGCTCTCGTCGCCGACGGCGGCCCCGGACTGCCGGGTGGATTTCGCGTCATCGGGCGGGTCGTCGAGGCAAGCGACGACGGCCCTGAGCTACGGGTCTCGGGTCGCCCGTTCGACCAGCGCGGCGGGTGGGATTCGTTCGACGACGCCTAACGTCGCCTGACCACGCCTGACGGCACTGTTGGCCTCAGTCGCCGTTGGCGACCCGACTCAGCCAATGCACGACCGTCTCGCCGTAGCGGGCCGTGCGATCGTGCACGATGCCGCCGCTCGTGGTCGGGGGAGCGCTCCGCGACGATCGCTCGAGCGCGATCACCGCACCTGGCGCGAGGCGCGGTTCGAGCGCCTCGAGCAGTTCGTCGACCTCGTCAGCGCTCACCTCGTACGGCGGATCGATGAACACGAGGTCGATCGGCCCGTCGAGGGTCTCGACCGCGGAGCGCGCGGCGCGCGTCACCACTCGGATGCGCGGGGCCGGCTCGACCCCGAATCTGGCCGCCTGCTGCTCCACCAGGCGCGCGTTCGCCTGGCACACGCGGGCGGCCGACGCCGCCTTCTCGACAAGGACGACAGACGACGCCCCTCGGCTGGCGGCCTCGAGCCCGAGCGCTCCCGACCCGGCGTACAGGTCGACGACGTGGGCGCCGTCGATGAGGTCGCGCGCGTCGAGCGCTGAGAAGATCGCCTCACGCACACGGTCGCTCGTGGGTCGCGTGCCGCTTTTCGGCACGCTGAGCGTGAGCGAGCCGGCGAATCCGGCGATCAGGCGAGTCACGTTCTCCACGCTACCGGGCGCATCCCGATTGGATGCGCGGGGCAGCGTCGGCAGCCACAGGTAGCGTTGACGCCGTGACCGGCCCGCTCGACCAGCAGCTGGTGCGGGTGCTCGGCGACCGCACCGCGAAGGCGCTCACGCGCGCCTTCGGCATGCAGACGGTCGGCGACCTCGTCGCCCACTACCCGCGGCGCTACGCGAAGCGCGGCGAGCTGACGGCGCTCACCGAGCTGACCGTCGGCGAGGAGGTCACGATCGTCGCCGAGGTGCTGCGGGTCACCGAGCGGTCGATGAAGAACCGCAAGGGCTCGATTCTCGAGGTGCAGATCACCGACGGTCGCGGCATCGTGACGCTCACGTTCTTCAATCAGGCGTGGCGCAAGGACACTCTGAAGCCGGGCGTGCGCGGCATCTTCGCCGGCAAGGTCGGCGAGTACCGGGGAGCCCGCCAGCTGGCCCACCCCGACTACCAACTGTTCGACGACCTCGAACTTGTGCCGGGCGCGCCCGACCCCGAGGCGCAGAAGTGGGCGCTCGCTCCGATTCCGATCTACCCGGCCACGTCGACCGTCTCGAGCTGGCAGCTGCAGAAGGCGATGGGCGTCGCCCTCGACAGTCTGGGCGACCTCGATGACCCGGTGCCGCTGGACGTGCGTGCCGAGCGGCAACTCCTCGACCTCGCGCGGGCCCTGCGCTTCACCCACCAGCCGGAAGACGATCAGCAGTGGCGCCGCGGCCGCGACACCCTGCGCTTCCACGAGGCGTTCCTCCTCCAGGCAGCGCTCCTGCAACAGCGTGCCGTTCTTCGCTCGTCGCCCGCCGAGCCGCGCCTGCCCGGCGCCGAGCTCGCGGGCTTCGACGCCGGGTTGCCCTTCACCCTGACGCCCGACCAGCGCGCCGTCGGAGACGAGATCGCCCGCGACCTGGCCGCCGCCGTCCCCATGAACCGGCTCGTGCAGGGGGAGGTCGGCTCGGGCAAGACGCTCGTCGCTGTGCGCGCGATGCTCACGGTCGCCGAGAACGGCGGCCAGAGCGCCCTGCTCGCTCCGACCGAGGTGCTGGCCGCGCAACACTTCCGTTCCATCGTTGCCACCCTGGGTCCCGACCGCGCGGCGCGGCTGCGGCCGGTGCTGCTGACCGGGCAGCTCGGTGCGGCGGAACGACGTAAGGCGCTACTCGCGATCGCGAGCGGCTCGGCGCGCATCGTCGTCGGCACCCACGCCCTGCTCGGCGACCAGGTGCAGTTCGTTGATCTCGGTCTCGTGGTCGTCGACGAGCAACACCGTTTCGGGGTCGAACAGCGCGAGACACTCCGACGCAAGGGTGCTGTGCCACCCCACGTGCTCGTTCTCACCGCCACCCCCATTCCCCGAACGGTCGCGATGACGGTGTTCGGTGACCTGGATGTCTCGACGATTCGCACGCTGCCCGAGGGACGCATCCCGATCGTGAGTCACGTCGTGCCGCTCGCCGACAAGCCGGGCTGGTGGCCGCGCGTCTGGCAGCGCCTCGGCGAAGAACTCGACGCGGGGCGGCAGGGCTTCGTCGTCGTGCCCGCGATTGACCCGTCGACGGTCGAAGACGACCCGGATGCTCTCGCTGACGACCCCGACGCCCCTCCCATCATCGACCGCCCGCCCGGCAGCATCGTCGACTTGCTGCCGATCCTGCAGCAGGCGCCCCCGCTGGCTGGCCGCCGCATCGCCGCGCTGCACGGCCGCATGCCAGCCGAGGAGAAGGACGCGACGATGCGCGCCTTTGCCGCCGGCGACCTCGACGTGCTGGTCGCGACGACGGTCATCGAGGTCGGGGTCGACGTGCCGAACGCGACCTTCATGGCGGTCATCGACGCCGACCGCTTCGGGGTCAGCCAGCTGCACCAGCTGCGGGGGCGCGTGGGGCGGGGCGCGCATCCGGGTCTGTGTTTGTTCGTCACGGCGGCGGAACCCGACACGACGGCGCGGCAGCGCGTCGACGCGGTCGCCGCGACGCTCGACGGTTTCGAGCTGGCGCAGGTCGACCTGGAGCTGCGTCGCGAGGGCGACGTGCTCGGCGCGAACCAGTCGGGCGGCCGCTCGAGCCTGAAGTTGCTGCGCGTCGTCACCGATTCTGAGGTGATCATCGACGCACGCCAGGCTGCAGCGGGGATACTGGAGGGTGACCCGGCGCTGGCCGGGCATCCTGCTCTGGCGGATGCCCTCGCTCGGCGTCTCGATGAATCAGCTCGAGAGTTCATGGCGAAGAATTAGACGATGCGTGTCATTAGCTACAACCTCCGCAAGCACGCGGCGATCGGTGAGCTCGCCGCTCTCATCGCCGAGTACGAACCCAATCTGCTGTGCCTGCAAGAGATCGACACGAACCGGCTGCCCGATGATCTCGGCCCGATGCACTTGGCCGATGCGACGCGGGGCAACCGCTTGGGGCTCGCCATCTACTACCACCACGAACGGTTTGAGGCCCTCGACACCAAGGCCTTTTCGCTGAAGCGCTCGCTGCACGACATCATTGCCAAGCCTGCCCATGAGCGCCTTCTGGGGTCGCTGCTGTTCGACCACAAACACCAGCGTGAGGTCGTGATTGGCTCGTTCCACGCCGCGCCCCTGACGGCGCTGAACTCGCTGCGCCGCACCCAGATCCACGCCGCGCACGAGGCCCTCGACTCGTTCGGCGCACACCTGCCGACCCTGATGGTCGGCGACTTCAACTATCCGTGGTTCCAAGAGTTCTTGTCGTCGACCGTGCAACGCTCGGGCCACGAGGTTACGCTGGCCGACTCGCGCACGTACACCCGCTACAAGTTCTTCCGCGGGCACTTCGACTTCGCCACGTCAATCGGCATGGCTCTGACCACCGTGACGACGCTGCCGCAGGGCGTGAGCGACCACATGCCGATTCTCGTCAACGCGGAGTACGCCGAGCGGGTGCAAGCCGCCTGACACGATTCGGGGATGCTCGTGGCCGGTTCCGTCACGGATCGATAACGTCGAGTCGCTAGGCTGGAGCACATGAGCAGGATCGCCGTCGTTCCTGGGTCGTTCGACCCGGTCACTCTGGGCCACCTCGATGTCATCGAGCGCGCGGCCAACATCTTCGACGAGATCCACGTGCTCGTGGTGCACAACCCCGGCAAGGCGGCCATGCTGCCCATCGCGCAGCGGGTGTCGCTCATCGAGCAGGCGATCGCCGACCGCGCGCTGCCCGACTCGATTCGCGTCACGGGCTGGAGCGTCGGGCTCCTCGTCGACTACTGCACCGAGGTCGGGGCCACGGTGCTCGTCAAGGGCGTGCGCAGTCAGGTTGATGTCGCCTATGAGACGCCCATGGCGATCGTCAACCGCAACCTCGCGGGCGTCGAGACGGTATTCATGCTGCCCGATCCCGCGCACGCACACGTGTCGAGCTCGTTGGTGCGCCAGGTGGCGAGCCTGGGCGGCGATGTGGCGCCCTACGTGCCCCGCGCCGTGGCGGAGTTCCTGGAGGAAACGGGGGAGGGGTAATACCCCAGGGGGTATAGTGGGGGTACTCGCGAACCCCAAGGAGTCCTCCATGTGCCAGCAGGTCACCTGCCGTAAGTGCGGCAAAGCAACCTGGACGGGATGCGGCCAGCACGTCACCCAGGTGATGCGCGGTACCCCTCAGTCGAAGCGATGCCAGGGCCACGAGGGCGAGCCAGGATTCTTTGCGCGCCTCTTCCGTCGGGCATAGACCGCGCGACGCCAAACCCGACTGTTAGGCGGAGACGCGCTCGGGTACGGGGATGCTCGCAGTATCGGCCTTGTGCTTGCGCAGCGCGTGCCCGCCAATGATCAGTGCGCACGCAATGATGACGAGGTTCTTGACGATGTACTGGCCCTCGATTGTCAGGCCGAAGGGGAAGACCGTGTAGGTCACCTCGGGCAACAGCACGAGCGGGAGGAAAGTGCCCGGCATCTGCGGAATCAGCATCAGCAGCGCCAGTCGCGTCGTCGGCGGGAAGAGGAATGCGAGCCCGATCGCGACCTCCCACACGCCGAGCAGGGGCACGATGATCTCGGGAGTGGCGAAGTACACGGTGGCTGCCACCAGGTCGTAGGCCGGGCTCAGGTCACCCATGATCTTGAGGGCCCCGAACCAGATGAACACCACGCCGATTGCGAGGCGGGCGAACTTCACCCCGAAGTTGTCCATGGTCCAGACGACGAACCGGTCGAACAGGTCAATTCCTCGGGTGATGAGTGCGCGCATCCTGATATTCGCTTTCGTGACGACGAGGGTTCCGTGCTCTCACCGTAGGGTGCTCATCTGAGCAGCCGCTCAGCGTCGCACGCCGGACGCCGGACGACGGAGGCCGGACGCCGCCGCATGCCCGCCCGGGCATGAAAGCCCGGGCGGGCTGGGTGCTCATCGCGGCGGCAGGCACTGCAGCATTAGCTGCACCTGCCGCCGTTCACGCTGCTCGTCGCTCATGCGACGGTGCACCCGGCGCTCGAGTTCATCGCGACGATCGGCGATGCGCGGGCGCCGGCTCCACGTCACGAGCGCGACACCCACGGTCAGGGCGATGCGGTCGATCAGCGTCAGCGAGCGGCGATCGCGTCGGGCGCGGAGTGAACTCGGGCGTATCGATTCGGCTTCGGGCCGACGCGCGTGCGTCGACTCGGGGGAGGGGGTGTGGGTCGTGATGGTCACGAGGGGTGTTCCTCACTGCGAGAAAGGCGGGCGGTGCGGGGGAGCCGCGGCGCACGACGGCGCCGGGCGCCGCGCGCGGGCGCGGCAGACGGGGCGATGATCCGCTCTGCGCTGCGGTTCTCGCGCGACGTAGAGTGCGCGCAATAACAGCGAGGGGATCGAGCTTCGTGAGCGTCGCCACCGGCAGAACGGGTGGCGAGAGCGCTACCCGCTTACGCGGTGAGGACGCCGACGAAGCCGGCGGTGTGACGGGGCTGTCCCGTAGTGAAAATAAACATGCTCGGCCTCCTTTCGACGTGAGAGCGAAAACGACCGTAGCGGGCGGGATGCGCATCCCGCAAGGGGCATACGGCGATTCGTCGAAAAGTTTTCCGTTTGACGGCGGGCTCGACACGAGCATCCCGCTCTGCCAGTCTCGACCGCATGGAACAGCTATCGGGCTTCACGCCTCTCGCCGTGATCATTCTGCTGCTCGGTGTGCTGTGGATCGCGCTCATCGTCGTGGCGCTTATTCAGATCGCGCAGTCGACCGAACTCAGTGCGGCGATGAAGCTCGTGTGGGCGGTCATCGTGTTTTTCTTCCCGTTCCTCGGCACCATCGCGTGGTTCATCCTGGGGCGCCGCATCGGTGACCCGTTCCGCTCGTGACGGGCGCGAGGCGGGAAATCCTCATCTGAATGCGTGATTCTCGGGCGTTTCGTCACGCGCGCGTGGCAGAGTACGCAGGGTGAGCACGACGACGAGCGCGACGACAAGCCCCGCGGCCGGGTCCGGCCCCATGACCGCCGATGAGTTCCGCGAGGCCGGCGACGCGATCCGACGGGCCATGAACGGGGTCATCGACGGCAAGCCTGACGCGGTCGATATCGCTCTCACGGTGCTCCTCGCCGAAGGGCACCTCCTGATCGAAGACGTGCCGGGAGTCGGCAAGACCGTGCTCGCCCGGGCGCTCGCCCGCTGCGTCGACGGCCGGGTCAGCCGTATCCAGTTCACCCCGGACCTCCTGCCCGCTGACATCACCGGAGTCAGCGTGTACCGCCAGCAAACCGGCACCTTCGAGTTCACTCCGGGGCCGGTGTTCGCCCACATCGTCATCGGCGATGAGATCAACCGGGCGAGCCCCAAAACCCAGTCGGCCCTGCTCGAGTGCATGGAAGAAGGGCAGGTCACCGTCGACGGGCGCACCCACGAACTTGCCAAGCCCTTCCTCGTGGTGGCAACGCAGAATCCCATCGAAATGGAGGGCACGTACGCCCTGCCCGAAGCGCAGCGCGATCGCTTCATGGCCCGCATCTCGATCGGCTACCCCGCGGTTGACGACGAACAGCGCATGCTGCGTGATCGAGAGCGGGTGAGCCCCCTCGACGAGTTGCGTCCGGTCGTCGACATCGCCGGATTGACCCGGATGATCGCCACGGTCCGCGAGGTCTACGTGAGCCCCGCGGTCGAGCGCTACGCCGTGCTGATCGCTCAGGCGACCCGTGACGACACGGCGCTGCGTCTCGGCGCGAGCCCCCGCTCGACCCTGCAGCTGGTTCGTGCCGCGCGGGCGCGGGCGGCCCTCGACGGTCGCGACTTCGTCGTGCCCGACGACATCGACGCGCTCGCGACGACCGTGCTCTCGCATCGGGTGATCCTCGTTCCGCGAGCACAGCATCCCGATGGGCGCCCCGTCGGACACGTCGACGAGGTGATCGATCGCATCGTGGCGTCCACCCCGGTGCCGGTTCCGACCGCCACCGACTGACCCCGCCGCGCTCGTGCCCCGTCTCACCTTCCGCGGCGTGATCTTCGCGCTCGCCGGAAGCGCGATCATCACGCTCGCCTATGTCGTCGAACGGCCCGAGCTGCTCGCGGTCGGCGTGATCGCCGTGGCGGCCCCACTCGTTGCCCTCGTCGTCGTGGCGTCGGGGCGCCCGCGGGTGCGGGTGAGCCGCCACCTCGATCCGGTCGTCGCGACAGTCGGCGAACCCGTCTCCGTCACCGTGACGGTCGCGGGGCGGGCGCGCGCCGCCGAGTGGGTTGAGCGCGTGCCGATGCGGCCCGGCTTCGCTGGCCCCGGCCGACTCCCCGACGTGCGCCGTACACGGCCCGCCCGCGTCACCTACCGCTACTGGCCCGCAGAACGCGGACTCGTCGCCGTCGGACCGCTGCTCATCGAGGAGCGCGACCCGTTCGCCCTCGCCGTGCGCGTCACAGACACGACGGCCGAGGCGACCCAGCTCGTGGTGCCCGAGGTGGTGCCGCTGGTTCCGGGCCCTGTGCCTGAACCGTCGACCGAGGCTGGCCCGCGCAGCAGCCGCTCGCGCGAGCGCGCTGACGACGACGTCGTGACGCGGGAGTATCGCGACGGCGACGCTCTGCGTCGCGTCCACTGGCGCGTCACCGCCCGGCACGGCGAGCTGATGGTGCGCCAAGACGAGCCGCAGGCCGGCCCTCACTCGCGGTTGATCGTCGACACCGACCCCGCCGGCTACGCCGACAGTGTGCGTCGGGGACCGCGCCCCGGAGCGCACGGTGGTGCGTGTTTCGAGTGGGCCGTTCGGATGGCTGCGTCGTCGGCCGCGCACCTCGTTGAGCGCGGTTATTCCGTCGACCTCAGCACCTCGACACCTCAGGCACCGCAGCCGCCGCTCGCCGATGCACCCGGCATGTCGGCGGCCCTCGCGCCGGTGCTCGGCGAGCTCGCGCTGCTGCGTGCGGCTCCGGCCGACGGCAGCCCGCCCCCGCTCGAGGCACACCCCGCGGTGCCGCTCATCGCCATCGCCTCCCTCCCGCAGAACGCCGTCATCGATTGGATGCTCGCCCAGCGCGCCCCCGGAACGGTCGCCGTCCTGCTTCTGGTCACCCCGCAGGGCACGGTCGACACCCCCGAGGTGCTGGCCCTGGCTGACGCGTTCTCCCGCGCTGGGTGGCAGGTGGCACGCGTTGACCCGAGCGTGCCGGTGGACGCCGCGTGGCGCCGTCTCATCGATGGCCCGCCGGTGGCGGTCGAGGCGACCGCGATCCTGCGGGGAGGCACGCCGTGAGCGCCCGGGTTCGCGCGGCCCGGCCCGCGCCGACGGCCTGGTGGCTGAGCGTTGCCGTCCTCGTGTCGGTGGGTGCCGCTCTGAGTGCCCTGAGCGTGGTGCTCGGCGATGGCGACTGGTTCGTGCCGACGATGGTGACGGCAGCGATCGGCGTCGCGGTGGCCGCTGTTGTGCGGCGCGCCGTTCCCGTCTGGCGGGGCTTCTGGTCGGTTGTCGCCGGCGGCGCAGCGCTGTTCGCCGCGGTCGTCGTGCAGTTTGCCGCCGACACCGCTCTGCTGGGGGTTGTTCCCCTACCGGAGACGTTTCTGCGATTGTCGCTCCTCATCCGCGAGGGCGAACTGTCCATCGTCGAACAGGCTGTGCCGGCGTTTGCCGACGACGGCATTCGTTTCCTTCTCGCGGCGGGGGTGGGCGCGCTGGCGGTGCTGTCCGATGCCCTGGTCGCCGCAACGCGCAGGCCTGCGCTTCTCGCCGCGCCGCTCCTGGCGCTCGTGGCTATTCCGGTGATCGTTGCGCCCGGTGCTCTGCCCCTTGTCAGCGTGCTCGCGACGGCTGCGGCGTTCCTTGTCGTGCTGGCGCTGCACCGCCCGGCCGCGGTCGGGGGAGCGGGTGGTGTGTCTCGGCTGGTCGCTGCGGTCAGTGCCGCGCTCGTCGCCGCGGTCGTTGTTCCGGGGTTGCTGCCCACGGCCGTCGTCGGCGATAACCCCGCCGGCACCGGCCCGGCAAGCCTCGTCACGGGGGTGAACCCGGTGCTCGAGCTGGGAAACGATCTACGTCGGGCAAGCCCTGTCGAGGCGCTGCGCTACTCGACCGACGCGGAGGGCGGCGTGTACCTCACGCTCTCGCACCTCGCCGAGTTCGCCGGCCAGCAGGTGTTGCCGGTCGAATTCGACGCCCCCGCCGTCCCCCTGAGCGAGCTCGCGCCGCCCACGTGGCTGCCCGACGAGCTCGCTACCGGCACGCTCGACACCCGCATCGACCTTCGCACTCTGCGCACGCAGTGGCTACCGCTACCGCAGGCGCCTGAGGCCGTGTCGGGGGTCGGCGGCAACTGGGTGATCGATCCCGCCGGCACGACGGTGCGCGCCGAGTCGGGCGTCGCCCGAGACCTGAGCTACACGGTGCGGAGCCTCGTTGCACAGCCCACGACCGAGCAGTTGCGCGCGGCAACGGCCGGTGGTGACGGGCTGGAGCAGTTTCTGCAGATCCCTGAGGGGCTCGACCCGAGCATCCCCGAGGCCGCGCGCGAGGCGACCGCCGAGGCGCGCACGCCGTACGAACAGGCGATCGCCCTGCAGCGGTTCTTCACCGGCGGCCAGTTCGCCTACTCGGAAGACGCGCCGGTCGAGGGCGGCTACGACGGCTCGGGCGCCGACATCGTGGCGCAGTTCCTCGTTGAGCGCAGCGGCTACTGCGTGCACTTCGCCAGCGCGATGGCGCTCATGGCGCGAACCCTCGACATCCCGTCGCGCATCGCCGTGGGGTTCCTGCCCGGGGCGCGCAACCCCCAGGTGCCGACCGAGTTCATCGTCAGCTCCGACAACCTGCACGCGTGGCCCGAGCTGCACTTCGACGGGCTCGGGTGGGTGCGTTTCGAGCCGACCCCGAGCCTCGGAGTACTTCCCGATTACGCGACCGACGACATCCTCATCGGCGATGAGGCGCCACTGCCCGACGGCGAGACGCCCGCCCCCGAGCCCAGCGATGCGGTCGACCCCGCGAACCCTGATGGCGAAACCGACCCCGCTGACCCCGCGAGCCCCGACGGCGACGCTGACGCCGGTGGACCGGACGGCATCCCCGACCTCGTTGACGGCGGTGACGAGGCGGGCGGTTCCGGTGAGGGCCGCGTGCTGACCGACCCCGTGCTGCGGTCGACCCTCATCGTCGCCGTGCTCGTGGCGCTCGCCGTGGCTCTTGTCGCGACCCCCGCGCTGTGGCGGCAGGCGCGGCGCCGGCGGCGAATGCGCTCCACCGATCCGCTGATCGTCTGGCGGGAGGTGCGCGACACGGCCCGCGACCTGGGCCGCGCGGCCGAGCCCACGCGCACCGTTCGCGAATTGGGTGCGCGGTGGGGCGTCGACGTCGCGCTCGTCGCACCGCTCGTCACGGCTCTGGAGGCGCGGGCCTACGCTGGCCCGCAGGGGGAGGGTGTCATCGCGCCGTCCGTCAAGCCCCTGATTGCCGCGCTTCGGGCGGCCACGCCGTGGTGGCGTCGAGTGCTCGCGGTGATCGCCCCCCTCTCGCTCATCGACCGTGAGCCCGACGACGCTCGGGTCCTCGTCACGACTCCATGAGGGCGAGCCAGGCGTTGGCCCGGCCGTCGAACACTCCCGACCGCTGAGCGGCAAGTTCACGCACCCGCCGCGCGTCGGACAGCACCCGCGCCGCCACGGCGTCGGGGTAGCCGAGGGTGCGTCGGTGCAGCGAGAACTCGTCGATGTCGTCGATGTACGGGCTCTCGCGCGGGGCGCGCACGATGACGTCGAGGTCCATGTCGATGGCAGACACCCCGAACTCTTCCAGTCGCAGCTCAGCGGCAATGTCGACGTACAGACCGATGCGAGCGCCCTCGCGATCGGGAAAGAACGCCGGCATCCACTGCTCGCCCGGCATCAGCACCTTCACGTTCGGGCGATAGGCGTGGAAGTCTGCACCGGGTCGGCGACTCACCGTGCCCTGCTGCTGGCCGAACCACACGCCCGACTCGTCCTCGCCGAGCACGATCACCGGATGCACCCAGTGCGGCGAGCCGTCCCACTTGCGCCACCGCAACTCGGCGGGGGTGCCGGGCACGAGCGTCATGCTCGGAAGGCTACCGACCACCCCTCAGCGAATGCCCGGTGTCTGCGGTGACACTGACAGTCGTGACCGACGAATCCGCAGCGCCCGCGGGGCTCTTCGCTCCGACGCGGGCGGCGGCGCTTGAGCGGGTCGCGGCGGCCCTGCCTCGCCTCGGCTCGGCCTACGGTCGCGACCGTAACCACGACAGGGGGCTCGGCGAGGCAAGCACCGTGAGCGCTCTGTCGCCCTATGTTCGCCACCGACTCCTCACCGAGCACGAGCTTGTCAGCGCCGTCATCGAGCGGCACGGTCACCGTGCCCCCGAGAAGTTTGTCCAGGAGGTGTTCTGGCGCACCTATTGGAAAGGCTGGCTCGAACTGCGGCCGCAGGTGTGGCGCGACTACGTCGCGGACGTGACGCGTCTCATGAGCTCTGACGAGCATCCGCTGCCCGTGGACGAGACGCTGCGCGACACGTACCGCGACGCGATCGGCGGACGCACCGGCATCGACGGCTTCGACGACTGGGCGCGCGCGCTCGTCACCGACGGCTGGCTGCACAATCACGCACGCATGTGGTTCGCGAGCATCTGGATCTTCACACTGCGCCTGCCCTGGCAACTCGGCGCCGACTTCTTCCTGCGGCACCTGCTCGACGGTGACCCCGCCTCAAACACCCTCAGCTGGCGATGGGTGGCGGGGGTGCAGACCCGCGGCAAGACGTACCAGGCGACCGCCGAGAACATCGCCCGATTCACCGACGGCCGCTACCGGCCGCGCGGGCTCGCAACGACCGCCGAGCCGCTCGACGCGCCGCCTCCGCCGCCCGCGAGCGCCGCGCCCGAGCCACGGCCCCTCGCGCCAGGCCGCGCCCTCCTGCTGCTCGGCGAAGACGACCTGCACCCGGAGTCACTGGCGCTCGGCGGCATCGACGTCGTCGCGGTGGTGCGGCCCGAGCGGGGCGCGCCCCGCGGTCCAGGGCGCGCGGCCGAGGGGGTGCAGGCGTTCCAGCGCGGGGCGCTCGCCGACGCTGGTCGTCGCGCGGGCGAGCACTTCGGATGCGCGGAATCCGTGATCGAGGAGGTGCGAGCATCCGAGCTGGTCGCCCTCGCTCGCACGCACGACGTCAGCCGCATCGTGACCGCCCACGCTCCCACCGGCTACGCCGCCGATGCGCTCGCCCGAGCGAGCGCTGAGGCTGCCGCCGACGGCGTCGTCATCGAGACCGTGCTGCGCGGTTGGGATGCCCGTGCCTGGCCCCACGCGACGCGCGGCTTCTTCCCGTTCAAGGAGCGCATCCCCGCGCTTGTTCGCGACGCCGGAATCGGCGCGTGACACAGCGCCGCGACCCGCGATAATGAGCGATAGCGGCGCCGGTGCCCACCGGCGCGTCTCACCCTCGTTGTCAAGGAACCGATAACCATGACCGACACGATGAACCGGTCAACTGCTGCCCCCGCCCACCCTGACCTCGACCCCGCGGACGGCCGCCGGGCGTACGAGCTCGATCGCCAGTACGTGTTCCACTCGTGGAGCGCCCAGGGCGCCCTCGACCCCTTCGTGATCGCCGGCGCGGCCGGCAGCGAAGTCTGGGGCTACGACGGCGAGCGCTACCTCGACTTCTCGAGCCAGCTCGTCAACACCAACATCGGGCACTCCCACCCGAAGGTCGTCGAGGCGATCCAGCGTCAGGCGGCGGAGCTTGCCACGGTCGCCCCGGCCCACGCGAACCTCGCGCGGGGTGAGGCCGCCCAGCGGATCGTCGCCAAAGCCGGCCCCGGCTTCGCGAAGGTCTTCTTCACGAACGGCGGTGCCGATGCAATCGAGAACGCGATCCGCATGGCACGCCTGACCACGCGTAAGCACAAGGTCATCTCGACCTTCCGCAGCTACCACGGCAACACCGGCGCCGCCATCGCCGCGACCGGCGACTGGCGCCGCATGCCCAACGAATACGCCTGGGGACACCTGCGCGTCTTCGGCCCATTCCTCTACCGCAGCGAGTTCCACGCCACGACCGAGGCCGAGGAGTGCGAGCGCGCGCTGCAGCACCTGGAGCGCACGATCCAGGCTGAAGGCCCCGACACGATCGCCGCCATGGTGCTCGAGTCGGTGCCGGGAACGGCCGGAATCTTCGCGCCGCCGGCGGGGTATCTTGCCGGGGTTCGCGCGCTCGCCGACAAGTACAACATCGTGTGGATCGCCGACGAGGTGATGGCGGGCTTCGGCCGCACCGGCGAGTGGTTCGCCTGGCAGGGTGCGAGCGTCAACCCGGAGGGCGTCGTTCCCGACCTCATCGCCTTCGCCAAGGGCGTCAACTCGGGCTACGTGCCCGTCGGCGGTGTGGTGATCTCGCCCGAGATCGCCGCCGCCTTCGACGAGCGAGTCTTTCCCGGCGGCCTCACCTACTCCGGCCACCCGCTGGCCATGGCGTCGATCGTCGCCTCAATCGACGCGATGGAGGAGGAGGGCATCGTCGAGAACGCCAAGATGATCGGCGAGCGGTACCTGGGCCCTGGCCTGCGTGCCCTCGCGGACAAGCACGACATGATCGGCGACGTGCGCGGTCTCGGCGTGTTCTGGGCGCTCGACCTCGTCACCGACCGCGCGACCCGCGAGCCGGTGCCGGCGAGCACGATCGGTGCCCTGAAGCGCGAACTGATGGCGCGTCGGGTGCTGCCCTTCGCCGCCGAGAACCGCATCCATGTGGTCCCGCCCTGCGTCGTTACGCCCGACGAGGTCGAGCGTGCGCTCGCCGCCTACGACGAGGCGTTCACGGCGGTTACGCAGGGCTGACGCGGCGCGCTCACAGTGTCGTTGGGGCGTTCACGGAGCGAGCACGACCTACCGTGATGGGGCCGCGGCATCCACCGTTTGATCGGGGGTGGATGTCGCGGCCCTACACTTAACGGCTATGCCTGCCGCGACTTCTCCGTACCGCGTATCTGTGCGCGATCTGATGCATCGCCCCGGCGAAATGCGCGAGCGCAGCCTCGAATTCGCGGCGCCCGAGCAGCTCGGGGTGGGCGCCGCCTACGTCGCCGAGGGCTCCGCGCTCGCCATCGACCTCCGCTTGGAGGGTCTGCACGACGGAATCCTCGTCACCGGCGAGGTCGATGCGACCCTCTCGGGCGAGTGCGTCCGCTGCCTCGATCCGGTCTCGCGGCCGCTCGAAGTCGAATTCCAGGAGCTTTTCGCGTATTCTCCTGAGGACGCTGTCGACTACACGGTTCACGATGATCACGTGGATTGTGAACCCGTAGTTCGGGACGCGGTTGTGCTTGCGCTTCCGTTCCAGCCCGTGTGTCGCGACGACTGCCCCGGCCTCGACCCCGAGACCGGCGAGAAGTTGGCCGACCACCCGGAACGAAAGCCGCGCGAGGTCATCGACCCGCGTTGGGCTGCCCTGGAAGGATTCCGGGCAGACGAGACCGACACCGACTGACACCGGCACCCCACTGACTGAAGACTGAACCCAGGCGCGCGTGCGCGTCGGGGCTGAGAGAGAAGAGAGACACCATGGCTGTTCCCAAGCGGAAGAAGTCGCGCGCCAACACCCACGCCCGCCGCTCGCAGTGGAAGGCTGAGGTTCCCACGCTCGTCAAGACCGTCGAGAACGGCAAGGTCGTGTACAGCCTTCCCCACCGCGCGAAGGTCGTCGAGGACTCGGCGGGCACCCCGCTGTTCCTCGAGTACAAGGGCCGCAAGGTCGCCGACGTCTGATCGGTTCGACCGATCCGTGGCCGTGAGCGCTGACCCCGGGGCTGCCCCCGACCGGTCGGCGCTTTCTGCCGCGCTCGGGGTCACGATCGACCCCGAACTGCTCGAGCTCGCCCTGACGCACCGGTCGTGGGCGTACGAGCACGGCGGCGTGGCAAACAATGAGCGCCTGGAGTTTCTCGGCGACTCGATTCTGGGCCAGGCCGTGACGGTCATGCTCTATTCGAGCTACCCCGACCTCGACGAGGGCGAGCTGGCGAAGCGTCGCGCATCACTGGTGTCGGCTGTCGCCCTGGCCGAGGTCGCTCGGTCGATCGGCCTGGGTGACCACCTCAAGCTCGGCAAGGGCGAAGAGCTCACGGGCGGCCGCGGCAAGTCGTCCATTCTCGCGGACACCGTCGAGGCGCTCATCGGCGCCGCCTATCTCGACTGCGGCGGTGAGGAGGCCACTGCCCTGGTGCTGCGCCTCATCGATCCGCTGTTGGCCGACCCTGCCCGCTTCGGTGCCGCCATGGACCCGAAAACGTCGCTGCAAGAGCTGGTCGCCTCTCTCGGTCGCTCGGCGCCCGTCTACGAGGTCGTCGACGCCGGGCCCGATCACTCGAAGGTGTTCACCGCCACCGTCGTCGTCGACGGTGAGGGCATCGCAACAGGCACCGGTACGAGCAAGAAGCAGGCCGAGATGGCCGCGGCGCTGAGCGCCTGGACGGCGCTGTCGGCCCGCACGGCGTGAGCCGCGCTGTGCGTCGCTGGTCGAGCATCCATGCCTGAACTTCCCGAGGTCGAGGTCGTCCGTCACGGCCTCGCGCCCGCCGTGACCGGAGCGACGATCGAGCGTGTCGAGGTGCTCGACGAGCGCTCGCTCAAGCGTCACGACGGCCCGTCGGAGGATTTCGTCGACCGCCTCACCGGTGCGCGCCTCGTCGCGCCCGTTCGCCGCGGAAAATTCTTGTGGATGCCCGTGGCGGTCGGCGACGGATCCTTCGGTGAGCCCGTCGAGGCCCTCGTCGTGCACCTCGGCATGAGCGGCCAGGTGCTGCTGCGGGCGCGGGGTGCGGACGACGGACCGCTGACGCGCATCCGGTTCGAGATCGTGCACCCCGAGCACGGCGAGTTGCTCGTGAACTTCGTTGATCAGCGCATCTTCGGGTCGATGGCTCTCGACGCGTTGCAGGCGACGCCGGACGGGGCGGCGGGCGGCTATGGGTCGTCGCTGGCGCTCGTTCCGAGCCAGGTGGCGCACATTGCACGCGACCCGCTTGACCCTGCGTTCGACGATGCGGCGTTCATCGCGGCGCTGCGGCGGCGCCGCACGGGCATCAAGCGGGCGCTCCTTGACCAGACGCTAGTGAGCGGCATCGGCAACATTTACGCCGACGAGGCGCTGTGGGCGGCGCGTCTGCACTACGACCGGCCGACCGCGTCGCTGCCCGTTGCGCGTGTTCGCGAGCTGCTCACCGAGGTGCGCATCGTGTTGGCGCGGGCGCTCGAGGAAGGCGGAACATCGTTCGACGCCCAGTACGTCAACGTGAACGGAGCGAGCGGGTACTTCAGCCATTCGCTGCGCGCGTACGGCCAGCAGGGTAAGGAGTGTTCGCGGTGCGGGGGTCTGATCGTGCGCGAGCAGTTCATGAACCGCGGCTCACACTTCTGCCCGTGCTGCCAGCCGCGAGCGCGCCGCCGCCGCGCCGCCTGAGTCGCGGCGCTGCCCGAGTCGCGGCCGCGTGCGCCTTGGCCGCGCCACTGAGCGTGGTCGCTGCCGACCTTCCTTTCCGGGAGGAGATGCCCCATCCCGGGCGACTTCCACAACAGCGGAATGGCTGACGAGCATTCACGCGTTCCGCTGTTGTGGAAGTCGCCACAGGGGGCACATGTCATCTCCGGCGGGCGGGTGTGCGCGCGGCGCGCCGCCCGCCGCTCAGCGCCCGCCGCCCAGCGCCCGCCGCCGGATCGGAGGGCCTACAGGCGCACGTCCTTCCTCCACGCTCCCTCGTACACGAAGGGCTCGAAGCCGATCGCCTCGTTGACGTCGAGCATGTGCCGGTTCTCCTCCGCGTTGTAGGTGATGATGCGGGGGTGACCGGGGCGCACCCGCTGCAGGTGGGCGATGTTCGCGAGCTTCAGCAGCATCCCGAGACGGTGGCCCCGGTGCTCGGTCAGCACAATCGTGTCTTCCTGGTCGACGGGGCGTTCCCGGTCGTCCGGGGCGTTGAGCTCCGTGAATCCGACGAGACGGCCACTCGGCACGTGCTCGACCGCAGCGACGAGGTTGAGCGAGGGGCTGCCCTCCTCGAGCGCTTCGTCGGCGAGCAAGCGTTCCACGGTCCACGGGTCCTCGTCTTCCTCGAGTCCAGCCGTGGGGGCGTCCGTGCTCATGCGCGTCAGCAAGTGCGCGATGTCGTCTCGCCACTCGGCGGGAGTCGCCCCGTGCCACGTGTGCACGCGGTACTCCGACCCCGCCGCCGCACACGCGTCGGCGATCGACGCGTCGAGCGCCGACGTATCGACTGGAAGCGCCAGGCGACTGCCGCGCTCCACTTGCTCCAGTCGGTAGCCGAGAGACTGCAGCAGCCGGGTCTCGGGGGTGTCGGCGGCCACGTCGCCGAAGCCGGTGGGCGCGGCCAGGCGCGGCCCACCGACCCTCCAGCACGGGGCGTAGACGATGAATTTCGTCGCCCGCGCCTCCCGAGCGAGGTCCTCCACGCGCTCGGCGAGGGCGCGACCGATTCCGCGACCGCGCGCATCCGCCACCACCTCGACCGCCAACCACGCGGTGTCGGCGGCATCGCCTGGCCGGTGCTCGGCGATGCCGCGCCCGACGGGGCGTCCGTCGAGACGGGCCAGCAGCATCCGTTTCGGTTCAAATTCTTGCTTTCGCCAGCCCGGCAGCATCTCCTCCGGCGGCCGCACCTCGTCGCGCGTGCCCGAGTCGTGCGCCCAGACCGCGCTGCGCACGTCGATACAGGCGAGGAAGTCGCGCGCGTTCGGGGCGTCGACGCTGTCGGGAATGACCACCTCGGTGATCGTCAGGCCGGTCATATCTGCTCACTCTCGTTCGGCCAGCCCGCCAGGCTACTCCCGCGCGAGCCGGTACGGTAGGCCTGTCCCGCTCCGCCCGCGTTCTGTGAGGTTTCGCCCGTGCACCTGAAGTCCTTGACCATCAAGGGGTTCAAGTCGTTCGCGCAGCCGACGACCTTCCACTTCGAGCCGGGCGTCACCTGCATCGTCGGGCCCAACGGCTCCGGCAAGTCAAACGTCGTTGATGCGCTGGCCTGGGTCATGGGCGAGCAGGGGGCGAAAACGCTGCGCGGCGGCAAGATGGAGGACGTCATCTTCGCCGGCACCGCCACGCGCGGCCCGCTTGGCCGGGCCGAGGTGCGCCTCACCATCGACAACTCCGACGGGATGCTGCCGATCGAATACTCGGAGGTCACGATCTCGCGCACGCTGTTTCGCAACGGCGGCAGCGAGTACGCGATCAACGGCACCGCCTGCCGCCTGCTTGACGTGCAAGAACTGTTGAGCGACTCGGGCCTCGGCCGCGAGATGCACGTCATCGTCGGCCAGGGTCAGCTCGACGCCGTGCTGCACGCGAGCCCCGAAGACCGCCGCGGCTTCATCGAGGAGGCCGCCGGAATCCTGAAGCACCGGCGCCGCAAAGAAAAGACGGTGCGCAAGCTCGAGGCGATGCAGACGAACCTCACGCGCCTGAACGATCTCGCCGGTGAGATTCGCCGCCAGCTGACGCCGCTGGGCCGCCAGGCCGAGATCGCGCGCGAGGCGCAGACGATCGCCGCGATCGTTCGGGATGCTCGCGCGCGCCTCCTCGCCGACGAGGTCGTCAGCATTCGGCGCGCCCTGCACGAGCACCAGCGCACCGAGGCCGAGCGCACGAGCGAGCGCATCGTGGTGCAGGAGCAGCTGGATCAGGCGCGGCTGCGGGTGCAACGCATCGAGTCGCAGATGGTGGGCGATGCGGTCGATCAGGCGCGCGGCGTCACCTTTGGGCTCGAGCAGGTGCAGGAGCGCCTGCGCTCGCTGTCGTCGCTTGCCCAGCAGAAGCTGACGCTGCTGAGCCAGCAAGCGGAGGCTCCCGGAGCCCAGACGACCGTCACGCAGGCGCAGATTGACGAGGCGCTCGCCGAGGCCGACGAGCTGGCTGCGGGCGTGGCCGAGGCCGAGCGCAGCGTCGGCGAGGCAGCGGCCCGCACCGCGACGGCCCGCGCCGCCCTCGACTCGCTCGACGAAGAGATTGCCGCGCAGTCGGCGCTCGTCTCGCAGCACGACCTCGAGCTGCAGAGCCTGTCGGGGCGCGTCGACGTCGCGCGCTCGACGCTCGCCGCCGCCCGCGGTGAGTTGCTGCGGCAGCAGAACGCGCTCGAGCAGGCCGAGGCCCGGGTCGCTCAGACGCGCGCCGATCTCGCGGCCCTTCCCGAGCTGGAGCAGGCGGAGGGCGTCGACGCCGAACTCGACGAGGCGCTCGCCGCCGCCGATGCACGCGTCGCTGAGGTCACGGCACGCATCGATGCTGAGCGCGACCAGCTCCACACCCTTGAGCGTGAACGTGACGCCCTTGCCGCCCGTGTCAGCGCCCTGTCGCAGGCGGTCGACGTCGGCGATGGCGCGGCGGGCCTCGCGGGCAGCGATGGTGTGCGCGGGCTCGTGAGCGACCACCTGCAGGTGACGCCCGGCTACGAGGCGGCCATCGCCGCGGCGCTCGGCACGCTCGCCGACGCGGTGCTCGCCGACGACCTGGATGCGGGCCTCGCCGCTCTGCGCCGCGTGCGCGACGACGAGGGCGGCCGGGTCGAGGTCGTCCTCGCTGACCTCCTCACGCCGTTCGACCCGATGGCGGGGCCGCAGTCGACCGGTGGGCTCGTTCGCGCCTCCGGCGTCGTTACCGCTCCCGACGGGGTGCTGTCCTTGCTGTCGCACGCGCTGATCGCCGATGACCTCGACGCTGCGCGCGCCGCGTGGCCCGCCGTCGAGCGACTGGGCGCGCTGGCGAGCGTCACCGTCGTCACGCGTGACGGCGAGGTGCTGTCGCGCGCCGTGCTGCGTGGCGGGTCCGGGGCGGGTCGCAGCCGCCTCGAGCTCGCGGCCGAGCGTGACAGCGCATCCAGTGCCCTCGACGACGTGTCGACCGAGATCGAGCGCGCCCGCGGCGTGCTCGACGACTCGCGTCACGAGTTGGCGTCGGCGAAGGAGGAGGCGACGGCGGCGCTCGCCGCCGTGCGCGACCAGGATGCGCAGCGCGCGGCCCGTAGTGAGCAACTGTCGCGCGCGCGGACGCAGGCGGAGGCCGCCGAGGCGGAAGCGGAGCGCCTCGCCGCGGGCGTTGAGCGCGCCGAGGCCAGCGTTCGCGAGGCGGAAGCCGCTGCCGCCGCCGCACAGCAGGCCCTGGACGAATTCTCGTCGCGACCGCGCCCCATGCTCGACGCGAGCGCTCGCGATGGACTCGTGGCCGAGCTCGATGCCACGCGCGCCGCCGAAGTCGAGCAGCGCATCGCTCTCGAGACGGCCCGCGAACGCGTGCGCGCGGCGCGCGATGCGGCCGAGCAGTTGCGCCGCCGCCGCGAGGCTGAGCGCGCTGCCGCCGAAGAGGCCGCTCGACGCGCGGTGCTGCGGCAGCGCCAGGTCGACGCCGCCCGCCGGGTGGCAGCCGCACTTCCCGCCGTGCTCACGGCCGTCGACCGGTCCGTTGCTGAGGCGCGTGTCGCGCTGCACGCCCGTGAGGCCGAACGGGCCCAGCAGAACGACGAGCTGGCCGAACTGCGCCGCACCGAGTCCAGCCTGCGCGAACGCCTCACCGGAATCACCGAGGGCGTTCACGGCCTCGAACTGCAGATTTACGAGAAGAAGCTCCACCTCTCGCAGCTGCTCGAGCGTGCGGGCGACGAGCTGGGCCTCGTCGAAGACGTTCTCGTTGCGGAGTACGGGCCTGACGTGACCGTGCCAGACGACGACGCGCTGACGAGTGCCGCGCAGGCCGCCGCCGACGCGATCGCCGCCGAGGCCGCCGCGCGCATCGACCCGGATGACCCGTTTGCCGAGCCCGAACCCGATGAGCCGGCCGATGACGAGGCTGCCGAGCGGCGCGTCGCCGAACTCGTTGCCGCGAACCCGGCGTTCACCACTCAGGAAGACGGCGCCGATTCTGCCGCCGACCACGACGCCGACGACTCGCATCCTGAGTTACGAACGCTCCCCGCCGGCAAGCCGTTCGTGCGCGAGGAGCAGCAGTCGCGCCTCGCCCGCGCTGAGCGCAAGCTCAGCCAGCTCGGTCGCGTGAACCCGCTCGCGTTGGAAGAGTTCGCCGCGCTCGAGCAGCGGCACAAATTCCTCACCGAGCAGCTCACCGACCTCGCGAACACGCGCCGCGACCTGCTGGCGATCATCGACGAGCTCGACGAGACGATGCAGCACATCTTCGCTGAGGCCTTCGCCGACACGCAGCGCGCCTTCGACCAGGTGTTTCCGATTCTGTTCCCGGGCGGCTCGGGCAGCCTCATGCTCACGGACCCCGACAACATGCTCACCACGGGCATCGAGGTCGCGGTGAAGCCGGCGGGCAAGAAGATCGAACGCCTCAGCCTGCTGTCGGGTGGCGAGCGGTCGCTCGCGGCCGTCGCCTTGCTCATTGCGATCTTCAAGGCCCGGCCGAGCCCGTTCTACATCATGGACGAGGTCGAGGCCGCGCTCGATGACGCGAACCTGGGCCGGCTGCTCACGATCTTCCGTGACCTGCGCGAGAACTCGCAACTCATCGTGATCACCCACCAGAAGCGCACGATGGAGATCGCCGACGCGCTGTACGGCGTCAGCATGCGGCAGGACGGTGTCAGCGCCGTCGTGGGGCAGCGCGTAGCCGACCCTCACGCTGAGCCCGCGGCGAGTTAGCCGCGGTGCCGGTGCGACCGGCAGAACGCCTTCCTCCACATTGACTGCGAATGGCGCAGGAACCTCTCAGGAGGTATTCAGACCCGCGTGTGGCACGGCTCTGGCATACATCGGCGCCCCGTGCTGCCGCGTATTTCTGGGGGAGTTGCCGCTAAACCGCCGCGACGGCGGCGGAATGTAACACTCCGTCACGGCATGCGCAACCGCTCTTGTCTACCCCCTTTCGGGGGGTAAGCGAGATCGATACCTTTCCGTTACCGAACGAAAGGAGACGCTCATGAAGCGCGCACTTGTCATCCTCGGAGTTGCCAGCACTTTCGCTCTTGCCGGATGCGGCAATGGCACCGTCAACGACGCACCGAACAACGAGCCGTTGCCCGGTGAGCAGCAGCCGATGCCCGACGAGCCCGGCATGCCCGGTGACGACGGCGTCGACGAGGACATGCAGCCCTAACGGCCCCGTCCTCGGGACGCAGCCTGTCCCGCGTCCCTTTCGACACGCCCCGGTCGGCGTCACGCCGCCGGGGCGTTGTCGTGCGCGGCGGCGTGGGCTGACTACTGAAAGACCGTGGGCAGTGCGGGCTCGCCCGCACCAAGCCGCAGCGCCTCAGCCGGCAGCTCGGCGATCGCGGCTGCGTGGTGTGTGCGCGCGAGGCGCACGGCGTCCGGCCCGCGGTAGCGGGCATCCGGTTCGCCATCCGTCGCGTAGGTCACCGTCAATTCCCGGATGCTCGCCCCGGCCTCGCGCAGCTCGTCGCGGTCGGCGGGCGCGTCGGGCACACCGTCCCGCGTCTCGTCGATGGTGACCAGTTCTGCGCGCGCGACGCCGTCGGCGCCGATGAGTCGTCGGCCGCGTTTCGCCGCGCCCCGCGAGACTTTGCCGACGGATGCCTTGGCCACCGGGCGCCATTCGCCCGACTCCTCGTCTTCCACCGCCACTAGCTTGTACACGAAGCCGGCGGTTGGCGCGCCCGAACCGGTGACGAGGGCCGTGCCGACACCGAACGCGTCGACCGGAGTGCCGCGCAGGGCTGCGATCGTGTACTCGTCGAGGTCGTTGGTGACGGTGATGCGAGTGTTCACGGCACCGAGGGCATCGAGCTGTGCACGCACCTGCCGCACCAGCTGAGGGAGGTCTCCTGAGTCGAGGCGCACCGCACCGAGGCCGGGGCCGGCCACGCGCACCGCGGTCTCGACGCCCCGCTCGACGTCAAAGGTGTCGACCAGCAGGGTCGTTTCCGGGCCCAGTGCGTCAACCTGCGCGCGGAAAGCCTCCTCCTCACTGTCGTGGAGGAGCGTGAAAGCGTGCGCCGCCGTACCCATGGTCGGAATCTCCCAGCGCTGACCCGCCGCGAGGTTCGACGTTGCCGCGAAGCCGGCGATGGACGCGGCGCGGGCCGCGGCGATTGCCGCTTCCTCGTGAGCTCGGCGCGATCCCATTTCGCTGAGGGGCGCGCCGTCCGCGGCCGCCACCATGCGGGCTGCAGCGCCCGCGATCGCGCTGTCGTGATTGAGCACGCTCAGCGTGAGTGTCTCGAGCGCCACCGCCTCGATGAAGGTTCCCGTGACGCTCAGCACCGGAGAGTTCGGAAAGAACAGCTCGCCCTCCGCGTACCCCTCGACGGACCCTCGGAAGGGGGAATCCTGCAACCGGTCGAGCGTTCTGGTGCTGACGACGCCCTCGCGGGCCAGCCACTCGACGGTCGCGGCGTCGAAGCGAAAGTCCGCGAGAGCATCCAGCAGCCGTCCCGTGCCGGCAACCACCCCGAAGCGTCGTCCGGCGGGTAAGCGCCGAGTGAACACCTCGAAACGGCATCTGCGGTCGGCGCGGCCAGACGCGAGGGCCGCCTCGATCATGGTCAGCTCGTATCGGTCGGTTCTCAGGGCCGTTGTCACGGCGCCAGACTACGCTCGCGCCATGAACGACCGGCAGACCGTTGACGCAGGGGCGATGCCGTGACCTCTCCGACCCGCTGGCTCACCAGTGAGCAGCTCGGCCCGCACTTCGACGACGGCGGCGAGATCGTGCTCGTGGAGGTGCTCGAGCAGTATCGACGGCGGCCCGTGCACCGCCAGAAGGCGCACCTGCACCTGAGCGCGGTGCGTCACCGGGCGCGCGAGCTGGCAGATCGGGCACGCATCGTCACGGGTCCCACGCACCGCGAGGCGCTCGTGGAGGCCGGGCTCACCGGTGATCGGCTCGAGACGGTCGGCGCGATCAGCTGGGGCATGCGCAGGCTGGTGGAAGACCTCGGCGGCACCATGCTCGAACCCCGCGGCTTCGTCACCGAGCGCGCCACGTTCGACGACTGGGCGGCCGGTAAGAACGCCTCGCAGCTGATCATGGACCGCTTCTACCGCGAGGTGCGCGAGCGCACGGGCCTGCTGATGGAGGGCGGCCAGCCCGTCGGCGGCCAGTTCAGCTTCGACGCCGACAACCGCGAACGCCCACCGAAGGGTGCGGTCAGCCTCGGCCTGCCCGACCCCTGGCGGCCCGTCGAAGACGACATTGACGCGGCGGTACGCGACGATCTCGACCGGCTCGCAGCCTCCGGCGCGCGATTCATCGGCGTGGATGCGCCGCGCCGGTTTGCGGCGACGCGCGAGGAGGCGCTCGCCGCCCTCGATGACTTCGTTGAGTCGCGGCTCAACGACTTCGGCCCGTACGAGGACGCGATGCTGCGCGGCGACGCGATCATGGCCCACACTCGCCTCAGCGTGCCGATCAACCTCGGCCTGCTGCACCCCCTCGAGGTCGT
The DNA here is from genome assembly GCF_046293215.1 of Microcella sp. Taxonomy (GTDB): domain Bacteria; phylum Actinomycetota; class Actinomycetes; order Actinomycetales; family Microbacteriaceae; genus Microcella. The sequence goes on along the minus strand of NZ_JBKBPI010000002.1, from coordinate 146,515 downwards.
CGAGCGCGTGGTCGCCGAGTACGAGGCGGGCCGGGCGCCGCTGAACAGCGTCGAGGGCCTGGTGCGCCAGCTCATCGGCTGGCGCGACTGGGTCTGGCACCTGTACTGGCATCTCGGCCCCGACTACACGACCTCGAACAACTTCCTGGATGCACGCACGCCGGTCCCCGAGGACTGGTGGCGGCCGGATACCTCCACCGTCGCCGCCGCCTGTCTCTCGGACGCGCTCGACCAGGTCGCGCAGACCGGTTGGACGCACCACATCCTGCGCCTGATGGTGCTCGGCAACCACGCGCTGCAGCGCGGCTATGACCCGGCCGAGCTCACGGCATGGTTCCGCGACGCCTTCGTCGACGGCACCGCCTGGGTCATGCCGGCCAACGTCGTCGGCATGAGCCAGTTCGCCGACGGGGGAGTGGTGGCGACGAAGCCGTACGCCAGCGGCGGCGCGTACATCCAGAAGATGAGCGACTACTGCGGCTCGTGCCGCTTCGATCCGAAGAAGCGGCTGGGTGAGGACGCGTGCCCGTTCACCGCCGGGTACTGGGCGTTCCTTGACCGGGTCGAGCCGCGCATCCGCGGAAACCACCGCATGGCGCAGCCGCTCGCGGGCCTGCGTCGCCTCGCCGATCGCGAGCAGGTTGTGGCGCAGGAGCGCGCCCGCGACGCGTACTGACCAGGCGGCCCCGTCGCTCGGCCCGCGCCCGCCCCGTTCCGCCCGCGCCTACACTGGGGCGGGTGAGTAACGCGCCGATCGGAGTCTTCGATTCCGGCGTCGGCGGCCTCACCGTGGCCCGCGCGATCATCGACCAGCTGCCGGCCGAGCAGATCCTCTACCTGGGGGACACCGCGAACGGCCCCTACGGCCCGCGCCCCATCGCGCAGGTGCGCGAGCACGCCCTCGCCGTCCTCGACGAGCTCGTCGACCAGGGCGTCAAACTGCTCGTCATCGCGTGCAACACCGCATCCGCCGCCATGTTTCGGGATGCCCGCGAGCGTTTCGAGCAGGGCCACGGCATTCCCGTCGTCGAGGTCATCCAGCCCGCCGTGCGCGCCGCCGTGCGCCGCACCCGCACGAAGCGCATCGGCGTGATCGGCACCGAGGGAACGATCCGATCCGGGGCGTACAGCGACGCGTTCGTGGCCGACCCGAGCATCCAGCTGACGACCGCTGCCGCGCCGCGCTTCGTCGAATTCGTCGAGGCCGGCGTCACGACCGGCCCCGAGGTGCTGGCGCTCGCCGAGCAGTACCTGGCGCCGCTGAAGGCCGCCGACATCGACACCCTCGTGCTCGGCTGCACCCACTACCCGCTGCTCGCCGGAGCCATCCAGTACGTCGTCGGCCCCGACGTCTCTCTCGTCTCGAGCGCCGAGGAGACCGCATACGACGTCTACCGTCGCCTCGTCGCGCACGGAATCGAGGCCACTCGAACGGATGCACCCGCGCACGTCTTCGAGGCGACCGGCACCGATACCGACCGATTCCGCGAGCTTGCCCGACGCTTCATCGGCCCCGCCGTCACGCGCGTCGACCCCTTCCCGACCGGCACGATCCCCCTCCCGAAAGGTCCCACCGCATGAACGCCACCATCGCCGAGTCCGCCGGTCTGCGCGCCGACGGCCGCACCGCCGACCAACTGCGCCCCGTCACCATCGAGCGCGGCTGGAGCGCTCAGGCCGAGGGCAGCGCGCTGATTAGCTTCGGGGGCACGAAGGTGCTCTGCACGGCGAGCTTCACGAACGGTGTACCGCGCTGGTTGACCGGGAAGGGCTCAGGCTGGGTGACGGCCGAGTACGGAATGCTCCCGCGCTCAACGAACGAACGCATGGACCGCGAGAGCGTGAAGGGGCGCATCGGGGGGCGGACGCACGAGATCTCGCGTCTCATCGGCCGCAGCCTCCGCGCCGTCGTCGACACGAAGGCGCTCGGCGAGAACACGATCAAGATCGACTGTGACGTGCTACAGGCTGACGGAGGCACGCGAACCGCCGCCATCACCGGTGCCTTTGTGGCGCTGTCCGACGCAGTTGAGTGGGGGCGCGAGAAGGGCTTCATCGCTCGCCGCGCCGCCGCGATCACGGGCAGTGTGGCCGCCGTCAGCGTCGGCATCGTCGACGGCACACCGCTGCTCGACCTTGCCTACGTCGAAGACGTGAAGGCCGAGACCGACATGAACGTCGTCACCACCGGCGACGGGCGCTTCGTCGAGGTTCAGGGCACCGCCGAGGGGGCCCCGTTCGACCGTGACGAGCTGAACGCCCTGCTCGACCTCGCCCTGGGCGGCACCGCCGAGCTGACCCGCCTGCAGCGCGAGACCCTGGGGCGCTGATGCGCGCCGTTGTCGCGACCCATAACGCGCACAAGGTGGCCGAACTGCAGCGCATCCTGAGCGCCGCGCTGCCCGGCCTCGAGCTGGTCGCCTACGACGGCCCGAGCCCCGTGGAGGACGGCGACAGCTTCGCGGCGAACGCCCTGATCAAGGCGCGTGCCGCGGCCGAGCACACCGGCCTCGTCGCGATCGCCGACGACAGCGGCATCAGCGTCGACGCGCTGGGTGGCGCGCCCGGAATCGACTCGGCGCACTACTCAGGGAGCCGCGACGATGCGGCAAACGTAAGGCACCTGCTCGCGAACCTCGCGGACGTGCCTGCTGAGAATCGCGCGGCACAGTTCACCTGCGCCGCCGCCCTGGTCGACCCCACCCGCGCCGACGACACCCGCGAACACGTCGAGCTCGGCGTCTGGCCGGGTCGTGTTGCGTTCGAGGTGGCGGGTGGGGGAGGGTTCGGGTACGACCCGGTGTTCATCCCCGAGGGGCTCGCGGTCACGAGCGCCGAGCTCACCGCCGACGAGAAGAACGCCATCAGCCATCGCGCCCGAGCCTTCGCGGCCCTCGCCACCGTCATGCGCGAGCGGTACGGAGCGTAAGGTCACCCCATGTCTGACACGGTCGCCACCACCGTCGCCGACGACTACCTGAAGACGATCTGCCAGCACACCGAGTGGCAGCCCGAGCCGATCACGCCGAGTCAGCTCGCGGTCGCTCTCGCCTTGGCGCCCTCGAGCGTGACCGAGATGGTCAAGAAGCTCGCCGCTGCTGGGCTTGTCGACCATCGGCCATACGGCGCGATCACGCTGACCGACGCTGGCCGCGCCCGCGCCCTCGCGATGCTGCGCCGGCATCGCCTCATCGAGACGTGGCTGGTCGAGCGACACGACTACGGGTGGGACGAGGTGCACGACGAGGCTGAGGTCCTCGAGCACGCCCTCAGCGACCGCCTGCTCGACCGCATCGACGCCGAGCTTGGGCACCCGATCCGCGACCCGCACGGCGACCTGATTCCTCGAAAAGACGGCACGATCATCCGGCCCGATGCGGTGCGGCTTGACCGCGCGCCCGCCGGAACCGACGGCGTCGTCGTGCGCATCAGCGACCGTGACCCCGATGTGCTGCGCGTGCTCGATCAGCTCGCCCTGACGCTGGATGAACGGGTCCGGGTCGGCGACGATCAATCACCCGCCGCCGGTGTCGCGCTGGTGCGCGCGTCCGGCTCAACGATCGTCATCGATCCGGCGGTAGCCCGAGCCGTGTGGCTCGCGGTCTGAGGCCGCGCGCTACTCGGGGTCGCGCACCGTCGGGATCGCGTCGGTGGCGGGGTCGCTGACGACGTCGGCCGACAGGAGGCGTCGGGCCACGAGCATCCGTTCGAGGGCGATGAGGCCGAGAATCACGGCCGCGCCGGCGACGGCGAGGCCCAGCATGAGGGGCCAGTCGGAGCCAGCCGCCTGAAGCCCGCCGTCGTCGTCCTGCCAGGGCCAGAGCGCCCGCAGCGACCCGGCCATGAGGCCCGTCATGACGACGAGGGTGATGCGGCGGCGCTTCGCGAGCAACCACTGCAGGCCAGAGACGAACAGTCCGAGACCGAGAACCGCTCCCAGGATGAACGTGCCCAGGTACCCAAAGTCGCGGTCGTTCACGGCGGCGAGCGTCGGCGCATACATGCCCACCGTGAGCAGGATGTACGAGCCGGAGACGCCGGGGAGGACGAGCGCGCACACTGCGACCGCGGCGGCGAGCGCAATGACGACCACGGTCGGCTCCTGATCGGCCGCGCGCGGCAAACCGGTGAGCACGAAGGTGAGCGCCGCGGCGGCCAGGAATACGCCGTACTCGTGCACGCGCCACCGCCCGCCGACCATGCTGATCGGCACGATGAGCGAGGCCACGATGAGCCCCGCGAACACGGCACGCGTCTCGGCGGGATGCTCGTCGAGCAGCGGCGCGATGAGGGCGGCGCCCACGACGATCGCGGCGAGCATTCCCACGCCAATCGGCAGGATCGCTGCCCAGTGCACACTGCGGAAGTGGGCGCGCGCCTCCGCCGTGCCGCGACCGCGCACTCCGTCACCGACGAGCCGAGCAACCCCGCGAGCGAGGTGGCCCGCGCTATCGATGAGGGTGTCGTAAACGCCGACGATAAGGGCGATCGTGCCCCCCGAAACCCCGGGCACGATCTCGGCAAACCCGATGAGCGAGCCGCGTGCGGCGTCAAGAACGGAGCGTGCGGCCGTGCGGGGGGTCATGCTCACAGGGGGAAGTTTTCCTTTTCGTGTTTACCGTCGTGCGGCCCCACGCCGTAGGTGGGTGCGGTGGCCGCCGGCTCGGTGGCCTCGTGTCGCCCCTCGTGAGCCGGCTCATCGACCCAGATCTCGACGGGAGGCAACTCGACACCCGCGCGTTCCAGTTCGTCTTCGATCTTCTGCTGGTGCCGCTCGTGCAACCAGTGGTAGGCGATTCCGATGAGCACAATGCCCACGATGACGAGCAAGACGATATCGATGTAGGCGATGACCCACTCGGCGACGCCGGGAATCTGGGCGATTCCATAGCCGAGCACGGGGAGGCCAGTGCCCCAGAGGATCGCGCCGAGCGTATCGAAGAAGAAGAACCGGCGGTAGGGCATCCGGCCGACGCCCGCGGCGACGGGCGCGATGGTGCGCACAACGGCGATGAAGCGCGCAATCGTGATGGCGAACCCGCCGTAGCGCAGGAAGAACGCCTCGGTGCGGGCGACGCTGCGTTTCGAGAAGAACCCCGCCTGCTTGCGGTTGAAGATCGGGGGGCCGACCTTGCGCCCGATCAGGTAGCCGAGGTTGTCGCCGGCCATCGTCGACAGGGTGATCGCCAGCGCCACCAGCCAGATGGGCTGCGGAATCACCTCGGTGAAGGTCAGCACGCCGGTCAGGATCAGCAGGGTGTCGCCCGGCAACAGAAAGCCGATCAGCAACCCGGTCTCGACAAATACGATGCCGCAGACAACGATGAGCGCCCAGGGGCCGGCGTCGCGAATCAGCGACTCGACATCGAACAGTCCGATGTCCATGGGCAACATGGCGACTCCAGCGGTGCGGGGCAAGGGGATCAGCGTAACCCCGCGCGAGCATCCCACCTATCCGGCCGGGTAATCGTTCACCCTCCGTTACCCGTCGATATGGTGGTCACGACCGGAAGGACGGCTCCCCGACGATGCTCGCACTGCTTGCCGCGCTGCCGGTACTCGCCGTGCTGGTGCTGATGACCGTGGTGGGCTGGTCAGCCGCGCGGGCCGGGCTCGTGACCGCCGCCGCAACCCTCGTGCTCGCCGTCGTTGGCTTCGGTTTCGGGGTCGGCGAGGACGCCGATCCGGGCCTGGCCTGGTCGCTCACGGGCGTCGTCGCTGAAGCCGGCTTCATCGCGCTCACCATCATCGGCATCATCGGCCCGGCGCTCGGCATTCACGTGCTGCAGCGCTCAACCGGCGCCGCCGCCCGCCTGCGGTTGGCGCTCGCCGTGCTGCACCCCGACCCGCGGCTCGGGGCCCTGCTCGTGGCGTGGTTCTTCGCGCTCTTCTTGGAGGGAGCGGCAGGCTTCGGCACGCCGATCGCATTGGCCGCGCCGTTCCTGGTCGCCGCGGGCATGACGCCGGTCGCCGCGGTTGCTGCCGCCCTCGTCGGTCACGCGGCGGGCGTCTCGTTTGGCGCTGTGGGCACGCCGATCCTCGCGCAGGCGACCATTGCATCCACGACTCTGCCCGAGGTGACCGGCCCGGTGTTGGCCCGCGGCGTACTGCCATACCACCTCGCCTTCGGCTGGATCCTGCTCGTGGTGCTGCTCACGATCATTGGCAGCGCCTACGGCAACCGGCGCGGGCTCGTTGGCTGGGGTCTGCTCGCCTGGGTGAGCTTCTTCCTGCCCTACAGCCTGATCGCCTGGTTCGTCGGCCCCGAGTTGCCGGCGCTCGGCGGCGCCCTCGTGGGAGCGATCCTGTTCTCGGTCGTGCTCGCCTGGCGACGCGAGCGGGCGGAGGTCGCCGCGGGGGCGCACCACCCGCACCCGGATGTCGAAGAGACCGTGCTCGCCGAGCTGTCAGTGCTGCGGGCGGCCGCCCCGTACCTGGTGCTCGTCGCGATCGTGCTCGTCACCCGGCTGATCCCACCGATTCAGGATGCGCTGCGCTCGGTCACGCTCGAATGGCAGCTTCCCGGAGGCTTCGCCGGATCCGTGCAGCCGCTGTATCACCCGACGATGCTGCTCACCGTGGCGTTCGTGGTGGGCGCGCTGATCCAGCGGGCGTCGTGGCGGCGCATCCGCATCGCGGTCGTGTCGGCGACCCTGCAGCTGGGGCCGGTGCTGCTCGCCCTCGTCGGAATGATCACCATCGCCCGCGCCATGTCGGCCTCGGGCATGACGCAGACGCTCGCCGAAGCCGCCGCCTCGACGGGAGCCGCCTGGCCGCTCTTCACCGTCGCGGTCGGGGTCTTCGGGTCGTTCATCACCGGAAGTGCGACCGCCTCGAACCTGCTGTTCACCGACCTGCAGGTGTCGACGGCGCGCGCCATCGGGGCCTCGCCCCTGCCTCTGCTGGGAGCCCAGGGGTACGGCGCGGCGCTCGGCAATCTGATCGCGCCGGGCAACATCATCGCGGCGTCGGCCACGGTCGGACTCGCAGGCCGTGAGGGCACGGTGCTGACGCGCACGCTGCCGTGGGTGGGGCTCTGCACGGTGCTCGGTGGGGCGTTCGCGCTGGTGCTGACACTGTCCTGAGAAGGTGCTCCGAGCATCCCGCCGATTGGGAATAGGGGCTTGTCTTCCCACGTTCGATGTTTACTGTGGCTGAACGCCTTGTTGGCCACGGGCGGTCGCGGCGACATCGTCGCTGCCCGCCCTTTTCCGCTGTTCCCCGATGTAGAGAAAGCGATACCGCTATGTCTTTGGACTCCCTCTGGCAGCCGATCACCGTCGGCCGCATGGACCTCCCGCACCGCCTTGCGATGGCGCCGATGACGCGCAGCCGTGCGAACGCGGACGGTACGCCGGGTGCGCTCGCCGCCGAGTACTACGGCCAGCGTGCATCCCTGGGGCTGATCATTTCGGAGGGCACGCAGCCGTCGGATGACGGCCAGGGCTACCTGAACACCCCCGGCATCTACACCGATGCGCACGTCGCGGGCTGGCGCGAGACCGCCGACGCGATTCACGCCGGTGGCGGCTACCTGTTCATTCAGCTGATGCACGTGGGCCGCATGTCGCACCCTGACAACACGCCGCACCACCGCCAGCCGGTCGCCCCCTCGGCGATCGCCCCGGGCGTCGACATGTTCACGGCGGCGGGCATGCAGCCGGCCCCCGAGCCGCGCGCGCTCGCGACCGAGGAGATCGCTGACGTGATCGCCGAGTTCGTGCACGCCGCGAAGTCGGCCGTCGAGGCCGGTGCCGACGGCGTCGAGATTCACGCCGCCAACGGGTACCTCGGCCACCAGTTCCTCGCCCCGAACGCCAACGTGCGCGACGACCAGTACGGCGGTTCGGTCGAGAACCGTTCGCGCTTCGTCGTCGAGGTGTCGAAGGCCGTTGCCGACGCGATCGGCGCCGACCGCACCGGCATCCGCATCTCTCCCGGAATGCCCCTCGGCGGCCTCGACGAGGGCTCGGTCGACGAGGTGCGCGAGCAGTACCTGCACCTCGTGGGCGAGCTCGCCAAGCTCGACCTCGTCTACCTGAACCTGCACCACGGCGGCGACGACGTGCTGCTGGAAGAGATCCGCAAGGCGTGGCCGAACACGCTGCTGGTGCTGCGCTACGGCCGCACCCGCGAGCAGATCGCCGACGAGATCAACGCCGGCCTTGCCGACATCGCCCCGCTCGGCCAGTTCGCGCTCGCGAACCCCGACGTGGTCGAGCGCCTGAAGACCGGCGCCCCGTTCAACGAGGCCGACCCGGCCACGTTCTACGGCGGCGACGAGAAGGGCTACACCGACTACCCGACGCTTGCCGAGGCAGAGGACGAGGCGGCCGCGTAAGCACCCACACGCCAAAGACGCGGCGCCCTCTTCCGCGACTGCGCGGGGGAGGGCGCCGTTCTTGTTTGTTGGGTGTCAATTGGTGAGTTGCATAAGCGCAACGGCCGTGAAGATGACACCCCCAACGACGAACGCGACACCCGTGAAGCGAATCGAGCCAGGCGCGAAGAACGAGGGGCTGATGCGTACCGTCGACGCGGCACGCTTGAAGCTCTTAGAAGACTCGGTTGGCACCGCGAAAAGGCACAAGCCAATGGTGATGGCGACGAGACCTCCGATGATCAGGATGACCCACTCCACTATGCACCGCTCTTCCGACGTCGGCGAAGACAGTGCGGAAGGAGGGACTTGAACCCTCACGCCCGAAGGCACAGGAACCTAAATCCTGCGTGTCTGCCAATTTCACCACTCCCGCTGGCGCCGCCAGTCTACTGAGCGGTGGCCGCAGGAAGGTTCGGAAGGCACTCGGCACCCGCCGCGAACACAAAGACGGCCCCCTTGCGGAGGCCGTCGGGCCTGGCTGACCGTAGTCAACCAGGTGGAGTGCCATCACGATAGCGCGGGGCCGCTGGGTAGACAAGCGACTCCCCGTTTGAATTCGTCGATACGGTGCGCGCGTGCAATCACCACGACCACACCCGCCCCAGCAACGGATGATCGTCTACGTCGACGGGTTCAACCTGTACCACGGGATGAAGAGCCAGTTTGGCAGGGCCACCCTGTGGCTCGACCTCGTCGCCTTGTCACAGTCGTTTCGACCACATCAGCGTCTTGTCGCGGTCAAGTACTTCACGGCCCCGGTGCTCGACAACCCCGAAGGCCAGAGTCGCCAGGCGCACTATCAGCGTGCCCTCGAGTCGCTGTATCCAGGGGTCGTTCACATCGTCAATGGTCGTTATCAATCGAGAAGTGTTCGGTGTATTCAATGCGGTCACGAATACACCCGCTATGAAGAGAAGGAAACCGACGTCAACATTGCGACGGCGGTGGTCTCGGATGCGGCGCTAAACCTGATGGACACCGCCATCATCGTTAGCGCAGATAGCGATCTAGCTCCGGCGGTACGTGCCGCGAGAAGTATTCGCTCGACGCTTTTCATCACGGCTGCATTCCCACCCAGGCGCAGTTCCGCGGAGCTGAAGAACCTGATGCCGGCCTCTTTCCGAATCGGCAGAAACAAGATTGTGCAGAGTCAGTTACCCGACCAATTCGAGGCTGACGGGCAGGTGCACGAGCGTCCGGACTACTGGCGCTGACGCGAGAGCGACCTTGGGGCTAAGTCCAAGCTACGCCCGTCCGGCCGCAACCAGCGCCGCCCACAGTTCAGCCCGCGCCGGGAACGCCCCGAGGTCGCGCCCCAGCAGCTGCTCGGCCCGCCGCACGCGGGCCCGCACGGTGTGACGGTGCACGCCCAAGACTGCGGCCGCCTGCTCGGCGACCGCGTCGGCACCGAGCCATGCCGCGAGTGTGGCGACCAGAGCATCCCCGCTGTCGGCGTCGTGGCTGTCGAGAGGCGCGAGCATCGCCTCGGCGGTGCGCCGCGCATCCGCCCCCGCGAGCCGCGTGAGCATGCCGTCGTCGCGCAGCGCCGCCGCGTCCAGGATGCGGTCAGGGGCGGCCGCGTCCGCGCCGACCCGCTCGGCCATGCGGTCGGCTGCTCGTGCCGCGTCATCGATGGCCTGCTCGAGGCGCTCCCAGCGCACGCGCCGCACGACACCGGCCGTGCCGCGCGACTGCTCGACGAGCTCGGGCAGCAGTTCGTCGATGCGCTCGCTGTCGGCGAGCACGACGACGCGCGCCCCGTCGCGGGCGTGGAACACCGAGCGCTCGCTTCTACGCTCGCGACCCCGAGCCCCTGGATGCTCGCCCCCCGTCACCGACGCCTCCCCGCGAGCCCGCGCGCCCAGCAGGTCGAGCAGAGCCTCCCGTCGACCCGAGGCCGGATCGATGACCGCCACCGCGAGCGGCTCGTCAGGGATACCGCCGCCGAGCGCCTTGAGCGTGGTGGCGACGAGCTCGCGTTCGCCGCGCATGAGCGCCGACAGCAACTCGGCGCGCAGGTCGTCGAGAGTGCGCGCGAGGCGCCGCTCTTGTTCGAGCGCGAGGCCGACCATCGCGACGACGCTCGTCACGACCGCGCGCGTCGCGTCATCGTGGGCCCCGCCGCCGACCGCGAGCACCCCGCGTAGCGCATCGGGCCTACCGATGGTTTGCAGGGTGACCCCGTCGATGACGACGGCGGCCCGGCGGCCGTCGGCGAGCATCCGCCGCGCGGTGTCGAGGGCAACGCGACCCGGGCGATGGCCCACGGCCACGCGTCCGTCGCTGCCGATGAGGGCGACGGGGCCGCCCACGCGACGCTCCAGTTCAGTGAGGGCGGCGGCGAGACCGTCGGGGCGCAGGGCAGCAAGGGCGATGGCGCGCTGCGCGTCGAGGGTGAAGCGCACGCGGGCGAAGCGTTCGCTCGCGTCGAGGTCGGCGACGGTGCGAATGACGGCGATGAACGGGGTGCGGTACGGCACCTCGAACAAGGCGATCCCATGCTGGCGGCAGGCGGCCGCCAGGGCGTCGGGCGTTCCGTCGCGGAACACCTCGGTGCCGAAACCGATCGCCGGAACGCCGACCGCGGCGAGCCGCTCGACCCAGGGTGCGATGTCGGCGTCGTCATGCCACTGCGTGCCGGTGGTGAGAAGCGCGTCGCCGCGCGAGAGAAAGGGGGAGGGATCGGCGAGGTCGCTGGAGTGCACCCAGCTCCAGGGGCGGGCGGCGGCCTCGTCGTCTGACCAGACCGTGGTCAGGCCCAGCTCGCGGCGCTCGAGCATCGACGTCAACGTGATCGGCACGGTAGGCCTCCGGGGGAAACGGAACGGGCGCAGAGTCGCCGGTGTCCACGATGGCGACCAATCGCATCCGCAGTGTACATCGTGGATAGAAATAGGGGGTGCGCGCCTCACTACCGTGGGCCTCACGCGTTACGAGAGGACACCGTCATGAGCATGACCGCCGCCGGCCCCGCCGTCGTGGGAGGCCCGTCGCTGCCGCAAGAGCGTCGCCTCGTCACCGCCATCCCTGGCCCGAAGTCGCAGGAGCTCATCGAGCGCAAGAACGCCGCCGTGTCCGCCTCGGTGGGCACCATGATGCCGGTCTACGCGGTCGCCGCCGGTGGCGGTGTCATCGTCGACGTCGACGGCAACAGCCTCATCGATCTCGGAAGCGGCATCGCGGTCACGAACGTCGGCAACGCTGACCCGCACGTCGCTCAGGCGGTCATCGAGCAGGTGCAGCGCTTCACGCACACCTGCTTCATGGTCACCCCGTACGACGGCTACGTCGAGCTCGCTGAGAAGCTCAACGCGATCACTCCGGGTGACCACGCCAAGCGCACCGCCCTGTTCAACTCGGGCGCCGAGGCCGTCGAGAACGCGATCAAGATCGCCCGCTACTACACCGGCAAGTCGGCCGTCGTCGCGTTCGACCACGGCTACCACGGTCGCACCAACCTCACGATGGCACTGACCGCCAAGGCGATGCCCTACAAGAGCGGCTTCGGCCCGTTCGCCCCCGACGTGTACCGCGCGCCGATGTCGTACCCCTTCCGCGACGGACTGTCGGGGGAAGAGGCCGCGGCGCGCGCGATCCACACCATGGAGAAGCAGATCGGCGCCGACCGTCTCGCCGCGATCATCATCGAGCCCATCCAGGGCGAGGGCGGCTTCGTTGTTCCCGCGAAGGGTTTCCTGCCCGCCCTGCAGAAGTGGGCGAACGCGAACAACGTCGTGTTCATCGCCGACGAGGTGCAGACCGGCTTCGCCCGCACCGGCCAGATGTTCGCGAGCGAAGACGAGAACGTCGTGCCCGACATGATGACCCTCGCTAAGGGCATCGCCGGTGGCCTCCCGCTCGCCGCGGTCGTCGGCCGCCAAGAGATCATGGACGCCCCGCACGTCGGCGGGCTCGGTGGCACCTACGGCGGCAACCCCATCGCCACCGCAGCCGCGCTCGGTTCGCTGAAGGCCTACGAAGAGGGCGACCTCCTCGAGCGCGCGCGCGAACTCGGCGCGATCATGCAGTCCGAGCTGACCGCCATGAAGTCGCGCGACCCGCGGGTCGGCGACGTCCGTGGCCGCGGCGCCATGATGGCGATCGAGCTCATCGACGCCGACGGCAAGCCTGACGCCGCCCTCACGCAGCGCGTCGCGAAAGCCTGCCACGCCGCCGGAGTCATCGTGCTCACCTGCGGCACCGACGGCAACGTGTTCCGCCTCCTGCCGCCGCTGTCGATCACCGACGAGCTGCTGCGCGAGGGCCTGTCGGTCATCGCCGACGCGCTCGCCGCGAACTGACCCCGACGCCCACGACCGACCTGCCCGATCAGCGGACCGCCACCACCGCATCCGACACGTACCAGGAAAGCGACCATGATCTCCGAATCCGACCTCCTCGCGAAGGTTCCCACTCAGCTGTTCATTGGCGGCGAGTGGGTCGACGCCGAGAACGGCCGCACGCTTGCCGTGAGTGACCCGTCGAACGGCGAGAAGCTGGTCGACATCGCCGACGCCTCGGTCGCCGACGGCGTGCGCGCACTGGATGCTGCGGTCGCGGTGCAGGAGGAATGGGCCGCCACGGCGCCCCGCGAGCGCGGCGAAATTTTGCGTCGGGCGTTCGAGCTGGTGCGCGAGCGCGCCGACGAGTTCGCACTGCTCATGACGCTCGAGATGGGCAAGCCGCTCGCCGAGGCGCGCGGCGAGGTCGCGTACGGCAACGAGTTCCTGCGCTGGTTCAGCGAAGAGGCCGTGCGCATCCACGGTCGCTTTGGGTCGAACCCCGAAGGCACCGGCACGATCGTCACCTCGAAGGCCCCTGTTGGCCCGTCGTTCCTCATCACCCCGTGGAACTTCCCGCTCGCGATGGCGACCCGCAAGATCGCCCCGGCGATTGCCGCCGGCTGCGTGAGCGTCGTCAAGCCCGCCGCGCTCACGCCGCTTACGACCCTCTACTTCGCCCAGACGCTTGTCGACGCGGGGCTCCCGAAGGGCGTCGTGAACGTGGTCACGACCTCCGAGAGCCGTGCCCTGTCGGCCGAGATCATCGGCGACCCGCGTCTGCGCAAGCTGAGCTTCACCGGCTCGACGCCTGTGGGTCGCCAGCTGATGAAGCAGGCCGCCGACGGCATCCTGCGCACCTCGATGGAGCTCGGCGGTAACGCCCCCTTCGTTGTCTTCGAGGATGCTGACCTCGACAAGGCGGTCGACGGCGCGTTGCTCGCGAAGTTCCGCAACATTGGCCAGGCCTGCACGGCCGCGAACCGTTTCCTCGTGCACCGCAGTGTCGCCGACGAGTTTGCGCGCCGCGTCACCGAGCGCGTCCAGGCCATGAAGATGGGCCGCGGAACTGACGACGGCGTGCAGATCGGCCCGCTGGTCGACGACAACGCGGTCGAGGGTTCGCACGAACTGGTGAGCGACGCCGCCAGTAAGGGCGCGACGATTCGCGTTGGCGGCTCGATCCCCGAGGGTGCGGGCTCGTACTACCCGGCGACCGTCCTCACCGACGTGACCCCGGATGCGCGTCTCCTGAAAGAGGAGATCTTCGGCCCGGTCCTCGCGATCGTCCCGTTCGACTCGGAGGAGGAGGCCGTGCGCCTCGCCAACGACACCGAGTACGGCCTCGTGAGCTACGTGTATACGCAGGACCTGAACCGCGGCATGCGCATGATCGAGAAGCTGCAGACCGGCATGATGGGCCTGAACGCCGGCGTCATCTCGAACGCGGCCGCCCCCTTCGGCGGCGTCAAGCAGTCGGGCATCGGCCGTGAGGGCTCGTTCGAGGGCATCGAGGAGTACCTGACCACGAAGTACACCTTCGTGCCGCGCGCGTAGCGCGCCGATTCAAGTTTCCGTCGCCGGGCGCTGTGGTGGCCGCCCGGCGACGGATTTCTTTTGGCGCCAGCTGGCAGCCGCTCGCGCCCCGCGCTTCGCGCCGCGGGTCGGCAGGCGTGCCGTGCCGTGGCGCGCAGATCGGGGTGTTGCGCGCTTGACGCGGCCCCGCGCATCCAGCACTCTGTACCCAAGTCGTTTTGATCCGAACGACCTTTCCACTCAATGAGGAGTCCGGGAATACCCATGTCCGATCAATCCACCCCCACCTCGTCCCCGTCGCGGGGCGCCCACGCGGCTGACAGCGCATCGAGCGGCAACGCCCTGAAGCGCGGCCGTATTGGCGTCGTCGGCATCGTCTTCTTCGTCGTCGCGGCTTCCGCGCCACTCATCGGCATGACCGGCGCCGTTCCGGTCGCCATGGTGCTCGGCAACGGCGCCGCCGTCCCCGGCGCCTACCTCGCCGTCGGCCTCACCCTGCTGCTGTTCACGGTCGGCTACGCCGCCATGAGCCGCACCATGACGAACACGGGCGCCTTCTTCGCCTACGTCGGCAAGGGCCTTGGCGTCAACGCGGGCGTCGCCAGCGCGTTCACCGCGGTCGTCGCCTACGTCACGATTCAGCTCGCCATCTACGGCTTTTTCGGGGCCGTGATGGGTGGCACGATGGCCGAGTTCGGCGTTGAGCTGCCCTGGTATGTGTGGTCGCTGATCGGATGGGTGCTTGTCACGGGCCTGTCACTGCTGAGCGTTGACATCGGCGCGAAGGTTTTGGGCGTGCTGCTGACGCTCGAGATTCTCGTGCTGCTCATCGTCGGCATCGCCTCCCTGGGCAGCGGCGGCCCCGAGGGCATCGACGTCGCGGCCTCCTTCAGCCCCGTCGCCGTCCTGGCGGGTGGCTTTGCCGGAACCGCCGGAATCGCCCTCGCATTCGCCTTCGCCAGCTTCATCGGCTTCGAGGCCACTGCCATCTACGGCGAGGAGTCGAAGGATCCGAAGCGCACCGTGCCGCTCGCCACCTACGTCGCGATCGCTGTCATCAGCGTCCTGTTCGCGATCGTGTCCTTCGGCGTGGTCACGGGCCTCGGCGCAAGCGGCGTCGTCGACGAGGTGCTCGAGCGCTCGAACGGGCTCGAGGCCCCCGAGGGAGTCCTGTTCAGCCTCGCCGAGCAGTACGTCGGCGGCTGGCTGATCCTGCCGATGGCGGTTCTCGTCATCACGAGCCTCTTCGCCGGGCTCCTCGCCTTCCAGAATGCCGCCGCGCGGTACTTCTTCGCGATGGGCCGCGGCGGCGTGCTGCCCAAGCGCCTCGCGACGACCAACTCGCAGGGCGCGCCCGTCGGCGGCGTGATCGCGGTGTCCGCGCTCGCCGCGCTCGTCATGATCATCTTCGCCGCGACGGGGCTCGACCCCGTGCTCAACCTGTTCTTTTGGATGAGCTCGATCACGGTGATCGCGATTGTCACGGTCGAGATCCTCGTGAGCATCGCGGTCATCCGGCACTTCGTGAAGCGGGGCGACGGCGGCCTGTGGTCGACGAAGATTGCCCCGGCGCTCAGCGCCGTCGTGCTCGCCCTCGGCCTGTACCTGCTGATGTCGCGCTTCAACCTGCTCGCCGGTACGGCGCCGGCCGATGTCGACCCGTCGCTGCCCGAGAGCGCCTGGCTGCTCAACCCGCTCGGCTGGTTCCTCGTGCTGGTGCCGTTCATCGCGCTGGTGATCGGGTTCATCGTGTCGGCGGTGCGCCCGAAGAACGAGCAGCTCGTGAAGGACTTCGCGAGCTAACCTGCCCCTGTTCCCGATTCGACGAGGAGCCCGTCATGGCCAACGACACGTTCGATCTCGACGTCACCGCCGAGCATCCGATCGACGATGAGGCGTTCGCGGCGATCGACCGCGACCGCCTGGTCGCCGAGATCGCGGCACTGCCGAGCGATCTGCGTGCGGGCATGACGGGCATCCTCGTCGACGGGCGCACCTATTCCGATGTGTCGCAGGAGCTCGGCATCCGCCAGCCAGAACTCGTCCGCGTCATCCAGCGCGGTAAGGCGATCATCCTTCGCCGCACCGCGCAGGCTGACGAGCGATGACGGTACTGATCGGCCTGAGCTCGTACATGGAGCAGGCCGCCATGGGCCTGTGGGACCGTCCCGCGGCGGTTCTGCCGCGCGTCTACTCCGATTGCGTCCTCGGCGCGGGCGCCGCGTTTGTCGCCCTCCCCCCGCAACCGGCAAGCCCGGATGCTGTCGCTCGCGTCCTCGACGCCGTCGACGGCCTCATCGTCACCGGTGGCAAAGATGTGGATTCTCGCCTCTACGGCCAGGAACCGCATCCAGAAAACGACGCCCCGCGCCCCGACCGTGACCAGTGGGAGCTCGCGCTCGTGCGCGGCGCGATTGAGCGCGACCTGCCCTTCCTCGGCATCTGCCGTGGTCTGCAGATCCTGAACGTCGCCCTCGGTGGCACGCTCATTCAGCATCTGCCGGATGTGATCGGCTCGAACCGCTACAGCTACGGCGGCGCCGTGTTCGCCGACAACCCGGCCATCACCGAGCCGGGGTCGCGCCTCGCATCCATCGTGGGGGAGCGCCTCACGGTGAAGAGCTACCACCACCAGGCGATCGACCGTGTGGCCGAGGGCCTCACTATCAGTGCCCGGGGCGACGACGGCATTATTCAGGGCGTCGACATCGACGGCATGACCTTTGGGGTGGCCGTGCAGTGGCACCCGGAAGAGTCGCCCGACGACCTGCGGTTATTCGCGGCCCTCGTCGACGCTGCCGACGCCCGACGCGCGCACTGAGCGCTCGGCGAGCCCGCCGTCGGCGAGGTCGATTGCCTCGGTGAGGCTGCCGCTGCGGCGCTCGGGGTCGACGCTTTCGGCCAGCGGATGCATGACGTCGCCTCCCACCCGGTCGAGCAGGGCGTGCAGCATGTCGACGGCGTCGTCGACGATCTCGGTCGAGCGCTGGTCGGTGCCGTGCAGCAGCCACCGCGCAACCTCGAGTTCCGCGGCGAATGCGGCTCGCTTGCCGACCTGCCGATCGTTCACCCCGCGGGCCTGCGTGTAGGCGTCGAGTGCCGCCTCGGGCACGGCGGGGTCGGCCGAGCCGAGGATCCAGAACAGGTCGCGCGCGGGGTCGCCGACCTGCAGGCGCGACCATCCGAGCATCCCGGTGACGGTCTCGCCGACGGCGAGCAGCGACCCGGCCGACAGTGAGCCGTTGATGACGGTGGGGGTGAACTGCCAGAGAGCCTGGTCTTCGGTTGCCGCCTCCCAGCGCGTGAGCAGCGACGCGGGCACGAGGCCGGTCGCGGCGGCGCGGTCGAGGGTTGCCACGGCTTCGCGCACGACGTCGACCGGCCGCCACTGCGGTAATCCCACGTCGCCCACGACGCTGGTCGGGAGGGCGTGCACGGCCGCGACGGCTCGGCCGATCGACGCGGCCTGGCCGGGAGTGATGCGCTGTAACTGCAACGGCGTGCCGTCGAGGTAGTCGGTCACGATCGCGCGGGTGCCGTCGACGATCGTGGTTCCGAGGATGCGGTGCACCGCAAACGGCAGACGGTTGCGCACACCGTCGCTCAGGGCGCGCAGCGCCACCAGTTCAGCTGACTGCTGCTGCTCGCCCGCGGGCGTCCGTGGCAGCCGCATGACGAGCATCCGGCCGTCGCGCGCGGTGAGCACGGCGACGTCGGCATCGCCTCCTGCCGTACCGAGACGCTCAGCCCCAACGACGTCGAGGCCGGGCACGGCCGCCGTGGCGAGCGCGGCAAGAGTGAGCGGTGTCCTGGCCATGCCCACCAGGGTAGGTGCGTGGGGCGCCGAGTGCGTCGTTCGCCACACGTTCTCTCGGGTCGGCGGGCGTAGGGTTATCGTCGCTCGTCGTCACGTTCATCCTGGAGGCTGTGTGCTTCGCTCGCTCACCGGTCGACTGCCGCTGTCGCGCTACCGCATTGATCGCGACAGCACTACGCGCGAGCGCCCGCACCTCTTTGACGAGCTGTGGGCGGATGCTCGCACGCGCGTGCTTGCCCTGTGGCGCGGGGAGGTTCTGCTCACCCCCGCGCAGGAGCCCGCGCTCGAGTTTCTCCGGCCCGACCAGGTGCCCGCCGACACGCTGCGCATCTACCTGGGGCGCACCGTCGACGACGATCCGGACGGCGGGATTCCTGCCGGCTCTCCCATCGTCGCTGTCGTGGTCGACGACGTCACCGGGCCGGCACTGGCTGCCGACATGGCGCGCTGGGGCAACCCCCGCACGTTCGGCCACCAGCTGTGTGATCGCGACGCGGGGCTTGCCATCGAGGCGCTCGGTATCGCGAACTGGCATGCGTCGCACCAGTTCTCGCCGCGCACGGGAAACGCCACAGAACCGGGCCGCGCCGGCTGGGTGCGCGTCGACGTCGAGACCGGGCGCGAGATCTTCCCGCGAACCGACGCGGCGATCATTGTGGGCGTCACCGACGAGCACGACCGGCTCGTGCTCGGCTCGAACGCCCAGTGGGAGTCCAACCGCTTCTCGCTGCTGGCTGGTTTCGTTGAGCCGGGCGAATCGCTGGAGGCCGCCGTCGTGCGGGAGGTATTCGAAGAGTCGGGCTTGCGCGTCGTTGACCCGCAGTACATCGGTTCGCAGCCCTGGCCCTTCCCTGCCTCACTCATGCTCGGCTTCCGCGCGACCCTCGACCCGGCCCAGAGCGCGACTCTGCGCCCGGATGGCACCGAGATTCTCGACCTGCGGTGGTTCAGCCGCGACGAGTTGCAGGCGAGCCTGCCCGACATCGTGTTGCCAAGCCGCACCTCCATCGCCCGCGCGATCATTGAAGACTGGTTCGGCGGGCCGCTCGACGCATGACGACCGTCACGGCCGAGCGACTGCTCGCACAGCTCGATGAGCGCCAGCGCGACGTCGCCGAGGCGCTCGTCGGCCCCGTCTGCGTTCTGGCCGGCGCGGGCACCGGCAAGACGCGGGCCATCACGCACCGCATCGCGTATGGCGTCTCGACGGGGGCGTATGACCCCCGCCGCGTGATGGCGCTCACCTTCACGACCCGCGCAGCCGGCGAACTGCTCGGCCGTCTGCGTGCGCTCGGCGCCGACGGGGTGGCCGCCCGCACCTTCCACTCGGCCGCCCTGCGCCAGCTCGCCTACTTCTGGCCGACGGTCGTCGGAGGCTCCCCGCCTCGTGTGCTCGACGGAAAGGGCCCCTTACTCGGCCAGGCCGCTCAGTCGCTGCGCGTCAGCGTCGACACGGCGGCGCTCCGTGACCTCGCCGCCGAGATCGAGTGGCGCAAAGTCAGCAGGCTGTCACTCGAGCAGTACGCGACCCGAGCGCCGAGCCGCAGCATGCCGGGCGGCCTCACCGTCGAGCAGGTCATCGACCTGCAACGCCGCTACGAGGACATCAAAGACGAGCGTCGCCAGATCGACTTCGAAGACGTGCTGCTGGCCACCGCCGGGATGCTCGAGAACGAACCGCGCGTCGCCGAGCAGGTGCGTGAGCAGTACCGCTTCTTCGTCGTCGACGAATACCAGGACGTCTCGCCGCTGCAACACGACCTCCTCATGCTGTGGCTCGGGGGCCGGCGCGAACTCTGCGTCGTCGGTGACGCCTCGCAGACGATCTACTCGTTCGCTGGTGCCACGAGCGACTATCTCGTGCGCTTCGGCGACGAGTTTCCCGAGGCGGCCGTGGTGCGCCTCGAAGACAATTACCGGTCGACGCCCGCAATCGTCGAGACCGCCAACCGTCTGATGCGCGGCCGTCCCGGCGCCTTGACGCTCCGCGCCGCGGCGCATGCGTCGGAGGCCGCGACGGGCAGCGCGACGCCGCGTCCGCGCGATGTCGCCCCGAGTATCCGGGGCCACTCAGACGATGCTGCGGAGGCCGCGTACGTCGCCGAGCAGGTCGCCCAGCGCATTGCCGATGGAGCCGCACCCGAGTCGATTGCGGTGCTGTACCGCATCAACACCCAGTCGATCGCCCTGGAGGCGGCGCTGAGGCGGCAGGGCATCGCCGTGCAGTCGCGTGCGAACAGTCGCTACTTCGACCAGCCGGAGGTGCGCCAGGCCATCATGCTGCTGCGCGGCGCCTCCGTGGCCGTCGGTGACGAGCCCCTGTTTAAGAGCGTCAGCGACGTGCTGCGCGGTCTTGGCTGGCGACAGGATCCGCCGACCGGCGGCGGCGCCGAACGCGCGCGCTGGGATGCGCTCAACGCGTTGCTGGCGCTCGCCGAAGAGGCCCCGGCGGGCACAACGCTCGCCCAGTTCGTCGATGAACTGCGCACCCGCGCCGAGCAGCAGCACGCCCCCACCATCTCGGCCGTAACGCTGTCGACCCTGCACGCCGCGAAGGGTCTCGAGTGGGACCACGTGCACGTCGTGGGGCTCTCTGAGGGGCTCGTGCCGATCAGTTATGCCGGCACCGACCTTGCCGCGATCGATGAAGAGAGGCGCCTGCTGTACGTGGGAGTGACCCGCGCCCGACGCACGCTCGACCTGTCGTGGGCGGCGACGGGGGCCAACTCGCGCGGCGAACGAGCGCCCAGTCGGTTCCTGGCGGAGCTCAGCCCGCCGCGACCGGTGTCACGGCGCTGAGTTCGAGACCACGGCATCCGCAGCGCGCCGACGGCGCCCACGTGCGCTCGGTGCGGGCGCCCGTCTCGGTGTCGAGGCGCACCTGATGGGATGGCCGGTCGGCGAGGATGCGCACCACTTCGAGGGCGGCCTCGGTGGCGGCGAGCTCGGTGTCGGCGGAGGCCTGGGTGCGCCACAACTGCGGGCTGATGGCGGCCCACGCCGGGTCAGCGTCGGTGCGTTGCTGTTCGACGCACGCGATGCACGGAGTCTGGCCAGGGTCGACGAGCGGCCCGATCGTGACGGCGAGCTCGCCGAACACGATGGGCACGTGAAGCAGGTCACGGTTGAGCCAGCGGAGGTGTTCGCGGGGGTCGACGACATGGTGGCTCACCAGCACGGCGGCGGCGATGCCCGCCGTGTCGAGCGCCTCACCCGTGGAGGCGGTGACGACACGGAATCCGGCGCTGGCGAGTAGCCCGGCGATGCGGGCGGTCGCGGGAACGTCACCCACAACCGCGACGCGTGGCCGCTGGACGGGCTGCGGCGGGGGAGCCAGAGCCGGCTCAATCGCCGTGATGAGTCGTGCGACGCGCTCGGGGCTCACGCCGGCGAGCTCGGCGAGCACGTCGAGCCCGTCGCGCGTGACACCGCTCGATAGTGCCCCCAGCAGTCGCGCCTCTCCGTCGCCCATGTCGTCGATGATGGCGACGACGGGGTCGACCCCCAGCTGGACCGTGTGCGGATCGCGCCAGACGAGGGCTCGGCGCGGGTCGAGTCGCAGAATCATGGCGCACATGATGCGCCGGGCGCGCTACCCGCAGCGCCGGTTGTGCACAGCCCGATTACGCGGTGGGTTCGGCACTCGAGGGCGGCTCGTCGGGGGCCTCTCCTGGCCCGCGCTCGACGGGTCGGTCGCCTTCGCCGGCGAGCAGGTCGCTGAGGGCCTTGTCGAGTGCGTCGGGCTCTGCCGGGCCCGCCGTCATCGACCGGATGCGCGCATCCGGTTCATCGATGTCGGCGGAGGTTGGCATGAGGTCGGGGTGCGCCCAAAGGCCGTCGCGGGCATCCGTGCCGACGGCATCGGTCACCGCCCGCCAGAATGCGGCCGCTTCGCGCAGCCGGCGAGGCCGCAGTTCGAGGCCGACGAGCGTGGCAAAGGCGCGCTCGGCCGGGCCGCCTGAGGCCCGGCGCCGGCGCACGGTTTCGGCCACCGCGTCGGCGCGGGGGATACGGGTCGTGGCATCGGCCGTGACCACGTCGACCCACCCCTCGATCAGGGCCAGCGTCGTTTCTAGCCGGGCGAGGGCCTGCTGCTGCTCGTCGGTCTTGGGGGGAATCAGCGCGCCGCTCGTGAGCGCTTCGCGCAGGCTCTCGGGGTTCTGCGGGTCGAAATCGGCCGCGAGCGACTCGATGCGCTCGGTGTCGATGGTGATGCCGCGGGCGTAGTCGGTGATCGCGCTGATGAGGTGTGCGCGCAACCATCGCGCATGCCGGAACAGCCGGGCGTGCGCGAGTTCTCGAACCGACAGGTAAAGCTGCACCTGGTCGACGGGGATATCCAGGTCGGTGCTGAACGCCGTCACGTTCTGCGGTAGCAGAGCCGCCTGCACGTCGGTCTCGTCACGACCCGGCAGCAGCGGGATGCCGATGTCGCCGCCCGAGACGACCTCCGCCGATAGCCGGCCGACGATCTGACCCAGCTGCAGCGCGAACAGGGCGCCCCCGATCTGGCGCATCATCTGGGTCGCGCCCGCGAGCATCCCTTTCAACTCTTCCGGCACCTGTTCGGCGAGCACCCGGGTGAGCGAGTCGGCGATCGAGCTGGCGACAGGCTCGGCGAGTTCGGTCCACACCGGCATCGTCTGGTGCGCCCACTCCGCGCGGGTGAGCAGGGCCGGCTCGCTCGTCAGCTGCGTGATGCCGGTGGCCTCGTCGAGCCAGAGCGCGGCGACGCTGAGGGCCTGGCGGAGGCGGTCGAGATCGAGCTGGGCGGTGCGGGTCGACCCTTCCGCGGCGATGCGTCCCGCCTCGTCGCGGGCGCTCTGCCAGTCAATGCCGTCGCCGGTTGCGTTCATCGCCTTGCGCAACTGGCCCATGAGCCGCGCCATCATCACGGGGTCGGCGGGCAATCCCGCGGCGCCGGCGAGCTTCGACGGGTCGATGTCGCCCTCTCCGGAGAGGAACTTGCGCATCATTTCGCGGAACTCGTCGTCGTTCGCCCCGAGGGGGTTCTCAGCCATGGTTCCTACGCTAATGCGGTTGCGACGCGCAGCACCCGGTCGTTCGCCGTAGGCTGACCGGGTTCCCAGTGGCGCCTCAGCCCGCGCCGCAGAAACGTTGATCAAGGAGACGCGTGAGCCTGTTCACCGACGACGACGCGCGCGTCGAGCAGACGGTGCGCCGCGGCGGTCGCCGCGTCGGCCTTCTCATGATGGCCGTGACCGTATTCGGGATGCTCGGGCTCGCGATTCTGCCCTCCCCGTACGTCATCGAACGTCCCGGCCCGGTCATCGACACCCTCGGGTCGGTGACCGTGGACGGTGTCGAGGTGCCACTGATCGAGATTCCTGACGAGCCGACGTACCCCACCGAGGGCTCGCTCAGTCTGTTGACGGTCAACGTGCTCGGAAACCCCGAGAGCTCGCCGAGCTGGTTCGAGGTCATGCGCGCCTGGGTCACCCCGTCGCAGTCCGTCGTGCCGGTTGACCAGGTGTTCCCTCCCGGTGTGTCGACCGAGCAACGTCGCGAGCAGAGCCGTATCGACATGGAGAACTCGCAGCAGGAGGCGATCGCCGCGGCCCTGCGTGCGATCGGTGAACCGTACGAGAGTCGCCTCGTGGTGGTCGACCTGCTCGAGGGCAGCCCGGCGGCCGACGTCATCGAGCCTGACGACGAGATCGTCGCTGTCAACGGCGTCGGCGTGCGCGATGTCACGGCACTGCGGGGCGAGATCGCCCGCAACGGTGTCGGTGCGGCGGCCGACGTGACCATCATCCGGGACGGCGTTGAGCAGTCTGTGTCCATCACTCCCGTGCTGTCGGAGGGCACCGATCGGGTTCCGGTAATCGGGGTGCTCATCGCCGGGCAGTACGAGTTCCCCATCGACGTGCGCATTCAGCTCGAGAACGTGGGCGGGCCGAGCGCCGGCATGATCTTCGCCCTGGGCATCATCGACAAGCTCACCCCCGGATCGCTCTCCGGCGGCGCGGAGGTTGCCGGCACGGGCACGATCGCGGCCGACGGCTCGGTCGGTCGCATCGGCGGAGTGGTGCAGAAGATGCACGGCGCCGTCGGCGTCGGCGCCGACGTCTTCCTGGCCCCACTGGCGAACTGCGCCGAAATCTCGGGCAACATCCCCGGCGACCTCGACGTGTATCCGGTCGCGACACTGAACGACGCCATCGCCGTCTTGCAGGCCATCGAGTCGGGGTCGTCGACCGCCGAGTTCGCGCGCTGCGGAGGCTGAACGCTCCCCGGGGAGTCCAAGCTTCCTCCCACTAGTCTGGAAGGGAGTGCCCACCTACCCCGGGAGTCCACGACGTGACGTCCACAGCAACGCCGCCCCAGAACCGGTCGAGGTCGACCCTCGCGATCTCCGCCGGAATCCTCGCGGCGCTCGTCATCCTGTTCTTCGTCTTCGCCAACTTCTACACCGACATCCTCTGGTACGACCAGCTCGGCTTCCTCAACGTGCTCACCACGCGCTGGATCGCGACGGGCGGCATGTTCCTCGTCGGTTTCCTCGCCATGTTCCTCCCGGTGTGGCTGAGCCTGCAGCTCGCGTACCGCACCCGGCCGATGTACGCGAAGCTCTCGTCGCAGCTTGACCGTTATCAGGAGGTCGTCGAGCCGCTGCGTCGGGTCGCGATGCTCGGTATCCCCGGCGTGCTCGGCTTGTTTGGTGGAGTCGCGGCGGCCAGCAGCTGGCCCGTCGTTCTGCAGTGGTGGAACCGCACTCCGTTCGGCATCGTCGACCCCGAGTTCGGCTTCGATGTCGGTTTCTTCGTCTGGGAGCTGCCGTTCTGGCGGGGCATCATCGCCTTCGCCTCGGCCGTCGTCCTGCTGTCGCTGCTCGCGGCGGCGGCCACGGGCTACCTCTACGGAGCGATCCGCGTGAGCGGCCGTGAGGTGCGTATCAGCCGTACCGCGCGCATCCAGTTGGCGGTCACGGGCGGTATCTACGTCGCCCTCCAGGGCGTGTCGATCTGGTTCGACCAGTACGCCGCTGCCGTCGAGCCGAGCGTCGGTTTCCTCGCCGCCGGTGCGGGCTTCACCGAAGTCAACGCGACCATTCCGGGTCGCGCGATTCTCGCGGGAATCGCGATCGTCGTGGCGATCCTGTTCTTCATCACCGCTGTGATCGGGCGGTGGCGTCTGCCCGTCATCGGTACCGCGCTGCTCGTCATCAGCGGTCTGATCATCGGCAGCGGCTACCCGGCCCTCGTGCAGCAGTTCCAGGTCGTGCCGAGCGAGCGTGAGCTGGAGGCTCAGTTCATCCAGCGCAACATTGACTTCACTCGCGATGCGTACGGTGTCGCTGACATCGTCGAGGTCCCCTACAACGCGCGGACCGAGGCGGAAGCGGGCGCCCTGCGCGAAGACGCCGAGACCACGGCGAATATTCGCATCATTGACCCCGCGCTGGTCTCGCCGGCGTTCGCGCAGCTCGAGCAGTTCCGCCAGTACTACCAGTTCCCGCGCTTCCTTGACGTGGGTCGGTACGAGATCGACGGGCAGACGCAGGACACGGTTCTCGCCGTGCGCGAGCTGAACCCCGACGGTCAGTCGGCGCAGAACTGGGTCAACCAGCGCATCGTGTTCACCCACGGGTACGGCGTCGTGGCCGCGTTCGGTAACCAGCGCGCCGACGACGGTCAGCCGGTGTTCCTCGAGCAGGGCATCCCGGTCGATGGGCTTCTGACCGAGCAGCTCGGTGAATACGAGCCGCGTATCTACTTCGGCGAGTTCTCGCCGACGTACTCGATTGTCGGTGCCCCGGAGGGTGCTGAACCGCAGGAGCTCGACTTCCCCGCTGAGGGCGAGGTCGGCAGCGACGAGAACATCGATGCGTCGGGCAATGCGCGCTACACCTTCACGGGTGACGGCGGCCCCGCGCTTGACAACGTCTTCAAGCGCCTCATCTACGCCATCACGTTCCAGTCGACCGAGATCCTGCTGTCGAACCAGGTCAACGAAGAGTCGCAGATTCTGTACGACCGTGACCCGCTCACCCGCGTGCAGCGCGCCGCGCCCTACCTGACGCTCGACAACGACCCGTATCCGGCGATCATCGACGGGCGCATCAAGTGGATCGTCGACGGCTACACGACGACGGCGAACTACCCGTACTCGACGTCGGTCGCGCTGTCAGCGGCCATCGCCGACTCGTTCACGCCGGCCCCGCAGTTCCCGATCGACAACATCAACTACATCCGCAACTCGGTGAAGGCGACGGTTGACGCGTACGACGGTTCCGTCACCCTCTACGCGTGGGACACGGAAGACCCGGTGCTGCAGACGTGGCAGAGCATCTTCCCGAACACGCTGCGGTCGGCTGACGAGATGTCGGAGGCGCTGCTCAGCCAGGTTCGATACCCGAGCGACCTGTTCAAGGTCCAGCGCAGCATCCTCGGCCGGTACCACGTGACTGAGCCGGGCTCGTTCTTCGCCACCGACGACGAGTGGCGCACCCCGAACGACCCCGTGTCGAACCCGAACGCGCCGACTCTGCAGCCGCCCTACTACCTGACGATGCAGGTGCCGGGCAGTGACGAGCCGTCGTTCACGCTGTACTCGACGTTCATCCCCGCGGCGACCGGTGAGAACCAGCGCAACGTGCTCTTCGGCTACCTCGCCGCGAACGCCGACGCGGGTGACGACTACGGCAAGTTGACGCTGCTGCGCCTGCCGCGCCAGACCACGATCCCCGGCCCCGGCCAGGTGCAGGCCCAGTTCGACTCCGACGCCAACGTCGGTCAGCAGCTGAACCTGTTGCGCCAGGGGCAGACCGAGGTCATCAGCGGAAACCTGCTGACGCTCCCGGTCGGTGGCGGCCTGCTCTACGTGCAGCCGGTCTACGTGCAGTCGACCGGTGACACGAGCTTCCCGCTCCTGCGTCGTGTGCTCGTCTCCTTCGGTGAAGAGATCGCCTTCGAAGACACGCTCGATCAGGCGCTCGACGTCCTGTTCGGCGGAGACTCGGGCGCCGCCGCCGGTGACGGCGACGTCGAGCCCGTTGATCCGCTGCCGACCGACCCGGCTGAGCCGACGGATCCGGCCGAGCCGACCGACCCGTCGACGCCGGCCCCGCCGATCGACCCGAATGCGCTGCAACAGGCCCTCGTCGACGCGCGCGACGCACTGCTCGAGCGCGAGGCGGCCTACCGGGCCAACGACCTCGTCGCGGCCGCGCAGGCGGACGCCCGTTTGCAGGAGGCACTCGAGCGCGCGATCGCTCTCAGCAACGACTAGCGGGCGCTGAGGCGCTGAACCCCCGGAGGCGGGCAGAACGCGAGTTCTGTCCACCGGCCGGGGGTTCCCCGTGTTGGGACTGCTGACGAGAACTCCACACCTTTAGGGTTTTCCTAGGGGCTGGGAAGGGAATGTCTCATGGTCACATGGGGCCGTCAGGCAGAATTGAGCGTTATGGGGGATCACGACGAATTCGTCGCGCGGTTCGCGACAGTTCACGGCGCGCTGGAACAGTTCGCCTGCGTCGCTGTCGCCTCGCTCATGGTCGCCGAAGCTCGTGTCGAGCTGCAGACCGACGCCGGTCGTCTGACGCTCGCCTCCTTCGGTGAACCTGTCGACCGCCCCGCGTATCGATTTGAGGTGCCCATCCGAGCACTCACCGGCGAGACAATTGCGTACTTCATCGTGCTCGACCCGAACGCGCGCGAAACGCACGAATTCGACCTCGAAGTGATCTACAAGTTGGCAGACAGCGCCCAGCGCAAGCTGATGCTGGCCTGGAGCGACTCTGGCCCGCGCTCTGTGCTCTAGGCGGCCGATTCGCTCGCGCCGTTCCCCCCGTGGTAGCCTGAAAGCACGCCGCGGGGTGGAGCAGTTCGGTAGCTCGCCGGGCTCATAACCCGGAGGTCGTAGGTTCAAATCCTGCCCCCGCAACTCGTGTCGAAAGCCCCTTGACCACTGGTCAAGGGGCTTTTTCTTTGCGGGCGGCCCCGACGCGCCGTGCCTGCGTTCGGGGCACATCGCGTATTCGCTCAGCGAATGGTGGTGCCGTTCGCTGTTTTGATGGGGCAGCTCGAAACGGAAGAGTATGAGGCAGGTCCTCCGCTGCTCAGCCCCCTACCTTGTGCGGTGGAGTGAGCCGGGGTGCTGACGGAATCGGGTTCCCTCAGCACCCCGGTGTTTCTTCGTCGCGCGCCGACGGCGGGCATGTTCGTTTTACGCACATGCGTGCCGAACAGGTCGACGCGCCATCGAGCGGCTTATTTGCGCCCGTGTCAGACTCGGGGCGAGGGTGTACCCGCACCGTCACTGCCGTCCGCGTCCTCTGTGCGGGCGGCTGGTTGACCGTCACGACAGGGGCAATAGGGGGCGGACGACGTGAAGTCGCAATTCGAGCGATGGTCCGCCACGCAGGCGCCTGAGCCGGGCGACTGGCTGTCTATCGCCGCCGCCAACGGTCTGCGCAGTCTGCTGTCGGACTCCGACGACGACCCCGTCGTGATCTTCGACGACACGAAAACGATCGTGCAGACCAACGCTGCCGCGCGCGTGTTGCTGGACGGAAACGGTGCCGTGAAGGTGGGCACCTTGGCTGTGCATGAGCATTTCACGCGAGTGACCGTTGCTGCGGAGGATGTGCTCGCTGGCGAAAGCGTTCGTGTTGTGTACACGGCTCAGCTCCCTGCCGGCGGTATGCGCTCGATGGTCGGCACCGGTATCCCTCTCCGTAACGCCGCCGATGGCCGCGTTGTCGGTGGCGTGTTTCTCGTGCGCGCTGCCCGGGCGACGTCGATGGCGAGCGGTTCGGGCATCGATGCGGAAGACCGACTGTTTCGCCTGGCCGGGCGACTCGCTCGCTTCGACGGGTGGACCCTCGACCTCGCCGATGAATCCATTCGGTGGATGCACGAGGGCGGCTTACGGCTCAAGGAATCCCTGTCCGACGCGGTCACCATTGACGAGCTCGCCGCAACGCTGGCGCCGGCGGATGCGGGTCGTTGGCAACGTAGTCTGGCTCGGGCCGTCGTCGAGCAAAACATCTTCGACGTCTTCGTTGAGCACCGGCTCGGCACCGACGACCGGGTCGTCATGCGGTGGACGGGCAAGCCGGTTCTCGATCCGACGAGTGGCCAACCTCGTTACGTGTCCGGGGTTGCTCAAGACGTCACCGAGATCTTCGAAGCGCAGCGCGCGCGTGATCAGGTGGAGAGGCGCTTGTACGACACGCTCGCAGCCCTCTCGGACGGTGTGATTCGGTTTGACGAGCAGCGAAACGTCGCCTACGCGAACCACGTAGCCTGCCAGATGCTGTCGCTCGCGGCTGACGAGGCGATCGGATCGTCGGCCGAGGCGACGCTTGCGAGCGTGCCGGCCGTGCTCGATCTGGTGCGCGACATCGGGTCGGACTCCGTGTCTGCCAGCCGCATCGAACGCGTGATCTCGACGGGTGAGTTCGACTGGGCGGTAACCGCCTACCGGGTCGACGATTCGATCACGCTCCTGATGCGAGACGTCACGGAGGAGCAACGCGCCTACCGTGCGGCACAGGTGGCCGAACGGGAGCTGTCGAAGGCCCGGCGCTGGGAAGCACTCGGAACCTTGGCCGGGGGGTTGGCGCACGACCTCAATAACGCGCTGACCCCGATCACGATCGCGACGAAGTTGCTGGACCGGGCCGTGGTTGATGAGCAGCACCGTTCGGCGATCACGATCATTGAGCAGGCCGTGACGCGCGCGAAGGACATGACCGCTCAGGTGATGTCGTTCTCGCAGGTGGGACGCGGGCCGCGGGGTCCGGTGGATTTGAGGGCACTGTTTGATGAAGTGGTGCGCTTTAGCGCTGACGTCATGGGGCCCGAGGTTGACTTCCAGACCGAGATCGCGGAGGACCTGCCCTGGGTTGATGTTGTCGAGACGGAGCTTTATCAGGCACTGACCAATCTGCTCATCAACGCCCGTGATGCGGTCTTGGCGAGAGAGGATGACGGGCAGCGCGAGGTCCGCCTGACGGTCACGACAGGGGCGCCGAGCCACCATGTGACTCCGTGGCCCCACGAGGTTCCCGAGACGGTGGTCACGATCGCGGTCACCGACACCGGTGTGGGCATGCCGCCGAGTGTCGAGGAGCGCATCTTCGAACCGTTCTTCACTACGAAGGGTCCGGGACGAGGGACCGGGCTCGGCCTTCCCACGGCGCAGCGCGTGGTTCGCTGGTCGGGAGGGCGTCTTCTGGTGCACACAGCGCAGGGCGTAGGAACGACGTTCGCGATGGAGCTCCCCATCAGTTCAGCCCGCACGCGCACATCGCCGGCATCCTTCCCAGCGAGCTCAACGGCCCTGCACGGAAACGGGCGCAGAGTTCTCGTTCTCGACGACGAGGTGTCGGTCACGTGGGCGATCCAAGCGTTGCTGGAAGAGTCGGGCTACGTTGTCACCTCGGTCGATTCGACCGCGGCTGCGATCGACCAGATTGAGAGGGGTCCGCGTTTCGATGCCGTCATCGCCGATCTCAATCTTGCGGGGGAGTCTGGACTGGAGGTTGCTCACAACCTTCAGCGCCGTGAGTCCGACACTGCGCTGATCATCATGACCGGATCCGGTATCGACAACCCTGTTCCCGCATCGCTCGCGGCGCGTGTTGCCGCGGTTGTGCGAAAGCCCTTTGCCCCCGAACGACTACTGTCGACGCTCGCTGACGCTCTTGCCCGGCGCGAGGAGGATGCACAATGACACCCGCCCAGTTGCTTCCCGATTCCTCTGTCCGCATCATCGACGAGTTCATCGAGTCCGTGTTGCGTCGTGTGGGGTGGCGTGCTGGCCGCGCTTGGTGGCGCATGGACGAGCGCTTCGCGACGTCGTCGTGGGTGATTCTGGGTGGCGAGGCGGGACTCCTCGCTGATACGGAGAGCCACACCCTCAATGATGGGCGGCGCCGATACATGGAGCCGACTCTCGTTGCAGCGGCGGACATCGACCTGCCTCCGGGTGACCGCGAAGTGTTGCTTGCTCAAGGAGCCGACCGCGTACTCGTCGTCGACGTTGCGGCGGATCAGTCGGTCGACGTGCGTCTTCTGCTGGCGCCGCCGCCCGGGGCGCCCGTGAATCCCGAACACGTGGACTCTGTGCGTTCCGCCATGCAGTTGGTGCCGACGGTTTTCCTCCAAGAACGCAGCAAGCGGGAACTGGGCCTGCGAGCCCACCACGATCCCTTGACTGGCCTGCTCAATCGCCGCGGGTGGGAACGGCTGCTCACCATTCGCACCGGAACCGTGCTCGCCGGCGCGCTGTTGTTCATCGATCTGGACGGGTTCAAGGCCATCAACGATCGCCATGGACATCGGGCAGGCGATGAGGTGCTGACGGCGGTCGCGCGGGCATTAACGTCGACGGTTCGACCCAATGATGTGGTCGCCCGCATCGGCGGTGACGAGTTCATTGTCTTCGCCGCCGATGTTGCCGACGACGAGACGGCGCTCGCTGCCGCAACGCGCATCATGCGCCAGGTGCAGCGCGACATCCTGCTGAGCACCGGACGCGTCATTGCCGTGAGCGCGAGCACCGGCGTCTCGCTCTGGCGAGCCGGCGAGGATCCATCGGAGGCAATCGCCGAGGCCGATCGACTGATGTACGAGGCGAAACGACTCGGTGGGGGCGTGGCTAACCGGCGGCAGGATGGCTCCCTCGGAGTTGTCGATGTCGTTACGGGACGCGATATCCATGCCGACAACGATCCCTGGGTGTCCGGGACGATCGCCGTACGCGCCCGACGAGGGCCGGACGGGGAGGCGACGGCGGTGCTCGTGGCCCTTGCGCCCGCCACGGCGAGTACGCCCCCGTCCGAGCTCGCGAGCGCGATCGTTGAGGCCGTCGGGGCGGCGGGCCTGTCGCCGCAGCTGCCCATCACCGTCCTTTTCCGCGGGGCGGGCTGGACGCGTCTCAACAGACTTGCCGCGTTGCTCGCGTCTCTCTCCGAGGCGGTCGTCGACGGAGCTCGCGTCAGCGTCGCCTTGCCCGCCGACGCCCGCGACGCTGATGTGCGGGCTGCCGCGGAAGACGCGGCGCGGGAGCTCGGGCTGCAGCGGTCGGTAGCGATCAGCCAGATCGCGGGCACCGACCTCGGCGCTCTCATGCTCGGCGGCATCGATGCCGTTTTCTTGGGCCCGCGCTGGGCGCGTTCTGCCGAGCCGACGGTGGGCGACACCGCCGCACTGGACGCGCTCATCGCACTGACGCTCGCGCTGGGCCAGACGCTGGTCGTGGTCGACGGCCAGCTTGTCGATCTTGCCGCGCTCGACACGCCGAGCGTGGAGATCGCATCATCGCGTGAAACGAAGGAGAGTTAGCTGTGGTCCGTCCTCGTCGTGTCTTCTTGGCCAGCGTTCTGCTCCTCGCCATGGCGACAAGCGCGTGCGCGAGTCCGGCTCCGTCTGATCCGGAACCGACAGAGAGCTCCGAAAATCCGTACGGGGGTTTCCCCGTTGATCCCCCGGCCGACGACGAGATTGTGTTGTCCATCGACGGCGAACCGGGTAGTGACCTGACCTACCGCGAACTTCAGGAGCGCGCGACGGTCACGCACGACATTGTCGAACCCTTCGTCAACCGGGCCGAGAGCTTCACCGGGGTCCCCCTTCGCGAGCTGGCTGACGAGGCGGGCCTGTCTGGTCAGGAGACGGTCGTCACGATCGCGCTCAACGGATATGAGTACTCCGACACGGTCGCGGCGCTGACGGAGGCAGACGCGCTCGTCGCCGTATTCCGTGATGGCGAGCTCATTCCTATGGACGAGGGCGGGCCGATTCGACTCGTATATCCGGTGGGCTCGACCTACTACGAATTCCTTGACGCGTGGAACTGGAGTCTGCGCAGCGTCGTCATCGCGACCACTCCCTGATCATGATCCATCCGGGGCCACAAGCCACCCTCCTGCGCCCCTTCCGGCTGCGCCCCGGGCAAATTC
Source organism: Microcella sp. (assembly GCF_046293215.1). Classification (GTDB taxonomy): domain Bacteria; phylum Actinomycetota; class Actinomycetes; order Actinomycetales; family Microbacteriaceae; genus Microcella. The sequence goes on along the minus strand of NZ_JBKBPI010000002.1, from coordinate 113,567 downwards.
TGCTTGTCGTTCTCGTCATGGCGGCCATCATCATGCAGATCGCGTGGTCGTTCTTGGCGACGCGGGCCCATGAGATCGAACGTGCGACAGTGTTCGCCGAAGAGGCTGACGCTACGGCGATGACCTTCGTTCAGCGCGAATCGTTCAATACGTTGCTGCTCCTGGAGAGGTGGGCGACCGGCGAGGTCAGCGCACGCGACGTGCAGATTGCGCGAGCGAACCTTGGTCAACGGCTGGGCGTTCGCGTGTCATCGGGCGCTGTCACGGCAGACATCGTGCAGGAGGAGTACCGCCAGACCCTGACCGCGCTGGATGAGCACCTGTTGCGACTCGGAGACGTGACCGACGCTGACCGCCGAGCGTTCCGAGGCGCAATTGCCGATGATGTCGAATCGTTTCTCGGCGAAACGCGTGCGCTGTCTCGAGTGTTCCAGGCGTTGACTCGGGAACAGGTCACGGAGGTGCTGGAGGATCGGGCAGAAGCTGAGCGGCTTCAAGCGCTTCTCGGTGGGCTCATTCTCGTGCTGGGCATGGCTCTCGCCGTCTGGCTGGCTCGAGACATTAGCGATAGCTATCGCGTCAGTCGCGCGCGCTTGGCGGAAGAGCGCGATCAGCTTGAGCAGCTACGACGTCGATTCACGGCGGTTCAGTTGATCGGTCAGGCGGCGACGGGCTGGCGTGAGCAGGCGGAGAGGGTTGCTCACGGCGACGAGCTTTTCGACCGCATTCGGGCCGACCTCGACCGGTATGTACCGGACCTCGCGATAACGATCGAGCCCGATGCCGCGGTGCCCGTGACCGTAATTCCCCGCGACGAGGGGCACCATGATCCTGACGACATCGCGTACGTCACAGGCAGAGTGACCGACGCGGTGCAGGCCTGGATCTCTCGAGAGCGCGCGCGGGCCGCCCTCGAGCACGAGCGTGTGCACGATGCCCTGACGGGCTTGCCAAACCGTCTGCGCCTACCGGAGCTGATTGATGAGTGTGGCCGGCGGCACGCGTACGTGGGACTGGCCGTGCTCGATATCGATCGCTTCACCGACCTCAACAGTGCCTTCGGCGAAGCAGCGGGCGACAGGGTCCTGTGCGCACTCGCCGAGGCAATCACGCCCTCTGAACCGCACCCGCACGGCGCGCTTCGGCTGGCGAGCGACGACTTCGCCATCGTTATCGGGGGTGCCACCGAAGACGACGTTCGGTGGCGCCTTAGCGAGGTGATCAAGCGGCTTCCACCCGCGGTGTCGGTCGAACGCGGCATTGCCCCACTGTCTGTCAGCGTCGGTGTGGCCATCGTTCCCCCAACGCCCACCGTCAGTATCGACGCGATTCTCGCGCGATCACTTGCGGCCCTTCAGGTGTCACGCGCTTCCGTCGCGCGCAACAGCGTGGTCGTCTTTGACGAGACGCAGCATTCTGACCTCTTGGTGAGCGTGACGGAGGAGGCCGAGTTCCGCGAGGCGGTGGTCTCCGGCGACGTCTACGTCGTTCTACAGCCCATCGTTAATCTGCGAACCGGACGCCCCGTGGGCATGGAGGCGCTGGCGCGCTGGCGACGCGGAGACACCGTGGTGACCCCCGACCGCTTCCTGCCGATTGTGAGTCGGGCTGGCCTGTTCACCGAGTTCTCCACCGCGGTATCGAACAGCGCACTGCGGGCCTGGAGGCAGGTGGCCTCCACCTGGAGTGACGCGGCGGGCGGCGACCCGCCGTACATCTCCATCAACGTGCATCCCAGCCAGCTCGAGACGTCCCAGTTCGTGGACTGGATGTCCGCGCTGGCACGCGAGCACGACGTGCCGACCGAATCGATTGTGTGCGAGATCACCGAAGACGCGGTCGTCAACGCCACCGGCGTGCTCGATGTGCTGACCGCCCTCCGCGGCGAGGGCTTCCGCATCGCCGTAGACGACTTCGGTACCGGGTACTCCAGCCTGGGGCAGGCTATCTCGCTGCCCCTCGACATTCTCAAGATTGACCGCTCGTTCATCTCGAGCCTCGACCTGTCCGACTCCGCCGGCGGACTATTCCGCGACCTTGTCGGTATTGGGCGCACGCTCGGCGCTGTCCTTGTCGCGGAGGGAGTCGAATCGGCTGAGGTCGCCGTGAAGCTGAGTGAGCTCGGCGTCGACTGCGCTCAGGGCTTCCACTTCGCCCGGCCGATGCCGGTCGACGACGTGATCGGCTGGTTCGACGCGCAGCAGGGGCGATCGGTAGCGATGTAGGCGCTAGCGCCGCGGCGGCTGCGCCCCGAGCCACTGCACGGCTGCACTACCGGCCGCGACACCCGTCTCGACGGCGTCGGCCAGTGGGCGGCCATCGCTCAGCGCGGCGGCGAGCGCACCGACGAACGCGTCGCCAGCGCCAGTCGTGTCGACAACCTCAACCGCGGGCGCATGGATCCGGCCCGTCTGCGATCCGTCGCTCCACACTGCTCCGGCACCGCCGAGGGTGACGACGACACTGCGGCAGCGCGTGGCGAGTGTCTGCGCCGTGTCCTCTGCCCCTGCCTCGTCGGTGGCTGAGGCTCCTCCCGTCGCGCGCGCCTCGCTTTCGTTCACCACGAGCGGATCGCACAGGGCCAGGAGGTCTTCGGGAACATCGCGCGCCGGCGAGAGATTGAGCACCAGCCGACCGCCCGCGGTGGCGACGGCTCGTGCGGCCGCATGAACGACGTCGAGCGGCACCTCGAGCTGACTGAGTAGCACCGTCCCGGGGCCAGCGAGGTCGGCAATCGTGGTGACCACCGCATCCGCGTCGAGCCGGCCGTTTGCGCCGGGTGCGACGACGATCGTGTTTTCACCGTCGCGCGACACGGTGATGAGTGCGACGCCCGTGGGGGCGTCGGTGAGCCGCGCAACGCTCGACACGTCGACGCCGCCGCTGCCGAGCGCGTCGAGCATCGCGCGACCTCCGGCGTCATCGCCGACCGCGCCGACGAACACGGGCATTGCGCCGGCGCGCGCGGCAGCGAGAGCCTGGTTTGCGCCTTTTCCGCCCGTCGCGACGATCAGGTCTCGGCCGAGCAGGGTTTCACCGGGCAGCGGATGCCGATCAACAACGACGGTGTAGTCGGTGTTGGCCGACCCGAGAACGATGAGGGAGGCGCTCATGAGTCCATGCTGGCAGAGGGGCCCTGTCGATGGGCACACGACGCCCGTAGGCTGGCGGCATGAGCGAAACCTTGCGGGTCGCCGTTGCCCAGTTTGCGCCGGGGCCGTCGCGCGACGAGAACCTTGAGGGCATCCGCCAGCTCGTCACCGAGGCCGCGCGTTCCGGCGCCGGGCTCGTCGTGTTGCCCGAGTACTCGGCCTTCTTTGGCGGGCCGATGGGGGCGCACTGGGTCGCGGCGGCCGAGCCACTCGACGGGCCGTTCGTCGCCGGCCTCGCCGACATCGCCCGGTCGAACGGCATCGTCGTGGTCGCCGGGATGCTCGAAACCGCATCGCGCGACGACCGGTTTCGCAACACGATCGTCGCGCTCGGCGCCGACGGCGCCCTGCTCAGCGTGACCCGCAAGCTTCACCTTTATGACGCATTCGGGCAGACCGAATCCGACTGGGCAGAACCCGGCGACATTGTCGACGCCGAGACCTTCACGGTTTCGGGCGTGCCCGTCGGCGTGCAGACCTGCTACGACCTGAGATTTCCGGAGGTGACCCGCCGGCTCGTCGACGCGGGAGCGGAGCTCGTGCTTGTTCCCGCCGAGTGGGTCGCGGGGCCCGATAAGCGTCACGCCTGGCGCACCCTCGCCGCCGCGCGGGCCATCGAGAACACGGTGTACCTCGCCGCGGCCGACCACCCGCCGCCCGTCGGGGTGGGGGCGAGCCTGATCGTCGACCCGCTCGGTCGCGAACTGGCGTTCATCGACGACGAGGTGGCCGTGGCGACGGCATCGATCGACCGCGCCGAGGTTGTCCGGGTGCGCACCGTGAACCCCGCGCTTTCGCTTCGACGCTTCCGCGTGCAGCCCGTCTAGCGGCCGGCGGTGAGGCGCCGCACCGCCTCGTCGATCTGTGCGTCGGTCTTGCAGAAGGCGAAGCGCAGCGACGAATGGATGCGCGCATCCCCCGATCGCGGATCAAACGCCGAGAGCGGAATTGCGGCCACCCCGCGCTCGATGGTCAGCTCGCGGGCGAACTGATTCGCGTCGCTCACGCCGAGTGGGGAGGCGTCGGCCACCACGAAGTACGACCCCTTGCTCGGGGAGACGGCGAAGCCGGCGGTCGCCAGTCCCGCGGCCAGTCGGTCGCGTCGGGCAGCCATCGTGCGGCGCTGCTCGGCAAAGTAGTCGTCGCCGAGCCCGAGCCCGACGGCCACCGCAGGCTGAAAGGGTGCGCCGTTGACGTACGTCAAGTACTGCTTGACCGCCATCGCCGCGTCGATGAGTGTCGCCGGGCCGGTCATCCAGCCGATCTTCCAGCCGGTCACCCGGAACGTCTTGGCGGCGCTCGAGATCGTCAGGCTGCGTTCGGCGGCACCCGGGATGCGCGCGATGGGCGTGAACGGTGCGTCATCGAACACGAGGTGTTCGTACACCTCGTCGCTGACGATGATCGCGTCGTGTCGGGCCGCGGCGGCGACGATGCGCTCAAGCAGCTCGGGAGCGATCACCGAACCCGTCGGGTTGTGCGGGTTGTTGATGAGCACCAGGCGGGTGTTCGGGCCGATCGCGGAATCGATCGCCTCGGGTGTGGGCTGGAAGTTCTCGCCCTCGAGCGGGATGGTGACGTGCCGCGCCCCGGTGAGCCCCACCATCGCCGCGTAGGCGTCGTAGAAGGGAGAGAGCGTGACGACGTCGTCGCCCACACCCGCGAAGGCGAGCAGTGCGGCGGCGATTGCTTCGGTGGCCCCGGCCGTGATGAGCACCTCGGTGTCGGGGTGACGGAGCTCGCCAAAGAAGCGTTCACGGTGTTCCGCGACCGCCGCGCGTAATTCGGGAGTACCGCGGCCGGGCGGGTACTGGTTGAGGCCCGCGCGAATCGCGGCGATGGCTGCCTCCGTGACGGGCGCCGGGGCATGCTCGTCGGGGAACCCCTGCCCGAGGTTGACGGCGTCGTGTCGGGTGGCGAGTGCACTCATCTCCGCGAAGATCGTCGGCCGAACACTGCCGTCTGGGTCGCGCAGGCCTGCGGCGTCGATGGCGCGTAGCCACGGCGGTGTGGTCGTCACGCTGCCACCCTAGCCGGAGCCGCTCGGTGGCGAGACTAGTCGGCGTCTGCCCCGGCGTCGGCGTCGGCGCGCGGCTGCGTGAGGCTCGTCGCCCACTGGTAGAAGACCTGCTTACCCGGCTCGGTGTCGGCGACGTGTTCGTCAACACCGCGCGCAAGGAGGTCGCTGAGACCGCGCACGACAGCGTCGAGATCGTCGTGCGGCGCGGTGAGGGCGAGGCCCGCCGTGAACGACGAGATGACGGCCGACAGCCGGAAGGCGTCAATGTCGCGTCTCACCATGCCAGCCTCTTGCAGTGCCTCGATGAGCTCACCGCGTACGCCGATCTGTGGCACGTAGCGGAACGACGAGCTGTTGCGCATGATGGCGTTCAGTGCACTGCGATCGATGATGAACAGCGTGCGGGCCAGAGGTCGCTCATACAGGGCCGTGAGGATGTACAGGTAGACGCGTGAGAGCAGGCCGCCGCGGGGGTCGCGCTCGATGTTGTCGACGATGCTCGTGTAGATGCGCTGAAACTCGCGGTTCAGCATGCTGATCAGCACATCGCCGCTCGAGTCGTAGAGCTTCTCGAGCTCCTCGACGGCGTAGCCGCACTTCTCGCTGATCGATCGCATTGTGACGGCTTCATAGCCATCGTTGACGATGATGTCGGCGGCGGCGTCGAGAACACGGGTTACGTCGGTCACGGAGTTCGTCATGTGGGGCGAGCTTTCGGGGGCGAGGTTGGTGGTGTCTCGATACTAGGCGGGCAGATAGAACCGTGGGTCGACCCACTTGGGGGGCAGTCGAAGTTGTCTGGTCGCGTTCACAGAACTCGACGTTCACGGCCGCGAGGCTCGCTCCTCACCAGGCTCGATCGCCGCGGTCGTTCCGCAGAGGTGTGGACATCTCGCCGGAGAGTGGAAAGTCGCCGTCTACCGTGTCGCGCATGCCCCGACGTTCTCTCACCCTCCGTGCCGCCGCGGTGCTCGCCGCCGCCGTGCTCGGAGCGAGTCTCGCCGCCTGCTCCGACACGACGCGCATCCCGCCCGCTCCCACCGGCACGGATGCGGCAGAACCGCTGTTCGCCTCCGACGAGGAGGCGCTCGCGGCCGCGGTTGAGGCCTACGAGGAGTTCCTGGCCGTGAGCGCTGCAATCTTGCAAGACGGAGGGGCCGATCCGGAAAGGCTCCGTCCCCTGGTCTCTGATGAGGTGTACGAGCTCGAGTCCGCGGGGTTTCAGGAGGCGAGAGACAGCGGGCTGCGACTTGTCGGAGCGAATGAGCTACTTCATGCTGAGCTTCAACAGTGGAGCGTGACTGGTGACAGGTCTGCCGAGGTGATCACGTATGTGTGTCTTTCTAACGAAGAAGCGGACATCGTTGATGAAGCTGGCGAATCCGTCGTCACGGAGGACCGTGTGACCCGCCTCACATTCGAAGTGATTATTGAGTTTGTGAGCAAAGACACCCTTATTTCGTCGTCAGCACCTTGGACTGGGGCTTCCGTATGCCCGTGAAGTTTCTGAGTTCTACTGCTGCGCTCGCGCTGACGACTGCTCTTGTTTTGGGGTGGTCGGCCCCTTCCCTGGCGAGCGTCGGCTCCTGTGGTCAGTTCGGTTTCGCAGGAACGGGGTGCCCGGAGGTTTCTGGCTCAGCCAACGGCGATACTGCCGAGATTGTTGGGGTTGGATCTGTATCTGATTCGTCCCCTGGCTCAGGGGCGTCAGGAACTGACCAGCAAAGTGGCCCGAGGGCGGGTTCGGGTGGAGGCGCTTTTCCGTCAGGTGGGGGCGCTTCACCCGCCCCGATCTACATCCCTCCGCTCGGCGACAACGGCTTTGGTGATTACGACATTGACTGCGTGATCGGTGCGGCGGGGCACTGCATTTCTCGGTTCATCCCCGATCTGCCTCCCGCTGCGGCCGCAGACGTTCCGGAGGGTGAGGCGGATTCCGCGGCGACCATTGTCATGATCAGCGACATCGCGAGTTTCTCGCCGATCGCGGCCGTGCAGTTCATGCAACCGGATGGCTGGATGGTGGTGGGGCTTCCGGCGAACTTCTACGCGCAGATCGACCGCCACGTGGTCTCCGGCACCCTGCTCGGCGAGTCGGCCGACGTGCGGTTCACACCGCGCGCCTTCGACTGGAGCTACGGTGACGGAACCTCCGCGCTCGTGGGAACGGCAGGTGGTGCCTGGCAGTCGCTCGGGCTCGCCGAGTTCGACCCCACTGCAACAAGCCACGTCTACACGGCCGAAGGCACCTACGTGATCGACCTCACCGTGCTCTACACGGCTGAATACCGGTGGGCCGGTGGCCCGTGGACGCCCATCGCCGGCCACGTCGAACTGCCCGCCAACCCATTGGTAGCCCAGGCAACGTCTGACGCCGTCACCGTCCTCGTCGACCGTGACTGTACGCGAGGCCCCACCGGGCCCGGCTGCTGACCGTTTCCCGCGAACGCCCACGCACACCTCAGGGCTTAGCGAACCGTCGGATACCGCTCAGACGCGGCAAATACCATGCCAAGGTTGACGGAGCACGCTGTACGCGGCGAAAGGACCCATCACCATGAGCAGCACCCCCGAGCAGCCCGACGTGCCCGCCGCACCCCGCAGCGACGACACCGCCGCGCAGCCGGCCGGCACCGCCGCACAGCCGGCCGAGAACGCCACGCAATCGGCTGACACCGCCGCGCAGCCCGCCGAGAACACGGCGCCGCCCACCGACAACGCCGCGCCCGCGGCTCCGGCGCAGAACACCGTCGCCTCAGCTGACGATGCCGCCGACGCGCAGCCGCAACCCCTCCTCGGGGACCCAGCAACTAACCCGGCAACCCCCGTGCCCCCCGTGCACCCCTCCCACGCGGCAAACCCCGCCCAGCGCCGCTCCCTTCTCCCCGTGGTTGCCGCGCTCGCCGTCGGCGCCCTCATCGGCGGTGCCGCCGGGGGTGGTGTCGTCGCGGCCCTCTACGGTGGGCAGCCCGGCACCATAACCAGCGGCGGCAGCCCGACCACGGTCACCGTGAACAACCCCGACAACGCGACCGAAGTCACGGGCGTTGTCGCCCGGGCAATGCCCTCGATCGTCACCATCAGCGTCAGCGCCACCAACGGAGCGGCTGGCAGCGGCTCGGGCGTGATCCTGAGCGAAGACGGCTACGTGCTGACCAACTCGCACGTCGCCACCCTTGATGGCGCGACCTCGGCCCCGAGCATCCGCGTTACCACCCACGACGGTCGAATCTGGAACGCCACCCTCGTCGGAGCCGATCCCATCGCCGACCTCGCCGTCGTCCAGCTCGAAGGCGCCAGCGGCCTGCAGCCCATCGAATTCGGCGACTCCGACCAGCTCAACGTCGGCGACCGCGCCATCGCCATCGGCGCACCCCTCGGCCTCAGCGGCACGGTGACCAACGGCATCGTGTCCGCGCTCAACCGGTCAATCACCGTGCGATCCTCTGCCGTTCCCGACGCGCCGCCCGAGATGCAAGACGACGGCGACGACAGCGACAGCGGCGACGCTCCGCCCTTCGACTTCTGGAACTTTGCGCCCCCCGGAGACTCTGAACCACAGCGCCGCCCCAGTGCCCCCATCTCGCTGAGCGTCATCCAGACCGACGCCGCCATCAACCCCGGCAACTCCGGCGGTGCCCTCCTCGACAGCGACGGACGACTCATTGGCATCAACGTCGCCATCGCAACGGCCGGAGGCACGTCGACCGCCGGCAGCATCGGCGTCGGCTTCTCGATTCCCGCCAACTTCGCCCAGCGCATCGCCACCGAACTCATCGAAACCGGGCGGGCGAGCCATGGCCTTCTCGGCGCCACCGTCACAGACGCCTCCAACACCGCCACGAGCCCCGTCGTCGGCGCGCTCATCGACCAGGTCAGCCCCGGCGGGCCAGCCGAGCTGGCGGGCTTGCGGCCCGGCGACATCGTCACCGAGTTCAACGGCGTGCCCATCACCAACCGCATCGACCTGACCGCGCAAGTGCGGGTGCTCGCCGGCGGCGACGACGCGACGCTCGTCTACGTGCGGGGAGGGCAGGCACGTGAGGTTCGCGTCACGCTCGACGAACTGCAATAGCCCGAACACCCGCTAGATTCGGGGCATGGGCGAGCCTGACACACAGCGCACCGGCGTGAGTTACGTCATGCCCGTCTACAACGAGATCGCCTACATCGACGATGCGATCGACAGCGTGCTTGCTCAGCAGTACGACGGGCCGACCGAACTCGTGCTCGCCCTCGGCCCCTCCACCGATGGAACCAGCGAGCGCGTGCGCCAGCGCGCCGACGCCGACCCGCGCATCCGCATTGTCGACAACCCCGACATGGCGATCCCGATCGGGCTGAACCGCGCGATCCGGGCATCCCGCCACCCGATCATCGTGCGCGTCGACGCGCACACCGAATTGAGCGAGGGGTACACGGCGGCCGGCGTCGCCACGCTCAAACGAACGGGAGCCGTCAGCGTCGGTGGCCTGATGGTCGCCCACGGGCGCACCCCTTTCCAGCGCGCGGTTGCCCGCGCCTACAACAGCCGCCTGGGCCTCGGCGGCGCGAGCTATCACACCGGCGGCGAAGAAGGTCCCGCCGAGAGCGCGTACCTCGGCATCATGCGCCGCGACGAACTGCTCGACATCGGCCTCTACGACGAACAGATCAACCGCGGGGAAGACTGGGAGCTGAACAAGCGCCTCCGCGACGCGGGGCACGTTGTCTGGCTCGACCCGGCGCTGCGCGTCACCTACTGGCCCCGCGACACGTGGAGCAAGCTTGCCCGACAATTTCGGGCCACCGGCATCTGGCGGGGCGAGCTGGTGCGACGCGCCGGCGGCCGGAGTCCCATCCGCTACTACGCTCCGCCGGCGCTCGTCGCCTCCAGCGCGCTCAGTCTGTTCGGTCTGGTCGCTCTGGCCATCGGGATACTCGAGCCCGACACCGGCCCGGTAGCCCTCGCGGTCATCACCGCGCCGACGGCGCTCTACCTGCTGCTGTTGCTTGTTGCTCTCGTCACCCCACTGGGCGGTCGCACCGTGCGCGACCGTGCCGCGTTCGTCGCGGTCATCGCGACCATGCACTTCGCGTGGGGCGCCGGCTTCATCGGCGGGGCGCTGTTCGGCGCGCGCGGGTCTGTCGATCGGTCGCGCACCGAATCCTGAGCGTCGCAATCGCGACCGTCGCTAGTTGAGCATCCCCTCGGCGAAGATGCGGTCCACGACGCGTGTCGAGGCGTGGCCGTCGTCGAGGGGGGCGAACCGCGCGCGCCAGTCGGCGCGTCGCCGACCCCACACGGTCGCATCGGGATGCTCGCCGTCAGCCAACTGCGCCAGCACCGCCAGCAGGGCGGCGCGATCCGTCACGGTGGGCCCAGGGAACGTTGCCGTGACGTCGAAGTAGAACCCGCGCAGCTGTTCGCGGTACTTCGTGAGGTCGGGAGCGAAGAGAACGAGCGGGGCCTCCGTGGTGATCGCGTCGAACATGATGGAGGAGTAGTCGGTGATGATCACGTCGGCGGCGAGGAGCAGTTCGCTCATGTCGGGGTAGGTCGTCACGTCGATGAGTCCCGGAGCTCGCCGGTCGGTTCCGCCGCGCAGGGTGCGGCTGTGGCCGCGCACGAGAACGACGTGGGCGGCGCCGGTCAGCTCATTCAGCTCGGGCGCGACACTGGGCAGATCGAGATAGTCGACGAGGTCGTGAGCGTCGTCGCGCCACGTTGGAGCGTAGAGCACTGCCCGCTGGCCGGGATCCAGCCCGATGCGACGCCGAATCGCATCGCGGTCGCCGGAGATGAGCACGTCGTCACGCGGATACCCGTCGACCCAGATGGGGCCGGTGAACGCATACGCGCGCCGGAAGATCGCTGCCGCGTAGTCGTTTTGCGCGAGCAGCACGTTCCAGCGTGCCGACTCGCGGCGCACGGCCAAACGCGTGTGCACGCCCACCCCGTCGCGGTCGAGGGCGAGCCGCTTGAGCATGGTGCCGTGCCAGGTCTGTACCACCCGCTGGTGGGCGCGGGGTTTCCAGCGCTTCCGCATCCAGTCGTTGACCACGATGAGCCGCGCCGCGCCGCGTACTCGCCACCACTCGTCCGACCCTTCGACAACGGCGACAGCTCCGGGTGGAACCGCGACCGAGTGGTCGACGACGCTCCAGTAGCGCGTGATGTCGGCGCGGCGCGAGGCAAGTTCGCGGTCGATGGCCAGCGGGTTGCAGGCGGCGGTCTGCGAGTAGAAGCTCTCGAACATGACCGCGTTCTCGGGTTCGGGCCGTGCGCGGCGGTAGGCGCGTTCGCGTCGGCGCTGCGCGCGATACCCGCGTTCGTCGTCACGCAGGGGTGCGCTGACCGTCACGACGACGCCACCTGACTCGGCGGCGACATCGGCGCGAAGCAGACTCGTCATGACCGACGGGGGCAGGGAGCCGGTGACGCGGGCCCGGCCCGACTCGTGGGCGGCGCCCACCGCGAGCCACTGCAACCGGTACGTCCCGCTGACTGGGGCGAGTCCGGCGCGTCCCCAGCGCTCGCGAATCAGGGGCACGGTCACCGTCAATCGCCCATTCACGAGTGTGCTGGTTGCGTCCAGCCGCATGCGCGGCCCCACCAGGGCAACGGACGCGATGTCGACGGCGCTCGCGCCCTCCAGCCGCAGCGTTTCGCCGTCGAGTGTGACGTGGTCGATCGTCACTGCGCTCGGCGCGCCGAGCGTGTCGGGGCGCTCGAGCGGCCGACCCTCCACGATCGCGTCGATGGCGTCAAGAACCCGTTCGGTTGCGCCGCCCTCAAGCTGGTCGACGTGCTCGTCGCGCAGCCAGCGCGTGTGTTCGGCGACGACGCGCGCGAACGCGCTGCGGGCATCCCGTAGCTGATCGAGCTGATCGAGCACCGCCCGCCAGTGCGTCACGTGGCGACCGCCCGTGAATTCCGCATACGGCATGTACAGGCCGCGCGTAGCGAGGTACGTCGCGACGTCCGGGGCGAAGAAGATGCTCGGCACCTCGGCGATCGCCGCGTCGAAAGCAATCGACGAGTAGTCGGTGACGACGGCATCCAGCGCCGGGATGATCGGGGTGACGTCGGCGATCACGTCACGCCCGATCATGCGAATCCGATCGCTCGCGGCCAGACCGTCCTCGTACGATCCAGCCCCCAGCGGGTGCGACCGCACCAGCAGCGTCGTCTCGGTGGCTTCGCACCACTCGGCGATGGCTGTCCACTCGGCAGCGCTCGGGATCGCCGGGTCGACGGCGCCATCGCGCCAGGTCGGGGCGTACAGCACAACGGAGCCGGCGCGAATCGGACCGATTGCTGTCTCGATACGGGCACGCGCGTCCCGACGTCGCGTCTGCGGATCTCCAGCGACGAGGACGTCGTCGCGCGGCTCTCCCAACGCGATCACGCGATCTGACGCAATCCCGAAGGCGCTCCGGATGCGCGTGGCCACCAGTTCGGACGCCACCGGGAACAGAGAAATCTCGCGGCCCGCGCGCCGATAGAGCCCGGCCATGAGGCGGCGTGCTCCGGGAAGCGATCCCACGAAGGGCAGTCGCAATGCCGTCGGGGTGTCGAGGTGGAGGCGCTTGAGCGGGATACCGTGCCAGAGCTGCACGAGTGTGGCCCCGCGCGTACCGAAGCGGTTGACGTCGCCGGCGCCGTGCGTCACGACGATGACTCCCGCCCGCAGCGTTGCCCACAGCCCCCGCGGGCCCCGCTTCAGGTGACTGCGCATACCGCGCGCGCGTGCCTCGTCGCGCTCGGCGCGGCTCGAGGCGAGCCACAGGTGCTCACGCCCATCCCCGCGGGCGACAGCGGCGTCGTACACGGCGAGCGCGCCTTCGCCTACCCCGATGCCGCTCCCGTACACCCAACGCCGGGGTGAGCGTGGCACCAGGACAGCCGCGATCCAGCCGGCCACATAGAGCGGAGCGCGGGCAAGCACCCGGGCGTTGCCGGCGCTGAACGTGAAGCGGGCCATCGCGCTGATTCTTGCACGCGGGTGGCTTCGACCACCGCACGTCTGCGCCTTCCCTGCCCTCGCTACGACTCCATAACGGTGTACGGGAATGGTCAGGTGTGCCGCGTCCGGCTTGCGAGAATCGGGGGGTGAACGTGGGGGAACAGCTGAAGACAGCGCGCCGGGTGATTACGCGCCTCCTGCGGCAGCGTCGCAACCGTCTGCAGATGGACAAGCGCATGGCGGAGGTCGACCTGACTCTGCCCAACGACATCGAGGTGGCCGTCTACTTCGCCGACGGCGTGGTCAACCTCTACCAGCTGCGTCAGTGGTTTGCGCCGCTGGCCACGTTGGCGACAACTCGACGGGTTGCGATCATCACGCGCAGTCCGGGCGCCACCCTCGCGTTGCTCGAGGAAAGCCCCGTGCCCGTTGCGTATTGCCGCACGGTGCTCGACCTTGAGCAGTTCGTCGCGCAGAACCCCACGCGCCTCGTGATGTACGTCAACCAGAACGCCAAGAACTTCCAGATGTTCCGCTACGGACGTATGTGGCACGTATTCATCAACCACGGTGAGTCCGACAAGATGTACATGACGACGAACCAGTACAAGGCGTACGACTTCGCGTTCATTGCCGGGCAGGCGGCCCATGATCGGCTCAGCAAGGTGCTGTGGGGCTACGACCTCGCATCGCGGACATTCCGTATTGGTCGCCCGCAGGCTGACCACTTTGCCTCCGATCTGCCGTACAGCCCGGACGACCGCACCGTGGTGCTGTACGCCCCGACGTGGGAGGGCGATCGGCCAGCAGCTGCATATGGGTCCATCGCGAGCCACGGTGAGGCTATCGTCTCGGCGCTGCTCGCGACCGGGCGGCACCGGGTGATCTATCGACCACATCCTCGCAGTGGCGTCCTCGACCGTGACTACGGCCAGGCGCATCGTCGCATCGTGCAGGCGATCGAGCAGGCCAACGTGAGCGACCCCGGCGCTCACCACATCTTCGATGACGGACCGAGCTTGGGCTGGCAACTTGCCGCCGCCGACGTCGCCATCTGCGACATCTCGGCGATGATTTACGACCGGCTCGCCACGGGCAAACCCCTGCTGGTCACGAAACCGCTGTCGCCGGATGCCCTGGTCGATACGGGCGGCTACCTCTCAGCGTGTGAGTGGCTGACCGCCGATGCTGCGGCGGAGGTGGTCCCCGCGCTCGACCGAGTGCTCACCGATGCTGACGCGCACGCGGCCCTGCAGCACTGGGCGACGCACTACTTCGGCGACACAACTCCCGGGGCGGCCACGGAGCGCTTTCACGCGGCGGTCGAGCAGCTCATCGAACGCTGGCATGAGGCCGAGCGCGAGCATCTCGGTGATCCGGTAGTGCGGGGCACCGAGCACGACGCCGACGACCCGCTCGACGACGAGGCGCTCAGCGACCGAGTCGCCGTTTAGCGCCGTCGATCGCGGGGCGCAGCGAGAGGCGACGTTTCTCTCCTGTCGCTCGCGGAGCCTTGGGGGCCCTGGGCGGTTTGACGACCGGCTCGAGTCCTGGCGGAAAGAGCGCCGGGGCCGGCCCGAACGCTTCCCGTGCCGCGTCGACCGCGCGGCCGCCGAGCGTCCGGTTTGCGCTGCCTCCGATGATGGCGCCGATGCCGAATGGGATCAGACGACCCGCCATGCTGCCGCCCTGTGCGACGGCGAATCGGCGCACAAACTGCTCTCGCAGCTTCGCATTGAGCGCCGTCGTGAGGGCTTTGGGCATGGCCGATGCCACCGTCTCGCCCCAGTACTGCCGGCGATCGGGGCCCGAGCCCGAGGCCTGCAGCAGAAACTGCTGCACGAGATCTTTGCCCGGGCCGCCGAGCAGCAGGGCCATCACGAGCGTGTGGGCGCGCTCCTCATCGTCGACCACGATGCCGTGCACTTCGGCCACCGACTGGGCGTACAGTGCGGTCATTTCGAAGAACGTGACGGTCTCGACGCCGATCACGGTGAGCCCGACGGCGGTTCCCACGCCGGGAATCATCGTTGCCGCGCCGCTTCCGGCACCGGTCGCGGTGACGCCCGCCAGGTACCGTCGCTCGAGAATGCGCACCACCTGCTCCGGCGTCGCGTGAGGGTAGCGCTGACGAATCGACCGAATGTGGGCCACGACGGCTGGGCGCTGGGCCGACATGGCGGCACGGAGGCCCCGGATCAGCAGCGGGTCGGCCTGCCGCTCAACCTCGGTCACTTCTTCGTTCCGTAGTCGGTGTTGTAGCGCTCGAGCACGTCCGTAATGGGCCCATCGAGCGCGAGGGCGCCCTTGTCGAGGTAGAGCCCGCGGGTGCAGAACCGCTTGAGGTCGCGCTCGTTGTGCGACACGAAGAACAGCGTTCGACCACCGGAGAGCAGCTCATCGATGCGGGCGTAGCACTTGTCGCGGAAGGCTTTGTCGCCGACCGCGAGCACCTCATCCACGAGCAGAATCGGCTCGTCGAGTCGCGAGATAACCGAGAACGCCAGGCGCACCTTCATGCCGCTCGAGAGGTGCTTGTACGGGGTGTCGATGACGTCGCCGAGTTCAGCGAAGTCGATGATCTCGTCGAAACGCTCGTCGATCGCGCTGCGGGTCATGCCGTGCAGGCCCGCGGTCAGCAGCACGTTTTCTCGCACCGTGAGGTCGTTGACGAACCCGCCGGTGATCTCGATGAGGGGCGCAACGCCCTTGTGCACAGTCACCGAACCCTCGTCGGGCAGCATGACTCCCGCGACGAGCTTCAGCAGCGTCGACTTGCCTTGGCCGTTTCGGCCGACGACACCGATGGCTTCGCCGGCGTGCACCGTCGTCGTTACCCCGCGGAGCGCCCAGAACTCGCCGGGACGTGCGCGTCGATTTCGCCCGGCGAAGAGGTCTTTGAACGACCGTCGGCCGCCACGATTGCGGCGAAAGCGGATGCCCGCATCCCGAACTTCGATGACCGGTTCAGCCACGCTCACACCTCCTTCAAGACGGCGCGAATGGTGCGGCGGAAGACCAGCGTGCCGATGCCCAGGAACAGCAGCGACATGAGCGCGGCGATCGCGACAGCGCGCAGGTCGAGCAGCTCGGGGAAGAACGCGGCTCGGTACAGCGAGAAGATGCCGGCGAGGGGGTTGAAGGCCGCCCACACTTCCAGGCCATCGGGGAGGTCATCGATCGCGTAGATGATGGGCGAGGCGTAGAACAGGAAGCGCAGAATCAACTTGACAGCGCGTTCGAGGTCGCGGAAGAACACCACGAGCGGGGCAATGATCAGCCCGAGCCCCACGATGACGATGGCTTGCAACAGCATCGCGAGCGGGAACCACAGCACGCCCCACGTCAACTCGGCGCCGAACGCGATCGCGAATACGGCCAGCACGGGCAGGCTCAGGACGAACTCGATGCCCTTCGACAGCACGATGCGATTCACCCAAATACTGCGGGGGATGCGCGTGGACCGTACCAGCTTCGCGTCGCGGATGAAGGCGCGCGTCGAGTCGCCGACGGCGCCCGTGAACCACATCCAGGGCAGGAGTCCCGCGAGCAGAAACACAATGTACGGGCTGGCCCCCACCGTGCGGTCGAACACCTGCGTGAAGACGAACCAGTAGATGCCCGCCATCACGAGCGGGTCGAGCACGCTCCAGAGATAGCCAAGAAACGACGTTGAGTACCGCACTTTGAGGTCGCGAGACGTCAGCAACCACAGCGATTGCCGGTAGGCGGCCGCGGGAGAGCGGCGCGCGGGCGTCGAGGCGGCGGTGGTCACGGCAGAAACGCTAGCGGGTTCGGGCGCGAGCGGACGCAGACGGAGCCGAACCGGCCCCGTACATCCGATTGCGGCGAATTAGACGAAGAGGTTCGCGCGCTCGAGGTCTTCGGCGAAGTCGACCTCGACGGCGTACAGGTCGCTGATGTCGACGGGCTCAATACGCAGACCGTCGTGCTGGATCGCCAGCTCGATGCCGCGCTCGAAGTAGTCCTGGTCATCGACGCGCTTCAGGTGGGCGATCAGAGCCTGCTTGTCGGTGCTCGAGATGTAGTTGATGCCCACAGCCTCGCCCAGGCCTCCGACGACCTCCTTCGAGATCTCGTTGATGAAGCCCTCGGCGTCGACCGTGTACTTGACCTCTTCGTCGCTCACCTTGGCGGTGTTGACGGTCACGAAGCTGCGGTCGGCGTGCACGAGCGGCGCCGACCGCACGAGCGCCTGCGGGTCGAAGACGACGTCGCCGTTCAGCCACAGGACGCCGGCCTTGCCGGTTGCCTTGAGGGCCCGCAGCAGGCTCTTCGACGTGTTGGTCTGGTCGTACGCCTCGTTGTAGACGTACTCGACATCAGGGAAGGCCTCGACGATGTGCTCGAGCTTGTAGCCGACGACCGTGGTGATGACGGCGTCGTCACCGAAGGCGGCACGGATGTTGTCGTGCTGCTGCTGCATGATGGTGCGGCCATCGCTGAGCTCGGTGAGCGGCTTCGGCAGGCTACGGCCGAGACGGCTTCCCATGCCAGCGGCGAGAATGACGACGTTGACGGTCATGACGGACTCCTTTGGGGGTAGGCGATGACACTTCGTCGTGTA
This sequence comes from Microcella sp., assembly GCF_046293215.1. Taxonomy (GTDB): domain Bacteria; phylum Actinomycetota; class Actinomycetes; order Actinomycetales; family Microbacteriaceae; genus Microcella. The sequence goes on along the minus strand of NZ_JBKBPI010000002.1, from coordinate 95,858 downwards.
CCGGGCGAGTTTACCTGAATAGACAGCGAAAATTCAGAAGCCGTTCATCTCGAATCCGCAACGTGCCGCCGACCGGGCCCCGTTGTGGCGATTGCCGAGTATTTCTCCCCGCGGTGGGTGCGTCGACTACACCGACCCGTCGGCGTTGGTACGGTGGGTCGCGTGAGCGCCGCCAAAGCGGGCCAGAAGTCGGGCTCGGCCACCCCGAAACGGCCACAGTCGACCTCAAAAGCGGCGAACAAGAAGGGCTCAAAGGCCACGACGCCTACGTCAGGTGCTGCCGCCAAGCGGCCCGCTCCCGAACCCGCTCCGGTCGTCCTGCACGTTGAGCAGCTGACCAAGCGCTTCGGTCGTACGACGGCCGTTGACGGCGTCTCGTTCGACGTTCGTCGTGGCTCGATCTTCGGGTTCGTGGGGCCGAACGGCGCGGGAAAGACCACCACTCTCGGCATGGTGACCGGCCTGCTCCGGCCCGACTCCGGGCGGGTGCGCGTCGTCGACGCCGATGTGTGGGCGAAGCCCATCGAGGCGAAGCGACTGATCGGCGTGCTGCCCGATCGCATGCGGTTGTTCGACCTCCTCACGGGCGCACAGCTTCTGTACTACGCGGGCGTTCTGCACGGTCTCGACCGCGAGACCGCGCGCGCCCGCACCGCCGACCTCGGGCGGTCGTTGGGTCTCGAGGATGCTCTCGAGCGACCCGTGCGCGACTACTCGATCGGCATGGTCAAGAAGATCTCGCTGGCCGCCGCGCTCATTCATTCGCCGCGCCTGCTCGTGCTCGATGAGCCCTTTGAGGCGGTCGACCCGGTGTCGACGCAGCGCGCGTCCGACGTCTTGCGCCGGTACGCCGACGCCGGAGGCACGGTCGTGCTCTCGAGTCACAACATGAACTTCGTCGAGCGCATGTGTGACGAGGTGGCCGTCATCGTCGGCGGGCGCATCCTGGCCAGCGGCTCGATGGCTGAGGTGCGCGACGGGCTGAGCCTGGAGGAGCGGTTCGTCGAACTGGCGGGCGGCCGCCAGGCTGTGGAGGGGCTCGAGTGGTTGACGACCTTCTCCGACTGAAGCTCGCCCTTCTCGCCTCCGCCCTCCGCCCCGGCTCTCGGCGCGCTGTTCGCAGCCTCGCCCTCAGTGCGCTTGTGCTCGTTGTCACCGTCGGGATGCTCGCGGCTGCGTCATCCGCAGACGTCACCGACCCGGGGCACCGCGCCGCGCTCATCATCGCCGCGGGCGCGCTGTCGTTCGGCATTCTCGTCGCCCCGCTGTCGGCGGGGCTCGGGTCAGCGATGGAGCCGCGCCGTTTTGCCGCCTATCCGATTCCGGCGGGCCGGCTTGCGCTCGGCCTGTATGCGGCGGGATTCGTCGGCGTGCCCGGCCTGCTCGCCGTGACTCTGGCGATCTCGGTGGAGAGCGCGTGGTCGCAGCAGCCCGGCCGCGGCGTCGCGGTCGCGGCGGGAGTTGTCACCGCGCTCACGATCATCCTGTCGTCACAATTGCTGGTCGCCATCGCCGCGCAGCTCGCGGTCTCTGAGCCCGCCGCACGAGCCGTGACGGCAACGGCGCGCGCCGTGGTCGCCATCGCCATCGCCTGCGCCGCCCTTGCCGCCATCGTCGCCGCTCGTGGTGATGACGACGTGGCGCTCGCGCGGTTTGCCTCCGTGGTGGGCCGCAGCCCCGGCGGCCTGACCTGGGCAGCGATCGGTGAGCCGGGGCCCGAGGTCGCCGTTCGGTTGGCGATCGCCATCGCCGCTCTCGGTGCACTCGCGGTGCTCTGGCGGTGGACGGTCGGCAGACTGCTCGTTGCCGCCGACACGCGACGGCCCAGCGATGACCGTCGCATCGACGCGGGGCTCGGCTGGTTCGACATGACACCGGCGACCCCTGGCGGCGTCATCGCGGCGCGGTCCCTTCTCTACTGGTCACGCGACCCGCGCTACCGACTCGTGTTGCTCGGTCTGCCCCTCGCTCCACCGCTGATCATGCTGGCGTTGCTGATCGCTGGCGTGCCCCTGCCCCTGTTGTGGCTGATCCCGCTGCCCTTCTTGGCGTTGTTTCTGGGGTGGTTTAGCCACAATGACGCGGCCTACGACCACACGGCACTGTGGATGCACGTCGCGGCACCGCTACGCGGGGCCGCCGACCGCTGGGGGCGCTTGGTTCCGCCCCTCGTGCTCGGTGTTCCGCTCGTGCTGATCACGGCACCGCTTTTCGCGCTCTGGTCGGGCGTCGACAACGGGTTTGAAGCGTTGGCGGGCATCAGCCTGGGTCTGTTGTTCACCGCTCTCGGGGTCTCCAGCGTCGTGTCGGCACTTGCTCCCTACCCGGCGGCGCGCCCCGGCGCTGGCCCCTTCGACCAACCGCCGCTGACCGGCTCGCGCTCGTTCTGGTCTCAGGCAGGGTCCCTCGTGGCCACGATTGGTTTCATGTCGCCCGCGCTCACGGTTGCCTGGTGGGGCCTCATCGCCGATCCGCGCTGGTTGCCGATCGCCGGACTCGCGGGCGTCGGCAGCGGGCTTGTCATGCTCGCGCTCGGCGTGCTGGTCGGCGGTCAGGTCTTCCGTCGCCGCGCCCCTGACCTGCTCATGCTCGCCCAGCGCACGTAGAATCACCGGCATGGCTACGACCGACGACGCGGGACAGGGCGGCGGCATCGACGTGCTCGACCGTGAGCTCGAAAAGCTTCTCGAGGGGGAGCAGCTCGAGGACGGCGACCACGAGCGCTTTTCGCACTACGTTCCGAAAGACAAGATTCTCGAGTCGGCTCTGACCGGCAAGCCCGTGCGTGCTCTGTGCGGCAAGAAGTGGATTCCGGGCCGCGACCCCGAGAAGTTTCCGGTCTGCCCCGACTGCAAGAAGATCTACGAACGGATGAAGGCCTAGCGCCTCAGCGCAGTCCGATACTCGCGAGCAGGGTCGGGAACATCGCGAGGATGGTCAGCGCGATCGCCGCGTAGGTCGCCACGACGAAGGCCCACGTGAAGGGCAGGATGCGCGCGGCGGCTCGCTGCACGCGCCCGCCGCGCCGGGTGAGCTTCGCCGTGGCGAGGCTCCACCACAGGGTCGACCAGAACAGCGGGATCGTGGCCGCCCACACCACCATGCAGTAGGGGCACAGCACGCCGATCACGAAGACGGACTGCTGAAACAGCCACAGCACGAACCCGAAGGCGACGCTGACACCCCCCAGAAACAGCGCCCAGAACCAGCGGTCGAAGCGCGCGCCGGCCAACAGTGCGAGGCCGACCGCCATGGGCGCGACGAATCCGGTCACCCCCAGCAACGGGTTCGGGAATCCGAACAGCGACGCTTGGGGCGTGACCATGACGCTGCCGCACGACAGCAGGGGGTTCACGTCGCACGCGATGGCGTAGCTCGGGTCGGCCAGGCTACGAACGCGCTCAATGATGAGAGCCATCGCCCCCCACCATCCAATGGCGCCGGTGATGAGCAGGGTGAGGGCCATCGCCCAGGGTCGTCGCGCATCGCTCACCGCCCCAGTATCGCCCGCCCGCGGTGGGGCGCGCCTGGGTCGAACGTCCTGTCTTGAGCGCTCGGCGTGCGATAATGAGGCGCAATCGATGCGAGCTGTGCTGGCGTCGACACACGAAAAGCTTTCCGGGCACAGACCGGGCCGGCCGAGCGGCGCACGACGCGTCACGGCCGTCGGATAGCCAGTTCCGCACCTGACAGCGTGGTGACAGCGCGCGACGGTTCCGCTCCGCCCCGATTGTGCGGCTCGGCACCGCAAGAGAAGAGTTCGCCGGATGCTCGCGGGCGTTCGGCATAACAGGTTCCGTCTGGCAGGCCCAGACGGTCGAGGAGTACACCAGCGATGGTGAGTGATGACAACACCAACACGACCGACACCGACACCACCCGCCGCCGCGGACGCATCTTCGGCGGTCGCAGCCGCAAGCGCGCCGACGAGGCGGCGGCCACGACCGTGACCGACACCCCGAACGAGTCGGTTTCCCCGGCTACCCCTGACCCGGTCGCCGAGGCAGACCCGACAGCGGCGGAGGCACAGCCGGTCGCTCCTGCTTCGGGCACCGACGCGCCGACGGAGGATGCCGTCGCGCCGACATCTGCCGACGAGCCGATGTCCGCCGATGAGACAACGTCGACGGAGGCGGAGCCACAGCAAGCCGAGCAGGAGACCGCTCCGGCCGTGCGAGCCGTGTCGACGACCGACCTCCTCTTCGTGCCGCCGCCTGCCGAGCTCGTGCGGGCGACGACGGCGCCCGCACGCGGGGGAGTAGCGGCGCGCGCAGCCGATGATGACGACGATGACGACGCGGGTGCGTCGGGTCGCCGACGCCGGCGCCGGTCACGCGGTGGTGTCGCGAGCGACAACGACGCGTCGGCGCGCGAGCAGTCTGAACGCGACGGACGAGACGACGACGAGCAGGGCTCAACCCGCACCCGGTCACGGGGTCGCGGTCGCAGCGGATCGGCTCGACGCGAGCCCGAGCCGATCACCGAGCCCCAGCGCATCAAGGGGTCGACGAGGCTCGAGGCGAAGAAACAGCGTCGCCGTGACGGCCGTGACGCAGGGCGTCGCCGTCCGGTTGTCACCGAGGCCGAGTTCCTCGCCCGCCGCGAAAGCGTCGACCGCGTCATGGTCGTTCGGTCGAAAGAGAACCGCATCCAGATCGGTGTTCTCGAAGACGGCGTCCTCGTTGAGCACTATGTCGCCCGCTCGAGCGAGTCGAGCCTGATCGGCAACGTGTACCTCGGCAAGGTGCAGAACGTGCTGCCGAGCATGGAGGCGGCCTTCGTCGACATCGGTCGCGGCCGCAACGCCGTGCTCTACTCGGGCGAGGTCGACTGGGAGGCCGCGCAGGCCGACGGCGACAAGAACCAGCCGCGCCGCATCGAACTGGCGCTCAAGCCGGGCGACAAAGTGCTCGTGCAGGTCACGAAAGACCCGATCGGGCACAAGGGCGCGCGTCTCACGAGCCAGGTGAGCCTGCCGGGCCGGTACCTCGTGTACGTCCCCAACGGGTCGATGAGTGGCATCAGTCGCAAGCTCCCCGACACCGAACGCGCTCGCCTCAAGAAGATCCTCAAAGAGGTGCTGCCCGACAACGTCGGAGTGATCGTGCGCACCGCCGCCGAGGGTGCGACGGAAGAGCAGCTCACTCGGGACGTCCAGCGCCTGACGAGCCAGTGGGAGCACATTCAGAAGCAGATCGAGAACTCGGGCGCCCCGGCGCTGCTGCACAGCGAGCCCGATCTGCTCGTGAAGATCGTGCGCGACGTCTTCAACGAGGACTTCCGCTCGATGGTGATCCACGGCGACGAAGCGCACCGCACGATCACGAGCTACCTCGAGTCGGTCGCCCCCGACCTCCTCGAGCGCGTTGAGAAGCACGACGGCGAACACGACCCCTTCGACGAGCACCGCATCACCGAGCAAATCGAGAAAGCACTCGAGCGCAAGGTGTGGCTTCCGTCGGGCGGTTCGCTCGTCATCGACCGCACCGAGGCGATGACCGTCGTCGATGTGAACACGGGCAAGTTCGTCGGCTCCGGGGGAAACCTCGAAGAGACGGTCACGAAGAACAACCTCGAGGCCGCGGAAGAGATCGTTCGGCAGCTGCGCCTGCGCGACATTGGCGGCATCATCGTGGTCGACTTCATCGACATGGTGCTTGAGACCAATCGTGATCTGGTGCTGCGGCGCCTCGTTGAGTGTCTGAGCCGCGACCGCACGAAGCACCAGGTGGCCGAAGTGACGAGCCTCGGCCTGGTGCAGATGACGCGCAAGCGCATCGGTCTGGGCCTCCTCGAAACCTTCAGCGAAACGTGTGACGTCTGCGCGGGTCGAGGCTTGATCGTGCACCACGACCCCGTCGTGAAGCACCGCGGCCAGAACGCCGGTGGTGACGGTGGGCGCGGCAATCGCCGTGGCGGTTCGGCCAATGGAAACGGAGCGAACGGAGGCTCCGGTCGCGGCGGTAACGGCAACCAGCAGAAGGGTGCTCCGGCGCCCGCAGCGCACGCCATCACGGAGGACGTCTCGAAGGCGCTCGCGACGATCGCGGCCAAGACGGTGCATCACGACAGTGACTCCGCGCCCGATGCCCCGGCGTCGCCCGCGGCTCAGGCTGACGAGGCGACGACGGTCAATGACGCGCCGGTTGCCGACGCTCCCGAGACTCCGGTCGAAATCCTCGACATTCCGCTGCCGGTGACAAATGGCGAGCGCAAGCGACGTGCCGTCGATCCGAGCACCGCCGAGCAACTGCTCGGCTCGGTTCTCGAGTCGCTGCCCGAGCCCCCGGCACCGGGCACGCGAAAGCGCGCGTCGCGCCGAGCGACGACCGGTACCATCACGGCGACCCCGTCCAGCAGTGAGGAGACCGCCGGATCGTGACCCGCGTCGCCCCCGACCGCACGTCGCTGCTCGCCGACTCACCTCGGCGTATGCGGCCTCGCCATGTCGTGTGGATGCTCGCGGGCATCGCAGGGCTCGTCGGTGTCGTCGCCCTGCGGCACCTGACCGCGGCCGACGGGCCGTGGGATCTGCCGAACGCCGGCCAAGACCTGCTGACGCTCGCCACGAGCGTGCTCGTCGAGTCGCTGCCCTTCATCGTTCTCGGCATCACCCTGTCGATCGTGGTGCAGGTCTGGGTGCCGCAGAGCTGGCTCATGCGCTGGCTTCCGCGTAACGCGATCGGCCGCCGGGCCGTGATCTCGATGTTTGGCATGTTCCTGCCCGTGTGTGAGTGCGGCAACGTGCCGCTCGCGCGCGGCCTAGTGCGTCGCGGGTTTTCGGTTCCCGAGTCGATGACGTTCCTCATCGCCGCGCCCATCTTGAACCCCGTGGTCATCATCACGACTCACCAGGCGTTCGGCTTCGACGACGGCATCCTTGTCGCCCGGCTCCTCGGCGGTTTCCTCATTGCGAACCTCATCGGCTGGCTGTACGCGAAGCACCCCGAACCCGAGACGCTTCTGACGGCGCGCTTTGCCGAGCAGTGCCGTATCGACGAGGCCAGCCACGAGCATCCGACGAAGTGGCAGCAGACGCTCGACCTGTTCGTTCGCGAGACGAGCATCCTGATGCCCGCGCTCGTGATTGGCGCGCTGGTCGCCGGCGGCATCCAGGTGATTGTCCCCCGCGAGATTCTCGTCGCGCTCGGCAGCGACCCCCTGTGGTCGATCGTCGCGATGATGGTGCTGGCCTTCATCATCTCGGTCTGCTCGAACGTTGACGCGTTCTTCATCCTGCCGTTCGCCGCAACGTTCCTCCCCGGCTCCATCGTGACCTTCCTCGTCTTCGGCCCCATCATCGACGTCAAGATGCTCGCCCTCATGCGCACGACCTACTCAACGCAGACACTGATCCAGATCACGACCGTGGTGGGCCTGCTCGCTGCGGCCCTCGGCCTGGTGGTGAACTATGTGGCGTAGCGTGCAGCGCTGGCGGGGTGTCGTCATCATCGGCGCGATGGCTGCTGTGATTTTGTGGCTCGCGGTCTCTGGCCAGCTCGCCCTCTACATTCACCCGCGGTACAACGTCTTCACGGTGCTGATGGCGGTGATCGCCGTCGTTCTCGTCGTCGGATCGCTCGTGGGGCGTCGACACCACGACGATGAGGATGCACCCCCTCCGTCACGCCCGCAGCGGGCGGTCGCGCTCACCGCCGCGGCGATCGCGGGGGCCTTCACGGTCGGGATGATCGTGATCCCTCCGGCGACCCTCTCGACCGCAACGGCGGAACAGCGCGAGATCAACTCCACCGCCGCGAGCGACGCGGCGGCGTTCGAGGCGGCCACGAGCGCCGATGCGGATGCGGTGGCGCAGTTCACGGTTCGCGAGTGGGCGACGATCTTGCGCCAAACCAGCGATCTGTCGTTCTTCGCGAACAAGCCGGTCAACGAGCTGGTGGGCTTCGTGACTCCCGATGCCGACGATCCCGACAACGTGTTCTATGTGTCGCGCTTCGTCGTGACGTGCTGCGCGGTCGACGCGCAGCCGCTGGGGGTCCCGGTGTACCTGCCGGGATGGAGTCAGAGCTTCTCCCGCGACGAGTGGATCAGCGTCGACGGTAGCTTCGCGAGCAACCCCAGCAGCGCGAGCGTGCAGCCCGTTGTCGTCATCCCCGACGCTGTCACCCCGATCGAGCAGCCGCGTGAGCCCTACCTCTTCTGACGGCCGCGCGTTCCGACGCGCCTTCTGGTGGACCACGGCCGTCACCGCCGGGGTTGCCGCGGTGTTCCTGCTGCTGGGCGCGCTCCAGGGCCCCAAGCTGTCGACCGCGCAGGTCGACTCGGTACGCGTGACCGAGCAGGCAGGCCAGCAGCTGCGACTGTTTGCCAACCAGCCGCTCAGTGACGTCACGGTCGACCAGATCACGGTGGAGCCGGCGGTACCGGTGCAGGTAAGCGTGCAGGGCGAACTTATCGCGGTGCAGTTCGAGCGGGCGCTCAACTACGGCACCGAGTACACCGTGACGGTTACGGGTGTCGCGTCCCCCTCGCGCAGCGCCACCAGCGACTTCGTCCACACCTTCACCACGGCGCCCGGTTCATTCCTCTACGTCGACCGCGGCGACGACGTCGATGAGGTGTTGGTCGCCGACGTCGCCGGAACCGGTCGAGGCGAGGTGCTGCACGCTGCCCCCGGCATCCAATTCGCCGCACCGCTCGAGAACGCGCTGATCCTCGCCCGCGACGACGGCGACGGCGGCAGTGTCCTGGAGGTCGTCGATCGCGCCTCTGATGCGGTCGAGCGGGTACGTCTTCCGGCCGACGGGTTGCGGGTCGATGCTCTGCGGGTACCGCGCGTCGGAACGACGGTCGCGGTGATCCTGTCGTCGACGGTCGGCGGCGAGGACTCCGCCGACCGGTGGCTCGCTCTCGTCGACCTCGCCGGAGCGGGGGTCGCAGAGTGGGTCACGGGTCTCGACGGCGAGCCCATCGTCACGCGGGATGCACTCTTCACGCAGGCGGGGGATGCACTGCTGGTGCACGACCTCGACCAGGCGCTGCTGCGGTTGCCGCTGGCCGACCCGACCCTGATCTTGCCGGTGGCGCAGTTCAGCGATGTGCACAGCGTCTCGAGTGACGGGCGCCTGCTCAGCGCGACCGACCCCTTCGGAGGGGTGGCCGTCGACCTCGAATCGGGCGATGAGCAGCGCATCCACCCGTCGCTGTTTGACGACGAACTCGTCTTCGGGGCCGACTTCCACCTGCTCGCGTCAGGGGAGTGGGTGCAGCGGGTGGCGGTCACCGACCCCTCGGGTCTGGCGGTTGCCAACCTCATCGTGCTGGACGACGGACGAGGAGACTCTCGCCTGCTCGCCAGGACCGTGCAGGACGCCGGCTCGTTTGTCGACTTCCGCGTCTCGCCGAACGATCAGTACGTTGCGATCGAGGTGGTGCCGGTGGTGGCCGAGGCCGAGCCAGACGGCCGGGCGGTGAACGGTCGCGCCACATCGATCACGGTGGTGATCGTCGATATCGCCTCAGGTGAGCTTGTGCGCAGCGTTGCCGGCTTCGCGCCCTCCTGGTAGCTCACCGAGTTCTGCTGCGCGCTTGTCGCGTTGCCGCACCCGCAAGCCAGACGCGCTCAGCCGGTGCACGAGCTCACGCCCGGACACGGGCAGGGCGCCGCGGGCGACCAGGTCGTCGTAGCGTTCCTCCGGAACGTCATAGTGGTCGTGATCGAAGCCGCGTCGAGGAATCCCGGCGCTGCGGGCGAACGCGTGCAGTTCCTCCAGTGAACTGTCGCTCACGAGGTGTGCCCACAGTCGGCCGTGGGCTGGCCATGCGGGGCGGTCGATGAGAATCGCCATGGTCCCCAGAGTGTAGGCTGTCGGGGTTGCGCACCGCTCCGAGCTCGTTTGACCGGGCGGGTGGCGCTCGGCTATTCTTGACCGTTGGTGTGCGCTGGGCAGAAGCTCGCGCACGTGCCCTCAGTCTTGAGCAACAGATTCCTTCGAACGAAGTAAAGGTGAAACGTGGTCTACGCAGTTGTGCGCGCCGGTGGGCGGCAGGAGAAGGTCGAGGTCGGCACGGTCGTCGTGCTCGATCGCGTCACCCCGGGTGAGGACGGCACGATCCAGCTGACCCCCGTTCTGCACGTCGACGGTGACACGGTCACGACCGACGCGAAGAAGCTCGCGAAGATCACCGTCACCGCTGAGGTGCTCGGCGACCTGCGCGGCCCCAAGATCATCATCCAGAAGTACAAGAACAAGACCGGGTACAAGAAGCGTCAGGGCCACCGCTCCGAGCTCACCCGCGTCAAGATCACCGGCATCAAGTAAGAAGGGGCGCGAGAAGACATGGCACACAAGAAGGGCGCTTCGTCCACCCGTAACGGCCGCGACTCGAACCCCCAGTACCTGGGTGTGAAGCGCTTTGGCGGTCAGGTCGTCAAGGCCGGCGAGATTCTCGTCCGCCAGCGCGGCACGCACTTTCACCCCGGTGCCAACGTGGGCCGTGGCGGCGACGACACGCTGTTCGCGCTGTCGGCCGGTGCGGTGCAGTTTGGCCAGAAGGGCGGCCGCAAGGTCGTCAACGTCGTCGCGGGCGAGTAACCCACGACCACACTCTTGAGATGACGGGGCGGGCTTCGGCCCGCCCCGTCATCGTCTTTCCCACCGCCCCCATCGCGGGGCTCGAGCCGCGAGGAGGCCGACCGTGGCGACATTCGTCGACCGGGTGACTCTGCACCTGCGCGCCGGGCACGGCGGGCACGGCTGCGTCTCGGTACGCCGCGAGAAGTTCAAGCCGCTCGCGGGCCCCGACGGCGGTAACGGGGGCGACGGCGGAGACATCGTGCTGATCGCCGACGCCCAAGAAACGACCCTGCTGCCCTACCACCGCAGGCCTCACCGCTCGAGCGACAATGGCGGCCCCGGCATGGGTGACAACCGCGCGGGCTTCTCGGGGGGCGACCTCGTCTTGCCGGTTCCCGTCGGTACCGTGGTGCGCGACGCGGATGGCACCGAGCTGGTCGACCTGGTCGAGCCGGGAATGCGCATCGTTGTCGCCCCCGGCGGGCGCGGAGGCCTCGGCAATGCGGCCCTCGCGACGACCAAGCGCAAAGCTCCGGGTTTTGCGTTGCTCGGCACTCCGGGCTGGGAGGGCGATGTCGTCCTCGAGTTGAAGACCGTTGCCGACGTCGCGCTTGTGGGTTATCCGAGTGCGGGCAAGTCGAGCCTCATCGCGGCGATCTCGGCCGCGAAGCCCAAGATCGCGGACTATCCGTTTACGACACTGCATCCGAACCTCGGCGTCGTCGAGGCAGGCGACATGCGCTACACGGTGGCCGATGTTCCCGGCCTCATCGAGGGCGCGAGCGAGGGCAAGGGCCTCGGCCTGGAGTTCTTGCGGCACGTCGAGCGTTGCAGCGCGCTGCTTCACGTGCTCGACTGCGCCACGCTCGAGCCGGGGCGCGATCCCCTCAGCGACCTCGAGGTCATCCTGGCCGAGCTCGCTGCCTACGACGTGCCGGAGGGGCAAACGCCGCTGCTCGAGCGGCCCCAGCTCATCGCACTCAACAAGGTCGACGTGCCCGACGGGCGCGAGCTGGCCGACTTCGTGCGCCCCGAGCTCGAGAAGCGTGGCTACCGTGTCTTCGAGATCAGTGCCGTGAGCCGCGAAGGGCTCCGTGAGTTGACCTTCGCCCTCGGCGAGCTGGTCGCGGCCGACCGTGACGCGCGCGCCGCCGAGACGACCGTGCGCGAGCGCATCGTGCTGCGTCCGACCCCGGTCAACGAGGTCGACTTCACCGTCACCGTCGAGGGTGGCAGCTACGGCGACATCTACCGCATCCGCGGTGAGAAGCCCGAGCGCTGGGTTCAGCAGACCGACTTCCGCAACGACGAGGCCGTGGGCTACCTGGCCGATCGCCTGGCGAAGCTCGGTGTCGAAGACGAATTGTTCGCCAAGGGTGCGGTCGCGGGCGCGACCGTGATCATTGGCCCGGGCGACGGCGTCGTCTTCGACTGGGAGCCGACCCTGACGAGCGCGGCCGAGCTGCTGACCGCACCGCGCGGCACCGACCCGCGCCTGGACGCCCTCAACCGCCCGACGACGTCGCAACGCCGCCAGGGGTACAAAGAGCGCATGGATGCGAAGGCCGAGGCCCGCGCTGAGCTGGAACGCGAGCGGGAAGCAGGCGTGTGGCGCGACGACGAGGACGACGCGTGAGCGCGCCTCGACCGGCCGTTCTGGCCGCGCGGCGCGTGGTCGTCAAGGTCGGATCATCATCGATCAGTGGCGCGAACACCGGCCAGATCGGCCCGCTCGTTGACGCTCTCGCCGCGCTGCACGCGCGCGGCACGGAGGTCATCCTCGTCAGTTCCGGTGCCATCGCCACCGGCATGCCGTTCTTGCACCTCGACTCGCGACCGAACGACTTGGCCACGCAGCAGGCGGCGGCCGCGGTCGGTCAGAACCTCCTCATGGTGCGCTACCAGGACAGCCTCGACCGCTACGGGCTGACGGCGGCCCAGGTGCTCTTGACGGCGGGCGACCTCGAACACGCAACGCCGCGCAGCAACGCGCAGCGCGCGATTGATCGCCTGCTCGGGCTGCGCATCCTGCCGATCGTGAACGAGAACGACACCGTCGCGACGCACGAGATTCGGTTCGGCGACAACGACCGACTCGCGGCGCTGGTCGCCGAGCTGGTGGCGGCGGACCTGCTTGTCCTGCTGAGCGACGTCGACGCCCTGTACACCAAGCCGCCGCACGAGCCCGGTGCCCAGCGCATCGACGAGGTCGCTGCCGATGACGACCTCGCACACGTCGAGATCGGAGAGCCCGGTGCTGCCGGAGTCGGCACGGGAGGCGCGGCCACCAAGGTCGCCTCCGCGCTGCTTGCGGCGCGGCAGGGCACTCCGGTCGTGCTGACGTCGACGGCGAACGTCTCTGCCGCTCTTGCGGGGGAGGCCGTCGGCACCTGGTTCCACGCGGCCGCCGTAAAATGACGGCGTGACCTCGACGACCGTCCGCCCCATGCTCGCCACCGAGAACCAGCCGATCGATGCGGTTCCGGCCGGCATCATCGACGCGCCGCTCACGGCGGCGAAAGAGGCGTCCCGCGCACTCGGACAAGCGACGACGGCGGTGAAGGATGCGGCGCTCGCGGCGATCGCGGACGCCCTGATCGCCAACACCGCGCGCATTATCGACGCCAACGCCGATGATCTGGCGCGCGGGCGCGAGTCCGGGCTGAGTGACGGCCTGCTCGACCGGCTACGCCTCGACGCGTCCCGCGTGACCGCCTTGGCGTCCGCCGTTCGCGATGTGATTGCGCTGCCCGACCCGGTGGGAACAGTGGTGCGCGGCTCGTCCCTCCCGAACGGCGTGCTGCTCAGCCAGGTGCGCGTGCCCTTTGGCGTGGTGGGGGCGATCTACGAGGCTCGCCCGAACGTGACGGTCGACATCGCGGCGCTCGCGCTGAAGAGCGGCAACGCCGCGGTTCTGCGCGGGGGAAGCGCCGCGCGGTCGAGCAACGAGGTTCTCGTCGCGATCATTCAGGACGCCCTGGCGAGTTCGGGTTTGCCCGCCGAGGCGGTGCAGACCATTGACGAGCACGGCCGCGCCGGAGCGACGGCGCTCATGCGGGCGCGCGGCTTCATCGACGTGCTGATTCCGCGCGGAAGTGCCGACCTCATCCAAACCGTGGTGCGTGAGTCGACCGTGCCGGTCATCGAGACGGGTGCGGGAATCGTGCACATCGTTCTCGACGAAAGCGCCGACGAGCAGATGGCCATCGACATCGTGCACAACGCGAAGGTCCAGCGGCCGAGCGTGTGCAACGCGGTCGAGACGGTGCTCGTGCACGCGAACGCGGCCACACGCCTCGTTCCGTCCGTCGTCGAAGCGCTCCGAGCATCCGGTGTCGTGGTGCGCGGTGACGAGCGCGCCCGCGCGATCGTCGGTGACCTCGACGAGGCAACCGACGACGACTTCGCGACCGAGCACATGGCTCTGGAACTGTCGATCGGCATCGTCGACGACCTGGATGCTGCGCTCGCCCACATCCGCCGGTTCTCGACCCAGCACACCGAGTCGATCATCACGCGGGACATGGCCAACGCCGAACGATTCCTGGCGGAAGTTGACTCGGCGGTGGTCATGGTGAACGCCTCCACGCGCTTCAGCGACGGCGGCGAGTTCGGCTTTGGAGCCGAGGTGGGCATCTCGACGCAGAAGATGCACGCGCGGGGTCCGATGGGGCTTCCCGAGCTCACCAGCACGAAGTGGATCGTCCGCGGCGCCGGGCAGGTACGCAGCTAGCACCCGCTAGACTGCTGGCGTTCACCGTTCCGGAGAAAGAGAGCCTCATGACGTCGCTGAGCAGCGTGATCCTCGCCCTCGATGAGTACGCGCCCCTGTTCGCCCCGCCGCTGGTCATCGCCGGAATCGCCTTCCTGTTCTTCTTCATGCTCGGCGTCGTGACGCACGCCTACCGTGACGTCGCCAACCGCCACCGCAACAAGACCTCGAACCCCATGCGGGGCGAGGGCGGCCACGACGCGGGCCACTAGCGCCGTCGCGTCCCTCGGAGACCCGCTATCGCCCCCGCAGAAGTGACCGCGGCCCCGCGCCGCATCGGTGTGATGGGCGGAACATTCGACCCCATCCACCACGGGCACCTCGTGGCGGCGAGCGAGGTTGCCGACCGTTTTGACCTCGATGAGGTCATCTTTGTGCCGACGGGCGAGCCATACCTGAAGCCGGATGCCACGGGAAGTGAGCACCGGTACCTGATGACGGTGATCGCCACGGCGTCAAACCCGCGCTTCCGTGTGAGCCGCGTCGACATCGACCGCGGCGGGCCCACCTACACGATCGACACGCTGACCGATCTCGCACAGCAGTATCCCGACGCCGAGCTCATCTTCATCTCGGGGGCCGACGCCATCGCGCAGATCGTCGACTGGAAAGACCACGAGGCGCTGTGGCCGCTGGCGCACTTCGTCGCCGTGACACGCCCCGGCCATCAGCTCAGTATTCGCGACCTTCCGGAGGGGCGCGTAAGCTGGATCGAGATCCCGGCGCTCGCGATCTCGTCGACCGACTGTCGTGATCGCGTCGCCCGCGACGCCCCGGTCTGGTATCTCGTGCCCGACGGCGTCGTGCAGTACATCGCCAAGCACCAGCTGTATCGGAGAAACCCCGCATGAGCGCGCCGAACGACCCGCCGCTGACGCGCCGGGAAGCCCGGCGGCTGCAGCAGCTTGCTGACGAGGCAGCCGCCGCGGCCGCGGCCGGCCAGCACGCTGACCCCGCCGTGCCGAGCGTGCCCGGCTCCGCGTCGGCTGCATCCAGCGCGAGCGCGAGCGAACCGGGTGGCGACCCATTGGCCTATCGCACGCAGGTGCGGCCCGCGATTCCCCGCCATGAGCCCGCGACCGTCGGGTCTGCCGCCGCCCCGGGCAGCGGCTCGGCTGTCTCCGCGCCGGCGCGGCCCGACAGCGTTCCCGACGCGCCGACCGCCCCGTGGGCGGCCGCGCCCGGATCGTTCCGGCGCCGTGACTTCGCTCCGTCGGCGCCGTCGGGCGACGCGCCGCAGAGTTTCGCGACCGAGCGCCCCGACCAGCCGCTCGACTATCACACGCAGGGTCGCAGCCCCTTCGTGCCGGTGCCCGATCTCGTTGAGCCTGCTGAGCCGCCGATCGTGCGCGACGTCGCACCCGCCTCAGCGCCCGAGCGACCCCTGTCGCGCCGCGAGTTGCGCGCGCTGGCCGGAGCCGAAACCGACACGGTCGACGAGTCGGCATCTGCGCCCGCCGTGTCGCCGAGCCCCGAGTCCCCGCCCGCTCCCGCGATCCTGCCGGGCGAGGCCGCCGCGCCCCACGCCCCGGAGGTTTCGAGCCACTGGTCGGTCGGTGTGCACGACGATGAAGACCCCTTCACCAACACGTTTAGCCGTCAGGTGGGCTCAGCGGCCACAAGCACCAACGCGCTCGTCCTGCCCGAGATGCCGCGCGGTGACCTGGCCGGCCCCGTTGAGGGCACGGGTGAAATCATCATCACCGGCATGATCGACGTTCCGCGCAGCGTCGCCTCGACGGGCGCCGTGCCGTCGGTGCACGACAGCCCCGACATCGACGACGTCTTCGATGTCGATACCGAGTACGCGTCGACAGACTCGGCTCCGGTCAGTGCCATCAGTGCGGTGAGCAGCCACACCGCGACGCGCGACGTCATGGGCGGCCGGAAGGCACGACGCACGGGCGTCCTGACCACAGTGCTCGTCAGTTCGACCGTCGTCCTGGCCGTTGTCGCAGTCGCCCTGTTCGTCGTCGCGGCCGTGAATGGCCTGTTCTGATGACCGTCCGCTCCAACCCCCGAAAGGCACTGTGACCGCCTCCGATCGCGCCATTGAGCTCACCGCCGTCGCCGCGCGCGCGGCCGACGCCAAGCAGGGGGAGGATCTGGTCGCGCTGGACGTGTCGGGGCCCCTTCCGCTCGCAGATGTCTTCCTTCTGGCGACCGGGCGCAGCGAGCGCAACGTGCTCGCCATTGCCGACGAGGTCGAAGACCGCATGATCGCGGCGGGAGCCAAGCCGCTCCGGCGGGAGGGTCGCAGCGAGGGCCGCTGGGTGCTGCTCGACTTCGGCGACGTCGTCGTGCACGTGTTCCACGAGGAAGACCGCCAGTTCTACTCGCTCGAGCGTCTCTGGAAAGACTGTCCCGTGATCCCGCTCGACCTCACCGACCCCGCAGCAGCCACGGCCGAAGCGCCCGAGTAACCAGCGGCAGCCCCACGTACGTCATCAGGGGCGACACGATCGCGACCAGCGCGAGCACGCGCATCCACAGCGGCCAGTCGGCGCTGACCGGAGCCAGGGCGGCGTTCGTGCCGAGACTGAGCGGGTAGAAAACCAGCACGATCGCGACCATCTGCTTCCAGCGCGGGGGAGTGGGCGTCGGCGTGGGGACTGTCTCGACGCGGCGAGGCGTGTCGAACCAGCCCTCGATGCCCGTGCGGCGCTCCTGACGCGCGTCTTCGGCGAGACCCCGTGCCGTGCTGATCCACCAGCGCCGCTCCTCCGACGACTCCCAGCGCTCGAGTGACGCAGCATCGGCGAAGCGGAAGAGCATGTGCCACTCGTCCGACTGCTCATCCGGCCGGACCCAGCCCGAGCCGAGATAACCGGGCGACTCGCGGAGGAGGTCTTCGCCAGCCCGCGCCCAGGCGGCGAACTCGCGGGCCCGCTCGGGCGGAACGGTGCGGGTGATCGAGACGGTGACGGGCTCGGAAGTCATGCCTCCATCCAACTGCCCCACGGCGTGCCGCGCGAGCCCGCGTGGAATTGGTACCGGGCCGCGGCGTGTACTACTCTGGTCGAGTTGCCCCGCCGACGGCGAGCGGCGACCAACGAGGGCCTGTGGCGCAGCTGGTAGCGCACCTGCATGGCATGCAGGGGGTCAGGGGTTCGAGTCCCCTCAGGTCCACCACGACGACCCGGCTTCGGCCGGGTCTCGTCGTATCCGGCGCCTGCTGTCCCGACCCGCGGGGCGGCGCGTCGGTGGTCGCGGCTCTGGGCCCGCGACCCGGCCCGAAAGGACCACCGTCGTGAGCGACGTCACCTCCCGCCCGCACGCCGACCCACTGCGGATGCACTCGGTCACCGCCGAGACCACCGCGATCGTCGACATGGTGCTCGATTACGCCCGCCGCCGCCTGCTCGATACGGCGACGCCCCTCGACAAGCCGATGCCTCCAGCAGAGTTGCGGCGTCTCGCCTCCGGGTCGATCTCCGAGGACGGACTGGGCGGCCGCCGAGCTCTTGCCTTGTTCGAAAACGTGCTGGCTCCGGCCTGCCTGACGATCGACCACCCCGGCTACCTCTCGTTCATCCCGTCGGCTCCGACGAAGGCGGCGAGCGCGTTCGACCTGATCGTCTCAGCGACGGCCGTCTACGGGGGATCGTGGATGGAGGGCTCTGGCGCGGTCTTTGCCGAGAACGAGGTGCTCGCGTTCCTGGCCCGCGAGTTCGGCCTCCCCGACTCGGCCGGGGGCGTCGTGGTGCAGGGCGGCACGATCGGTAACCTGTCGGCGCTCGTTGCCGCGCGCGATCACGCGGCCCGCCGTCTCAGCGAGCGGGGCGTACCGCGGCCTGATCGCTGGGTCATCATCGCGAGCAAAGAGGCGCACTCGTCGATCGCCTCGGCGGCGCGGGTCATGGATGTTGACGTCGTGAAGGTCGCGGTCGACGACACCGGTGCTCTGCACGGCGACCAGGTGCGCCCCGCCCTTGAGCAATACGGCGATGCGGTGATCGCGGTAGTCGCGACGGGCGGTTCCACGAACTTCGGCATCGTCGATGACATCGCGTCGATCGCGGCGGTGACCGATGAGCGCGACGTCTGGCTGCACGTCGACGGAGCGTACGGTCTCGCGGCCGCGCTCGCGCCCTCGGCGCGGCACCGATTCGCCGGTATCGAGCGGGCGGATTCCCTCATCGTCGACCCACACAAGTGGTTGTTCACGCCGTTCGACGCGTGTGTGCTGCTGTACCGCGACCCCGCGATCGCCCGCGCCGCTCACACGCAGCACGCTGAGTATCTCGACACGCTCACTGATCGCGACGAGTGGAATCCCAGCGACTACTCGATCCAGTTGACGCGCCGGCCCCGCGGTCTCCCGCTGTGGTTCTCGTTGGCCACGTTCGGCGCGGCGGCCTACCGCGAGGCGATTGAAGACTCACTTCAGCTCGCTCAGCGCATTGCCGACGAGATTCGCCTCCGTCCAGAACTGCGACTCGTGCGCGACCCCCAGCTGTCGGTCGTCGTGTTCGAGCGGGAGGGCTGGGAGGCCAGTGACTACGCGGCGTGGTCCGAGCGCCTTCTCGACGATCAGCGCGCTTTCGTCGTGCCGAGTTCGCACGCGGGTCGGCCCAACACGCGGTTCGCGATTGTGAGTCCGCGCACCTCGTTCGAGCTGCTGACGAGCATCCTCGACACCATGCGCTGACCTCTCGGCGCACGTTCGGCGTTCCGTCGGCTCGGCGGGCATACGCTCGTGCCATGAGCCACGACGCTGTCCCCGACCCGCTGCTCGACAAGGCGTTGCGCACGCACACGGATTACGGCCAGGAGCACCTGGACGAGCACGAGCTGGCTGCCGACCCGTTTACACAGTTCACCGCCTGGCTCGCTGAGGCCGCTGCGCGGCAGGTCTACGAGCCGAACGCGATGGTGATCGGCACGATCGACCCCGACGGCCGGCCGTCGTCGCGTACCGTGCTGCTGCGCGGCGTCGATGAGCGCGGGTTCGCGTTCTACACCGACTACACCTCGCGCAAGGGGCGCGCCCTGATCGCGAACCCGGGCATCTCTGCGGTTTTCCCGTGGTATCCGCTGCACCGCCAGGTGCTCATCTACGGCGAGGCGCACACGGTCGACGAGGCCGACTCTGACTCCTACTTCTCAAACCGACCCCGGGGGGCGCAGATCGCCGCCTGGTCGAGCGACCAATCGCAGCCGATCGACGGGCGCACGGCTCTCGAGCAGAAGGTGCGCGACACCGAACAGCGGTTTGCCGACGCCGAGGTGGTGCCTCGACCCGAACGGTGGGGTGGTTTCCGCATCGTGCCGCACCGGGTGGAGTTTTGGCAGGGACGCACCTCGCGCCTGCACGACCGACTCGTGTTCGAGCGGCAGGGGACCGGCTGGGCGGTGAGCCGCCTGCAGCCGTGAGCGGCCGGCGGGAATATCGCGCGCATCCTTCTGGTTCTTTTTGATACGTTTGCATAAATCAGCGAGAGGATGCGCGCAATGGCCCGCGAGATCGACCCGGCAGCCGTCGAATTCGGCATTAACACCTTCGGTGACGTCACTCAGCGACCCGACGGCACCATGACACCGTACCCGCAGGTGCTGCGGGACGTCGTGCAGGAAGGCATCGTGGCCGACCAGGTCGGTATTGATGTCATGGGGGTGGGCGAGCACCACCGAGACGACTTCGCCGTGTCGGCACCCGACGTTGTGCTCGCCGCGATCGCCGCCAAGACCGAGCGGTTGCGGGTGAGCTCGGCGGTGACCGTGCTGTCGAGCGACGACCCGATCCGGGTCTTCCAGCGTTTCGCCACCATCGATGCCATCTCCGGGGGACGCGCCGAGATCATCGCGGGCCGCGGCTCGTTCACCGAGTCGTTTCCGCTGTTCGGGTTCGAGCTGAGCGACTACCAGGTGCTGTTCGAGGAGAAGCTCAACCTGCTCGCCGAACTGCTCAAGGAGGATCCCGTGACCTGGTCGGGCTCGATTCGACCGCCGCTGGATGGTGTGCAGGTCTACCCGACGACCGAGAACGGCATCCGCACCTGGATCGGTGTCGGGGGAAGCCCGGAGTCCGTCGTGCGCACCGCGCACTACGGGTTCCCGCTCATGCTCGCCATCATCGGCGGCGAGCCCGCGCGCTTCGCGCCCTATGTCGACCTGTTCGACCGCGCCCTCGACCAGTTGGGCAAGGAGCGGCAGCCGGTCGGCGTGCACTCGCCCGGCTACATCGCTGACACCGATGAGCAGGCCGCGGAGGAGCTGTGGCCGCACTACGAGGTCATGTACTCGCGCATCGGGCGCGAGCGAGGCTGGGGCCCGACGACGCGCGCACACTTCGAGCAGGAGATTCGCCACGGCTCGCTCTATGTCGGATCGCCGGAGACGGTAGCCCGCAAGATTGCCGACACGATTCGCGTGCTCGGCGCCGAGCGGTTCGACCTCAAGTACGCCACCGGCCCTGTCCCGCACGGCAAGCTCGTGCACGCGCTGGAGCTGTACGGGCAGAAGGTCATTCCGATGGTTCGCGAGCTGCTCGCCGAGCAGCCCGTTGCTGCCGGAGCGTCGACGAGCGCCCGCTAAGACGGGTGCATCATCGCTGGCGGCGGCCCCGTGCCGTCGCCAGCTTGTCGAGTTCTGAGACGGCGACCACCGTCGAACCGATCAGCAGGCAGGCGAGCCACTCCTCGAGACTGAGCGGCGCAAGGCTGAGCACCGTGTTGCCCACCTCTGTTGCGGTGGCCAGATAGTGCAGCGCGAGCGACCCTACCGCCGACGCCAAGAGAAACGGGTTCGAGAGGGGGTTGAGCCGGAACAGAGACCGATGCTCGGCGCGCGCGTTGCCCGATTGGAAGAAGTTCACAGCGACGACAACCGTGAGGGCAAGAGTGCGTGCGTGCTCGTCGGAATAGCCGTTGTCGATCGCCCACGAGAACGTGAGGATGATCACCGCAGCCATCCACAGTCCCGTGATGACGAGTCGGCGCCACAGCGTGGGAGACAGAAGCCCTTCGCTGCGCGGGCGAGGTGACCGCTGCAGCTCTCCGCCCTCCGCGGGCTCGAACGCGAGCGCCACATCTTGCAGGCCGTTGGTTACGAGGTTGATCCACAGCACTTGGATCGGCAAGAACAACAGGGGAGCGTCGGCGAAGACGTTGATGCTCACCGCCGTGATGACCGCCGCAGCGGTAGACAGCAAAAAGTAGGTGGCCTTGCGGATCGCGGCAAAGGTCACACGCCCCTCGCGAACGGCCGTGACGATCGTCACGAAGTTGTCGTCGGTCAAGACGAGGTCGGCGGCTTCACGCGCGACATCGGTGCCACTGGCACCCATCGCCACCCCGATCGACGCCGCGCGGAGGGCGGGAGCGTCGTTCACTCCGTCTCCCGTGACGGCGACGACATCGCCCCGAGACTGCAGAACGTTCACGATGCGGAGCTTGTCCTGCGGCGAGACGCGAGCGGCGACGTTCGTCTCTCGGAGGCGCGCGGCGAGCACCTCGTCGTCGATCTCAGCCATCTCGGCGCCGGTGATCGCCGGGGTGTGACTCGTGATGCCCA
The DNA here is from genome assembly GCF_046293215.1 of Microcella sp. Taxonomy (GTDB): domain Bacteria; phylum Actinomycetota; class Actinomycetes; order Actinomycetales; family Microbacteriaceae; genus Microcella. The sequence continues at coordinate 74,033 of NZ_JBKBPI010000002.1, read as the reverse complement.
GGCGCTGCGCGATGGCTTCGGCCGTCACCGGGTGATCACCGGTGATCATCATCACGCTGATTCCCGCATCGTGGCACTGGGCGACGGCCTCGGCAACGCCGGGCCGTGGCGGGTCGGCCATACCCTCCAGCCCGAGAAAGGTCAGGTCGTCGGGAGGCGGCACGACACCGTCGGCCCACTCATCAGCGCGAATCGCGCGTGTCGCCGTGGCGATCACGCGCAGCCCCCGGTGAGCCATCTCGTGATTGGCGGCGTGCGCGGCATCGCGATCGATCCCCTCGTCTCCGCGTGAGGTGCGCCACCGTGTGCTGCGCTCGATGAGGGCATCGGGTGCACCCTTGACGACAAGGAGATACTCGCCGTCGGGACCGGTCACAACCGTCTGCGAGTAGCCGAGCGAGGGCTCATACGCCGTGTGAGCGTGTCCGCGGCTGCCGACCTCCTCGGGCGAGATCACTCCGAGGCGTACAGCAACTGATGCCATCGCGACATCGACCGCGTCGCCCACGAAACCACCGCGCGCATCGACATTCGGCGTCGCCTCGTTCGTGAGTGCGCCTGCCAGCACCATCTCGGCGAGCAGGGGGTCGCCATCGGGCACGAGTGATCCGTCGGATTCCAGGCTGGTGCGCCCGGTCGGGGTCCACAGTTCTTCGACGGTGAGCAGGTTCTGCGTGAGCGTTCCGGTCTTGTCTGAGCCGATAACGGTCGTTGACCCGAGCGTCTCGACGGCGGGCAGGGTGCGAATGACGGCGCGGGCGCGCGCCATCCGTGCGACGCCGATACTCAGGGCGATGGTCAGGACCACCGGGAGAGCCTCGGGAATGGAAGCGACGGCGAGAGCAACGGCCGAGAGGAACACATCGCCGAGATCGCCGCCGAGTACCAGCCCCGCCACGAAGACGACGGTGCAGACCGCCCCGACGACGATGCCAATGCGCGCCTCGAGGCGATGAAAGAGTCGTTGCAGCGGGGTTGCCGGCGGTGCAGCCTGGACGAGGTCGTTGATGAGGCCTAGCTCCGTTGCCGGTCCCGTCGCGACCACCACCCCGATGGCCCGCCCGCTCACCACAAAGGTGCCCATGTAGGCCATGCTGTGCCGGTCGCCGATTCCGCTCGCCTCGGGCACGGGTGCGGCTGTCTTTGTTGCCGCCAGCACTTCCCCGGTCAGCATCGACTCATCAATCTGCACCAGCGCGGCGTCGAGAACGCGAAGATCGGCCGGTACGCGCTCGCCGCTCTCCAACATGACCACGTCCCCCGGAACAAGATCCGTGGCGTCCATCGTTGAGACGCGGCCGTCGCGGCGCACACGGCACACCGGATTCGTGAGTCGCGTCAACGCCCGTATTTCCGCCGCGGCTTTGCGTTCCTGCCAGAAGCCGATGGAGGCGTTCAGAATGAGGACGAGCACGATCGCCCCCGTGTCGAACCACTTTTCGAGCACCGTGGTGACCGCCGCCGCTCCGACCAGGATCAGGATCAGGGGGCTGCGGAATTGCCGCGCAAGTACGAGCCACGCGGGCGTGGGAGGGGTGGACTCGAGGGCGTTGGGTCCGACCACCGCTCGCCGCTGCCGGGCGTCGTCGTCGGTGAGCCCGTCGAGGCTGCTACTCAGCTCGGAGAGCACCTCGGCGACGGGGCGGGCGTGCCACGGTGGCGTCACTGCCTCGGTGCTCATGACAGCGACGTTACCCACCGGGGGTGACGAGCACTATGGACTTCGGTCCCGATCCGTCATCGGCCGACGGGTCGCGCACGCCCTCAGCTCAGGGTTCCTGCTCCGACCAGCACGGTCACGGTGGCCAGCGCCGCGGCCATCACCACCCGGAAGAGCCACCGAGACCGCGGCGCCCGAATGAGCAGCACAATCGCGGACACGACGCACGCGACGGTGAGTGCTGACCCGATCATGCTCAGTACCGTGACCATTTCGGTGCGGCTGGCGCCGTAGACGCCGAGAGCGCTCGCGGTCGCGAGGGCTCCAATCGCCAGACCAATGGATGCGCGTGGCGTGATGAGGTGCGGAATCGCGCGCATGCCCTGTCGCCGGTCGTCGTCGCGGTCTGGTGCGACGTTCGCGAAGTGTGCCGCAATGCCCAGGAGGGCGCCCGCACCCGTCGCCCACGTCGCGGCGACGCTCGGAGGGTCGGCCGCCAACGTGATCACGGAGGGGAGGGCGCCGAAGCCAACGGCGTAGCACGCCGTGGCCGCGAGAGTGCGCTTGAGTCCGAGGTTGTATGCCCAGCCGGAGGCGAGCAGCAACGCATGGGCGATGGCGGCCGCGACGCCGAGCGTCAGCGACAGGGCCACCGCGAGACTCGCGGCGACGATCGCGCACCCCATGAGGGTTGCCGACGAGACCTCGTCGCGAGCGACGGGTTTGTCGCGCCGCCCCGCCTCGCGGTCGCGAGCGGCGTCGATGGCGTCATTCGACCATCCGATGGACAGTTGATTAGCCAGTACCGTCGCGATCACGAGAAGCGTCGTGGCCGGGTTCAGCCCGACCGAGATGGCGAGCCCGCTCGATACGGCCGTGACGACGACGGTCGGCCCGGGGTGCGACGAGGCCAGCAGGGTGCGGAGGCGGGGCCACATTGCCCCAGGTTAGGGCGTCACGACCGGAATCCCTGTTGCGCTCGACGCGGAGGACACGCTGCCCCCGTTCACGAGGTCGGTGAAACCGAGCTCTGTCATGCGGGCGATTGCCTGCCCCGAGCGGTTGCCGCTGCGGCAATACACGACGTAGTCGCCCGCGGGGTCGAGCTGCGTGATGCGCTCGTCGAAGTCAGCAGACTGCACGTCGATGTTGATCGCTCCGTCGAGGTGCCCGGTGGCAAATTCTTCGGGCGTGCGGACATCGATGATCACGGTGTCTGCCGCCACCTCAATCGAACCGCCGTTAGGGGAGCAGGCGGCGAGTCCGAGCGCGAGGCCGATCGTCGCGACGATGGTGAGGAGTAAACGGCGCATGGGGTCTCCAATCTGATGGCACGGAGAGCCTATCAGATACCCCGGGGGGTATGCCCGCCTACAGGGTGGGCAGCTGGAAATCGACGATTCGCTCGGGCAGGTTGTTCTCGCTGACCGACTTCGGCGCGGGATTCGTGGCCGATGCGGGTTGAAGCGTCGCGACGGCACCGAGTGCCGAGCCGATCACAATGGCAGCTGCCGACGCAGCCATGATTGCCCCGGTCACAACCGTGAGCTTCTGGTGACGCTCGAGAGTGATCACGATGGCGCCAACGATCACCAGAGCGGCGGCGGTTCCAATAAGGGTCAAGACCATGATGTTCCTCGTCGGGTACGGGAACGGCGCTGCGGCGGGTACCGCGAGCGGGTTCGAGCGGGTATGTCGTCGTGCTGTCGTTGGGTACGACGGTCCGTTGGGGAGCGGACCTGAGCTCAGGATACCGCGGTGGATCGATTCCCTGCCAGCATTTCGCGGCCCCACTTCGGGCGACATGCCGCCAAGATGGTCACGTGACCGATCGTTCGCCCGAGATTCTGCATCGCGATGTTCTTGACGCCGTCGCGTCCTCCCTCGGGTCGGAGGTTGTCGCCGCGCACGCCCTGCAGATCGAGCCCACCGGAAGCGGATTCACCCACGGTTATCGCGTCAGTCTGCGCGACGCGGCAGGTGCCGTTGCCGACCACACCGTTTTCGTGGAGACGTCTCCCCCCGACACGACCCGCCCCGGTGTCCTCACGCTCACCCAGCCCGACTCGGGGGAGCGCGTTGACGTGTGGGTCTATCCGGCAGATCCCGCCTTGCCCGCCTTGCGAACGGCCGTGTATGCCGAGGCCGCGGGAATCGTGCTGGCGCGTCTCGGCCTTCCCGTCGACGAATTGCGCGTCAGTCTTGCGGCGTACCGGCCGGGCAAGCGGGCGGTCGTCCGCGTCGACACGGCGCAGACCTCGTATTTCCTGAAGGTTGTGCGCCCGCCGACGGCCGAGCCCCTGCAGGCCAAGCACACCCACTGGCGCAACGAGGGCGTGCCGGTACCCGCGGTTCTCGGCTGGAGCGAGGAAGGGCTGGTCGCGATGGAGGCGCTCGCCGGTTCCGAGCTCATCGGAGTCCTCGACCGGGTGTCGAACCCTGACGTACTGCTCGACGAGATTCAGCACCTGGTTGGTCAGATCGCGAGCGTCACGTCGACGGCGCCTGCGCGGGCGTCGCTCGTGCGACGCCTCGACTGGTACGAAGAGCGGCTGATTGAGCAGCTTCCCGACTATGACGGGCTGATCGAATCAACCGCCCGCACCATCGCGCGGCGCTACAAGGCAGGAGGCACGCCCCCGCCCGAGCGCACCGTGCACGGTGACCTCCACCTCGCGCAACTGCTGGTCGACCCCGCCGCACCCGCAACCATCACGGGAGTACTCGATATCGACACGTCGGGCTGGGGCGATCCGGCAGACGATGCCGCTGCCCTCTACGCCCACCTCATTGCCACGGTCGTACACGACGGGGGCTCGCGCGCAACCATTCGGGCTCGCCGCTGTTCCGTGCTGGCCGACGGATGGCGCAGGCGCTGGTTCCGGTCATCCGAGCCCGGACTGGCCGACCGCGCCCACGCGATCAGCGCGGTGCAGCTGCTCGGCCACGCGCTCGCGCGCTCAGCGGCCGGCTCGCCGGACGCTGCGATCCTCATCGAGCGAGCTCATCGCATGGTGTCGGCTGACGACCGGCCGCTGACGTCAGCGAGCTGGTGAGCGTTGGCGGTGGATGAGAAAGCTCTCATCCGCGCCTCCTGAAGCTCTCATCTGCGCCATTCACGATCGATGACATGGACACGAAGAGTTGGATTGCCGCGGGGGCCGCGTCGGTTCTCGGGCTCGGCGCCCTCGCATCGGGTGCACTCACCGTCGCAAATGCGATGCCCCTGTACGACGTTTCGACGGCAACTGATGTGCCGCCCATCACCACGGTTGCTGCTGACGCCAAGGCGTTTTCTGGCACGGGCGACGTTCGTTTCTGGGTGCAGCAGTCCACCGTGACGCCCACCCCGACGGCTCCGACGCCGAGCGCGGCGACTCCGTCTCCGGCGTCCTCTGCGGCGCCCGCCCCGGCGCCAGCGCCCACCGTTCAGCAGGCCCCGGCCCCGGCTCCGCAGCCCGTCGCTCCCGCCCCGACGGGCAGTGTTGATAGTCCAGACAGCCCCGACAGCGTCGACAGCGTCGACTAGACGACGTCACACCAAGCGGTACCCCATGCCGCGCACCGTCTCGATGCGGTCGGCGCCGATCTTGCCGCGCAGGTAGCGAACGTACACATCGACGACGTTGGAGCCGGGGTCGAAGTCGAACCCCCACACACGGCTGAGCAGTTGCTCGCGCGACAGAACCTGCTCGGGGTGCTGCAAGAACTGTTCGGCGAGCCCGAATTCGCGTGCGGAGAGATCCATGCTCGTGTCTCCCACCGTGATGCGTCTGGTGCGGAGATCGAGGCGAAGATCGCCGTGCTGGAGCACCTGTTCTGCGCTGCTCTGTTGCCCCGACTCCCGTAGCCGCAACCGCACGCGTGCAACAAGCTCGTCGAACTTGAACGGTTTTGGCAGGTAGTCGTTGGCCCCGCCGTCCAGCCCGGCGACAGTGTCCTCGACGCTGGAGCGCGCCGTGAGCATGATGATGGGAACGCTCGAGCCGCTCTCCCGCACCCGCTTGAGCACCTCAAAGCCGTCGAGACCCGGCAACCCCACGTCGAGCAGAACCAGGTCGAACGAGCCCGTCATGAGGTAGTCGACGGCGTCGCGGCCCGACGCGACCACCGTTGGCGTGTAGCCGGCGGCGGCGAGCCCTTTCTCAATGAATGTCGAGATGCGCTCTTCGTCTTCCACGATCAGGATGCTGGTCATCATCGCCCTTCCGTGTCGATATCGACGGGATCCCCGTCGCCGTCGGCCAGGGATGCGCCGGCGGCGACGGGCGCACCGTCCGACATGTCGAGCGGTACGACGATGCCGAACCGCGATCCCGCGGGGGAACTGTCGAGACGGACATGTCCGCCGTGGCCGCGCGCAATGGCTGCCACGATCGGCAACCCCAGCCCGGATCCCGCGATGCCGCGGCCGGTGTCGGCACGGCCGAATCGTTCAAAGATGCGCTTGTGCGCGTCCTCGGGGATCCCCGGGCCTTCGTCGGCGACCCAGAACTCGACCGTGTCGTGGTGCACTCGTGACGCGAGACGAATGACGGTGCCCGCGGGCGAGTACTTCGCAGCATTGTCGGCCAGTTGCAGCCACGCCTGGGTAATGCGTGTTGCCGACAGGGGAGCGACAGCCTCCGCTACGGCGTCGAGCTGCCACTCGTGACCGGCGATGGCACGTGCTTTGGCGAAGACCTGTCGGGTGAGATCGGCCACGTCGGTGGGCTCGGTCAGCATCGTCGCCATCGACGCCTGGGCGAGCACATCGATGTCACTCACCAGTTCGCTCATCCGGTCAAGCTCGTCGATCGCGAGCGCACGGGTGGCGTCGACCTCGTCGGGCGCATTCGGGTCGAGCAGCTCCAGGTGACCGCGCACGATGGTGATGGGTGTCGTGAGTTCGTGACGCACATCGTCCAGCAGTTGTCGCTGCGCGGTTGCCGACTCGTCGAGCCGTTCGAACATCCCGTTGATTGTCTCGGTCAGACGCGACACGTCGTCGCGACCGGTCACGGGGATGCGCTCGCTGAGATCGGTGCCGGTGATGCGCGACGCGGCTGCCGTGACATCACGGATCGGGCGAAGGAGTCGACCAGCGACGAACCAGCCGACGACACCGATCGCAAGCAGCGTGATGCCGGCGATGATCGCGTACGTCGCGAATGCGCTGTCGATGTCGTCGAGTTCGCCCTGGATCTGATAGCCCGTTGCGTACACGCCCACCGCCGCGTCGTCGGCGATCGTGACGGGTGCGGCGATGTAGCGAATCGCTCCGTCTTCGGTAAAGGCCGTGCCGATGCTGACGACTCCGTCTCGGGCCTCCGACCAGACGCGTTCCATGAAGGCGTCGTCGTCGAACATCTGAAAGTCGACGTCAACGGGCGGGATGTAGACGGGGTCTCCATCGATCATCGCGACGCTGCTCTCGCTTCGGCCCGGAATGATGCCCTGCATGATGCGCACCATCGCCTCGTCGACGCTGGCGGGCGGAGTCACCGGGTCGGGAGACGCCGGAGCGTCGGCGTCCTCACTAGTGACCGCGTCGCGAGGAAGGCCGGTGGCGATGGCGCGGGCTGACTCGACCGCGGTGAACAGCTCGTCGTCAATCACGTCGAGGACACGCTCGCGCTGAAGGAGGTACGCGCTCGCTCCCGCAACGGTCATCCCGAGCGCGGTGATCACCAGAATCACGCCGAGGATGCGGGAGCGCACTGACCAGCGGGGGAGTGTCAGTGCGGCCATCTCGTCATTATCGACCGCGGCGGGTGCGAATCGGCCTCAGATGAGAGGAATCTCACCGCGGCGGGAGCACTCCGATGCTGATCAGCGCCTCGGCCAACTCCGCGCCGTTGGGAGCCTGAACCCACGGTGCTCCGCGATGCGGAACGTCGGCGTTGCGCCGGCCGCCAGCGAACACGGCCTCGGGCGTGGAAAGTTGTCGAATCGCGACGGCCTTGACGTTCTGCGGGTGTGAGTCGAGGAAGGCCTGGTAGAGCTCCTCATCGTGCTGGCCGTCGTCGCCGACGAGGATCCACTGGATATGCGGAAACTCTGCGGCGAGCCGTTCGAGGCTCGTTCGCTTGTGGTCGCGCCCACTGCGGAAGAGGCGATCCGTTGTTGGCCCCCAGTCGGTGAGCAGCAGGGTTCCGGTCGGGTAGAGGTGTCGCCCCATGAATCGCTCAAGCGTCGGCGCGACGTTCCACGCTCCCGTCGACAGGTACACGACGGGTAATCCGGCGTGGGCCGCAACGATCCGCTCGTACAGGACGGCCATACCGGGAACAGGGCGCCGGGCCCGCTCGTCGAGCACGAACGTGTTCCAGGCCGCGAGAAACGGTCGGGGCAGCGAGGTGACCATGACCGTGTCGTCAATGTCGGAAACCAATCCGATGCGAGCCTCGGGGTCGATGATGTCGACGGGGGCATCAACGGCCTCGCCGTCCTCAGCCTGCAGCGTGATCGTGTGCTCGCCCGGTGCAAATCCCATGTCGATCGGGAGGTCGACATCGACGACGCCTCCACGGTCGGCCCGCACCGCGACCTGGACACCGCCGATTGTCACCGTCACGGTTGCGTGCGCAACGGGGATGCTCACGAAGCTGCGCCATCCACGGATGCGCGCGCGTTGCGACCGCGAATCCCGCTTCGGCTTGGTCAACAGCACGCGGCACAGCACCCGAACCCAGCGGTCGGTGCCGTATCCCCGGTAGGGGATGATCACGGGAGTGAGTCCCCGCCGCCGCGCGCGCCGCTCTCGCCACGCGTGGAACGAGTCCTCTAAGCGCGCAGCGCGTCGAGCCCACGGCCGGTCGGGCAGCGGAACGTCGGGGGTCACCTCGGCCGTCACGGTTTCAGTCTTGCAGAGGCGGGTTCGTGCTGTCGGATCGGGGCGCGTCCGCGGGGAACCCAGACGGGTAAGTGCATCCCGAGAAACAAAAGATTCCCGACACGCAACGAAATTTTTCCTCCCGTGCCGCAAATGGGGGGCTAACATGGGTCGTGGTCATCGAAAGGACTCCTCACGTGTCGAATCTCGAACTCTCCTCGAGCCTGCTGGCCGGGTCAGCGTTGATCCGCAACGAGCCCGTGCAGGCCCGCAGTACCGCCCGCCTCGCCGCCCTCCTTGATGCCGCGGCAGCGGTCATCGACGAGATCGGCTACGAGCGACTCACGACCGCCATGGTCGCTGATCGCGCCGGTGCCTCCATCGGCACCGTGTACCGCTACTTCCCCGACCGCATCGCGGTGCTGCAGGCGCTCGCCGCGCGCAACTCCGAGCGCCTCGCTGCCCGTCTCGCCGATGAACTCGACCCCGAGCGTCACGAGAACCCCGCGGCAGCGATGCACGGCGTGCTGACCGCGGTCGCCGACCTGTTCCGTCGCGAGCCGGGGTACCCGTCGATCCGCGTCGGCGACGTGCTCGACCTGCGTCCGCCGGTGTCCGCCGAGACGGCGAACGGAGCGGTGGCATCCATGATCACCGACGCCTTCATCGCCCGGTTCGGCGTGCGCGACTCTGCCGAATTGCGCGGCGCTGTTGCGACGGCATACGAGCTGATTGATGCGTTTGTCGCTCGCGCGTTTGCCCGCAACCGCGACGGCGACAAGGCTCTGCTGGCCGAAGCCAGCCGCGTGCTTGACGCGGTCATCGACGGCAAGCTGTAGCGCGCGTCCGTTCTCCGTCGGGCCCCGAACGATTGCTCGTTCGGGGCCCGACGTCGTCTGCGCGGGCTGGCATGGTGTCGACAATCGTCTGGTAAGCCGCTCCGAATCCTGCGAAATCAGCGAGCGGCGGTGCGGGCTTCCTGCTTGACTGGGAGCGTGCTGGGTGCGCGCTCAGCGCGCGCACGACCGCCCGGCCCGAGGAGGCACAGCGCATGATCGAGTTCCGCTCCATCGAGAAGGTGTTTCCGGACGGAACCCGCGCCGTTGACGACTTCAGCCTCGTGATCCCGTCGCGCAAGACAACCGTCTTTGTCGGGTCATCGGGATGCGGAAAGACCACGCTGCTGCGGATGATCAACCGCATGGTCGACGCGACCGCGGGCGAACTGCTCATCGACGACGAGAACGTGTCGACCATCGAAGCGGTGCAGTTGCGCAGGCGCATCGGATACGTCATGCAGAATTCCGGGCTCTTGCCGCACCGCACCGTCATCGAGAACATCGCCACCGTGCCGCGTCTCACGGGCGTGTCGAAGCGGGAGGCCCGTGCGCGAGCTATGGAGCTGATGGACACCGTGGGGCTCGACCGGACGATGGCCGACCGCTATCCGGCGCAGCTCTCCGGCGGTCAGCAGCAGCGCGTTGGCGTGGCTCGTGGGCTCGCCGTCGACCCGAACATTCTGCTCATGGACGAGCCATTCGGAGCGGTCGACCCGATCGTGCGCGCTGAACTGCAGCAAGAACTGCTGCGCCTGCAGCGCGAGCTGGGCAAGACCGTGGTGTTCGTGACGCACGACATTGACGAAGCCTTCCTGCTCGGCGACCAGGTCGTCATCCTGGAAAGGGGAGCGCGGATCGCGCAGAGGGGGACACCCGAGGAGATCCTTGCAAACCCCGCGAGCGACTTCGTGGCGTCGTTTATCGGGGCGGATCGCGGCAAGCGCGCGCTGAGCATCCGAGAGGTCAATGGTGAGCGCGTGCTTGTCGACGGTGACGGCAATGTCGCGGGACGTCTTGCGGAGTCGGGCGCGGCGTGAGCTGGCTGCTCGACAACCTCGAGCTCATCGGTCGTCTGACCGGTGAGCATCTGCGGCTGAGCGCGATTCCGATCGTTCTCGGCTTTCTGCTGTCGATCCCCCTCGGGTGGGTCGCCTACCGCTACCGTCTGACGCGCGGGCTCATCCTGACGCTCGTCGGGCTGCTCTACACGATCCCCTCGCTCGCGCTCTTCGTGCTGTTGCCCGCCATCATCGGCACGCCGTTTCTCAGCGAGGCGAACGTCGTGATCGCGCTCACCATCTACGCGGTCGCGATCATGTCTCGCTCGGTCGCGGATGCGCTGGGCAGCGTCGACCCGGACGTCAAGCAGGCGGCAACCGCCATCGGTTACTCCTCTCTCCGGCGCTTCTGGGCGGTGGACTTTCCCCTTGCCGGGCCGGTGGTCCTCGCGGGGCTTCGTGTGGTCGCGGTGAGCACCGTGAGCCTGCTCACCATCGGCGCCGCAATCGGTATCGACACGTTGGGCTACCTCTTCACGAACGGCTACCAGCGCGGAATCATCGCGTCGGTGCTCACTGGCGTGGTGGTCACCGTCGCTATCGCGCTTGTCCTTGACCGGGTGCTGGTGGTTATCGGCAGGGCCCTCATGCCCTGGACTCGAGCGTCGAGCACGTCCGAACGGTCCGGCGTGACTCGCGCTTTCATGACCGCGCGGAAGGTGCCGGAGGCGGTGCCGTGAACCTCTTCGCCGACGCATTCGCATGGATTCTCGACCCTGGCAACTGGGAAGGGCGCAATTCGATTCCCCAATTCATCGGTGAGCACCTCTGGTACACGGCGCTCGCAATGGTTCTTGCGAGCGCCATTGCGATTCCTCTGGGCTGGTACATCGGGCACACGGGTCGTGGTCGGGACATCGCCGTCGCCACCACCGGCGCCGCGCGGGCACTGCCCTCGTTCGGGCTGCTCTTCCTGTTCGTGATGATCGGCGGCGTCGCCAATCGAGACAGCTCGGTCGTGATCGTGCTCGCGTTGCTTGCGATCCCGCCCATCTTGGCCGGGGCGTATGCGGGCTTCGAGGCGATTGACCGCCGCGTCATCGACGCTGCTCGCTCGATGGGGATGACGGAGCGTCAGATCGTCGCGCGAGTCGAGATCCCGCTCGGCCTTCCCCTGCTGTGGGGCGGGCTGCGCAACGCGGTGCTGCAGGTCGTGGCGACAGTGGTGCTCGTCGGGTTTGTCCGAAACGCGACCCTCGGCTATCCCATCGTGCAGGGCATCCAGATCAACCGATTCGATCAGATGCTTGGTGCGTCGATCCTCATCATTGTTCTCGCCCTGTTACTCGACGCAATCTTCGCGCTGCTCGAGCGATACGCGACGCCCGCCGGCGTCCGCGCCGGCCGAAACCGAGACCACCGCACGTCGTCGACCCGGCGACGCGCGGCCGGCGGGATACGACCCGCCTCCACCGAGAAAGAAAAGAGTGTGTGATGTTCACAGCAAGGAACAAGGGCCGGTTCGCGCTCGTCGCGGCCGCGGCTGGGGTGTCATTGGCCCTCGCAGGGTGTGCAACGGGCGATCCGCTCGACGACACGACAGACCCGACCACCGAGCCCGCAGAGCCGGGCACGAGCGAGTCGATCACCGTCGGCTCGCAGGCGTACTACTCGAACGAGATCATCGCCGAAATCTACGCGCAGGCTCTCGAGAACGCTGGCTTCGAGGTGAACCGCCAGTTCAACATCGGCCAGCGTGACGCCTACATTCCGGCGCTCGAGTCGGGCGAGGTCGACCTCTTCCCCGAGTACACCGGCAACCTGCTGCAGTACTACGTGCCGGACACCGAGGCGACTCAGTCGGACGAGGTCTACGCCGAGCTGCAGGGCGCCCTGCCCGACGGTCTGCAGGTGCTCGACCAGTCGAGCGCCACCGACCAGGACAGTTACAACGTCACCGCCGAATTCGCGGCCGAGAACAACCTCGTGACGATCGCCGACCTCGCCGGCGTTGACGGGCTGATCCTCGGCGGCAACCCTGAGCTCGAAGAGCGTCCGTACGGTCCGAGTGGCCTTGCGGAGGTCTACGGCGTGGAGGTCTCCTTCGACGCGACCGGCGATGCGACCGTCGACGCACTGCTGCAGGGTGTCGTGAACGTCGCCAACGTCTTCAGCGCTGACCCGCGTATCGGTGAGAACGACCTCGTGACCCTGGAAGACCCTGAGGGACTCTTCCTCGCCTCGAACGTCGTGCCGCTCGCGAGCGCCGATCTGCCTCAAGAGGCTATCGACGTCATCAACGCCGTCAGCGCGGCGCTGACGCCCGAGGGCCTTGTCGCCATGAACGTGCAGTCGACCACAGACCAGCTGTCGCCCGCCGCGATCGCGACCCAGTGGCTGACCGAGAACGGCCTCATCTAACCGAGAACGGGCATCCCGAATGAGCGGGGCGGGGCGCTAAGCGCCTCGCCCCGTCGCCGTCTCGCCGTCGCTCTCGTCACCGTTGCCGTCCGCGTTCGCGCGATCAGGGCGGTCGCGCCCGACCAGCAGGTGCTTGGTTTGGTGGTGCATGTAGCGATCGAGCACGCGTTTGACGGCGTACATGAGCACGAGGAAGCCGCCCAGAATGCCGGCGAAGACCCATGCCGCCCCGCTGAAGCGCTCCGATAGTTCTCGGTAGCCATCGGCGGCGCCGTAGCCGGCCGAGACGTAGAGAAACGCCCACACGACGCTCGCGGGCGTGAGCCAGGCGATGAAGACCCGGTAGCGCAGGTGGCTCATGCCCACGAGCAACGGCGTCAGCGAGCCAAAAACCGGCAGGAACCGCGACACGAACACGGCGATGCCGCCCCTCTTGTCGAGGAAGTGCTCCGCCCGCAGCCAATTGTGTTCGCCGATCCAACCGCCGAGCCGCGAGCGGCGCAACCATGGGCCGAAGTGTCGCCCGATCGCGAAACCGATGCTCGAGCCTCCCAGCGCGCCCGCGACCACGACGGCGACCAGCGAGAAGTACTCGACCAGGTTCTCTACGCCCGTGCTGGCGATCAAGACGACGGTGTCGCCCGGCACGATCAGCCCGATCAGGACGCTCGTTTCGAGCAGGATGAAGACCCCGGCGATCAGGGTCCGCAAGACGGGGTCGACGGCCGTGACCCAGTCGAGAAAGCCGTCGAGCACGTCGTTCACGAACCCGAGCCTAGCGACCGGGCATCGACGGGTGCTGGACTTGTTCCCGTCGCGAAAGTGGGGACTTTCGGCCCGTGTGCGACGGCGGCCGTCGTTCCTAGCGTGGAGGTACCACCCCCGCTCCCTACGCCCACGGCAGGAGACCTTGCGTGCTCGATTGGCTTGACCCCCTACTGCTCGCCCGCTGGCAGTTCGGCCTCACCACCCTGTACCACTTCCTCTTCGTTCCCCTCACGATCGGCATGGTGCCGGTCGTCGCGATCTTCCAGACCGCCTGGGTGCGCACGGGCAACCTCCGGTACCTGCACCTCACGCGCCTGTTCGGGAAGATCTTCCTCATCAACTTCGCCATGGGCGTTGTCACGGGCATCGTGCAGGAGTTCCAGTTCGGCATGAACTGGAGCGACTATTCCCGCTTCGTGGGTGACGTCTTTGGTGCGCCTCTGGCCATGGAGGGTCTGCTGGCGTTCTTCCTCGAGGCCACCATGATCGGTCTGTGGATCTTTGGCTGGGACAAGCTTCCCGCGAAGCTTCACCTCGCGACGATCTGGCTCCTGGCCGTGTCGACAACGCTCAGCGCCTACTTCATCCTCGCCGCAAACGCCTTCATGCAGAATCCCGTCGGGTTTGTCATCAACGAGGAGCGCGGTCGAGCCGAACTGGTCGACATCTGGGCGGTCCTGACGAATCCGGTGGCGCTCGCGCAATTCCCCCACACGATCTTCGCGTCGATCATGTTCGCCGCCGTCGTCGTTGTCGCCGTCGCGGCGTATCACCTCTCGAAGGGCCAGTACATCGACGAGATGCGCACCGCCCTGCGCTTCGGTCTCATCACGAACATCGTCATGTTCGCCGGCGTCGCCATCTCGGGCGACCAGCTGTCGATCATCATGACGCAGACGCAGCCGATGAAGATGGCGGCCGCCGAAGCCCTGTACACCACGACCGCTGGCGCATCCTTCTCGGTATTCAGCCTTGGCACCCCTGACGGGTCGAGCGAGATCTTCTCCATTCGCATCCCGTACCTGCTGTCGTTCCTGTCAACGCACGACTTCTTCGGCACGGTCGAAGGCATCAACGACCTGCAGGCACAGTACGAACAGCAGTTCGGCCCCGGTGATTACACGCCGATCATCTGGGTCACGTACTGGAGCTTCCGGTGGATGATCGGCCTGGGTGCCCTTTCGGCTCTCGTCTCGATGGTCGGCCTGTGGGTCACCCGCGGCGGTCGCACCCCGGAGGGATGGGCGTGGAAGGTCGCCATCTGGTCGGCGCCCCTGCCGCTGCTGGCCAGCCTCATCGGATGGATCTTCACCGAGATGGGCCGTCAGCCGTGGATCGTCTTCGGCCTGATGCTCACCGAGGACGGTGTCTCTCCGGGAGTCGCGGGGTGGGAGGTGCTGCTGTCGCTCATCGCCTTCACGCTGATCTACGGGGCGCTCGCCGTCGTCGAGTTCCGCCTCATTGTTCGCGCCGCGGTCGATGGCCCGAAGGATTGGGCGAAGTATGGCGGCGCAGACGGCTCGACCGATGGCCCCGTTGACCCCACCAAGCTCGCCACCGTCTACTAATCGGAAAGACTGGATACCCCTCCCATGGACCTCGCGATCCTCTGGTTCGGCATCGTCGGATTCTTGTTCATCGGCTACTTCGTGCTCGATGGCTTCGACTTCGGCGTGGGTATGTCGATGCCGTTCCTCGCCAAAGACGACACCGATAAGCGCATCCTGATCAACACGATCGGTCCCGTGTGGGACCTCAACGAGACGTGGCTCATCGTGGCCGGCGCATCCCTGTTCGCCGCATTCCCGTTCTGGTACGCGACGCTCTTCGACGGCTTCTACCTCGCGCTGCTGCTGATTCTGCTGGCGCTCATCGCTCGCGGCGTGTCCTTTGAGTACCGACGATTGGGCAAGAGTCCGCAGTGGACATCCCGATTCGATCTGATGATCATCGTGGGTTCCGCCGTGCCGGCCCTGCTGTGGGGGGTTGCGTTCGCAAACATCGTGCAGGGTGTCGCGATCGATGAGACGGGTACCTTCACGGGCACGCTGCTCGATCTCCTGAACCCCTACGCGCTGCTCGGCGGCGCAACGACGCTGCTGCTGTTCTTCACCCACGGGGTGCTGTTTGCGGCGCTGAAGACCGACGGCGAGCTGCGCGCTCGCGCCCGCTCTCTCGCCACGCGATCGGGCATCGTGACGATCCTCGTCGCCGCGGCCTTCCTCCTCTGGACCGTCGGACAGCACCTGTCGTCGCCGCATCTGCCCGTCATCATCACGCTCGCGGCGAGCGCGGCAGTGACGCTGGTGGGTGGCTGGCTGGCGAACAGTCTCGCCCGCGAGGGCTGGGCTTTCGGGTTGACCGCCGCAACGATTGCGCTCGCCGTTGCCACGATCCTTGCCGCACTGTTCCCGTACGTCATGCCGTCGACGACGGACCCCGCATACAGCCTCACGATCGAGAACGCCTCGAGCAGCTCGTACACGCTCCAGATCATGACCTGGGTCGCCGTCTTCATGATGCCTCTCGTCCTCGCATACCAGTCGTGGACGTACTGGGTCTTTCGTCGTCGCGTTACCCGCGAGCAGATCCCCGTGGCGGCAGCGCCCTGAAACCCCTCGATTCGCGATTACTCCGCACCGCGCGGGCGGCCAGGATGCTCCTGGTCGCCGGCGGGGCGGTGGCCGTCGCGCACACCCTCGCTGTCGTGGCGTTCTGTTGGAGCGCAGCCACGGCAATCGCCGCCATTGTCGCCGGGGAGTCGATCGACAGCCTCGCCGTACCGGTCATCGCCACCGCTCTGGGCGTCCTGGTACGAGCCGTCACACAGGCGGGACTGGATGTTCTCGCGGCGCGCGGTGCCGCTCGAGTGAAGTCCCAGTTGCGCACTGCCGCGGTGGAGGCGCTCGACCGCGGCGGCCTCGATGCGGTGACCGCGCGCTCCAGTGCTCGCACTGCCGTGCTGCTCGGTCAGGGCCTCGACGCGATGGACGGCTACGTCGGCAAGTACCTGCCCCAGCTGGTGCTCACGGTCGTGGCGACGCCACTCGTCGTCGCGGTTCTCGCACTCGCCGATCCCGTCACAGGCATCGCGGTGGTGCTGACTCTGCCCCTCATCCCGCTGTTCATGATCCTGATCGGGCTCGCGACCCAGGCGATGCAGCAGCGGCAGTGGGAGGCGCTGGGTGTGCTCGCGGAGGGTTTCCACGAGGTCGTCCGCGGCCTCCCCACTCTGACGATCTTCGGCCGGCAGCACCGACAAGAGTCTCGCATTCGCGACATCACCGAGCAGTATCGGCGACGGACCATGCGCGTGCTGCGGCTGTCGTTTCTCTCCGGGTTCGCACTGGAACTCGCGGCGAGTTTGTCCGTCGCCGTGGTCGCGGTGTCGATCGGAATTCGCCTGATCGACGGTGACATCACGCTGGCTCTCGGGCTGTTCGTGCTCATGCTCGTGCCCGAGGCCTACCTGCCCCTGCGTCAGGTTGGGGCTCAGTACCACGCTGCTACCGAGGGCATCGCTGCCGCAGACGATGTGCTGAACGTGATTGAGCGTCCCGCACGCGCTCGGCCGACAGCGGACATCCCCGACAGGCGGGGCGCCGTGCTCGCGCTCGAGGCTCGTTCCGTCACGGTCGAGCGTGACGGCGTGCCATGCCTGCACGCGTGTGACGTCACGGTTGCGCCCGGCGAGATCGTCGCGGTTGTCGGGCCGAGTGGCGCCGGCAAGTCGACCCTGGTGGCCGCGATCCTCGACTTCGTCGACCTCCGCGAGGGCAGCATCCTCGTGGGGGGCTCAGCCGCGAATCGCCGCGACCGGATTGCCTGGGCGCCACAGCGGACGACCCTCATCGGCGCGACCGTCGGCGATGCCGTCACTCTCGGCGACCCGGAGGGTGATCCGGAGCACCTTCGGGCCGCGCTTCGACTTGCCGCGTGTGACGTCGAGCCGACCGCGCCGCTCGATGCATCGGGCGGCGGGTTCTCGGGCGGGCAAACGCATCGGGTGGCGATCGCCAGGGCCGTTTATCGCGCTCTCCGCCGGCAGACTGCCCTCATCGTGCTCGACGAGCCGACAGCCGCCCTTGACGCCTGCACGGAGTCGCAGGTCATCGATGGCCTTGCCGAACTCGCGGCCGACGGCTTCGGCATTCTCATCGTCACTCACCGAACCGCCGTTGCTGACCGCGCCGATCGCGTGGTGACCGTGCTCTCGCGGGAAGCGGAGGCCCGCGCATGAGCGGCCACGCTCGCGTCGCCGAACGCCGCGCGATCCTCCGAGCAGCGACGCCGCGCGGCCGGGCAGCATTCGCATCGCTGGCCGGGGGAGTGCTGGCGAACCTGTCGGCCGTCGGACTTCTGGCGACCTCTTCCTGGCTTATTGCGCGCGCCGCCGAACAGCCGCCGATCCTGTTCCTGGGGTTCGCGATCGTGGGTGTGCGCGCGTTCGCGCTCGGGCGGGCCGTCTTTCGCTACCTCGAGCGCCTAAGCGCGCACGATGCCGCGTTCCGAACCCTCGCCGAGCTTCGCGTCGACGTGTATCGACGACTCGTACCGGTCTCGCCAGACGGCGTTCGCGGGGTGCGCGATGGCGAGCTGCTCTCGACGGTCGTCCGCGATGTTGACACCCTGCAAGATCAGCCGCTGCGTGTGCGCCAGCCGCTGGTCACGAGTGCCATCGTGGTGGGCCTCGCGCTCGTCGCGGTGTCGTTCGTGTCGATCGCCGCGGCAACCGTGCTCGCTGCCGTTCTCGCGCTCACAACGGCTGCGGCCATCGGACTCCTCACCCTGGTGAGCCGTGAGGCAGAGCGCCGAATCGCCCCCCTGCGGGGTCGCTACGCCGCCGCGGTGCTCGACTATCTCACGCGGTGGGAGGAACTGGTCGCCTTCGACGCTGACGAGGCGGCCCGTCGTGAGTTGACCGCGATCGATCGTCATTTGCTGCGCGCCCAGCGGCGCCAGACGCTCGCCGCGGGCTTCGTCGGAGCCGTCTTCACGCTCGGCGCCGGTGTCAGCGTGGTGGGCACGCTTCTCGTTGCCTCGCCAGGGGTCGCGCTCGGTGACATCACGGGCCCACAACTGGCGATGCTCGTCCTCGTTCCGCTCGCCGTCGTCGAACTCATGGCCGTTCTTCCCGGTGCCGTGGCCGCCCGCTGGCGAGTGAACGCCAGCGCCGACCGCCTGAGCTCGGCAATCCCCGCGTCGGTCCCCGCGGAAATCCCGACGCCGCCGCCCTCTCCTGTCCCGATTCCCGCGGGCCCCATCGCCGTGCGCATGCGTGACGTCTCCGCTCGCTGGCCGGGCGCGACGTCCGACGCCGTCTCAAGAGTCACGTTCGAGCTGCGGGGCGGCGATCGCCTGCTCGTGACCGGACCCTCTGGTGCGGGCAAGACCACCCTGGCCCACGTGCTCGTGCGCTTCCTCGACCACACGGGGCAGTACACGATCAACGGCGTCGATGTGACCCGCGCGCATCCCGACGACGTCCGACGCCGCGTAGTCCTCATCGAGCAGCGACCGCATCTGTTTGACCAGTCCATCCGGCAGAATCTGCTGTTCGCCGATGACAGCGCCGATGACGAGCGACTGACGACCGTCCTCGAGCGGGTCGGCCTCGCCGAATGGATGCACGCCCGCGGCGGCCTGGACGCGCCGGTCGGGGAGCGCGGTCGCCTCGCTTCCGGCGGCCAGGCCCAGCGGCTCGCGCTCGCCCGAGGGCTGCTCGCCGAGGCGCCGGTGCTCGTGCTGGATGAGCCGACCGCGAACGTCGACGCTGACCGCGCCGATGCCCTGTTGCGCGACCTGCTCGGGGCCGCAACCGGCGCCGACCGCGCCGTCATCCTGATCTCCCACACGCCCGTCGACGACTCTCTCATCACCGCCCGCCTCGCGCTCTAGGGGAGCGCGGTGAGCGCTAGAGTAGGCGTGCCACCGCCACCGATGTCGGACCCCAAAAGGAAGGCACGCACACGAAATGGTGCGCACAACTGGCCCCGCCCCGAGCTTCACCACGAGCGACGACGGAGTTCCGATCTACCGCCCAGGGATGAACGAAGATCCCGACGCCCCGCGCCCTATGCGCACCGAGAGCGATTCGCTCGGCGACATGCCGGTGCCCGCAGACGCCTACTGGGGCATTCACACCGCTCGCGCGCTCGAGAACTTCCCCATCACGCGGCGCGCGCTCTCGAATCATCCGAACCTCGTCATCGCCCTCGCCATGGTCAAGCAGGCCGCTGCGCGGGCAAACCGCGATATCGGCACACTTGACCCCGACAAGGCCGAGGCCATTGATCGCGCGTGCCAAGAGATCATCGATGGCTCACTGCACGAGCAGTTCGTGCTCGGAGTGCTGCAGGGTGGTGCGGGCACGAGCACCAATATGTGCGCGAACGAGATCATTGCGAACCGCGCGCTCGAGTTGCTCGGGCACGGAAAAGGGCAGTACGAACACCTCAGCCCGCTCGATGACGTCAACCGCAGCCAGTCGACGAACGACGTCTACCCCACGGCGATCAAGCTCGCCATGGTGTTCAGCCTGGCTCGGCTGCTCGACGAGCACCGTCTGCTCATCGAGTCCTTCCGCGCGAAGGGGCGTGAGTTCGCCGAGATCCTGAAGGTTGGTCGAACCCAACTGCAAGACGCCGTGCCCATGACTCTCGGCCAGGAGTTCCGTGGTTTCGCTACCACCTTGCAGGAGGACGTCGACCGCCTGTCCGAAGTGATCCCGTGGCTCAATGAGATCAACCTGGGGGCGACGGCCATCGGCACGGGAATCACAGCAGACCCGCGTTACGCCGAGCTGGTGCGTCGCTATCTGAGCGAGATCGCCGGCTACGAGATGGAGACGGCGCCCGACCTCATCGAGGCAACGAGCGATACCGGCATCTTCATGACCCTGTCGGGAACGCTCAAGCGCGCCGCCGTCAAGCTGTCAAAGATCTGTAACGACCTGCGCCTGCTGTCGTCAGGTCCGCAAGCGGGGCTCGGCGAAATCAACCTGCCGCCACGGCAGGCCGGCTCGTCGATCATGCCGGGGAAGGTCAACCCGGTGATCCCCGAGGTCGTGAACCAGGTGGCGTTTTCCATCATCGGTGCAGACGCCACAGTCACCGCCGCCGCCGAGGCAGGCCAGTTGCAGCTGAACGCGTTCGAACCCGTGATCACCTCGAGCATCATGCAGTCACTCGCGTGGATGACCAACGCCTGTAGAACTCTGCGCCTGAACTGTGTTGATGGCATCACCGCGAACACCGACCGCCTCGAGCGCATGGTCGAGTCGAGCGTCGGGGTTGTGACGGCCTTGACGCCGTACATCGGCTACAAGACGGCAGCCGCGCTCGCCTACGAGGCGCTCGCCGGGGGAAGTTCGGTGCGCGAACTGGTCATCGAGCGCGGACTGATGGATCCCGAGCTCGTGCACAAGGTGTTGTCGCCGGGACGACTGTCGGGCGTCGTGCCGGCGACCGGTGCCATCACGCTGCCCCCGGCGCCCCGTAACGAGTAGGCGCAGCGCGCGCGGCGAGTTACCCGGCGGGTCGCTCGTCGTCGAGCGCGATGTCCGGGTCCGGTTCGGGCTCGACCCGCTCCTCAGGGTCCAGCGTCGGAGGCGGCAGCACGGTGTCGGCGTCGTCGTCGACATTGACAACGCGTTCGTCGTCGAGGTTCGGCTCGTACTCGCGGTCCATGATGGTCGTCCCTTCGTCGGTCGCGTACGGCGTGCATCCATTCTGGTCGGATGCTCGGGCCTCGGCCAGGGGCGTTCGTCCCGTCTCCGTCGGGGCGGCGCGCTAGCCTCACCCGTGTGACGGATTATTCGCGAACACCCGACTACACGGCCACCGGCGTGCACAGGGTGGTGTCCCCTCTCGGGGGTGCGCCGATCGAGGTGCGGGCGGAGACGGGCACCTCGGTCGCGCCGGCCGCCCCGGCTCCCCGCGGCGGCCGACGCCCGGGCGCGGGGCGGGTACTCCTGGCCGTTCTCGGCTTCACGGTGCTCGGTCTCGTCTCACTGTTCGTCATCGCCTACCTGGTGAGCGGCCTGGGGGCGACCAGTGTGATCATCGCCGCGATCCTCGCGCTCGTGCCGCTCGGCATCGTGTTCTGGGGCGTCCGCTGGATCGATCGCTGGGAGCCCGAGCCGCGAGTGGCCTTGGCGTTCGCGTTTCTCTGGGGCGCTGGGGCGAGCGTGTTCATCGCGCTGGCGGTCGATGCCGAAATCCAGTCCATCGTGGCGGCGGCCGGCGGTCCGGGCGCGGCGGCAGAGTTTCTCGGAGCGGCCGTCCAGGCGCCCATCGTGGAAGAAGTGGCGAAGGGGCTCGGGGTGTTCCTGCTGTTCCTCGGCGTGCGGCGCCGCTTCGACGGCCCGGTTGACGGCATTGTGTACGCCGCCGTCGTGGCCGGCGGTTTCGCCTTCACCGAAAACATCCTCTACTTCGGGGTCGCGTTCGTCGAGGGCGGGCCCCTGGGCGAAACGTTCTTCGTGCGGGGGCTGATGTCGCCGTTCGCGCACGTCATGTTCACGGCGGCGATCGGTCTTGCCCTGGGCTTCGCGGCCCGACGCGGTGCTCGCTTCCCCGTTTTCGCCTTCGTTGTCGGACTCATGCCCGCCATCGCGTTGCACGCGTTCTGGAACGGAGCGCTCTTTTTCGTGGGCGACTTCTACGGCTACTACCTGCTCGTACAGGTGCCCATGTTCGTCATCGCGGTCGCGATCGTCTCTCTGTTGCGTGCGCAGGAGGGTCGAGTCATCGGTGAGCGCCTCGCCGAGTACGCGGCCGTCGGGTGGTTCCACCCACAGGAGGTCGCGATGCTGGCCAGCAGGAGTGGCCGACGCACTGCGGAGCGCTGGGCTCGCAGCGTCGGCCTGGGGCCGGTCATGCGCGACTTCATTCGCGACGCGACGTTGCTTGCCTACGCTCGACAGCGCATCATCGGGGGCCGCGACCAGATCGGTGCCCAACTCGACGAAGCCGAGCTGCTGCACCGCGTGAGCGCCGCGCGGCACGCGCTCGCCGCACCCGGCGTGCGCGCTTCCTAGCCGCACGCCCGCACTCTCTCGGGCTTAACAGACTCGCCGCCCAGTGGCGGGGCGATGCCTCCGGCGCTCCTGGGCGGCGAGTTGAACTGCTTCCATAGTGCGCCGAGTTGGCGGGCGCGTCAAGGGGTCGACACGGTTCTCCCTACCCCCACGACGGGGGCACGCGACCGGTCACGCGCCGTCGATAGCGTTGAGCGTTGATGGTTGTCGGTGAAACGACGACGCCGTACCCGTGAGGAGGGGGAGCCGGGCGTGGAGAACTGCGTGCGCTGCCGGGCCGTCCTTCGGGTCGGGGTTCGGTTCTGCACCCAGTGCGGCGCACCGTTTTCGGCACCGCCCAGCGCTCCACCGGCCTCGGCGCCCGCGCCCTCGCCTGTCGCCTCGTCTCCTGACCCGAGCATTCCGACCGAGGTCGCGCTAGACACCGTTGTCGTTCACCAGGCAGAGCTCGACCGGGCAACGGTCGCCGCACCCCAGGCCGTGGCAATCAAGGAACGCACACCCCGTCAACGCACCTCGCACCGACTTCCGGCGGAACGAAGCTCGGCGGCGACGTGGGCCTTCGTGACCGGTCTCGCCCCGTTCGCCTCGTCGGTGATCGGCAACATGGTGTCGGCTCAGGCTGGTGCGCAATTGGCGACGGGCGCCGGTTCGCTCGCGGTCGTGCTGGGAGTGCTGACCCTCGTCTTCGTCGTGAACGCCGCCTTGTTGACGGTCTGCGGCATCACGGCGAGTCGCGGAATTCGCGAAACAGCCAACGGCTACACGAAGGGCAGAGGCCTGGCGATCGCTGGCATGACTCTCGGCGCCATCAACCTCGTGCTGTGGCTTGCCGGTCTGGTGGTGAGCGTTACCGCGCTCGGCCCCTTCTTCGCCTGATCAGGCTGCACCCAGGTTTCTCCCTGCTACCTGCCAGCGCAGACCGCATCCAATCGTCAGGTTGCGGCGGAAATGTTCAGTGAAGGCAATTCCGCCTGACCCCCGATCTTGGGGACTCGTCCCCGTAGGGGAACCACAGTAGGAGGAACAATGCGTAACCGAATTCTCGCGGGCGTGGGCGTTGCCGCTCTCGCCACGGTCGGCCTCGCGGCACCCGCGAACGCCGTCTCTGACACCACCGCCGACGTTTGGGTCGTGCACGCCGTTCCCGGCGCCACGGTTGACGTGTACTTGAACGGCGACCTGCTTCTCGAGGGATTCGAACCCGAGACTGTCGAGGCTCTCGTTGACGTGGATCCCGGCAACTACGTCGTGGACATCGTGCTGACGGGTGAGCCCGCTCCCGCGGAGGGCGAGGGGCTTTTCGGCACCGGTGCTGCGGGTGTCGACGTTGAGGCCGGCGTGAGCTACACGCTCGTCGCTCACCCGGGTCTTGAAGAGGGCGAACTCCTCCTGAGCCCGTTCGTCAACAACATCAGCGAGCTCGCGGCCGGCGACACCCGCGTCACCGCACGCCACACCGCGAACGCGCCCGAGGTTGACATCCTGGCCGACGGCGGAGCGATCTTCGAGGGTGTGTCGAACACCCAGGGCGCTGACATCGACGTTCCGGCTGGCACCTACACGGTGGGCATCGCGCCCGCTGGCAGCACGGATGCCCTGTTCGAGGCAGACCTGGACCTCGCCGCTGGAACCGCGTACTTCGTGCACGCTTTCGGCGACACTGACGACCTCGGTGTCGTCGTCTTCACCATCGATGGCCTGGGTGCCGCCCCTGAGGGCGTGCCCGCTGGTGGTGCTGGTCTCGTCGCTGAGGGCGGTAACGGCGCTCTCCTGGGCGGTGCGGCTGCTCTTCTGATCGCGCTCCTGGCTGCCGCGGGTATCATCGCCCGTCGTGCGACCGTTTCGAGCAAGTAAGTCTGAGCAAGCAACTCACATGACAAGGGGGCTGGCGGCTACCGCACTGGTGGCCGCTAGCCTCCTTTTCGTTTCTGGATGCGCGGAACCCGAGTCAGCGGCAACTCCACCGGTCCCTCAACCGACGGAGGAGTTACCAGTCGCGCAGCCTCTGCTGTCAGGGGAAAACCGAGCGTCATCTCTTGAGGATCTCCAAGACAACAAGACGATCGCCCCGGTTTCGCTTACGTATCCCGCCCGCGGCATCGACATGAGCGTCGTTGGAGTCGGCGTTGATGATCGCAATTACATGGAGATTCCGGTCAGCATCTATGAAGCTGGCTGGTATCGCTTCGGACCTGGACCGGCAACCGCGAACGGCGCCACCGTTATCGCTGCTCACGTGGACATGCCGAACCAGGGGATTGGGCCGTTCGCAAACTTGCGCGACGCACAAGTGGGCGAAGAGATCACCGTGGTCGACGAGAACGGAACGACTCACACTTATCGTGTGGTGAAGGTCGAGCGCATCGAGAAAGCCGAGGTTCCGCTCGACCAGGTGTTCACGACGCGTGGGGAGCCGACTCTTGTCTTGATCACCTGCGGTGGCGACTTCGACTTCAGCGCCCAGTCGTACACCGACAACTACATAGTTACCGCGGAAAAGGTGTCGTGACGGGTTCACCCGCTATCATGACCGCGACCGGCGGGGCATACCGTCCCGTGCATCCGGTGCCGAAGGAGGCTCGCCCGACCGTGACGACCGCCATCGACGACGCGACCGACATCGGTCGCCGGCTCATCGCCGGCGACGAACGGGCGCTGGCCGATGCCTATCGCGAGTGGTCGTCGCTCGTGTACTCGCTGGCATTGCGGTCGCTCGGCGATGCCTCCGACGCCGAAGACGTCACCCAGAAGGTGTTTGTCAAGGCGTGGCAGAGCAGAGAGCGGTACGACCCCGCGCGGGCGGCGGTGCCGGCATGGCTCGTCGGCATCACACGCAACACCATCGCCGACACGCATGCGGCACGGGCCCGTGAGCGCGCCATCGCCGACCAGGTGAGCGCGGTCACGCTCGATGACCCGCACCCGGCCGCCGAGGCCGGGCTCGCCGAGCGACTGTTGATCGCCGACGAGCTGGCGAAACTTGACCCCGAACCGCAGAAGGTCGTCAGGCTCGCGTTTTTCGACGACCTGACCCACACGCAGATCGCCGAGCGGCTCGATATGCCGATCGGCACCGTGAAGTCCCACATCAAACGAAGCTTGACCCGGCTGCGCAGCCGATTGGAGGTGAGTCATGGAGCAGCACTGTGACACCGGCGCGCTCGCGCTCGGTGCGCTGGGCGAGGCGCTCGAATCCGACGCTGATGCCCACCTGCGTCAGTGCGGGCGCTGCCAACATGAGCTCGCCCGCATGACCGCCACGGTCTCGGTCGCGCGGTCGACGCTCGGCGAAGCCGAGTTGCACCGACCGCCGGCGCACGTGTGGCAGAACGTGCACCGCCAGGCCGGACTCGGCGATGCTGTGCGCACTGACCCCCTCACGACCGAGGGCGCTGATCAGCGGGCTGCCCGCGAGACCGCCCCGATGCCCGTCGATGAGCTCCCTCCTGCCGCTCCCGTTGCGTCGCTCGCCGCCGCCCGTGAGCGTCGGGGCCTGCGCCGTATCGTCGCGCCGCTGACCGCGGTGGCGGCCGCCGCCGCGCTGATCGCGGGGGTGGCCTTCGGCTGGCAGGCGCTTGCTCCCCGCGACACCGGCACGATCCTTGCCGTCGCCGCTTTGGATGCCCTTCCCGATTGGCAGGGGGCCTCTGGCTCCGCAGAGATCGTCGAGCGCGGCGATGGCGCCCGGGTCGTGCGCATCGCCCTGGACGCGCCGCCCGTGAGCGGTGCGGTTCAGGAGGTGTGGCTGCTCACGCCCGAGGTCGACGGCCTCATCAGTCTCGGGCTTCTGGGCGATGCTCGAGGGGAGTTCGTCATTCCCGCCGAGGTCGACCTCGACCGGTACTCGGTGGTCGACATCAGCGCAGAACCGCTCGACGGTGACCCCTCGCACTCGGGCGACTCGATCGTGCGCGGCGCGCTCGAGTCGTAAGCCCGCTCACGACGCGCGCGCGGCCCTAGGCTTGCCGCATGCCGGAAACCGTTGCCATCGTGGGCGTGGCGAGCCCGTACGCCTGGGAACTCGTCGAGAGTGCGCGTCGCTTGGGGCTTGGCGTCACCACGATCGACAATGTCGGCAGTGCCGATGTCAGCCTCCCGGGCCTGCACTATGACCCCGTGCCGGCCGACCTCGACCTGGGATCGATCGTGGGTGTCGCGTCTGCTCAGCATCGATTCCGCGCCCTGCACGCCGCGTACTCCCTCGGATTCTCGAACCCCGTCTGGATTGCCGACCCCACCGCGACGATGCCGTCGACGGCGGTCGTCGGCCACATGGCGTTCGTCAACGCGGGTGCCGTGATCGGTGCCAACACCCGGATCGACTGTGCGGCGAACGTCAACCGCCTCGCCGCGGTCGGTGAGTCCGCGGTGATCGGTATGGGAGCATCCATCGGACCGGGAGCCGTCGTTGGAGCCCGATCGCTCATCGCGCCCCGGGCCGCGATCGGTGCGGGGGCGATCGTGATGGATGGACTTCGCGTGGGCGAGGGCGCCTACATCGCTCCCGGCTCAGTGGTCACCGAGGCCGTACCCGACTTCGCTGTCGTGGCGGGAAACCCTGGCCAGAGGCTGACGCCGCAGGAACCATGGGCGGTAGGTGCCGCCTGCCCGTACTGCATCAACGCCTGATCCGCGCCCTGCCGGGCCCGACCAGGGCAGTCACCGCACGCTCCGGCGCACACGCTAGAACCTCGCCGGTTCGGGGGCGCGGGTAAAGAGTCGACCCGTGACCTCGTCAGGATGCACGCGCACCCAGCGGTACTTGAGGGTCGGAATCCATGGCTCCAGCCCGAGCTCTTCGGCCGCGTCGATCTCGCTTTGCCGTTCGACGCGTTCGGCCCGTCCCTTCACGACGATGCTCCACGCCTGCTCGTCGGTGTGGCCGTCGACCTCAAAGGCGACCCGGTCATTGATCGCGAGTTCCAGCAACTTGGTGCCGGGGGCGGTGCGAAAAAGAAGGGTGTGCTCGTGCACGACGTAATTGACCGGGAAGATGTCGACGGCGCCCACAGCGCTCACGGCGATCCGCCCGAGCGTATGCCGTTCCAGCTGATCCCAGCACTCTTCGGGCGTCAGCATCGTGACGGCCCCGCTTCCGATTTCCATGGCGACCTCCTGACCTGGCAGTGCACCCATGGTGCGGCCGCAGCCTTCGGCGCGGCCAGGGCCGAAGGTCCCGACCTCGCGGGGTGCCCGGTGTCGCCCTAGCGCTGGCAGACGCCGCTGCCGACGGCTGCCGACAGCTCAGGAGCCTGGGCGATCACGGGGGCGAGCTCAGCCATGGTGTGGGCGTACCCAATGTCGTCACGGAGTTGAGCCTTGGCGAACACCATGCCCACCACCGCGCCGTCGAGACTGAGCACGGGGCCGCCCGAGTTTCCCGGGTTGACATTCGCGGCCAGGGTGTAGGTATCCCGCGGGGCACGCGATGAACCGTCGATCGCCTCCGCGTCGATCGAGCCGACGGCGAGCACCTCCGCGCCGCCTGAGCGGAAGCGTCCGCCGAACGGATATCCCTGCACGGCCCCGACATCACCAGGCGTGAGGCTCGGGGCCACCGGCAAGACCCGAGCCGACAGGTTGTCGACCGCAATGACGGCGATGTCTTGTTGCCCGTCGAAGTACACGATCCGCCCCTCCCGCGCGCCGACTCCCGGCAGTTCGATCACCGGGGTGTCAACCCCGGCAACGACGTGGGCGTTCGTCAGCAGGCGGTTGTCGGCGATGACGAATGCGGTACCCGACTGCACCTGACCGCAGGCGTACGCCGAGCCGGTCACGCGAGCGACTGATTGGGCCGCACGCGTGAGTTCCGGGCTGCCGGCATCGATCGGGGGAACCTCAGCGGGCCCTGCAATGGTGCCGCCGAGTGCCTCGGCAATGCGGGGAATGCCTTCATCGACGACGGCGCCGCGCAGAGCGGCGATCGCGCGAGCGACGGGCTCGGGCGTGAACCGGTCGATGGTGCGCAGCACGGTCGAGTTCGCCGTGGTCGACGACACGACGGGGATACCCAGTGCCGTCACCGTAGACCCGGCGAGCGAGACCACGAGCACCGCGACGACGCCCCCGGCCGCAAAGCCCGCCAGTCGGTCGAGCGGGCGGAGCCGTTTCGCGACGCCCCGGCGGAGGGAATGGCCGATGACCTCACCGATGCTGAGTCCGCCGGTGATCAATACGAGGAGGGCTCCGAGTGTGGCAAGGGGTCGCCACGCGGGATCGGGCACCCAACCGCTGACGAGGGGAACAAGGAACACGGCGGCGATCGCGCCGAGAACGGCACCCACCACGGCCCCCAGCGTGTAGAAGAATCCCGCTCGAGCGCCGCGCACGAGTCCGCCGATGATGGCTATGACGAGGAGTACGTCCAGCACGATCACAAGCGGCACCGAGGCTCCCTCCCGACGATGATTCTGTCAGGTCGTCCGTGTGAGCAGGCTGCTGGTATTCTTGTGCGGTTGCCGTCAGAACGGCCGCGGAGAAAGAGAGCCACAGCATCCGGCTGTGTGCGCCGCGCAACGAGCAGGAAGGGGTCCCCTCTATGGCACTGGACACGGTTACCAAGAAGGCGATCATCGACGAGTACGCAACCCACCCCGGTGACACCGGATCCCCTGAGGTCCAGGTCGCGATCTTGACGCACCGCATCAAGGAGCTGACCGAGCACCTCAAGCAGCACAAGCACGACCACCACTCGCGTCGTGGCCTGCTTCTCCTCGTGGGTCAGCGTCGCCGTCTGCTGGGTTACCTGGCTGACATCGACATCGAGCGTTACCGCTCGCTGATCGAGCGACTGGGTCTGCGCCGCTAGTCGATCGACACCGCGAACTTCTTCTGCGAGAGCCGCCCCCGAGATTTCGGGAGGCGGCTTTCGTGGTTTTCGGCTCGTCGTCTGTCACGATGAGCCTGTGACTCGCGCCTCGCTCACTCGCGCCGCTCGCGCCGCGCTCGGGGCCGGAGGGCTCGCCATCATCGCCCTCGACGTCGCCTGGACGGTGCGCGCGACGGGCGGGCTCGACCTGGGCGATTACGTCGGGCAGTTCACGATTCTCAGCGTGGCCGTCACGAGCATCCTGCTGGTGGTCGGTGCGGCGACCCGTCGCGAACCGCGCGGAATGGTTCATCTGCGCGCGATGGCGCTCACGGGCCTCCTCGTGGCGGCGGTGCTGCACGCGACCCTGCTCGGCGGGGCGCCGGGCGCGAGTGGCGACCTGGTCAACACTCTGCTGCACACGGTGTTCCCCGCGCTCGCGCTGATCGAGTGGGTCGCGGTGCGCTCCCGCACGCGCGTCACACTCCTCACCCCGATCCTCGGTCTCGCCTTTCCGGTGATCTTCTTGGCGGCCACCCTTGTGCGGGGCGCGATCGTCGATCGCTACCCATACGATTTCGTCGACCCGGGTGTGCAGGGCGGCTACGCGGGTCTCGTGGGCAGTCTGGCGATCGTTCTCGTGGCATTTCTCGCGGTCGGCGCCATCGTCTCCGCTCTCGGCGCGGTCCGTGATCGGATGCGCGGCTCGCGCTGATTGCCCCGCTCGGTTCCCAGCCCGCATGCGGCCCGCGGTGTCAGCCTGTGACCATGCGTCGTCGCCTCGCCGCAGTGTTTTCTGCCGCCGCCGTGTTGGCGGGCATGGTGGCCTGCGCGCCTCCGGGGGAGCGGCCCGTCGCCGGTCTCGACGTCGTGCTGATGGAGCGTGATCGCGCCGTGCTCGAGCTGCACGGCGAGACGCTCACCCGCGTTGCGGGGTTTCTGCGCAACACCTGGGGTCCGGTGATCTTGCCGGACGAGCCGATCGTGCGCTTGGTCACGGCGAGTGAGTGGGGCCCGGCCGTGGCGCGCTGCATCGCGACGCTCGGATTCCCAGGGGTCGGCACGGCCGACGGGGGAGAGCGGCTCGACTTCAGCGGCGTCCAGGTGTCGGGCCCACGCGAGAACTTCGAGATCGACGTTGCTACGTACCGCTGCTACGCCCGCTACCCGGTGCGCACCCGTATCGATGAGGGGGTGCGTGCCGTCGAGGCCCCCTGGGCATTCGCGTACACCCGTCAGACGCAGCTGCCGTGTCTGCGTGCTGACGGGCATCCGGTCGCCCCATTGCCCTCACGAGAGGAGTTCGGCGAACGCTGGCGAACCGATGAGGCGTTCGATGCCTATGCAGCGATTGTCGACCCGGCCGACCGGGTGCGCGCTCGCGCACGCTGTCCTGCTCCACTCGATGTGCTCCTCGCCGCCATCGAAGCGCCCGAGGGTAGTCAGGCGGCAGGTCCATGAATGACGACGAGCAGCGTCGGCCCGCCACCGTCGTGCGGGCTACCGTTCGACCGTGGGCCGACCGGCTGGCGTGGACGCTCACGGCGGTTCTCGCCGGGTCGGCTCTCGTCATCACCGAGGTTGTCGACGGCGCGCTGGCGGTGGTCGTCAGAATCGGTGTCGTCGGAGCCTTCCTGCTTATGGTGGCTGCTCTCGCCATCGTGACGGTGCGCCTGCGCACGAGCCTGCGTTCCGACGGCACAGCGGTCGTGGTGCGTGGCCCATTCGGCGCCTCCGTCGTGCCCTTCCACGACTCGCTCGCGGTCGGCCGCTGGCTCGACACTGAGACGCGACGCCCCGTCATCTGGTTGACCGATCACGGCGCGCCTATCGTCCGCGTGCCTCCTCGAATCGACCCGGTGCGCATCGAGCTGTTTGCCAGCCGGGTCGGCCTTGAGGTGGCCGAGCGCGACGGCGCTCCGCCGGCTCCGCCGGAGCCGCCCCCGGTGGCGCGCGACCAGCCAGACGAGCCCGAATACTAGGCGGCCCGGCGTGCCCCTGATAGCCTGGTGAGCGGTGCAGTTGCACCGACAAGTGAATACCGTGCGCAGCAGGCCGGCTCGAAGCTGGTCACCGGTGGAGTTCTCCCGTTCGTGTCGAACGGTGGATGTCTACTGTTGGCCAGAGCAGACACCGGCGGCGTATCCCGCTGATCGTCCCTTCCTGCCTGCTTGCCTCGTGCGGTGCGCCGCGCATCCCTCGCGTCTGTGACGCGGTCGTCGGATGCCCGGTGCGCGAAAGAACGCAAAGGAGAGAGACCTCGTGGAAGGTCCCGAAATCAAGGCTGCCGAAACCGTTATCGATAACGGTTCGTTCGGCACCCGCACTGTCCGTTTTGAAACTGGCCGTCTCGCGCAGCAGGCGCAGGGCGCCGTTGCCGCCTACCTCGACGAAGAAACGATGCTGCTGAGCGCGACGAGCGCCGGCAAGCACCCCCGTGAGGGCTTCGACTTCTTCCCGCTGACGGTCGACGTCGAGGAGCGCGCGTACGCCGCGGGCAAGATCCCCGGCTCGTTTTTCCGCCGTGAGGGTCGCCCGTCGACCGAGGCGATTCTCGTCTGCCGTCTCATCGACCGCCCGCTGCGCCCCTCGTTCGTTGAGGGTTTGCGCAACGAGGTGCAGATCGTCATCACCGTGATGTCGATCGCTCCCGACGAGTTCTACGACGCGCTGGCGATCAACGCCGCGAGCGCCTCGACCCAGATTTCAGGCCTGCCGTTCAGCGGCCCGATCGCTGGCGTGCGCATGGCTCTCATGCCGACGGGCGACGGGGGCGGCCAGTGGGTCGCGTTCCCGAAGCACTCGCAGCTCGCAGACGCCGTGTTCGACCTGACCGTTGCCGGTCGCGTCGTGACGAAGGCCGATGGCACCGAAGATGTCGCGATCATGATGGTCGAGGCTGAGGCCACCGAGTCGAGCTGGGGCCACATCCAGGCCGGCGCGATCAAGCCGAGCGAGGCAGTCGTGGCCGAGGGGCTCGAGGCGGCGAAGCCGTTCCTCGCTCAGCTGGTGAAGGCTCAGGCCGAGTTGGCCGCGCAAAGCGCCAAGGAGGTGCGCGACTACCCCGTGTTCCTCAACTACAGCGACGAGCTGTACGCGGCGGTCGACGCGGTCGCGCACGACGACCTCGCAGCGGTCTACCAGATCGCCGACAAGGTCGAGCGTCAGAACGCCGACGACGAGCTGAAGGCGCGCGTCAAGGGCGAGATCGAGCAGAAGGTCGCCGCGGGCGAGCTGCCCGAGGAGGCGCTGGCGCAGTTCGGCGCTGCGTACAAGGGCGTCTCGAAGAAGATCATGCGCAACCGCGTGCTCACCGAGGGCGTGCGCATCGACGGTCGCGGGCTTGCCGACATTCGTGCGCTCGACGCCGAGGTCCAGGTCATCCCGCGCGTACACGGCTCGGCCATCTTCCAGCGCGGCGAGACGCAGATTCTCGGTGTCACGACGCTGAACATGCTGAAGATGGAGCAGCAGATCGACTCGCTGAACCCCGTCACGAGCAAGCGCTACCTGCACCACTACAACTTCCCGCCCTACTCGACCGGCGAGACCGGCCGCGTGGGCAGCCCGAAGCGTCGCGAGATCGGTCACGGCTTCCTGGCCGAGCGCGCTCTTGTCCCGGTGCTGCCGACCCGCGAGGAGTTCCCGTACGCCATCCGTCAGGTCTCCGAGGCGCTCAGCTCGAACGGTTCGACCTCGATGGGCTCGGTGTGTGCCTCCACCCTGTCGCTGCTCAACGCCGGTGTGCCCCTCAAGGCGCCCGTTGCCGGTATCGCGATGGGCCTGATTAGCGACGAGATCAACGGCGAGACCAAGTACGCGGCCCTCACCGACATCCTCGGTGCCGAAGATGCCCTCGGCGACATGGACTTCAAGGTCGCCGGAACCCGCGAGTTCGTCACCGCGATTCAGCTCGACACCAAGCTCGACGGCATCCCGTCGTCGGTGCTCGAGGGGGCCCTGACGCAGGCTCGCGAGGCGCGCCTCGCGATCCTCGACGTCATGAACCAGGCGATCGACGCACCCGACGAGATGGCACCGACGGCTCCGCGCGTGATCAGCGTGCAGATCCCGGTTGACAAGATCGGCGAGCTGATCGGCCCGAAGGGCAAGACGATCAACGCGATCCAGGACGAGACGGGCGCGCAGATCTCGATCGAGGAGGACGGCACCGTCTACATCGGCGCCGTCGACGGACCCTCGGCCGAGGCCGCGCGTCTGCAGGTCAACGCGATCGCCAACCCGGTGAACCCCGAGGTGGGCGAGCAGTACCTGGGCACGGTCGTCAAGATCGCGGCGTTCGGTGCGTTTGTCTCGCTGCTCCCCGGCAAGGACGGCCTGCTGCACATCAGCGAGGTGCGCAAGCTTGCCGGCGGCAAGCGCGTTGAGAACGTCGAAGACGTGCTGTCGGTGGGTCAGAAGATCCTCGTCGAGATCACGAAGACCGACGACCGCGGCAAGCTGTCGCTTGCGCCGGTCATCGCCGAGGCCGACGCCCCGGCCGAGCCCGAGGGCGAAGACGGCTAAGGCCGACCCCCTCGATCACCGGATGCCCGTCCTGCTTCTCGCAGGGCGGGCATCCGTCGTTCATGGGTCGGCTATCAGACGCCGACGTCGCGGCGTTGGAACGCGGCAACCGCCCCGATCAGCGCCAGCACCGCGAGCGCGTACAGCAGAGCGACCGGTGCGGAGAGGCCGTCGGCGAGCGGGCTCTGCCCGAACGCCCAGTGGTAGGGCGACACCGCGTGCAACCACTCCAGGTCGGGGCTCTGATTTCCGACCGCATTCGCCGCGTAGGCGGCCACGGCGAGGCCGGCAGCGGCACCGACCGCGATAACGCGGCGCCCGACGAGGGCGCCGGCCAGCACGCCAACCATGGCGATCAGCAGACTGAGGCCGAGCAATGCGATGCCTCCGGCGATCACATTGCCGACGGCCAGGTCGAGCTCACTCGGCCCGTTGAGCGCGAGCACGATAATCGTGATCCATGAGACCAGTGCGGTGAGCTTGATGGCAATCGCAGCGGAGCGTTCGAGCACGAGCTGCGTGCGACTCACGCCGTGCGCGAGCGTCAACTCGAGGGTTCCGCGCTCGTCGTCTCCGGCGATCGCCGCCGCTGCCCACCCGGTGGCCGCGATCGTCAGCAGCACGAAGCCCAGCAGACCATAGACCGTCCCCTGGGTATAGCCGGCACCCGACGTGATCTGGTCGTAGTTGAGCGCCGAGACGAGCTCGGGCGGGAGGCTGTCGATGATGTCGGCGAACTGGCTTCCGCCGCCGAAGGAGGGAAAGAGCGGCAGGTAGAGCCCCGCCACCGCGGCAAGCCCGAGAGCCCAGCCGATGAGCCCGCGCCACGAGTCGGCGAGGCTGCGGCGAAGAAGGGGGAGTGCGCTCACTGGTCTGCTCCATCGTTGTCGGCGTGGTCGCCGTAGAAACCGAGGACAACCCGTTCGAGGTCGGGTTCGGCGATCACGAGATCGCGCACGTGACTGTGGGTGAGAGCCGCCAGCAGGTCGTCGAGCCCATCGGCGAGCCGACCGCTGATCGTGACCCGGTCTCCGGCGGTCACGCTGCGAAGCTCCCCGAGGGAGGGGATGCGGGCAAGCCGCTCGGTGAGGGCTGCCGACTCTGCTGCGTCGACTGTGACGCGCACGTCTCGTTCGGCCGCGGCGCGGAGGTCGGCGACGGAGCTGACCGACACGATGCGACCGTCGCGCAGGATCACCACGTCGTCGGCGGCCTGGTCGATCTCGCTGATGACGTGCGAACTGAGCAGCACCGTCTGGCCGTGCGTCGTTGCCTCCCGCACCAACCCCAGGAACTGCTGCTGCACGAGGGGGTCGAGCCCGCTCGTCGGCTCGTCCAAAATGAGCACGTCGGGGCGGTGGGCGAAGGCCTGTACGAGGCCAACCTTCTGCTTGTTGCCCTTGCTGAGCGAGCTCACGGGGCGCGACAGATCGAGTCCCAGGCGGTCCGCCAGCTCGGCGATGCGGGGTGCCGCGTGCGCATCGCCGTTAAGGGCCGCGTAGTGCGTGAGCAGTCCGCGGGCGCAGAGGCGAGCATCCATGATGAGTTCGCCGGGAAGGTAGCCGATGCGGCGCCGTAGCGCCGGGCCGCCGACTCGCGGATCGTGGCCGAGAACGCGAACCGTTCCCGACGTCGGGCGGATGATGTCGAGCAGTATCCGCATGGTTGTCGTCTTGCCGGCGCCGTTGGGGCCGATCAGTCCGACGATGCGGCCGGGTTCGACCTGAAGGTCGACGCCGTGGAGGGCGGTTCGGCGACCGTAGCGCTTCGTGAGCGCTGTCGCCTCGAGGACGGGTGTCATGAGAGGGGGTCCTTACTTGGGGTGGGCGGTTCACCGAGTGCGGTGCGGGCCGCCGCGAGGGTTGATTCGTCGGCGTAGAGGCCGTGTGTGTACAGCTCGAGGGTGGGCAGGGTCATGCGGCGCACAGCGTCGGCGGTGAGGCCGGTTTCGCCGAGCGCTCGGCCGATATGTCGCTCCAGGACGAGCGGCACGAGCCCGTATGCGGCGATGACGATGGCCCGCATGCGCGGATCGCTGCTCGGCCGCATCACGCCGGCCGCAACGCCGTCGGCGAGCATGGCCTCCGTGCGGTCCACCAGGCCATCCCACAGTGCGAGCCCGTCATCGGTGGCCTCGCCGATCATCCGCGCGAGGTAGTCAAAGGCGGGGCGAAACGAGTCCATGTCGGCGATCCAGTGCTGGATGGTGCCGCTCAGGTCGGCGTCCGAGATGGTCTGCGCGTTGCGCCCCATGAGTTCGCCGAGCACGTAGTCGTTGCACGCGCGCTGGAGGCCGTCTTTGGACCCAAAGTGGTGAATGACGAGCGCCGCGCTGACGTCTGCCCGTTCGGCGATCGCGCGGATGCTCGTGGCTGCGATTCCGCGCGCACCGAACAGTTCAAGAGCGGCGTTGCGAATACGCGCGCGAGCGTGCTGGTCGGTCGAGGCTGAACGCATGTTCACCATACTAAACATGTGTTTAGTCAGGCCGCTAGAGGTAAACCGACAGGTCGCGGACGAGCGAGACGATTTCCCAGTGTGTGTGCAGAAAACGCGCAATCTGGACGAGGTCACTTCCCAGACTATGAGCGCACTGTGAATCCGCTCTCCAGCGTCATGAATCCGATAAAGGGCCGGGAGAGCGCCTACCCCCGTCGCCCCCCGATTCGTCGAGGCGACTCCTGATTCAAAGGAGCATCATGGAATTCCAAATTGTTCAAGCCTTCTTCATGCTGGGCTTCGTCGCCATGGCGGCGGGCGCGCTGTGGTTCTTCATGGAGCGCAACGACCTGAAGCCCGAGCTGCGTCCTGTGGCGACCTATGCCACGGTGATCGCTTTCGTGGCAGCGGTGCTGTACTACGTAATGAAGGATGTTGTTCAGTTCCCGCTCGGCGAGATCGGCGTCGAGGCCATTCGCAACACCGTCGAACTGCGGTACATCGACTGGCTGATCACCACCCCGCTGTTGCTCATTGAGTTCGGCATCATCGTCGCGCTCGCGGGCGCGGCGAAGAAGGGCCTGATCGCGAAGATCGTCATCGCCGACCTCATCATGATCGTCACGGGCTACCTGGGCGAGACGGGTGTTCCTGGCGCGCCGAGCACGGTCGTGCTGTTCGTCATCTCGTCGCTCGCGTGGTTCTACATCATCTGGCAGATCTTCCGCATCGACATCTCGAACGGCCCCGAGCACGCTCAGCGCGCGGTGCGCATCATGCGCCTGTTCGTGGTCATCGGGTGGGCGATCTACCCGATCGCGACCGCGATCGAGCAGTTCCTGCAGATCGGTGGCGCTGACCTCGCCCTCGCGGTGAGCATCGCCGCCTGCATCTACGTGGTCGCCGACGTGATCAACAAGGTGGGCTTCGGCATCGTCGCGATCCAGGCGGCGAAGGTGTCCTCGGGCATCGCTGAGGTCGCCCCGTCGACGGTCGCCTCGAAGTAAGGCACGCATGGTGAGGGGGCGGGCCGACGGGGCCCGCCCCCTTCTCTGTCGCTACTCGGTAACGATCGTGTGGCGGTGACCCACTGTGATTGAACTCGGCGATAGCCTCTGAGCCAACCCGCGCGGCACCCCCGCGCCCGAATCGAGGTCGGCATGACGGCACCCTCCGGACGCCCCCGGACGGGCACGAGCGCGCTTGCCGCGCCCACAACGCCGCGCACCGCTTCATCCCCTTCGTCGCTGCCCACCGGGCCCACCGCCGTGCTGCGACGCGTGGGCGGCAGTGACCTCACGGTCTTTCCCATTGCGCTCAGTGGCACGGTGTTTGGGTGGACGACCGACGGCCCCACGACCACCGCCATCCTGAACCGGTTCGTCGAGCACGGCGGAACCTTTATCGATACGGCCGACTCGTACGCGGGCGGGCGCAGCGAGATCATGATCGGCAATTGGATGCGCGAGCGCGGCAATCGCGATCAGCTCACCGTCGCCACCAAAATCGGCAAGAGCGCCGACAATCCGGGACTATCGGCACCGGCCGTGGAGCGGGCGGTCAAGGCGTCGCTGCAGCGCCTTCGCGTGAGCCACATCGACCTGCTATACCTGCACATCGACGATGAGGCCGTGCCGTTCGACGAGACTCTTCTCGCCGTCGACGAGCTGATTCGCGCCGGTGATGTGCGGTACTTCGGTGGTAGCCACCACACCGGAAACCGTCTGCTGGAGGCCCGCATCGCGTCGGGCCAACTCGGCGTCGCCCCCATGGTGGCCGTGCAGAACCACTACAACCTTGTCCACCGCGACGAGTACGAGGGCGACCTTGCCCGTGTGGTCGCTCAGCTCGATCTCGGGGTGATGCCCCGGTTTGCGCTGGCGGGCGGATTCCTGACCGGCAAGTACCGCACCCGAGCCGACCTCGAGCGGTACCGGCGCGGGGCGGAGGCGGCGCCCCACCTGAACCGACACGGTCTTCGCGTGCTCGCGGCGATGGACCGCATCGCCGAACGCTCAGGCACCTCCGTCACGACCGTGGGGCTGTCGTGGCTCCTGTCGCGGCCGAGTGTCGTCGCTCCGGTGGTGTCCGTCAGCAGCCCTGACCAGCTCGATGCGGTGATGGCCGCACCTCGGACGGCCCTCAGCCGTCACGACCTGACCGAACTCGACCGCGTTAGCGCGGAGCGTCGCACTCAGCGATAAGGCGCTCGGCAACGCGGCGGAGGCCGGCCCGAGCGGCCACATCGTCGGCCATGTACGACCAGGCGTGGGCGCCGTTGATGGCGAGGGTGAGCTCGTCGGCAGCGGCTCCCGGCATCGGGTGGCCCAGCTCGGCGAATACTTCTGACAGTCGCGCAGCGACGTGATCGGTGTGTGCCGCGGTCACCTCGCGCACGGGGTGCTGCCGGTCAGGGTACTCGGCTGCTGCGTTCATGAACGGGCAGCCTCGGTAGCTCTCGCTTTCGATGGTCGACTCGACCATGTCGACGACGCGACCGATCGTGGCGGCTGCGCCGCGGGCATCCCCGATTGCCTCCTCCAGCTGCGCCGCACCGCGCTGACGCTGAATCTCGACGTAGTCGAGCACGAGACGGTCTTTCGATCCGAAGTGCTTGTAGAAGGTCGCCTTGGTGACGGACGACTCGGCGATGAGCAGGTCGACACCCGTGGCACGGATGCCCTCGTCGTAGAACAGGCGTTGCGCTGTCTCCAAGATGCGGATCTTGGCCGGGGCCATCGGGCGCTCGCGTCGCGCCGTCGCTACGGGGGGAGGGGCTGTCAGTGTCACCGGGGTCTCCTCGATCGGGGTACGTGACGTCACAGTAGCATGCGGACAGACAAGCTCGTCTGTCCGCAAGCGTACCGGTCTGCCCCCAATTCGAGGTACGTGGCACCGGCGAGTCGTGCGCGCTCATGGCCTAGGCTCGATGGGGCCAACAAAGGAGTGTGCGACGCGGTGTCTCGGTATGTGTATCTGGTTCGACATGGAGAGCAACAAGACGCGGAACACGGCCTCCCCGACGGACCTCTCAGCGGCCGCGGCCAGCGCCAGGCGCGGGCGATCGCCGAGCGGTTGAGTGGCGTTCCGTTCTCGAGCGTGCACACCTCGCCTCTGCAGCGAGCCGTCGAAACCGCGACCTACATGACCGAACGCATGCCGTCGATCGAGCCGCAGTTATCGAGCCTGCTCATGGATTGCGTGCCGTCGGGGCCCGAACCGTCGATGCCGACCGCGTTCGAGCCGTTTTTCGGCGGCATCACGCCTGAGGAAATCGCTGCGGGCGAGGCGCAGATGGCCGATGCGACAGCCGAGTGGTTGTCGCCCTCCCGCGACGATCGCCACGACCTCCTCATCACGCACAACTTCGTCATCGCCTGGTTCGTGCGCGAGGTCTTCGGTGCGCCCGCGTGGCGCTGGATGGGGGTCAACCAGGCCAACTGCGGCCTCACGATCATTCGTGTGCGTTCGGCGAAGCCACCCGTGCTGGTGACGCACAACGACCTTGGGCATCTTCCACCCGAACTGCGCACGGGCCTCCCGGTCGATCAGCCCTTCTAGCGCTCAGCCTCGGCGCGCTCGAGGCGCTCCAGCCGCTGGCGGGTGAACGCCATGCTGGAGGACTCGGTGCCGAGCAGCCGCCGCATCACGGCCAGGCCAAGGCGTGTGGCCGTGATCGCCGGCCACCAGGGGCGGCGAAGGCCCAGCAGGCGACGGTACTCCGTCGGTAACGAGGCCACCGCCCCGGCGAAGAAGATGCGGTAGACGGGGCCGGCGCCCGGCCCGAGGGGAGGGCGACGCAGCCAATTCACGGCCGCGTCTACCCGCTCATCGCGCCGCAACACGGGGCGGTACGCGGCGATTGCGGCGTGCAGTTGCGCGCGGGTGCGGGGCGGCTCGGCCATGCCCATGAGTTCACCAGCAATCGCCCACTCATCGACGTACGCGTCGGCACCTCCGGGGATGGGGCCACCCCACGTTTCGTGGCAACCGAGGAAGGCGTCGGCGAAGACGCAGTGCACCCAGCCGATGAGGTCGGCATCCGCGGCCGAGTAGCTGGCCCGTTCGCCGTCGCTTCCCTGGTACTCGCCGCGCACCTTCTCGTGCATCTCGGTGATGCGTTCGCACACGGCGCGGGCGTGGCGGCGATCGGCGAACGTCGTGGTCAATACCCAGCGCACGGTTCCGGACAGGCGTCCGAGCGGGTCCTCGCGGTATCGGGAGTGATCGTGCACCCCGGCCATCGCGCCCGGATGCAACGTCTGCATCAACAGGGCGCGAATACCGGCGACCACCGTGGGAATGCCGTTGTGCACCTCCCAGACGGCCGAACCGGGACCGAAGAACCCCTCGTCGTCGCCCTCGGCGAGCGCGCGGACCCACGCGGGTTGGCCGTTCGGGTCGCCCGAAAAAATCGTCAGTACGCGGGCGCGCATGCGGGTGACGGCGGCGGGACGGGCCATGATGGACTGAGCGTGCCACACCCCGCTGGGCGCCCGACGAGAGCGACCTGAACGCGCAGGATGCGCGAAGGATCACCCCTTGCAAAAATACCCCCGGGGGTATATCGTGATGGCATGAGCGCATCCCGTACTTACGTCATCATCGGTGGAGTCGCTGGCGGTATGTCGGCTGCCACCCGCCTGCGCCGACTCGATGAGCACGCCCGCATCATCGTCGTCGAACGCGGCGAACACGTCTCGTTCGCCAACTGCGGGCTGCCGTACCACGTCGGCGGGGTTATCACTGACCGAGACGCCCTCGTGCTGCAGACGCCGGCGGCCCTCGGTGCGCGGTTCGCCCTCGATGTGCGGGTGCGCACCGAGGCGATCGCAATTGATGCGCAGGCGCGCACCGTGACCGTTCGCGACCTGGAGTCGGGGGCCGAGGAGAGCATCGCGTACGACGCTCTGATTCTGAGCCCGGGCGCATCGCCGGTGCGCATCCCGATTCCCGGCGTCGAGCGCGGACTGGTCTTGCGTGACCTCGCAGACATGGACGCGATCATCGAGGCCGCCGGCGGAGCCACGCGC
The DNA here is from genome assembly GCF_046293215.1 of Microcella sp. Taxonomy (GTDB): domain Bacteria; phylum Actinomycetota; class Actinomycetes; order Actinomycetales; family Microbacteriaceae; genus Microcella. The sequence continues at coordinate 32,680 of NZ_JBKBPI010000002.1, read as the reverse complement.
GCCGTCGTCGCGGGAGCCGGCTTCATCGGCCTCGAACTTGCCGAAAACCTGCACCACCGCGGGCTCGACGTGACCGTGGTCGAGATGCTCCCACAGGTGCTTCGCCCCCTGGATGTCGAAATGGCCGAACTCGTCGCCTCGCGCATCCGCGAGGCGGGTGTGACGCTTCGACTCGAGACGGGACTGACGGCGATCGGTGACGATCACGTCGTCGTGGGCGACGGTGACCACATCCCCGCCGACCTCGTGGTGCTGAGCGTTGGCGTGCGGCCCGAGAGCGGACTCGCGCGCGACGCGGGGCTCGCGCTCGACGAGCGCGGCTACATCGTCGTCGACGATCACCAGCGCACATCCGACCCGCACATCTACGCGGTGGGGGATGCGGTGGTCAAGCAGCGCTTCGACGGTCCGGCATCGCCGGTCTGGCTCGCCGGACTCGCTAACCGGCACGGTCGCCTGGCCGCTGATGCGATCGCCGGTCGCCCGCACGCCGCCGTGCCCGCTCTGGGTACGGCGATCATCGGGCTCTTCGGCCTGACCGCGGCTGCCGTCGGCCGCACGGAGCGCGAACTGCGTGAAGAGGGGCGAGAGATTCGCGTCATTCACACCCACCCGATGGACCACGCGGGCTACTACCCGGGCGCGACGCAGCTCGCGATGAAGCTGATTGTGGACGCCGAGACCGATCGCATCCTCGGAGCCCAGACGGTGGGTGAGTCCGGCGCGGACAAGCGCATCGACGTGATCGCCACCGCGATGGCCGGTGGTCTGACAGCGAGCGCGCTGGCCGACCTCGAGCTCGCGTATGCGCCGCAATTCGCCAGCGCCAAGGACCCGGTCAACATGCTGGGCTACGTTGCCGAGAACCTGGCCGGCGGCGAGCACAGCGTGCAGTGGCACGAGCTCCCCGACCTCCAGGCAGACGGCTGGCTTCTCGTCGATGTCCGCACGACGAGCGAGAACGCCGCCGGTGCCATTCCGGGCTCGCGACTCATTCCGCTCGACGAGCTTCGCGATCACGCCAGCGCGCTGCGCGGGGAGCGCGTGATCGTGCACTGCAAGGTTGGGCAGCGCGGTCACACCGCGGCGCGACTACTGGAGCAGTACGGTGTCACCGTGGCCAATCTCGACGGCGGTTACCTCACCTGGTCGGCCGGCGCAGCGGCCACCGGGCTCCTCACGAAAGGACACGCGGCATGAGCGCCGAAATCGATGTTGACCGCCTCATTGAGGTGATGGCTCGCGGAGCGCGCGTGATCGACGTCCGCGAACCGGATGAGTACGCCGAAGCGCACGTTCCCGGAGCGCAGCTCATTCCGCTCGGCAGCCTTCCCGACGCACTCGACGAGTTGGCGGGGCATGACGAGAATCTCTATGTGATCTGTCGCTCGGGTGCCCGCAGCCTGCGGGCCGCCGACTACCTCAACGCCCACGGCATCGACGCGGTGTCGGTCGCGGGCGGAACCATGGCGTGGGTCCAACGCGGACTCGACTACGAAACCGGAGAAGACGCATGACCACCATTCCCGCCGACGAGGTCGGCCGCATCGTCAACCGGCTTCGACGCGCACAGGGCCAGCTCGGTGCGGTGCTCGCGATGATCGACGACGGCCGCGACTGCCGCGACATCGTCACCCAGCTGTCAGCGGTCTCCAGCGCGGTCGACCGCGCGGGGTTCGCCATCATCGCTTCGGCGATGAAGGAGTGCCTGCGCGACGACAGCGACGATCAGGCACTCGAGGTCGCGCAGCTCGAGAAGATGTTCCTCAGCCTGTCGTAGCCGATTCGTCGAGACGACGCGCAAGCCAGACGTTCGCGTTGGGGTTGTCGTTGTACGGCTCGACGGGGCGGAAACCGAGCGCCCGATAGAGGGCCGCCGCTGAGGCGAGCGAATCGTGTGAGTCGAGCACCAACTCCTGCGCGCCGAAGTCGTCGCGCGCCCGGCGCATCAGCTCGCGCACCAGCTCGGCGCCAAGGCCCGACCCGCGCGCGTGAGGCTGCACCCAGAGGTGTTTCAATTCAGCGCGACGTCCGGCGGGGCCGTCGGCGAGCATTCGAATGCCGGCGCAGCCCACGTCGGCCGCCTCGCCCGCGAGGTTTTCGCCCTCCGCAACGAGAAACACGCCTCGTTCCCCGGTCAATTCTTCTGGCCGTGCGGGCGCGATCCGGTAGGCGAGCCCCTGCTTCTCGAACGCCGCGGCCCGCCACGCGGCGTACTGCTCGAGCAGGATGCGCGCGGCCGGGTCATCGGCGGGGGTCACGCGAAACACGGTCACGGCCATCGAGCGTAGTCATGCCCCGGCGTTTGTGGGGGAATGCGCCGGTAGGCTCGGGGCATGGTCACCCGGGTCGCCGTCGTCGGCGCGAGCGGACGCCTCGGCTCCGTCGCCTGCGACGTCATCGCACAGCAGTCTGATCTCGTTCTCGCCGCCCGCTTGAACTCGCGCAGCGACCTCGACGAGATGCTCGGCTCCGACGTCGTGCTCGACGTCACGACTCCCGGGGTCTCCGGCACCGTGGTCGACCATGCGGTGCGCGCCGGCCTCGACGTGGTCGTCGGCACGAGCGGCTGGAGCGAGGAGCGCCTGCGCACTCTGCGCACCCTGCTCGCCGACCACCCCGAGCGCGGCGTCATCGTCGTGCCCAACTTCTCGGTCGGCTCTGTGCTCGCCACCCACTTTGCGACGATCGCGGCACGGTTTTACGAGTCGATTGAGATCGTCGAGGCGCACCACGCAGCCAAGGTCGACTCTCCGTCGGGAACCGCGGTACGCACGGCTGAGCTCATCGGCCGCGCGCGCGCCGACATCGGTCCCGTCGTCGCCCCCCACGTTGACCAGCGTGCGCGCGGGCAACAGGTCGCCGGCGTGCCCGTGCACTCGCTGCGCATGCAGGGCGTCGTCGCGCACCAGGAGGTGCACTTCGGCGGCGACGGCGAAGTGCTGACGCTGCGCCACCAGACGCAGTCGGCGTCCAGCTACGAGCAGGGCATCCTCGCCGCAGTGCGCGCTGCGCCCGCCCACAGGGGTCTCACGGTGGGGCTCGATGCGCTGATCGGCCTCAGCGAGCCGGGGTCGTGACGCGCGCCCGCGTGGGCGTCGCCGTCATGGCGGTGTTGCTCGCTCTCTACCTCATCGTTGTCGCGCTCTACGCCGTGCAACTGGTGAGCGACCCGCTGCCGCTCGTTCAGGCGATGGGGTGGGCCCTGATCGTGTTGCCCCTCATCGGCGGGTGGGCGCTCGTCGCCGAGATCCGGTTCGGTTTCCGCGCTGAGCGACTCGCCGCGCTGCTCGAAGCGGAAGGCGGGCTTCCCGACGACGCTCTGCCCGCGACGGCCAGCGGCCGGCTCGACCGGGAACGCGCCGACGAGCTGTTCCTGCGTTATCGGGCCGAGGTCGAAGCCGACGATGGCCCGTGGCAGAACTGGTTCCGGCTGGCGCTCGCCTATGACGCAGCCCGCGACCGGCGACGTGCTCGCTGGGCGACGCGCGAGGCGATTCGGCGCGAGCGCGACGCGCGTCGCTGACGCGCTGCGCGCATCCCGGCCGGATGCTCGTGGCCGGGTTGGTTACGCCGCGTCGCTGTGCGGAGTCACGAGCGCTTGAATCGCCTGCTCGACCGTCTCGTGGCGGAACGTGAAACCGTCATCGAGTAGACGCTGGGGCACCACCTTTTGGCTGGCGAGCAGAAGCTCGCGACCGGCCTCGCCCATGCCGAGCGAGATCAGCTTCTCGGGCAGCGCGAACAGGTGCCAGCGGTGCATGGCCGCCGCGAGGGCGCGGGTGACACGATCGCTTGTCGCGGGGGTCGGTCCCGCGAGGTTGACCGGTCCGCTCAGCGACGAGGTCAGCAGGTGCCGAATCGCCGCAGCCTCGTCGTAGAGGCTGATCCACGGCCAGTGCTGGCCGCCCGTCGCAATCCGCGCCGCGGCGCCCAGGCCGGTGAGCACGCGCAGCGGTGTCATAGCGCCTCCAGGCCCGATGACGAGACCCGTTCGGGCCAGCACGACGCGGGTGGACTCGGGGGCCAGGCGCGCGGCCTCCTCCCACGCGTCAACGACGTCGGCGAGGAAACCCTCGCCCCGCCCAGCGTTCTCGTCGAGCCGCACGGCGGGCTGGTCGCCGTAAATGCCCACCGCCGAGCCGCTGACGAACACGCGCGGGGGAGTGCTCGCCATGCCCATCGCCTCCGCGAGCGCTCGCGTGGCGTGCACGCGCGACTCGAGAATCTGACGCTTCCAGCCGCGCGTCCACGGAATCCGCGCGATGGAGGCACCGGAGAGGTTGACCACCGCGTCCACCGACTCGAGGATGCGGAAATCGAGAACGCGCGACTCGGGCGACCACGCAAATTCGGTGTCGGACTTCGGCGTGCGGCGCACGAGCGTGAGAACGTCGTGGCCGTCAGCGCGCAATTGCTTCTGCAGCTCGGTGCCGATCATTCCGGACGCGCCGGCGATCAACACCCGCATGGGCGTGGGTGCTGCCATTTACGCGAGCGTCGCTTCGAGCGTGATCGACACACCGGCGAGCGCGGCCGAGACGGGGCAACCGGTCTTTGCATCCTCCGCGAACGCGGCGAACTGCTCGGGCGTGATGCCGGGGACCTTGGCGTTCACGAGCAGGTGGCTGCCCGTGATGCCCTCACCCGGCTGAAACGTGACGGCCGCCGTGACCTGAAGGCTCTCCGGCGGATGGCCGGCACCGGTCAGCGCGTGCGAGAGCGCCATCGAATAACAGGCTGAGTGCGCCGCCCCGAGCAACTCTTCCGGATTGGTCGTGCCCGCGACGCCTTCGCTGCGCGCGGCCCAGGTGATGGGAAATTCTGCGGCATCGGAGGTGTCGAGCGACGTCGTTCCATGTCCCTCGGTCAGCGATCCGAACCAGAGGGTCGTTGATTCGCTCGTCACTGCCATGGCCGGTCTCCATTCGTCGCCGTGCGGTTGGGAGCACAAGCCTAGAGCGCACGGCCGCGCGTCGGTAGGGAGGACTCTCAGGCGGTGCGGCGGCCGATGACGCCGAGGCGCACCAGCACGACGTAGAGCTGGCAGCCCAGGCAGTAGGCAAACGCCGCGTTGAGGAAAGCGGCCACGAAGGCAGCGCCCGCAGCGATAGCGAGCGCGCCAGGAACCCCGAGGAGGTGCAGCACGAGGCCGACGCCGGTGACCAGCAGGCCGACGCCCTGGGCAAAGGTTGGCGCTGCCGGGTCTTCCCGCTCACGCGGCGGTCCGAGACGCGGCGCGACGAGGGCGCGGAATACCGCGCCGTACGGATGACGCTGGATACCCGCGACAGCGCCCCAGGCAAACAGGAGGACGAGCACGACGAGGAGAAGAGCGGCGGGCTCTGTCAGGCGTTCGAGCGCCGTGCCTCCGAGCGGTGTCACGAGCGCCAATCCCACCGTGACAAGTAACAGCACGCTCGTGATGGCGGCGCCGAAACGGGGGCCGCGCGGGTCGATGCCCGAGGCGGAGGGTGACGCGGCGCTCACGCGGCGACGCCTTCGCGAAGCGTGCGAGCATCCTCGATCGTTGCGCGGACCGTTTCGACGGTCGCGGCGCCGATGATGCGCGAGCGAACTCGTCCATCCCGGTCGACCACGAGCGTCGTCGGAGTGCTCATGATGCCCAGCTCGCGCACGAGGTCGGGGTGCTCGGTCACGTCGATCTCGCGGTGACCGACGGTCTCGTCGTCGTCCGCCAGCTGCCCGCCGATACGGCGCATCGCCGCGCACGCCGAACAGACGGGGCTCGACAGCTGCAGCAGGGTGAGCTCGGCACCCTCGGCGGTGAGAGCGCGGTCGACGTGCTGACCGTCGGAGCGAACGCGGCCCTGCCGAGCGCGCACCGTCAGGCCGATGAGGGCCGACGCGACGACCAGCGCGACAAGCGTTGCCAGGGCGAACAGGGGATCCACGCAGATGAAAATACGCGTACGGGGCCGAATATTCCCTCCCTGTGACGCCGCATGACGGTCTCCCTGGGCGTGTGACCACCGGTCGCGAGCCGGGTTGCGGCTAGGGTTTCGACCGTGAGCGAGCAGTCAGACGAGGTCGTTTTCCGGTCCGATGTGACGGTCGAGCTGGTGCGCTCGAGCGCCGCCGACTCTGACGTGCTGTTCGCGGCACGAGTGTCGACGCAGGGCGAGAAGACGCTCGATGCCGCCGCAGCGGGAGACGCCGCGACGGTGCGCGACCGCGGACTCATCAACTACCTGATGCGCGACCGTCACGGCTCGCCGTTTGAGCACAACTCGATGACGTTCTACATTCAGGCGCCCATCTTCGTGTTCCGCGAGTTCATGCGTCACCGCATCGCCTCGTACAACGAAGAGTCGGGCCGCTATCGCGAGTTGCGCCCCGTGTTCTACGTGCCGGGTCCCGAGCGCAACCTCGTGCAGGTCGGAAAGCCCGGCGCCTACGAGTTCCTGCCGGGAACGCCCGAGCAGCACGCCCTCGTCGACGCCGAGGTGCGCGCGTCGTGCGAAGCCGCATATGCCTCGTACCAGCGGATGCTCGAAGCCGGCATCGCGCGCGAGGTCGCCAGGGCGGTCCTCCCGGTCACGATCTACTCGACGATGTACGTGACGATGAACTCGCGCTCGCTCATGAACTTCCTGTCGCTTCGCACGAAGCGCGAGGGCACGCACTTCCCGTCGTTCCCGCAGCGCGAGATCGAGATGGTCGCCGAGCGAATGGAAGAGCACTTCGCGGCGCTCATGCCCCTCACCTACGAGGCCTTCAACACGAACGGCCGCGTCGCCCCGTAGCTGGCCCACCGCGGTCGCGTCTACCCGGGGTAGCCTGGGTGTGTGAGCGCAGCGAACCCCTTCGGCCAGGTCTTGGTCGCCCTGGTGACCCCGATGACCGCCGACGGCGAGGTCGACTGGCCGGGCGTCGAGCAGCACATCGATTACCTGTGCGCGCACGGGGCCGATGGCATCGTCGTCACGGGCACAACCGGAGAGACGTCGACCCTCACGGACGCCGAGAAGTTGCGCCTCGTGACCGTCGGCAAAGAGGTCGCGGCGGGGCGCGCATCCATCATCACGGGCGGCGGCTCGAACGAGACGGCGCACGCGATCGAGCTGTACAAGGCCAGCGAGAAGGCGGGCGCCGACGGTGTCATGGTGGTGACGCCGTACTACAACAAGCCAACGCAGGCCGGTGTGTTGACGCACTTCCGCATGATCGCCGACGCAACGGATCTGCCCGTGATTCTCTACGACATCCCGGGTCGCGCCGGCATCGAAATCAAGTACGAGACGATTCTGCGCGCCGCTAAGCACCCCAACATCGTCGCGGTGAAGGATGCGAAGGGTGACCTCTCGGAGGTCAGCCGCGTCATGAACCAGACCGACCTGATGTACTTCGCCGGCGACGACGCAAACGTGCTGCCGACGCTCGCGATCGGCGGCACCGGCCTGATCGGTGTGACGGCGAACATCGCCCCGGCGCCCTACCGGGCGATCGTCGACGCGGTCAACGCGAACGACCTGGCGACGGCCACCGCGCACCACAAACTGCTCGAACCGCTCGTGCGGGCGATCATGACGCACGTTCCGGGCACGGTTGCCGCGAAGTACGTGCTGCACGGCCTGGGCCGCATTGGCTCGCCCCGCGTTCGCCTGCCGTTGGTGGGGCCCGAAGACCACGAGGCGGCGATCATCGAAGACGAAATGGCGCTCGTGCGCGACGTGGAGGGGGTCGACCTCGGCCGCTTCCGCCCCGATCGCAACGCCGCCGCCGGCGGCGCCCTGCCGAAGGTGGCGGGCACCACCCGATAAGACGTCACCCGGGGGCGCGAGGCCCCGCCAACCGGCCCGGGAACGGGCCCAACGAGATTCTTGAGGTCCCTTTCTTATGCCCCACGCTATTGAAGACGCTCCCGCACTGGAGCCCGGCACCCTCCGTGTCACGCCGCTGGGCGGCATCGGCGAGGTGGGTCGCAACATGGCGGTGTTCGAGTTCGACGGCAAGCTGCTCATCGTCGACTGCGGGGTGCTCTTCCCCGAAGAACACCAGCCCGGCGTCGATCTGATCCTGCCCGACTTCTCGCCGATTCGTGACCGCCTTGATGATGTCGTTGGCGTGGTCCTCACGCACGGCCATGAAGACCACATTGGCGCAGTTCCCTACCTCCTGCGCCTGCGGGCGGACATTCCGCTGATCGGTTCGCAGCTGACGCTGGCCCTCATCGAGGCGAAGCTCAAAGAGCACCGGATCAGCCCGTACACGCTGGCCGTGAAGGAGGGGCAACGCGAACGGCTTGCGCCCTTCGATCTCGAATTCGTGGCGGTCAATCACTCGATCCCGGATGCTCTGGCTGTCGCGATCAGGACGCCCGCCGGTCTCGTGCTCCACACGGGCGACTTCAAGATGGATCAGCTGCCGCTCGACGGCCGCATCACGGACCTCCGCGCCTTCGCCCGGCTCGGCGAGGAGGGCGTCGACCTGTTCATGACCGACTCGACGAACGCCGACGTACCAGGATTCACGCCGGTCGAGCGCGAGATTGGCAACGTGCTCGAGAGCGTGATCGCGAAGGCACCCCGCCGGGTGATCGTCGCGAGCTTCTCCAGCCACGTGCACCGCGTTCAGCAGGTGCTCGACGCGGCCCACGCGAATGGCCGCCGGGTTGCGCTACTCGGCCGGTCGATGGTGCGCAACATGGGCATCGCCGCTGAGCTCGGCTATCTGAAGGTTCCCGAGGGCATCCTGATCGACCACCGCAAGGCGGGCGACCTGCCCGACAACGAGATCGTCTACATGTCAACGGGAAGCCAGGGCGAGCCGATGGCGGTGCTCGCCCGCATGGCGAACCTTGAGCACCAGGTGGAGGTGGGGGAGGGCGACACGGTCATCCTCGCCTCGAGTCTCATTCCCGGAAACGAGAACGCGGTCTACCGGGTGATCAACGGCCTGACCGCGCTCGGAGCCAACGTCGTGCACAAGGGCAACGCCCGCGTCCACGTGAGTGGACACGCTGCCGCCGGCGAGTTGCTCTACTGCTACAACATCGTGCGCCCGAAGAACGTGATGCCCGTGCACGGAGAGGCCCGTCATCTCGTCGCCAATCAGCGACTTGCCATGGAGACGGGAATCCCGGTCGAGAACACGGTCCTCGCCGAGAACGGCACGATCGTCGATCTGAAGGACGGCGTGGCTCGCGTGGTGGGGCAGCTCGATCTCGGCGAAGTGTATGTCGACGGGTCAACCGTCGGTGAGATCACCGACGCCGACCTGAAAGATCGGCGAATCCTCGCCGAAGAGGGCTTCATCTCGATCTTCGTTGCGGTCGACGCTCAGACGGGCCGGGTCGTTGTGGGGCCCGAGATCCACGCCCGCGGCTTCGCCCCGGACGACAGCGTGTTTGACGACGTCATTCCGCAGGTCGTGCGGGCGCTCGCCGAGGCAGCCGAAAACGGGACGCGAGACAGTCACGCGTTCAGCCAGGTGGTGCGCCGCACCGTGGGTCGCTGGGTGAACACCCAGCACCGACGCCGGCCGATGATCGTGCCGGTCGTCGTCATCGCCTAAGCGAACGGGGACAGTTGCCGTCTCCGGTCGCGCTGCGGCCGACAGTTCGCCGGCGATCTGTTCCGCACGTGTGGTCGTGACACAATCGTTGTTTCTTCACGAGCGGGATTCGGTCCTGCATCTATCACTTAGCGCATGCAGGGTCTAGCGTCACAAGCATGACTCGTCTTTGGTCGACGCTCGGGGGAATCGCCGGCGTCATGTTGCTCATGTCGTGCGCGCCGCTCACCGGACAGCCGAGCTCTGATCTGCGGGCCGAAGGCCCCACGCCGCCTGTCGTCGCTGACACACCGAGCCTGCCCGACCCGGAACACACCGAAGAGCCCAGGCAGTCAGGGGTAGCGAATTTGCCGTCGCTCAACGACATGGTCGTCAGCCCTGATGGCGTTGGGCCGCTTCGGCTGGGCGAAGAGCTGCCACCGGCTGACGCGCCCGCCATAGTGCGATGGGCGCCTGACGCGTGCTCGTGGTACGTCCCCGATGGAACGGCGTTCGAACAAGGGCGCTGGGTTCTCAACGACATCTACCTCACGGAATCTGTGGGCCCCCTCTGGCGGCGAGACACTCCGTCGACGATGCCAGCCGTGGGGGTCAGTGCCGATGAGGCATCAATTGTCCAGCGAATCGATGTTCACTCTGACCGCGTCGCGACTGAGAAGGGCATCACGCTTGGCGCGTCCCGCGCCGAACTGCTCGCCGCTCACCCCGAGGCGGTTTTGCATGAACGCTTCGACCCGGAGGCCAGCGCCACGGAGGTTTACCGTATCCACGGTGCACGCGGAGCACTCCATTTCGAAGTTGGCTACAACCCACCCGGGTCTGAGCTGTGGTCAGACGCGGAAGAGGGAGTCGTGCTCCTCATGCGCGTGCACGGAGAACGCGGACCCCTCTATTCGACGATGTTCACAGACGACATCGCCGGTGGTTGCCTGTAGCCATCAGCGCGTGGGCACCGGTCGTCGTCATCGCCTAAGCGTGTCAGTCCCCGGTGTGTCCGCCGCGCGCGGGTACCGTGTCGGGCATGGCCTCCGGCTCCCGCACGACACGATCGCGCCCGCAATCGGGCGCGTCGTCGCGCACCTCGTCGAAGCGCACGGACACGGCGCCCACGAAGAAGCTCCCCGCCTCGAAGCGAGCCCCGGCCAAGGCTCCCGAGTTCGAATCGAGCGAGCCTGGACTGTTGACCCGCGCGTGGATGGCACTTGCACACGCCACGGGCGCCGCATTTCGCCTCTTCGGGCGTGAAACCCTCGCGAAGGAGGACCGTCGCGACGGTGTTCCCTTCTTCCTCGTCGTCCTCGCCGGGCTCGGCGCTCTGATCGAGTGGTTCCTGTTCGGCGACCCGGTCGCCGTCGCGCTCGATGCCTTCACCTTCGGCGGCCTCGTTGGTCGCGTCGCCTTCGCCCTGCCGGTCATCATGCTGATGTTTGCCGCGTGGCTCTTCCGCCACCCGGCGAGCGTGCACGACAACACGCGCATCGGAATCGGCCTCGGCCTGCTGATCGCGAGTGTCAGCGGGCTGTGCCACATTGCCCTCGGCGCCCCGAGTCCGTCTGACGGCGCTCCCGTGCTCGCCCAGGCGGGTGGGCTGATCGGGTGGGTGCTCGGCGGAGTTCTGTTGCTGGCGACGGTCTGGGTCGCTGTGCCCGTTCTCGTGGTGATCGCCGCGCTGTCGGTGTTGATCATGACGAAAACGCCGCCGAACCGCATCGGCCAGCGGTTGCGCGAGCTGTATGCCTATCTCTTCGGCGCCGAGCTCGCTGAGCGTCCCGAGAAGAAGGCGGCGGCGGGCGCAGAGGGGGGCGACGACGGTGACGAGTTCGGTTCGCTCACCGACCTCGGCCTCGACATGGAGGACGAGTCGTCGATGCCGTGGTGGCGCAAGGGTAAGGCGCCGCGTCACGATGAGTTGCCGTTCGACTCGGCCGTTGAGCGCGAGCAGCCGACCGACCTCATCGATCCCGAGACGCTCGCCCGCGTCTCCGACGACTTGACCGCTGTCGCCGATGCCGCCGAGCAGGCGGTTCAGCGATTCACCGGCGAGCAGCCAACGCCCGCCGCGTCCCCGGCCTCGACGCCGTCGGCCGAGTCCGGCGACGGCCTCGACCTCGATGACGATGCGGATGCCCGCCCCGCGCATCCGACGGGTCCTCCGGCTGGCGGGCCCACCCGTCCGTACCGCCTCCCCGCGCCGAGCGTGCTCGAGCAGGGCACCCCGCCCAAGGCGCGCAGCGCCGCGAACGACGCGGTTGTGGCGGCGATCACCGACGTGCTCGAGCAGTTCCAGGTCGATGCGAAGGTGACCGGCTTCAGCCGGGGACCGAGCGTGACCCGCTACGAGATCGAGCTCGGCCCGGGTGTGAAGGTTGAGCGCTTCACCGCGCTGACGAAGAACATCTCGTACGCGGTCGCGAGCAATGAGGTGAGCATCCTCTCGCCGATTCCGGGCAAGAGCGCGATCGGTGTCGAGATTCCGAACACCGACCGTGAGATTGTGACCCTCGGCGATGTGCTTCGCTCGAGTGCGTCGGCGAAGAGCCTGCACCCCATGTCGATTGGCGTCGGCAAAGACGTCGAGGGCGGCTACGTCGTGGCGAACCTCGCGAAGATGCCGCACCTTCTGGTTGCTGGGTCGACCGGTTCCGGCAAATCGAGCTTCATCAACTCGATGATCACGAGCCTGCTGATGCGGGCGAAGCCGGCCGAGGTGCGCATGGTGCTGATCGACCCGAAGCGGGTCGAACTGGCCGCCTACCAGGGGGTCCCGCACCTCATCACGCCGATCATCACGAATCCGAAGAAGGCTGCCGAGGCCTTGCAGTGGGTCGTGAAAGAAATGGACATGCGGTATGACGACCTCGCGTCGTTCGGCTTCCGCCACATCGATGACTTCAACCGCGCCGTGCTCGCGAACGAGATCGAGCTTCCCGAGGGCAGCCAGCGAAAACTGCAGCCGTACCCGTATCTGCTCGTCGTGGTTGACGAGCTGGCCGACCTCATGATGGTTGCCCCGCGCGATGTCGAAGACTCCATCGTGCGCATCACCCAGCTGGCGCGAGCCTCCGGTATCCACCTGGTGCTGGCGACGCAGCGCCCGAGCGTCGACGTCGTCACCGGGCTCATCAAGGCGAACGTGCCGAGCCGACTCGCCTTCGCGGTGTCGAGCATGACCGACAGCCGCGTAATCCTCGATCAGCCCGGAGCCGAGAAGCTGATCGGCCAGGGCGATGGCTTGTTCTTGCCGATGGGCGCGAACAAGTCGATGCGGGTCCAGGGCGCCTGGGTGACCGAGGGTGAGATCGCCGCGGTCGTCAAGCACGTCAAAGACCAGGCGCGCCCCGAGTATCGCGACGATGTGGCCGCCGAGACGCAGAAGCGCGAGATCGACGCAGACATCGGAGACGACCTCGAGGTACTGCTTGCCGCTGCTGAGCTCGTCATCACGACACAGTTCGGCTCGACCTCAATGCTGCAGCGCAAGCTTCGCGTGGGTTTCGCCAAGGCCGGCCGACTCATGGACCTGCTCGAATCGCGCGAGATCGTCGGCCCCTCCGAGGGGTCCAAAGCCCGCGACGTTCTCGTGAGCGCCGACCAGTTGCCCGACGTCCTGGCGCGGCTCCGCGGTGACGAACCACCGTCGGCGCCCGCGCAGACGTCGGCCCTCGGTGAGGACGACCCCATTGAGTCGATGACGCGGGGCTATCCTGAAGAGCAGGTGGCGTCTGACGAGGACGCGTGGAGCCTGACCGGGCGCGAGTGACATCCCCGGTCTCGAATCCGGGGGAGGAAACGCGGTGACGTCACGCGACGGTGGTCCCAGCTTTCCGCTGCGCGGGCGCGTGATCGCTGACGGCGACACCCCCGCCTCAAGCGGCAACATCGCGAACATCATCACGATCGTTCGCATCCTGCTGGTGCCCGTCTTCGTGACCCTCCTCGCGCTCGATGGAGGCAGTGATGGCTGGTTGCGCCTGACGGCGGCCGTCCTGTTCATCCTCGCCATCGCCACCGATGGTGTTGACGGTTTCCTGGCTCGCCGCCGCAACCTGATCACCGACCTCGGAATCTTGCTTGACCCGATCGCCGACAAACTGTTGACCGGCGCCGCGCTCGTCATGCTCGCGCTTCTTGCCGAGCTGCCGTGGTGGGTGGTCGCCGTCATCCTGGTACGCGAGTGGGGCATCACCCTCTTCCGTTTTGCGATGCTGCGCAATCGAGTGATCCCGGCCTCCCGAGGCGGGAAGCTCAAGACGGTCATGCAATCGGTGGCAATCTCGTTCGCTCTCGTGCCGCTGTGGGTGGTGTTCGGCGACTGGGTGCACTGGCTGAACACCGGGCTCATGTCGATCGCGGTCGTGCTGACCGTTGTGACGGGTATCGACTACCTCTGGAAGGCGTGGGCGAGCCGTGGCGGCGACCACGTCGAGCCCGAGCCGCGCAGCGAATGACGGACGCAACCGCCTCCCGCGTCATCGCGACGATGGCTGAGCGCGGGCTGACGCTCGCGGTCGCCGAATCGCTTACGGGAGGGATGCTCGTCGCTCGCCTCGTCGATATCCCGGGAGCCTCGGCGGTCGTCTCCGGTGGCGTTGTCGCCTACGCAACGGCCCTGAAGCGCACGCTGCTCGGCGTTCCGCAGAGCCTGCTCACCGAGCACGGTCCCGTGCATCCTGAGGTGGCAATCGCGATGGCGCGCGGTGTGCGTGAGCGCCTCGCCGTCGACGGAGTCCCCGCCCACCTCGGCGTCGCCACAACGGGAGTCGCGGGCCCCGACCCGCAGGGCGATGCCCCGGTCGGCCTCGTCTACGTCGCGCTGGTGGATGCTCGCGGTGCGCTGGTGCGCGAGCTCCGTCTCGCCGGTGACCGCCGGGCGATTCGCGAGGGGACCGTCGAGGCGGCACTGACGCTGATGGGTGACCGTCTGGACGGGCGGGAATAGCGCAGGTGACGGTCGTGTTACACCAAGCGTCCTGACACGCGTTCCCCAGTATTTCGGGGTTACAGTGAAGACACACGGATCGGGTAGTGTTACCGCCCCGGCAGCACACCAGCCCGCCGCGACAGACGTAGAGGAGGCCGCCATGGTTCTGGTCCGACAAGAGATCGGCGAGGTCCTCCGCGACGTGCGCCTGCAAAAAGGACGCACCCTGCGTCAGGTCGCGAGCCGTGCCAGCGTCGCCCTCGGCTACCTGAGCGAGGTCGAGCGCGGCCAAAAGGAGGCCTCTAGCGAGATCCTCGCCTCCGTCGCGGAGGCACTCGACACCCCGATCTCGACGATCATGCGAGAGGTGGGAGATCGCCTCGCCGTCATTGAGGGGCTTGCCACCGTGCCCGACACGCTTCCCGACGACCTGGTCGCCGAGTTCGACGCCGACCTCGCGGTTCGCTAGGCCTGCGGGGCCCTCTCTGAAGCTCTCGGAGTTTCGACGAGCTGTCGTCGACGAGTTCGGCGACGCGTACGGTCGATCGCTGGTGCGCGACCTGGTGCTGGGCGACGTGGGAGACCGCACGGCGCAGCAGGCGCTCGACGCGGGCGTCGCGCCCCGTGACGTGTGGCTCGCCCTATGCGCTGCGACGGACGTTCCCCGCGAGCGCTGGCACGGTGCCGGTCGCCCGCAGCCTCGCCCCGGTCAGTGACACGCCGACGGCAATCACTCGAACATGTGTTCGTGTGTGGCCTAGACTCCCTCACAGCGGCAGTCGAACACCTCTGAGTGCACAGTGTGTTGCGTCCCGTCGACTATGTCGGCGGTCGTGCGTACCGTTCACCGCGAGGCGGCAGACGCCGTCACCGCCTTGTCGCATCCCGGCCGTCCTTGCTCCATCGGGCGACCGGCACGGCGATAGCCGATAGGCGAACCGCGCACGACACAGAGAGAAGTGATGATCATGCCCTCACCCGCAGACCGCGAAAAGGCCCTCGAGACGGCCCTCGCGCAGATTGATCGACAGTTCGGCAAGGGCAGCGTCATGCGGCTCGGCAGCGACGAGCGCGCGCCAGTCGCCGTGATCCCCACCGGGTCGATCGCCCTCGATGTCGCGCTCGGTATCGGCGGCCTGCCTAAGGGTCGCATCATCGAGATTTACGGCCCTGAGTCGTCGGGTAAGACGACCCTCACCCTGCACGCGATCGCGAATGTGCAGCGCGCCGGCGGCATCGCCGCCTTCATTGACGCCGAGCACGCGCTCGACCCCGACTATGCGCAGAAGTTGGGCGTCGACATCGACCAGCTGCTCGTGTCCCAGCCCGACACTGGTGAGCAGGCCCTGGAGATCGCCGACATGCTCGTGCGCTCAGGCTCGATCGACCTCGTCGTCATCGACTCGGTTGCGGCGCTTGTGCCCCGCGCCGAGATCGAGGGCGAGATGGGAGACAGCCACGTCGGCTTGCAGGCCCGCCTCATGTCGCAGGCTCTGCGTAAGCTCACCGGCGGCCTGAACTCGACCGGTACCTCGATGATCTTCATCAACCAGCTACGCGAGAAGATCGGCGTGTTCTTCGGCAGCCCCGAGACCACCGCCGGCGGTAAGGCGCTGAAGTTCTACGCGTCGGTGCGCCTCGACATTCGTCGCATTGAGACCCTGAAAGACGGTACCGACGCGGTGGGTAACCGCACGCGCGTGAAGGTCGTGAAGAACAAGATGGCCCCGCCGTTCAAGCAGGCCGAATTCGACATCCTGTACGGCGTTGGCATTTCTCGCGAGGGCAGCCTGCTCGATTTCGGTGTCGACCACGGCATCGTGAAGAAGTCGGGCGCCTGGTACACCTACGACGGCGACCAGCTCGGTCAGGGCAAAGAGAACTCGCGCAAGTTCCTGCTGCAGAACCCCGACATCGCCGCCGAGATTGAGAGCAAGATTCTCGCGAAGCTGGGTATTGGTGCCGCAGCGGCTGCCGCACCGGCGGCTGACGCGCCGGTCGATTCGATCCAGCAGAAGCTCGCGCAGAAGAAGGCCGCCGGGGCGTGAGCACCGAGCCCGACGCCGGTCAGTGGGTCGCTCCGGTGATCTCACTGGCCGGCGCGCGGGCCAGCCGCACCGGCTCCGATGACGCTCGGCAGGCGTTCACCGACGACGAGCGGGCCGACGCTGAGCGCATCAGCATGCGCGTGCTGGGCCGTCGCGGTGTCTCGCGTCGTGAACTCATTGAGGCACTCGTCGAGCGCGACATTGCCCGCGACCTTGCTGAAGCCGAGGCCGACCGCCTCGAACGGGTGGGCCTCATCGACGACACTGAGTTGGCGAGAACCCTCATTGAGCGTCTCGTCACTCGCAAGAAGCTCGGGCGCGGCGCGCTGAAGGCCGAACTGCAGCGTCGACGCCTCGCCCCCGAAGCGATCGACTCCGCGCTCGCCGATCATGCCGACGACGTCGACACCGACGCGTTGATCGCCGAGCTGGTGGCCGACCGCGCGCGGCGACTGGGGTCAATTGATCGGGCCACTGCTGAGCGACGATTGCTGTCCTACCTGCAACGCAAGGGCCACGGCGGCTCGGCCGCCCAGCGCGCCGTGCGCACCGCACTCGACGGTGCGCCCGCTGCGCGGCGCACCCCGCGGTTCGAGTAACAGCCCCGCGCGTAGACTTGCTGCCACCATGAGCAGCACTTTCGCCCCGCCCAGTACGGTCTCCGTCGAGTCTGACACGCCGCGCACCTACGAGGTTCGCACCTACGGCTGCCAGATGAACGTGCACGACTCCGAGCGGCTCGCCGGCTCTCTCGAGGCCGCTGGATACGTGCCCGCGACAGCCGGCGACATTGCCGATGTCGTCGTCATCAACACCTGCGCCGTGCGGGAAAACGCCGACAACAAGCTCTACGGCAATCTTGGCCACCTCGCGAGCGTCAAGCGCGAGCGGCCCGGCATGCAGATCGCGGTGGGCGGCTGCCTGGCCCAAAAAGACACCTCGACAATTCTGCAGAAGGCGCCATACGTCGACGCCGTCTTCGGCACGCACAACATGGGCTCGCTTCCGGCGCTGCTGGAGCGCGCGCGGCACAACGGTGAAGCCCAGCTCGAGATCCTCGAGTCGCTCGAAGTGTTCCCGTCCACCCTGCCCACGAAGCGTGACTCGACGTACTCCGGATGGGTCAGCATCTCGGTCGGGTGTAACAACACGTGCACGTTCTGCATCGTGCCGAGCCTGCGCGGAAAAGAGAAAGACCGGCGACCAGGAGACATCCTCGCCGAGATTCAGGCGCTCGTTGATGACGGTGCGATCGAGGTCACGCTGCTTGGCCAAAACGTCAACACCTACGGTGTTGAATTCGGCGACCGCCAGGCGTTCGGCAAGCTGCTGCGCGCGGCCGGCCGCATCGAGGGGCTCGAACGCATTCGATTCACGAGCCCGCACCCGGCTGCCTTCACCGACGACGTGATCGACGCGATGGCCGAGACTCCGGCGGTGATGCCGCAACTTCATATGCCGCTGCAGTCCGGCTCTGACCGCATCCTGAAGGCCATGCGGCGCTCGTATCGCAGCGAGAAGTTCCTGGGCATCCTCGATCGGGTGCGCGCGCGCATCCCGAATGCGGCGATCTCCACCGACATCATCGTCGGCTTCCCGGGCGAGACCGATGATGACTTCGACGACACCCTGCGGGTGGTTGAGCAGGCGCGGTTCGCCAGCGCCTTCACTTTCCAGTACTCCATCCGCCCGGGAACCCCGGCGGCGACGATGCCCGACCAGGTGCCGAAGCATGTCGTTCAGGAACGCTACGAGCGGCTGATCGCGCTGCAAGAGCACATCAGCTGGGAAGAAAACCAGCGCCAGGTGGGGCGCGAGGTTGAGGTGCTCATCTCGACGGGCGAGGGAAAGAAAGACGCAGAGACCGAGCGCATCTCGGGCCGCGCGGAAGACAGCCGCCTCGTGCACATCCGGGTGCCAGAAGGGGCCGAGCGTCCTCGCCCGGGCGACGTCGTGACGACGACGATCACGCAGGCGGCACCGTTCCACCTGCTGGCCGACCACGATGGCCCCTTACGCATCCGTCGCACGCGGGCCGGTGACGCGTGGGATCGCGCGCAAGCCGAGAGCTGCGGCGTGCCGAGCCCATCCAGCAACGACGGAACGGCGCGCGTCTCGCTGGGCCTTCCCGGCCTTCGCGTGGGCACGCCCGCGGGCCCGACGACCCCGATCTACGACCCGGCCGACGGAGTGCGCGGCTCCCTGTCGTGATCGCCGTCCTGGTCGGCGCGACCGGAACCGGAAAGACAGCCGCATCTCTCGAACTCGCGGAGCGCATCCGTGAGCGTGGGGTGGCGGCCGAGATCGTCAACGCCGACGCGATGCAGCTGTACCGCGGCATGGACATCGGCACGGCAAAGCTGCCGGTCTCCGAGCGCCGCGGCATTGCGCACCACCTCATCGACGTGCTCGACGTCACCGACGAGGCCTCCGTCGCCGCATACCAGCGGGATGCGCGCCGCGCCGTCACCGACATCGCCGCCCGCGGCGGGGTGCCGATTCTGGTCGGCGGCTCGGGGCTGTACGTGGCGTCGGTGGTCACCGATTTTCGTTTTCCTGGCACCGATCCGGCGGTACGCGCCCGCTACGAGGCCCTCCTCGCCGAGCGAGGCCTCGGTTATCTCGTCGCCGAGCTGCAGCGCCGCGACCCCGAGGCCGCTGCGGCGATCGACCCGCACAATGCCCGGCGGGTCATCCGTGCGCTGGAGATCGGGGAGGTCACCGGTGACGGCGCGCGACCCGGCCTCGCCGCGCGCAGCACCCCGTGGCGTGCGTACACGCAGCTCGGCCTCGCCGTCGACCGTGCCGTTCTCGTTGAGCGCCTCGACGCTCGCGTGCGTGACATGTGGCGCGCGGGGCTCGTCGACGAGGTCGCCGGGCTCCGCGAGCGGGGGCTTGAGCGCGGCCCGACAGCGTCGCGGGCCATCGGCTACGCCCAGGCCCTCGACCAGCTTGCCGGGCGGGTCACCGAGCAACAGGCGATCGCTGACACCGCGGCGTTGACGCGGCGCTACGCGCGCCGCCAGGTGAGCTGGTTCCGCCGCGATGCGGCCACGCAGTGGGTCGATGCTCTCGACGCTGCTGCGCGGGATGCTGCGCTCACCGCTCTCGCCGATTCGTGCGTCGCTAGCATGGCCGGGTGACCGACACGCTGCTCATCACCAAAGGACACGGAACCGGCAACGACTTCGTGCTGTTCGCCGACCCCGACGGTGAGATCGCCCTCACGGAGGCGCAGCGCGCCGCGATCGCCGACCGCCACTTCGGCGTGGGCGGCGACGGGGTGATCCGTGCGGTGCGATCCGCGAGCATCCCCGAGGGTGCCGCGATCCTCGCCGACGAACCCGAGGCCGAGTGGTTCATGGACTACGCGAACGCCGACGGCACCGTCGCCGAGATGTGCGGCAACGGAGTCCGGGTGTTCGTTCTCTACCTCATCGAGCGCGGCTTCATCGATCTTCCGCCCGGCCATTCGGTGCCGATCGGAACCCGCGCGGGTGTGCGCGATGTGCACCGTCTGGCGGACGGCTTCGCGGTCGATCTGGGCCGGTGGCGACTGACGGGCGAAGAGCCGCTGGTGCGCGCCCGCGACCTTCCGGTTGCGCGTCCCGGCTTGGGCATCGACCTCGGGAACCCGCACGTTGTTGTGGCGGTCGCTGGCGACGATGAACTTGCGGGCATTGACCTCTCGACGGCGCCGATCCTCGATCCGGCGGCAGAGGCAGGTGCCAACGTCGAATTCGTGGTTCCGGCCGATCCGCTCGTGCGCGACGGCCTCGGCCGCATCCGCATGAGGGTGCACGAGCGCGGCAGCGGCGAAACGCTGTCGTGTGGCACCGGCGCTGCGGCGGCCGCGCTGGCGGTGCGGCACTGGGCTGGAGCGTCTGCTCCGAACGAGTGGCGGGTCGATGTTCCCGGCGGCACGCTGGGGGTGCGCATGTTTGCCGCCGAGGACGGCGAACACGTGGCGTTGAGCGGGCCCGCCGCGCTGGTGTTCGACGGCGAGCTGACCGTCTAGCGCCTGCTAGGCCCGCGGGAGACCGATGGGGCCCGTCAATCCGGAGCGGTTACGAACCCGCAGTACGCGATAGCCCTTGTTCGTCGCTGCGCGGGTCACCTGCAACTGGCCGGCGTAGCGGCTCTCCATCCAGCGCTGCAGCGAGTCGGATCCGAGGTTGCGTGCCACCACGAGCCAGGCGTCACTTCCTTCATCGAGCCGGGGGAGCCAGGAATCGAGCAGGCCGTGCAGTTCGCCCTTGCCGATCCGGATCGGCGGATTCGACCAGATCGTCGTGAAGCGCACGTCGTCGGGCACGTCGTCGGGAGAGACCACCGTTACGTTGTCGAGGCCGAGGCGCTCGGCGTTGAGCCGGGTCAGCTCGCGAGCGCGTTCGTTGACGTCGACCGCCCACACACGGGCGCGCGGCGACTTCATCGCCAGGGTGAGTGCGATGGGGCCCCATCCGCAGCCGAGGTCAAGCAGGTTTCCCCCGGGTGCGGGGGCGGGAACCGAGCCCAGCAGCACCTGGGTTCCGGTGTCGATGGTTGACGGGCTGAACACTCCGCCCGCGGTGACTACCTCCACGGGGTGTCCGTCGAGCTGCACCTGAAGGGTGCGGGGGGTGAAGTCTCCGGCCGGCTGAGCGCTGAAATAGTGCTCCTGAGCCATGCAGTGAATCTACCCAACGCGAGCACTATGCTGAAGCGAATGATTTCCGACGGTGTGACCCCGGGCGACGAGACGGTCCCGGGCACGAGCGAGGCTCCCGTCGATGACGGAGCCGAGGCCGTTGCGCGCGTTCTCGCGAACGCTGACAGCGCCGCTCGGCGGGTGAACATCAGCGAAGGCCGCGCCACGGCGCTCCAGCAGCAGCACGACTATCTCGACGACCGAGACGGTGACCAGTTTGAGCGTGACGACCGCGCGGCGCTCAAGCGTGTGCGCGGTCTGTCCACCGAGCTCGACGACGTTACCGAGGTCGAGTATCGACAGCTTCGGCTCGAGAACGTCGTCCTGATTGGCGTGTACTCGCACGGGTCACTGGAGGACGCCGAGAACTCGCTTCGCGAGCTCGCAGCGCTTGCCGAGACAGCCGGTGCGGTCGTTCTCGATGGGCTGCTACAGCGGCGGCCCCACCCCGACCCGAGCACCTACTTGGGGAAGGGCAAGGCCGCGGAGCTGGCGATGATCGTCGCCGAGCTTGGCGCCGACACAGTTGTCGCCGACACCGAGCTTGCGCCCAGCCAGCGCCGGGCACTAGAAGACGTGGTGAAGGTGAAGGTCATTGATCGCACCGCGGTCATCCTCGACATCTTCAGTCAGCACGCCAAGAGCCGCGAGGGCAAAGCGCAAGTCGAACTGGCGCAGCTCGAATACCTCCTCCCGCGGCTGCGCGGCTGGGGCGAGTCGATGTCGCGTCAGGCCGGTGGCCAGGTCGGCGCGGGCGGCGCCGGTATGGGCTCCCGTGGTCCCGGTGAGACGAAGATCGAACTCGACCGCCGCCGCATCAACACCCGTATGGCGAAGCTGCGCCGGCAAATCAAGGGTTTTGCGCCGGCCCGCGCGGCAAAGCGCGCAAACCGCGACCGGTACTCGGTGCCGAGCGTCGCGATCGCCGGCTACACGAACGCGGGCAAGTCAAGTCTGTTGAACCGCATCACGCGCGCCGGAGTCCTGGTCGAGAACGCTCTGTTCGCCACGCTGGACGCCACGGTGCGCAAGTCGTCCACGCCCGACGGCCGGCCCTTCACACTCGTCGACACCGTCGGCTTCGTGCGCAATCTGCCCCACCAGTTGGTCGAGGCGTTCCGCTCGACGCTCGAAGAGGTGGGCGAGGCCGACGTGATTGTGCACGTCGTCGACGGCGCGCATCCCGATCCGGCGGCGCAGCTGGCGACCGTGCGTGACGTCATCGGCAGCGTGGATGCGCGCGATATCCCCGAGATCGTCGCCTTCAATAAATGCGACCTGATCGATGAGGATGCGCGGCTGCTGTTGCGCGGGCTCGAACCGACGGCGGTGTTCGTCTCCGCGAAGACGGGTGAAGGCATCGACGAGTTGCGCGCCCGCATCGGCGAGGTGCTTCCCGATCCCGACGTCGAAGTGGTCGTCGTTGTGCCGTACGACCGCGGTGAACTGGTGGCTCTCGTGCATGAGCGCGGTCGCGTTGTATCAACCGACTACGAGGAGGGCGGCACGCGCGTGCACGCCTTCGTGTCGCCGCAACACGCGGCGCAGCTGGCCGACTTCGTCGTCGCCGACGCGGCCTCGAGCGCGTCCTAGACCGAGCGCAGAACGGCGACGACTTTGCCGAGCACCTCGGCGTGGTCGCCGAGGATGGGCTCGTATGCCGTGTTCCGTGGCAAGAGCCAGGTGTGGCCATCTCGCTGCCGGAAGACCTTCACGGTGGCCTCGCCGTCGAGCATCGCGGCGACGATTTCGCCATTTTCGGCCGTCTGCTGCCGGCGCACGACTACGAGGTCTCCATCACAGATCGCCGCATCGATCATCGAGTCGCCCACCACGGTGAGCATGAACAGTTCGCCGGAGCCGACGAGCGTGCGGGGGAGCGGAACGACCTCCTCAACCATCTGGTCGGCCGTGATCGGGATGCCGGCGGCGATGCGACCCACGAGGGGCACCATGGCCGCATCGGCGACCTGCGGGGCGTCGGGGTCAGGATGCTCGGATGCGGACGGTTCGAGGTCGATGAGAACCTCCATCGCCCGCGGGCGGTTGGGGTCGCGACGAAGGTAGCCGCTGAGTTCGAGCTGACCGAGCTGGTGCGCGACGCTCGAGAGCGACGAGAGGCCGACCGCTTCGCCGATCTCGCGCATGCTCGGCGGGTACCCGCGCTGGGCGATCGACGACTGGATGGCGCGGAGGATGGCCTGCTGCTTGTCGCTCAGCGTGGTGCGGCGCCGGGTGCCAGGGGTGCTGGTGGTGCTCTCAGACATGGGGGCTCCCTCGCGTGATGTCGACGCACTGCGGTCAATGTCGGAGGTCGATGGTCGACTATCCGTGTTCTCGAAACTCTATCCAGTGCACACCGTCCAATCAAACACCTGTTCGAGCGTGTCGGTGGTTCTGGTGACAATTTCGGCAGAAACACTTGAACTCGCGTTCGATCGAATGTATGTTCGGAACACGGGTTCGCATCGCCCCTCCCGGCCGAGGGGTGATGCACCTCCGGCGGACCCCCGCCGCCGGAGGCCCGATCTTTTCGCAGAGGAGCTCCCATGACGGCGATCGACGCAGGTGCTTTCCCCACCATCGCTCGCGATGCTGCGGCGTCGACCGCGGCGGTGCCCACCCGGCTGCGGCTGACCCGCCGAGGTCGCGCCGTCATCACCGCACTCGTCAGCGCGCCGATCGTGGCGGTTGTGCTAGCCCTGGCGCTATCCGGCGGCGAGGCCACGGCAACCTCGGGTGACGTCGAACTGCCTGTCGTGACGGTCGAGGCGGGCCAGACGCTCTGGCAGCTCGCCGAGTCGGTGGCCCCAACCGCGAACCCTGCCGACCTCGTTGCCGACATCATCACGCTGAACGGCCTCGACTCGGCGGCGGTCATGCCGGGCCAGACGCTCGTGCTTCCCGAGCGGTACCTCGACTAAGCCGCCCTACGATGGGCGAGTGACTCGGCTCGACGACCTGCCTATTCGTGACGATCTGCGCGGCGCATCGCCGTATGGTGCGCCGCAGCGCCCCGTGCGCATCCAGCTCAACGTCAACGAGAACACCCACCCTGTCCCCGACGACGTCATTGCTCATGTGACGGCCGCCGTCGAGCGCGCCGTGCGCGGTGTCAATCGATATCCCGACCGCGAGTTCACCGTGCTGCGCGAACACCTCGCCGAGTACCTGAGCGCCGCCGAACCCTCCGACCCGGTCGCTCCTGAGCAGGTGTGGGCTGCCAACGGGTCGAACGAGGTGATCCAGCACATGCTGCAAGCCTTCGGCGGCCCGGGCCGCCGCATTCTTGGCTTCCCGCCGACGTACTCGATGCACTCGATCATCGCGGCGGGCACGGGAACCGAGTGGGTCGCGGCCGACCGTGACGCCGACTTCCGCATCAGCCCCGACACGGCCAGAGCGGCGATCGAGCGCACGCAGCCCGACATCGTGGTGCTGTGCGCGCCCAACAATCCGACCGGCACGCCGCTCGATCTCGAGACCATCGAGGCTGCGTACGACGCGACGCACGGCATCGTGTTGGTCGACGAGGCTTACGCGGAATTCATGCCGGACGGTCACCGCTCGGCGCTCTCGTTGTTGCCCGGTCGACCGCGTTTGGCGGTCTCCCGCACGATGAGCAAGGCGTTCGCGTTCGCCGGGGCGCGCCTCGGCTATCTTGCTGCTGATCCGGCCCTTATCGATGCCCTGCGGCTCGTTCGTTTGCCGTATCACCTGTCGGCGATCACGCAGGCGGCCGCCGTGGCCGCGCTGCAGCAGGCGCCTCTGATGCTTGCGACGGTTGACGCGATCCGAGCCCAGCGTGACCGGTTGCTCGTCGAGCTTCCCGCGTTGGGCTACGCACCCCACGACAGCTGGGCCAACTTCGTGCTGTTCGGGGGCGTCGACGACCCGACGGCGACGTTCCAGTACCTGCTCGACAACGACATCCTCATTCGCGATGTCGGTCTGCCCGGGCACCTGCGGGTGACGGCCGGCACCGAGGCTGAGACCAGTGAGTTCCTCGATGTCCTCGGTAGGATGCCCACGTGACCAGCCCCCGCACCGCCGACGTCCACCGCGAAACCAGTGAGTCGAGCATCCGCCTCTCTGTCAACCTCGACGGCACGGGCCGCTCCTCCATCGACACCACCGTGCCGTTCTTCAACCACATGTTGACGGCGTTCGCGAAGCACTCCCTGGTCGACCTCGAGGTGTCTGCCCACGGCGACACCGACATCGACGTGCACCACACGGTGGAAGACACGGGAATCGTGCTCGGCCAGGCGATTGCCTCGGCCCTCGGTGACAAGTCGGGCATCGCCCGCTTCGGCGATGCGCACGTTCCGCTTGACGAGGCGCTCGCCCGCGCCGTTGTTGACCTCTCTGGGCGTCCCTACCTCGTTCACTCGGGCGAGCCGGAAGGCTTCGAGCACCACCTCATCGGCGGCCACTTCACCGGATCGATGGTGCGTCACGTGTTCGAAGCGATCACGTTCCACGCCGGAATGTCGGTGCACCTGACGGTGCTCGCCGGCCGCGACCCCCACCACATCGCCGAGGCGCAGTTCAAGGCGTTCGCCCGCGCGTTTCGTCAAGCGGTCGAGCCCGACCCCCGTGTGTCGGGCATCCCCTCGACCAAGGGCGCACTCTGAGCGCCGTGAGCGCACCCACCGTTGCGTTGCTCGACTACGGGTCGGGCAACGTGCACTCCGCCGCGAAGGCGATCGAGGCGGCGGGAGCGCGCGTGCGCTTGACCGCTGACCGCTCGGCCGTGATGGCTGCCGACGGCCTCCTGGTGCCGGGAGTGGGGGCTTTTCACGCGGTCATGACGGCGCTCAAGGCCGTGCGCGGCGATGAACTGATCGACCGGCGACTCGCGGGTGGTCGGCCCGTGCTCGGCATCTGCGTCGGAATGCAGATCATGTTCGACCGCGGCGTGGAGCGTGGCACCACCTCCGAGGGGCTCGGTGAGTGGCCGGGCACCGTCCGAGAGCTGACGGCGCCGGTCCTGCCGCACATGGGGTGGAGCCCTGTTGAGGCCCCCGCTGACTCCCGGCTGTTCGCGGGCCTGCACGACGAGCGCTTCTACTTTGTGCACTCGTACGCCGCAACCGAGTGGAGCCTCGAGGTCACGAATCCGGCCATTCCCGCGCCGCGAGTCACCTGGGCCGAGCACGGTGAACGCTTCGTCGCCGCCGTCGAAAATGGCCCGCTCGCAGCTACCCAGTTCCACCCCGAGAAGTCGGGCGCGGCTGGCCTGGCACTGCTGCGCAACTGGGTCGAGTCGCTCTAGCTGTTTTTCGCGCTCGGCAAGCGGGGGTAGGCTCGTGTGCTGGCCGTGAGCCCCGATACGCCCGTACCCTGCGAGAAAGTTTCTGATGAGCGAGTTCTCCCGCGTTCCCCACCTCACGCTGCTCCCGGCGGTCGACGTCGCTGACGGCAAAGCCGTTCGACTCACGCAGGGAGAGGCGGGCACGGAAGAGAGCTTTGGCGATCCGATCGACGCGGCGCACGAGTGGGCCGATCAGGGGGCCGAGTGGATTCACCTCGTCGATCTCGACGCAGCCTTCGGTCGCGGCAGTAACCGCGCGATCATCAAGAAGGTGGTGAAGTCGACGCCCAAGCGCGTCAACATCGAATTGTCGGGTGGCATTCGCGACGACGCGAGCCTGGAGGCTGCGCTCGCCACGGGCGCGAAGCGCATTAATCTCGGCACCGCCGCGCTCGAGAACCCCGAGTGGGCCGCGCACGTGATCGCCGAGTATGGCGAGGCGATCGCCGTTGGCCTCGACGTGCGGGGCACGACGCTCGCGGCACGCGGCTGGACGGAAGAGGGCGGCGATCTGTGGAGCGTGCTGGAGCGCCTCGAGGCCGCCGGCTGTGCCCGCTACGTTGTCACGGACGTCACGAAAGACGGCACCCTGAAGGGTCCGAACCTTGAGCTGCTGCGCGCGGTTATGGAGCGCACCCACCGGCCCGTGATCGCCTCCGGCGGTGTGGCGACCCTCGATGACATCGCCGCGCTGCGCGAGCTGGTGCCGCTCGGGCTCGAGGGTGCGATCGTAGGCAAGGCGCTCTACGCCGGCGCGTTCACGCTTCCTGAAGCGCTCGACGTCGCCGGGCGCTAGTCCCGTGGCGTTCGGCCCGACCGACTCTGCCGGCCAACCCTGGAAGGGGCGGTCATTCGAGCCGAACCCGAACGCCGCCGACGACGGCTCGGCTCCGCCCGCGTTCCTCGAGGTACACGCCCGCTTTCGTTCGGGCGACGCGTCGCTGGTCGACGTGGTCGAGACGGTTCGTCAATGCCGCTTCCTGATTCCCCTCGTGGCCGTTGCGGGCGAGGTGGCCGAGGGTCCAGACGGGCGCATGGTCGATAAGTCTCAAGAGCTGTCGATCATTACCGTCGAGGGCCCAGACGGACGTCCGGTGTTGCCGGTCTTCTCATCGACCGAGGCGATCACTGCCTGGCGTGATGACGCGCGCCCCGTGCCCGCCGATGCCGTGCGCGTCGCGCTCGCCGCCGCGTCGGAGAACACCGACCGCGTCGTCATCGACCCCCGCTCTGAGACTCTTACTGTGCTGCCGCGGCCGGCGGTGTGGGCGATCGCCCAGTCGCGGCCCTGGGTGCCGGCTGTCGACGACGACGAGGTCGTGGAGGCGCTATCGCAGCCGGCGAACGAGCATCCCGTGCTCTGGGCGGTGTCGATCGTCCCGGGTGATCCGCGGGCAACGGGCGCGGGGCCAGAGGTCGTCGTGCGCGTCGCGCACGACCCGGATGCTCAGCCCGCCACGGTGCGCACCGCTCTGTCGGCGCTCGGCGCGGCGTGGGCGGCCAACCCGGTCGTTGCCGAGCGCGTCGATTCGATCAGCATTCAGCCGATCGCCGCGCCGCGCTAGTCAGCTCAGGCCGGTCAGGTGACTGGTCCGGTCCACTTCTCGCCCGGACCCTTGCCGGGCGCGTCGGGGAAGGCCGACGCTTCGCGGAAGGCGAGCTGCACCGAACGCAGGCCGTCGCGCAGCGGCCGAGCGTGATGGTCGCCGAGTTCGGGGGCGGCCGCGGTGACGAGTCCGGCGAGCGCGTTAATCAGCGATCGGGCTTCGGCGAGGTCGATTTCGTCTTCGCCATTCTCGGACAGGCCGCACTTCACGGCGGCCGCACTCAGAAGGTGAACGCACGCGGCGTTGATGATCTCAACGGCGGGCACCTCGGCGATGTCGCGGGCGGCGGTGTCCATCATGACCTCGTTCTGCTATTCTTGGGCGGGCTCCGGGGCCATTTCCCCGGTACGAAAGAGGAGTTCGCTCCCACCCGCGCTTGACCGCACTTAGGTTACCGGGTCGCACAGCCTCCCTCGGCCAGGTTCATCTGCCCGAGAGATTGGGGCTACCGCGGCCGTGCGCGCCGTGGAAACGCACTCCTCGATCGGGTCCACCGAGACCGTCTCGGCTGGATCGCCAGCAGCATTGACACGCAACGAGGAGTCGCCATCAGCGAACCGAGAACCAACGACCGCATCCGCGTCCCCGAGGTCCGCCTTGTCGGGCCGGGAGGCGAGCAGGTCGGCGTCGTGAAGGTTGAAGTGGCCCTGCGCCTGGCGCAGGAGGCCGACCTCGACCTTGTCGAGGTCGCCCCGAACTCGAAGCCGCCCGTGGTGAAGATCATGGACTACGGCAAGTTCAAGTACGAGGCTGCGCAGAAGGCCAAGGAGGCCCGACGTAACCAGGCGAACACCGTCCTGAAAGAGGTCCGGTTCCGTCTGAAGATCGACTCTCACGACTACGAAACGAAGCGCAAGCGCGCCGAGAACTTCTTGAAGGCCGGTGACAAGGTCAAGGCCATGATCCTGTTCCGCGGCCGCGAGCAGTCCCGCCCCGAGATGGGCGTGCGTCTGCTGCAGCGCTTCGCTGATGACGTCGCCGAGCTCGGTGTCGTCGAGAACAAGCCCACGATTGACGGCCGCAACATGACGATGATCATTGCGCCGCTGAAGAACAAGTCCGAGGCGAAGGCCGAGCAGAACGCGGCCCGGGCCGAGGCGAAGGCGGCCCGCCAGGGCCGCGCCGGTGACGACGAGTAGTCACCGCCCACATCTGACCGCCCGCAGGGGCGCGTGCAGCACCCGCAACGAAACGAGGAAGAGATGCCCAAGCAGAAGACCCACTCCGGGGCGAAGAAGCGCTTCAAGACCACCGGTAGCGGCAAGGTCATGAAGCAGTCGGCCGGCATGCGTCACAACCTGGAGAAGAAGTCGAGCGAGCTGACCCGCCGACTGAACCGCGAGCAGGTTGTCGCGCCGCAGGACGCGAAGGTCATCAAGAAGCTCATCGGCGAGAAGTAACGCCGAGACACGACGAAGTAAGGACGAAAGAAGATGGCGAGAGTCAAGCGGGCAGTTAACGCCCACAAGAAGCGTCGGGTCATTCTCGAGCGCGCCGAGGGGTACCGCGGTCAGCGGTCGCGCCTCTACCGCAAGGCCAAGGAGCAGGTCACCCACTCGCTCGTGTACGCGTACCGCGACCGTCGCGCACGCAAGGGTGAGTTCCGCCGCCTCTGGATTCAGCGCATCAACGCCGCTGCCCGCCAGAACGGCATGACCTACAACCGCCTCATCCAGGGCCTCGGCCTTGCCGGTGTCGAGGTTGACCGTCGCATGCTGGCCGAGCTGGCCGTCAACGAGCCGGCCACGTTTGCCACGCTCGTCGAGACCGCCAAGAAGGCTCTTCCCGCCGACACCTCGGCGCCGAAGTCGGCCGCGTAGGTCCTCCGCACGACCACACGATGGCGCGCATCCCCGCCCGGGGTGCGCGCCATCGTCGCGTTCACCCGCCGTTTGCCCGCATCTCGCTACCATGAGCGCGTGATCGACAACCCGCGCTCGCCCCGCGTGCGCGCCGCCGCCAAGCTCGCGAAGAAGAACCAGCGCGCCGAAACCGGGTTGTTCCTCGTCGAAGGGCCCCAGGCGGTGGCCGAGGCCATCCGCTTCCGGCCGGCTCTTGTGCGTGAGATTTTCGTGACACCGCAGGCCCGTGACCGCTCCGGCGCGCTCATCCGGGATGCACGCGCCGCCTCCATCCCGGTCGAGATCGTCACCGAGGCCGTGCTGTCCGCGATTGCGGACACCGTGACTCCGCAGGGAATGGTTGCAGTCTGCGCAACCTTCCCCGCGTCGCTCGAGTCGGTGATCGCTGCCCGGCCACGCCTCGTGGCCGTGCTCGAGGAGGTGCGTGATCCTGGCAACGCCGGCACGGTCATCCGGGTGGCGGATGCGGCCGGTGCCGACGCCGTCATTCTGACCGGCACGAGCGTTGACCCGTTCAACCCGAAGGCGGTGCGGGCAACCACCGGTTCCCTTTTCCACGTCCCCGTCGTCGTCGGCGTCTCGCTCGACGAGGCGCTGGAGGCCCTCCGAGCGATCGGGATGCGCGTGCTCGCCGCTGACATTTCCGGCGACGATCTGCTTGCCGCGCGCTCCGACGGCGACCTCGATGGGCCGACCGCCTGGCTGTTCGGCAACGAGGCGCGGGGGTTGACGGCCGAGCAGCTCACGCAGGCCGACCGCGCGGTCATCGTGCCCATCTACGGCAACGCCGAGTCTCTGAACCTTGCCACGGCCGCCGCCGTGTGCCT
The DNA here is from genome assembly GCF_046293215.1 of Microcella sp. Lineage (GTDB taxonomy): Bacteria > Actinomycetota > Actinomycetes > Actinomycetales > Microbacteriaceae > Microcella. The sequence goes on along the minus strand of NZ_JBKBPI010000002.1, from coordinate 1,871 downwards.
GTACGAGAGTGCCTTCGCCCAGCGTGCGGCTGCTGTGGACACGCGTGACGACGATCACTGACCCTGTGTTTGGCTGGCGGCCATGCCCGCCCTGGTTGAGATCGATTCGGTCAACAAGCACTTCGGCGATCTGCACGTTCTGAAAGACGTCACGACGAACGTCGAGGCCGGCGAGGTCGTCGTCGTGATCGGCCCGAGCGGCTCGGGAAAGTCGACCCTCTGCCGCGCCATCAACCGCCTCGAGACGATCGACGGTGGCGCGATTCGCATCGACGGCACGGCGTTGCCGGCCGAGGGTCGCGCGCTCGCGCAGCTGCGCGCCGATGTCGGCATGGTCTTTCAGGCGTTCAACCTGTTCGCCCACAAGACCGTTCTCGAGAACGTCGCCCTCGGCCCGCGGAAGGTGCGGCGCCTGTCGAAAGCGGACGCCGAGGCGAAGGCCATGGCGTTGCTTGACCGGGTTGGCGTCGCCAATCAGGCGCACAAGATGCCCGCCCAGCTCTCTGGTGGTCAGCAGCAGCGCGTCGCCATCGCGCGAGCGCTCGCGATGGAGCCGAAACTCATTCTGCTCGACGAGCCCACTTCGGCCCTCGACCCCGAGATGATCAACGAGGTGCTCGACGTCATGGTGCAGCTCGCAAAGGACGGCATGACGATGATCGTCGTCACCCACGAGATGGGCTTCGCCCGACGCGCAGCCGACCGCGTGCTGTTCATGGCCGACGGCGAGATCGTCGAAGAGGCGACGCCCGAGAAGTTCTTCACTGACCCGCAAACACAGCGGGCCAAAGACTTCCTGTCCAAGATCCTCACCCACTAGGGAAGGCCGCCCCGCCGGCCGGTGGGGCGGATCACACACAGCAACGAGGGGGACTTCATGCGGAGACGTTCGACACGCTGGGCCATTGCCACCGCCGCGGTGGCAGCACTGACGCTCAGTGCCTGCGCCGACACCGGATCATCGACACCCGAACCCGAGGTGGTCGATGACGCACAGTTTGAGCCGGGCACGACCATGGCGGCCCTCGCGGACGCCGGCACGATCACCATTGGCACCAAGTTCGATCAACCACTGTTTGGTCTGGCCGGTCCCGAAGGAGTGCCCGTCGGATTCGATGTCGAGATCGGCAAGATCATCGCCGCCGAGCTCGGTATCGCGCCCGAGAACATCAGATGGGTCGAGACCGTGTCGGCGAACCGCGAGCCGTTCATCCAAAACGGCGAGGTCGACATCGTGATCGCGACCTACACGATCAACGACACCCGCAAAGAAGTGATCTCCTTCGCGGGTCCGTACTACGAGGCCGGCCAAGACCTGCTCGTACCTGCCGGCAACCCCGACGGCATCACGGGGCCCGACGACCTGGCCGACAAGGTCGTGTGCACCGTCACGGGGTCGACCTCCGAGGTGAACATTCGCGAGTACGCAACGGCTGACGTGCTCACGACCGACACCTACACCAACTGTCTCGAGCCGATGCGCACCGGGGCCGCTCAGGCGTTGACCACCGACAACGTCATCCTCGCCGGGCTCGCCGACCAGAACGAGGGCGAGTTCGAGGTCGTCGGCAACCCCTTCACCGCCGAGCCGTACGGCATCGGCCTGGCACTCGACGACACCGAGTTCCGTAACTGGATCAACGACGTGCTTGAGGCCGCCTACGCCGACGGGCGCTGGGTTGCGGCGTGGGAGGGCACGGCCGGTGCCGTGCTCGAGACGCCCGAGCCGCCCGCGGTCGACCGCTACTAGTGCCGCCCCGGGGGGGGGGCCCCCCCCCGGCGGCCCCCGCGGCCCCGACGCCAAGCTGCCCGCAGGCGGTCGCGCAGACCGTTCACGACGAGCGCCCGAGCCGTCGACGGATGCGCGCGGT
>NZ_JBKBPI010000001.1:0-400484 GCF_046293215.1 Microcella sp. | reverse complement strand
GCTCGAGCACACACCGCTTGCGGAGGCCTGCCACCGATCAGCCGAGTGACACCAACGTCATGACCGGGTACACCTAGCGCAGGGGAGCGCCGAGGGCCCGGTAGGCGCGCTCGTGATAGGTCAGCGGCTCGTCCGGGGCGCCGAGCGCTCCCTCCGTGATCTGCACGGCGATCATGGCGTTGCCGGCCACCGGGGTGCGGGCGACGATGCGCCCGACCATCCACGCCGGCACGTCGCGGATGATCGGGAGGCCGTGCGGTCCGGGCTCCCAGTGATCGCCGTCGAACCGCTTCGCGTTATCGCCGGCGAGAATCTGCGCGACGCCGAATTGGCGTTCGCCGAGGATGTGGATCGCGACGTGGTCCGTGTGCTCGATGGCCGGCCAGCTGCTCGCCGTCCTGGCCATATTGAACGTGGCCAGCGGCGGCTCCGCAGCGAGCGATGCCAGTGACGTGGCGGTGAATCCGACGGGACGGCCATCGGGTGTCAGCGCCGTAATGATCGCCACCCCGGCCGCGTGGCGACGAAACGCCTGCGCGAACGCGTCGAAGCCGGATGCGTCGGGAGCTTGGGGAGTGGTCACGTGGGGAGTCAACCGTATTGGCGCCCGGGTATTCCCGAGGCAAGCCGTCAGTAGCATGGGGGGGCCATGATTCAGACCATCGACCTGCGCGGTCGCCGTCTCAGCGACGCCGAGCTGCTCACCCTCGTTCCCCGCTCGGCGTCCAGCGTCCGTTCTGCCGCAGACGCGGTCGAGGCGATCATCGCGGACGTGCGCGAGCGCGGGGCGAACGCGCTGCTTGAGCAGGCAGAGCGCTTTGACGGCGTGCGTCCCGCGACCATCCGCGTGTCGTCCGACGAGATTGCCCGCGCCGAGACCGAGCTCGACCCCGCAGTGCGGGCGGCGTTGACCACCGCCATCGACCGGGTTCGTCGGGGTACGGCGGCGCAGGTTCCGCCCGAGGTGCGCACCGAGATCGCCCCCGGGGCGACGATCGTTCAGCGCTGGCGTCCCGTTGACCGCGTCGGCCTCTACGTTCCGGGCGGCAAGGCGGTGTACCCCTCCAGCGTCGTCATGAACGTGCTGGCCGCACAGGGAGCCGGGGTCTCGTCGATCGCTCTCGCCTCGCCGCCTCAGGCCGCTTACGGCGGCTCGGTGCACCCGACGATCCTCGCCGCAGCGTCGCTGCTCGGTATCGACGAGGTCTACGCCATGGGCGGTGCCGGAGCGATCGGCGCATTGGCCTACGGCGTTCCCGGCATCGGTCTCGAGCCGGTGCAGGTCATCACCGGCCCGGGCAATCTCTTTGTCGCCACCGCGAAGCGCGCGGTCACCGGCGTCGTGGGCATCGACTCCGAGGCCGGGCCGACCGAGATTCTGGTCATCGCCGACGAGACCGCACGGGTCGACCTCGTGGTCGCCGACCTCGTGAGCCAGGCCGAACACGACGAGCTGGCGAGCGCCGTGCTCGTCACCACGAGCGAGGCGGTGGCCGAGCGGGTGGCGGCCGCACTGCCGGGCGTTGCCCAGCGGACGCCCCACGCCGCCCGCGTCCAGGCGGCGCTGAGCGGCGAACAGTCGGCGATCGTGATCGTCGATGACCTCGAGGTCGCGTGCCGCTTCTCCGACGCATACGCACCCGAGCACCTCGAACTGCAGGTCGCCGACCCGCACGCGCTTCTTCCGCAGCTCAGTCACGCCGGCGCCATCTTCGTGGGCGACCACACCCCGGTCAGCCTCGGCGACTACGCGGCGGGCTCCAACCACGTGCTGCCCACCGGGGGCCAGGCACGGTTCTCCTCCGGTCTCGGTGCCTACACCTTCCTGCGCGCTCAGCAGATCGTCGAGTACGACCGCTCGGCTCTGCGCGCCATCGCCGACGACGTCGTTGCTCTCGCGACGGCCGAAGACCTCCCGGCGCACGGTTCGGCGATCACCGCGCGCTTTTCCGAGCCCGCTGCGGGCCTCGACTAGGCTCACACTCCATGCATTGCCCCTTCTGCCGGTATCCCGACAGCCGCGTCGTCGACTCCCGCACGAGCGACGATGGCCTCGCGATTCGCCGTCGCCGGCAGTGTCCCGAGTGCGGGCGCCGCTTCTCGACCACCGAGACCGCCTCGCTGTCCGTGGTGAAGCGATCCGGAGTCGCCGAGCCCTTCTCGCGCGACAAGATCGTCGCGGGCGTGCGTAAGGCGTGCCAGGGCCGTCCCGTGACCGACGGTGATCTTGCGCAACTCGCCCAGCGCGTCGAAGAAAACCTGCGGGCCACCGGGGCGTCGCAGCTCGACGCCAACGACATCGGGCTCGCCATCCTTCCCGAATTGCGACAGCTCGACGAGGTGGCCTACCTCCGTTTCGCGAGCGTCTACCAGGCCTTCGACAACCTCGACGACTTCGAGGCGGCCATTGCTCAGCTGCGATCCGAAGACGCGGCGCGAGCCGCCAGCGCCGACTGATGGCCGCATATGACGTGCTGTTCCGGGTCGTGCTCAGCCGCCTGGATCCCGAGCGGGCGCACCACCTCGCGGCCAGCGTCATCCGCGCGATCCCGAGGCTCGGGCTGACCCGCGCCGTTCGCGCGCTGACGCGCCCGGCCGACTCCCTCGCCGTCGATGCGCTCGGTCTGCACTTCGAGTCGCCGTGGGGGATGGCGGCGGGCTTCGACAAAGACGCCGAGCTGATCCGCGGCCTCTGGGCCCTCGGGTTCGGTCACGTCGAGGTCGGCACGGTCACGGCCATCCCTCAGGACGGAAACCCCCGGCCGAGGCTGTTTCGCCTCGTCGCCGACCGCGCGGTGATCAATCGCATGGGCTTCAATAACCGCGGGGCGGCCGCCGCAGCGCAGCGGGTTGCCCGCGAGCGCCGTCGGGCACACCGCCCCGTCATCGGCGCGAACATCGGCAAGTCACGCGTCGTCGACGTCGCCGAGGCGATCGACGATTACCGCGCGAGCGCCCGGCTGATGGCGCCGGTCGCCGACTACCTTGCGGTCAACGTGTCATCGCCCAACACGCCGGGGTTGCGCGGCCTGCAAGACGACCAGTTGCTGGGCCCGCTCCTGGATGCTGTGCTCCAGGAGGCCGGCGACACCCCGGTTCTCGTGAAGATCGCCCCCGATCTCGACGACGAGGCCGTCGAGGGAATCGCCCGGTTGGCCGTCGCCAAGGGGCTCGCCGGCATCATCGCGACCAACACGACCATCCGGCGTGACGGTCTCACGAGCGACCCACGTCTCGTCGAAGCGGCGGGAGCCGGGGGCCTCAGCGGTGCCCCGGTCCGGTCCCGATCGCTCGAGGTGCTGCGCATCATCCGCGCCGCCGTGCCGTCGGACTACTGCGTCGTGTCCGTCGGCGGCATCGAAACGGCTGACGACGCTCGTGAGCGACTGGCGGCGGGCGCCACCCTGATTCAGGGTTACACCGGCTTCTTGTACCGGGGCCCCGGCTGGGCGCGGCAGATCCTGCGGGGCTTGGCCCGCGCATCCGCGCCCGAAACCGCCTAGACCGGGTACTCGCCGCGCTTGACCTGCGGCTTGGGCAGACGCAGCACGCGCAGCTGCAGCGCGCGCATGCCCGCGTACCAGCCGACGCCCTTTTCGACCTTGTCGTCGCCGAACTTCTTGCGTAGGCGGCGCTTCACGAGGTACCCGAGCAGGATGCTGTCGGCGATGGCGATGAGGAAAAAGCCCCACAGCGAGATGATCGCGATGAACTGCGCGTCAACGCTGGGCAGGAAGGTGGCGATGATCACGAGGAACATCACGGGGATCATGAACTCGCCAAAGCTTGTCCGCGCGTCGACGTAGTCGCGCACGTAGCGACGCTGGGGTCCGCGATCGCGCTGCGGGAGGTAGCGCTCTTCACCGCGGGCGAGGCCCTCGCGGGCACGCTCGCGCGCTTCGGCCATGCGCTGCCGGTTCTCGGCCCGAGCACGCTTGCGGTCGTCGGGAACGAGCGGGCGCTTGCGCGCCGCCTCGCGCTCCTTGCGCGTCGGCGTCGGGCGCCCCTTCTTGCCGGTCGAGGTCGCCTCGGCCTCCGTGACGGCGTCGGCAGCCGCGTCCTCGGCGGCGCTCGGGGTGGTGCTGGCGTCGTTCCTGCGGGCCACGGCGGCTCGTCCTTCCGTTGAATCCAAGACCACTAGGGTACCGGCATGACCCGTGACGACCGGCCCGCCCCGACCGCCCCTACGACCCTCGCCGCGCTCTCCGACGCCGTGCGCGACCGTATGCCGCAGACGATCGCCGAGTTGTCCGAGCTGGTGCGCATCCCGTCGGTGTCGTGGGACGGCTTCGATCCGGCCCACGTGGCGGCGTCCGCCGACGCCGTTGCCGGGCTGCTCCGCGGGCTCGACGTGTTCGACCGCGTCGACATCGTCAGCGCCCCCATTCCCGGCACCGAGCAGACGGGACAGCCCGCGGTTCTGGCGAGGCGCGAGCCGCGCAATGGGCGCCCGACCGTGCTCCTGTACGCGCACCACGACGTCCAGCCTCCGGGCGATGACTCCCTCTGGCAGTCGCCCCCGTTCGAGCCGACCGTGCGCGGCGACCGGCTGTACGGGCGGGGCGCCGCAGACGACAAGGCGGGTGTCATCGCGCACGTTGCCGCCATTCGCGCCCTCGTCGACACCGTGGGCGACCCCGACGTGGGCATCGTCATGTTTATCGAGGGGGAGGAGGAGTTCGGTTCTCGCTCCTTCCGGGCGCTGCTCGACGCTCATCGCGACACCCTCGCCGCCGACGTGATCATCGTCGCCGACAGTGACAACTGGACCACCGAGATCCCGTCGCTCACGATCGGGCTGCGCGGTAACGCCGCTTTCACGCTCACCATCTCGACGCTCGCTCACGCGTCGCATTCCGGGATGCTCGGGGGAGCGGCACCGGACGCCATGCTCGCCGCTGTGCGCCTGCTGGCCACCCTGCACGACGACGACGGTGCCGTTGCCGTGGCGGGGCTCACGAGCCACGACCAAGAGGTGCCGGCCGACGACCTGGAGCGCTTCCGGCACGAGGCGGGCCTGCTCGAGGGGGTGTCGCCGATCGGGCGCGGGGCGCTGCTGCACCGCGTCTGGGCGCAGCCGGCCATCACCGTGACGGGGATCGATGCGCCGAGCGTGCAGAACGCATCGAACACCCTGCAGCCGAGCGTCTCGGTGAAGATCAGCGCCCGCGTGGCGCCCGGCCAGAGCGCCGCCGACGCGTTTGAGGCGATTCGCGATCACCTCGTGGCGCACGCGCCCTTCGGCGCACACCTCGAATTCGGCCAGGTCGACCTCGGCAACCCGTTCCTCGTCGACACGAGCGGATGGGGTGCCGACGAAGCGCTGCAGTCGATGCGCGAGGCGTGGGGGGCAGAACCGCAGCTGACCGGCGTCGGAGGGTCGATTCCGTTCATCGCCGACCTTGCCGAGGTATTCCCCGACGCGCACGTGCTCGTGACCGGCGTCGAAGACCCGGAGTCGCGTGCCCACAGCCCCAATGAGTCGCTGCACCTCGGCGTGCTGCGCCGCGCGATCCTCACCGAAGCCGTGCTGCTCGCGCGGCTGACCGAGCGCGCCCAGGCGACCGACGTACACTGAGTGCGCAGTCCCCACAGCTTCGGAGGAACACATGACCGACACCGCGACCACGGCTCCCGCCCACGGCGTGACGCTCACCGACGCGGCCGCCGCCAAAGTGGCGTCGCTGCTGTCCCAGGAGGGCCGCGACGACCTGCGGCTGCGACTGGCCGTTCAGCCCGGGGGATGCTCGGGGCTCATTTACCAGCTCTACTTCGACGAGCGACTGCTCGATGGTGACGCGACCCGCGAATTCGGCGGCGTCGAGGTCGTGGTCGACAAGATGAGCGTGCCCTACCTCGAGGGTGCGTCGATCGACTTCGAAGACACGATTCAGAAGCAGGGCTTCACGATCGACAACCCCAACGCGCAGGGCTCCTGCGCGTGCGGCGACAGCTTCCACTGACGCCACCGCGGCCCACGCCCGAGCGCTCTCGATATCACATCGTTAGGGTCCCTGAATCCGCGGATTGGCAGGGATCTCGGAGCGTCGTGCGCCCGGAGCGACTCGCCGCGTAACGTAGACTGAACAGCGATTCACAACCCCCGTCTCGACGAGAGGTCACCGGTGCGTTCCAACCGACGTCTTCGATGGACGGCGATTCCCCTCGCCGTCATCACCACGATCGCCCTAGCCGGGTGCACGACCCAGATGCAACTGGGTTGGCTCCCGACCGAACCCGGAACGACCAACCAGGTCGACCGCGTGATCGGTCTGTGGGTGACCTCCTGGATCGTGCTCCTCGTGGTCGGTGTGATCACCTGGGGCCTCATCATCTGGGCGGCCGTTGTCTACCGGCGTCGCCGCGGGCAGACCGGGCTTCCGGTTCAGCTGCGGTACAACATGCCGATCGAGGTGTTCTACACCGTCGTTCCGCTGATCCTCGTCCTCGGCTTCTTCGCCTTCACCGCCCGCGACCAGGCGGCGATCGAGGCTCCGCTGGAAGACCCCGACGTGCAGATCGAGGTCTACGGCAAGCGCTGGGCGTGGGACTTCAACTACCTGACCGACAACGTCTACTACTCGGGCATCCAGGCCCAGGAGACGGGCCCCAACAACACCATCGACGTCGAGTCGCTGCCGACCCTGTACCTCCCCGTGGGGCAGAAGGTCGAAATCATCATCGAGTCGCGCGACGTCATCCACTCGTTCTGGATCATCGACTTCCTCTACAAGAAAGACATGATCCCCGGTCGCACCAACCACTGGTTCTTCATCCCCGAACGCGAGGGCAGCTTCGTCGGCAAGTGCGCCGAGCTCTGTGGCGAGTTCCACTCGCTCATGCTGTTCAACGTCGAGGTCGTGTCGGTGGAAGAGTACGAGGCGCAGATGCAGGCCCTGCGTGACCGCGGCTTCGAGGGCCGCCTCGGACCGGAGTTCAACACCGCCCCGAACCCGCCGGTCATTGCACCCGCCGGCACGAGCGAAGAGGAGTAAGCGGCCACATGACTACGACCGCACCTCGCCCCAACGTTTCCGGCAGCGCTCCGGAGGCCATTTCGCCCACCGTTCGTCGCAAGGGGAACGTGTTCGTCGGCTGGATCACCTCCACCGACCACAAGACGATCGGGTACATGTACCTGATCACGTCGTTTATCTACTTCCTGCTCGGCGGCGTGATGGCCCTCGTCATCCGTGCGCAGCTGTTCGCTCCCGGCCTCGAAATCGTGGCCACGAAAGAGCAGTACAACCAGCTGTTCACGATGCACGGCACGATCATGCTGCTCATGTTTGCGACGCCGCTCTTCGCCGGCTTTGCCAACGTGCTGATGCCGCTGCAGATTGGCGCGCCTGACGTCGCGTTCCCGCGTCTGAACGCCTTCGCCTACTGGCTGTACTCGTTCGGTTCGCTGATCGCGGTCGCCGGCTTCCTCACCCCGCAGGGAGCGGCGTCCTTCGGCTGGTTCGCGTATGCGCCACTGTCGAGTCAAACCTTCTCGCCAGGGCTCGGAGGAAACCTCTGGGTGTTCGGCCTCGCGATATCCGGCTTCGGAACAATTCTCGGCGCGGTGAACTTCATCACGACGATCATCACGATGCGTGCCCCCGGTATGACCATGTGGCGCATGCCGATCTTCACCTGGAACACCCTCGTCACGTCGCTGCTCGTGCTGATGGCCTTCCCGGTTCTGGCCGCCGCCCTGTTCGCCCTCGGCTCCGACCGGATGTTCGGATCGCACGTCTTCGATGCGGCCAACGGTGGCGCCATCCTCTGGCAGCACCTGTTCTGGTTCTTCGGGCACCCCGAGGTGTACATCATCGCGCTGCCGTTCTTCGGCATCGTCTCCGAGATCTTCCCCGTGTTCAGCCGCAAGCCGATCTTCGGCTACAAGACGCTCGTGTACGCGACGATCGCCATCGCGGCCCTGTCGATCACCGTGTGGGCCCACCACATGTACGTGACCGGCTCGGTGCTGCTGCCGTTCTTCGCGCTCATGACGATGCTCATCGCCGTTCCGACCGGCGTGAAGATCTTCAACTGGATCGGAACAATGTGGCGCGGCTCGGTGACGTTCGAGACGCCGCTGGTGTGGTCGCTCGGCTTCCTGATCACCTTCGTGTTCGGTGGTCTCACCGGTGTGATCCTCGCTTCGCCGCCGCTCGACTTCGCGGTCTCCGACTCCTACTTCGTCGTGGCGCACTTCCACTACGTGGTCTTCGGAACCGTCGTGTTCGCGATGTTCGCAGGCTTCTACTTCTGGTGGCCGAAGTGGACGGGCAAGATGCTCAACGAGCGTCTGGGCCACATCCACTTCTGGGTGCTGTTCGTCGGCTTCCACGCGACGTTCCTCGTGCAGCACTGGCTCGGTGTCGTGGGTATGCCCCGTCGCTACGCGACCTACCTCGTGGAAGACGGCTTCACCTGGATGAACCAGCTCTCGACGGTCGGTTCGTTCCTGCTCGCAGCGTCGATGATCCCGTTCCTCTTGAACGTCTACATCACCGCCCGTCGGGCTCCGAAGGTCACGGTCAACGACCCGTGGGGCTACGGCCGCTCGCTCGAGTGGGCCACCTCGTGCCCCCCGCCGCGCCACAACTTCACGTCGATCCCGCGTATCCGTTCGGAGTCGCCGGCCTTCGACCTGAACCACCCCGAGGCCGGCATCCCGATCGGCATCGGGCCGGGTAAGGATGCTCCCGACGCTCCGACGCTCGACATCGACGACAACAAGGTGAAGTGATCCCGTGAAGACCAACATCAACCTCTTCTGGGTCCTGCTTGTCTTCTTCGTCGTCCTCGACGTCATCTACATCTCGTGGGCCATCATCGACACGGGTCAGGTGGAGTGGGTCGGCGCGGTCGCGATCGGCCTCTGCGGAATCCTGTCGGCGTTCATCGCCTTCTACCTGCGCCTCGTCTACCGCAACCAGGGTGGTGAGCTGCCGGAGGACCGCCTCGATGCCGACATCGACGACGGTGACGCCGAGCAGGGCTTCTTCCCGCCGTGGAGCTGGTGGCCGATCATCCTCGCCGGTGGCGCGTCACTCGTGTTCCTCGGCCTCGCCATCGACTTCTGGATCGTCGGCTACGCAGCCGTGATCGCGTTGATCGGTCTCGTGGGCTGGGTGTACGAGTACTACCGCGGCAACTTCGGGCGCTGAGTTACCACCGATGAGCCTCGTACGGCGCGCCCGTCCCGACGACGCTGACGCGGTCTTCGCGTTGGTCCAGCAGCTCGGCGCAGCGTTTGTTCCCGTCCGTAGCGCGTTCGACGAGTCCTACCGCGATGTCGTCGCCGCGGGCGAAGACGACGCGATCTTCCTGCTCGTAGCGGAGACGAGCGAGGGCACAGTCGCCGGCTACGCGCTCACCACGGTCGCGCGCCTGCTGTCGACAAACGGTCCGTCTGCTCAGCTACAGGAAATCGTCGTCGACGCGGATGCGCGCGGTCACGATCTTGGCACCGCTCTCGTCCACGCGGTCGAGGCAGAGTGCATCCGCCGCGGGGTGCGCCAGATCACCGTTGCCTCGCGTCGGGCGGGTGGTTTCTACGACCGCCTCGGCTACTCGCAGAACGCGGAGTACATGCGCCGCGTGTTCTAGCCTGAGGGCATGAACGTCGAGACGCCCCGCCTGCGGCTCGCGCCCCTCGCTGCCGGTGACATCGACGCATTCGTTGCCTACCGCCAGCACGGCGATGTCGCGCGCTACCAGTCCTGGTCGGTGGACTACTCCCGTGCCGACGCCGAGGCACTTGTGGCGGATCAACCCCGCGGCGGCCGCCTTGCCCCGGGCGAGTGGCTGCAGCTGGCGATTCACCCGCGAGTCAGCTCGCCGGGTGTCGGCGAGCTGTGGGGCGATGTCGCAGTGGGCTGTGACCCAGTGCAACCCGACACGTATGAACTCGGCGTGACGCTCGCGCCCTCGGCCCAGGGGCGCGGCTATGCCGTAGAGGCGGTCGCGGCCGTTCGCGACGCTCTGTTCGAGGCCGGGGCGCACCGCGTCGTCATGCAGGCAGACGCGCGCAACGCATCGGTGATTCGGCTGATGCAGCGGCTGGGCCTGCGCCACGAGGGCACCCTGCTCGATGCTGACTGGTTCAAGGGGGAGTGGACGACCCTCGAGCGGTATGCGCAGTTGCGCCGAGAGTGGGCCGCGGCGACCGCCTAGCGCGGCTTGGGGGCGCGAACCTTCATCGGGTCAATGCCCTTCGGAATGGGCAGCGTGCTTGAGCGGCTGAGCGACGTCAGACGGTTGTTGACGGCCAGCACCTCGGCCTTCGTCAAGACCTTCTTGTTCTTGTTCAGGGTCTTGGCAAGGTTCTCGAGCTTCGTCGAGTCCTCGTCCGGCCCGACATACACGAAGTGGACGGGAACATTCGGCACGATGCGGTTCACGTTGCGTCGCTCGTCCTCGAGCATGCGCTTGGTCCGCGACTTCGGACCCTCGCCGATCAAGATGACGCCGGGCTTGCCGACAGCGCGATACACCGCATCCTGGTTTTTCGGACTCACAGCGACCGGCATCTCGCTCGACTGCCACGCGCGGCGCAAAGCGCTGCGCAGGACAGCGCCGACGGCGCCGGGTTGACCGGAGATCTGACGGTAGGCGACGCGCTCCGCCCGGCGACCCAGTACGACCAACGGGCCGAGGATGCCTCCCATGACGCCGGCGATGATGTACAGCACCATGCCGAGGATGCTTCCGCCCGCGATCACGATGGCGAGCACGATTCCCGCCGTCAGCGGCAGGATGAACCACAGCAGCATCCACCAGGGCGCGGCCTTGTCCATGCGGCGCGTCATCTGGAAGACCTGCCACATCTGCTTGATGCGGCCGGGTTCCTTGGGTGTCTTCGGGCTGCTGGAGTCGCGACGTGCCATACGTCAAGGATACGGGGTTCGCGCGTTGCTCCTCCCCGTCCGCCCGCGCGCAGGAGCCCGCTCACAGGGCCCGTCACATCGCGCCCGGGCGACCGTCATGGCTGGCACTCTCCCGCCATGCACGACAGCGATGGCGAGGCGTATCGGGTCGTTCGACATCGTGCGGCCGCCGGCGATGTCGAGCGCGCCGTCGTCGACGACGGAACGGGCGCGGCAGAACTCCTGATCGTCCCGGCGGCGGCCCGCGCCGCGTGGGAACATCAGGTTCGTGTCATGGCCGAGTGCGGGTCTCGACACCTGCCGGCCTTGCGCGATCTCGCGCTCGATGCCGACGGCTCCCTGCGCGTCGTTCGCTCGATTGTCTCCGGAGAGCGTCTCGACGGGCTGCTCGCTACACCGGGTTGGTGTACGCCGGGCCGTGCGGTCACCGTGCTCCACCCCGTGATCTCGACGGTTCGCGCTGCCCACGATCAGGGGGCCGTTCTCGGCGGACCGGAGGCTCACCGCATTCGGGTGAGCGCTGAGGGCTGCCCGGTGATCGCTGACCTGACGGGGGCGCACTGGGCGGCTGCGCTGCCCGCCGCCCTGCGAGCGCGCGACCCGGCGCATCTCATCGACCTCGAGGCTCTGGCGCGGTTGCGCGACGCCGTCATCCACGCACTCGACGCCTCCGGCTATGCCGACACCGCCGCCTCGTTGCCCCCCGTAACCGACGCGCTGGCCGATCCCGACGTGCTGTTGCGCTGGAGTGCGGCAGAACCGCTGGTCGGCGATGCCCGCCCCACCGCGACGCCGCGCGATGACATGCCGCGCCCTGCCGACGCCGAGCGGGTCGATGCGCCACAGGGCGACGCGGCGACGATCAGTCGGCTCCTGCGGCAGGTGGGCCTCCCCAGCGCGCTGACGGCGCGCGTTGACGACGCTGTCTCGGAGGTCACCACGCGCGCCCGCCGTGCCCGCGCCAGGGCGTCGGGGGTGTCCCGCCGAACGCTGATCATGGCGGCCGCGGGAGCGGCCGTTCTCGCCGCCGTTCTCATCACCGCGGCGGTGCCGTCGGTCTCGGGAGACCGGGCGTCCGATACCGCCGACCTCACGGGTGCGAACACCGAGGTTCGTGACGCTCCGGCCGAGGGGACGCCCGGTGGCGACGGTGACGCACCGGCCGACCCGACGCTCGCGGCCGAGCCTGACGACTGGTCGGCCGTCGTGGGCGAGCTCGTCGCTCGCTGGCGCTCGTGCGTTCGCGACCAGCGACGGCTGTGCGACGGCGCTTTGCACGGCGCATCGCGCGCTGCGGAGGCGCGCGCGATGGAGCAGGACGACGCGCTCGAGCCTCTTGCGGCACTGTTCGCGTCGAAAACCGTCGATGCCGCGGTCGTGGAACGCTCCGGCGACGCGGTCGTCGTGACGGTGGACGCGCCGGAAACGACTCCGGCCTCGCTTCTGCTGATCAGAAGCGAGGCCGGATAGCGTATTCGGGATGCCTGGACTTAGATGCCCAGGTCGGCGTCGAAGTCGGCCTCCTCCAGGCGCGCCTTCACGGCGGTCAGGAAGCGGGCAGCGTCAGCGCCGTCGACGATGCGGTGGTCGTACGACAGAGCCAGGTACACCATCGATCGAATCGCAATGACATCTTCGCCGTCGACCGTCACCACGGTCGGCTTCTTCGTCACCACGCCGGTACCGAGGATGGCGACCTGCGGCAGAAACACCACCGGCGTGTCGAACAGCGCGCCGCGCGACCCCGTGTTGGTGAGGGTGAACGTGCCGCCGGCCAGCTCGTCGGGCTTCAGCTGGTTGTCGCGCGTGCGCGCGGCGAGGTCGGCGATGTCGGTGGCGAGCTCGGCAATCGACTTGTCACCGGCGCCGCGCACGACGGGCGTGAGCAGGCCCCGCTCGGTGTCGACGGCGATCGACAGGTTCTCCGTGTCCGGGTAGACGATCGAGTCGCCGTCGACGGTCGCGTTGATGATCGGGAAGGCGCGCAGCGCCTCGGTGGCCGCCTTGGCGAAGAACGGCAGGAACGAGAGCTTCGTTCCCGTCGCCTTCTGGAAGGCATCCTTCACCGACGAGCGCAGGGCCGCCACCTTCGTCACATCGACCTCGACGACCGACGTCAGCTGGGCCGTCGACTGCATCGACACCACGGCGCGCTCGGCAATGACCTTGCGCAGTCGCGACATCGACACGGTGGTGCCGCGCAGCGGCGAGTCCTCAAGCGGCTCGCGCGTGGGCGCCGCGGGTGCGGAGGCCGATGAACCGGACGACTCGGCAGCGGCCAGCACGTCCTGCTTGCGGATCCGGCCACCGACACCCGTACCGGTGATCGACGCGAGGTCGACACCGTGCTCGGCAGCCAGCTTGCGCACGATCGGCGTGATGTAGCCGGCGTTGCTTCCGGCCTGCGCGGGAGCGTCGTGCGACCCTGCCGGAACGGCGCTCGGGGCGGGCGCTGCGCTGGGAGCGGGAGCTGCGCTGGGTGCGGGAGCCGCACTGGGAGCCGGCTCCGCCGGCGCGCTCGGTGCAGCCGCACTGGGGGCGGGCGCACTGGGGGCGGGCGCGCTCGGCTCTGCCGCAGCACTCGGCGCAGCCTCGACCTCGGCGTCCGCGCCGGGCACGTCCGTCGAGCCACCGCCTCCCGACCCGTCGCCGATGCGCACGAGCGGGGCGCCGACCTCGACGGTCTCGTCTTCCGCCACGAGGATCTCTTCGATCACTCCGGCGATCGGCGAGGGGATCTCGGTGTCTACCTTGTCGGTCGAGACCTCGAGCAAGGGCTCGTCAACCTCGACACGGTCGCCGACGTTCTTCAACCAGCGGGTGACCGTGCCCTCGGTGACGCTCTCGCCGAGCGCGGGGAGGTTGACGGATTCGCTCATCAGTGATGCTCCTTTTGAACCTTGTGGGTTGTCTCAGCCTAATCCTGGCCGGGTGTCAGATCGCGTGAAGAGGCTTGCCGGCCAGCGCCATGAATGCTTCGCCAAGCGCCTCGTGCTGCGTCGGGTGCGCGTGCAGGAGCGGAGCGACGTCCTCGGGGTGCGCATCCCAATTGACGGCCAGTTGCGCTTCGCCGATCAGTTCGCCGACGCGAGCACCGATCATGTGCACGCCGACGACGGGGCCGTCGACGACGCGGATGACCTTGATCGATCCGGCGGTCTCGAGGATGTGGCTCTTGCCGTTTCCGGCGAGGTTGTAGTCGTAGGTCTGGATGGCGTCGTCGCCGTACTGCTCTTTGGCCTTCTTCTCGCTGAGGCCAACGGAGGCGACCTCGGGCTCGGAATAGGTGACCTTCGGGATGTTCGTGTCGCTGATCACGACCGGGTTCAGCCCCGCGATTTCCTCGGCCACGAAGATGCCGTGCTGGAAGCCGCGGTGTGCGAGCTGGAGACCCGGAACGATGTCACCGACCGCCCAGACGCCGGGGATGTTGGTGCGCAGGCGTTCGTCGGTGAGGACGAAACCGCGGTCCATTTCGACGCCGACCTCTTCGAACCCGAGTCCGGCGGTGGCCGGTCCGCGACCGACAGCGACGAGCAGCAGGTCGGCCTCGATCGTCTTGCCGTCCTCGAGGGTGACGACGACTCCCTGGTCGTTCTGAGTCACGCCCTGGAACTTCACGCCGAGGCTGAACTCGATGCCGCGCTTGCGGTAGGCACGCTCGAACTGCTTCGAGATCGACTCGTCCTCTGCGGGAACGAGGTGCGGAAGCGCCTCGATGATGACGACCTCGGCGCCGAACGAGCGCCAGACGCTCGCGAACTCCACACCGATGACGCCGCCGCCCAGCACCGCGACCTTCTTCGGCACGTAGTCGAGCTGCAGGGCCTGCTCGCTCGTGATCACGCGACCGCCGATGTCGAGACCGGGAAGCGTGCGCGGGTACGAGCCGGTGGCGAGAATCACGTTCTTGCCGGTGATGGTGTGCTCGCCGACCTGCACGGTGGTGGGCGACGTCAGGCGGCCCTCACCCTCGATGGTCGTGATGCCGCGGGCCTTGATGAGGCCCTGCAGACCCTTGTGCTTGCTCGAGACGACGCTCTCGCGGTACTGGATGACGGCCGGAACGTCGACGCCCTCGAGGGTCGCGCGAACACCGAACTTGTCCGAGTCGCGCGCGGCATCGGCGATCTCCGCAGCGTGCAGCAGCGCCTTGGTCGGGATGCATCCAACGTGCAAGCAGGTGCCACCGACCTTGCTCTTCTCGATCAGACCAACGGTCATCCCCAGTTGGCTGGCACGGAGCGCGGCGGCGTAGCCACCACTTCCGGCTCCGAGGATCACGAGGTCAAAGTTGTGTGCGGTCACCGGCAGTTGCTCCCTCATCGGTCTGGCAATCGAGCGGAGGCCGGCGCCAGTCTGGTTGGCCGGCCGGGGAATTCGCGCGGGTGGTCGCGCCGATCTCCCAGCCTACTACTCTGCGCCGAAGGCTTCTGCGAGTGCTATCAGCAGGCGCGTCGCCACCCCGGACGACCCCTTGGGGGTGTACCCGAAGGGTCCTCCCGAGTTGTTGGCGGGGCCCGCGATGTCGAGGTGTGCCCACGGAATGCGCGGGGCATCCGGCTCATCCGAGGTGCGGCCGACGAACTCCTGGAGGAACACTCCGGCCAGGAGCATTCCCGCGGCGGTGTTGCCGGGCTTCGCGTTGGCGATGTCCGCCACGTCGGTCGCCAGCAGCGGCCGCAGCTCGCTCGGCAGAGGCATGGGCCAGACAAGCTCTCCCGTCGCCTCCGCCGCGCGTTGCACGGCGCTGACGAGCTCAGCGTCTCCCATGAGCCCGGCGTACCGCTCACCGAGCGCGACGCGGGCTGCGCCCGTGAGCGTCGCGACGTCGACGATCGCGTCGGGCCGTTCCTCGCTGGCGGCAACGAGACCGTCGGCCATGACGAGGCGGCCCTCGGCGTCGGTGTTGAGAACCTCGACCGTGCGCCCACCCCGGATCGTCAAAACGTCGTTCGGGCGGATCGCCGTGGCGCTCGGCATGTTTTCGGCCAGGCACAGCCACGCGGTGATGCGCACGGGGAGGCCGAGCTTGGCGGCGGCGATCGTCGCGGCGAGCGTGGTCGCTGCACCGGTCATGTCGTACTTCATGCCGACCATTGAGGCGGCGGGCTTGAGCGACAGCCCGCCCGAGTCGAACGTGATGCCCTTACCCACGAGGGCCAGGTGTGGCGCCTGCGCGTGGCGGTTGTAGCGCAGCACGACGAGCCGCGGCGGACGAGACGAGCCTTGGCCGACGCCGAGAATTCCGCCGAAGCCACCCGCGGCGAGAGCCGCTTCGTCGAGCACCTCGATCTCGAGGGGAAGGTCGGCGGCCAGCTCGCCGACGCGCTGGGCGAACGTCTCGGGGTACAGCGCGTGCGGGGGAGTGGTGACGAGGTCGCGGACCGTCCACACGGCCTCCGCAGCGATCAGGGCGCGGGCGAGGTGGGCATCCGCCTCGGGCGCCGTGGAGACGACGCGGATACGTTCGGTTCGCGCTCCCTCGTCGCCTTCGCGTGCGCGCAAGCCCTCCGCGTCAAAGCGGTACGCCCCCATGACGGCACCTTCAACGGCGGCGGCCACATCGTCATCGCTCGGCGGCACCAGGGCGATCGCGGGCGCCGTCTTGAGCGCCCGCAGGGCGGCCCCGGCTGCCCGCCGAACCGATTCCGCGTCGGGGGTGTCGCTGCCCACCCCCACCGCGAGGATGCTCGTGGCGGCGATACCGTCGGGCGCCGGGAGGCGCACGGTCTCCTCGGCCGCCCCCGACGCCGCGACCGCGCCGAGCCCCGGGCTCAGAAGCTCGGAGAGGGAGGCATCGCCGAGCACGCGCGGGCCCGTCTCGGTGCGAGCGACAAAGACGACCAGTGCGTCGGCGTCAATCGTGGTGGCGGGCTCGGTCGTGCTTGTCACGTCGGGAAGAGGCATGACAGGGATCGTATCGACGCCGCCTGTTCGCTGTCGGCACGCGTGGGGCGCAGGTGCTGTCGAGCGGCCGCTCGTACGATGGGCGGTATGCGCGAACCATCCGAGCTGTACCGCCTGCGCCGCCCGTCGCACGACGTGCCCCGCGGGCTTCCGCTCGTGGCCGCGATCACCGGGTTCACGGATGCCGGCGGTGCTGTCCAGCAGGTCACGGAATACCTGCTCGATGCGCTGGAGGCCGAAACGATCGTCGAATTCGACGGGGATGCGCTGCTCGACTACCGCGCACGACGCCCGATCCTCTTCTTCGACGAGACACACTTCACCGAGTACCGCAGGCCCGAGCTCGCCATCCGCCTGGCGCACGACGAGCTGGGTGCCCCGTTCTTGCTGATGACGGGATACGAACCGGACTTCCGCTGGGAGGGCTTCACCGACGCGATGCTCGAGCTCGTCGAACAGTTCGGGGTGTCGTCGACGACCTGGATCAACGCGATTCCGATGCCCGTGCCGCACACACGCCCCATCGGCGCCACCGTGAGTGGCAACCGGGACGAGCTCACCGACGCGCACTCCATCTGGAGGCCGCAGACGCAGGTGCCGGGCAATGCCATGCACCTGCTCGAGTACAAGCTGCAGAACGCCGGGCACCCCGTGGCCGGGTTCGTGCTGCTGATTCCGCACTACCTGGGCGACACCGAGTACCCGGCGGCGGCCGTCGCGGCGCTGGAAAGCATCACGGCGGCGACCGGGCTGCTTCTTCCCACCGACCGGTTGCGGGAAGAGGGCCGCGAGTTCTTGGCCAAGGTGGACGACCAGGTGGAGGGCAACAGCGAGCTCCAGCGGCTCGTCGGCACGCTGGAAGAGCGCCACGACAGCTACATGGAGGAAAACGCCGTGCGCTCGCCCCTGACGGGCGACGACGGCGAGGTGCCGAGCGCCGACTCGATCGCCGCGGAACTCGAAAAGTTCCTCGCTCACCGCCGGCGAACCGACGACGACTAAGCCGCGCCGCGCTGGTCAGCCGGCGCGAGCATCCGTGCAATAATGGAGGTTCGCGACCCGGTCGGTCGCCCGCCGTACACCGCCCCGAGGGCAGCGTGCGAATACGCGGGGACTTGACATGGGTCGTTGTACTGCCCGGAAGACGCGGAAGTAGGGGCCCATGGCGACACGTACGACGAGCACGAGCGACGCTCCGGCCGATAAGAAGCCCGCAGCGAAGACTGCCCCCTCGAAAGCCGCCCCGACGACGACTGCAGCGGAGAAGACGACGACCACGACGAAGAAGGGGGCGGCCACGGCCGCGTCCGCCACCACGACCACCGCGGCGAAGAAGACCCCGGCCGCGAAGAAGACCACCGCGGCGAAAAAGACCACGGCCGCGAAGAAGACGACGACCGCGACGTCGACGACCGCGAAAGCGGATACCGCCGCTGCCGAGGAAACGTCCGCGGCATCGACCGCCGCCAAGGCCACGCGCGGAAAGAAGGCAACGGCGGCGGCGTCGAGCGCCGACGAGGCGAGCGACGACGACGACCCTGTCGCAGATCTTGCTGCCGTTCCCGGCGATGATGACGTCGATGTCGACGACGAGGCCGACGCCGAGAAAGACGAGCTGCCCACCGGCGCGATCGTTCTGAGCAACACGGACGATGACGAGATTCCCGTCTACTCCACGACGATCACGGGAGCCACGGCCGACCCGGTCAAGGACTACCTGAAGCAGATCGGAAAGGTCGCGCTGCTGAACGCGGCCGAAGAGGTCGAGCTGGCGATGCGCATCGAGGCCGGTCTGTTCGCCGAAGAGAAGCTGTCGCAGATGAGCGACAAAGAGAAGCGCACGCAGCTTGGGCGCGAACTCGACTGGGTCGCTCGTGACGGCCAGCGGGCCAAGAAGCACCTGCTCGGCGCGAACCTGCGACTGGTTGTGTCGCTCGCCAAGCGCTACACGGGCCGCGGCATGCAGTTCCTTGACCTCATTCAAGAGGGAAACCTCGGCCTCATTCGCGCCGTCGAGAAGTTCGACTACACGAAGGGCTTCAAGTTCTCGACCTACGCCACCTGGTGGATTCGTCAGGCGATCACGCGCGCGATGGCCGACCAGGCACGCACCATTCGCATCCCGGTGCACATGGTCGAGGTCATCAACAAGCTGGCGCGCGTTCAGCGCCAGATGCTGCAAGACCTCGGTCGCGAGCCCACGCCGGAAGAGCTGAGCCGCGAGCTCGACATGACCCCCGAGAAGGTCATCGAGGTGCAGAAGTACGGCCGCGAGCCGATCTCGCTGCACACGCCGCTCGGTGAAGACGGCGACAGCGAATTCGGTGACCTCATCGAGGACACCGAGGCGGTCGTTCCGGCCGACGCCGTGGGCTTCACGATGCTGCAGAAGCAGCTCGAAAGCCTGCTGGACTCGCTCTCGGAGCGGGAGGCGGGCGTCATCCGCATGCGCTTTGGCCTCGGCGACGGCATGCCCAAGACCCTCGACCAGATCGGCGACACGTTCGGGGTCACCCGCGAGCGCATCCGCCAGATCGAGTCGAAGACGATGGCGAAGCTGCGCCACCCGTCGCGGTCGCAGGCGTTGCGCGACTACCTCGAGTAAAAGTCTCTGGCAGTCTGGGCGTCGACGAGCAGAAAGCAGGGCCATGACCGCGTCTCCCAATGAGGGCAAGGCGTTGACCGTTGAGGTCGACGGCGAAACCGTTCAGCGAATCCCCGTGAAAACGCACGTGGTCACGACCGACGACGACATCGTCGAGGTGGTGACGCGCTACGCCACCGAGCACCTGCGTGCCGGCGACCTGCTGTTCGTGACCGAGAAGATCGTCGCGATCAGTCAGGGGCGCTCGTATCCGGTGTCCGACATCGCACCGCGTAAGCTCGCGACCTTCCTGTCGAAGTACGTCACGAAAACGTCGCACGGCATCGGCCTCGGCATGCCCGAGACCATGGAGATGGCGCTGCGCGAATGCGGCACCCCGCGCATCCTGTTCGCCGCTGGCGTCGCTGCCGTGACGAAGGCGTTCGGGCGAACGGGCGATTTCTACCGCATCGCCGGGCCGAAGGCCCGCGGCATCGACGGCCCCACGAGCGGCACCATTCCGCCGTACAACACCCAGGTGGTGTTGGTGCCCGAGAAGCCGACGGAGGTGGCCCGCACCCTGCAGGCAGCCCTCAGCGTGCCCGTTGACGTCGCGATTGTCGACATCAACGACTTCGGTGGCAACATTCTCGGCTCCACGCTTGACGCGGCCGGCGAGAAGAGACTGGTGCGCATCCTGAAAGACAACCCGCTCGGGCAGGGCCACCAGAGCACGCCGCTCGGCATCGTTCGCCCCGTCTGACCGTCTGCCGTGACCACGCCCGAGCCCGCCCGTCTGCTCGAGCTCGATGCCGAGACGGCACGACTCGTGCGGCGGTTGCGTGGCCACGATGGTAGCGCCGACGATGTGGCGACCCTGCGGGAGCGCATTCGGCGCCGGTCGCCGCGCGTGACCGCGGTGATCCTGTCGACCTACGCGGTGCCCGCTGGCGGGGGTGTGTCGTACGGCCACACGTTCGTTGCCGATCGCGAGCGCGTCGCTGCCGACGTCGCCCTCGGGTACGGGCACGGTCTGCCCCGCCACGCCGGAAACGCCGCCACGATGGTCGCAACTACCCCGCACACGGGTCCCCGAACCGTGCCGATCGTCGGGCGCGTCGCGATGGACGACGCCGTCGTGCTCATCGACGATCTTCCGCTGATAGCGGGGGACCGGCTGTGCGTCTTCGGCCCGGGGGAGGGCGAGACGCCCCTCGAGCAGTGGAGCACCCTGGTCGACGACGATCCGGTGTCAATCCTCCTGGCCCTGGATCCGCGGGTGGTCATGGTGGTGCGCGATGAGCACTGAGCGCACAGATCCCGTGGCCACGATCGATCGCGCGGCGCTGCGGGCGAACGTCCGGGCGCTGCGAGACCGCGTGCATCCGGCGACCCTCATGGCGGTCATCAAAGACGATGCCTACGGTCACGGGCTCGACGCCGTGCTGCCGGTGCTCGCCGAGGAGGGAATCGAGTGGTTCGGAACGCTCGACCCCGCGGCGGCGGTAGACGTTCTCGAGCGGCTGCCGGGGGCGCGCGCCTTCGCCTGGCATCTCACCGCTGACAGCGATCTCGATGCCGCGGTCGGCGCGGGCGTCGACCTGGGGATCACCGACCGTGCGGCGCTCGAGCGCGTCATCGCCGCGTCGGCGGCAGCCGGGCGCCCCGCACGCGTTCACCTCCAGGTCGATACCGGGCTGCATCGCGGTGGCACATCGTCGGCCGGGTGGGCAACGCTGGTTGCCCGCGCGGCTGATGCCGAGCGATCCGGCCTACTCCGCGTCGAGGGCGTCTTCACCCACCTGGCCGAAGCGAGCGATGACGATGATTCGCGGGCCATCGCCGAGCTGCACGAAGCCGCTGACGCGGCGGAGCGGGCGCTGGGCGGCGGACCGCGCATCCGCCACATCGCGGCCAGCGCGGCCGCCTTCGATCGCGAGGATGCTCGGGCCGCGATGGTGCGCATCGGCGCGTTCCTGAGCGGCATCGCTCCCGGCAGCGGCCGCGGTCCGGCCGACCTTGGGCTGCGTCCCGTGATGACGCTCACGGCCGAGGTGGTCAGCGTCGACGAGTCCGGCGCATGGCTCGGCATCGGGGGCCGCGACGGGCTGCTGCGCCGAGCCGAGGGTACGACGGTGCTGCTCGGCGGCGCGCGGCGACGGGTGCTGCGCGTCGAACCGTTGACGACCCTGGTGGACGCGGTGGACGCGACCGTGGGTGACGTCGCCGTGCTCTGGGGACCCGCCGACCGGGGTGAGCCGACGCTGCAGGAGCTCGCCGACCAGATGGGCACGATCGGCGAGGAGCTGGTCGCCCGCCTCACCCCGCGCGTGCGACGCCGCGTCACGGGCTGACACGGCCCCGGCTGAGGTCGGGCCGGTGAGCGCGGCTAGAAGCCGATCACGTCGCGAAACCGCTGACGGCTTCCCGTTCGCACGCCGGTGACGCTCGGCTTGTTCTCGTAGACGCCCGCACCCCAGTTGCCCTCAATGAGAGCGATCGGCCGGTCGTCGGGGGTGATCACGATGTCCCAGCCCACGTACGGCACCTCGGGCACGACCCGGCCGACCTCCTGCATGAAGGCCTCCACCTCATCCCAGCGGGGCAGCTGGAAGTCGGGGATCGAGACCCCGGACTCGGGGTGCACCTCGTGCAGGCCGTGGTGTGAGTCGTAGCCGCGACCGCGCGAGTGACCGTTGTCGTCGAGCATCGTGTAGAAACCGCCAAACGACTGCTGGTCACTCGCCTGGCCGCGCCCGAATTTCTGGGCCGCAGAGAGAATGTGCGTGCGCTCGCCATCGAAGAACGCCGTAATGCGGGTCGTGTTCACGGTGCCGGGGCACACCTCCGCGAGCACGGGGTGCTGCACAAGCTGCTCTTCAACGAGCGGCTGGCCCTTCTCGAGCAGGTCGGCGTGGAACGCCTCCCAGTCGGTGACCTCCGCGGCGCTGTAGCGGGACACGCCGAGGCCGGCGCTGGAGACCGGCTGCTTGCCGAAGAGGGTTCCGTGTCGCGCGCCGAACGCCCGCAACTCATCGGGGCCAGCGACGCGCAGGTCGAGCCACTCGCGCCCGAGCAGCGCGTCGAAGCGCTCGTTGAACGCGATCTTGTCGTGGAAGAGGCCGCGGTGCTCGGGGCTCGCGGTACGCCGCGCGATCTGGTCGGAGATCGCGTGGGTCATGAACGTCTCGCGCTCGGCGCGGGTGAGGATTGCGTAGTCCCAGTCGACGTAATCCTGGAACGGCGTCTCGCGGAACGCAGCCGACCACATCATGTCGGCAAACACCTTCGGGCGGGCGACGCCGTGCTGGTCGCGCACCTCGCCAGCGCGTTGCCACACGGAGGGGAGGTCAAGCTTGCGGGCGCGACCGAGGACGTAGGAGGCGCGGTTGCGCAGTCGGCTGAGAGCGTTCGTCACGCTCAGTGATTATGCCCGCTGTTCGTCATGCAGTTTCGCCGACTCGTCGTGCCACGACAGAGCCGTCGGCTTGATGGAGTCGCGGAATCGGCTGGCGTGGTGGGCGCAGAAGAGAAGCTCGCCCGTCGCGAGGGTTGCCCGCACGTAGGCTTGCGCGCCGCATGCGTCGCAGCGATCGGTCGCGGTCAGGGGTGCCGGCGCGGTGACGCTCGGAGTGTCGGTCGTCAGCTGCGTCATGGTGGGCCTTCCTTCATCGCGTCGTGATCGGGTTCCGGATGGCCTATTGCACCACACCGCACCGACCGAACCCTGCCAGTTGGCCGCCGTTTCGCTCAGCGCATAACGGACGGGAGGTCGCTCAGCCGCAGGTCGCCCGCACGCCCGGAGTGGTGCGCGTCCGCCCGGGCTCCCCGCGTCTACGCTGGAGGATCGTGGCTCAATCCGATTACTCCGCTCGGCACCTGTCCGTTCTCGAGGGTCTCGAGGCGGTTCGCAAGCGTCCAGGCATGTACATCGGCTCGACCGACTCCCGCGGCCTCATGCACTGCCTGTGGGAGATCATCGACAACTCGGTCGACGAGGCCCTGGCCGGTCACGGTGAGACCATCGAGGTGCACCTGCACCGCGACGGCAGCGTCGAGGTTCGCGACCGCGCCCGCGGTATCCCGGTTGACATCGAGCCCAAGACGGGGCTGTCGGGTGTCGAGGTCGTCTTCACGAAGCTTCACGCCGGCGGCAAGTTCGGCAGTGGCTCCTACGCCGCCTCCGGCGGTCTGCACGGGGTCGGCGCTTCCGTTGTGAACGCCCTGTCCGAGCGCCTTGACGTCGAGGTCGACCGCGGCGGCAAGACCTGGGCGATGTCGTTTCATCGCGGAGAACCCGGCGTTTTTGATGACGGCCCCGACGGCCCCCGCCCCGATGCTCCCTTCACCCCGTTCATCTCCGGCAGCGAACTGCGCGTTGTCGGGAAGGTGGCCAAGGGCGTCACTGGTACGCGCATCCGCTACTGGGCCGACCCGCAGATCTTCACGAAGGGTGCCGAGTTCCAGCCGGATGAATTGATGGGCAGGGCCCGGCAGACGGCGTTTCTCGTGCCGGGCCTGTCGCTGTCTGTCACGGATGACCGGGGAGAGCAGGCGACTACGGAGACGTTCCACTTCTCCGGCGGCATCAGCGAGTACGTCGACTACCTCGCGCCGGACGCGCCTCTGACAGACACGTGGCGCATCACCGGCAGCGGGCACTTCACCGAAACCGTGCCGGTGCTCGACGCCCAGGGTCACATGACGCCGACCGAACTCGAACGCGAGTGCACGGTCGATATCGCCCTGCGCTGGGGTACGGGCTACGAGACGGCCGTGCGCAGCTTCGTCAACATCATCGCGACGCCGAAGGGCGGCAGCCACCTGGCCGGCTTCGAGCAGGGGCTCTTGAAGACCCTGCGGGCGGAGGTGGAGAAGAACGCGCGGCGCCTGAAGGCCGGGAGCGACAAGCTGGAGAAGGATGACGTGCTGGCTGGCCTCACCGCCGTGCTGACGGTGCGCATCCCCGAGCCGCAGTTCGAGGGTCAGACGAAAGAGGTTCTCGGCACGCCGGCCGCGCGGGCGATCGTCGCGAAGGTGCTGTCGGATGCCCTGAAGGCACGATTCGCGAGCACGAAGCGCGACGACAAGGCGCAGAGTGCGCTCGTGCTCGACAAGGTCGTTGCCGAGATGAAGAGCCGCATCTCGGCGCGCGCCCACAAAGAGACCCAGCGGCGCAAGAACGCGCTCGAGAACTCCTCCCTGCCCGCGAAGCTCGTCGACTGCCGGTCGAGCGACGTCGCCGAGAGCGAGTTGTTCATCGTCGAGGGCGACAGCGCGCTCGGCACGGCGAAGCTCGCCCGTGACAGCGAGTATCAGGCCCTGCTGCCGATTCGCGGCAAGATCCTGAACGTGCAGAAAGCATCGGTCAGCGACATGCTGTCGAACGCCGAGTGCGCCTCCATTATTCAGGTCATCGGCGCCGGCTCCGGTCGGTCATTTGACCTCGACGCGGCGCGCTACGGCAAGGTCATCATCATGTCCGACGCCGACGTCGACGGGGCGCACATTCGCACGCTCCTGCTCACCCTGTTCTTCCGCTACATGCGCCCCATGATCGACGATGGTCGCGTGTTTGCCGCCGTGCCGCCGTTGCACCGCGTCGTCGTCATGAATCCGGGGTCGAAGCCAAACGAGACGATCTACACCTACAGCGAGAAAGAGCTGCAGGGGGTTCTCGCCGCGCTGAAGAAGTCGGGCAAGCGCTATCAGGACCCCATTCAGCGCTACAAGGGGCTCGGCGAAATGGATGCCGACCAGCTGGCCGACACGACCATGAGCCGCGCCCACCGCACACTGCGTCGGGTGCGCGTGTCCGACGCCGAGGCGGCGAACCGCGTGTTCGAACTGTTGATGGGCAACGACGTCGCCCCGCGCAAAGACTTCATCATCGCCGGCCAGGGTCTCGACCGCGACCGCATCGACGTTTAGGGGCGTCAGCTCGCCCGCGTGCCGATCGTGTCGACGGCCGCGTCGAGCGGGGTGCCCGAGCCGTCGCGCTTGGCCCCGCCGTCGGGCAGCGTGCGGGCCTTGCCGTCGGCCGCGACCGCCAGCGGGTCGACCCCGACGAACGCGAGTCGCAGCGTGTCTTCGCCCTTCAAGAAGGCGTGGGCGCGCACTCCGCCCGTGGCGCGACCCTTTGCCGGGAACTCGGTGAGGAACGAGCGCTTGGCGCGCCCCGGCTCGACACCGGCCAGAGCCGCACTCGACCCCGACACGGTGACCACCTCGACCGCCTCGTCGCGGTGGGCGACGTGGAAGGCGATGACGCTCGCGCCGGCGCCCAGTTTGATTCCGGCCATGCCGCCCGCCGGCGCACCCTGCGGGCGCACGAGGTCGGCGGAAAAGCGCAGCAGTTGCGCGTCGGAGGTAACGAAGACGAGCTCACTCGCGTCGGCCGCGAGCGCGGCCCCGACGACTGAATCCCCGTCTTTCAGGCCGATGACCTCGCCGTCCGGTTTGTTGGCGTAGCTGCCCGGTGCAAGTCGCTTCACGACCCCGCTGCGCGTACCGAGCGCGAGCGGAGTCTCCGATGCCGGGTCGACGATCGTGACGATGCGCTCTCGCGGGTCGGTGAGCCCCACATACTCGGCGAGGGGAACTCCCGCGGCCAGCTGCACCGAGGTGGCGGGAACCGCCGGCAGGGCGTCGGGGCTAAATCGCACGAATCGGCCCCGGTCGGTAATCGCCAGCAGCTCTCCTCGCACCGTCGTGACCGCGGATGCGCGGATCGCGTCGTGCGCCACGCGCCGGTCCGTCGGTGGGGCGAGGAGGGCATCCTCGTCGCCGATATCAACCCGAAGAGCGCGGCCGGTCGTCGACAGCAGCACGCGGCAGGGAGTGTCGGCGATCTCGAGTGAGGCGGTTGCCTGAGCGCGGGCGCGGGAGGGCGGCGCCGTCGGCATGCCCTCGGTCAGCAGAGTGCGTCGTGGGGTGCCGAGGCGGCCCGCGACATCGTCAAGTTCGTCGCCCACGAGGGCGCGCACGCGCGCCGGGTCAGCGAGGATGGCCTCCAGCTCGTCGATCTCGGCGCGCAGCTGGTCGCGTTCCGACTCCAGTTCGATGCGGCTGAAGCGGGTGAGACGACGCAGCCGCAGCTCGAGGATGTACTCGCTCTGCACCTGGCTGAGGTCGAAGATCTCGATGAGCCGAGTGCGCGCCTGCTCGGCATCGTCGGAGGAGCGGATGACCTGAATGACCTCGTCGATGTCGAGGATGGCGATCAGCAGGCCCTCGACGAGGTGCAGGCGCTCGCGGCGCCGATCGAGGCGGTACCGGCTGCGCCTCGTCACCACCGAGGTGCGGTGGTCGAGGTAGACGCGCAGCAGCTCGACCAGCCCGAGGGTTTGCGGTCGGCCGTCGACGAGCGCGACGGCGTTGATCGAGAAGCCGTCTTCGAGCGGGGTGTAGCGGTACAGCTGCTCGAGCACGGCGTGCGGATCGAAGCCGTTCTTGATGCCCACGACGAGCCGCAGCCCGTTCTTGCGGTCGGTGAGGTCGGTGACGTCGCTGATGCCCTGCAGCTTCTTCGACTGCACGCCGTCCTTGATCTTCTCGATCACGCGCTCGGGGCCCACGAGGTACGGAAGCTCGGTGATCACGAGGCCGCGCTTGCGTGCCGTGACCTGCTCGACGCTGACGGTGGCGCGCGTCGTGAAGCGCCCGCGCCCGGTGGCGTACGCCTCCTTGATGCCATCGAGCCCCAGGATGCGGCCTCCGGTCGGCAGGTCGGGACCGGGCACGAAGGCCATCAACTCGTCGAGCGTCGCGTCGGGGTTGTCGAGCAGGTAGCGGGCTGCGGCTGCCACCTCGATGAGGTTGTGGGGCGCCATGTTCGTGGCCATGCCGACGGCGATGCCGCTCGCCCCGTTGACGAGCAGATTGGGGAAGGCTGCGGGCAGCACCTCCGGCTGTGTCAATTGGTTGTCGTAGTTGGGCACGAAGTCGACCACGTCTTCATCGAGCCCCTCGACCATGGCGAGCGCCGCCGCGCGCAGGCGCGCCTCGGTGTATCGGGCCGCGGCGGGACCGTCGTCGAGCGAGCCGAAGTTGCCGTGCCCGTCGACGAACGGCACGCGCATGGTGAAGTCTTGGGCCAGGCGCACCAGAGCGTCGTAAATCGCGCCGTCGCCGTGCGGGTGCAGCTTGCCCATGACCTCACCGACGACGCGGGCCGACTTGACGTGACCGCGCTCGGGGCGCAGCCCCATGTCGCTCATCATGTAGAGGATGCGCCGCTGCACGGGCTTCAGCCCGTCGCGCGCGTCGGGCAACGCCCGCGAGTAAATGACCGAGTAGGCGTATTCGAGGAACGACCCCTGCATCTCGTCGGCGAGGTCGACGTCGTCGATGCGCTCGGTCGGGGCGGGGGTGTCGGGAAGCTGGGGGGCGGCGGGCGGAGTCATAGGATGGCGCCCATGCTACCGGCGCCCCCCGGCTCGACCCGGACTCTCGGCGACGTGTTGTCGAGCGCGTTGTCGGCCATCCGCGGTGAGGTCAATCCGCTCGCACTGCCCGCCACGCGTTCCGCGGCTGTCGTGCTCGTTGACGGCCTGGGCGCGCACCCGCTCGCGGCGCACCGGGGGCACGCTCGTCGGCTCACGGCGGCCATCCCGAAGCGGGGCGGAACGATTCACTCGGCGTTTCCGACGACCACCGCCGCGGCGCTCGCGACGCTCACCACGGGCCGCCCCGCCGGAGAACACGGACTGGTGGGGTACTCGGCCCACGACGCCGACGGCGATCGCGTGCTCAACCTGCTGACGGGCTGGGACTCCTCCGCGCATCCCGAAGCGTGGCAGCGACACGAGACACTGTTTGAGCGCGCCGCGACCCAGGGGATCGAACCGATCGTCGTCGCGGCCCGCCGGTACGCCGACTCCGGATTCACCCGGGCCGTGTTGCGCGGGGCGCGTTTCGTCGCCGCCGAGTCGATCGCCGATCGCATGGCGCGCACGCGCGAGCTACTGGCGGGCTCAGAGCCGCGGTTGATCTACACCTACGTTCCCGAGCTCGACAAGGCCGGGCACGCGACCGGAACCGCCTCCGCGCGCTGGCTGCACCGGCTGGAGGAACTGGATGCCGCGCTCGCCCAGCCCCTCGCGCCCGCCGGCACCGGCGCGCTGCTGACGGCCGACCACGGGATGCTCGACATCGCTCCGCACGCCCGTCGCGTGATCGGCGCGGACGACGAGCTCTGGCGAGGTGTTCGCCACGTTGCGGGGGAACCGCGCTGCCTGCACCTCGTGGCCGACGACCCAGCCGAGGTCGCCGGCATTCTCGCCAGGTGGACGGCCAGGGAAGGCGCGCGCTCCTGGGTCGTCACACGCGATGAGGCGATCGACGCGGGATGGTTCGGCGGACCGGTCGAACCAGCCATCGCCTCCCGCATCGGCGACGTGATCGTGGCGGCGCGTGCCGCCGTCGTCTATTACGACGAACGCACAGCCACCGACCGCTCACTCGCGATGGTCGGCCAGCATGGCTCGTTTTCTGACGCGGAGACCCGCATCCCGCTCGCCCGCTTCGGCGCGTTCGGCGCGGCCTAGGCCGGGTCGTCGTCGGGTCGGGCGCCGAAGACGATCTCGTCCCAGCTGGGCATGGCGGCCCGGCCACGCTTCGACGACGACGGCTTTGCGGGAGGTTCGGCGGGAGAGCTCGCGCTCACCGACGCGGGGGCGGGGGTGTCGGCGAGGTCGCCGTCCATGCCGAGGAGGGTGGGAGCATCCGCCGTGTCGGCCATGTCGGTGACGTTGTCGCGGTCGAGGGGAACCTCGATGACGCGAATCGACCCGGTCGAGGGATGCGCGGCGCGCGCGGCGTCACGGTCGTCCTGCGGGGCCGCTTCGCGCTCGCCTCGGCGGCGACGCAGCGCTTCGAGCAGGTCGGCCGTCTGGCCCATCGCGGGGCGCGGCGCGTCGTCCGGATCGGTGCGGACGCCGACTCGCGGGGGAGCGGCGGGGGCGACGGCGTCCGGACCCAGCTGGAAGGCGCCCGAGTCAAAGCGGCCGGAGGTCGGCTCGTCGGCCGGGTCCGTGGTGACGGCCCGCAACCGCGGAAGTGCCGTCGCCGGGGCATCGCCCTGCTGCGACAACGACTGAGCCTCGTGGTTCGCGGGCGAGAGCGTCGACTTCTTGGGGTCGAAGCTCCACAGCGCCTCGCGCGACACCTCGCCGTCGAGGAAGGCGACCCGGATGGTCCAAAGTGCGTCTTTCTTCCAGCTCGCCCACGAAACCTCGGTCGCGCCGAGTTCGTCGAGGCGCTGGTCGATCACGCCGCCGAAGGTGTGTGCGGCAACGCCCGATTCGGTGTCGGCGGCGACCGCGACCGCGACGCTGCGCGCGGCGGTCACCACATACTCACGCTCGGCCAGCACGGGGCCCTCGAAGCGCTGCACATATTCGAGCGCTTCGCCCGTCGCGGCAACGACCTCGGCGGCCGACAGGCCGGCCCGAATCTGCGCCTGAATCTCGCGCGGTGACACGCGGTGGGCGGCGGGCTGCGCGGGGCGATTCTGACGAATCGCGGTGTGCAGGGCCTCGGTGATGGGCACCCGATAGCGGGTTCCGTCGTCGCCGACGACGACCAGTGCGCCGTTTTCGGCGCCGATGACGGTCAGTTCTTCCATGGCGTTGTCTCCCGACTGCGCGGATGCTGCGCACAGCATGCCACGCGCATCCCCGCCCGGCCGGGAATACGGCGGGCGTGCCGGAAGTTGCCCCGACACGCGCTCGACAACCGCGAACCCCGTTTGCGTTTCGGCGGGGTGTCCTGCAAACTATCGCCGCCCCCCGCGGCCCCCCGGCATAAAACACGAGAGTGGATGAGGCATGGCAACCGACTACGACGCTCCGCGCAAGACGGACGATGACACTGATTCGATCCAGGCGCTCCAGGAGCGTGTTCCCGACAAGATGTCGGGCGTCGTCGACGTCGACGATGCCGATAACCCGGGCTTTGAACTCGCCGGCCAAGACCTGGCCGACCTCGACCTCGACGTCGTCGTTTTGCCGCCGCAGGCTGACGAGTTCACCTGCGTCAGCTGCTTCCTGGTGAAGCACCGTTCACAGCTCGACCACCAAGAGAAGCTCGGCCCCGTGTGCGCCGAGTGCGCCTAACTCTCAGGACTGTGTCGTCGCCGTGTGATCGCGAGCAGTCGCGATCGCGGTGATGAGCGCCTCCGGTCGACGCGTCGACACGAGCCAGTAGGGCGTCGGATCCTCGGGGTCGGTGATGTGGAGCCGAACGACGGGGCCGACGTCGCCGCGCAGCATGAGCCATGCGCGCGCATCCAGACGGGGTCCGCGCTCGGCGCGCGCTTCGTCGCCGGAGGCCGCTTCCATCTCACCGATGAGGGCGACCGGGATGCGGGCTTTGCCGGCCTGCAGAACTCCGTCGGCCACGCGAATGGTCGGTGCGGAGCCGATGAGCATCACGAGCGAACCCACGACGAGCGCTCCCGCGGTGAGGATGCCCGCGATCAGGTTGATCGGCTCGAACACCAGCAGGGTGGCCGGCACGATCAGGGCAATGATGGGGTACCACCACAGGGCGGGCCAGAGACGCTCGCGGAACTGCTCCATACCCCTATTCGACCATGCACTAGCCTTCAGAAGTGCCCGACGTCGAGATTCTGATGACCGGTAATCGCGTACCCGCGATGGCGCACCCCGGTGACGCCGGGGCCGACCTGGTCGCCGCCGAGTCAGCGACCATCGCTCCGGGTGCCCGGGTGACCGTCGGAACGGGGCTCGCGATCGCGTTGCCCGATGGCTACGCCGCCTTCGTGCTTCCGCGCAGCGGTCTCGCCGCGAAGCACGGCATCACCGTGCTGAACGCGCCCGGAACCGTGGATGCTGGCTATCGCGGAGAAATTCGCGTCACCCTGCTGAATACGGATGCTCGTGAGCCGTACACGGTCGCGATCGGCGATCGCATCGCTCAACTCGTTATCCAGCGCGTGGAGCGGCCCGTGTTTGTGCCCGTCGACTCGTTGCCCGGATCACACCGCGGGGAGGCGGGGTTCGGGTCGAGCGGCTACCGTAGTGAGCCGTCGCCCAGTGAAGGAGTTCTGTGACTGACACCGCCATGACCGACGGGCCGCTCCCCGAAGACGCCAAGTCGGCCCCTGCCGACCGCGCCGAGAACGGGCCGTTCGACGAGTCCGAGGCGAATGCCGTCCGCCCCTACGTTGACCTCGGCGCCATCAAGTTGGTGCCCCGCCCCGAGCTGCAGCTGCGGCTGGAGGTCGAGGAGGCCACCAAGCGCGTGGTCGCCGTGGGCATCGACTACCAGGGCTCGACCCTGCAGGTCCAGGCGTTTGCCGCGCCGCGTTCCACCGGCCTGTGGCACGAGGTGCGCGGTCAGATCGAGCAGCAGATTCGCTCGCAGGGTGGCGAGATCAGCGAGCGCGACGGCGTGTTTGGCCCGGAGCTGCTCGCCCGTATTCCGGTGCAGGCTGACGGCCAAGCCTCGACGCGCATTGCCCGCTTTGTCGGCGTTGACGGCCCGCGATGGTTCCTGCGCGGGGTGATCGCGGGCAAGGGAGCCGTCGATCAGGCGGCCGCCGAAGCGATTGACGACGTGTTCCGCAGCATCGTGGTGGTTCGCGGGTCCACTCCCATGCCGCCGCGCGACCTCATTCCTCTTCAGGTGCCCGCCGGAGCGCAGGGCGCTGGCGGCGCGGGTGCCGGCTCGGGCCCACAGCCCACCGCATCGTCATGACCGAGCGAGCCGAGGAGCGGCCATCGGCCGACTCACCCGACTTCCAGGCGACGCTCGCCGAGGCGGCCCGGCGGTCGGGTTTTGGCCGCGTGCAGCCGGGGGAGCGCCCCACCGCCCAGGCGCTGTGGGGTGCCGTCGGGGGAGTGCGCGGGCTCATTGAGTCGTTGCTGCCCGGCTTCCTGTTCCTGGTCGTCTTCACGATCACCGGCGAGGTCGGCCCGTCCGTGCTCATCCCGCTGGGCGTCGCCGTTGTCTTCGTGCTGGTCCGTGCCGTGACCCGCACGCCCATCGCGCCGGCGATTATTGGGCTCGTCGGCATCGCGCTGTCGGCCGGGCTCGCCCTGTTCACCGGCCGGGCCGAAGAGAACTTTGTGCTCGGTTTTGTCATCAACAGCGTCTGGCTGGTCGCGCTCCTCATCAGCCTGGCGGTGCGTCGCCCGCTGATCGGCGTCATCACTGGCCTCCTGACCGGAGACGCCGAGTGGCGGGCAGACCCCGCCAAGCGCAGCATCCTGACCCTCACCACCTGGCTGTGGGTCGGGCTGTTTTCCCTGCGCCTGGGCGTCCAGGTGCCCTTCTACCTCGCCGAGAATGTGACCGCGCTGGCCGCTTCTCGGTTGATCATGGGTTTGCCGCTCTACGCCGCTGTGCTGTGGGTGACCTGGCTCATGATTCGTGCCGTGTACGCCCGTTCGCGGACGTGACACGAGTGCTAGCATTAAATATCTCGACATCAAGATAAATACGGGTCGCAGGTGACCGATGCG
Organism: Microcella sp.; assembly: GCF_046293215.1. GTDB lineage: Bacteria > Actinomycetota > Actinomycetes > Actinomycetales > Microbacteriaceae > Microcella. The sequence goes on along the minus strand of NZ_JBKBPI010000001.1, from coordinate 367,617 downwards.
GCGGAACACCCCGTCGCGCAACCGCGAAAGGATGGACGTCGTGTCCGCAGTCAACTCTTTCTCCGCGAAAGACACCCTTACGGTCGGCGAGACCGAGTACGAGGTCTTCCGCATTGACGCCGTGGACGGCTACGAGAAGCTTCCCTTCAGCCTGAAGGTGCTGCTCGAGAACCTGCTGCGCACCGAGGACGGCAAGAACGTCACGGCCGAGCAGATTCGCGCCCTCGGCTCGTGGCAGCCCACCGCCGAGCCCGACACCGAAATCCAGTTCACGCCGGCGCGCGTCGTCATGCAGGACTTCACCGGTGTTCCCTGCATCGTTGACCTCGCCACCATGCGCGAGGCCGTCGCCGAACTCGGCGGTGACCCCAAGAAGATCAACCCGCTGGCTCCCGCCGAGCTCGTCATTGACCACTCGGTCATCGCCGACCTCTTCGGCACCCCGAACGCTCTCGAGCGCAACGTCGAAATCGAGTACGAGCGCAACGGCGAGCGCTACCAGTTCCTGCGGTGGGGCCAGACGGCGTTCGATGACTTCAAGGTCGTCCCCCCGGGCACCGGCATCGTGCACCAGGTGAACATCGAACACCTGGCGAAGGTGACGTACACCCGCACGGTCGACGGTGTGCTGCGGGCCTACCCCGACACCTGCGTCGGCACCGACTCGCACACCACGATGGTGAACGGTCTGGGCGTGCTGGGCTGGGGTGTCGGTGGCATCGAGGCCGAGGCGGCCATGCTCGGCCAGCCCGTGTCGATGCTTATCCCCAAGGTTGTGGGCTTCAAGCTCTCGGGCTCGATCCCCGCCGGCGTGACCGCGACCGACGTCGTGCTCACGATCACCGACATGCTGCGTCAGCACGGTGTCGTCGGCAAGTTCGTCGAGTTCTACGGCGAGGGCGTGGCCCAGGTGCCGCTCGCCAACCGCGCCACGATCGGCAACATGAGCCCCGAGTTCGGCTCGACCGCGGCGATGTTCCCCATCGACGACGTCACCCTCGACTACCTGCGCCTGACGGGCCGCTCGGCCGAGCAGGTCGCCCTCGTCGAGGCCTACTCCAAGCTGCAGCACCTGTGGCACGACCCGAGTGTCGAGCCCGAGTTCAGCGAGTACATGGAGCTCGACCTCTCGACGGTCGTGCCGTCGATCGCCGGGCCTCGTCGTCCGCAGGACCGCATCGAATTGACGGCGGCCAAGGAGACCTTCGAGCGTGACCTCGTCGACTACGCGGGAGCCACGCAGAGCGTCGTTGACGCCGCGATCGAGGGCACCTTCCCCGCCTCCGACCCCGTCGGCTTCACCCCCGAAGACGAAGACGCCGAGCAGCAGCGCGTGCGTCGCGAGCGCTCGAAGTCGCCGGCGGCCGCCTCGAAGCCCGTCGACGTCACGGTGGGCGACACGGAATTCACGATTGACCACGGCGCCGTCACAATCGCGGCCATCACCTCCTGCACGAACACGTCGAACCCGTCGGTCATGCTCGCCGCGGGCCTGCTCGCCCGCAACGCGGCGAAGAAGGGCCTCACGGCGAAGCCGTGGGTCAAGACCACCCTCGCGCCCGGGTCGAAGGTCGTCACCGACTACTACGAGAAGGCCGGCCTCACCGACGACCTCGAAGCCCTCGGCTTCTACACGGTTGGTTACGGCTGCACGACGTGCATCGGTAACTCGGGGCCGCTCGCCGAGGAGATTTCGGAGGCGATCAACACCAACGACCTCGCCGTCACGGCGGTGCTCTCGGGAAACCGTAACTTCGAGGGGCGCATCAACCCCGACGTGAAGATGAACTACCTCGCCAGCCCGCCGCTCGTCATCGCCTATGCGCTGGCCGGGTCAATGAACTTCGACTTCGAGAACGACCCGCTCGGCACCGACAGCGACGGCAACGATGTCTATCTGCGCGACATCTGGCCGGACGCCGACGAGGTGCAGAAGACGATCGACTCGTCGATCGACACCGACATGTTCAACAAGCAGTACTCATCGGTGTTCGACGGCGACGAGCGCTGGCGGTCGCTGCCGACGCCGTCTGGAGCGACCTTTGAGTGGGACGCGGAGTCGACCTACGTGCGCAAGCCCCCGTACTTCGAGGGTTTGACGCGTGAGCCGAGCCCGGTGGTCGACATTTCCGGCGCCCGCGTGCTGGCAAAGCTGGGCGATTCGGTCACGACCGACCACATCAGCCCGGCCGGGTCGATCAAGGCCGACACGCCTGCCGGCCGGTACCTCACCGAGCACGGCGTTGAGCGGAAGGACTTCAATTCCTACGGATCGCGTCGGGGCAACCACGAGGTCATGATTCGCGGAACCTTCGCGAACATCCGCCTGAAGAATCAGCTCCTCGATGGCGTTGAGGGCGGCTACACCCGCGACTTCACGACCGAGGACGGCGCCCAGTCGTTCATCTACGACGCCAGCCAGAACTACGCGGCCGCGGGTGTCCCGCTCGTCGTCCTGGCGGGTAAGGAGTACGGTTCGGGCTCCAGCCGTGACTGGGCCGCGAAGGGCACGAGCCTGCTCGGCGTCCGCGCGGTCATCGCCGAAAGCTTCGAGCGCATTCACCGGTCGAACCTCATCGGCATGGGCGTCGTGCCGCTGCAGTTCCCGGCCGGTGAGTCGGCCGAGAGCCTCGGCCTGGACGGCACTGAAGAGATCGCGATCTCGGGCATCACCGAGCTGAACGAGGGCCGCACGCCCCGCACGGTGCGCGTCGTTGCCACGCCGACGGCGCACTCGCCGGAGGGGAAGCAGCCGGTGGAGTTCGACGCGGTCGTCCGCATCGACACGCCGGGTGAAGCCGACTACTACCGCAACGGCGGCATCCTGCAGTACGTGCTGCGCAGCCTCGTCTAGGCGCGTTCCACGCTCGAACGGCCCCGCGAATCCACGCCGATTCGCGGGGCCGTTCGCCGTGTTCCCGGGCATACAGCAAACAGTCAGAAAACGGCGGCCGTCACACGGCGCGCACTCTGCTCGAACCCCGTATCGTGAAGGGATGGAGCTGCTGTCCACGATCCGCGAACCGCGCGACCTCGATGACCTGAGCCACGCGCAACTCGAGCAGCTGGCTGACGAGATCCGGCGGTTCCTCGTCGCTGAGGTGTCGAAGACCGGCGGCCACCTGGGTCCGAACCTGGGCGTTGTCGAACTCACCCTCGGGATCCACCGCATCTTCGATTCCCCGCGCGACGCGATCGTGTGGGACACGGGCCACCAGTCGTACGTGCACAAGCTCGTCACCGGCCGTCACGACTTCTCGCGACTGCGTCAAAAGGACGGTCTGGCCGGGTATCCCCAGCGCTCCGAATCGCCGCACGACATCGTCGAAAGCTCGCACGCCTCCAGCTCGCTCAGCTGGGCCGACGGCATTTCTCGCGCCTACGAGATGACGGGTCAGGGTGACCGTCACGTCGTCGCGGTCGTCGGGGATGGCGCTCTCACCGGCGGCATGACCTGGGAGGCACTCAACAACATCACCGACGACAACAGTCGCAACCTGGTGATCATCGTGAACGACAACGGGCGTTCGTACGCGCCCACGATCGGTGGCATGGCGCGCTTCCTGTCGACCGTGCGCACACGCCGCTCGTACCGCACGTTCCGCCGCCGCACCGAGACGCTGTTCGACCACCTCGGCTCGCCCGGCCGGGCGTTCTATCGCGGCGTTCGCGGCGGCCTGCACGGCTTCCTGTCGCGGTTCAGCAATAACGAGGCGCTGTACTCGAATCTCGACATCAAGTACATCGGCCCGATCGACGGCCACGACATTCGCGATGTCGAGCGCGCGCTGCGCCAGGCGAAAGAGTACGAGGCGCCCGTCATCGTGCACGCGATCACTCAGAAGGGCAAGGGCTACGAGCCGGCGTTGGCCGACGTGGCCGACCAGTTCCACGCCGTGGGGCAGATCGATCCCGAGACGGGTGAGTCGATCGAGGCGGCGAGCGCGCCGTCGTGGACGAGCGTGTTCGCCGACGAACTGGTGCGCCTGGCCGACCGCGACGACCGGCTCGTCGGCATCACCGCGGCGATGCTGCGCCCGACGGGGCTCCACAAGCTGGCCGAGAAGCACCCGCATCGGGTGTTCGACGTCGGCATCGCTGAGCAACACGCGGTCGCCTCGGCTGCCGGTCTCGCGTACGGAGGCCTGCACCCCGTCGTCGCCGTCTACGCGACCTTCATCAACCGGGCGTTCGACCAGGTGCTCATGGACGTCGCCCTGCACAAGGCCGGCGTGACCTTCGTTCTCGACCGCGCGGGCGTCACCGGCCCCGACGGGGCGAGCCACCACGGCGTGTGGGACCTGTCGATTCTGCAGGTCGTGCCCGGTATTCGCCTCGCCGCTCCGCGGGATGCGACCCGACTGCGCGAGGAGCTCGCCGAGGCGGTGTCCGTCGACGACGCGCCCACGGTCATCCGATTCTCAAAGGGCAGCGTCGGAACGGAATTTGACGCGGTGCGCCGCACCGACGACGGTGTCGACGTCTTGCGCGAGGCGCCGCACAAGGACGTGTTGATCGTGACGGTCGGCCCCATGGCGAAGCTCGGCCTGGAGGTCGCTGACCGGCTCGCCGCCCAGGGCATCGGCGCCACGGTCGTCGACCCGCGCTGGGTCGTCCCCGTCGCCGGCAGCATCATCGACCTGGCCCGCGACCACCGCATCGTCGTCTCGATCGAAGACGGGGTGCGCGTCGGTGGCATCGGCACCCGCATTCGGCAAGATCTGCGCGCCGCCGGCGTCGATACGGCCGTCGACGAGCTGGGCCTTCCCGACGAGTTCCTGGAGCACGCGAGCCGTGCCGAGATCCTCGAGCGCGTCGGGCTCACGGCTCAGGCGATCGCCCGCGACCTGGTCGCGCAGGTGCTCGGCACCCGGATTCCCGTCGCCCGTCCGCTGCCCGACGACGCGACCATCGACACCGACGCGAGCGACCGCAGCGCCCGCTAGTCGCGGGCGGCGCGGTACACGAGCTCAACGGCCGCCGAGCCCAGGGCGCGCGACGATATGAGCGTCCACCGCGCGAGGAGCGCCCGGTGGGGGAGCAGCCGCGCGCCCTCGCCGAGGGTGACCGGCATGACGGTGAGGCGCAACTCGTCGAGCAGCCCCTCGTCGGCGAACTGAGCGGCGGTAGCGCCGCCGCCGACGAGCCACACCGCTCGCTCGCCTGCCGCCTCCCGTGCCGCGCGTGCGACCTCCGCGACGGACGACCCGGTCGACACCCCGCGCGCCGTCGGATAGTCGGGCAGCGGGCCATGTGTGAGCACCCAGCTCGGCAGCTCGGCGTACGGCCACGGCTCGCCGGATGCCTGCAGCCAGCGGAACGTGCCGGCGCCCATCACGATCGCGCCGACACCGCGAAAGAAGTCGGCGTACTGCTCGTCGAAGTCGGCCATGCCGAAGGCCAGAAGCCAGTCGAGCGCGTCATGGCGGTCGGCGATGAAGCCGTCGAGGCTCTGGGCGACGTAGTAGACGATGTCGCCCCCGGTGTTCGTCGTCATGGTCGACCACGGTAGTGGGGACCGCCGACACGACCGCGGAGCGCGCGAAACGGCCCCCGGGTCCTCGCAGCGAGAGGATCCCGGGGGCCGCGGCCTCGTGACCCAGTGTCGCTAGGCGACCCCGGCGATGCGCGGGTCGTGGAAGGTTCCGCCGAAGGCGCGCTCCGACGCTCCGACGCGGTCGAGGAACGGCGTGACGCCGCCCATCTGGAACGGCCACCCGGCACCGAGGATCATGCACAGGTCGATGTCCTCGGGCGCCTCTACGACGCCGTCCTCGAGCATCCGGTGAATCTCGTCGGCGAGGCCGTCTTCGAGGCGGGCGGTGAGTTCCGCGACCGTATAGGGGCGAGCATCCGCCGGGCGGTGCTTCTCGACGATCGCGATGGCCTTCTTGTCGATGCCCTTGGCCTGCCCCTTGCTGTCCTTCTCGAGCAACACGCCCGCATCGGCCAGCTCGTGCAGAGCCTTCGACTCGAAGAACCGGTCGGGGAACGCGCCGTGGTGCGTGTCGAGCACGTGGGCGCCCACCTTGAGGCCCACGAGGTCGAGCAGCACGAAGGGGTCCATCGGCAGGCCGAAGTGCTTCTGCGCGGCCACAACGTCCTCGAACGGTGTGCCCTGCTCAACAGCGTGCATCGCCTCACCGAGCAGCTTCGCGAGGATGCGGTTGACGACGAAGCCGGGGGTGTCGGCGGTGATAACCGCGTTCTTACGCAGCTTCGCCGCCGTCGCCATCGCCGTGGCGAGCGTCGCCTCGTCGGTGTGCGGCGTCTTCACGACCTCGATGAGCGGCATCACCGCGACGGGGTTGAAGAAGTGGAACCCGACGACGCGCTCGGGGTGCGAGAGCTTCGCCCCGATCTGCTCGACCGACAGCGACGAGGTGTTCGTGGCGAGGATCGCCTCGTCCGAGATGATTCCCTCCATCTCGGCGAACAGGTTCTGCTTGATTGTGAGCTCTTCGAAGACGGCCTCGATGACCCAGTCGCAGTCGGCGAAGTCGTTCTTGTCGACCGTGCCGGTCACGAGCGCCCGCAACTGGTTGGCCTCGTCAGCGTCGAGACGACCCTTCTGCTCGAGCTCGGTGATCTCGCCGCGGATGTAGTCGAGCCCCTTGTCGACGCGGGCCTGGTCGAGGTCGGTGATGATCACGGGAACCTTGAGGCGCCGCACGAACAGCAGCGCGAACTGGCTGGCCATGAGGCCCGCGCCGAGCACGCCGACCTTCGTGACCGGCTTCGCGTGCTCTTTGTCGGGGGCTCCCGCCGGCTTCTTCGCGCGCTTCTGCACGAGGTTGAAGGCGTAGATCGACGCGGCGAACTGGTCGCCAGACACGAGGTCGGCAAGCGCCTCGTCTTCGGCGGCGAATCCGGTGGCCTTGTCGCTTGACTTCGCGGCCTTCAGGAGGTCGAGCGCCGCGTACGGCGACTTCGCGACCGTGCCGATGCGCTTTTCCAGCATCTTGCGCGCGATGCCGATCGCCGCATCCCACTTCACCGCGCGCTCCAGCTTGCCGGGCGCGTTCGGCCGCTTCACCGTGATGGCGCCGCTCACGACGCCGTCCGCCCAGCGAATCGAGTCTTCGAGGAAGCTCGCCGGCGAGAACATGACGTCGGCGATGCCCAGCTCGAGCGCCTGCGCGGGTTTCAGGGTGCGGTTGTTCTTGAGCGGGTTCTCGACGACCACCTTGAGGGCGTTCTCAATGCCGATGAGGTTCGGCAGCAGCCACGCGCCACCCCAGCCCGGGATGATGCCGAGGAACACCTCGGGGAGCGCGAGCGCCGCGGCGCTCGAGTCGAGCGTGCGGTAATCGCAGTTCAGCGCCACCTCGACGCCGCCGCCCAGGGCGAGACCGTTGATGAAGCAGAACGAGGGCACGCCAAGCTCGCCGAGCTTGCCGAGCGCGTAGTGCCCCAGCTGGGCCATCTTGAGCCCCGCCTCACGGTTCGGCAGGTCGCCGACCTTCGACAGGTCGGCGCCGGCCGCAAGGATGAACGGCTTGCCGGTGATGGCCACCGCCTGGATCTCGCCAGCGGATGCACGCTGGCTCAGCTCGTCGAGGACCCCGGCGAGCTCGAGCAGCCCCTGCGGGCCGAGCGTGCTCGGCCGCGTGTGGTCGCGCCCGTTGTCGAGCGTGATGAGGGCGAGGGTTCCGCCGCTCGGCAGAGCCACGTCGCGCACGTAAGAGTGCGTGACGACCTCGTCGTCGCTGAGGGCGAGGAGGGAGTCGAACTGCTCGCGGGTGTACTGGCTGACGGCACTCTTCGCCACGGTCACTTCTTCTTTCCGTCGTAGTGGGGGTTTTCCCAGATCACGCTGCCGCCCTGGCCGAGCCCGACGCACATCGCGGTAAGTCCGTAGCGCACCTCGGGGTGCTGCTCGAACTGGCGGGCGAGCTGAATCATGAGCCGCACACCGGAGCTGGCGAGGGGGTGTCCGACGGCAATGGCGCCACCCCAGGGGTTCACGCGCGGGTCGTCGTCGTCGATGCCGAAGTGGTCGAGCAGGCTCAGCACCTGGACGGCGAAGGCTTCGTTCAGCTCAAACAGACCGATGTCGTCGATCGTGAGGCCGGCCTTCTTCAGCGCCTTCTCGGTGGAGGGGATCGGTCCGATACCCATGACCTCCGGCTGCACGCCCGCGAAGGCGAAGCTCACGAGGCGCATCTTCGTGGTCAACCCCAGCTCGCGCGCGGCATCGGCGCTGGCGAGCAGGCTCACGGTTGCCCCGTCGGTGAGCGGAGAGGCGTTACCCGCCGTCACGCGCCCGTGAGGGCGGAACGGCGTGCGCAGTCCGGCGAGACCCTCCATGGTCGTGTCGGGGCGCAAGCCCTCGTCCTGGGTGGCGAGGCCCCAGCCCTGTTCGCTGCGGATCGCGACGGGAACCAGGTCGGGCTGGATGTGCCCGGCCTCGTAGGCGGCGGCCACCTTCTGCTGACTGCGCATGCCAAAGCGGTCGCTGCGCTCTTTGGTCAGCTGCGGGAACCGGTCGTGCAGTCGCTCGGCGGTGATGCCCATGTTGAGGGCGTCGGCGCTCACGAGCTTCTCGGCCAAGAACCGCGGGTTGGGGTCGGCGTTGCCTCCCATGGGGTGGCGACCCATGTGCTCGACACCACCGGCGATCGCCACGTCGTAGGCGCCGAAGGCGATGGAGCCGGCCGCGGTCGTGACCGCCGTCATCGCGCCAGCGCACATTCGGTCGATCGCGTATCCGGGAACACTGAGCGGAAGACCGGCAAGAATCGCCGATGTGCGGCCGAGCGTCAGCCCCTGGTCGCCTTCCTGCGTGGTCGCCGCGATCGCGACCTCGTCTACCCGGTCTTTCGGCAGCTCTGGGTTGCGCTCGAGCATGCCGATCATGGCCTTGACGATCAGATCGTCAGCTCGGGTGTTCCAGTACATGCCTTTTTCGCCGGCTCGTCCAAACGGGGTGCGAACCCCATCGACGAAGACGACATCGGCTCGTTCGGCCACAGTGCCTCCCAGTTCGGTAACGGTGTCCGCCCAGCCTAGGAACGGGGGCGGCACCGGCGATAACCGCTTGGGTGAACCTACGAATCGCTTGCGACGTCCCCGTCGACCGCTTGGTCAGCATCCACAAAAGCTGAAGCGATTGTTAGTGCCGTTGCGTCAATCTGCCAGGGGCGGGCGCCCCAGCCGACGAGCGCCTGCGCGATGGCGTCGGCCGTGAGACTCTCCGGCGGAGTCCACGCCACCCGGCGCAGGATCTCGGGCGTCAGCAGGTTCTCAAGGGGAATCTCGAGCTCGTCGGCGAGCACCGACAGTGCCTCGCGCGCGGCGCGCAGCCGGCGGTCTGCCTCGGGGTTTCTGTCAGACCATGAGCGCGGGGGCGGCAGCGTCGCTTCCTCGCGGACCCGCAGGGCCGGGAGGTCGTCGGTGGTGCGCCCCACCTCGATGGCCGCCCACCAGCGGTCCAGCTGCGAGCGGGATGCCCGGCCATGGAAACTCGACAGGCTCGCCAGTTCGCGCTTCGACTCGGGCATCGCCCGTGCGGCGGCAACGATGGAGGCATCGGGAATCAACCGCCCGGGGGCAACGTCGCTCGCCTGCGCCGCGGCGTCGCGCGCGAGCCACAACTCGCGGGCCACTGCGAGCGATCGTTGGCCGCGCACCGAGTGCAGGCCCGACAAGCGACGCCACGGTTCTGCTCGCGGCTCCGGGGAGGGTTTGGCGAGCACCGCCGCGAACTCCTGCTCGGCGGCGACCAGCTTGCCAGCGCTTGACAACCGCGCGTGGATGCGGTCGCGCACGTCGACGAGGAGCTCCACGTCGAGCGCCGCATACGTCAGCCACGATTCGGGAAGGGGACGGGTCGACCAGTCGGCCGCTGAGTGCTCTTTTTTCAGGTGCAGGCCGAGCGTCTCCTCGACGACGGCGGCGAGACCCACGCGGGGGAGCCCGGCCAGTCGCGCTCCGAGCTCGGTGTCGAACAGGGTGGCCGGTTCCAGGCCGACCTCGCGGAGGCAGGGCAGGTCTTGGCTCGCCGCGTGCAGCACCCACTCGGCGCCGCCGATCGCCTCCTGCAGTTCGCCGAATCCGTCCAGCGCGATGGGGTCAAACAACGCGGTTCGTGAGCCGCGCCGGTAGACCTGAATGAGGTAGGCGCGCTGGGAGTAACGGAATCCGCTCGCTCGCTCGGCGTCGACCGCGACCGGCCCCTCGCCGGCGGCGAGAGACTCCACGGCGCGCAGGTAGTCGTCGCGACTCTCAATGACCCGCGGGGGCTCAGCGGGTCGCGCGATGGGGAGCGGTTCGGGAGTCTCGTCGGGGGTATCAGCCACGGCTTCTCCGCAGAGCGGTAATCGGGGTCACGCCCTCCTGCGTCGGCGGGTACCCGGCGAGCATGCACAGCAGCTCGGTCCATCCCTCGACGTGTGGGGCGAGATCGTCACTGGTCGGGCTCCACGACGCGCGCAGCTCGAGCTGCGCACCCGAGCCCTGGGCGGCCAGGCTTCCGAAGCCGGTCGACAGCACCTTCGTCGCGGTGCCGCTTTCTGCCGTGAACTGCGCATCACGCACGGCAAGACCGTCCATCAGCCACGACCAGGCCACATCGGCCACGAAAGGGTCGACGCCAATGTCGTGTTCGAGCGGCGCCTGCGCGAAGCAGATGATGCGAATCGCGCCCTCCCAGGCCTCGGGCTCGTCGGGGTCAAACAGCACGATCAGTCGCCCCGTGCCGAGGTCGGAATCGTCGGCGTGGTGGGCAGGGTTGACGTCGGCCGCGAGCGCGTGCGTGTACGGGGCGAGCCCCGATGGCGCAGGGATCTCGCTGACAACCAGTTCGTCGCGCGGTGTCGCGCGGGCGATCGACGCGACGATGGCGTCGAACCGGTCGGCAGGGGAGACGGTCGCGGTCACGCCTTGAGGCTAGGCCGAGTTGATACGGTCGGCGCGTGAGACTCGCCGCAGGACCGCGCCCGGGGGCCGTACGCACGGTGTTCCGGATGCTCGGGGGCGCCACCGCGGCGCTCGGCGCGATGGCGGCGACCACCGGCGCAGCCGCCCTCGCGATCGCCGCGAGCGCGGCGCGCGCGGTCGTGACCCCGCCGGGGGAGCGGCCGGAGGAGGTCGTCCTGCACGGCGTGGACCGCGCATCCCGAACCGTGACGGTCTCGTCGACGCCCGAGACCGAGCTCCCTGGCCGCTACAGCCTGTGGTTCGATCGCGGACGCGGGCACGCCCGGGTCGGCACGATCGTTGGACGCGGGCCAGGCGTCGTCATGCGCGAACTGCTGTCGGTCGAGCGCGGTCAGCTGGAGTCGGCGACGCACGCGCGCTGGGGCGCCTGGTACTACCTGACACCGGCCGACCTTGGGGTGCCCTACGAGGAGGTCGCCGTCGCAACCGAGCTCGGTGCGGCCCCCGCCTGGCTGGTCGCGCCGCCTCGACCGAGCACGCGCTGGATCATCCAGGTGCACGGTCGCGGTGTGACGCGCGCGGAGGGCTTGCGCGTCGTTCCCACCGCGCGCGACGGCGGCTGGATGACCCTGCTGATCAGTTACCGCAACGACGGCGACGCCCCATCGTCACCCGATGGGCGCTATGGCCTCGGCGACGACGAGTGGCGCGACGTTGCCGCCGCGATCCGCTTCGCCCGCGACCGCGGTGCCGAGCAGATCGTGCTGATGGGGTGGTCGATGGGGGGCGCGACGGTGCTGCAGACCGTGCTGCGCGCATCCGAAGCCCGCTTCGTCGACGGGGTGATCCTCGAGTCGGCGGCGGTCGACTGGCGGGCGGTGCTCGCGCGCCAGGCGCAGCGCCGCGGGCTGCCGCGCGCCATCCAGACCCTCGCGACGCGGGTGTTGACCGAACCGTGGGGCGTGCGCCTGACCGGACGGGCGGCGCCCATCGATCTGGACCGGCTCGACGCGACCACGCGCGCGGCCGAACTGGGGGTGCCGTTGCTCGTGCTGCACAGTGATGACGACCCGGACGTGCCCATCGAGCCGATTCTGCGCCTGGTCTCGGCGGCGCCGGGCGACGTGCACCTCGAGCGATTCACCGTCGCCGGCCACACCCGCCTGTGGAATTACGACCCGCGGCGCTTCGAGCGGGCGATCGCGACCTGGCTCAGCCGGCTGCCGACACCCAGCGGCCGTAGCTGAACCCCTCCTCGTCGACGAGGAGCTGCCGCGGGATGAGCCGCGCCGTGGCGTCGTCGTCGGCCGCCAGGGGAGCGCCGCCGCCGAGGACGGGCGCGGTCGTCAGGCAGAACTCGTCGACGAGGCGGGATGCGCGGAGCTGGTTCGCGAGCGAGGGACCACCCTCGCAGACCAGCTGGTCATAGCCGCGCCCGCGAATCGCGTCGACGACGGCGGCGACCGGGAGACGCCCCTGTGCCGAGGGCGGCACGGGAAGCACCGTGTGGGGCAGCGCCGTGAGGGCAGCCCGGGCTCGTTCTGCGCCCTCCGGCGTCGTCACGACGATGAGTTCTCGCTCGGTGGCCGACAGCGTGAGGCGGTGTCCGTCGAGCGCGCCGGTGCCGGACACGACGACGATCGCCGCGTTCTGCGCCGGCCCGATCGCCTCGCGACGCACAGTCTCTGCGCCAACGATGATTGCGTCAGCGTGCGAGCGCACGGCCCGCAGTACGCGCCGGTCGGTGTCGGAGCTGATCGACGCTGAGGTGTCGTCGTCGCCAACCGTCTTGCCGTCCAGGGTGGTGACCATCATGAGCCTCAGCCCCGCAGACACCGGGCGGTACCAGTCGTGCAGCCGGTCGTCGGCGTCGGCGGAGTCGAGGTCAACCTCGCCGCCATCGACGGGGAGTACGCGGCGCAGAAGCATCCCGCCACGCTAGTAGAATTGGGCGTTCCCCGTCGCCGACCTAACGAGAATCCGGTGCCCCTCTCCACTGCGCTCAGCCTGTGCGACCGCCGTCCCGGTATGGGGCCCGATGAACTCATCGGCCACCTCGTGCCGCCGCCCCAGTTCGCGGCGGCGAGCCTCGAATCGTACGTTCCCGACCCCGAGCATCCCAGCCAGCAGGAGGCGGTGGATGCAGTGCGCGAATTCGTCGACGGCGCGCCCGCCGCGAAGGGCGGCCTCTTTCGCCGCAAGCCGGCCGCCGCGCCGACGCGACCGGGCATTTACCTCGACGGCGGATTCGGGGTCGGCAAGACGCACCTTTTGGCGTCGCTGTGGCACCGCACCCGCGGTCGCAAGTACTTCGGCACATTCATCGAGTACACGGCGATTGTCGGGGCGCTTGGCTACCGCGAGGCGGTGCAGCACTTCCGGGGCGCCCAGCTGATCGCGATCGACGAGTTCGAGCTCGACGACCCGGGCGACACGATGGTCATGTCGCGGTTGCTCGGCGAGCTGGTCGCGAGTGGCTCGCGCATCGCGGCGACCTCGAACACACCGCCGCACGCGCTCGGGGAGGGTCGGTTCGCCGCACAAGACTTCCTGCGCGAGATTCATGCCCTCGCCGACCGGTTCCGCACCGTGCGCATCGACGGGGTCGACTACCGCAAGCGCGACATCGAAGGAACCGCGGTCACGGTCGACGAGGCCGATCTCGCCCGCACGATCGACGCGGTGTCGGGTGCGGTCACGCTCGACGCTTTCGACGATGTGCTGCGCCACCTTGCCACGGTTCACCCGAGCCGGTACGTCGGGCTCATCGACGGGCTCGCCGCTGTCGCCGTCACGGGCGTTCGCACCCTTGAGAACCAGACGGATGCGCTGCGACTCGTCGCGCTCGTCGATCGCCTCTACGACGCGCAGGTACGCATCATCGCCACCGGTGTGCCGCTCGACCGCGTGTTCGGCGAGGAGATGCTGGCCGGCGGCTATCGCAAGAAATACCTGCGCGCCGTGTCGCGAATGATCGCGCTGACGTCGATGACGGGGAGCTAATTCCCGCATTCCTCTGGGGGAATGCTGAAAGCTAGCGGTGTGCGCGACCGATAGACTGGGCTCCGGTGTGCCGGGAAGTCTGGTCGGCGTGCGGAGCGCTCAGTGCGCGCCGCGGCACCGTCAGGCGACGGTGCGAAGCCGCGACGACCTGCACCTGAGGAGCCCATGACCCCTGCACGCCCTGCCCGGACGGACGAGCCGTGAGCCTGGTCGCCATTCTCGCCGCGACACTCGGCGTCGTCGTGGTCACCATGCTCGTGACCCGGCTGGTTGGCCGCGCCGGCGGCTGGGTTGCCGCCATCGGTCTTGCGGTGCTCGCGGTCATCGTCGTCCTCCGCGTGCCCGAGGTGCTCGCGCCCGGCTCGGTCGTCACCGAGAGCGTGCCGTGGATGCCGACGCTCGACATTGCGTTGCGGCTGCGCTTGGACGGCCTCTCGGCGCTGTTCCTCATCATCGTGCTGGGTGTGGGGGCGCTCGTGATGGCGTACTCCGCCCGCTACCTATCTGAGCGCGCCGTGCACCGTCACACCGGCTACTTCGCCTGGATGCTCCTGTTCGCGTTCGCGATGACGGGTCTCGTTCTCGCCGACGACCTCGTGCTGCTGTTCGTGTTTTGGGAACTGACGACGCTGTGCTCGTTCTTCCTCATCAACCGTTCGGGTCGCCGCGCGAGCGCCCCGGCCGTGCGCACCCTGCTCGTGACCGCGATGGGCGGGCTAGCGCTGCTGTTCGCCGTCGTGCTGACGATCGCCCGCACCGGCACCACGGTGCTGAGCGAGGCGCTCGCGAGCGATGTGTGGCAGACCGACCTCGGGTTCACCGCGGCGGTGTCGGTGCTCGTCGCGCTCGCCGCCATGACAAAGTCGGCGCAGTTCCCGTTCCACATGTGGCTGCCCGACGCAATGGTCGCCCCCACCCCGGTGAGCGCGTACCTGCACGCCGCCGCGATGGTTAAGGCGGGTATCTTCCTGCTCCTGCTGTTCTCGCCCGCGCTCGCTGGCACGGTCGTGTGGCAGTCGATCCTCGTGTCGACCGGCCTCATCACCGCCGTGATGGGCGCCGTGTTTGCCCTGCGCCGTTTCGATCTGAAAGAGATCATGGCGTACTCGACGGTCAGCCAGCTCGGCTTCATCGTCGCGGTCATCGGCATCGGCACCCCGAGCGCGTTGACGACCGCGGCGCTCTACACCCTGGCCCACGCGCTGTTCAAGGCGGCGCTGTTCATGGTGGTGGGCATCATCGACCAGCAGGCCGGTACCCGCGACATTCGCCTGCTGCAGGGCCTGCGTCGGCGCATGCCGATCACCTTCCTCACCACCGTCCTGGCCGGGTTGTCGATGGCGGGGATCTTCCCCCTGCTCGGCTTCATCTCCAAGGAGTACCTGCTCGGCCAATTCGCCGAGCCCGGCGGCCCGCTGTGGCTCGGTATCGCCCTCGCGGCGACCGCCGTCATCGGCGCGACCGCGACGTTTGCCTACACGGCGCGCATCATCCTCGGCGGCTTCACCGCGTACCGCGGCACGGAGCGCGACGACGAGACTCTCGACACCCATCGGATGCCGCAGGAGATTCGCGAGGGAGCACCCGCCTTCCTCGCCCCCGCGCTGCTTCCGGCTCTCATCGGCCTCGTTCTCGGCCCCGGAATCGCGTGGCTGCACCCGCTCACGGGTGCCGCCGGCAGCGCAGCCGCGGGGGAGGCCTACACGGCGACCTTCGCGCTGTTCGGCGGATTCACGCTCGAACTCGTGCTCTCGCTGACGATCATCGCGCTCGGCCTTGTCGTCGTCAGCCAGCGTCGCCGACTCGACCGCCTGTTCGAGCGCCGCATCCTGTCGTTCACGGCCATCGACGTCGTCGAGAAGCTGCGTACCGGCTCGATCGCTCTCGGCGCCCGAGTCGGTGACGTCACGCGAACCGATGGTCAAGGCCTGCACCTGGGTGCGCCGTGGCTCCTCCTCGGAACCCTTGCCGTTGTTGCCGTCATCGCCGCACCAACGGCCGGCGAGCTGATCAACTCGAGTGAGCCCTGGACGGACGCCCTGCTGCTCGCACTCGTCATCGTCACGGTGGTTCCTGCCGTGCTGGTGCGGTCGCGCTTGGTCGCGCTGATTCTCGTTGGCGGAGCGGGATTCGCGGTCGCGCTGTGGTTCTTCGCTCTCGGCGCGATTGATGTCGGCCTGACGCAGCTGCTCGTCGAGCTGCTCACCGTCGTCGCGCTCGTGCTCATCCTGCGACGCCTGCCTCACCGGTTCCACCGTGTCGCACGCTCCCGCACCATCGTGACCGCGAGCATCGCTGTCGCCGCCGGTGTTGCCGCAACGCTCGCCACCCTCGCCTTCACGGGCCGGCGAGACATCTCGACCGTCGGCCAGTACTTCCTCGACGAGGTGTACGTCGACACCGGAGGCACGAACATCGTCAACACGATCCTTGTTGACTACCGCGCGCTCGACACCTTCGGTGAGCTGACGGTCGTCGCTATCGCCGGCATCGTGCTGATGGGCGTGCTCGGAACCCGTCGCCTGCTGCCCGAGTACGCACCGTCGTTCGCCGTCGCATCCACGGCACCGCTTCTGCGCAGCGCCGACAACACGCTCCCCATCCGCGTGGTGGCTCGCTGGGCTGCGCCCGTCATCATCGTGCTGTCGCTCTACCTTCTGCTGCGCGGCCACTATGAGGTCGGGGGCGGCTTCATTTCTGCCCTGGTTGGCGGAACGGGCTTCGCGCTTGCGTACCTGGGCGCCTCCGCCGACGGGCGCGCGCCCGTTCGCTGGCCGTACCGCGGGCTGCTGTCGGCGGGGGTCGTCGTCGCCGTCGTGACCGGAATCGCGGGCTATGCGGTCGGATCGTTCCTGCGCCCGATCCGCGCCGACATCCCTCTGCCGTGGGGCGGTGAGTACGGCTTCACGAGCGCCATCATCTTCGACCTGGGGGTCTACTTCGCCGTGGTCGCCATCATCATCGCCCTGCTCAACGAGCTCGGCGGCGTTCGCACCAGCCACGGTGAGATCGTCGACAGGCCGCGCCGCCGCGATCGCGAGGAGGTGACGGCATGAGTCTCGCTTTGACGATCGGAATCCTGCTCGCCGCCGGGGTCTACCTCGTGCTGCAGCGCGGCATGATTCGCATCATTCTGGGGTTCGTGCTGCTCACGCACGCCGTGAACCTCCTCATCATTGCGGCCGGTGGCGTCGCTCGGCGTGA
Organism: Microcella sp.; assembly: GCF_046293215.1. GTDB lineage: Bacteria > Actinomycetota > Actinomycetes > Actinomycetales > Microbacteriaceae > Microcella. Next base: position 350,529 of record NZ_JBKBPI010000001.1, on the reverse strand, counting down.
TGCACCGTTCTTCGGCGGTGACACGTCGAACGCCGCGGACGCCCTGCCACAGGCGTTCGTGCTGACCGCGATCGTGATCGCCTTCTCGATCACCGTGGTCATGGCGACCTTCGCGGTCGTCGGGCGGCGTGACGACGACACCGAGCCAGACTCGGCCACGCCCGCTGACCTGGGTGACGACCACGAGGGGGTGACCCGGTGACCGCGGTGATCGAAGCGCTCATGCCGATGTTCGTCGGCGCGCCCCTGCTCGTCGGCGGCGCACTCCTCGCGGTGCCTAGGGCTCACGCGCTGCGCAGCGTGCTCGGTATGGTCTCGCTGCTCGCTCTTCTCGGCGGTGCGATCACCCTCGTTGTCCTCACCGCCGACGGCACGGTACTCGCCCATCAGATCGCGTTGTGGCCGGGTGGGGTCGCGATTCCGTTTGTAGCCGACGCCTTCGCCGCCCTCGTCTTGACCGTGACGGCGATCCTCGCCGTCGTGTGCTTCCAGTACATGATCGCCAGTGGCGAGGCGAAGAGCCCGTCGATCACTTCGCTCGTGCTGATCCTGTCCGGCGGCGTCTCCGGTGCCCTGCTGACGGGCGATCTGTTCAACCTGTTCGTGTTCATCGAGGTCATGCTGTTGCCCTCGTACGGACTGCTCGTCATCTTGAGCCGCCGCGGCGACATGAACGGCTCGCGCCTGTACGTCACGGTCAACCTGCTGGCCTCAACGCTTTTCTTGGCCGGCGTGGGATTGATCTACGCCGTCGAAGGCACGGTGAACCTCGCCGAGCTCGCGGGTGCCGCTGTCGACAACCCGGCAACGGCTGTCGCGGCAGCCGTGTGTCTCGGCGCGATCGCCGTGAAGGCCGCGGTGTTCCCCGTGCACGGATGGCTTGCGCGCACCTACACGGTGACGTCGCCGGCCGTCACCGCCCTCTTCTCTGGCCTGCACACGAAGGTCGCCATCTACGTGATCTACCGCATCTACGCGGTGGTGTTCGACGGTGACGCCACCTGGCTCGTTGTCGCCCTCGTCATCACCTCGCTCACGATGGTCATCGGTGTCTTCGGAGCAATGGGCGAACCGACGATGCGCGCCATCTTGGTGTTCCACATGGTGAGCCAGATCGGCTACATCCTCGTTGGGGTGGGCCTGTTCACCCAGCTAGGGCTCACGGCGGGAATCTTCTACCTGCTACACCACATGATCGTGAAGGCGTCGCTGTTTCTCTCGACCGGCGCGATCGAGCAGACCTACGGCAGTGGGCGGCTGGACGATCTGGGCGGGCTGCGCACGCGTGAACCGCTCATTACGGCAGCCTTCGGTATCGCGGCCCTCTCGCTCGCCGGGCTCCCGCCGTTCTCGGGTTTCGTGGCGAAGTTCAGCCTGATTCTCGCCACGATCGACGCGGGCGCGCTCGCTGTCGGCATCGTCGCGCTTGCGGTGAGCCTGTTCACCCTGCTGTCGATGATGAAGATCTGGGCCGCCGTCTTCAACGGCAAGCGTCCCGCCCACATCGAGGAGCAGGCTGCCGAGGCGCGCGTGCGGGCCCGCGAGGGCTTGCTCGACGACGAGGCGGTCAACACCGAGGAGGTGGCCGAGGAGGCCGCCGCCGCGATCGAACGGCACGATCCGCCGCGGGGCGTGAGCCCGAGCGAGGACGACCCGCACGACCACCGCGGTACGCGCATCCCGTTGCGCCTGGCGCTGCCCGCCTTGCAGCTCGCCGCGATCACGGTCGGGCTGGGTCTCGGGGGAGAGCTGCTCCTCGGGCTCTCCGAGACGGCGGCCGCGGGCCTGATCGACACGAGCGCTTACGTGCAGGCGGTGATTGGCCGATGACCTCACCGTGGAGCCTTCCCGTGCGCTTCGTCGGCTTCGTTGCCTGGTTCGCTTGGCAGGTCGTCGTGACGAGCGCGAAGGTCAGCGCGCTGATTCTCACGCCGGGCAGGACGCCCCAGCCCGGCATCGTGCGTGTCGAACTTGACGACCTCAGTGAGAGCGAGCTGACTCTGCTTGTCGCGCTCATCACGATCACGCCGGACACGCTCGTCATCGCGCTCAATCGCGATGCGCGCACCATGTACGTGCACGGGATGTTCGTGGCCGGCGACGCGGACAGCTTCCGCGCCGGCCTGCTCGACACAGAGCGCCGTCTGCTGCGCGGCGTGCGCCGCCGGCCTCCCGGCGCGACGGAAAGGAGTGCCTCGTGATTCCCGACATCGTCGCGATCATCGTGATCGCGCTGCTCGCCATCGCGGCCGCGCTCGCCGTCGTCCGCGTCGTGGTCGGTCCGACCGGTGGCGACCGCGCCGTCGCCGGCGACCTCATCTTCTTCGGCTTTATCGGCTTCGTTGCCATCTTTGGCCTGATGTTCGCGATCGACGCGGTGCTCGACATCATCCTCGTGGCGGCGATCCTCGGGTTCCTGTCGGTGCTCTCGCTCGCGCGACTGTTGCAGGGGAAGCAGCGATGATCGCCACCGTCATCGGCAGCGCCTTCCTGATCCTGGGCGCCGTCATCATCGCGAGCGCCGCGATCGGGCTCGTCAAGCTTCCTGACCTGTACACCCGCACGAGTGCGATCGGTACGGCAGCTGGTCTCGGCGTCGCCCTCATGATCGTGGGCGTCGTGGTCATCGACTTTTCCTGGCTGAGCCTGCTGAAGGGCGTGATCGCCGTCACCGCGCAGCTGCTGACCAGCGCGATCGGCAGTTTCGCCCTCGCCCGCGCCGGGTACTTGAGCGGCAGTCGGCCAGCGCCCATCACGGTGCCGGACGAGCTCGCCCACGACTCGATGCGCGAGCCGGGCCCCGTCAGCGAGTCCTGATGAGGAGCACGGACCCCGTGCGGGTTCGCGAAATCTGATGTTTACCTGCCGCCGCTCCGCGTAACACCGGAGAAACACAGCGACACCTCTCGTGAAACGTCGGCCGTCGACACTGGCCACTGTGACCGCGGCGACCCCCGCCGGGTGCGGGGTCTCGTCATCCCGCGGGTCACGTTCTCCCGCATTCCGAACTCGAGAGGTACTACCTGATGGATACCGGCGAACTTGCATGGGCCGTAACGGCCACCGCCCTCGTTCTGCTCATGACCCCGGGCGTCGCGTTCTTCTACGGCGGCCTCGTCAAGGCCAAGAGCGTCGTCAGCATGATGATGATGAGCTTCGGCTCGCTCGGCCTCGTGAGCGTGCTGTGGATCTTGTACGGCTACTCGATGTCGGCTGTTGACAGCCCCCTGCAGTTCGCCGGCAACCCCTTCGCTGACTTCGCGCTCGCGAGCATGGTCGACGACAACGACGGCCTGGTGGGCGTCACCTTTGGTGCGACCTTCGCCATCATCACCGTCGCGCTCGTGTCGGGTGCGATCGCCGACCGCGCCAAGTTCGGCGCGTGGATGATCTTCGTCGGTCTCTTCTCGACGCTCGTGTACTTCCCCGTTGCCGCGTGGGTGTGGGGTGGCGGCTGGGCGTACTCGCTCGGTGAGCTGATGGGCCTGCCCGAGGTCATCGACTACGCCGGCGGTACCGCCGTGCACATCAATGCCGGTGCTGCTGCTCTGGCTCTCGCCCTCGTGCTCGGCCGCCGCGTCGTGTTCGAGAAGGGCGCCCACAATCCCCACAACGTGCCGCTCGTGCTGCTGGGCGCCTCGCTGCTGTGGTTCGGCTGGTTCGGCTTCAACGCCGGCGCTGAGGCGTTCGGTGCGCAGAACGGCCTCGTGGGCCTCATCATCGTCAACACGCTGGGCGCCACGGCTGCCTCGATCCTCGGCTGGCTGCTCGTCGAGAAGTTCAAGGATGGCAAGCCGACGGCCGTCGGTGCCGCCTCGGGTGCCGTCGCCGGTCTCGTCGCGATCACGCCGGCCTGTGCGAACCTCGCCCCCGGCTGGGCCCTCGTGCTCGGTGTCCTCGCCGGTGTTGTCAGCGCCTTCGCGATCGAGCTGAAGTTCAAGCTGGGCTTCGACGACTCGCTCGACGTGGTCGGCCTCCACCTGGTCGCCGGTCTCATCGGAACGCTGTACCTCGGCTTCTTCGCCATCGACACCGGCCTGTTCACCGGTGGCGACTTCGGCCAGCTGATCGTTCAGACGATCGCCGCCTTCGGTGTGCTGATCTACTCGTTCGTCGTCGCCTTCATCCTGGGCCTCGCGATCGAGAAGACGATCGGCTTCCGCGTCAAGAACGAGGACGAGGTCGCCGGCATCGACACCGTGATCCACGGTGGCGAGGCGTACGACTTCGTCGAGACCAAGTAACCCTTCGCATCACCCCTTCGGCGGGGCGCTACTCTCACTCACGGGAGGGCGCCCCGCCGTCGTGTGTGCCCCCGTCCGAGGGAGGACGACCGTCGTGAGTGCTCTGTCATCCGTCTCCGTGGTGACCCCGGTCGCATCTCTCGCTGCCGCACTGCTCCTCGTCGCGGCGGTCCTGGTGGTGAGCGATCCCCGTGGCCGCGCCCGGCGGTCGGTCGCCGTGGCGGCGGTGGTCGCCGTTCTTGCCGGCGCGATCGCGACGCTCGCTCTTGCCGGAACCCTTGACGTCGCGCGAACCACCTCCGCCGCGGCCGCGGCCTCCGGCGGGGGAGTCGCAATCGCGCTGCTGCTGCCGTATCGGGTTGGCTCCGTGGCGAGAAGCGTCTGCGCTGGCCTGGGGGCGGCGCTCGTTATTGCACCCGTCGCAGTCGTGCAGATGGTCGCCGTGCCGCCCCTGCTGGAATCGTCGCTGGGCGCTGTCGACCTGGCGGGCGCCGTGCCTCGCCTCGCCGCGCCCGCCGGCGTCGTTGTCGGCGCGCTGCTGGTCCGTCCCGAGCGCGAGGCCGCCGTCGCACGCACCGCTGTCGGACGCATCATCGCTGCGTGCGTGCTCGGCGTAGCGTCCGTGGCAGCGTCCGTCGTCGCCGCCGAAGGTCGCGTCGATGACGTGACAGCGAGCATCCTCGGTGCGGTCGTGGTGGGCGCGGTCGTCGGGGCCGCCGGCTGGATGCTCGTGGTGCGCATCGCCGGACGCAGCGCGCACCCCGCCGATGCTGTCGCGGGCTCCGTGGTCGGCTCCGCCGCCGTCGCCCTCGCGGCTGTGGCTCTGGTGCCCGTCGCAGTGGTCGCGGTGGGCGTCGCAGCCGGCGTCGTCGGGGGAGCGCTGCGCGGGGCTCGACGGCCCGTGCGCGGCACCGCTGTGGGCGTTCTCGCCGGGCTGAGCGCCGGCGGCGTGGTCATGGCGCTGCTCGCCGAAGGAATCGGTTTCGCCGCGACCGGTTCGCTCGGCCAAGCGGGTGCTCAGGTCGCGGCCGTCGCACTGGTCGCCATCAGCGGTGTCGTCGTGGGCGCCGTGTGCGCGCTGGGAATTCCGTCGAGGCGTCGACAGACCGAGCGACCCCGCGGCTAGGCGGAGTCCTCGCGATCGTCGTCGGCACCCTCCGCGGGTTCGTCGGGCCGCGTGTTGTGGGGCCGAGAGGGCCCCGCGTCCTGGTCGGGAGCAACCTTGCCCTCGTCGAGTACCTGCTCGCCCGCGACGATGTCGCCCGAATCGGGGTTGCGCGATTCGATGTCATCGGCGACAGGGTCTGTGGCGTGATGGTGGTCGTGGTGCTCAGACATGCTGGTCGTCCTTCCCGTGTGACAGCGCCACTTCAGCGCGTAACGGCCGCGACGACAAGGGGGTGGACACCGGCGTGGTGGCACGGCTATGGCGCACCCATCGCAAAAGCGGAGAGGAGAGAAAGAACGTGGTGGGCGATACCAGACTCGAACTGATGACCTCTTCCGTGTGAAGGACGTCACGCCCATCACTCAGAGTCCCGGCAGTGCCTAGAATCCCCGGAAAGTCGGGGGTTTCTGCTGGTGTCGGTGACGTCGTGTCCCGACTAGAAACGCATCATCCCTGCGATCCTGTCCACATATGGTCCACACCGTCCGGCAATATGAGGGGGTGACAGACCATTCACCCGAGCGGAAAGCACGATCGCCACGCAAGATCGGAGGCTGGCTGATTGGTGGCGCATTCGCGTTGACGGTGGCGCTGGCTTTTCTTCCGACCGGCGAAGCTTGGGCTGTGACGGTGGCCGCTATTCTCGTGCTCGTCGCGGGTGGCCTCCAATTCGGTGGCGCGATGATGTTCGACAAATCCGGACGAGCCGACCCCGCGCACGCGAAGGCCGCGGTTTCGCGCCTAGTGCTACTCAATATGCAAGCGAAGAGAGCGCGACTCCGGGCAGGTCGAGCATTCGCCGACCAATCCGGATCAGCGTTGAAGGCTTCGACCGGTCAGCTCAGTGTCGATCTGGCGTACATCGAGGAAGGGATCGCGTTGGCGGCGCGTGACTGGGAATTGTTCCACCCTGACGTGATCGCGGGGCTGGCGGAGGAAGTTCAGAAGCAAGACCAAGAAGAGGAGACGATGTGAGCCGGATCGAGGGCAAAGTAGCGTCAATCCTGAATGAGCGTGAAGTGGTGCTCACTGTCGGGGATGAGCACGGCGTTCAGATTGGGATGCAATTCAACATTCTCTATCCGGGCGGGCTCGAAATTCCCGATCCAGATAGACCAGGAATCATCATCGATTCGATCGAATGGCCCAAGACCCAGGTGAAGGTTGTGCAGGTCTACCCGCAGCTCGCTGTCGCACGGACTTTCCGAACTTTGACCACTCCATCGAAGGGGTTCAATATGCTCGCCGCTGTCAGCGGGTTCGATTACGAGCCGTCGAAGACAGTAGTGGAGACGCTAAGGACTGACGGTTCATTCGCGGAACGAGAGATCGACGCAGCAGAATCAGTTGTGAAGGTCGGTGACCCAGCGGTTCAAGTGAGCACGCACCCGCGATCCAAAGACGAAGGCGAACACTAAACTGAGCCGCTGGGGTTCTAATCTGCGGCGAGTGAGATCTTCTGGATCGCGACCGGGTGGGGGAACCCGAACCCGACCCGCATCGTCGCCCGAATCGCCGTCCGATCCGACGTGAAGTACGCCGACCGGTCGACAGCGAGCTCGACGAGCTGACGGCGCACCATCACCGCGCGCACGCGGGGAATGCCCCACACGGTTCCCGCAGTGACCGCAGGGGACGTGCGCAGCTCGACGCCCTGAAGGGTGCGGCGCGTCGGCGACGACGGGTCGGAGCCGAGCAGCGGCTTGTTCGAACCGGTCGTTTCCTTCAGCTGCGCGAGCAGCAGCGCGTCGGCAGGGTTCGCGACGAAGCTGTCGACCGTCAGGCCGAGCCCTTCAGCGTTTGCGATCGCTTCAGCGAACGGGTCAAGGTTCGCCCACGCTGCGCCCGCGTCGACGTCGGTGACGCCGGTCAGGTCTTCCAGTCCCGCGGGCTGGATCAGGCTCGCACCCTTCGAGCCGAAGAATGCGGCGTCGATCTTCCGGGCAATGTCACGCGACAAACCGTCGCCGACGATGCCGATCGCTGCCGGGGACGAGTCAGCGGCGAGCTCGTTCGTGATGATCGTCAACCCTGCAACCTTCGACGGGGTGACGATGATGTCGTCGACGGTCGGGTCGGACGGGCCGATCTCGTCGCCCTCAGCGACCCACGCGGCGGACGGGTCGGCGGTGATCATCGGGAGTTGCGTGCGCGTCGCACTCGTCTCCATGAGGGTCGACACCTGAGCGGCGACAGATGCCGCCTGCACTGGCAGGGTGATCAGCTGGGTGATCTGATCCGGGGTGATGCTCTTCACATCGGACGTGGTGGTGGTGAACATGCGAAACGCCTCCAATAGCGGCAGTCAGTGATCGTGGATGACTGCCCCGCAGGGAGGCGTTCAGGGGCGCATGGCCTACCCATATTGTACCAGGGTTTGTGCCATGCGCCCCAGTGTTAGATCACGTCAGCCCACGACGTCGCCGCCTTCGACTCGCCCGCCCCGTCGAAGTTCGGTGCGCCCGTCGTCGCCGGAACGTGCGGCTGCTGGAACAGGTGCGGACGCTCAGCCCTCAGCGCGTCCAATGCCGTCTCAACCTTCGCCGTGTCGAGTAGGCCGTCGTCGCCGACGACAGCCTCCAATGGCACATGCGTCGGCACATCCGACAGGGCAGTGTCGGCCACGCCAGCGGCGGCGGCGAGCTTCGCCAGCTCCGACCCTTGCCAGCCCGTTACCGTCTCCCGCACGCGCTCCAGCTCAGCCTCCACGTCCCTCAGTCGGGTGCGGTACGTCGCCTCCGACTTCCGCTTATCGCGCACCATCCGCGCCAGCTCAGCCGGTGACAGCCGCTCCAGCTCGTCATCCTTCACCGTGTCCTGCTCACTCATTCCGAAGCCCTCCCTATCTGCTCGGCGTTCTCGACGACATCGGGTCGCCGATACGTGTTCGGCTGAAACAGAGCCAGGGCGAGCGCTGTCGCCAGGTCGCCGTGCCCCTCCCCGTCACGCCGTGGAATGTCGTACGTGTCGCGCCCGCTGGCGCTGATCTTCTGCCGGAACCCGACGAGTTCCCGCTCCAGAACGTCGCCGAGCGCCAGCCTGGGCGCGATCTTCAGCCGACCCTGCTGGAGCGGCACCTGAATCGCCGCCATCAGATCGGACTTCGGGACATGCCAGCCGTGACGGTGCTGCCCTCCAGTGACCGTCACGGCGATCGGCATCCACACGCCGAACGCACCCGCATGCCACTCGTCGCGGAACATGTCACGCACCGCCCTCCCGACGCCTGTGCCGTCGATCAGCAGCAGCGCGTCGTCCATCTGCGGGGCGCGCATCATCCCCACAACGTCCGCCACGATCGACGGGTACGGGGTGCCGAGCTCCCACCTACGCAAGTGCCTGACGCGCAGCTGCTCCACCAGCTCGGGGAACGCCTGCGGGCGTCGATGAAAGTCGCCCAGAGTCGCCCCTGCGGGGAGCACAAGCACCCGCTCCACCACGGCGAGCGCCGAATAATCCAGCCCCTGCCCCAGATCGAGCCCAACAGTGAATGACGTCATGGAAGCTCCAAAGGTTCGACGGCGGGCGAGAACGCCGCACGCACAAGCTCCGTGCCGAACAACTGGGAATCGGTGTCGCCGAACTCGCACAAGTAGTCAGACGCGAACGCGAAGCTCCCGACCGTCGCGCGCATCTCCGCGATCCGCTCAGCGTCGTACTGGCCCGACTCGTACACAGTCACCTTGTGGCGCTCCCACCCGGCGCGTTCGTCGTCGTGGAGCTCGAAGAACCAGCCCCGGCGACCCCACGGTGTCGACAGAGCCCAAATCGCCCCATCGCTTGCGACCATCGGCAGCACCGACGCGAAAATGTCATCGTCGACCCGCGACGCTTCATCGAGCACGATCAGCTGCGCAGCCGAGAACCCGCGAGACGTGCCCTCAGTCCCCGGCAGAGACACGATCCGCGACCCGTTCTCCAGAACCAGCTCGCTACCTGAATCCTTCGACGGCTTCGCCCGCCCCAACCCCCGGTAAAGCGCCTTCACCCGGAGCAGCATCTCGTCCGACTGCCGCTGAGACGGGCTGATGATCAGCACGAGCGCCCCCGGCGTATACACCGCCAGGTGTAGAGCCTTCAGGCTCGTCGTCTGCGTCTTGCCCACCTGCCGCGCACACGTCACCAGGACGCGCCTAGACCGAGAACGCAGCAAGGTCGACTGCCACGGCTCAGCAGTAAACCCCAACCCCGCAGCGAAGCGCACAGGATCCAGTGCCGCCACCAGATCGTCGACGAGCTCACTCATCAGCCACCCCCAAAGCGAGAGCAGCAGCCTGAGCCGCCTCAGGGTACGGACGCAGAGCGGCGAGCAGGCGCGTGCGAGCCTCAACCCACGCCGGATCACTCACCACATTCAGCACCTGCACCTGCGGGCGCTCATCCAGCTCGCCCGTGATGCGTGCCAGCAACTCAGTCAGCCCCTTCAGCTCACGGATCGCCGCCAACGACAGCGACGGCTTACCGTCCTCCATCGCCGCATCGAGAATCGCCGACGCCTTCACGTGCAAGTCTTCGAGCCGATCCAGAGCCCGCACCGCACCAGCCGACTCGCGGCGCGTCAGCACGCCCTTCAGCGCGGGCGACAGGTGGGCGATCCGATGACGGCGCACACTGTCGCGGGACAGCCCCCACTTCTCAGCCGTCTGGCTGTTGTTCATCCCGCCCGCGATGTCCTGATCGATCAGCCCACGCTGAGCGTGCGTGCAGACCTTGCAGCGACCCTCGCTCATGACGCACCGCCTTCGAGTTGGGCGCGTAGATCGCGCGCTCTGACGCGAGCTCGCGCGCACTCGTCGCGCAGCGTGATCACGTACAGGCGGATCGGTTCAGCTGCCTCAGGTGCCCGCTCAGCGACGAGCTGAAGGGCGGCACGGTAGGCGGGGAGCAGCTTCGAGCGGCGACCGCTGGGGCTGCGAGGGTCACGCGGTACTGCGCGCGTGCCCTCTTCCGGGGCGTGGAACTCTTGCCCCTTCGATCCCAGTGATTCCGCGCCAGTGAGGACAACGTGAGGACTGGATGCGCGCTCTGTGGCCGAGAACGTGCGGACAGACACGCTTGCCGCGCTGATGACGCCGATTGTGACTTCTCGGTTGATGAGCTTCAGCCCTTCGAGCTCGAAGAGTAGGTCGTTGAGGGCGAGTGCTTGCTCTGTGGTGGTGAGCGTGTCTGCGAGCTCTCTCGCGAGCTTTGTCGTGGTGGTCATGGTGTCTCCGTGGGGGTTTGGGGGTCGGCGTGTTCCTGTTCCTCCCCTATAAGGGGAGAGGAACGGGGAACGCTCGCTGGTTCCTCGTTCTTCTGCGTTCCTGGGGAACGGAGAACGCGCTGTTTGTATGCGTTCCAGGCGGATTGAGCTCGTGCTGTTCCCCACGTCATTCGTGCTTTGACGTCGCGAATCCCGGTCGGGGCGGGGAACAGGGCTCGGAGCGATTCGACGTCGGCTGTTGTGCGAGCGTCGGTGCCGCCCCCGTCTGGTGTCCAGAACTTCCAGTCGAGCGCGTCGCCGTGGGCGATGAGTTGGAAGTTCGCGGCGACGGGTTCGCTGTCGCCGATCGGTGATGCGCGGCGCAGAGCTCCGTGGCGGTCTTTGACGATGCTGAGTGTCGATCTGCCGCCGTGTCCGGGCGTGAAGGGTTGGGTGACTTTGACGCGCAGCATGATGCCGTCGACGGCGCGTTTCTTCGCGGCTGTGCCTGACGAGCCGTAGTCGCGTGAGCTGGCGCTCTTCGCTTCGTGGTCGATCGCGAGGACGGCTGCACCGGTCTGGGCGAACGCGGCGAGCGTGACCCGGTTGACGCGGGTGAAGTCGTCGGCGTCGTTCGAGTTGCCGCCGTACATCGGCATGAGCTCGCCGATGGAGTCGAGCAACACAAGGCTGGGCCGCCACCCTCCGGCTTCGGCGATGATCTGCGCGAGCTCGTCGGGCGCATCGGGCTCGGCGTAGCGGAACCGTGCGGGGTCGCTGAGCATGTCGATGGTGATGCCGAAGCTCCGCAGGCGTTGACGGGTTGCGTGGGGGCCGTTGTGGTCGATGTCGACGACGAGGACGGAGCCCCCTTCGTAGAGTGTGTCGGCGGCGATGCAGGAGGCGGCGAGGGTCTTCCCTGACTCTGGCGGGCCGAACAGGACGTTCACGGCGCGCGGGTACAGCAGACGCTGATCGTCGGTTCTCATGCCGATCGTCGGCTGTGGGCCTTCGGTGGAATCGAGTGCGCCGAGATCGACGTACAGGTGGGGTGTGAACGCGGTCGTCATGCGCGCCCCTTCGCCTGCTGCATCTCTTCGGCACGCAGCTCGTACATGTCTCGGCGGCGCTGCTGAAGGGTCGCGAACGACGGGCCGTCCGGGTAGGGGACGGGGCGTCGGCGGCACATCTCGGCGTAGTACCGGTCGGCGTCCCAGCGAGCCTGATCGAGCAGCGGCTGGATTGATGCGACGCCCTGATGGTGGCCGAGGTTGTAGAGGTCGGCGAGCGGTGTCGGCAGCTGATAGAGCTCAACGTTCCCGACGATGAGGTCGTCGACGAGCATCGAGATGTATGTCTCCGCGCGAGCGCTCAGCCGGATACGTAGGGGGTAGGTGTTCACCGGTCGCCCCCTTCGAGCAGGGCGAGCAGGCGAGCTGTGGGGATCAGTACGCGTCCGCCGATGCGCAGCGAGGGCAAGTCGCCGCGTTGGACGGCGCTGTAGGCGGTGTTTCGTCCGATGCCGAGCAGCTGGGCCGCTTCGGTGACAGTGAGAGTGGGGCGAGCGCGGAGCTCGTCGAGCGGTGCGGACATGCGGGGGCCTCCTGAGCCGTGAGTCGAAAGGACTCGCTCAACGGCTCCACCGGATGTCGCGATAGACACAGCGTATCGCATTGATACACTTGGGGCATGGTAAACACGCAAAGAGAGAGAATATACCGTGCCCAGAGTCACTGCTGATCGGCTGCGCGCCGCTGAAGATGCAATCGCGGATCGAATCGCCCACGAGCGACAGGCGCGCGGATGGAGCTACGAGAAGCTGGCCGCGCAGATGCGCGACCACGCTGGCTACGTCGTGCAGCCGAGCGCGATCCAGCGCGTCGAGAAGGGCAACCCTCGTCGACGAATCGTGGTTGACGAGTTCGTCGCGTACGTCCGCGTCTTTCAGGGCTCCGTTATGGAGTGGCTTATGCCCGACGCTGAGCGCGACCGCATGAAGTTCGACAGTCAGATGCGTCGTGGTGCTGAGGCGACCGAGCTCGTCGAGCGAAAGAGGCGAGAGCTCGCCGACGCAGAGCTTCAGCTGCGTGACGCGCTCGAAGGCGCGCGCGCCCACCTGAACGCGCTCCCCGTCGATGAGCGTGCGGCAGCAGTGGAAGAGGCAGAAGAACTCGACGCCGATCTCGGCGAACACTGGGCGGACTTCCGACGTCACGTCGTTGCGGACTGACCCACCACAGCCTTCGTCGACTCAGGTGGTCGACGCAGAGAAAGAGGAACGATGAGCGAAGCAAGATACGGGCGAAGGTGCGCCTGCCGCGCGCCGGACGGCAAGCAGTACGGTGCCAAGTGCCCGAAGCTGAAGAACCCCCGACACGGCACCTGGCAGGTGTTCGTGAACGTGCCCGCCACGACGACGACAGAGCGACAGCGCATCCGCAAGGGCGGCTTCGCGTCGAAGGCTGAAGCTGAAGCGTGGGCGAAGCCCTACGTTCGGGCGAAGCTCGACGGGCAGCGTCTGATCCCGACCCGCGAAACGCTCGGCAGCTACCTGCCGAAGTACTTGGAGCGGCGCAGCAGCTCGTGGCACAAGCCGCTGTCGGCAGCAACGATCGCGAAAGAGCAGACCTATGCGAAGCCGATCCTGACGCACGCGGTCGCGAGCATCCCGCTCAGCGAGCTGCGACGTCGGAACCTTCAAGACTTCATTGACGATGCGGCGACGTCACATGGCACGTCGGCGCTCGAAGAGATCAAGAAGGTGCTCACTGGGTGTCTCGCGGCTGCTGACGACGACGAGCTCACGAACGGCAGTCCTGCAACTCGCTTGCGGCTCCCGGCGATCGAACGTGCCGACAAAGTGCTTCTCAGCTCGGAACAGGTCGCCGCATTGATGCCGCTGCTGGGGGAGAACTCGCCCCAGCTGCGTCACATCGCCGAGATCGCGCTCTGGACTGGCATGCGTGTCGGCGAAGTCGTCGGCGTGCGCTGGGAGGACATCGACGGCGACGTGCTCACCATGAGCCAGACCGTCGAGTCGGTGCGCGGTCAGCTGTCGTTCGGCAAGGGCAAGACGAAGGCCGCTCGTCGGCAGGTCGTGCTCGGGCCGCTCGCGCTGAACGTCCTCACCCGTCAGCGAGCGCTTCAGAACCGGCAGCGACTTCGGGCGGGGAGCGCGTGGAGCGATCTCGGGCTCGTATTCGCGACCGAGCTCGGCACGCCGATCGATCCGAAGTACCCGACGAAGCGGCTGAAGGTGGTGGAACGTCGAGCGGGTTTGCCGCTGATGACGATGCACGGATTCCGCCACCTTCACGTTACGCACCTTGACCTGGTGGGGACGCCCCAGCAGATCACGAAGCAGCGCGTCGGGCACAGCTCGGCGAGCGACCTCACCGAAGCCGTCTACACGCACCGAAGCGTCGACGCGCAGCGCACGTGGGCGGCAGCTGCCGAACGCATCGTCGGCGACATGCTGTCCACACAATCCGCCGATTTGTCCTCACACGCCGATGTTGTTGATCTGCACGGCGTGCCTGTGAAGGCCGCAATCTAGGCGGATAAAGGGCTCTGAGTGGTGGGCGATACCAGACTCGAACTGATGACCTCTTCCGTGTGAAGGAAGCGCGCTACCAACTGCGCCAATCGCCCGCGGCCTCCATCTTGCCACAACTCCGTGCGCTCCTTTGTCGCGCGCGGACACGCCCGGCGGCATCGGTTTGGCGCATCGCGGCTGGATTCGCTAGAGTCATCTCACGCCCTGCGGGAGACCACGGGGCACGCGGATGTGGCGCAGTGGTAGCGCATCACCTTGCCAAGGTGAGGGTCGCGAGTTCGAATCTCGTCATCCGCTCGAGTGACACCTCTCGGTAGTTGGGGGGTCACCCACGGTGGCGTGGCCGAGAGGCGAGGCAGCGGCCTGCAAAGCCGTATACACGGGTTCGAATCCCGTCGCCACCTCACAGCTACCAACCGGCCCCCGCAGGGCTCAAAAACAGCGGGCGATTGGCGCAGCGGTAGCGCGCTTCCCTGACACGGAAGAGGTCACTGGTTCGATCCCAGTATCGCCCACCACGAAAAGCCCCGGTCAGCTGGGGCTTTTTGCGTTCCTGTGTACGGTGCGTGCACGCTGCGTGCGACCCGATCTCGCGCCGTCACGATCATTCGTATTGCCTGACCATCCGGACGCCACCGCGCCGGCGCCACCTACCGTGGTCGGATGACTGACGACAGTGGACTGAGCGACAAGCGCCAGACGGAAAAGGACACCTCCTACAGCCCGGCCAGTGACCGTGAGACGGAGGCGAAACAGGATGGCCAACGCACCCACGCTGACCCCGAGGCGGCCGAGCGGGCGACCGTCCTGCCCGGAACTGGCGGCCCCGACGACGTCGGCGACGTCGAGGTCGACGAGGACGAGCTGAACATGCCGCACGACGACGGCTCCTGAGGCGACGGCGACACCACGCGCCGCCGGTAGCATGGACGGGCCCGTGCCCCGCCGTCGAAAGGTCTCCCGGTGACTGACGCCCCCGCCCCCGCCGTTGCTGTCGAGCCGGTGGAGACGACGGAGGAAACAGACGGTTTCGGGCTGTTCCGTGACCGCAGTGTCGTCGCCATGCGCGTCGACGGCGAACTGCTCGACCTGGCCCGTCGCGTGCCGGCCGGTACCCGCATCGAGCCGGTGACGATCTCCTCGCCCGACGGCCTGAACATCCTGCGCCACTCCGCCGCGCACGTTCTCGCCCAGGCGGTGCAGCAAATCAATCCGGATGCCCGACTCGGCATCGGACCGCCCGTCACCGACGGCTTCTACTACGACTTCGACGTGCCCGCCGCGTTCTCGAGCGATGACCTGTCGGCGCTGTCGAAGGCGATGGAGCGCATCATCCGCTCCGGCCAGCGTTTTGTGCGCCGCGTCGTCACGGAGGAGGAGGCGCGCATCGAGCTCGCCGACGAGCCGTACAAGCTCGAACTCATCGGGCTGAAGGGCGCGGCTGCCGAGGGGAGCGACGGCGAAAGCGTTGAGGTGGGCGGCAGCGAGCTGACCATCTACGACAATGTCGACCCGAAGACGGGCGAGGTGCACTGGAAAGACCTGTGCCGCGGTCCGCACCTCCCGAACACTCGCATGATCGGCAACGGCTGGGCGCTGATGCGCGTCGCCGCCGCCTACTGGCGCGGCAGCGAGAAGAACCCGCAGCTGCAGCGCATCTACGGCACCGCCTGGCCCTCGAAGGATGAGCTGCGCGCCTACCAGCACCGGCTGGAGGAGGCGCAGAAGCGCGACCACCGTCGCCTCGGCACCGAACTCGACCTGTTCAGCTTCCCCGACGAGATCGGCTCGGGGCTTGCGGTGTTCCACCCGAAGGGCGGCATTATCCGCCAGGTGATGGAGAACTACTCGCGGCAGCGGCACACGGAGGCCGGCTACGAGTTCGTCTACTCGCCGCACATCACCAAGTCGAACTTGTTTATGACGAGCGGCCACCTGCAGTGGTACGCCGACGGCATGTTCCCGCCCATGCACCTCGACGAGGAGCGCGACGAGACGGGCCATGTCACCCGCCAGGGCCAGGACTACTACCTGAAGCCCATGAACTGCCCCTTCCACAACCTGATCTTCCGCTCGCGCGGTCGCTCGTATCGCGAGCTGCCCTTGCGCATGTTCGAGTTCGGCAGCGTGTACCGCTACGAGAAGTCGGGCACGCTGCAGGGGCTCACCCGCGTGCGCGGCATGACGCAGGACGACGCCCACATCTACACGACTCCCGAACTCGTGAAGAGCGAGCTGACGGGCACCCTGAACTTCGTCCTCGGCCTTCTGCGCGACTACGGCCTCGACGACTTCTATCTCGAGCTGTCGACCCGCGACCCCGAGAGCGAGAAGTTCGTCGGCTCGCCCGAGCTCTGGGAGACGGCGACGCAGACCCTTCAGGAGGTCGCCGAAGAGTCAGGCCTCGAGCTCGTCCCCGACCCGGGCGGCGCCGCTTTCTACGGGCCGAAGATCTCGGTGCAGGCGCGCGACGCGATCGGGCGTACCTGGCAGATGTCGACCATCCAGCTCGACTTCAACCTGCCCGAGCGTTTCGACCTGACGTACACCGCATCCGACGGCACGAAGCAGCGGCCGATCATGATTCACCGGGCCCTGTTCGGCTCGATCGAGCGCTTCTTCGCCATCCTGGTCGAGCACTACGCCGGGTCCTTCCCCGCGTGGCTTGCCCCGGAGCAGGTGGTGGGCATCCCGGTTGCCGAGCAGTACGGCGAGTACCTCGAGGACGTCATCGGGCGTCTGCGGGCGGAGGGCGTGCGCGCGCACGTCGATCACTCCGACGACCGCATGCAGAAGAAGATCCGCACGCACACGACGCACAAGGTGCCGTACCTGCTCATCGCGGGCGAGGATGACCGGGCCAGTGGCGCGGTCAGCTTCCGCTTCCGAGACGGCACGCAGCTGAACGGTGTGCCCGTCGATGAGGCGATCGCCCGCGTCACGGGAGCGATCGCGTCTCGCTCGCAGGAGTTGTAGACGCGGATGCACGAGGCGGCAGACGACTTCGCCGGCGTTCCCGACGCCTTCCAACGGCTGTGGACGCCGCACCGCATGGTCTACATCGATGACGAGGACCGTTCGGGGGAGCGCTCGGGCTGTCCGTTCTGCCGAGCACCCGGCCTCGACGATGCGACCGGCCTTGTCGTCGCACGCGGAGTGCACGCCTATGTGCTGCTCAACCTGTACCCGTATAACAGTGGCCACCTCCTGGTGTGCCCGTACCGGCACGTGGCCACCTACGACGAGGCGACGGCGGAGGAGACGGCAGAGATCGCCTCACTCACCCAGACGGCGATGCGGGTGCTGCGCGAGACGAGCCGGTGCGACGGCTTCAACATCGGCATGAATCAGGGCGCGGTCGCGGGCGCGGGAATCGCCGGACACCTGCACCAGCACATCGTTCCGCGCTGGGCCCAGGACGCGAACTTCTTCCCGATCGTCGCGCGCACGAAGGCCGTGCCGCGCCTGCTGGGCGAGGTGCGCGACGAACTTGCCGCGGCGTGGCCGACGGCCTAGCGAACCTGCCGCACCGCGAACTGCATGCGCGGGTGCGCGTACGCCTCCTGCGACTCCACGAGCTGAAGTTCGCGCTCACCGGAGTCGAGCGTGTTTTGCAGCAGGTCGAAGACGCTTGAGGCCGCGCGCGCCAGAGCGTCGGCGGCGTCGCCCGAGCGCCGATAGTGGGCGGTGAACAGCGCCGCCGTGACGTCGCCTGAACCGTTCGCCTTCATGGGCAGCTGTGGTGTGCTGACAATCCAGGCCCCGTCGTTGTCGACCGCGAGCATCTCGAGCGTTCCCTCGTCGCGGTCCGGTCGCTCGACGCTCGTGACCAGCACGGTGCGCGGGCCCATCGCGCGGGCGAGATCGACCGAATGCAGTGTCGATTCGAGCGTGTCGGGCTCGGTGCCGGTGAGATAGCCGAGCTCGAACTGATTGGGGGTGATGATGTCGGCGGCGGGGACGACGCGCTCGCGCAGCAGAACCGGGATGGCCGGAGCGACGAAGCACCCGCTCTTCGCATTGCCCATCACGGGATCGCAGGCATAGATCGCGGCCGGGTTCGCCGCCTTAATGCGCGCGACCGCGTCGAGGATGACGTCGGCGATGCCTTCCGAGCCCTGGTAGCCCGAGAGGATCACGTCGATCTGCGGGAACACCCCGCGCTCCTCGATGCCGGTGATGACCTCCCGAACATCGTCCGGGCTGATCAGGGGGCCGCGCCACGCGCCGTAGCCAGTGTGGTTCGAGAAGGTCACGGTGTACACCGGCAGAACCTCGACGCCGATGCGCTGCAGCGGAAAGACGGCGGCCGAGTTGCCGACATGGCCGTAGGCGACCGCAGACTGGATGGACAGCACCTTCATCGCTCGATCATCCCAGGTCGGGTGCGATGAGGCGTCCACCCGCGGCACGCACGGCAGCCGCGATATCCGCGGCGAGACGGTCGGCGTCAGCGTCGTGGAGGTCGTGCACCGTGAGCCGCAGACGGTGATCGGTGTGCACGGCGCCGAGCGAAAATTCGTCGCCGGTGCGGGCGAGCCAGCCGCGCCGCATCAGCTGCTCGGAGACGTCGCGGGCGGGAACCGGCAGGGAAACCCAGAGGTTGAGTCCGTCACCCGCTGTCGCGGGCACGCCCTGCGCACAGAGGCGGCGCGCGAAGGCCGCATTTCGCGCCGCATAGTGGTCGGCTGCGCGCGCGATGTCGGCGACGACGGTGTCGTCGGTGATGAGCGAGAGGGTCAGCCGCTGCAGCAGGTGACTGACCCAGGTCGTGCCCGGGGTGAGGCGGGTCGCGAGCCGCTCGGCCGTGTCCGGGTCGGACGCGGTCACCGCGAGGCACATGTCCGGCCCAAGAAACTTCGATACCGAGCGCACGAGCGCCCATCGCTTGTGGTCGGGTCCGATCAGTGAACGAAACGGTGACCGAGACAGCATCGAAAAGTGATCGTCTTCGATGACAAGAACGTAGGGGTAGTCGGCGAGTACCGCCCGCAGCTCGGCCGCACGTTCGGCGCTGAGACTCGCTCCCGTGGGATTCTGCGCGCGCGGGGTGCAGACGACCGCGCGCACCCCCTGTTCCAGCGCGGTGCTGAGGCCGGCAACGGTCATCCCCTCCTCGTCCACGGGCACGGGGACGGCCCGGTAGCCGTTCACCCGCACGGTGTGGATGCTGGTCAGAAAGCAGGGGTCCTCGAGCGCGACGGCGTCGTCGCGCACCAGGGCCTGCGCGAGAAGGCGATCGACAGCATCCGCGGCGCCGCTCGTGATCGTGAGGTGGATGTCCGTGGGCGCGAGATCGGCGCGCAGCCACGTCATCGCCCAGCTCTCGAGCTCTCGGTCGATGACCGGTTCGCCGTAGAGCACGGGTCGGCCCGTGACCCCGGCGAGGGCTCGTGACGGGTCGGGAATGAGGTGGGGGTCGGGGTTGCCGGTGGCGACGTCCCGCAGCACGCTGCCGGCCGCGAAGCCCTCCTGCGCGACGGGGGAGCGGTCGGCGACGCGGGTGCCGCCGCGCCCGCGCGTCACGACGACTCCGGCCTGGGTGAGCTGACGATAGGCCGCAACCGCGGTGTTGCGGTTCACCCCGAGCTCGTCCGCGAGATTGCGTACGGGAGGCAGGGGATCGCCCGGGCTCAGCACGCCCCGTTCGATCAGTGCGCGCACGCTGGCGGCAATCTCGGCGGCCGATCGGCCCGTGATCTGAATCGTCATCTCGTCATCCGTTGCGGGTCAGGAACCGGCGTTTGCCCCATGCTATCTTTTGGCCTAGGCCAACTGAACGTTAGCGTCACCGTTGTGCGCCCCGGCGCACCATCTGTCGAAGGGATCCCCTCATGAGCACGTCGGAAACCGGCACCGCCCGCGTCAAGCGCGGACTCGCCGAGATGCTGAAGGGCGGCGTGATTATGGACGTCGTCACCGCCGAGCAGGCGCGCATCGCCGAAGACGCCGGCGCCGTCGCCGTCATGGCGCTCGAGCGGGTTCCCGCCGACATCCGCGCCCAGGGCGGCGTCGCCCGCATGAGCGATCCCGACCTCATCGAGCAGATCATGGCCGAGGTCTCGATTCCCGTCATGGCAAAGGCCCGCATCGGCCACTTCGTCGAGGCCCAGGTGCTGCAGTCGCTCGGCGTCGACTACATCGACGAGTCCGAGGTGCTGAGCCCCGCCGACTACGTCAACCACATCGACAAGTGGGGCTACGACGTGCCGTTCGTCTGTGGCGCCACCAACCTCGGCGAGGCGCTGCGCCGCATCACCGAGGGTGCCGCGATGATCCGCTCAAAGGGCGAGGCTGGCACGGGCGACGTCTCCGAGGCGACCAAGCACATCCGCACCATCACGGGCGAGATCAACCGCCTGCGCTCGCTCACGAAGGACGAGCTCTACGTCGCCGCGAAGGAGCTGCAGGCCCCGTACGAGCTCGTGCGCGAGGTCGCCGAGACCGGCAAGCTCCCCGTCGTGCTCTTCACCGCCGGTGGGGTCGCGACCCCCGCCGACGCCGCGATGATGATGCAGCTCGGCGCCGACGGCGTGTTCGTCGGCTCGGGCATCTTCAAGTCGGGCGACCCCGTCGCCCGCGCGAAGGCGATCGTCAAGGCGACGACGGCGTTCGACGACCCGGCGGTCATCGCCGACGCGTCGCGCGGACTCGGTGAGGCCATGGTCGGCATCAACGTCGCCGACCTGCCCGCACCGCACCGCCTCGCCGAGCGTGGCTGGTAGTACGCCGCCGGTCGGCGTCCTCGCCCTGCAGGGCGACGTGCGTGAGCACCTCGCCGCGCTGACGGCGTTGGGCGCCGACGCTCGGCCCGTCAAGAGTGCTGCCGACCTCGAGCAGGTCGCCGGGCTCGTGATCCCGGGCGGCGAGTCGAGCGTCATCGACAAGCTGTCGCGGATCTTCGAGGTGCGCGACCCGATTCGCGCGCGCATTGCCGGCGGCATGCCCGTCTACGGCACGTGCGCCGGTCTCATCATGCTGGCCGACGACCTGGTCGACGGCATCGCGGGGCAGATGACCTTCGGCGGCTTTGACGCGACCGTCCGACGCAATGCCTTTGGGACGCAACTCGACTCGTTCGAAACCGACCTCGATATTCCGGCGCTGGGCGAGCATCCCGTGCACGCCGTGTTTATCCGCGCACCGGTCGTCGAGCGGGTGGGCCCGGGCGTGGAGGTGCTCGCCCGCGTCGACGACGGTCGCATCGTCGCGATCGAGCAGGGGCCATTGCTCGGCACCGCCTTCCACCCCGAGGTCGCGGGCGAGTATCGCTTCCACGAGAGGTTCCTCGACAGGGTGCGCGCCGCATCCTGAGCACCGTGCTCGGCGCGCCGCGCGGTCGCATCGCGACAGGAGCGCGAGCATGACGGCATGCTGCTGTACTCGCCATACCCGTCGCAGCGCTCCCGTCAGATCGCGGCGGACGCTGCGGGCGTGCTCGCTGTCATCGCGGTCGTGGTGATCACATCGAGTGTGGTCGCCGCGATCCGCGCCGTCGCGGAGTTGGGCCGCCGACTGGAGGCCGCCGGCGGTTCGATGAGCGAGGGGCTGAGCGCGGCGGGGGATCGCCTCGGCGGTATCCCGCTGATCGGTGACGCGATCAGACAACCGCTCGACGCTGCCGCGGGCGCCGGGGACTCGGTGAGCGACGCCGGCATCGCGGTTATCGACACGGTCGAGACGGCTGCCGTCGTCGCCGGCTGGATCGTGGCGCTCAGCCTGCTTGCCCTCATCGCTCTCGTCTGGGTGTGGCCACGGGCGCGCTTCGCGCTGCGACGCCGAGGCGCCCAACGGATGATCGCCGCCGGCATGTCGACAGAGACCTTTGCCGTCAGGGCGCTCGCGACCGCCCGCCTGAGCGCGCTCGGCCGGGTTCACCCCGACCCGGGGGCTGCGCTCCTTGCGGGCGACCGGTCGACCATCCGGGCCCTCGCCGACCTGGAACTGCGTCGCCTCGGCGTCGCGTCAGACCTCCTGCCCTAAACTTTCCGGGTACCGCCCCGAGTAGAGGAGCCGCATGTCAGGCCATTCCAAGTGGGCGACGACCAAGCACAAGAAGGCCGTCATCGACGCCCGCCGTGCCAAGTCGTTCGCCAAGCTGATCAAGAACATCGAGGTTGCCGCGAAGATCGGTGGCCCCGACCCGGCCGGCAACCCGACGCTCGCCGACGCGATCCAGAAGGCCAAGAAGACCTCGGTTCCGAACGACAACATCGACCGCGCCGTCAAGCGCGGAGCGGGCCTCACGGGCGACGCCGTCGACTATCAGACGATCATGTACGAGGGCTACGCCCCGGGCGGCATCGCCATGCTGATCGAGTGCCTCACCGACAACCGCAACCGCGCCGCCGCCGAGGTGCGCACGGCGATGACGCGCAACGGCGGCACGATGGCCGACCCCGGCAGCGTCGCCTACAACTTCAGCCGGAAGGGCGTCATCTCGATCACGAAGGAGGACGGCGTCACGGAGGACGACATCCTCCTCGCCGTGCTCGAGGCGGGTGCCGAGGAGGTCGTCGACCAGGGCGGCGGCTTTGAGGTCATCACCGACCCCTCGCAGCTGCTGGATGCGCGCAACGCCCTCAAGGAGGCAGGCATCGACTACGACTCGGCCGAGGCGGAGTTCGTGCCCAATCTGCAGGTCGAGGCTGACGCCGAGACGGCGCGCAAGGTGTTCCGCCTCGTGGACGCCCTCGAAGACAGCGACGACGTGCAGAACGTGTACACGAACGTGCAGCTGAGCGCCGAGGTGCGCGCCGAACTCGACGCCGACGACGAATAGCGACGGCCGTGACGCTGCGCGTGCTCGGCGTCGATCCCGGGCTCACCCGCTGCGGGGTCGGCATCGTCGACATCGCGCCCGATCGGCGTGCCACGCTAGTGGCGGTCGAGGTGATCCGCACCGCCCCCGATCTCGAGCTGGCCGAGCGAGTGCGGCGCATTCAGCTCGGCGTTGTCGCGTTGCTCGATGATCACGCGCCCACCGCCGTCGCCCTCGAAAGGGTCTTCGCGCAGCACAACGTGCGCACCGTCATGGGCACCGCCCAGGCGTCAGGCGTCGTGCTCGCCGCGGCAGCAGAACGGGGCCTCACCGTCGCGCTCCACACGCCGACCGAGGTGAAGGCGGCCGTCACCGGGCACGGCGGCGCTGACAAACGCCAGGTCACCGCGATGGTGCAGCGCATTCTGCGTCTCGACGCCCCACCGAAGCCGGCCGACGCCGCCGACGCGCTAGCGCTGGCGATCTGTCACGGGTGGCGTGGCGCACCCGGCTCTGCCACGGGCGCAGGCGGCACACTCACGGTCGACACGGGACTCACTCCCGCCCAGCGTGCGTGGCGCGACGCGGAGCGCGCCTCCCGCGCGCCTAGGCTCGAGAGGTGATCGCGAGCATCCAGGGAACCGTCGCCGCCGTGAGCGGCAGCCGTGCCGTCGTCGACGTTCACGGGGTCGGATACGCCGTCGCGATCACCCCGCGCGTCGCCGCGACCCTGCGGGTCGGCGAGACCGCGCGACTGCACACGGCTCTGATCGTGCGCGAAGACGACATGAGTCTGTACGGCTTTGCCGACGAACTCGAACTCGGCTTGTTCGACCTGCTGCGCAGTGTTTCGGGCGTGGGGCCGAAGTCAGCGCTCGGCGTCCTCGGGGCGATGACCCCCGACGAGGCTGCACGCGCCATCGCCGACGGCGACGACGCACCCTTCCGGAAGGTGAGCGGCATCGGGCCGAAGACGGCCAAGCTCATCGTCGTGTCGCTCTCGGGCCGCATCGCACCGCCCGGAGCCCCCGCGACCGCCGACACCGCGAATACCCCGACGCTGCCTGCCGGCGACGCCGCGACCCGCACCGGGCTCGCGGCCGCGCTCACCGGCCTCGGCTGGCCCGAGCGCACCGCCGTGGCGACGGCAACCTCGGTCGTCGAGGCCGCGCGCGCCGACGCGGGCGACGGCGAGCTGCCGGGCCTCCCCGCCCTGCTGCGGCTCGCGCTCGCCGAGCTCGGACCGGCAGGGGGCCGCCCGTGAGCGACGAGATCCTGCAGCCGGAGGCGGCTGCCGACGACCTGGCCTTCGAGGGCGCATTGCGCCCCGGGTCGCTTGCCGAGTTCGTCGGCCAGCAGAAGGTGCGCCGCCAGCTGCAGTTGCTGCTCGACGCGGCCCAGCTGCAGAACCGCGCCCCCGACCACATCCTGCTCGCCGGCCCACCCGGGCTCGGCAAGACGACGCTGGCGATGATCGTCGCGCACGAGGGCGAGCGGCCGCTGCGCATGACGAGCGGGCCGGCGATCCAGCACGCGGGCGACCTCGCCGCCGTGCTCTCGTCGCTCGTGCCCGGCGAGGTGCTGTTCATCGACGAGATTCACCGCATGGCGCGCAGCGCCGAAGAGATGCTGTACCTCGCGATGGAGGACTTCCGCGTCGACATCATGGTCGGCAAGGGAGCCGGCGCGACGAGCATCCCGCTCGAACTGGCCCCGTTCACGCTCGTCGGCGCGACCACGCGGGCGGGGCTCCTGCCGAACCCGCTGCGCGACCGCTTCGGCTTCACCGCGCACCTCGAGTTCTACGAGACCGATGAGCTTCACCAGGTCATCGAGCGCGCATCGCGCCTCATCGGCCTTCAGATCGAGACGGATGCTCTGCGCGAGATCGCAGGGCGCTCGCGCGGAACTCCGCGCATCGCCAACCGGCTGTTGCGCCGGGTGCGCGACTACGCGCTCGTGCACGGCGGAGCGGCCGATCACGACGCTGTGCGGGCCGCCCTCGAGCTCTACGACGTCGACGAGCACGGGCTCGATCGGCTCGACCGCGCCGTCTTGTCGGCCATCGTCGAGCGTTTCGACGGCGGGCCTGTGGGCTTGTCGACCCTCGCGGTCACCGTGGGCGAGGAGGCCGAAACGATTGAGTCGGTCGTTGAGCCCTTCCTCGTGCGCTCGGGCCTCGTGACCCGCACGCCGCGGGGGCGCGTGGCCACCGCGCAGGGCTGGCGGCACCTGGGGCGCAGTGCGCCTGCGCCCGAGCCGCGTCTCATCGATGACCTATAGTTGTCGGCAGGCCGCCGCGGGGCTCTGCTCTGCCGTGCGTGCCGTTCCCTTCCCCCTCGAAAGGCAGTCATGCTTGATCCGTTGACCATTGTGATGCTGGGTGTGCTCGGCATGCTCATCTTTTTCATGGTGCGCAATTCGCGCAAGCGCCGCGCCGACATGGAATCGCTGCAGCAGAAGATGGTGCCCGGCGCCGAGGTCATGACGAACTTTGGCCTGTTCGGAACCCTCGTCGCGATCGATGAAGACGAGAACATTGCGACGATCGAGGTCTCGCCGGGCAGCACCATTCGCGTGCACCGACAGACCCTCGCGCGCGTCATCGAAGATGACCTGCCCGTCGAGGACCCGGCCGAGGACGCGCCCGTCGTCGATGACGCAGAGCCGCGCCTCAACGAGTCGAGCATCGACCCGACCGAGCGCAAGAAGACCGACGACTAACGCTGCGCGACGACGCGCACCCGGGCGGCGGGACGACGATCCCGCTCCACCACCCCCGAGAAATGAGTAACCTCCGTGGCTAGATCGACACCCGAGCGCAAAGCCCTGCGCTCTCTCGTGTGGCTGCTCGTCATCATCGTCGGCCTCGTGTCGGCGAATGCGGCGAGCGTGGCGCTGAACGAGGGGGAGTGGACTCCGCGACTCGCCCTTGACCTGCAGGGCGGTACGCAGCTGATCCTCGAACCGCAGATCGAGGCGGGCGCCGACGTCTCACCCGAGCAGCTTGACCAGGCTGTCGCGATCATCCGCCAGCGTGTCGACGCCGGCGGTGTCAGCGAGGCCGAGATCAACACCCAGGGTGGCCGCAACATCGTCGTGTCGATTCCGGGTACGCCCGACCAGTCGACGATCGACCGTATCCAGTCGGCGGCGAAGCTCGAGTTCCGCCCCGTGCTCGCGGCCGACGCCGCGTCGAACTCGGCGATCGGAGGAACGGACGACGACGCGACGGAGGACGAGTCCACCGACGAGGGCGCAGCCGAGAACGGCACCGACGAGGGCGCAGCCGGTGACGGCGCCGCGACCGACGAGGCGACCACCGAGGACGAGACGGCAACCGACGAGACGGACGCCCCTGAGGCGCCGCCGGTCGCCCCGACCGACGCGAGTGACTTGGCGTGGATCACGCCCGAGGTGCGCGAGCTGTTCGACACCGTCGACTGCATGGCTCTCGACGAGCTCGGCACCAACGTCGCCCCCGTTGACGAACCGCTCGTCACCTGCGACGCCGACGGCATCGTCAAGTACATCCTCGGACCGGTCGAGGTCGAGGGCGCGAGCATCGTCGACGCCCGCGCCGGCCTGATCGCCTCGCAGACGGGCGTCACGACGACCGAGTGGGGCGTCAACATCGAGTTCGACGCCGTCGGCACGCAGCAGTTCCGCACCGTCACCGAACGCCTGATCACGTTCCAGGGCATCCAGAACCAGTTCGCCATCGTGCTCGACGGCTCGGTCATCAGCGCCCCGCGCACCCTGGCCGCGATTACCAACGGTCAGCCTCAGATCTCGGGATCGTTCACGCAGGAGACCGCGCAGGTGCTCGCCGACCAGCTGCGCTTCGGAGCGCTGCCGATCGGCTTCGAGCTGCAGAGCCAAGAGAACATCTCGGCCACGCTCGGTATCTCGCAGCTCGAGAGCGGCATCATCGCCGGTGTCATCGGCCTCTTGCTCGTCATGGGTTACGCGCTCTTCCAGTACCGAGCCCTGGGCGGGGTCATCATCGCGAGCCTCATGGTTGCCGCGGTGCTCTCGTACTTCGTGATTCTCTACCTGTCGAACCAGCAGGGATACCGTCTGTCGCTGGCTGGTGTGGCGGGTCTGATCATCTCGATCGGTGTCATCGCTGACGGCTTCATCGTGTACTTCGAGCGCGTGCGTGACGAGCTGCGCGACGGCCGCTCGCTACCGAACGCGGTTGAGGCTGGCTGGACGCGCGCGTTCCGCACGATCCTGATCTCGAACGTCGTGAGCTTCATCGGCGCCGCGGTGCTGTATGTGCTCGCCGTCGGTAACGTTCGCGGCTTCGCCTTCACGCTCGGAATCATGACGCTCGTCAACATCGTCATCGTCACCCTGATGACGTATCCGATGTTGCGCCTGATCGCGCGCACCGAGTTCTTCGCGAGCGGTAACCCGCTGTCGGGTCTCGACCCGAAGGCGCTCGGCGCCGTCTACCGCGGCCGGGCCCAGTTCCGCGCCCCCGTGGCCACGCCGAAGAAGAACACCGGTAGCGCGCGCGAAGCGCAGCGTCGACAGACGATCGCCGAGCGCAAGGCCGCTGAGGCTGAAACGGCCGGAAAGAAGGACGCCCGATGAGCATGCTCACCCGCCTCGGCAATGGTCTCTACACGGGCGACAAGTCGATCGACTTTGTTGGCCGACGACGCACGTGGTACCTGATCGCCGCCGTTCTGCTCCTGCTCGCAATCGGGGCCACGGCCCTGCGCGGCGGCTTCGTGTTTGGCATCGAATTCCGCGGCGGCTCTGAATTCCGCGTCTCCCAGGCGTCCCTCGTGGTCGAGGACCCGTCGGCGGCGACGCAGCTCGCGACCGATGTCGTGAACTCCACCGTCGTCGGTGGAAACCCGCGCGTGTCGACCGTCGGAACCGATTCGGTGCGTGTGCAGACCGACCAGCTCACGCAGCAGGACACGAACCTGCTGCGCGCGGAGCTCGCCGAGGCCTTTGAGGTTCCGGTCGAGCAGGTCACCTCGTCGTTTATCGGCGCGACCTGGGGCCAAGACATCACGCGCCAAGCGATCATCGCCCTCGCGGTGTTCCTCCTGTTCGTCAGCGTGGTCATGACGCTGTACTTCCGAACCTGGAAGATGGTCATCGCGGCCTTCGTCGCTCTCGTGCATGACGTCGTGATCACGGCCGGGCTCTACGGCGCTCTGGGCTTCGAGATCACGCCAGCAGCGGTGATCGGGTTCCTGACGATCCTCTCGTACTCGCTGTACGACACCGTCGTCGTCTTCGACAAGGTGCGCGAGAACACGAGCGAGGACGGGGTTGAGTCGCGCCGCACCTTCGCGCAGTCGGTCAACCTCGCCGTGAACCAGACCGTCGTGCGTTCGATCAACACCTCCGTGGTGGCGGTGCTTCCGACCGCGGCGATCCTCTTCATCGGATCGCTGATCCTGGGCGCCGGAACCCTGCGGGACATCGCTTTGGCGCTGTTCGTCGGCACCATCGTGGGAACCTTCTCGTCGATCTTCATCGCGGCTCCGCTCTACGTGCACCTGCGCGAGAACGAGCCCGAGGTGAAGAAGCAGGGTACGCGTAAGAAGGCGCCGCGACCGGAGTCGGGTGCGGTCCGGTAGCGTCAGCCGCACCTCGTAGACTGCCCTCGGAGGGTGCGATGACAGAGGTGACGCAGACCGCAGCGCCGTTGCGCTCGCTACTGCCACGCCTGTTTTCGCGCGCCCAGCCCACGGGTGCCCTCGAGACCCTGTACCGCACGGTACGCGCGCAGCATCCGAAGGCCGATATTCCGTTCCTCGAGCGGGCCTACCGCGTCGCCGAGAAGGCGCACGAGGGCCAAACGCGCAAGAGCGGCGAGCCGTACATCACGCACCCGCTCGCGGTCGCGCAGATCCTCGCCGAGTTGGGCCTCGGGGTGAAGACCCTTGCCGCGGCGCTGTTGCACGACACGGTCGAAGACACCGAGTACACACTCGACCAACTGCGCGCCGAGTTCGGTGACGAGGTTGCGATGCTCGTCGACGGCGTGACGAAGCTCGACAAGGTGAAGTACGGGGACTCGGCGCAGGCCGAGACCGTCCGCAAGATGATCGTCGCCATGTCGAAAGACATCCGCGTGCTCGTTATCAAGCTGGCAGACCGACTGCACAACGCGCGCACCTGGGGCTTCGTCGAGAGCGACTCGGCCAAGCGCAAGGCCCAGGAAACCCTCGAGATCTACACGCCGCTGGCCCACCGCCTCGGTATCCAGACCATCAAGTGGGAGCTGGAAGACCTCTCGTTCGCGGTGTTGCACCCGAAGCTCTACGTCGAGATCGAGAGCCTCGTCAAGAACCGCACTCCCGAGCGCGAGAAGTTCGTGCAGCAGGTCATCGACGAGGTCAATGCCGACCTGCGGCAGGCGAAGATCAAGGCGCAGGTCGCCGGTCGGCCGAAGCAGTACTACTCGATCTACCAGAAGATGGTGCACCGCGGTCGCGACTTCGACGACATCTACGACCTCACCGGCGTGCGCATCCTGGTGAGTTCGATCCGCGATTGCTACGCGGCACTCGGCGCCGTGCACGCACGCTGGAGTCCCATGCCGGGGCGCTTCAAGGACTACATCGCCACGCCGAAGTTCAACCTCTACCAGTCGCTGCACACGACCGTCTTCGGCCCCGGCGGTCGACCGGTCGAACTGCAGATCCGCACCCACGAGATGCACCAGCGGGCCGAGTTCGGTGTCGCGGCCCACTGGGCATACAAAGAGCGCATGGCCTCGGGCGGTGCGAAGGCCGATGGCAGCTCTCCGCTCGGTCATGACACCGACATGGCCTGGTTGAAGCACATCTCTGACTGGCAGGCCGAAACAGCCGATCCGAGCGAGTTCCTCGACACCCTGCGCTACGAAATCGGCGCCAAAGAGGTGTACGTCTTCACCCCGCAGGGCAAGGTCATCGGGCTGCCCTCCGGCGCAACGCCCGTCGACTTCGCCTACGCGGTGCACACCGAGATCGGGCACCGCACGATGGGTGCCAAGGTCAACGGCCGCCTCGTGCCTCTCGATTCCACGCTCTCGAGTGGTGACACGGTCGAGGTCTTCACCTCAAAGAACCCCGATGCGGGTCCGAGCCACGACTGGCTGAACTTCGTGACCTCGACACGCGCGAAGTCAAAGATCCGGCAGTGGTTCACCAAGGAGCGCCGCGACGAGGCGATCGAGCAGGGCAAAGACGCGATCGCGCGGGCCATGCGCAAGCAAAACCTGCCCCTGCAGCGCATGATGTCGCAGGACTCGATCGCGCAGGTCGCGGCGACGCTGCGCTACGAAACCGTGGATGCTCTGTATGCGGCGGTGGGCGAAGGTCACGTCTCGACGCAGTCGGTCATCGAGAAGATCCTTTCCACCCTGCACGTCGAGGCCGAGTCGGACGACGAGCCCTTCACCCTGCCGAACCGCGCGCGGACTCCCGTGCGCACGAGCGACTCCGGCATTCTCGTGCGCGGTGCGCCCGACATCCTCGTCAAGCTCGCCAAGTGCTGCACGCCTGTTCCGGGCGACGCCATCGTCGGGTTCATCACCCGCGGTCAAGGCGTGAGCGTGCACCGCGGCGACTGTACGAACGTGCAGAGCCTCTTGACCGAGCCCGATCGCATGATCGAGGTCGAGTGGGCTCCGACGACGAAGAGCGTGTTCCTCGTTCAGATTCAGGTGGAGGCGCTTGACCGCAGCGGTCTGCTCTCGGACGTCACCCGCGTGCTCTCGGAGCACCACGTGAACATCCTCTCGGCGAGCGTCAACACCTCACGCGACCGCCTGGCGATCTCGAAGTTCGTCTTTGAGATGGGCGATGTCACTCACCTCGACCGCGTGCTGAACGCCGTGCGGCGCATCGACGCGGTGTATGACGTGTACCGCGTCAGCAACGGCTGAGAGGCGCTGACGCGCCCGAACGGCGAACGGGGCGCGGCGCGCCTCGCTCAGGGCACCGCGGACGGCATCGAGGCTCACGCCAGACAGTGAGATCATGCGTGCAAGATCGGCGATGGTGCACTCCGATTCCTCGGCGCGGGCGAGGTCGATCAGCGTTCGCGTGGGGGTCGTCACGAGCACGCCGCCGACGTGACACAGTTCCGAGTCGTCAATGACAAGTTCGCGAGCCCCCGTGCGGTGGCGCGTACCCGAGGGAACACGCGAGCCGATCGACACCGCGAACGAGTGCCGGGTGGGCTCGCCGCACCAGCCGAACACCCACGCCGCGCTGCGACGCTGCACGAACAGGCGCGTCTCGCGTCGCGCAGCGGCGAGTGATCGCGCCCGGTCGACGGCGCCGACGGGCGCATCGATGGGCAGGTAGGCATCGCCGACCCGCACGAGTTCTCCGTCGAGTTCCGCTGCGCGCAGTTCGGCGGGGGAGAGGGCGACGCCCGGGCACGGCGCGGGGTCAGTGATCAGAGCAGACATGCGCCGCAGTGTGCGTACCGCTCCGCGCACCGCCGCCCCGTTCATCCCGACCGGGGGATAACCCGTGAACGGTGAGGTCTGGGGATAACGCGCGGAACGTCAGTCGCCGACGGCGGCGAGCCAGGCGCGACGGGCCTCGAGCGCCTCGGTGAGCTCGGCGACCTTCTTCTCGTCTTTCGCCGACTTCGCATCGGCCAGGTCAGACTCGAGCTGAGCAATCGCGTCGTGAAGCTGCGCGGCGAGCCCCTCCGAGCGGGCCTTCTTCTCGGGGTCCGACCTGTTCCAGTGCGCCTCTTCGAGAGCCTTCACGGCCTGCTCGACCTTGCGGAGGCGATCTTCCACGACGCGCACCTGGTCACGGGGCACCTTGCCGATCGCATCCCAGCGGCGCTGGATGTTCGTCAGCGTGTTGCGGGCGACGATGCGGTCGGTCGCGCTGAGCAGCGGCTCGGCCTCGTCGAGGAGGGCGAGCTTCTGCTCGAGGTTGCCCTGGAACTCCTCGTTCTCACGGGCATCGACCTCGGCCTTGGCCTGGTACAGAACGTCTCCCGCGGCCTTGAACGCCGCCCAGAGAGCGTCGTCGACCTTCTTGCCGGCGCGTCCGGCGGCCTTCCACTCGTCGAGCAGGCGACGGTAGGCGGGAATGCCCGCGGCACCCTGCGGGGCGAGCGCCTCCGCTTTCGTGATGAGGGCCTGCTTGGTCTGCTTCGCACCCTTGTGCTCGGCGTCGAGTGCCGCGAAGAACGCGCGTCGGTTGCTGTCGAGGGTTCCGCGGGCGCTGCGGAAGCGCTTCCAGAGCTCGTCGGCCTGCTTCTTCGGCAGACGCGGCCCGGACTGCTGGTGGTCCTTCCAGCGGGTGAACAGCGCGTCCATCTGCGCCGACGCCTGCTTCCACTGCACTGACTGCGGGTCTTTGGCGGCCAGCGCTTCGGCCTCGGCGACGATCGCTTCGCGCTCGGCGACCGCGGCCTCCAACGCAGCCTTGGCTTCGGCCTGCTGCTCTTCCGTGAGCTTCTCGACGGTTCCGCCCAGCGCGTCAAGGCGCGCACGCAGCGCCGGCAGGTCGCCGACGGCGGCCGCATCCGTCAACGTCTCTCGGAGGCTCGCAACGGTCTTTGCGACGTCCGCAGCGGGCGCGCTGCTTCGGGCGCGCTGCTCAACCAGGCGCACCTGACCCTCGAGGTCGTCGTACTTGCGCGTGAAGTAGGCCAGCGCCTCCTCGGGCGTACCGTCGGGGTACTGTCCGACAACGCGTTCGACGCCATCGTCGGTGACGTAGACAGTGCCGGTCTCATCGACTCGGCCGAAAGTGGTCTTCTCGTTCACTGCCACGGGTGCATCATCCTCATCGACGCCAGGCGCGCAGGCGAGTCCTGCGGGCGGGGTTCAGCATATTCCACGGGATTGCCCGGCACTCGGCGAGACGGCGGGCCGGACATCCATCGCTATTCGATCGTGATGGACGTGATCGTCGTATCGATGCGCGGGCGCCCATCGGCAGCGCCCCCCTCAACGCCACCGGCCACGATCGTGCTGGTGAGGTCATCGAGCCCCGAGGTCACCTGACCGATCACGGAGTAGCCGCCGGCTGCGTCGCTCGGAATCGCCGAGTCGCCGTAGACGATGAAGAACTGGCTACCCATGCTGAAGCCGTCGCCGCCGACGCGGGCCATGGCGATGGTGCCCGCCGTGTAGAGGCTGTCAGCCGGCGCGTTTTCGACGGGGCCGAAGCGGAAGTCGGGCCCGCCACCGCCCGTGCCGTCGGGGTCGCCGCACTGCAGAACGAAGATGTTCGACGTCGTGAGGCGGTGACAGGTGAGGCCGTCATAGAAGCCCTCGGTGATGAGGGAGGTGACGGCGGCAACCGCCTGCGGGGCCGCCGCGCCATCAAGCTCGATACCGAGCTCGACCTCGTCGTTCAGGGTCAGCTGACCCGTCCACGTGCGATCTTCCGCCAGGGCGGGGTCGGGCGCCTCGGCCGTGGGTTCCGGCGTCGGCTCGGCCGATGCCGTGGGGTCGGGCTCGGGCGCGCCCGGGCCGAGTTCGTAGCCGACGAGCGCGGCGCTGGAGAGAGCGATGACGGCGACCAGCGCGAGCACGGCGCCGACGTTGTCGCGCTTCCGACGACGGATGGCGGTGTCGTGCACGGTCTGCCGCGCCTGATAGCGGCGAAGCCGCTCGCGAGACTCCCGATCCTTCGACGACGCCTGGGCCATGCGCTCCTCCTTGCGTGGCGACCGTCGCCACGTTTGTTCACCGCGTCGAACTCTAGTCGAGGGCCGCTGATGCGCCCGAACCGGCCCCGCTAGCCTGGTGCGATGCAGCAGGAGGGCCTTCATCGCGGTGTGACGCCGCTGGCCGTGCGCATGCGCCCGACCCGCCTCGACGAGGTCGCCGGGCAAGAGCATCTGCTCGGTCCCGGCTCGCCGCTCGTCGCGCTGGCCTCCGACGACGCCACGGCCCGACCGAGCGCGGTCTCGGTCATCCTGTGGGGCCCGCCCGGCACGGGGAAGACCACGCTCGCCCAGGCGATCGCCCGTCAGTCGGGGCGCCGGTTTGTCGAACTGTCGGCGATCACGGCGGGCGTGAAGGATGTGCGCGAGGTCATGGAGCGCGCCCTGAGCGACCGCGACCTGTACGGCTCGACCACCGTGCTGTTCCTCGACGAGATTCACCGCTTCACGAAGGCACAGCAGGATGCGCTGCTTCCCGGCGTCGAAAACGGCTGGGTCGTGCTGATCGCGGCCACCACCGAAAACCCCAGCTTCTCGGTCATTTCGCCACTGCTCAGCCGCAGCCTCCTGCTGACGCTGAAACCGCTCGAGGACGATGATCTCGGGATGCTCGTCGACCGTGCCGTCGACGACCCCCGCGGCCTCGCCGGTCGCGTCGCGCTCGACGACGAGGCGCGTTCCGCGCTCGTCCGCCTCGCCTCCGGGGATGCTCGGCGCGCGTTGACGGCGCTGGAGGCGGCCGCGCAGACGGCGATTGCGACCGCCGATGACGACGACGAGCATCCCGTGATCACGGCGGAAGCGGTCGCGGCGGCCGTCGACCGCGCCCTGTTGCGGTACGACCGGGCCGGCGATGAGCACTACGACGTGATCAGCGCCTTCATCAAGTCGATCCGCGGGAGCGACCCCGACGCCGCCCTGCACTACCTCGCTCGCATGATTGAGGCGGGGGAGGACCCGCGGTTCATCGCGCGGCGCGTCATCATTTCCGCCGCCGAAGACATTGGCGTCGCCGACCCGCAGGCGCTGCCGCTGGCCGTGGCTGCCGCGCAAGCGGTGCAACTCATCGGGATGCCGGAGGGGCGCATCCCGCTCGCGGAAGCCGTCGTTTACCTGGCCACTGCCCCGAAATCGAACGCCGCGTACGTCGGCATCGACGCGGCTCTCGCCGATGTGCGGGCCGGGAAGGCCGGCGTCGTGCCCACCCACCTGCGCGATGC
Source organism: Microcella sp. (assembly GCF_046293215.1). Classification (GTDB taxonomy): domain Bacteria; phylum Actinomycetota; class Actinomycetes; order Actinomycetales; family Microbacteriaceae; genus Microcella. The sequence goes on along the minus strand of NZ_JBKBPI010000001.1, from coordinate 315,727 downwards.
GCACTACCCCGGCGCGAAAACCCTCGGCCACGGGAAGGGGTACCGCTACCCGCACGACGAGGAGCACGGGGTGTCGACCCAGCAGTACCTGCCCGATCGGCTTGTGGGCCGTGAGTACTACCGGCCCACCTCCCGCGGTGCCGAGCGCGACATCGCCGCCCGGCTCGAGAAGTTGCGCGCCATCGTGCGGGGCCGCACGAGCGAGGGCTGAACCCCGCCCTTCTGCTAAGCTTTACCGGCTCGTCAGGTCACGAGCACATCCCACCCTTCTCCTCACGGAACCCCCGGAACGCTGCGACGTGCGTCCGGATCGGTTGGGGGATGTACGTCCGTGAGTCGCGAACGCCGCGGCCACGTCATGGAAGGAAACCGTTCGTGTCGACTAAGTCACGTACCCGTAGCAAGACCCGCCTCTCGCGCTCGCTCGGCATCGCCCTCACCCCGAAGGCCGCCAAGTACCTCGAGAAGCGCCCGTACGGCCCCGGTGAGCACGGCCGCACCCGCCGCAAGCAGGACAGCGACTACGCGGTCCGTCTGCGCGAGAAGCAGCGTCTGCGCGCCCAGTACGGCATCCGCGAGGCGCAGCTGCGCAACGTGTTCCAGGAGGCCCGTCGCACCGAGGGCATGACCGGTGAGAACCTGGTCGAGCTGCTCGAGATGCGCCTCGACGCGCTCGTGCTGCGTGCTGGCTTCGCCCGCACGACGGCGCAGGCTCGCCAGATGGTCGTGCACCGCCACATCCTCGTCGACGGCCAGCTCGTCGACCGCCCGTCGTTCCGCGTGAAGCCGGGCCAGCTGATCCACGTCAAGCCCAAGAGCGAGGGCATGGAGCCGTTCCAGGTTGCCGCCGCCGGTGGCCACGTTGACGTGCTGCCGAAGACCCCGGGCTACCTCGAGGTCGAGCTCGACAAGCTGCAGGCCCGCCTCGTGCGCCGCCCGAAGCGCGCCGAGGTTCCCGTCACCTGTGACGTGCAGCTCGTCGTCGAGTACTACGCCGCGCGCTAACGCTCAACGATTCACCCCGACGGGGGCTCGGCATGTTCGCCGGGCCCCCGTCGTCGTTCGCGGGGCCGCTAGGCTGGGTGACTGCCCGTACGCGCGCCGTCTCGCGCACGCCACCACCTTTGGCTGTAAGGAGTCCCTCATGAAGAACGCTCTCTGGTTCATCGTCGGCGTTGCGGTGGGTGCCGTCGCCGCCCACCAGTACTCCCGCACCGAGCAGGGTGCCCAGTTCTTCGACGAGGTCGATGCTCGTGCCCGCGAGTTCGGCTCGGCCGTGATCGACGGCTATAAGCAGCGTGAGGCCGAGCTGCGCGCCGCGGTGGCCGAGGCGGAAGACACGATCGCCGATCTGTCGAACAAGCTGAAGTAACCGGTGCAGACCGCCGATATTCAGCGCCGCTGGCTCGAGTTCTTCGGGCAGCGGGGCCACACCGTCGTCCCCAGCGCCTCGCTCATCGCCGATGACCCCACGGTCATGTTCACGATCGCGGGAATGGTGCCGTTCATCCCGTACCTGACCGGCGTCGTGCCCGCGCCGTATCCGCGCGCGACCAGCGTGCAGAAGTGCATCCGCACGAACGACATCGAGGAGGTCGGCAAGACCACCCGGCACGGCACGTTCTTCCAAATGAACGGCAACTTCTCGTTCGGTGACTACTTCAAGGAAGGCGCCATCGAGTACGCCTGGGAGCTACTCACCATGCCGGAGGCCGACGGCGGTCTCGGCTTCGACGAGAAAGACCTCTGGGTCACCGTCTACGAAGACGACGACGAGGCGCGACAGCTGTGGAAGCGCATTGCGGGGCTTCCCGATGAGCGCATCCAGTCGATGGGAAAGGAAGACAACTACTGGTCAACGGGGCAGCCCGGCCCCGCCGGCCCGTGCAGCGAGATCTACTTCGACCGCGGTCCCGCGTACGGCCCCGAGGGTGGCCCGGCCGTGGACGACACCCGCTACATCGAGATCTGGAACCTCGTGTTCATGCAGTACGCGATCGACCAGGTGCGTTCGAAGACTGAGTTCCGCATCCTCGGAGAGCTGCCGAACAAGAACATCGACACCGGCATGGGCATGGAGCGCGTCGCCTTCCTGAAGCAGGGCGTCGAGAACATGTACGAGATCGACCAGGTGCGCCCCGTTCTCGACGCGGCTGCCGAGCTGTCGGGTCGCCGCTACGGCGCGAACCACGACGACGACGTGCGGATGCGCGTCATCGCCGATCACGTGCGCTCCAGCCTCATGCTCATGACCGATGGCGTCGCGCCTGGCAACGAGGGGCGCGGCTACATTCTTCGCCGCCTCATGCGCCGCTCGATCCGCGCGATGCGCCTGCTCGGCGTGGACGCCCCGAGCTTCGAGGTGCTGTTCGCCGCCTCGCGCGACGCGATGAGCGCCGCGTACCCGGAGGTCTCGCAGAACTACGACCGCGTGTCGCGCCTCGCGCTCGGCGAGGAGGACGCGTTCTTGCGGACGCTCGCGAGCGGCACGAGCATCCTGGATGTGGCGGTCGCCGAGACCACGAAGGCCGGGGGCACCGTCCTTCCTGGCGACACCGCCTTCCAGCTGCACGACACCTTCGGCTTTCCGATCGACCTGACCCTGGAGATGGCGGAGGAAGCCGGGCTGTCGGTCGACCGCGCCGCATTCGACACGCTCATGGCCGAGCAGCGCGCCCGAGCGAAGGCCGACGCGAAGTCGAAGAAGTCGGTACTTGCCGACGTCTCGGTGTACGGCAGCTTCCGCTCACTCGGTGAGACGCGATTCTTGGGCTACGACGAGCTGGAGGCCGAGACCACGGTCGTCGGCATCATCGTCGACGGCCAGAGCGTCGATCGAGCAAGCGCCGGCCAGCTGGCCGAGGTGATCCTCGCCGACACGACCCTGTACGCCGAGTCGGGCGGCCAGGACGCCGACGAGGGCGCGATCGTCGGCCACAGCTTCGAACTCGACGTCCTCGACGTGCAGCGGCCGATCGCGGGGCTCGTCAGCCACCGCGTCGAGGTGCGCACGGGCGAGGTCGCGGTTGGCATGGCCGCTCGGTCGATCGTCGACGCCGAGTACCGTCGCTCGGCGACCCAGGCGCACTCGGCAACGCACGTGATCCACGCCGCCCTGCGCCAGACCCTCGGCTCCGAGGCGCACCAGTCTGGCTCGTACAACAAGGCCGGCTACATGCGGCTCGACTTCAGCTGGAACCAGGCACTCAGCCCGGAAACCCGCAGTGAGATCGAAGAGATCAGCAACATCGCCGTGCGCGACAACCTCGCCGTCGAAACCCGCGTGATGGGGCTCGACGAGGCGAAGTCGTTGGGCGCGATGGCGCTATTCGGCGAGAAGTACGGCGACCGCGTGCGCGTTGTCGACATCGGCGGCCCGTGGTCGCGCGAGTTGTGTGCCGGGACCCACGTGTCGCGCTCGGCCGAGATCGGCATGATCAGCCTCGTCAGCGAGTCGAGCGTCGGGTCGACGAACCGCCGCGTCGAGGCCCTCGTGGGCCTCGAGGCGTTCCGCGAGTTCGCCGCCGAGCGCGCGCTGGTGCAGCAGCTCACCGCGCAGTTGAAGACGCCGCGCGAGAACCTCGCCGATCGCATCGCCGACCTCGCTCAGCAGCTGAAGAGTGCCGAGAAGCGCATTCAGCAGTTCGAGGCACAGAAGCTGTCGGAGCGGGTACCCGCACTCGCCCAGTCGGCAGAGTCGCTCGGCGCCGTGCAGCTCGTTGCTGCCGATCTCGGTGCCGTGTCGTCGGCCGACGATGTGCGCCGGCTCGCCCAGTCGGTGCGCGAGCGCCTTGCGGGCCAGCCCGCCGTGGTCGCGCTGGCCGGAACGGCGGCGGGTAAAGCAACCGTGATCGTGGCGACGAGCCCTGAGGCCCGCGACGCCGGTGCTCGCGCGGGCGAGTTGGCCAAGCGTGCGTCGGCGGTGCTCGGCGGCGGGGGCGGCGGCAAAGACGATCTGGCTCAGGGTGGCGGCCCCGCTCTCGAGCGAGTGGGCGACGCTCTGGCGGCCGTTCGCGACGCGCTTCGAGGCTAGACACCGTGCGGTCGGGAGTGCGGCTCGGCATCGATGTCGGGAAGGCTCGCGTCGGCGTCGCGAAGAGCGACCTGCACGGCATGCTCGCCACCCCGGTCGAGACGGTGGCGCGCAGGCCGGACACGGTCGACCGCCTGGTTGCCCTCGCCACCGAACACGACGCGATCGAACTGGTCGTGGGTCTGCCGTTGTCGATGAGCGGCGCCGACACGGCGTCGACCGCGGATGCCCGAGCGCTGGCCGCTGAGTTGGCCGCGCGCGGGCTCCCCGTGCGCCTGGTCGACGAACGCTTGACCACCGTGTCTGCCCAGCGCGCCCTGCACGGCGCGGGCCGCACGACGAAGTCGAGCCGCTCGGTCGTCGACCAAGTGGCCGCTGTTATTCTGCTCCAGCACGCGCTCGACCACGAGCGTTCCCGCGGGGACGCACCGGGCGCCATCCTGACGGCCGACGGAGGACCCCCGACATCGTGACCGACTCCCGCCCCGACAACGCCGGCGCCGACAACACCGACGACGCCTGGGACGCGATTTTCCGCACCCAGCCGAGCGACGAGCCCGAGGACGCGGCCGCGCCGCCCCCCGGCGCCGCGCCGCAGAGCCGTCGGGAGGCGCGGGCGGCGGGCGGGCGCGCGAGCCGATCGCGCGGCACGGCCGGTGCCGGCTCGGCACCGAAGAAGCGCCGCCGGACGTGGCCGTGGGTGCTGCTCGCCGTGTTCGTGCTCCTGGTGGGCGGCGCCGGTGCCGTCGCGTACTGGGCTTGGTCGAACTACGAGCCGCAGATCCGCACGCTGCTCGGCATCGAACTGCCCAACGACTACGAAGGCTCCGGCAACGGCACCGAGGTGCTGTTCGCGATCCAGCCGGGCGACATTGGCTCCGACGTCGCGCGCAATCTCGTCGATGCGGGCGTCACGATGACGTTCGACGCCTTCTACGACCTGCTGCTGGCCGACCCGAGCATCCAGTTCCAGCCGGGAACGTATCCGCTCGAGGAAGAGATGTCGGCGCAGGCGGCGCTCGATGTGCTTCGTGACCCGGCGAACATCATCACCATTCGCGCACTCGTGCGCGAGGGTTTGCGCGCGGGGGAGGTGTTCGCCGCGCTCTCGGAGGCGACCGGTGTGCCGATCGAGGATTACGAGACGGTCGCCGACGACCTGGCGGCCCTCGGCATCCCGGAAGAAGCGCCGAACATCGAAGGCTATTTGTTCCCCGCCACGTACACCTTCGAGCCCGGCGGCACCGCGTTCGATCACATCCAGCGCATGGTCAACGAGACCTTCTCCCGGTTGGATGCTCGGGGCGTCGACGCGTCGGACCGCCACGAGGTGCTCACGATCGCGTCGCTCATCCAGCGTGAGGCGCGGCTCGATGAGGACTTCTTCCGGGTGTCGCGCGTCATTCAAAATCGCCTGGCGATCGACATGATGCTGCAGTTCGACTCCGCGACCCAGTACGGGGCGGGTGACACCGGCTCGGTGTGGTCGAGCGCCGACGCGCTCGGTGCCGACAACCCGTACAACACCTACGCGATCGTCGGACTGCCGATCGGGCCAATCGCCGCTCCGGGCGATCTCGCGATCGACGCGGCGCTCAACCCCGCCGAGGGTGACTGGCTCTACTTCGTGACCATCAACCTCGCTACCGGAGAGACGCAGTTCTCGGTCACCCTCGCCGAGCACGAACAGGGTGTCGAGCGGTTGCGGGCGTGGTGTCGCGAGAGCGACGAGAACGCGCAGTTCTGTGCCTGATCGTCGGCTCGCCGTGATCGGGTCGCCGATCGCGCACTCCCTGTCGCCGGTGCTGCACCGTGCGGCCTACCGTGTGTTGCGCCTCGACTGGGGCTACGACCGGCACGAGGTGCGCTCTGGGGGGTTGGCGGAGTTCGTCGACGGGCTCGACGGCCAGTGGCGAGGACTGTCGGTCACGATGCCGCTGAAGGAAGAGACGGCCGCCCTCGCCGACGGCGCCGACCGCACGGTCGAGCTGACCGGAGCGGCCAACACGCTGCTGCTCGACGGGGGCCGCCGCATTGCCCGCAACACCGACGTCGCCGGAGTTGAGCGCGCCCTCACCGACGCCGGTGCGACCGACGTGGAGCACGCCGTCATCGTCGGGGCGGGCGCGACGGCGCGCAGCGTGCTCGTCGCGCTCGACTCACTCGGCCTGCGCGGCGTCACGGCGCTCGTGCGCGACCCCGCCCGCGCAGGCGCGTTTGCCCGCCTCGCCGACGACCTCGGACTTGAGCTCGACCTCGTCGATGTCGCCGAGTTGGCCCACCTCGTGGACGACACCGACGTCGTCGCGTGGACGCTGCCCAATGGCGTTCCGCTGCCGGCGCCGCTGAGACTGTCGGATGTTCCCGCCGCGGTCGCGCTCGACGTCACCTACTCGCCCTGGCCCGGTCCGCTCGCCGCGCCGTGGCTGGCGGCCGGCGGCCGCGTTGCCTCGGGCCGCGACATGCTGCTGCATCAGGCCGTCCGTCAGGTGCGCTTTTTCGTCAGCGGTCAGACCGAGTCGCCGTTACCCGACGAGGAGGCCGTCGAGGCGGCGATGCGCGCCGCCCTGCCGGAGGCCTCCTAGGGGGCGAGCCCCGTGCATCCGGGCCCGGTGAGCCGTGGGAGGATGGAGTAATGCTGCGCTGGTTGACCGCTGGAGAATCGCACGGGCCCGAACTCGTGGCCATTCTGGAAGGCCTCCCCGCCGGGGTGCCCGTCACGCGTGAGGCCATTCAGGCCGATTTGGCTCGCCGCAAGCTGGGCTATGGGCGCGGCGCGCGCATGAAGTTCGAGGCCGACCAGCTCGACATCTCCGGCGGTATCCGCCACGGCGTCACGATGGGCAGCCCCGTCGCGCTGCGCATCGGCAACACCGAGTGGCCCAAGTGGACCACCGTGATGAGCCCCGATCCCGTCGACCCCGCAGAGCTGACCGGCGGCCGGGCTGCGCCGCTGACCCGCCCCCGCCCCGGCCACGCCGACCTCGTCGGCATGCAGAAGTACGGCTTTGACGAGTCGCGTCCCGTGCTGGAGCGCGCGAGCGCCCGCGAGACGGCCGCGCGCGTCGCCCTGGGCGCCGTCGCCCGCGCGTTCCTCGGCGAGCTCGGCATCCGTCTGGTCAGCCACACGCTGTCGATCGGCCCCGTGCGGGTGCCCGACGACGCGCCCCTGCCACGCCCCGGCGACGTTGATCGTCTCGACGCCGACCCCTTGCGCTGCCTGCACCCCGAGACGTCGGCGGCGATGGTCGCCGAGGTCGACGCCGCGCACAAAGACGGCGACACCCTCGGCGGGGTGGTCGAGGTGCTCGCCTACGGCGTGCCGCCCGGACTCGGCTCGTACACCCACTGGGACCGTCGCCTTGACGCCAAGCTCGCGCACGCCCTCATGGGCATCCAGGCCATCAAGGGGGTCGAGGTCGGCGACGGCTTCGAAACCACCCGGCGCCGCGGCTCGGCCGCGCACGACGAGCTCGTGCCCGGCGACGGTGTCGTCGAGCGCCTCACCGACCGGGCAGGAGGCACCGAGGGCGGCATGTCGACCGGCACGGTCCTGCGGGTGCGCGCCGGCATGAAGCCGATCGCGACCGTGCCGCACGCCCTGCGCACCATCGACACCGCAACCGGTGACGCGGCGCCCGCCCACCACCAGCGTTCCGACGTCTGCGCGGTGCCCGCCGCCGGTGTCGTCGCCGAGGCGATGGTGGCCCTCGTCGTCGCCGACGCCGTCCTCGACAAGTTCGGTGGCGACTCGATCGCCGAGACGCGACGCAACCTTGAGGCGTATCGCGCGGCCATTCCCGCCACCCTGGCGACCGCCGTCATCACCGGTGACTGACGCCGTGCATCCCGCCGTTGTGCTGATCGGACCACCGGCGGCCGGTAAGACGCGCATCGGCAAGCGCGTCGCCCGCGCGCTCGAGACCTCGTTTCTCGATACCGACCGCCTGATCGTCGATCAGCACGGGCCGATTCCCGAGATCTTCGAGCACGAGGGCGAACCCGTCTTCCGCGCCTACGAGAAAGACGCGGTCGCGCAGGCACTCGCGGTCGATGGTGCCGTCGTCGCCCTCGGCGGCGGAGCGGTCATGACGCCCGAAACGGTGCAGCGCCTGGCCGGTCTTCCCGTCGCGCTGCTGACGATCACCGAGGAGGCCGCTGAGGCGCGCCTGACCCGCTCGGGTTCGTCGCGGCCGCTCGTGGCCGGCGGCGTCGCCCAGTGGGCGGCGCTCGTCGAACGCCGCATGCCCACGTATCGGATGCTCGCCAGGGCAACCTGGGACAGCTCCCGGCGTCCCGCTGACACGATCGCCACCGAGATTGCCGACTGGGTGCGCGCTGGCGCCCCCGAGAGGAAGGATGCGTCATGAGCGACGCCACGATCATCCCCGTTGCCTCCGGCGGGGGCTACGACGTCCACGTCGGCCGCGGTCTCGTCGACTCGCTCGGCTCCGTGTTGCCGCCGAACGCCGCCAAGGTGCTCGTGATCCACGCGCCGGCCATGGCGCCGACCGCCGAGCGGCTGCGTGAGCAGCTTGCGGGCCGCACTGAGGTGCTGCTTGCCGAGGTGCCAGACGCAGAGGGCGCCAAGCGGGTGGAGGTCGCCGCCTTCTGCTGGCAGATCCTCGGTCAAACCGACTTCACGCGCACCGACGCGATTGTCGGACTCGGCGGGGGAGCGACGACCGACCTCGCGGGCTTCGTCGCGGCCACGTGGCTGCGCGGAGTGCCGTGGGTCGCCGTTCCCACCACGGTGCTCGGAGCCGTCGACGCCGCGGTGGGTGGCAAGACCGGCATCAACACCGCGGAGGGGAAGAACCTGGTTGGCGCCTTCTGGGCGCCGCGCGCGGTCGTCGCCGATCTCGATATCGTCGCAACCCTGCCGAAGAACGACATCCTCGCCGGGTTTGCCGAGATCGTGAAGGCCGGCTTCATCGCCGACGAGCGCATTCTCGAGCTGATCGAGGCAGACGTCGAGACGGCCACCGACCCGCACTCTGCGGTGTTTCGCGAGCTCATCGAGCGCGCCATTCGGGTGAAGGCTGAGGTCGTCAGCGACGACTTCACCGAACAGGGCCGTCGCGAGATTCTGAACTACGGCCACACCCTCGGACACGCCATCGAGCACGCCGAGCGCTACCGGTGGCGACACGGTTCGGCAGTCGCCATCGGCATGATCTTCGCCGCTGAGCTGTCGCGGCTGGCCACGGGGCTACCCGACGCGGTCGTCGACCGGCACCGCGCGATCCTCGAGTCGCTGACCCTCCCGACGACGTATCCGATCGGACGCTGGAAGACGTTGCTGGCGACCATGCAGCGCGACAAGAAGGCGCGCGCCGGCATGCTGCGGTTCATCGTGCTCGATGACGTCGGCCGCCCCCGGGTTCTGAACGGTACCGACGAGTCGCTGCTGTTCAGCGCGTACCAAGAGGTCGGCTCCTGAGTCGCCAGTAGGGTGGGGCCATGGCAGACACCGACCGCGTGCTGGTGCTGAATGGCCCGAACCTCGATCGGCTCGGCACCCGTCAGCCCGAGATCTACGGCACGATGAGCCTCGACGACATCGAACGGATGCTCGCCGAGCACCATCCGGACGTCGCGCTCGACGTGCGCCAGACGAACGACGAAGCCACGCTGATCGGCTGGCTTCACGAAGCCGTCGACGAGCGCGTGCCGGTCATTCTCAACCCCGCAGCCTTCACCCACTACTCCTACGCGCTGCGCGATGCAGCCACGCTGGTCACGGAGGCGGGGCTGACGCTCATCGAGGTGCACCTCTCGAACCCGCACGCTCGGGAAAGCTTTCGCCACACCAGCGTCATCAGCGGCGTCGCCACCGGTGTGATCGCCGGCTTTGGCCAGCACTCGTACCTGCTCGCCCTCGACCAGGTGCGGCGTCGGGCGTAGCGTCGACTAGACTTCCCCGGCGGTGCCTGGAGCACCGCACATGACTTCTTGCACCCCACGAACGGATACGAACACGCCATGGCGACCACGAACGACATCAAGAACGGCAGCGTCCTCTCGCTCGACGGCCAGCTCTGGAGCGTTATCGAGTTCCAGCACGTGAAGCCGGGCAAGGGTGGCGCGTTCGTGCGCACCAAGCTGAAGAACGTCACGAGCGGCAAGGTCGTCGACAAGACGTTCAACGCGGGCACGAAGATCGACTTCGCCGTGGTCGACCGACGCGACTACCAGTACCTGTACCAGGACGGCGACGGCTTCGTGTTCATGGACCTCACCGACTACGACCAGATCACCGTGCCGTCGGAGACGGTTGGCGACGCGAAGAACTTCATGCTCGAGAACCAGAACGTGACGATCGCCATGCACGAGGGCGTCGCGCTCTACCTCGACCTGCCCGCGTCGGTCGTGCTCGAGGTGACCTACACCGAGCCGGGCCTGCAGGGCGACCGGTCGACGGGCGGCACGAAGCCCGCCACGCTCGAGACGGGCTACGAGATTCAGGTTCCGCTCTTCCTCGAGGCGAACACGAAGGTCAAGGTCGACACCCGCACGGGCGACTACCTCGGCCGCGTCAACGACTAACGTGAGCGCCCGCTCGAAGGCGCGCAAGCGCGCCCTTGACATGCTCTACATCGCCGATGTGCGTCAGGTGTCGCTGCGCGACGTCCTGCGCGAGGAGGCCGAGCGTGCCGCTGCCCAGCCGCAGCGGTCATCCAGCTGGCCGTATGCCGAAGAGATCGTTCGCGGCGTCATCGACAACGCCGACGCGGTCGACCGGCTCATCGAGCTGCACGCCACCGGCTGGAGCCTCGCCCGGATGCCCGCGGTCGACCGAGCGATCTTGCGGGTCGCCGTGTGGGAGCTCGTGCACAACCCCGACATTCCGACGCCCGTGGCGATCAGCGAAGCTGTCGAGTTCGCGACCCTGCTGTCGACCGACGACTCGGCGGCATTCGTGAACGGAGTGCTCGGCGCCATCGCCGACCGCCCCTAGCGCCCTACTTCGCGCCCTGTGCGGCGTTCTGCGACACCGTGTGACGCAATGTTTCACACGGTGTCGCACTGTGTCGGGGCCGTTTGAAGGGGCGCGGTGCCCGCCCGTACCGTGACGGCATGAGCTTCAGCGCCCCCTCCACTCTGGCGACCTCCCCGGCACTGCCGGTGCGGCTCGCGGGCGTCGGGCGCACCTTCTCGGGCGCCGACGGCAGCCCCGACCGCACGGTGCTGCGCGACGTCGACCTCGACATCGCCGCCGGCGAGATCGTGGCCCTCATTGGAGCCTCGGGCTGCGGCAAGTCGACACTGCTGCGACAGATCAGCGGCCTCGATGTGCCCACGGCAGGAACGGTCACGATCGACGACCGTGCTGTCGTTCCCGCCGATCAGCGCTGCGCGGTCGCCTTCCAGGAGCCTCGCCTGCTGCCGTGGCGAACGCTCACCCGCAACGTCGAGCTCGGAATTCCCCGCACCCTGAACCGCGAGGACGGCCGGCGTCGGGTCGCCGAGCTGCTCGAGCTCGTGCAACTGAGCGATTCCGCCCACCTGCGGCCCCGCCAGATCTCCGGTGGCATGGCGCAGCGCGTCTCGCTGGCGCGCGCGTTTGCGCGCGGCCCGGGTGTCCTGCTGCTGGACGAGCCGTTCGGCGCCCTCGACGCTCTCACCCGCCTGACGATGCAGGACCTGCTCGTCGATATCCACGCCGTCGAGCCCGCGACCATCGTTCTCGTCACCCACGACGTCGACGAGGCGCTCGCTCTCGCTGACCGCGTGGTGCTGCTGGGACGCGACCCGGACGGCGCACCCGGCGCGAGCATCCGGCGCATCGTCGAGGTGCCCGGCAGCCGTCCGCGCGACCGCGCCGATGCCGAGCTCGGCGAGCTGCGGGCCGAGCTACTCGATGCTCTTGGCGTCGACAGCCACCACCACGCCCGCCCGGCCTCATAGACCGCACCACCCACCCCACCCTCGCATCACCACCAGAAAGGCACACCATGAATCGCCGTCCCCTCTTCCCGCTCGCCGCCGTCGCCGCTGCCGCGACGATGGTCATGGCGGGCTGCGTCGCCGGCGAAGGCAGTGCCGTTGCTCCGGAACCGACGAACGACACGAGCGCCGCGGGGGAGTGGTCAGCTGACCGCCTGTCGCTCGACTTCGCGACCTACAACCCGCTGAGCCTCATCATTCGTGACCAGGGCTGGCTCGAGGACACGCTCGGTGACGATGTCGAGGTCGTCTGGACCCAGTCGCTCGGCTCGAACAAAGCGAACGAGGGCCTGCGTGCCGGCGAACTCGACCTGGGCTCGACCGCCGGATCGGCCGCGCTCCTGGCTCGCGCCAACGGATCGCCCATCCAGACCGTGTCGATCTACACCCAGCCGGAGTGGTCAGCCCTGGTCGTGGGAGCCGACTCCGACATCGACGACGTCTCCGAGCTGCGCGGCAAGACCGTCGCCGCAACGATCGGAACCGACCCCTACTTCTTCCTGCTGCAGGCGCTCGAGCAGGCCGGTGTCGAGGCCTCGGAGGTGTCGATCCAAAACCTTCAGCACGCTGACGGAGCCGCCGCCCTGCAGAACGGCACGGTCGACGCGTGGGCGGGTCTCGACCCCATGATGGCCTCCGCCGAGCAGACGGGCGCGCGCATCGTCTACCGCGACATTGACCTGCTGAGCTACGGCTTCCTGAACGCGACGGAGGACTTCATCGAGCGCAGCCCCGATCTGCTGCAGCTCGTCGTTGACGCCTACGAGCGCGCACGGCAGTGGGCCATCGACAACCCCGAGGAAACCGCCGCGATCTTGGCGGAGGTCGGAGCGATCGACATCGAGATCGCTCAGGCCGTCCTCGAGCGCACCGTGATCGACCTTGACCCGGTGCCCGGAGACGTGCAGCGCGCGGTGCTCGAGCGCGTCGGACCGATTCAGGTCGACAACGGCGACATCCCCTCGCAGGATGCCGTGGATGCTGCGCTCGCCGAACTCCTGCTTCCCGACTTCGCCCGGAACGCCGACCCCGCTCGGTTCGAGTAAACCGGAGGACGCCAGTTATGGCTCTTGATCAGCGCACCCGCGCGACCGCACAGCGGCGACCCGAGGATTCGGGCCGCCGCTTTGCGGCGCCCACCGTCGCAGGATCCGATGTCGGCTCGTCCGGCATCGACCGCCGGCCCGCGAGCCCTGCGGGTCAGCGTCGTCGCCGGATTGGCTACATTGCGCTCGGCGCGGTCCTGCCGATCGCGATCCTCGTCCTGTGGCAACTCGCCTCCACGCTGGGATGGGTGCCCGCCCATCGCCTCCCGACCCCGGAGTCGGTCGTGCTCGCCGCGGTCGATCTCGGCGAGCGCGGGCTGCTCGGACTGTATGTCGCGATCTCGACGCAGCGTGTGCTCATCGGTTTTGCGCTCGGCGCGGTCGTCGGGCTCGTCCTCGGCGCGATCGTCGGGCTGTCGAAGCTCGCCGACGGGGCACTTGCGCCCACGGTCGGCGCGCTGCGTGCCGTGCCGTCGCTCGCGTGGGCGCCGTTGCTTCTGCTGTATCTCGGCTTCGGTGAAGACTCCAAGGTCGCGCTGATTGCCATCGGCGCCGCCTTCCCGGTCTACACAACGGTGGCGGGGGCTCTTCGTCACGTCGACCGACACCTGGTCGAGCTTGGCCGCGCCTACGGTTACCGCGGCGTCTCGCTTCTGACGACCGTCCAGTTGCCGGCGATTGTGCCCTCCGTCGTTTCCGGGCTCCGCCTGGCTCTCGCCCAGTCCTGGCTCTTCCTCGTGGCAGCGGAGCTCGTCGGGTCGAGCATGGGGCTTGGTTTCTTGCTGCTCGAGTCGCAGAGCAACGGGCGCATCGACCGGCTCTTCCTCGCGATCGTGCTGCTCGCGGTGCTCGGCAAGACCACCGACGCTCTCGTGGGCGTCGGGGAACGTCAGCTGCTCAAGCGCTGGGGGTAGTGCGAGCCCGCGCGACGTGACGCGCCCCGTGTCGCCATCCGGCGGTGCGGGGCGCGTTGTGCTTGACAGGACGCACCGTGAGAGCGACCATGGCGTATGTTGTCCAACAGACAACGATTGGTGCACTAGAGGCATCCATTTGCGCAGGGAGGACACCGATGTCGAGCACAACCGCTGCCGCGCCGCTCACGACCGACGAGGTCACGGCCGCCGCCGCCCGCATCGTTGACGCCTTCGCCCGTACCGACACCGACGCCTACTTCTCGGAGTTCCATCCGACCGCGACCTTCGTCTTCCACCCCGAAGCCTCGCGCCTCGACGATCGCGCGGCATACGAGGCGCTCTGGGCCAGCTGGCTCGCCGACGGTTGGCGCGTCGTGTCGTGCGCGAGCAGCGAGGCGCTCGTTCAGCTGCTCGGCGATACGGCAATCTTCACCCACACCGTCGTCACGACGGCGGGTGTGCCCGGAGACGACGCCACGACGCGCGAGCGCGAGACCATCGTCTTCCAGCGCCAAGCCGACGGCGGGGTGCTCGCCGTGCACGAACACCTCTCGACCGCTCCCACGACCTGATCACCGCCCTACCCACTCGACAAAGGAGTCACCGATGTCCACCACGACCGCTCGCCCGTCCGCGTGGCGACGCCTTTCTGACCGCCTTGAGGCCAATGCCGACGGTTCGGGCCCGCTGCGCGGAAGCCTGACCTGGCGTCGAATCGCCATGATCTGGCTCGCATCGAACTTCGTGGTCACGACGATGCTGACGGGCACCATTTTTGTTCCCGGCGTCGGGTATGGCGAGGCGCTCCTGCTGATCCTCGTCGGCTCGATCATCGGTGGTGCCGTCCTCGTGACGGTCGGCGCCATCGGAACGCGCACCGGTTTGGCGACAATGTCGCTCACGCGCGGCGCGTTCGGAACGCGCGGTTCGCTGCTGCCCGTCGCGGCAAACCTGCTGATTCTGCTCGGCTGGAGCTGGGTGCAGGCGATGCTCGCCGGCATTACCGTCGACTTCGTCGTCGCCGAGTTCACCGGCTACTCGAACCCCGCCCTGTTCGCCGTCATCTGCCAGCTGATTGTGGTCGGTCTCGCGATCTTCGGCCATGAGGGCATCAGCCGCGTCGAGCCGTGGCTCGCGGTCGTCATGATCGGCATCATCGGCTACGTGCTGACGGTCGCCTTCACGACGTTCCCGCCGAGCGCCTACTTCGCGATTCCCGCCGACGCCTCGATCGGTCTGACGAACCTGACGGTGCTCGACATTGTGATCGCGACGGCCATCTCCTGGACGGTGCTCTCGGCAGACTTCAACCGTCTGGGCCGCAGCACCCGCCCGACCGTTGTGGGCTCCGGCGTCGGCTACGTGGTCTCGACGTTCCTGTCGATGACGCTCGGCGCCACCGCCATTGCCTACGTCGTGCTCGCCGGAGGCGAGGTCGTCGAGTTCGATCCCGGCGTCATCGTCGGCGAGTTCGGTGTCGCTCTGGCCGCCGTCATCTTCGTCTCGGTGATGGCCACCAACACCCTCGTCGTGTACGGCATGACCACCTCGGCGATCAACGCGCTGCCGCGCCTGAAGCTCCGCTTCCTGCCTACCGCGCTCGTCATCGGCGCGATCACGGTGATCGGCTCCACGTTCCTCGGGCTGCTCGGGCTGTTCATCGACTTCCTGTTCGTCATCGGCGCGATCTTCATCCCCGTGTTCGCCATCATGATCGTCGACTACTACATCGTGAACCGTCGCGTGTACACGGCCGACATCCTCGAGCACCGTGGCGGCCGGTACTGGTTCACCGGCGGCGTCAACATTCCGATGATCGTCGTGTGGGTACTCGGGTTCGGCTTCTCGCTGCTCTTGACCTACCAGTTCCCGAGCCCGATCGGCGCCACGATCCCGGCGTTCGTGTTCACGGTCGTCGTGGCGATCGCGGCGGCAGCGCTCACCGGTCGCCTGAAGCGTGACGGCTCCGAGCCGGAGCACCAGCACCTGGCCGACGCCGCGCCCGAGAAGGCCGTGGAGGCGTAGCCTGCGCTCATGCTGATTGACCTGAGCCACCGGATCGCCGGGGGGATGACCGTCTTCCCCGGCGACCCGGAGGTCTCGGTCGCTGACGCCGCCACCCTCGAGAACGACGGCTTCCGCGTCAGCGCCCTGCACCTCGGGACGCACACCGGCACGCACCTGGATGCTCCCGCCCATTCCATCGCGGACGGCGCGACCCTCGAGGCGGTCGCCCTCGATGATCTCGTCGCCCCGCTGGTCGTCATCGACGCGACCGGTCGCGCCGCGCGCGAGCGGATCGGCGTCGACGTGCTCGACGGTGCGCCGACCATCCGCCCCGGCGACATCGTGGCCGTGCGCACCGGCTGGGACGCGCGCTTCGACGACGAGTCGTACCTCGAGCATCCCGTCGTCGATGTCGCTCTGGCGGCCGCGCTCTGGGAACGGGGGGTGCGCGTGCTCGGCGTCGACACGCTCAACCCGGACCCGTCGTGGCCGGGGGAGGACGGGGCGTGGGCGCTTCCCGTGCACGAGCTGTGGCTGGGCGCGGCGGGCGTGATCGTCGAAAACCTCGCCGCACTCGACCGTGTGCCGCCGCGCGGAGCCGAGGCGATCATCCTGCCCCTGCGTCTCGACGGGCTCGATGGTGCCCCCGTGCGGGCGGTCGCACGCGTGCCGAACGAGGGCGCCGCCGGCGACCGGTAGAGTGGTCGGCGACCCAGACATCCTTTAAGCACCGTCCTGTGAGGCGGGGAAGGAGGTCGAGATGTCCGCACGCCCCGTGCTGCAGACAGCCGACATCGCGCGCGCTCTGCGCCGTATCGCCCACGAAATCCTCGAGGCACGGCGCGGCGACGGCCGCCTCGTGTTTCTCGGTATCCCGACCCGCGGTGCCGCCCTTGCCGAGCGCCTGCACCGCATCGTCGACGAGATCGAACCCGGTGTTGCCGAGGTGGGAACCCTCGATGTGACAATGCACCGCGACGATCTGGGCCGCAGCGCGACGCGCGCACCGGCGCCCACGCGCATCCCGGCGGGCGGAATCGACGACGCCGTCGTCGTGCTGGTCGACGACGTGCTGTTCTCTGGCCGCACCGTGCGGGCCGCCCTCGACGCGCTTGCCGATCACGGTCGTCCGCGCGCCGTTCGGCTGGCCGTGCTCGTCGACCGAGGGCACCGTGAACTGCCGATCCGCGCCGACTTCGTCGGCAAAAACCTGCCATCGGCGACGAGTGAACGCGTGTTCGTGCGCCTCACCGAGGTCGACGGCGTCGACGAGGTGGCGATCAGCTCATGAGACACCTGCTCAGCACACAGAATCTCGGTCGCGACGATGCCGTGCGCATCCTCGACGTCGCCGAAGAGATGGCGGCGACCGCCGACCGCGAGGTCAAGAAGCTTCCCGCGCTGCGCGGCAAGACGATCGTCAACCTGTTCTTCGAAGATTCGACCCGTACCCGACTGTCGTTCGAGTCGGCCGCCAAACGCCTGAGCGCCGACGTCATCACCTTCAGCGCGAAGGGCTCGAGCGTGTCGAAGGGCGAGAGCCTCAAGGACACCGCGCAGACTCTCGTCGCGATGGGTGCCGACGCGATCGTCGTGCGCCATCACGCATCCGGCGCCGCGCACCGGCTGGCGCACGCCGGCTGGATCGACGCCGCCATCATTAACGCGGGCGACGGCACGCACGAGCACCCCACGCAGGCGCTTCTCGACGCGTTCACCTTGCGCCGTCGGCTGCACGGCGAGGATGCGCGGGGGAGGGCTCTCGACGGAGCCCGCGTCGTCATCGTGGGCGACATCCTGCACTCGCGCGTCGCTCGCTCGAACGTCTGGCTGCTTGCCACGCTGGGCGCCGAGGTGCACCTCGTGGCTCCTCGCACGCTGCAGCCGGCGGGAATCCAGTCCTGGCCCGCGACGGTGCACGAGCTGCTCGATGATGCGCTCGCTACCGATCCTGACGCCGTCATGATGCTCCGCATCCAGCGCGAGCGCATGCACGACGCGTACTTCCCGACCGAGCGCGAGTACGCCCGCATCTGGGGTCTCACCGCTGAGCGCTTCGCCGCGCTGTCCGCCGATACGATAGTGATGCACCCCGGCCCGATGAATCGTGGGCTCGAGATCGCGTCCGTCGCCGCCGACTCGACCCGATCGACGGTGCGTGAACAGGTAACGAACGGGGTGTCGATCCGCATGGCAGTGCTCTACCTTCTCGTGGCCGGAACCGACGGAGGGCGAGCATGAGCGGCATCCTGATTCGCGGCGCGGCGATCCTGGGCGGAGACCGCGCCGACATCCGCATCGCCGACGGCCGATTCGTCGCCGTCGGCACGGCAGTCGCCAGCGCCGATGACCTGGTGATCGACGCGGAGGGTCTCGTGGCCCTGCCCGGCCTCGTCGACCTGCACACGCATCTTCGCGAGCCCGGTGGGGAGGCCTCGGAGACCGTGCTCACCGGCACGCAGGCCGCGGCGGCCGGCGGCTTTACCGCCGTGTTCGCGATGGCCAACACGACCCCGGTTGCCGATACCGCCGGCGTTGTCGAGCAGGTCGAGGCGCTCGGCCGCCAGCACGGATACGCAACGGTGCGGCCCATCGGCGCGGTCACCGTGGGGCTCGCCGGGCAGCAGCTCGCCGAACTCGGAGCCATGGCGTCCTCGCGCGCGCAGGTGCGCGTGTTCAGCGACGACGGCCACTGCGTTGCCGACCCGCTGATCATGCGCCGCGCACTCGAGTACGTTGCGGCGTTCGACGGGGTCGTCGCCCAGCACGCCCAGGAGCCGCGCCTGACGGAGGGCGCGCAAATGAACGAGGGCCCGCTGTCGGGCGAACTGGGGCTCACGGGCTGGCCTGCGGCAGCGGAAGAATCGATCATCGCCCGCGACGTGCTGCTCGCCGAGCACACCCAGTCGCGGTTGCACGTGTGCCACGTCTCGACCGCGGGCAGCGTCGACGTGGTGCGCTGGGCGAAGGCCCGGGGCATCCAGGTCACGGCCGAGGTGACCCCGCACCACCTGCTGCTCACGGACGAGACGGCGCGCGACTACGACGCGCGCTTCAAGGTCAACCCGCCACTGCGTCGCGCCGACGATGTCGCCGCACTGCGCGCGGCCGTGGCCGACGGCACGATCGACATCGTCGCGACGGATCACGCGCCGCACCCCGACGAGAGCAAAGAGTGCGCCTGGTCGGAGGCGGCGTTCGGAATGGTGGGGCTCGAGTCTGCCCTCTCGGTCGTGCAGCACGCGCTCGTCGACACGGGGATGCTCGACTGGGCCGCGGTCGCTCGCGTGCTGTCCACGACCCCGGCGCGCATCGGTCGCCTTTCCGGCTATGCCGCGCCACTCGCCGTGGGTGAACCCGCGCACGTCACGCTCGTCGATCCCGCCGCATCGCGCACCTGGTCGCCGAGTGAGCTGCGCGGCCGCAGCCGCAACACGCCGTACACCGGCATCACGCTGCCCGGACGGGTCGTGGCGACCGTGCACGGCGGGGTGCCCACCGTTCTCGACGGCGCGCTCGTCGACGCCACGACCGTGGCCGCAGCGGCCGCGGGGAAGGACCGCTGACATGGAACGCCTTCTTCCCGGCGCCATCACGATCGGCCTCATGCTGGTGCTGCTCGCGCTCGCCTGGTGGGGTTGGAGTGGCCGCCGTCGCCGGCAGGGTTCCTTCGCCGCGCCCCATCGCGCGCCGGAGTCGCTGAGTGCACCCCTCTTCCTCACCGAGGCCATCGCACACGCGACCACGCTCGCCGGTCAGCCGCTCGAGCGGGTCAGCGCCCACGGTCTCGGCTACCGCTCGCGCATCCAGGTTGGCGTTCACGACGAGGGGGTGGTGCTCGCCTTCCCCGGCGCCGACCCGATCCTCGTTGTGCCGGCCGACCTCGTCGGCATTGGCCTCGGAACCTGGACCATCGACAAGGCGGTCGAGCCCGACGGGCTCACCGTGCTCTCGTGGCGCCTCGGCGACACGGAGGTCGACACCTGGCTGCGCCTGCCGGCGCGTGACGACCGTGCGCTGATCGACGCGGTCCGCACGCGCATCCCTGACTCTGCGACCACCCCCGATGAAAGGCCCACCGATGACGCATGACCCCGCGGTGCTCGTCCTCGAAGACGGCACGCGCTACACCGGACGCGCCTACGGCGCGCGCGGCACGACCATCGGTGAGGCGGTGTTCGCCACCGGCATGAGCGGCTACCAAGAGACGCTCACCGACCCCAGCTACGCCGGTCAGATCGTGGTGCAGACCGCCCCGCACATCGGCAACACCGGCATGAACCCAGAAGACCCCGAGAGCCGCCGCATCTGGGTCGCCGGCTACGTCGTGCGTGACCCATCGCGCATCGTGTCGAACTACCGCGCCACGCGCAGCCTCGATGATGACCTCATCGCCGACGGCATCGTGGGGATCAGCGGCATCGACACCCGCGCGCTCACCCGCCGTATTCGCGAGGTGGGGGCCATGCGCGCCGGCATCTTCTCCGGCGACGACGCGGCGCTGGATGCTGACGAGCAACTCGCGCGCGTCACCGCCGCCCCCGAAATGTCTGGCCAGAACCTGTCGGCTCAGGTCAGTGTCGAGGTCGGCGAGGTCGTGCCGGCCGAGG
The DNA here is from genome assembly GCF_046293215.1 of Microcella sp. Lineage (GTDB taxonomy): Bacteria > Actinomycetota > Actinomycetes > Actinomycetales > Microbacteriaceae > Microcella. The sequence continues at coordinate 295,164 of NZ_JBKBPI010000001.1, read as the reverse complement.
GCGACCTCATCGGAAAGCTCGCCATCATCGACCTCGGCATCAAGGCGGCGACTGTGCGAGCTCTGGCCGAGCGCGGCTTCGAGGTGCACGTGTTGCCGCAGTCGACCACGATCGACGAACTGCGCGCCCTCGACCCGGTCGCGGTCTTCTACTCGAACGGCCCGGGAGACCCCGCCGCGAGCGACAACCACGTCGAACTGCTGCGCGCGGTGCTCGCCGACAAGACGCCCTTCTTCGGCATCTGCTTCGGCAACCAGCTGCTCGGCCGGGCGCTGGGTTTTGGCACATACAAACTGCCGTACGGGCACCGGGGCATCAACCAGCCCGTGCTCGACAAAGAGACGGGCCGCATCGAGATCACCGCGCACAACCACGGCTTCGCCGTCGACGCGCCGCTTGAGGGCGTCGTCGACAGTCCCGCAGGCTTCGGCCGCGTCGAAGTCAGCCACATCGGGCTGAACGACCAGGTTGTCGAGGGCCTTCGCGCGCTCGACGTCCCCGCCTTCAGCGTGCAGTACCACCCGGAGGCGGCCGCCGGCCCGCACGACTCCACCTACCTGTTTGACCGCTTCCGCGACATGGTCCTTGCGACCCGCGGGCGCGCATCCGCCACCGATTCGGAGAGCCCTGCCTGATGCCCAAGCGCGACGACATCAATTCCGTCCTCGTCATCGGGTCGGGCCCGATCGTGATCGGGCAGGCCGCCGAGTTCGACTACTCGGGTACCCAGGCCTGCCGCGTGCTGCGCAGCGAGGGCATTCGCGTGATCCTCGTCAACTCGAACCCGGCGACGATCATGACCGACCCCGACTTCGCCGACGCCACATACGTCGAGCCGATCACGCCCGAGATCATCGAGGCGATCATCGCCAAAGAGAAGCCCGACGCGGTGCTGCCGACCCTCGGCGGTCAGACGGCCCTCAATGCGGCGATCAAGCTGCACGAGCGCGGCATTCTCGAGAAGTACGGCGTCGAGCTCATCGGTGCGTCCTTTGAGGCGATCCACAAGGCGGAAGACCGACAGCTGTTCAAGCAGCTCGTGCTCGACGCTGGCGCCGACGTGGCCCGCAGCGCCATCGTGCACACGGTCGAGGAGGCCCTGGCGGCCGCCGACGACCTCGGCTACCCGATGGTCATCCGCCCGTCGTTCACGATGGGCGGGCTCGGCTCGGGCTTCGCCTACGACGAGGCCGAGCTTAAGCGCATGGTCGGCGACGGGCTGCACGCATCGCCCACCACCGAGGTGCTGCTCGAAGAGTCGATCCTCGGCTGGAAGGAGTACGAGCTCGAGCTCATGCGCGACCGCGCCGACAACACGGTCGTCGTCTGTTCGATCGAGAACGTCGACCCGGTCGGCGTGCACACCGGCGACTCGATCACGGTGGCGCCGGCGCTGACCCTCACCGACCGCGAGTATCAGAAGCTACGCGACATCGGCCTGCAGATCATTCGCGACGTCGGCGTCGACACGGGCGGCTGTAACGTGCAGTTCGCCGTGGACCCCGCCACGGGTCGCGTCATCGTCATCGAGATGAACCCGCGCGTCTCGCGGTCGAGCGCGCTGGCGTCGAAGGCGACCGGCTTCCCGATCGCGAAGATCGCCGCGAAGCTCGCCATCGGCTACCGCCTCGACGAGATTCCGAACGACATCACAGGAGTCACGCCGGCAAGCTTCGAGCCCACGCTCGACTACATCGTCGTGAAGGTGCCGCGCTTCGCCTTCGAGAAGTTCCCGGGTGCTGACGACACGCTGACGACGACCATGAAGTCGGTCGGCGAGGCGATGGCGATTGGCCGCAACTACTCGACCGCCCTGCAGAAGGCGCTGCGCAGCCTCGAGAAGCGCGGATCCTCTTTCCACTGGGACGGCGAGCCCGGCGACAAGGATGCCCTGCTCGCCGCCTCGAAGAAGCCCACCGACGGGCGCATCGTCACGCTGCAGCAGGCCCTGCGGGCGGGCGCGACGATCGAGGAGGCGTTCGAGGCCACCGGGATCGATCCGTGGTTCCTCGACCAGATCGTGCTCATCAACGAGGTGGCCGACCGAGTCGCCGCCGCCGACGAGCTCGACGCCGACACGCTGCGGGAGGCGAAGGAGCACGGGTTCTCGGACGCCCAGATCGCAAGCCTGCGCGGAATTCCCGAGGTGCAGGTGCGTCAGCTGCGCCGCGACCGGGGCCTTCGGCCCGTGTTCAAGACCGTCGACACGTGCGCCGGCGAGTTCCCGGCACTTACGCCGTACCACTACTCGAGCTACGACCTCGAGACGGAGGTGGCGCCGAGCGAGGCCACGAAGGTCGTCATCCTCGGCTCCGGCCCCAACCGCATCGGTCAGGGCATCGAGTTCGACTACTCGTGCGTGCACGCCAGCTTCGCCCTGCGCGACGCCGGCTACGAGACGATCATGATCAACTGCAACCCCGAGACGGTGTCGACCGACTACGACACCTCCGACCGCCTGTACTTCGAACCGCTCACCCTCGAAGACGTGCTCGAGGTCATCGAGGCCGAGCAGGCCTCCGGCCAGGTGCTCGGCGTCATCGTGCAGCTCGGTGGCCAGACCGCGCTGGGCCTCGCGCAGGGGCTCGCGGCGGCCGGGGTGCCGATTCTCGGGACGAGCCCGGATGCGATCGACCTGGCCGAAGAGCGCGGAGCCTTCGCGAGCATCCTGGACGCCGCGAACCTGATCGCTCCCCGCAACGGCACCGCGATCGATGCCGACTCGGCCGTGCGCGTCGCCGAGTCGATCGGCTACCCGGTGCTCGTGCGCCCGAGCTTCGTGCTCGGCGGCCGCGGCATGGAGATCGTCTACGACTCCGAGAGCCTCGTCGACTACTTCGACCGCGTGCGCGACCAGGCCATCATCGGCCCCGGCATGCCGCTGCTCGTCGACCGCTTCCTGGACGATGCCGTCGAGATCGACGTCGACGCGCTGTTCGACGGCGAGCGCCTGTACGTCGGCGGCGTCATGGAGCACATCGAGGAGGCCGGCGTGCACTCCGGTGACTCGGCCTGCACCCTGCCGCCCGTCACGCTGGGTCGCGAGGTGATCGACCGGGTCCGCCAGGCGACCGAGGCGATCGCCCGAGGCATCGGGGTGCGCGGCCTCATCAACGTGCAGTTCGCCATCGGCGCTGGCGTGCTCTACGTGCTCGAGGCGAACCCGCGCGCCTCGCGGACCGTGCCGTTCGTCTCGAAGGCGCTGGGCATCCCGCTGGCCAAGGCGGCCTCGCTCGTCATGGCCGGCCGCTCGATCGATGAGCTCATCGCGTCGGGGCTCCTGCCCGAGGGCGACGGAGGCTCGGTGCCGCTGGATGCGCCCGTCGCCGTCAAGGAGGCGGTGCTGCCGTTCACCCGCTTCCGCACGCGCGAGGGCGCCGTCGTCGACAGCGTGCTCGGCCCCGAGATGCGCTCGACCGGTGAGGTGATGGGGATCGACCGTGACTTCCCCCGCGCATTCCGCAAGAGCCAAGACGCCGCCTACGGGGGCTTCCCCGAGTCGGGAGTCGTCTTCGCCTCGGTCGCTGACCGCGACAAGCGCAGCGTCGTGCTGCCGATTCTGCGCCTCAAGCAGCTCGGGTTCGAGATCTGGGCTACCGGGGGAACCGCCGAGGTGCTGTCGCGCTACGGCATCGACGCGCGCGTGGTGCGCAAGCACGGCGAGCGCGGGGACGGTTCCGAGCCCACGATCGTTGACCTGATCAACGACGGGCAGGTCGACGTCGTCGTGAACACCCCGAGCGGGCGCACGGCGCGCGCCGACGGGCTCGAGATTCGCACCGCGACGGTCGCGGCTGACAAGCCGCTGTTCACGACCATCGCGACCCTGGGCGCCGCGGTCGCGTCGCTCGAATCGAGCGACGAGCCCGTGTCGGTCACGAGCCTGCAAGAGTACGACGCGGCTCGGGCGCAGCGATGATGCCGTTTGGCGAGCGTCTGCGCGTGGCGGTTGAGACGCACGGGCGACTGTGTGTCGGCATCGACCCGCACGCGAGCCTGCTCGCCGAGTGGGGGCTCGGCGACGACCCGACGGGTCTCGAAGCGTTCGCCGACACGGTTATCCGCGCGGCCGCCGGGAGCGTGGCGGTTGTCAAGCCGCAGGTGGCGTTCTTCGAGCGGCATGGCTCGCGAGGCATCGCGGTGCTGGAACGGGTGATCCGCCGGGCGCGCGAGGCGGGCATCCTCGTCATCGCCGACGCGAAGCGCGGTGACATCGGCAGCACCCTCGCCGGCTACGCCGAGGCGTGGCTCGACTCCAGTTCACCGCTCGCGAGCGACGCACTCACCGTGTCGGCCTATCAGGGCGTCGGCTCGCTGGCACCCGCGGTCGAGCGCGCCGAGCGCCACGGAGCCGGCCTGTTTGTGCTGTCGGCCACCTCCAACCCCGAGAGCGCCCGCGTGCAGACCGCGCTCGGCGCCGACGGCCACACGGTCGCAGCGCTCATCGCCCACGATGTCGCGGCACTCGGCGCGCCCGCCGCAGGCCGCGGTGAGTGGTCATCGGTGGGTCTCGTCGTCGGCGCGACCGTGCCGCTTGCCGATGTCGGCCTCGACCCCGAGGCGCTTCCCGCTGTTCCGATTTTGGCGCCCGGATTCGGGCACCAGGGGGGTCGACTCTCGCAGCTGGATGCCCACTACGGCCCGCTCGCGGAGCGCACCCTGGCGAGCGTGTCGCGCAGCGTTCTGGCCGCTGGTCCCGACGGGCTCGAGGCGGCGATCGCGCAGCACCGGGCGGAGCTGGCTGCATGAACCGGCCACCCGAGGTTGACCGGGCCGCCGCTGGGCGCGCCGCCGTCGCCGCACGCCAGGCGCGAGCCGCGGTAAAGGCGGCCGTCGCCGCGGGGGAGCGGGACGCCCTGAGCGTCGCTGAGGCCGCGTGGCGTGACCCCTCGAGCGTGGAGGGCGGCCTGCGCGTGCGCGAACTGCTCGGTAGCCTCCGCGGCTTCGGGCCGGTGCGCGTCGCCGCGGTGCTCGACGAGTTGGGAATCGCCCCGGTCAAGAAGCTGGGCGGCCTCGGCGTGCGGCAGCGCCAGGCGTTCGGGGATTGGCTGCGCAGCCGTGCAACGGCGAGCGAGCGCGGACGGCTCGTGGTGCTCGCCGGCCCCACGGCGGTCGGAAAGGGCACGGTCTCGGGATTCATCCGAGACCACCACCCCGACGTGCTGCTGAGCGTGTCCGCCACCACGCGGGCTCCCCGCCCGGGGGAGCGTGACGGCGTGCACTACTACTTCGTCTCCGACGCCGAGTTTGACCGCATGGTGGAGGCCGACGAGTTTCTCGAGTGGGCCACGGTGCACAACCTCTCGCGCTACGGCACCCCGCGCCCTCCCGTCGAGGCAACGCTCGCCTCGGGGCGCAGCGTGCTGCTCGAGATCGACCTGCAGGGCGCCAGGCAGGTCAAGCGAGCGATGCCCGAGGCCGTGCTCGTCTTTCTGCTCCCCCCCAGTTGGGACGAGTTGGTGCGCCGCCTCATCGGTCGGGGCACCGAAACACCCGCTGAGCAGGCCAGGCGCCTCGAGACCGCGAAGGTCGAATTGGCGGCCCAGGATGAGTTCGACGTGCACGTCGTCAACGACGATGTCGAGCGCGCGGCCCAGGAGGTCGTAGACTTGCTCACTGCTGTGCGCCCCGCGCACGCCCCCGAACCTCACGACATCGATCGAAACCGGAGCTGACATGGCTGACAAGACCCAGGGCATCATCGACCCGCCCATCGACGAACTGCTGTCGAAGGTCGACTCGAAGTACCAGCTCGTGATCTTCGCCGCCAAGCGCGCCCGCCAGATCAACGACTACTACTCCGACCTGCACGAAGGCTCGTTGTTCGACAACGTCGGCCCGCTGGTCGACTCGACCGTCGACGACAAGCCGCTGTCGGTCGCGCTGCACGAGATCAACGAGGACAAGCTGGTCCTCACCCGCACCGCCGACTAGTCGATCATGCCGGCCTCCGGCGCCCCGCTGACCGTCGTCGTCGGCATCACGGGGGGCATCGCCGCCTACAAGGCGGTGGGTGTCGCGCGTGGGTTCGTCGCCGCGGGGCACGACGTGCACGTGGTCGCTACCGACGGTGCCCTGCGATTTGTCGGGCGCCCGACCCTGGAGGCCATCAGTCGCAATCCGGTTCACACCGACCTCTACGAGGGCGTGGCGGAGGTGCGTCACGTCGCGCTCGGCCAGCGTGCCGACCTGATCGTCATCGCTCCCGCCACCGCGCACACGATCGCCTCGCTGGCGGCCGGGCTCGCCGGCGACCTGCTGGGCACGACCGTGCTCGCCTCGGAGGCACCGCTCGTCATCGCCCCGGCGATGCACACCGAGATGTGGATGAACGCGGCGACGCAGGCAAACATCGCCACGCTGCGCGAGCGCGGCGCCCTCATCGTGGGCCCGGCGACCGGTCGGCTGACCGGCGACGACTCCGGCCCCGGTCGGATGGCCGAACCGGAGGAGATCGTGCGCGCCGCCCTCGACGCCATGCGTCCGCACGATCTCGCCGGCCGGCGCGTGCTCGTCTCGGCGGGCGGCACCCGCGAACCCATCGACCCCGTGCGCTACCTCGGCAATCGCTCGAGCGGCCGCCAGGGCGTCGCGCTGGCCGAGGCCGCCCGCTCGCGCGGCGCGATCGTCACCCTCGTCGCCGCGCACCTGGAGGTCCCCGCACCGGCGGGCGTGACCGTGATCGAGGCGGGCACGGCGAAGCGGATGCTCGCGGTCATGCGCGAGCATCAGCCCACCGCCGACGTGGTCATCATGGCCGCCGCCGTGGCCGACTTCCGGCCCGTGGCGCAGAGCCCGGTGAAGATCAAGAAGGTCGAGGGGGCGCAGCCGCCCACCGTGACCCTCGAACGCACCGACGACATCCTCGCCACGCTGGCGCGCTCACGCCCCGAGGGGCAGCGCATCATCGGTTTCGCCGCCGAGACCGTGGACGACGAAGCCGAGCTGGTGCGACTGGCGGCCGACAAGGCGAGCCGCAAGGGCGCCGATCTGATCGTGGCCAACCGCGTCGGCCACGACCGCGGTTTCGGTCGGGCGACCAACGACGTCATGATCGTCACCGCGGCCGGTAGCGTGGTGGCGACGGCCACGGGCGACAAGCTGTCGGTGGCCCACCGTATTCTCGACGCGCTCGGCTGATCCGGCCGTCGTTTCGCACCGTTCCACTCGACGGGAGTCTCATGACCGCGCTGCGCCTGTTCACCTCGGAGTCCGTGACCGAGGGGCACCCCGACAAGATGTGCGACCAGATCAGCGACCGCATCCTCGACGCCCTCCTGACGGAAGACCGGGCGGCCCGCGTCGCCGTCGAGACGCTCGTGACGACCGGGCTCGTGCACGTCGCCGGCGAGGTCACCACCTCCGGGTACGTCGATATCCCGGGCATCGTGCGCAAGACCGTCACCGATATCGGATACACGGGCAGCGACGTGTGGTTCGATGGCCGCTCCTGCGGGGTGTCGATTTCCATCGGCGGCCAGTCGCCCGACATCGCCCAGGGCGTCGACAGTGCCTACGAGGCGCGCGAAGAGTCCAGCGCGGACGTCGAACACCAGCAGGGCGCCGGAGACCAGGGCCTCATGTTTGGCTACGCCACGCGGGAGACCCCGCAGCTCATGCCTCTGCCCATCTGGCTGGCCCACCGTCTGTCCGAGCGTCTTGCGCAGGTGCGCAAAGACGGCACGCTCGACTATCTCGGCCCCGACGGCAAGACGCAGGTCACCGCCGGCTACGACGGCAACACCCCTCGCACGATCGAGACGATCATCGTCAGCACCCAGCACCGCGAGGGCGTCGAAACGCCGCAGGTGCGCGCCGACGTCGAGCGTGAGGTCATTCGCCCCGTGCTTGCCGATGCCGGTTTCGGTGACGCGACCCCGCGCATCCTCATCAACCCGACCGGTCGCTTTGTGATCGGCGGCCCGCAGGGCGACGCCGGACTCACCGGGCGCAAGATCATCGTTGACACCTACGGCGGGGCATCCCGGCACGGGGGTGGCGCGTTCAGCGGCAAAGACCCCTCGAAGGTCGACCGCTCGGCGGCCTACGCCATGCGGTGGGTCGCCAAGAACGCCGTCGCCGCTGGCCTCGCCGACCGGCTCGAGGTGCAGGTGGCGTACGCCATCGGCGCGGCCGAACCCGTCGGGCTCTACGTCGAGACGTTCGGAACCGCGCACGTCGACGAGGCGGTCATCATCGGCGCGATTCGGGACACGTTCGACCTGCGCCCGGGCGCCATCGTGCGCGAACTTGACCTGCTGCGCCCCATCTACGGCGCGACCGCGGCCTACGGCCACTTCGGTCGAGAGCGGCCCGAGTTCACGTGGGAGCAGACGACGAAGGTCGACGAACTGCGTCGACGCGCGCGCCTGTAACACCACGATGAGCCGAGGCCAGCGGTGACCGCCGAACCCATCGGGCGGGTGCTGATCGATTCGCCGCTTCCGCAGCTCGACCGACTGCTCGAGTACCGCATCCCGGCGGCACTCGACCGCGAGGCCCAGCCGGGGGTGCGGGTGGTTGTTCCCCTGCGGGGTGGGCAGCGCCAGGCCAAGGGCTACCTCGTTGACCGGGTCGCCGAGGCGAGCTTCGAGGGCACGCTCAACGACCTCAGCGAGGTGATCTCGCCGGCCCGCGTGCTCACTCCCGAGGTTGCTCACCTCGCACGGCGCGCTGCCGACCGCGCTGCGGGCACCGCCAGCGACCTCGTACGCCTGGCCGTTCCCCCTCGTCAGGTGCGCATCGAAAAAGCGTGGCTCGCGGCGCTCGACGCGCACGGCCGTACCGGCCCGAACCTCGACCCCTCGGCGATCGCTCGGGCCTCCGCCGTGCCGGTGCACGGGGTTCCCGACGAGCTGGTCGCGCGCCTGCTCGACGCGAGCGAGCCCCCTGCCTCCCGCCGCATCGCCGTCACGGCGGCCGCGCGCCTCACCGCCGTGCCCGAGGCCACCGAGACACCCCAGCCGCTGTGGCTTCCGGTCGGGCTGGCCGACCTCGTGGCGCTGGCCGCCCGCACCCTCGCCACCGGTCGCTCCGCCATCATCGCCGTGCCCGACTATCGTGACCTCGACCTCGTGGCCGACGCTGCCGCGCGCGTGCTGCCGCCTGACGCGATTGCCAGGGTCGACGCGGGGCGCGGCAACGGTGAGCGCTACCGCGGTTTTCTGCGGGCGCTCGAAAAGCGCCCCACGCTCGTCATCGGCACGCGCACCGCGGTCACCGCACCGGCCCATCGCCTCGGGATGCTCGCCCTCTGGGACGACGGCGACCCCCTGCACGCCGAGCAGCACGCGCCCGGCGTGCACGCTCGCGACCTGGCATTGCTTCGCCACGACGACAGCGGCTGCAGCCTCGTGCTCGCCGCGCATTCGCGTTCGGCCGATGTTCACCGCCTCGTCGACATCGGCTACCTCGCGGCCGTCGCACCGGCGCGGTCGGCGCGGCGCCGCATCCGGCCGACCGCGCAGTCGACGGGTGCCAATGATCCGGGGGCGCGGGCGCGCATCCCCTCGGCGGCGTGGCGCGCCGCGACGGACGCCCTCAGCGACGGCGCCGTGCTGCTGCAGGTCGCCCGCCCCGGCTTCGACCCGCGGCTCGTCTGCACCGACTGCGGCACCCCCGTGCGCTGCCGGGCGTGCTCTGGGCCGGTCGGGGTGCGTCGCGCTGGCGCGGCCCCCTCGTGCCACTGGTGCGGTGCGGTGGCGTCCGCCGCACCGTGCGCCGAGTGCGGCGGCACGCGGCGGCGTCCCACGCTGCCCGGGTCGCAACGCACAGCCGACGAACTGGGCCGCGCGTTCCCCGGGGCACGGGTCATCGTCTCCGACGGCGAGCACGCCCACCAGCGGATCGCGCCCGGTCGCACCATCGTCGTCGCTACGCGCGGGGCCGAGCCGATCGTTGACGGCGGCTACCGCGCGGTGCTGCTGCTCGACGGCGAGCGCATGCTGGCCCGCGACAGCCTGCGCGTGCTGGAAGACTGCCTGCGCTGGTGGCAGAACGCCGCGGCCCTCGCGGCAGACGACGCGCCCGTGCTGCTCGTCGGCGTCGACGGGCCGGTTGCCTCGGCGTTGGCGACCGGCACGACCGACGAGCTGATCGCCGCCGAACTCGCCGATCGCCGACGGCTACGGTTTCCGCCGGCCGTGCGCTCAGCGACCGTGACCGGCACCGCGGAGGAGGTGCGCAGGGCCCTCGCCCCGCTCACCGACATGACCGGCGTCGACGTGCTCGGCCCGGTCGACCGAGAGCCCGGATCGGTGCGGGCAATCGTGCGCTTCGATTACGCGCGAGGGGCGGATGTTGCCCGCGAGCTCCGCGCCGCCCTCGTGGCCGCCGCCACTGCCCGTGCGCAGCGCAGACGCTCGACCCTGCGGGCCCGGCTCGACGATCCCGCCGCCTTCGACCTCACCGCTGACGACACACCCGAGTAGACGGTGCGGCAGAATCGACGGGTGACCGCCCCCTTGCGCCTGCTGTTCGCCGGAAGCCCCCGGGCGGCCGTCCCGACCCTCCAGGCCCTCGCGTCCGGTCCGCACACGGTCGACACCGTGATCACGCGGCCGCCGACGCCCCAGGGTCGCAAGCGCGTGTTGACCCCGACCCCGGTCGAGGACGCGGCGCTCGAGCGCGGATTACCGGTGCTGCACGCGCGAAGCCTCACCCCGCTGCAGGACGAGGTGATCGCCCGCGGTGCCGACCTCGGCGTCATCGTCGCCTTCGGCGGGCTGGTGCGCGAACCGCTTCTGAGCGCGCCGCGCTTGGGCTGGATCAACCTGCACTTCTCCCTCCTGCCTGCCTACCGGGGCGCGGCCCCCGTGCAGCACGCCATCATCGCGGGGGAGACCACGACGGGTCTCAGCGTCTTTCGCCTCACCGCCGGGCTCGACGAGGGTGACCTCTACGCACAGCGATCGCACCCCATCGGCGCCCACGACACGGCGGGAAGCCTCCTCGAGCGTCTCGCCGTGGAAGGCGCCGACGTCGTCGCTGACGTCGTGAACAGGCTCGCCGAGGGCACCATCGAGCCGAGCCCACAACAGGGCGAGCCGACCTTCGCCCCGAAACTTGATCGCCGCGACGGACGTCTGAACTTCGCCGAACCGGCGAGCGCCGTCTACGCCCGCCTGCGGGGGACGACGCCGGAACCGGGAGCCTTCGGCGAACTCGACGACGGAACCGTCGTCAAGCTGCTCGACGCCTCGATCGCACACGACGGCCCGTCGCCGGCCCCCGGGGCCCTCGTGCTTGACGGGCGCCGAGCACTCGTCGGCACCGCCGACCGCGCGCTCGAGGTGATCACGGTGCAACCGGCTGGCAAGCAGGCAATGTCCGCTATCGATTGGATGCGCGGCCTGCGCGACCGCGACGCGCGCCGATTCGCATGAGCCCGCGCCCCGTATCGCGCCCTCCGAGCGCCCGCCGCATCGCCTTCGACGTCGTGCACGCCGTCTCGACCGACGACGCCTACGCGAACCTGCTTCTTCCGGGCCGGCTGCGCTCCGCCCGCCTGAGCGCCGCCGACGTCGGATTCGCGACCGAGCTGACGTACGGAACGCTGCGCGGGCGCGGTTTTTACGATGCGGTCATCGCCGCCGCCACGGGGCGCGCCGTCGACCGCATCGACCCTCCCGTCCTCGACGTGTTGCGCATCGGCGTTCACCAGCTGCTCGCGATGGGGACGCCGCCGCACGCCGCCGTCGACGAGTCCGTGCGTCTCACCCGCCAGGTCGGCGCGGCCCGCGCCTCGGGGTTCGTCAACGCGGCGCTGCGTCGCGTGAGTGAACGCGACCTCGAGGGATGGCGCAGCACGCTGTCGCGGGGCGTCGACGACCCGGACGCGATGCTCGCGATTCGCCACGCGCATCCCGACTGGGTCGTGCGGGCTCTACGCGACGCCCTGGCCGCCGAGGGGCGCGAGCACGAGCTTGAATCGCTGCTCGCCGCCGACAACCTGCCGCCGCGGGTCACCCTCGTGGCGTTGCCGGGGCTCGCCGATGAGCCGAGCGACGAGCGCGAGGAGCGCACCGCCTTTTCGCCGCTGGGCCTGCGCGCCCCCGCGGGCAACCCCGCCGCCGATCCCGACGTTGCGGCCGGCGTGCGACGCGTGCAAGACGAGGGATCCCAGCTCGCTGCCCTTGCGCTCAGCCGGTCCCGCCCCGCCCGGCCCGGTGAACGATGGCTCGACCTGTGCGCGGGGCCCGGAGGAAAGGCTGCGCTGCTCGCCGCGGAGGCCCGCGCGGCGGGAGCCGCCCTCACCGCCAACGAGGCCGTGCCGGCGCGGGCCGAGCTGGTGCGGCGCGCCCTCGCGCCCATCGACGCGACGATCCGGGTGCGTGCGGGGGATGGTCGCTCGATCGCTGACGACACCGACGCGCTTTTCGACCGCGTGCTCGTCGACGCCCCCTGCACCGGGCTGGGCGCCCTGCGCCGCCGGCCGGAGGCGCGCTGGCGCAAGACCGCCGCCGACGTGGCGCCGCTTGCCGCGCTGCAGGCGGAACTGCTCACCGCGGCACTGGATGTCACGGCCCCCGGCGGCATCGTGGCGTACGTCACCTGTTCGCCTCACCTCGCCGAGACCCGCGACGTCGTCGACGCCGTGCTCAGCGCGCGTGACGACGCTGAGACGATCGATACCCCCGCCGTGCTCAGCGCGATCACGCGCACGCCCCTCGACCTGGGTGCGCGGGGCGACGCCGCCCAGCTGTGGCCGCACCGGCACCTCAGCGACGCGATGTTCATCCAACTGATCGGCCGTCGCCCCTGAGTACGCTGGCGGTGTGAGCGTGCGCATTAATCCGAGCATCCTGTCGGCCGATTTCGTCAACATGGAGCGCGACCTCGGGCGCATCGCGAGTGCCGACTACGTTCACGTCGACGTGATGGACAACCACTTCGTGCCGAACCTCACGTTTGGCCCGCAGATGGTCGGCCGCGTGAACGACGTGTCGCCCATCCCGCTCGACGTGCACCTGATGATCGCCGACATCGACCGCTGGGCGCCGGGGTACGCCGAGCTTGGCGCGTTTTCGGTCACGTTCCACGTCGAAGCCGCACGCGATCCGGTCGCTGTCGCCCGCGCGCTGCGCGATCGCGGCGCACGCGCCGGCCTCGCGGTGAAGCCCGGCACACCCATCGAGCCCTACCTTGACCTGCTTCCCGAGTTCGACCAGGTGCTCGTCATGACGGTCGAACCCGGCTTCGGCGGCCAGTCGTTCATGCCAGAGACCATGCCGAAGCTTCGGGCCCTCCGGGAGGCGAGGAAGCGAATGGGGGTCGACACGTGGCTACAGGTCGACGGCGGCATCGCGGAGGACACCATCGCGATCGCTGCCGAGGCCGGTGCCGACACCTTCGTGGCCGGTTCGGCCGTGTACGGAGCCGCTGACCCGGCGGAGGCGATCAGCCGTCTGCGGGAGCGCGCGCAGTCTGCTTGGATGGAACCATGAGCCAGCTGAGCAAGCCCGAGATCGACTTCTTCGAGGGGCCCGCCCCCGCCGAGCTCGTCATCACCGACCTCGTCGTCGGCGACGGAGCCGAGGCCACCCCCGGCGCAACCGTTGACGTGCACTACGTCGGTGTCGAGTTCGACACGGGCGAAGAATTTGACGCCTCCTGGAACCGCGGCGCGTCGATCAACTTCCCCCTCGGAAGCCTGATCGCCGGGTGGCAGCAGGGGATTCCCGGCATGAAGGTCGGCGGACGCCGACAGCTGGTCTGCCCGCCCCACCTCGCCTACGGCCCCGCCGGCGGCGGCCATCGCCTGTCGGGCAAGACGCTCGTCTTCGTCATCGACCTGCTCGGCGTCTCCTGACGCGCGACAGAAACACGCAGTGCGCGCCCGGTACGCTGAGCGCGTGAAGACGTTCGACCAGCTGTTCGACGAGCTCGCCGAGAAGGCGCGGTCACGCCCCGAGGGGTCCGGCACCGTGGCCCAGCTCGATGCGGGCGTGCACGCGATCGGGAAGAAGATCGTCGAAGAGGCCGCAGAGGTCTGGATGGCCGCCGAGTACGAGAGCGACGAGGCCGCGGCCGAAGAGATCTCGCAGCTGCTGTACCACCTGCAGGTGCTGATGCTCGCCAAGGGCCTCACGCCCGCCGACGTCTACCGCCACCTCTAACCCCGCCCACGACGGTTGCGCCTCCCGCGCGGCCGAGGAAGACACCCGAATGCTGAGAATCGCGGTGCCCAACAAGGGATCGCTGTCCGAGACGGCCGCGCACATGCTCGCGGAGGCCGGCTACACCGGTCGCCGCGATCCGCGCGCGCTCACCAGCGCCGACGCCCGCAACGGTGTCGAATTCTTCTACCTTCGGCCTCGCGACATCGCCACCTACGTGGGCTCGGGAGCGCTCGACGTCGGAATCACGGGGCGTGACCTGCTTCTCGACTCGGGTTCAGACGCGCGCGAAATCCAGGCCCTCGACTTCGGCGACTCGACCTTCCGGTTCGCCGCCCCGCCGAACACCGTGCGCACCCTCGACGATCTGAACGGGATGCGCGTGGCAACCAGCTATCCGGGTCTCGTCGGCGACTTCCTGGCCCGACACGGCGTCACCGCCGACCTCATTCGGCTGGATGGCGCGGTGGAGTCGGCCGTGCGCCTCGGCGTGGCCGACGCCGTCGCCGACGTCGTGTCGACGGGCGCCACGTTGCGCGCGCAGGGCCTGGAAATCGTCGGCCCCGTGATCCTCGAGTCGACCGCCGTGCTGATCAGCGCCCAGCCCGATCGTCCGGGAATCGCCACGCTGCAGCGGCGACTACAGGGCGTACTGGTCGCGCGACAGTACGTGCTGATGGACTACGACCTGCCCCGCGAGCTGCTCGAGCGCGCCCAAGCGATCACGCCGGGCCTCGAGTCGCCGACGGTCAGCCCGCTGGCCGACAGCGGCTGGGTCGCCGTGCGCGCCATGGTGCCCCGCGCCGACGTCAACCACGTCATGGACGAGCTGTACGACCTCGGCGCCCGCGCAATCCTCGTCGGTTCGATCCACGCCGCCCGCCTCTGATGACGGTCGCCGTTCGGGTCATTCCCTGCCTCGACGTGGCCGGCGGCCGCGTCGTGAAGGGTGTTAACTTCATGGGCCTGCGCGACGCGGGCGACCCGATCGAGCTCGCTCGCCGATACTTCGAGCAGGGTGCCGACGAGATCACCTTCCTCGACGTGACGGCCACGGTCGACCAGCGCGAGACGACCTACGATGTCGTGCGGGCTACGGCCGAGCAGGTGTTCATCCCGCTCACCGTTGGCGGGGGAGTGCGGTCGACGGAGGACGTGGCGCGGCTCCTCGGCCACGGTGCCGACAAGATCGGCGTCAACAGTGCCGCCATCGCCCGACCCGCTCTGATCGATGAGATTGCTGACCGCTTCGGTGCCCAGGTGTGCGTGCTCTCGCTCGACGTCACGCGCGATTCGGCGGCACCCAGCGGATTCGTCGTCACCACCCACGGCGGGCGCACCCGCACCGACATCGACGCGCTGGCCTGGGCGACGGAAGCGATCGAGCGCGGCGCAGGCGAGCTGCTCGTCAACTCGATCGATGCCGACGGCACGAAGGCCGGTTTTGACCTCGAGCTGATCTCGGCCATGCGTGAGGTGGCGTCCGTTCCCGTGATCGCGTCGGGCGGCGCCGGCGTGCTTGAGCACTTCCCACCCGCGATTGCGGCGGGTGCCGATGCCGTCCTCGCGGCCAGCGTTTTCCACAACGCAGAATTGACCATCGGTGAGGTCAAGCAGGCTCTCGCCGCCGAGGGGGTGCTGGTTCGATGACGGCCCAGGGCTCCGCCGAGGCGCACGACGCGGCTCGCCTCGGCGATGCGGCCGCGGCGGCGGTCGTCGAGCGCGTTCGCTTCGCCGCTGACGGGCTGGTGCCCGCCATCATCCAGTCGCACGATGATGACGCCGTGCTGATGCTCGGCTACATGAACGCCGAGGCACTGCGTCGCACGCTGACCGAGGGGCGCGTCACGTTCTGGAGCCGCTCGCGCCGCGAGTACTGGCGCAAGGGCGACACGAGCGGTCACATTCAACTGGTGCGCTCGGCCGCGCTCGACTGCGATGGCGACACGGTTCTGATTCGAGTTCACCAGGTCGGCCCCGCGTGTCACACGGGTGCGCGCCGGTGCTTCGACGTCGATCCCGTCATCGCGGAGGGAGCGCAGACATGACGACCACCATGGAGGACGTCCTAGCGCGGCGGCGGGATGCCCGCGTCGTGCCCGTCATTCGTGAGCTGTTCGCCGACGCTGCCACGCCGGTTGGCCTGTATCGCGCCCTGGCACACGACCGCCCCGGCACGTTTTTGCTCGAATCAGCCGAGCAGGGTGGTATCTGGTCGCGTTACTCGTTCATCGGCGTCGCGTCGTTCGGGGTCCTGACCGAGCACGACGGCGCCACCCGCTGGATCGACACGGGCATCGATGCCGATCGCGCGTTCGGCGGTCCCATCCCCGATGATCCCCTCGCGGCGCTCGACCTGCTTCACGCGCGCTGGCGAACGCCGGCTGACCCCGCGCATCCTCCGCTCACCGGGGGGCTCGTCGGCTTCATCGGGTGGGATGCGGTGCGCCGCGTCGAGCACCTTCCCGATGCGCCGCCGGCCGATTTCATTGTGCCGGAGCTCGCTGTCGCCTTCACGAGCGAGCTCGTGGTTATGGACCACCGCACCGGAACCGTGCAGATCGTCGCGGCGCTGCTGCTCGACGGCGAGCCGGATGACGCCGAGATCGCGACGCGATTCGCGGAGGCGCAGGGCCGACTGGACGCGCTTGCCACCGCCCTGACGCGCCCCATCACGCCCGAGCCTGCGCTCATCGACACCTCGGTGGCGCCGAACCCGCAGCACCGGTCGACCCCCGAGCAGTTCCTCGACGCGGTCGCCGCGTCGAAGCAGCACATCCGCGACGGCGACGTGTTCCAGGTGGTCATCTCGCAGCGATTCGACCACCCGGTCACTGCTGCGCCCCTCGACGTGTACCGCGTGCTGCGCGCCCTGAACCCGTCTCCGTACATGTACGTGCTCAACCTGACCAGTGCCGCCGGCGCTGAGTACGCGATCGTCGGTTCGTCTCCCGAGGCGCTCGTGAAGGTGCAGGACGGACGCGCGTTCTCTCACCCCATCGCCGGCTCGCGCCCGCGCGGAGCGACGCCCGAGCACGATGCCGCGCTCGCCGACGAGCTGCTGGCGGATCGCAAAGAACAGGCCGAGCACCTCATGCTCGTCGACCTCGCGCGCAACGACCTGTCGAAGGTGTGCACACCCGGCAGCGTGGAGGTCACCGAGTTCATGCAGGTCGAGCGCTTCAGCCACATCATGCACCTCGTCTCGAGTGTGGAGGGCGACGTGCGCGAGACCGCCAGCCCCATCGACGTGCTGCGCGCGACGTTCCCCGCCGGCACCCTGAGCGGCGCGCCGAAGCCGCGCGCCCTCGAGATCATCGACGCCCTCGAGCCGGCACGCCGCGGCGTGTACGGAGGCGTCGTGGGGTACTTCTCGTTCTCCGGAGACCTCGACCTCGCTATCGCCATTCGTACGGCCTTTCTCGCCGACGGCGTCGCGCGCGTGCAGGCCGGTGCGGGGCTTGTCGCCGATTCGCAGCCGCAGGCCGAGTTTGAGGAAACCGTCGCCAAGGCTGCGGCACCCCTGCGCGCGGTCGCGATCGCGAACGCGCTGCGTCCCGTGGCCGCGGACGGTGATCGCGCATGACGCCGGAACGCCGTCGACTCATCGCCATCGTTGCTCCGCTGCTGGCCGCGGGCCTCGCCCTCCTGGCCTGGACGCAGGTGTGGGTCGTGCTTGACCTCGGAGGCGGGCTCGCCGTCGAGGCGCGCGGCGAGACCGCTGCGGCCACCGTTCCCGCGCTCGCGCTCGCGCTGCTCGCGCTCACCGCGGCGCTCGCGCTGGTCGGACGCACCCCGCGCATCCTGCTCGCCATCGTGCAGCTCGGCCTCGGGGTGGGAATTGCGGCAGCCTCTCTCGCCGTCCTGACCGATCCCGTCGGACGCGGGGGGCCCGCCGTCACCGCCGTCACGGGCGTCGACGGAGACGCGGGAATCGCTGCTCTTGTTGCCGCGTCGAGCGTGACGGGGTGGGTCAGTCTCGCCATTGTCGCCGGCGTGCTGGCTGCCCTGAGTGGGGTGCTGACGGCCGCGACAGCGCACCGCTGGCCCGAGCGTGTCCGACGCTACGACGCTCCCGACGGCGGTGCCGCTCCGCGCACCGACCGACTGGGTGACTGGGATGCGCTGAGCGACGGCGACGACCCCACGGCCCGGTAGACTGTAAGCCCTGCCCGTTCCCGACTCAGGAGACGCATGAACGCCCAGAACGACCCCGGACACGGACACTCGCCCGCCGCCTGGACGGCCGTGGTCATTATGCTGATCGGCTTTACCGTCGGCACGGTCGCGTTCTTCTTCGAACTCGCCCCCGTCGTGTGGGCCAGCGCCGTCGTCGTGGTCGTCGGCTGGATCGTCGGTGGCGTCATGGCGAAGATGGGCTACGGCGTGAAGGGTCCCCGCTACGCGCCGAAGGCGCACTCCTAAGTGCTCGACGGGCTCACGGCGGGCGCGCTCGAAGATGCGGTAGCTCGTCGCGCTGAGCGTCCCCTCGCGGCGGTAGAGGCTGCCGCTTCTGCCCAGGCTCCGGCGCGCGACGCCGTCGCCGCGCTCGCCCGTGCCTCGCACGTGAAGCTGATCGCCGAGGTGAAGCGAGCGAGTCCGTCTCGGGGAGCGCTTGCGAGCATCCCTGACCCGGCCGACCTCGCCACGCAATACGCGACGGGCGGCGCCCACGCGATTAGCGTGCTCACCGAGCAGCGACGCTTTCAGGGCTCACTCGCCGACCTGGAGGCCGTGCGCGCGGCCGTCGACGTCCCCGTGCTGCGCAAAGACTTCATCGCCGACGAGTACCAGATCGCCGAGGCCCGCGCGGCCGGTGCCGACATGGTGCTGCTCATCGTTGCCGCCCTCGACGAGCCCACGTTGCGCCGACTGCACGCACACGTGCTCGAGTGGGGGATGACGCCGCTCGTCGAAACGCACTCAGAAGACGAAGCGCGCCGCGCCGTCGATCTCGGTGCGAGCCTCATCGGGGTGAACGCCCGCGACCTTCAGACGTTCGAGCTCGACCGCGACCTGTTCGGTCGACTCGCCCCGATCATCCCCGATGACGCGATCCGCATCGCCGAATCAGCCGTCCTCAGCGTCTCCGACGTTGAGCACTACCGGCGCGCCGGCGCCGATGTGGTGCTCGTCGGTGAAGCTCTCGTCACCGGTGGCGACCCCGTCGCTACCGCCCGGCAGTTTGTGAGTGTGTCATGACCCTGCGCGACGTTGTCGGCCCGTACTTCGGCACCTTCGGCGGGCGGTTCGTGCCCGAATCGCTGATCGCCGCGCTCGATGAACTCGATGAGGCGTACCAAGCGGCGCGTGTCGATCCCACTTTCGCCGCCGAACTGGCCGAGCTACACCGCAGCTACACCGGCCGGCCATCGATCATCACCGAGGCGCCGCGATTCGCGGAGCACGCTGGCGGCGCCCGTATCCTGCTCAAGCGTGAAGACCTGAACCACACCGGTAGCCACAAGATCAACAACGTTCTCGGTCAGGCGCTGCTGGCCAAGCGGCTCGGAAAGACGCGTCTCATCGCCGAGACGGGAGCGGGCCAGCACGGTGTTGCGAGCGCAACCGCCGCCGCCCTGTTCGGCATGGAGTGCGTCGTGTACATGGGCGCCGTCGACACCGAGCGTCAGGCGCTCAACGTCGCGCGCATGAAGCTGCTCGGGGCCGAGGTCGTCGCGGTGCAGACCGGGTCGCGAACGCTGAAAGACGCGATCAATGACGCGATGCGCGACTGGGTTGCGAACGTCGACACCACCCACTACCTGCTGGGAACGGTGGCCGGCCCGCACCCGTTCCCGACGATGGTGCGCGACTTCCACGCCGTGATCGGCACCGAGGCGCGCGAGCAGGTTCTCGCGCTCACCGGTCGACTGCCCGACGCGGTTGCTGCCTGCGTGGGCGGGGGTAGCAACGCCATGGGAATCTTCCACGCCTTCCTCGACGACACCGCGGTGCGCCTGGTTGGCTTCGAGGCGGCCGGCGACGGCATCGACACCCCGCATCACGCCGCCACGATCTCGAAGGGTCGCCCGGGAGTCCTGCACGGGGCCCGGAGCCTCATGCTGCAAGACGACGACGGCCAGACGATGGAGTCGCACTCAATCTCCGCCGGCCTCGACTATCCCGGTGTGGGGCCCGAGCACGCGTGGCTGGCCGACATCGGACGCGCCGAGTACCGCGGCGTGACCGATGCCGAGGCGATGAACGCGCTGCGGCTGCTCAGCCGCACCGAGGGCATCATCCCCGCCATCGAGACGGCCCACGCCCTGCACGGCGCGCTCGAGCTCGGAAAAGAGCTCGGCCCCGAGGGCATCGTGCTCGTGTCGCTGAGTGGCCGCGGCGACAAAGACATGGAGACGGCTGCCCGCTACTTCCGCTTGCTCGATGGAGAGGGCGAACCGGAGGTCACGCGATGAGCGACGTCGAGACGACGATTCGCACCCGCCGCGACGCCGGCTCTGGCGCACTCATCGCCTATCTGCCGATCGGCTTCCCGACCCTGGAGGAGAGCATCCAGGCCGCCATTGCCGTCGTCAACAACGGCGTCGACATCCTGGAACTCGGCTTGCCGTACAGCGACCCCGTGATGGACGGCGTCGCGATCCAGAAGGCCACGCAGACAGCGCTGCAGAACGGCTTCCGCGTGCGCGATGCCTTTACGGCCGTCGAGCGGGTGCGCGCTGCCGTCGATGCGCCGGTGCTCGTGATGACCTACTGGAACCCCGTCGTGCAGTACGGCGTCGACCGTTTCGCCGCCGATCTGAAGAGCGCCGGGGGAGCGGGACTCATCACCCCCGACCTCATTCCCGACGAGGCCAGCGACTGGATGGCGGCTTCGGAGGCTCACGACCTCGACCGCGTCTTCCTCGCCGCCCCCTCCTCCTCCGACGCGCGCATGCGCCAGGCGGTCGAGGCAAGCCGCGGGTTCGTCTACGCGGTCTCGACGATGGGCATCACTGGCGCGCGCGCCGACGTCGACGCCGCCGCCCGCGGCGTCGTCGCCCGGCTCCGCGATGCGGGATGCACGTCCACGTGCGTCGGACTCGGCATCTCCACCGCCGAGCAGGTGCGCGATGTCCTGAGCTACGCCGACGGCGCGATCGTCGGCTCCCGCTTGGTCGCGGCCCTCAGCGAGGGGGGCGTAGACAGCGTCGCCCGCGTTGCCGCCGACCTCGCCAGCGGCACCCGCTAGCCTCCGTCTTCGGCCAGTCGCCAGTAGGCTGGCACGCGATTCCACCCTGTCGAAAGGCCCGCATCCGTGATCTCTGCCCTCAGCATCCCGAGTCCTGGCGAGGAGTGGCGCGCGTTCAACCTTGGTCAGTGGCTGCGTGACATCGGCCTGTCGTGGTTCTCTTTCGATGTCACGATCAATGCCTACGCGCTGTGCATCCTGCTCGGCATTGCCGCCGCCGTATGGCTCACCCACGTGCGCCTGACGCGCCGCGGTGCTGAACCGTGGATCGTGCTCGACATCGCGCTGTTCGCCGTTCCGCTGGGCATCATCGGTGGTCGCATATATCACGTCGTGACGCACCCCGCCGACTACTTTTTCCCGGGCGCCGACCTGCTGCGCGTTCTGTACATCTGGGAGGGCGGCATGGCGATCTTCGGCGCCCTCATCGGTGGAGCCGTGGGCGCCTACATCGGATGCCGCGTCACGGGCATCCGGTTCTGGTCGTTCGCCGACGCGCTCGCGCCGGGACTGCTGATCGCCCAGGCGTTCGGTCGCCTCGGCAACTGGTTCAACCAGGAACTGTTCGGTCTGCCCACCGACCTGCCGTGGGGTCTCGAGATCGACCGCCCGAACCCGGCGATCCCCGTGGGTCTACCCGAGGACGTGCTGTTTCACCCCACGTTCCTGTACGAGATCGTCTGGAACCTGGCCGGCGCTGCGGTGCTGCTGCTCATCGACGCGCGGTTGCGCGTGCAGTGGGGCAAGCTGCTCGGCGGCTATCTGATCTGGTACGGCGTCGGGCGCAGCGTGTTTGAGACGATCCGCCTCGACCCGAGCGAACTCTTCCTGGGCGTGCGCGTGAACGTCTGGGCGGCGTGGGCCGCCGTGGTGCTCGGCATCGTCATCGTGATCGTGCAACGCCGCCGACACCACGGCCAAGAACCGGGGCCGTACATCGAGGGTCGGGGTTGGTCTCCCGACGCTGGGGTAGACTCCGAGGACGTCTACACCGAGACGGACCTGGCCGGCAAAGACGCCGTCGAGGTCGCCGAGAAATCCGGCGCACCTTCCGCCACAAGCGGACCCGCCGCGAACGCGTAACCGCACGGATCGCCACCACCTTGATCCCGGTTCCACGCTCCGCGGCGCGCGATTCCGCGCACACAGTCCCTGGGCCAGCGACGTCCCGCACCTCAGCACGAACACATGTGAGGACGGTCACGCGCATGACTCACAGCCCGTATCGCCGGTTTTCGAGTATCCCTGCCAAGCAGGGTGCCTACGACCCCGAGCGCGAACGCGACGCCTGCGGGCTCGCCATGGTGGCGACCCTGCGCGGCACCGCCGGCCACGACATCATCCAGAACGCCCTCGACGCTCTGCGCAACCTCGAGCACCGTGGTGCGGTCGGCTCCGACGCCGGAACCGGTGACGGCGCGGGCATCCTCACCCAGGTGCCGGACGTCTTCTTCCGTGCGGTCGTGCCCTTTGCTCTGCCCGCCGCGGGCGCGTACGCCGTCGGCGCCGCCTTCCTGCCGACCGACGCGGCCGAGCGGGCGCGCGAGAAGTCGGGTATCGAGGCCATCGCCGTCGAGGAGGGCCTCACGGTCCTCGGCTGGCGCGAGGTGCCCGTCGACCCGAGCCAGGTCGGCACGCTGGCGCGCGAGGCCATGCCCGCGATCGAACAGCTCTTTGTGGCGTCGGCGCGTGCCGACGCGACGGGTGCTCCGCTTGCGGGTATCGCCCTCGACCGACAGACGTTCCGCACTCGCAAGCGCGCCGAGCGTGAGCTGGGCGCGTACTTCCCTTCGCTGAGCTGCCGCACCATCACCTACAAGGGCATGGTCACCACCCTGCAGCTGGAGCCGTTCTACCCCGACCTCAGCGACGAGCGCTTCGCGTCGAAGCTCGCGCTCGTGCACTCCCGCTACTCGACGAACACGTTCCCGTCGTGGCCTCTTGCGCAGCCCTTCCGCATGATCGCGCACAACGGCGAGATCAACACGGTCCAGGGAAACCGCAACTGGATGCGCGCGCGTCAGTCCCAGCTCGTCAGCGAGCTGCTGGGCGACCTGCGCGATGTGTTCCCCATCGTGACGCCCGGCGCGAGTGACTCGGCCTCCTTCGACGAGGTCGTCGAGCTGCTGAGCCTCGGCGGGCGCAGCATTCCGCACGCGATCATGATGATGATCCCCGAGGCGTGGGAGAACCAGACCGGCATCGACCGCAAACTGCGCGACTTCTACGAGTACCACTCGATGCTCATGGAGCCGTGGGACGGCCCGGCAGCGCTGTCCTTTACCGACGGTTCGCTCGTCGGCGCCACCCTCGACCGCAACGGGCTCCGCCCCGGCCGCTTCCTCGTCACCGACGACGGCCTCGTGGTGCTCGCCAGCGAGATCGGCGTGCTCGACATCGACCCCGCTCGAGTCGTGCGCAAGGGCCGGCTGCGTCCCGGCGCGATGTTCCTCGTCGACACGGCTGAGGGCCGCATCATCGAAGACGACGAGATCAAGCGCGAACTGGCTGAGCTCGAACCGTGGGGCGAGTGGCTGGCCGGCAACCGCATCGCCCTGTCGCAGCTTCCCGAGCGCGAGCACATCGTTCACACGCCCGCCTCGATCACGCGCCGTCAGCGCACCTTCGGGTACACCGAAGAGGAGGTGCGCGTTCTGCTGGCCCCCATGGCGAAGGCCGGCAGCGAACCGCTCGGAGCGATGGGTTCTGACACACCGATCGCCGTGCTCAGCGACCGTCCGCGCCTGCTGTTCGACTACTTCACCCAGCAGTTCGCCCAGGTGACGAACCCGCCGCTCGATTCCATCCGCGAGGAAGTCGTGACGTCGATGGCGCTGGGCCTCGGGCCAGAGCGCAACCTGTTGGCGGCGACCCCGCGTCACGCGCGGCAGGTCACGCTCGACTTCCCGGTCATCGACAACGATGAGCTGGCCAAGATCCAGCACATCGACCCGCGTCCCGGCAGCGCCCTGACCACCACGATCAAGGGCTTGTACCGCGTTGACAAGGGTCCCCGCGCGCTCGAGAAGCGCATCCAGGCGATGTGCGACGAGGTCGACGAGGCGATCGACGACGGCGCCGAGTTCATCGTGCTCAGCGACCGCGACTCGACGGCCGACCTTGCGCCGGTTCCGTCGCTGCTGATGCTCGCCGCGGTGCACCACCACCTCATTCGCACCGAGAAGCGCATGCGCGTGGGCCTGATCGTGGAGGCTGGCGACGTGCGCGAGGTGCACCACATCGCGCTGCTGATCGGGTACGGTGCCTCGGCGATCAACCCCTACCTGGCCATGGAGACGGTCGAAAACCTCGTGCGCAGCGGCATGATCACGGGAATCACGCCCGAGAAGGCCGTGGCGAACGTCATTAAGGCGCTCGGCAAGGGCGTTCTGAAGATCATGTCCAAGATGGGCATTTCGACGGTGGGTTCCTACGCCGGCGCCCAGGCGTTCGAGGCCGTGGGCCTCAGCCAAGAGTTCGTCGACCGCTACTTCACGGGCACCACGAGCATCCTCGGCGGTGTCGGCATCGAGACGATCGCGGAAGAGAATGCCCGCCGGCACGCTCTGGCCTACCCCGCCTCGTCGCCGTCAAACCCACACGAACGGTTGCCGATCGGCGGCGAGTACCAGTGGCGCCGCGAGGGTCCGCCGCACCTGTTCAACCCCGAGACGGTTTTCAAGCTTCAGCACGCGACAAAGGCTGGCCGCTACGACGTCTTCCGCGAGTACACGCGAGCGGTGGATGAGCAGGCTGAGAAGCTCATGACGCTGCGCGGGCTGTTCCGCTTCAAAGACGGACTGCGCGCGCCCGTGCCGCTCGACGAGGTCGAGCCGATCGAGTCGATCATCAGACGCTTTACGACGGGTGCCATGAGCATGGGGGCCATCAGCCCCGAGATGCACGAGACGCTCGCGATCGCGATGAACCGCATCGGTGGCCGCAGCAACACCGGCGAGGGCGGTGAAGATGTCGAGCGCCTGCTCGACCCCGAGCGCCGTAGTGCCATCAAGCAGGTGGCCTCGGGCCGCTTCGGCGTGACGAGCATGTACCTGACGAACGCTGACGACATCCAGATCAAGATGGCGCAGGGGGCCAAGCCCGGTGAGGGCGGCCAGCTGCCGGCCAACAAGGTCTACCCCTGGATCGCGCGCCTGCGCCACGGCACCCCGGGTGTCGGGCTCATCTCGCCGCCCCCTCACCACGACATCTACTCGATCGAAGACCTCAAGCAGCTGATCTTCGACCTGAAGCGGTCGAACCCGGCGGCGCGCATCCACGTCAAGCTCGTGAGCGAGTCGGGCATTGGTGCCGTAGCCGCGGGCGTGGCCAAGGCGAAGAGCGACGTGATCCTGATCTCGGGCCACGACGGAGGCACGGGCGCGAGCCCGCTCAACTCGCTCAAGCACGCGGGAACGCCCTGGGAGATCGGCCTCGCCGAGGCGCAGCAGACGCTCATGCTGAACCAGCTGCGTGAGCGCGTCACGGTGCAGGTCGACGGCCAGATGAAGACCGGTCGCGACGTGATCATCGCGGCCCTCCTCGGAGCCGAGGAGTACGGCTTCGCGACCGCTCCCATGGTGGTCTCCGGGTGCATCCTGATGCGGGTCTGCCACCTCGACACCTGCCCCGTGGGCGTCGCAACGCAGAACCCCGAGCTGCGCAAGCGCTTCACGGGAACGCCCGAGTTCGTCATCAACTTCTTCGAGTTCCTCGCGCAGGAGGTGCGCGAGTACCTGGCGCAGCTGGGATTCCGCAGCCTGGAGGAGGCCATCGGGCACTCCGAACTGCTCGATGTCGACCGCGCGGTGCGGCACTGGAAGGCCGATGGTCTCGACCTCGCTCCGATCCTGTCGGGGCCGGTGTTCCCCGCCGACGCCGCGCGCACGCGCCGGGTCGGTCAAGACCACGAGCTCGATGAGCACTTCGACAACCAGCTCATTCGACTCTCGGCCGACGCGCTCGAGCACGGCCAGCCGGTGCGCATCGACCTGCCGGTGCGCAACACCGAGCGCGCGGTCGGCACGATGCTCGGCAACGCCGTCACCGTGCGCCACGGAGAGCAGGGTCTTGCGCCCGACACGATCGACGTCACGCTCACCGGGTCGGCCGGCCAGAGCCTCGGCGCGTTCATGCCGCGCGGCATCACGCTGCGTCTCTACGGCGACAGCAACGACTACGTCGGCAAGGGCCTGTCGGGCGGCCGCGTCATCGTGCGCCCCGCCCGCGAGGCCGTGTTCCACGCCGAGCGCAACGTCATCGCCGGAAACGTGATCGGCTACGGCGCGACGAGCGGCGAGCTGTTCATTCGCGGCATCGTCGGCGAGCGCTTCCTCGTGCGCAACTCCGGTGCAACGGCGGTCGTCGAGGGTGTGGGCGACCACGCGCTCGAGTACATGACCGGCGGCGTCGCCGTGATCCTCGGTGAAACCGGGCGCAATCTCGGCGCCGGCATGTCCGGCGGCACGGCGTACGTGCTCGACCTCACCGACGACCGCGTGAACCGCGACAGCCTCGCGAGCGGTGAGCTGACGCTCGGCCCCCTCGACGCCGACGACCGCGCCCTGGTCAGCGAGCTGCTGAAGAAGCACCACGACGAGACCGAGTCGGCGCTTGCTCAGCGTCTGCTCGCCGACGGCGACGCCGCGCTGGAACGCTTCGTGAAGGTGCTGCCCCGTGACTACGCTGCCGTCTTGGCTACCCGCCAAACGGCGCTCGACGAAGGCCTCGATCCCGATGGTGACATCGTGTGGGGCCGCATTCTGGAGGTGACCGGTGGCTGACCCCCGCGGATTCCTGAACGTGCCCGAGCGGGAACTGCCGCCGAGGCGTCCCGTGCCGATCCGGCTCATGGACTGGAAAGAGGTCTACGAGCAGGGCGACCCCGGCCAGCTTCGGCGTCAGGCCGGCCGCTGCATGGACTGCGGCATTCCCTTCTGCCACCAGGGCTGCCCGCTCGGCAACCTCATCCCCGAGTGGAACGACCTCACGTGGCGCGGTGAAGGGCGCCAGGCGATCGAACGACTGCACGCGACGAACAACTTCCCCGAGTTCACGGGCAAGCTCTGCCCGGCGCCGTGCGAGTCGTCCTGTGTGCTCGCGATCAACCAGCCCGCCGTGACCATCAAGCAGGTCGAGGCGTCGATCATCGAGAACGCCTGGAACAACGGATGGGTGCAGCCGGCGCCGCCCGAGCGGTTGACGGGCAAGACGGTTGCGGTCGTCGGCAGCGGGCCCGCCGGCCTCGCGGCCGCGCAGCAGCTCACGCGCGCCGGGCACACGGTCGCCGTGTTCGAGAAAGACGATCGCATCGGCGGCCTACTGCGCTACGGCATTCCCGACTTCAAGATGGAAAAGCGCCACCTCGACCAGCGTCTGACGCAGATGCAGGCCGAGGGCACGCGGTTCCGCGCCGGCGTCGAAATCGGCGTCGACATCACGTGGAGCGAGCTGCGCCGGCGCTACGACGCGGTGCTCGTCGCCACGGGGGCGCCGCGCCCGCGCGACCTGCCGATCCCGGGTCGCGACGCTCTCGGCGTGCACTTCGCGATGGAGTACCTCACGCAGGCCAACCGTGTGCAGGCCGGCGACACCGTCGCCGAGCAGATCACGGCGGAGGGCAAGCACGTCGTCGTGCTCGGCGGCGGTGACACTGGTGCGGACTGCATCGGCACCGCCCACCGTCAGGGCGCCCTGAGTGTGACCAACCTCGCGATCGGTGTGCAGCCGCCGAGCGAGCGCCCCGAGAACCAGCCGTGGCCCATGCAGCCGACGCTGTTCGAGGTGCAGTCGGCCCACGAGGAGGGCGGCGAGCGCATGTACCTGGCCTCGACCGTCGAGTTCCTCACCAACGACGCGGGCGAAGTGCGTGCCGTCGTGGTCGCCGAGACCGACTTCGTTGACGGTCGCCGCGTGCCCAAGCCGGGCACGGAACGTGAACTGCCGGCCGACCTCGTGTTGCTGTCGCTCGGCTTCACGGGAGCCGACACCGACACGCTGAACCAGCAGTTCCCGCTGCCCGTGGATGCACGCGGCACGATTCGCCGGGACGCGGACTACACGACGGTCGAGCCCGGCGTGTTTGTCGCCGGCGACGCCGGACGAGGAGCCTCGCTGATCGTGTGGGCGATCGCGGAGGGCCGTGCTGCGGCCGCCGAGATCGACCGCTACCTGCAGGGCACCACCGATCTTCCCGCACCCGTGCGGGCCACAGACCGCCCCATCGCGGTCTGAACCCACGGAGGCTCGCCCCCGTGTCTACCACCACCCCAACTCACTGAAGGACCCCATGAGACGAGCAAAGATCGTCGCGACCCTCGGGCCGGCGACGTCGAGCTACGAGAACATTCGCGCCATCATCGAGGCCGGCGTCGACGTCGCCCGCATGAACCTCAGCCACGGCACCTACGCCGTGCACGAAGAGGTGTACCGCAACGTCCGCCAGGCCGCCGCCGACGCCGGCCGCCCCGTGGCCGTCCTCGTTGACCTGCAGGGCCCCAAGATCCGCCTGGGTAAGTTCGCCGACGGCCCGCACGAGCTCGCCGAGGGCGACATCTTCACGATCACCACCGAAGATGTCGAGGGTACGAAAGAGCTCGTCGGAACCACGTTCAAGGGCCTGCCCGCCGATGTGAAGCCGGGCGACTTCCTGCTCATCGACGACGGCAAGGTGAAGGTGCGGGTGCTCGACACTGACGGTGTCCGGGTACGCACCGAGGTGGTCGTCGCTGGCCCCGTGTCGAACAACAAGGGCATCAACCTTCCCGGCGTCGCCGTGAACGTTCCGGCGCTCTCTGACAAAGACGAGGATGATCTCCGCTGGGGCCTGAAGCTCGGCGCCGACTACATCGCGCTGTCGTTCGTGCGCAACGCCGACGACGTGACCCGTGTGCACGAGATCATGCGCGAGGAGGGCCGGTTCATCCCGGTCATCGCGAAGATCGAGAAGCCGCAGGCGGTCGACGCGCTCGAGGGCATCGTCGACGCGTTCGACGGCATCATGGTCGCCCGTGGTGACCTGGGCGTCGAGTTGCCGCTCGAGGCCGTTCCGATCGTGCAGAAGCGCGCGGTCGAGCTGGCCCGCCGCATGGCGAAGCCCGTCATCGTCGCCACGCAGATGCTCGAATCGATGATCTCGAGCCCCATTCCGACGCGTGCCGAGACCTCCGATGTCGCCAACGCGGTGCTCGACGGTGCCGACGCCGTCATGCTGTCCGGTGAGACGAGCGTGGGGGAGTTCCCCGTGATCACGGTCTCGACCATGGCTCGTATCGTCGACTCCACCGAGGAGCACGGCCTCGAGCGCATTCCGCCGCTCGGCACCAAGCCGCGCACCCAGGGTGGCGCGATCACGCTTGCCGCCGCCGAGGTCGCCGACTTCGTCGAGGCGAAGTACGTCTGCGTCTTCACCGAGTCGGGCGACTCGGCGCGCCGAATGAGCCGACTGCGCTTCCGCATCCCGATGAAGGCGTTCACGCCCGATGAGGCCATCCAGCGTCGCATGGCGCTGACCTGGGGCATCGAATCCTTCCTCGTCAAGCGCGTCACCCACACCGACGCGATGTACCGCCAGGTCGACGAGGCACTGCTCGGCAACGGCCTCGCGACGAAGGGCGACAAGGTCGTCGTGATCTCCGGATCGCCTCCCGGCGTTCCCGGCGGCACCAACGACATTCGCGTGCACACCGTCGGCGACACGATCGGCACTGAGCTGCCGGCGTGGCTGGCGGGCGCGAGCGTCGAGTAGTTCGCCGCGAATTACGCCGGCCCGGGGCGCCCTGAAAAGGCGAACTCCGGGTCGGCGGCGCGCCAGCGGTCGGCGACCAGTTCGAGCGGCAGCAGCTCCGTGAGCGGGCGGATGCGCGCATCCTCGTCGCCGGGGAACCGCACGACGAGCTCCGCGCCGTCAAGCTCGCCGCCGATCGCGGCGTACCGAGCCTTTCGGCGCTGCAACCAGTCGACGGCCTGGGCGTCCCAGTGTGAGCCGGGGAAGATCGCTGCTCGATAATCGTGCGTCCGCGCGGTGTACAGGTCGACGTGCGCCCAATCGCCGGTCTCGCAGGCGACCGCGAGGCGCCGGGGCAACTCGCGCACCATGAGTGCCGACTGCTGGGCAGAACACAGGCGCTCGGCGGGGGCAAGCACGTGGGTTCCCGCCGGGGAGAGCAGCACCTCGCTGAGCGGCTCGAGCCAGGTGTCCCGATCGGCGAGCAGTGACGCCGTCGCTGTCGCGGCGCGGTCCAGTTCGCGTCGGGCGGCCTCGGCCGTCGTGAGGCCGAGCAGGCGCTCGAGCACGACGACGGTGTGGCGGTAGGTGCGGCACGCCACGCCACTTGCCTCCACGCCGGCGTGCAACAGGCTCACGGCGTCGGCCGCCTCGGCCAGCGCCGATTCTGGTCGGTTGGTCACGGCGATGAGTCGCCCGGTGCCCCGGTAGCGGTCGACAGCGTGCAGCACCTCGGCGCTGCCGCCCGTCGCGGAGATCGCGATGACGGCGAGGTCGTCCGCCGGCGGCGGCAACTCGTCGGTGCTGGCGAGTTCGTCGATCACGACGTGTCCGAGCGCTCGGGCCGCCCGGGCGACGCGGCCTGCCGCGTACCGGCTCGACCCCATGCCCAGCACCAGCACCCGCGAGGGGGAGAGCCGCTCGCGGAGCGCGGCGCCGTCGTCCGGCTGACCGAACGCATCCGCGAGGTGCGCGAACGCCTCGGGAATCGCGGTCAGGTCGTCGAAAAAGCGGGCGGTGTCCACGGTGGGTCCTCCAAGTTGGGGTCGGCGGAGAATCGGTGGGCGATCGCCCAGTCGGCGGCGTACGCCCACCGCGGCAGGAAGTCGCGGGCGTAGCGGAGCTCGCGCACGAGTCGCGCCGCCCGAAGCCCCGGAAGGCGTGCGGGGTCGAGCAGCGGTTGCCCCCCATAACTGGGAGCAACCGCGTCGTAGGCGGCGACCAGGCGCTCCTGCGCCGTGCGACACCACTGCGCGATGCGTGTGTCATCGGCCCCCCGACGTTTGGCGACGATGGCGCCGACGAGGTCGATGGAGACCTGCAGGTGGGCGACATCCCGCGCGGCATCCCCGACGTCGTCGCCGGCGGGATGCTGGGGGTCACCGTCGAAATCGATCACGCGCAACCTGCCATCTCCGTCGCGCAGCACCTGGCCGACGTGCAGGTCGCCGTGGAGCGCGAATTCGGGAGCCGTGGGATCAGGGAGCGCATCGATAAGGTCGCGGAGCGCCGCCGATCGAGCGGCGAGCCGCTGCGCGGCGCCGGGGCGCTCGGCCGCGCCCGCGCCGTGCGCGATGACGTCGGCGAGAACGGCGACGGCAGCGGCGCGCTCCTCGGCACCGCGCGCACGGGGAGTCGTGCGCGACGTCGCCGTCGCAGCGGCGAGCGCCACGTGCAGCTGCGCCGTGAGTGTCCCGAGCTCGTCGGGAAACGAGGGGTCCGCTCCGCCGTCGAGGTGCTCCATGAGCGCGTCAACCGCCCACGACCATCCGTCCGTGGCGTCGGGCACCCGCGCGGTCACCACGGCGACCAGGGTGCCGGTGTCGGCGTGTTCGACCGTGCCGACGACGGGCGGCACGAGTGCCGGCGCGTTCTCGGCCACGAGTCGCTGCAATCGGGCGCCTCGGTCGGCCGTGCCGAGGTGCCGCGGAACCTTCACGATGTGGGTGCTGCCGACAATGAGGGCCCAGCTCGTCATGTCGACGTCGGCGGCGAACGCGGACTCGGCCCCCGAGACCGCGGGGGATGCGCTCGACGACGGTCGACCGACGAGGGGGCCCGCCGTCGCGCCGGACACCGCGAGGGCGGCGAGGGCGGCGGCGACCCCGTCGGAGGCGACCGCCTCGCCGGATGCGCCGGTAATCGAAACGGCGCCACGAGCATCCCATTCGACGCGGCCAGCCCCCAGCGACACGCCCCCGGGGGCGGGTAGTGCGGGGGTCGTCATGACGCCCATCTTTGCACTGCCGTTCCGACGGCGGCGGTGTCAGGATGGGGGAGAAGCGCGTGGCGAGGAGGCCACGCGGGAGGAGGAGAGCCGCGCCCATGACCGCACCGTTGACCTTCCTGTTCATGCCTGAAAGCGCCTACGGTCCGACGAACAACTGCATCGGCATCGGGGCCGAACTGCGTGCGCGGGGCCACCGCGTTGTTTTCGCCGCCGAGTCGTCGTGGGCGGGCAAGCTGGCACCCCTCGGCTTCGAGGAAGACCTCGTTGACCTCGCGCCCCCGCCGGAGGCCGGCGCGGCTGAGCAGTCGGCTGGCCAGTTCTGGAAGGACTACATCGACGCGATCAAGCCGGAGTTTCGCAAGCCCACCATCGAGCAGCTCGAGACGGTGGTCGCCCCGATCTGGCAGGAACTGATCGACGGTGCGCGGTACTGCGAGCCGCAGTTGCGCGAGATCATCGCGCGAGTGCAGCCCGATGTGATCATCGAAGACAACGTGCTGTGCTTCCCCGCGCTGGTGACCGCGGGCAAGCCCTTTGTGCGCATCGTCAGCTGCAACCCCCTGGAGGTTGGGGGCGATGACATCGCGCCGGTCTTCTCGGGGCTGGGGGAGGCCGATCGGGATGCCTGGGGCGCTTTCCGGGCCGAGTACGACCGCACGCACCGCGCCATGTGGCACGACTTCGCGGCCTGGGTCGAGTCACAGGGTGCGCCGCCGCTGGACGACCTTCAGTTCATTCACTCGGGCGTGGCCAACCTCTACGTGTACCCGCGCGAACTCGACTACACCGACGCGCGCCCGTTGGACGACAGCTGGACCCGCCTGGACTCGTCGATCCGCGACACGGACGAGGAGTTCACGCTCCCGGACGAGTTGCGCACGGGCGATGAACCCCTCATCTACTTCAGTCTCGGCTCTCTCGGCAGCGCCGACGTGTCGCTCATGCGCTCGGTGCTTGATGCCCTCGCGGATGGTCCCTACCGAGTGATCGTGTCGAAGGGCCCGCGACACGACGAGATCGAGTTGCCCGCCAACTGCTGGGGCGCTGAGTTTCTGCCTCAGACCCGGATCCTGCCCCTCGTCGACCTCGTGATTACTCACGGGGGAAACAACACCACTACCGAGGCGATGCACTGGGGCAAGCCGATGGTCCTGCTGCCGCTGTTCTGGGACCAGTACGACAACGCTCAGCGCGTTCACGAGCGGGGCTACGGTCGGCGCCTGTCGACGTATGGTTTCTCGGCCGACGAGCTACGCGCCGCCATCGACGAGCAGCTGGCCGATGCGGCGCACCTGGAGCGGTTACGGGCGACAGGGGAGGCAATCCGTGCCCGCGACGGTCGTCGTCGCGCCGCCGACGTGCTGGAACGGGTCGGCGCGGGGAGCCGCACGCTGTAGCGGCTCCCCGCAGTCCCCTACTGTGCGACGACGTTCGGGTCGCCGGTGTGGCGATGGCGCGTACCCGCGGCACTGCCGAGGATGGCGCCTGCCAGCGACACCACGGCGATGACTACGGCGGTGATGATTGTTGTCGCCGTGAGGTCGGTGCCCGTCAGCGGTAGCAAGGGGAACCCGTCGACGCGGGCGAACCCGTCGAGTTGCGTTCCTCCGACAGCGGCAAGTACGCCGACGACGATGGCGAAGACGACGGCCCACAGCCAGACGACGAACCCTTGCATGATGCCCGAGACGCGGGCCATGCGCCCGGCGACATAACCGCCTGCGACGTAGGCGATGAACAGCACCAGGGCCAGGATGATCGCACCGACAACGCCGATCGTCGTTGCTTCGGCAAGGGCGCCTTCGACCGCCTCTTCAGCCGTATTTGCGTTACCAAGGCCGATTGCAGCTCCAATGCTGGCGACCAGGGCGGTGAGAAGAAGGGCGGCACCTGTGGCGGTGAGCCAGCCGAGGAATGCCGAGCCCACCGCAACGCCCTCGTCCGTATGGACAGGGTGACGTGCGGGGTCGTGAGGATGCGTGGTGGAACGTGCGGTGGTCATGGTGATCTCCTTCGTTCGAGAACCACCAGGAAACCGCGATGTCGTCGTACGCTCACCGGGCTTGACCCAGAATCACAATGACGCTAGGGGCGCCCGTGAGGAGCATTCATTCGTACCGGCTGTGGGACTCGAACCCACACGCCCTTTCGGACAACGCATTTTGAGTGCGTCGCGTCTACCATTCCGCCAAGCCGGCCTGCGCGCATCCCCATCGATGCTTGCGTAGTGACCATACCGTAGGCTTTCGTCCGTGAGTGATGAGCAGCAGACCACCGCCCCCCGCCGTGTTGTCGTCGCCGAGGACGAGTCGCTGATTCGCATGGACATCGTCGAGATTCTGCGCGACAACGGCTACGACGTCGTTGCCGATGTGGGCGACGGTGAGGCGGCCGTCGAGGTCGCCACCGAGCTTCGCCCCGACCTCGTCGTGATGGACGTACGCATGCCGAAGCTTGACGGCATAGAGGCGGCGAAGCGACTGAGCGAGAACCACATCGCCCCCGTCGTGCTGCTGACCGCGTTCAGCCAGAAAGAGCTGGTTGAGCAGGCCAGCGAGGCCGGCGCGCTCGCCTACGTGGTGAAGCCGTTCACGCAAAACGACCTGTTGCCGGCGATCGAGATTGCGCTGAGCCGCTACCAGCAGATCATCACGCTCGAGGCCGAGATTGCCGACATGGCCGAACGCTTCGAGACGCGCAAGCTCGTCGACCGCGCGAAGGGCCTGCTGAACGAGCGCATGGGGCTGACCGAGCCCGAGGCCTTCCGCTGGATCCAGAAGGCGTCGATGGACCGCCGCACCACGATGCAGGCCGTCGCCCAGGCGATCATCGACCAGCTCGCGCCGAAGAAAGACGCGAAGAAGGACGACGAGAAGTAGAACGCGCCCCGCGCATCCCGCCCGTCAGCGGTCGCGCAGCATGTTCGTCATGCGCACCGTCGAGAGGCGCCGCCCCTCCTCGTCGCGGATGACGATCTCGTGGGTCGCGAGCGTGCGGCCGAGCACGAGCGCGGTGCAGGTGCCGGTCACGAGACCGCTGGTGACCGAGCGGGAGTGCGTCGCGTTGATCTCGATGCCGACGGCGTAGCGGCCGGGGCCGGCGTGAATCGCCGACGAGATCGACCCGAGGCTCTCGCCGAGCACGACGTGTGCGCCGCCGTGGAGCAGCCCGATGACCTGCGTGTTGCCCTCGACCGGCATCGTGGCGACCGATTTCTCGGCCGACAGCTCGAGAAACTCGATGCCCATTTTGCGCGTGAGCGCCCCGCCGCCAGATTCCACGAGACGGGCGACAAGCTCCGGGTCGAGATCATCGGGGATGCGCGTCACAGGTTCTCCTCGCGAGCGTCGGGCGGTCTCGGGGCCGCGTCGGCGCACGCCGTTAAGCTGGCGGGCGTGACGGACTCCGCAAAGCCTACTCTGCTCATTGTCGACGGCCACTCGCTGGCATTTCGGGCCTTCTACGCCCTGCCGGTCGACAGTTTCGTCACGCGCGACGGGCAACACACGAACGCGATCCACGGCTTCATTTCGATGTTCCTGGGGCTCTTGGCGAAAGAGAAGCCCAGCCACGTTGCGGTGGCGTTCGACATTTCGCGTCACTCGTTCCGCACTCGCGAGTACCCCGAGTACAAGGGCACACGCGGAGAGACGCCGCCCGAGTTTGTGGGCCAGGTGCCGCTGCTGCAGGAAGCATTGGCCGCGATGAGTGTGACGACCATCACGAAGGAAGACTTCGAGGCCGACGACATCCTGGCCACACTCGCGACCCAGGGGGCCGAGCAGGGCTTTGATGTGCTGGTCGTCTCGGGTGATCGCGACACCATCCAGCTCGTCAACGACAGGGTGACGCTGCTGTACCCGAACGCGCGCGGGGTGAGCGAACTCAAGCGCTACGACCCCGACGCGGTGCGCGAACGCTACGGCATCAACCCCGAGCAGTATCCCGAGATCGCCGCACTGGTCGGTGAGACCAGCGACAACCTGCCCGGCATCGACAAGGTCGGTGAGAAGACGGCGGTGAAGTGGATCACGCAGTACGGCTCGCTCGACAACCTGCTCGCCCACGCTGACGAGATCACGGG
This sequence comes from Microcella sp., assembly GCF_046293215.1. GTDB lineage: Bacteria > Actinomycetota > Actinomycetes > Actinomycetales > Microbacteriaceae > Microcella. Next base: position 258,813 of record NZ_JBKBPI010000001.1, on the reverse strand, counting down.
CGTCGTCGGCAACAACCTCCGCGAGCAGCGCGACCGTGCCGAGCGCAACCGCCGCCTGAACCGCCTCGTGACCGACGTTGAACTGCCGGTCGGCCCGAGCGATCTCGAGCGCAAGCCGATGGCCGTGCCCGCGGTGAAGAGCGTCTTCGAGCGCCTGCAGTTCCGCACCCTGACCGAGCGCGTGCTGAAGATCGCCGCGGCCGAGGGTGCCGATATGGGCGAGGCCGTCGACGCGGGAGCCGCCGCGCGTGACGCAGCCCCTGCCGTACGCACCCTCGTCGACGAGGAGCTCGCGGCGTGGCTGCGGGCAAACGGTGCGAGCGAGTTGGCGCTCGTCGCCGAGGCGGACGGCGGCGAGCTGCGCGCGATCGGGCTGGCGAACAGCCGCGAGACCGTCCAGGTGAACTGGGCCGCCCATCGACCCGACTACGCCGCCCTCGAGGAGTGGCTGGCAAGCGACAGTCCCAAGGTTGTCGCCGACGCCAAGCAGCTCACCGCGCTGCTCGACCCCGTCGGGATGCCCGTTGACGGCATCGCATGGGACGCCAAGCTCGCCGCGTGGCTGCGTGCCCCCGGCACGCGCACCGCAAGCCTCGCCGAGATTGTCGACGACGTGCTGGGGGAGACCCTGCCGCAAGCCGACCCCAACCAGTTGCTGCCCGACACCGAGGCCGTGCCGGCCGCAACCAGCGCGTGGTACCTCCTGCGGGTCGCGCAGGCGCAGCGTGAGCGTCTCGACGGGGGGTCGACCCGTGTGCTCACCGACATCGAGGTGCCGCTCGCGCCCGTACTGGCCCGCATGGAGGCGATCGGCGTCGCCGTCGATCGCGACGGGCTGCAGACGCTGAGGCGCGAGCTTTCCGAGACGGCCGCCGGCCTCGCCGAGCGGGCCTTTTCTGAGATCGGCCGCGAGGTGAATCTTGGCTCGCCGAAACAGCTGCAACAGGTCTTGTTCGACGAGCTCGGCATGCCGAAGACCCGCGCCACCAAGACCGGCTACTCGACCGACGCCGCCGCGCTCGCCGATCTGCAGGCGAAGCACCCGCACCCGTTCCTCGGCATCCTGCTCGAGCACCGCGACGCGACCAAGCTCGGGCAGATCGTCGAGAGTCTCGACAAGGCGGTGCGCGATGACGGCCGCATCCACACGACGTACGAGCAAACGGGCACGTCGACGGGGCGGGTGTCGTCAACAGACCCGAACCTGCAGAACATTCCCGTGCGCACCGACGTGGGTCACCGCATCCGTGCCGCCTTTGTGGCGGGCGACGGCTTCGAGAGCCTCTTGACCGCCGACTACTCGCAGATCGAGATGCGCATCATGGCGCACCTGTCGGGCGATGACGGCCTCATCGAGGCATTCCGCTCGGGCGAAGACCTGCACCGTTTCGTCGGTGCGCGCATCTTCGGCGTCGAACCGGCTGACGTGACCCCCGCGATGCGCACCAAGGTGAAGGCGATGAGCTATGGCCTCGCCTACGGGCTGAGCGCCTTCGGTCTGAGCAAGCAGCTCGGAATCGAAACGTCCGAAGCCAAGCAGCTCATGGCCGACTACTTCGCCCGCTTCGGCGCGGTGCGCGACTACCTGCGCAGCGTCGTCGAGCAGGCCCGCGCCGACGGCTACACCGAGACCATCTTTGGCCGGCGCCGCCCCTTCGGTGATCTGAACTCGCCGAACCGGGTACTGCGCGAGAACGCCGAACGCGCGGCCCTCAACGCTCCGATCCAAGGCACCGCGGCCGACATCATCAAGATCGCGATGCTTGGCGTCGCCGCCGACCTGCGTGAGCGGCGACTGTCGTCGCGGCTGCTGCTGCAGGTTCACGACGAGCTCGTCTTCGAGGTCGCTCCCGGCGAGCGTGATGAGCTGGAAGAGCTTGTGCGCGCCCGTATGGGTGGTGCCGCCGAGCTGTCGGTGCCGCTCGATGTGCAGGTGGGAGTGGGTCAGAACTGGAACGAGGCCGCGCACTAGTCTCGATTGCATGACTGAGAGCACTGGCGCTCACGAAGCGCGCACGCCCACCGAGATCGACCGCATCGCTGAAGAGTGGGTCGACACCCTCGTCGCCTTCAGCCCCGAGCTGGCCACCTACATTGGGGCCGACGGCGACCTTGACCGGTACCAGGACTACTCGCCGAACGGCCGTGCCGCGATGCGCGGCGCGGCTCACGCGACGATCGCCAAGCTCGAGGCGGCCGAGCCCGTTGATGACACCGACCGCGTCACCAAGACCGATCTGCTCGCCGAACTCACTCTGGAGATCGAGCTGGGTGATGCCGGCTGGGAGGCGCGCGACCTCAACGTTCTCGCCTCGCCCGCCCAGGGCATCCGCGAAATCTACGACCTGATGCCGACCGGCAGTGACGACGACTGGGCGATCATCGCGAAGAAGCTCACCCGTGTCTCCGACGCCCTCGAGGGCTATGCCGAAACGCTGCGCGAAGGTATCGCCCACGGCAACACACCCGCCGTGCGTCAGGTGCGCGAGGTGCTCACGCAGGTGCGCACGAACGCAAGCCCCGACGGTTTTTTCCACGAGCTGGCGAGCGGCGCCGAGGTCTCGGACGCTCTGAAGAATGACCTGCTCGACGGTGCCCGGCAGGCCGCCGAGGCTTACGGCCGGTTCGGCGACTTCCTCGAGAACGAGCTTGCGCCCGCCGCCCGCGCCGACGATCCGGTGGGCCGTGAGCTGTACGAACTGCTCTCCCGGCGCTTCCTCGGGGCCACAATCGACCTCGACGAGACCTACGAGTGGGGTATCGAGGAGCTGCGTCGCATGGTCGACGAGCAGACCCGCGTCGCCGACCAGATTCTGCCCGGCGCGAGCGTCGAAGAGGCCATCGCGCACCTCGAGAAAGACCCGGCGCGCAAACTGCACGGTCGCGAGGCGCTGCGCGAGTGGATGCAGCAGCTGAGTGACACGGCCGTCGACGAACTGTCGCGCACCCACTTCGAGATTCCCGACCCGGTGAAGAAGCTCGAGTGCATGATCGCCCCGACCCCCGGTGGCGCGATTTACTACACCGGTCCCACCGACGACTTCTCGCGTCCGGGCCGCATGTGGTGGTCGATTCCTGAGGGTGTCGACGAGTTCGACACGTGGCGCGAAACGACGACGGTGTACCACGAGGGGGTTCCCGGCCACCACCTGCAGATCGGCCAGGCGGTCTACAACCGAGCGCAGCTGAACTCATGGCGGCGCTTGCTGGCCGGCACGAGCGGGCACGCCGAGGGCTGGGCCCTGTACGCCGAGCGGCTCATGGAAGAGCTCGGCTACCTCGACGATCCGGCCGACCGACTGGGCATGCTTGACGGCCAGCGCATGCGCGCTGCCCGCGTCGTGCTCGACATCGGCGTGCATCTCGGCAAGATTCACCCCGAAACGGGGCAGGTGTGGACGAGCGAGGATGCCTTCGCCTTCATGCGCAAGAACGTCAACATGAACGACGGCTTCGTGCACTTCGAGGTGAACCGCTACTTGGGCTGGCCGGGCCAGGCGCCGTCGTACAAGGTCGGTCAGCGCATCTGGGAGAACCTGCGCGCCGAGACGAAGCAGCGCGAGGGGGCCGACTACAGCGACAAGGCGTTCCACAAGCGCGCCCTCGACATCGGCGGCGTCGGCCTCGACACGCTGAAGGTCGCTCTGCTCGGCTGAGTGGACGAGTGACGATGACGCCGCGCGTGGTGATCGCCGGGGCATCCGGCTTCATCGGCGACGCGGTGGCCCGCGACTACGCGGACCGCGGCTGGCAGATCGTGACGATCGGCCGCCGCGGTCCGGTGTCGTGGGGTGACACCTCCGCCGTGGCGGAGGCCGTTGACGGCGCCGACACCCTCATCAATCTCGCGGGCCGCAGTGTCAACTGCCGGTATACCGCGAAGAACCGGGCCGAGATCCTGTCGTCGCGCGTCGATACGACGCGACAGCTGAACGCTGCCGTGCGCGAGGCCACCCAGCCGCCGAGGATCTGGTTCAACGCGTCGACGGCCACGATCTACCGGCACGCGACCGACCGCCCCCAGACCGAGACGTCGGGCGACATCGGCACTCGGTTCAGTGAACAGGTCGCCTCCGCGTGGGAGTCGGCGCTGTTCGACGGCGAGCTGCCCGGCACCAGACGCGTCGCGCTGCGCTTGTCGATCGTGTTCGGTGCCGGGGGAGGGGCTCTTCCTCCCCTCGTTCGGCTGGCGCGCTGGGGTCTCGGCGGCCCGCAGCACGATGGTTCCTGGCCGTCGACGCGCGCTCGCCGCGCCGCTGGCACCGACCTGCCTCCCGGCAGCCCCGGTGGCCGGCAGATGGTCAGCTGGATTCACATCGACGACGTTGTCGCCGCGCTTCGATTCCTGGATGCTCACGACGACATCGCGGGACCGGTGAACGTCACCGCTCCCCGCCCCGTCGACAATCGCACGCTCATGAGGGCCGTGCGCCACCGCCTGGGACGACCCATCGGCCTGCCCGCCTACCGGTTCATGCTTGAGCCGGCAATGGCGGTGCTACGCACCGAACCCGAGCTCGTCCTGAAGAGCCGGTGGGTGCTGCCCGAGCGGCTCGACAAGGCGGGGTTCTCGTTCGCGTATCCCGATCTCGATGGCGCGCTCGCGAGCATCCTGAACCGGGCGTAGCCCGCCGTTTGCCGCGCGCCCGCTCGCCGCGCTAGGCTGGAGAGTCGTCGATTTGACGACGATCCTGTCCGCATGCCCGGACGACACCCACAATGCACCACGTCGTTTCGGGCCCGAACCCTGTCCGCATCGGAGCAACCACTACATGACAACCGCAACGACCAACGCCCCCAAGCAGATCGCGATCAACGACATCGGGTCTGCCGAAGACTTCCTGGCGGCGGTCGAAGAGACTTTGAAGTTCTTCAACGACGGTGACCTCATCGAAGGAACCGTCGTGAAGATCGACCGCGACGAGGTCCTCCTCGACGTCGGCTACAAGACCGAGGGTGTTATTCCCTCCCGCGAGCTTTCCATCAAGCACGACGTTGACCCGACCGAGGTCGTCGCCGTCGGCGACAGCGTCGAGGCCCTCGTTCTCCAGAAGGAGGACAAGGAAGGTCGCCTCATCCTGTCGAAGAAGCGCGCGCAGTACGAGCGCGCCTGGGGCGACGTCGAGAAGATCAAGGAGGCCGACGGTGTTGTCACCGGTACGGTCATCGAGGTCGTCAAGGGTGGCCTCATCGTCGACATCGGCCTGCGCGGCTTCCTGCCCGCGTCGCTGATCGAGCTGCGCCGCGTGCGCGACCTGACGCCGTACCTCGGCCAGGAGATCGAGGCGAAGATCCTCGAGCTCGACAAGAACCGCAACAACGTCGTGCTGTCGCGTCGCGCTCTGCTCGAGCAGACGCAGTCCGAGAGCCGGTCGAACTTCCTCAACGCGCTGGCCAAGGGTCAGGTGCGCAAGGGTGTCGTGTCGTCGATCGTCAACTTCGGTGCGTTCGTCGACCTGGGCGGAGTTGACGGCCTCGTGCACGTCTCCGAGCTCAGCTGGAAGCACATCGAGCACGCCAGTGAGGTCGTCGAGGTTGGCCAGGAGGTCACCGTCGAGATCCTCGAGGTCGACCTCGACCGCGAGCGCGTGTCGCTCTCGCTCAAGGCGACCCAGGAGGACCCGTGGCAGGTGTTCGCCCGCACGCACGCGATCGGTCAGATCGCGCCGGGCAAGGTCACGAAGCTCGTTCCTTTCGGTGCGTTCGTTCGTGTCGCCGACGGTATCGAGGGCCTCGTGCACATCTCGGAGCTGTCGAGCAAGCACGTCGAGCTCGCCGAGCAGGTCGTGTCGGTGGGTGACGAGGTCTTCGTCAAGGTCATCGACATTGACCTCGAGCGTCGCCGCATCTCGCTGAGCCTCAAGCAGGCCAACGAGGGTGTCGACCCCGAGGGCACCGAGTTCGACCCGGCCGTCTACGGCATGCCCACCGAGTACGACGAGCAGGGCAACTACAAGTACCCCGAGGGCTTCGACCCCGAGTCGGGCGAGTGGAAGGACGGCTTCGAGGAGCAGCGCACCAAGTGGGAGCAGGACTACGCTGCCGCCCAGGCGCGCTGGGAAGCTCACAAGAAGCAGGTCGCCCAGTCGATCACCGACGAGGCCGAGCTCGACGTTCCCGCCGCGGGTTCGTTCAGCTCCGACTCCGCCGGCGCGGGAACCCTCGCCGACGACGAGTCGCTCGCCGCACTGCGCGAGAAGCTGTCGGGCAACTAGCACCACCCGGGCGCGCGAGCGCCCGTACGACGCGGGTCGTCTCCTACACGGAGGCGGCCCGCGTCGCCGTTTCCGGCTGCGGAACACGGCGGCGTCGGTCTCGGGCGCGCCGCAACACGAGCGTTGTGCCCACCACGAGTGCGACGATCACGACGAGGACCAGGATCGGCACAACGAGCGCCAGAACGCTGAGCGTGACGGCGGCGATGTCTTCTGCGGTCGACAGTGCGGGCGCGGCGGCACCGGCCGTGAGGGTGTTCGCGGCGACCCGCACGAGGGCCTTCGCAAGATGGACGACAAGGGCGATCCCGACGCCGATGGCGATGGGCACCCACTGGCCCGATTCCACGAAGGCCGCCGGGTCGCTCACCGCGACCGTCTCCGCACTCGCTCCGCCACCGAAGACGATGCCACCCGAGGCGGGGCGCACAACGGACTGGATCCAGTCGTTGATCGAGTCCACGGCCGGAATCTTGTCGGCGACGAGCTCACAGACGAGCAGCACGGCGATGATGCCGAGCACCCACTCGTTGCTGAGCCACGCCCAGCCCGCTGGCAGCGTCACGCCCTCGATGAACCGGCCGGCAAGGCCCAGGATGAGCAGGGGAATGTAGGCGTTCAAACCGGCCGATACCGCGAGTCCCGCGCCGGTGAGCAGTTCGAGCATGGCGCCTCCTGACGGGTTCAGTTGCCGTCATGCTAGACCCGGGCGCTCACCTTCGCCCGATAGCCTTCGCGCATGGATGTCGTCGGCCTCACCGGAGGAATCGCCGCGGGCAAATCGACCGTCGCCACGCGGCTTGCCGAACTCGGCGCCGTCGTCATCGACGCTGATCGTCTGGCGCGGGAGGCGGTCCAACCGGGAAGCCCCGGGCTCGCCGCCATCGTGGCGCACTTCGGCGACGCTGTGCTCAGCGATGACGGTTCGCTCGACCGCGCGGCGCTTGGGCGCATCGTGTTCGCCGATGAGGAGGCGAGGGGCGTGCTGAACGGCATCGTGCATCCGGAGGTTCGCCGACGCTACGCCGAGGCGGTGGCGGATGCTCGCGCGAACGACCCCGACGCGGTGATCGTCTACGACGTTCCGCTGCTGGCGGAGGCGCGGGCTGCGGACGAGTTCGGCACGATTGTCGTCGTCGATGCCCCCGCCGAGACGCGGATCGCTCGACTTGTTGAGCTGCGGGGAATGGACCGGCGGGAGGCGGAGAACCGCGTCGGCAGTCAGATCAGCGACGCGGAGCGGCGCGCCATGGCGGACGTCGTGATCGACTCGTCGGGAACCCTCGACGAGACGCTCGCACAGACTGACGAGCTGTGGCGTCGGTTGCGCGCGGGCAGTTCCGCAGGCTGAGTGCCCGCCCAGCGTCGATGTCGGGGGTGCGGCCTAGGCTTTCGGCATGCAACCCACGCGGTCTGTTCGCCCCTTCGAGGTGGTCAGTGAGTATCAGCCAAGCGGTGATCAACCCCAGGCGATCGCCGAGCTTGCGGGGCGCATCAACGCGGGGGAGACCGACATCGTGCTGCTCGGCGCGACCGGTACAGGAAAGAGCGCCACGACCGCCTGGCTGATCGAACAGGTGCAGCGGCCCACGCTCGTGCTCGCGCACAATAAGACGCTCGCCGCTCAGCTCGCGACCGAGTTTCGCGAGCTGATGCCGCACAACGCGGTCGAGTACTTCGTGTCGTACTACGACTACTACCAACCTGAGGCGTACGTCCCGCAGACCGACACCTTCATCGAAAAAGACAGCTCGATCAATGCCGAGGTCGAGCGCCTGCGCCACTCGACGACGAACGCTCTGTTGAGTCGCCGAGACGTCGTGGTTGTGTCCACCGTGTCGTGCATCTACGGCCTGGGGGCGGCGGAGGAATACCTCGACGCGATGGTCGCTCTCCAGGTCGGCCAGAGCATTTCACGCGACCAGCTCATTCGGGCCTTCGTCGCGATGCAGTACCAGCGAAACGACGTCGACTTCTCCCGCGGCAAATTCCGCGTTCGCGGCGACACAATCGAGATCATCCCCGTCTACGAAGAACTCGCCATCCGCATCGAAATGTTTGGCGACGACATCGAGGCGCTGTATGCGCTGCACCCGCTCACCGGAGACGTGATCAAGACCCTGGACGCCGTGTCCGTCTTCCCGGCGACGCACTACGCGGCCTCACCGGACACGATGCACCGGGCGATCGGCACGATCCGCGACGAGCTTGACGAGCGACTCGCCGAACTTGACCGGCAGGGCAAGCTGCTCGAGTCGCAACGACTGCGCATGCGCACGACGTATGACCTCGAGATGATGGAGCAGATTGGCTTCTGCAATGGCATCGAGAACTACTCGCGCCACATCGATGGTCGGGCGCCGGGCGAGCCCCCGCACTGCCTCCTCGACTACTTCCCCGATGACTTTCTCGTGGTGATCGACGAGAGCCACGTCACCGTGCCCCAGATCGGCGCGATGTACGAGGGCGATGCGAGCCGCAAACGCACACTCGTTGAGCACGGCTTCCGCCTGCCGAGTGCTCTCGACAACCGCCCGTTGCGGTGGGAAGAGTTCCTACAGCGCACGGGCCAAAAGGTGTACCTGTCGGCCACCCCCGGAAAGTACGAGTTGGGCGTCTCCGACGGCGTCGTCGAGCAGATCATTCGGCCCACCGGCCTCGTCGACCCCCAGATCGTGGTCAAGCCGTCCCAGGGCCAGATCGACGACCTGCTCGAACAGATCCGTCAGCGCGTCGAACGCGACGAGCGCGTGCTCGTGACCACGCTGACCAAGAAGATGGCCGAAGAGCTCACCGACTTCCTCGAAGAGGCCGGCGTGCGGGTGCGGTACCTGCACTCCGACGTCGACACACTGCGCCGCGTCGAGCTGCTGAGAGAGCTGCGGCAGGGCGTCTACGACGTTCTCGTCGGCATCAACCTGCTGCGCGAGGGCCTCGACCTGCCTGAGGTGTCGCTGGTTGCCATTCTCGATGCCGACAAGGAGGGGTTCCTGCGCTCGTCCACTTCGCTTATCCAGACGATCGGGCGGGCCGCGCGCAACGTGTCGGGCGAAGTACACATGTACGCCGATGTGGTCACCCCGTCGATGGCGCAGGCGATCGACGAAACCAACCGCCGCCGCGACAAACAACTCGCGTACAACGCCGAGCACGGCATCGATCCGACCCCGCTGCGCAAGCGCATCGCCGACATCACTGACCAGCTGATTCGCGAGGGCGAAGACACTCGGGAACTGCTCGAGGGGCGTGCCGACGGCAAGCGGGCGGCTACGCCGGTGCGGCGACGCGAAGGAAAAGCTGCTGAAGGTGCCGCCGAACTCGAGACGATCATCGCCGACCTCACGGCCCAGATGCTCGCGGCCGCCGATGAGCTCAAGTTCGAACTCGCCGCGCGCCTGCGCGACGAGGTGCAAGAGCTGAAGCGCGAACTGCGGCAGATGTCCGAGGCCGGCCACGTCCGCTGAGAGACGGCCGGGCATCCGTGTCGGAGGCGGAGCCTAGAATGACGCGAGTGCCGGCAACCCCTCTCGAATCCGCCCCTCACTTGAGCGTGCGCGGCGCGCGCGTACACAATCTGCGCGACGTCGATCTCGTCATCCCTCGCGACGCACTCGTCGTGTTCACCGGTCTGTCGGGCTCGGGCAAGAGTTCGCTCGCCTTCGACACGATCTTCGCCGAGGGTCAACGGCGCTACGTCGAGTCGCTGTCCGCCTACGCTCGACAGTTCTTGGGCCAGGTCGACCGGCCCGACGTCGACTTCATCGAGGGCCTGAGCCCCGCCGTATCGATCGACCAAAAGTCGACCAATCGCAACCCGCGCTCCACGGTCGGCACGATCACCGAGATCTACGACTACATGCGTCTGCTGTGGGCACGCGTCGGTATTCCGCACTGCCCCGAATGTGGCGAGCGCATCCAGCGCCAGACGGTGCAGCAGATTGCCGATGAGCTCATGCAGATGGAGGAGGGCACGCGGTATCAAGTGCTGGCCCCCGTGGTGAGCCAGAAAAAGGGCGAGTTTGTCGACCTGTTCAAAGAGCTCGCCCAGGCGGGCTACTCGCGCGCCGTCGTCGACGGCGAGACGATCTCGCTCTCGGAGGCCCCCGCGCTGAAGAAGCAGAACAAGCACGACATCGCTGTTGTCGTCGACCGCCTGGTGGCGAAAGCCGATCTGCTGCAGCGTCTCACCGATTCGCTCGAGACGGCGGTCGGCCTCACCGACGGTCTCGTCGTCATCGACTACGTCGACCGCGACCCGAAGGCGGCCGACCGTACCCGCACCTTCAGCGAGAAGCTCAGCTGCCCGAACCGCCACCCGCTGCAACTCACCGAAATCGAGCCGCGCACGTTCTCGTTCAACTCACCGTTCGGCGCCTGCCCGGTCTGCTCGGGGCTCGGTACCCGCATGGCGGTTGACGACGACCTGCTCATTGGTGACCCCAGCCTGTCGCTCAACGACGGCGTGATTCTGCCCTGGAACCAGCAGGGGAAGGGCCTGTACAGCTACTTCCAGAAGCTGCTCGCCGGGCTGGCGCGTGACCTCGGCTTCTCCCTCGACACCCCGTGGGGAGACCTCGAAGAGAGTGTGCAGCAAGCCGTGTTGCACGGCAACGACTTCGAGGTGCGGGTGAAGTGGCGCAACCGCTACGGCCGCGACGTGTCGTACTCGACGGGCTTCGAAGGCGTTATCCCCTACATCGAGCGCAAGTACGCCGAGGCGGAAAGCGACTGGTCGCAGCAGCGTTTCGCCGAATACCTCCGCGAGGTGCCGTGCTCCGAGTGCGACGGAGCCCGACTGAAGCCCGAGGTGCTGGCGGTGCAGGTCTCGGGGCGCTCGATTTCCGAGATTGCCGAGCTGAGCATCCAGGATGCCTACGCATTCATGGAGTCGCTCACGCTCACCGAGCGCGAAGCGGCGATCGCCGCCGCGGTGCTGCGCGAGATTCGCGCGCGGCTCGAGTTCCTCCTCGAGGTCGGGCTCGGCTATCTCACGATGGCGCGCGCCGCGGGTTCGCTCTCGGGCGGTGAGGCGCAGCGTATTCGCTTAGCCACGCAGATCGGGTCCGGGCTGACCGGTGTTCTCTACGTGCTCGACGAGCCGTCGATTGGGCTCCACCAGCGTGACAACCGACGCCTCATCGACACGCTCGTGAAGCTGAAGAACCTCGGCAACACGCTGATCGTCGTCGAGCACGACGAAGACACGATCCGCACGGCCGACTGGGTCGTCGACATCGGTCCCGGCGCGGGTGAGCACGGCGGTCGCGTGGTGCACTCCGGTTCGTACGCCCAGCTCATCGAAAACCCGAAGTCGATCACGGGTGACTACCTGGCCGGGCGCCGGCACGTCATCGAGCGCGTCGAACGCCGCCCGATTGACGACAGCCGCACGCTCACGGTCGTCGGCGCGAAGGCCAACAACCTGAAAGACGTGACGGTCGACATCCCGCTCGGGGCGTTCGTGGCGGTCACCGGCGTGAGCGGCTCGGGCAAGTCGACCCTCGTGAACGACATCCTGTACAAGGTGCTTGCCAACAAGCTCAACGGGGCCCGACAGGTTCCCGGCAAGCATGTTCGGGTCACCGGGCTCGAGCATCTCGACAAGGTCGTGCACGTCGACCAGGCCCCCATTGGCCGAACGCCGCGCTCGAACCCCGCCACATACACGGGCGTGTTCGACCGCATTCGCCAACTGTTTGCCGAGACCGTTGAGGCAAAGGCCCGCGGCTATCAGCCGGGGCGCTTCAGCTTCAACGTCAAGGGTGGCCGGTGCGAAAACTGCGCCGGTGACGGCACGATCAAGATCGAGATGAACTTCCTGCCCGACGTGTACGTCGCCTGCGAGGTGTGTGGGGGAGCCCGCTACAACCGCGACACGCTGCAGGTGCACTACAAGGGCAAGAACATCGCCGAAGTGCTCGACATGCCCATCGAAGAGGCTGCCGAATTCTTCGAGCCGATCAGCGCGATTCACCGCTACTTGAAGACGCTCGTCGACGTCGGACTCGGTTACGTGCGCCTCGGCCAGAGCGCCACCACCCTCTCTGGGGGCGAGGCGCAGCGGGTCAAGTTGGCGACCGAGCTCCAGAAACGCTCGAACGGCCGCAGCATCTACGTGCTCGACGAGCCAACCACGGGGCTGCACTTCGAAGACGTACGCAAGCTCCTGGTCGTGCTGAACGGCCTCGTTGACAAGGGCAACTCGGTGATCGTCATCGAGCACAACCTCGACGTGATTCGCGCGGCCGACTGGCTCATCGACCTCGGCCCCGAGGGTGGGGCCGGCGGGGGCACGATCGTCGCGACGGGAACACCCGAGGAGGTGGCGCGGGTCGAGGCGAGCCACACCGGGAGCTTCCTGCGCGAACTGCTGCCCGCTCTCGAGGTCGTCGGAGCCTAGTCGTGGTCTCGCGCGACGACTGGAGGCCGCGGCGAGGCGAGATCCCCACCGCGCCCGGCGTGTACCGCTTTCGCGACGACGCCGGTCGTGTTCTGTACGTGGGGAAGGCCAAAAACCTCAGGGCGCGGCTGACGAACTACTTCCAGCCCCTTCACTCGCTGCATGAGCGCACGCGCCGCATGGTCACAACCGCCCGCGGTGTCGAGTGGACGATCGTCGGCACCGAGCTCGAGGCGTTGCAGCTCGAATACACGTGGATCAAGGAGTTCGCCCCGCCGTTCAACATCAAGTTTCGCGACGACAAGACCTATCCGTACCTTGCGATCACGCTGGGCGACGCCGTGCCGCGCGTCATGGTGACGCGCACCCGCGGCATCCGCGGAGCGCGCTACTTTGGCCCGTACACGAAGGTCTGGGCGGTCCGCGAGACGGTCGACACGATGCTCAAGGCCTTCCCGATGCGGTCGTGCTCGGACTCCGTCTACAAGCGCGCGGAAAGCACCAACCGTCCGTGTCTGCTCGGCGATATCGGAAAGTGCGCGGCTCCCTGCGTCGGGCGCATTGCGAAATCCGATCACAAGGCTATCGCGCTCGACTTCGCCAGCTTCATGGCGGGCAACGACGTCTCGTACGTGCGCGGCTTGAAGAAGAAGATGGCCGAGGCGGCAGAGGCGTTTGACTACGAAACGGCCGCGCGCATCCGCGACCAGATCGGCGCCCTCGAGACCGCTTTAGAGAAGAGCACGGTGGTGCTCGCCGAGGACGTTGACGCCGACGTGTTCGGCATCGCGCACGACCAGCTGTCTGCCGCGGTGCAGCTGTTCACCGTGCGGGGTGGTCGCATCCGAGGCGTTCGCGGCTGGGTCGTCGACACCGAGCTCGATGTCTCGCTCGGCGACCTTGTCGACACGGCCCTGCAGAACGCGTACGACGACCTCGTCCCGCCGCGCGAGATCATCGTGCCGGCGCTGCCGGACGACGTTGCTGCCCTGCAGCAGGTGCTCGGCGATCGGCGTCGAGCGGCGGGCGAGCGTGGCGGCGTCCAGGTGCGCACTGCGCTCCGTGGCGACAAGGCGTCACTCGCCGACACGGTGCGCCAGAACGCGCACGGCGCCCTTGTGCAGTACACCACCCGTCGCGCCGGAGACTTCACCGCTCGTTCGCAAGCCCTCGCCGACATTCAAGAAGCGCTGGGCCTCGCCGAGGCGCCGTTGCGACTTGAGTGCTTCGACGTGTCGCACTTCGGCGGAAAAGGCCAGGTCGCCTCCATGGTCGTGTTCGAGGACGGCCTGCCGAAAAAAGACCAGTACCGCCGCTTCGCGATCGAGGATGCGCGTGACGACACCGACGCGATCTACCAGGTGCTGCGCCGCCGGCTCGCGTACCTGACCGATTCCGCCGCTGACCCCGATGCTCCGCCGCCCAGCGGCACCCGCGCCGCATTCCACTACCGCCCCGGATTGCTCGTGATCGACGGCGGCGAGCCCCAGGTCAACGCCGCTGCGCGTGCTCTCGCCGACGCGGGCGTCACCGACATCGCGGTGTGCGGAATCGCGAAGCGCCTCGAAGAGGTGTGGCTGCCGGGGGAGGGGTTCCCCGTGATCTTGCCCCGGGCATCCGACGCGCTGTTCTTGCTGCAGCGACTGCGTGATGAGGCGCACCGATTCGCGCTGCGGTATCAGCGTTCGACCCGCAAACGCGACATTCGCACCCAATTGGCCGACGTTCCCGGCCTCGGCCCCGCACGCATCCAGAAGCTCCTCGCGCACTTCGGGTCGGTGACCCGGTTGCGCGCCGCCGACGAGGCCGACCTCACGGCGGTCGACGGCATCGGTTCCGCGCTTGCCGCGGAGATCCGCCGGGCGCTGCGCGGATGAGTCGGCGGGTAGGCTGGTGGTGTCCACAACCCAACCGCAGGCTGAGGCGATGACCGACACTCCCGCGCACGACGTTCTGATCGTTACCGGCATGTCGGGGGCAGGCCGGTCGACGGTCGCGAACGCCTTGGAAGACCTCGGCTGGTACGTCGTCGACAACCTGCCGCCCCAGATGCTGCGTCCGCTGGTCGATCTGGCCGTGCACCCCGGAAGCCAGCTGCCGTCGCTCGCGGCCGTCGTCGACGTTCGCGGCGGCAAACTGTTCGCCGACCTGGTTGACATCGTGCACGAGTTGCGCACGCGGTCGAACCTGCGGGTGCTCTTCCTCGAGGCGACCGACGATGCCCTGGTTCGGCGTTTCGAGCAGGTGCGGCGGCCGCACCCGCTTCAGGAGGACGGCACCCTGCTCGACGGCATCGCCCGCGAGCGGGAACGGATGCTCGAGGTGCGCGAGCTCAGCGATATCGTCATCGACACCACCAGCTTCAACATTCACCAGCTCGCCACGACCGTGTCCGACATCTTCGCGCCCCAGGGCACGGCCGACGTCAAGGTCACCATTGAGAGCTTCGGCTTCAAGTACGGCACCCCCACCGACGCGGATGTGGTGACCGACGCCCGGTTTCTCCCGAACCCCTTCTGGCAGCCCGACTTGCGCGGGTCGACCGGGCTCGACGAGCCGGTGCGCGACTATGTGCTCGCGCAGCAGGGCGCAGACGAGTTTCTGGAGGGGCTGGTGGCGATGCTGCGACCCGTCCTCGCGGGCTACGCGCGCGAGAACAAGCGGCACGCGACGTTTGCGATTGGCTGCACGGGGGGCAAACACCGATCGGTGGCGATGGTCGAGCAGCTCGCTGCTCGTCTGCGCGAGATCCCGTCGATCGCGGTCACGGTGAAACATCGCGACCTGGGACGCGAGTAGGCTCGACTGTCGCCCCGAGGGCACAGACATGGATTCGCGAGAAAGAGGTACGCCTGTGGCACTGACCGCCGACGTCAAGGAGGAGCTGGCCCGGCTGGCAGCGACAAAGACGACGGTGCGGGCAGCAGAACTCGCCACGATCCTGCGCTTCGCTGGCGGGTTGCACATGATTTCGGGCCGCATCGCCGTCGAGGTCGAACTCGATTCGCCGAACGTCGCTCGTCGTGTCCGCCGTGACATCGCCGAGCTCTACGGAATGCGCAGCGACGGTGCCATCCTGTCGCCCGGCGGGGCCCGCAAGAACCCCGCATACGTCGTGCGCGTCGTTGACGGCGGTGAGACGCTCGCTCGGCAGACCGGCCTGCTGGATGCACGCCGGCGCCCGGTTCGCGGTCTGCCGAACAAGCTCACCACGGGCGGTCCTGAGCAGTTGGCCGCGATCTGGCGCGGGGCCTTCCTGGCTCACGGCTCGCTGACCGACCCCGGTCGCTCGGCTGCCCTCGAGGTGAGCTGCCCCGGTAACGAGTCCGCGATGGCACTCGTGGGGGCTGCGGGCCGACTGGGCATCCCGGCGAAGGCGCGCGAGGTTCGCGGCGTTCACCGCGTGGTCATTCGTGACGGCGAGAAGATCAGCGACATGCTCCGGCTGATGGGTGCCGACGAGACGGTGCACGCGTGGGAAGAGATGCGCCAACGCCGCGAGGTGCGGGCAACGGCGAACCGCCTGGTCAACTTCGACGACGCCAACCTCCGTCGCTCCGCCCAGGCCGCGGTGGCGGCGTGTGCTCGTGTCGAGCGCGCCCTCGAGATCCTCGCCGACGATGTCCCTGACCACCTTCGATACGCGGGGGAGCTGCGACTCGCGCACCGCGATGCGAGCCTCGACGAGCTCGGTCACCACGCAGACCCGCCCATGACGAAAGACGCCGTGGCCGGGCGCATCCGCCGCCTGCTCGCCATGGCCGACAAGCGCGCCGAGCAGCTGGGCGTTCCCGGAACCGAGGCCAACCTTCCTGAGGGCGTCGACGTCGAATAGGCGGCGCGCACCGCACCCTGGGCATCCCCGGAGTATCGGGAACAGGCCGCGGGGCAGGCAGGTTGTCGTCACTAGACTGACGACCAGTCAGCGGGGTGGCCGACCGGGCGCCCCGGCATCCGTCACGGAGGAGATGACACGTCGATGACCACCTACAGCCTTCCCGATCTGGGCTACGACTACGGTGCGCTTGAGCCGCACATCAGCGGCCGCATCATGGAGCTGCACCACTCGAAGCACCACGCGGCCTACGTCGCCGGCGCGAACGCCGCCCTCGAGGGCATGGCCGCCGCGCGCGAGTCGGGTGACTTCGCCAACATCAACCGGCTCGAGAAGGATCTCGCCTTCCACCTGGGCGGGCACGTCAACCACTCGATCTTCTGGACCAACCTCTCGCCCGAGGGCGGCGACAAGCCGACCGGCGAGCTTGCGGCAGCGATCGACGAGTTCTTCGGATCGTTCGACAAGTTCGTCGCGCACTTCACCGCCGCGTCCATGGGCATCCAGGGCTCGGGATGGGGCGTGCTGTCGTGGGATCCGATCGGTCGACGCCTCGTGATCCAGCAGTTGTTCGACCAGCAGGGCAACACGGCGCAGACCACCGTGCCGCTTCTCCAGCTCGACATGTGGGAGCACGCGTTCTACCTCGACTACGTCAACGTGAAGGCTGACTACGTCAAGGCCTTCTGGAACATCGTCAACTGGCAGAACGTGGCCGACCGTTTTGCCGCGGCGCGATCGACCACTGACGGCCTCCTGCTACTGTCGTAATCAACGGCGACGTGGCCGGGGCGCTTTCGCCCCGGCCACGCGCGGTTCAGCCCACCACCACTACATCGCAGCCTCCGCTGCCCCCGCACCCCCACAGGAGTTCTTCGTGAGCGTGAAGATCGGTATCAACGGCTTCGGCCGCATCGGCCGTAACTACTTCCGGGCCGCCCTCGCCCAGGGCAGCGACCTCGAGATCGTCGCCGTCAACGACCTGACCGACAACGCGGCGCTCGCCCACCTGCTGAAGTACGACTCGATCACGGGACGCCTCGACGCCGACGTTCAGCTCGATGGCGACACCATCGTCGTCAACGGCAAGCCGATCACCGTGCTCGCCGACCGCGACCCCGCCAACCTTCCCTGGGGTGACCTGGGTGTCGACATCGTCATCGAGTCGACCGGGTTCTTCACCAAGGCCGAGGCCGCAAAGAAGCACCTCGACGCTGGCGCGAAGAAGGTGCTGATCTCGGCACCTGCCACCGGTGAAGACGCCACGTTTGTCGTGGGTGTGAACCACGAGGACTACGACCCCGCCACCCACCACATCATCTCGAACGCGTCCTGCACCACGAACTGCCTCGCGCCGCTGGCCAAGGTCTTCAACGACGAGTTCGGCATTGAGCGCGGCCTGATGACCACCGTGCACGCGTACACGGCCGACCAGAACCTGCAGGACGGCCCGCACGGCGACCTCCGCCGGGCCCGCGCCGCCGCGGTCAACATCGTTCCGACCTCGACCGGCGCCGCCAAGGCGATCGGCCTCGTGCTGCCCGAGCTGAAGGGCAAGCTCGACGGCTTCGCGCTGCGCGTGCCGGTGCCCACGGGCTCCATCACCGACCTCACGGTCGAAGCGAGCCGCGAGGTGAGCGCCGACGAGATCCTCGCCGCGTACAAGGCCGCCGCCGAGGGCCCGATGAAGGGCATCCTCAAGTACACGGAAGACCCGATCGTCTCGAGCGACATCGTGACCGACCCGCACTCGTCGATCTTTGACGCGGGTCTGCTGCGGGTGAACGGTACCCAGGTGAAGCTGTCGTCGTGGTACGACAACGAGTGGGGCTACTCGAACCGCCTGGTTGACCTCACCGAGTACGTCGCCGAGCGCCTCTAGGCGCCGGGGCTGAGGGCAGCCGTCGTGGCTCTGCGCACCATCGAATCCCTCGGCGACCTCGCCGGCAAGCGCGTCATCCTGCGCTGCGACCTGAACGTGCCGTTGGCAGACGGTCAGGTCACCGACGACGGCCGCATTCGAGCATCGCTTCCCACCATCAACGCGCTCGTGCACCGCGGCGCGAAGGTCATCGTGATCTCGCATTTGGGTCGCCCCGATGGCGCCCCCGACTCTCGCTATAGCCTGCGCCCCGCCGCGCAACGGCTGAGCGAGCTTCTGGGTGCCCCGGTGACCTTCGCGGCCGACACCGTGGGCCAGGCAGCCCGCGACGCCGTCGATGGGCTCGCTGACGGTGGCGTGGCTGTGCTCGAGAACCTTCGGTTCTCGGCAGACGAAACCAGCAAGAACGCGGATGATCGTGCTCGATTCGCCGCCCGCCTCGCCGAGCTCGGCGATGTCATGGTCTCGGACGGCTTCGGTGTCGTGCACCGCAAGCAGGCGAGCGTGTACGAGCTCGCGCAGACGCTGCCGAGCGCTGCGGGCTCGCTTATCGCGGCCGAGCTCGACGTACTGGACCGACTGACGGAGAACCCCGAGCGCCCGTACACGGTCGTGCTCGGCGGTTCAAAGGTCTCCGACAAGCTGGGTGTCATCGCGCACCTGCTGCCGCGCGTCGATCGTCTGCTGATCGGCGGTGGGATGCTCTTCACGTTCCTGAAGGCACAGGGAAAGAACATCGGAGCGAGCCTGCTCGAAGAGGACCAACTTGATACGGTGCGCGGGTATCTCGCCGACGCGGAGAAGCGCGGCGTCGAGATCGTGTTGCCGACCGACGCCGTTGTCGCCGACCGCTTCGCGGCCGATGCCGAACACTCGGTGGTGGCCGCTGACGCACTGGAGTCGGGTCCGGCGGGTGCCGCTGGCATCGGCCTCGACATCGGTCCCGAGACCGCGCAGCGGTTCGCCGAACTCATCGCGTCGTCGCGGACCGTGTTCTGGAACGGGCCCATGGGCGTGTTCGAATTTCCCGCGTTCGCCGCGGGCACCCAGGCGGTGGCTGCAGCCCTCACCCGCCTGGAGGGACTCGGCGTTGTCGGAGGTGGCGATTCTGCCGCGGCCGTGCGCGCACTCGGCTTCCGTGACGACCAGTTCGGCCATGTGTCGACCGGTGGTGGCGCCAGCCTTGAATTCCTCGAGGGCAAAGCTCTTCCCGGACTGGAGGTCCTCGGATGGTAGATACGCGCATCCCGCTCATCGCCGGCAACTGGAAAATGAACCTCGACCACTTGCAGGCGATCGCCACCGTGCAGAAGCTCGCCTGGACGCTTCGTGACAAGGGGCATCCGTTCAGCGAGGTCGAGGTGGCGGTGTTCCCGCCGTTTACCGATCTGCGCAGCGTGCAGACCCTGGTCGGTGCCGACTCGCTCGATGTTCGCTACGGCGCCCAAGACCTGTCTGAGCACGACTCGGGGGCTTACACCGGCGAGATTTCCGGTCAGTTCCTGGCGAAGCTTGGCTGCCAGTATGTGATCGTGGGCCACTCCGAGCGTCGCCAGTACCACGCGGAGGACGACGAGGTCGTCGCCCGCAAGACGGCTGCCGCCATCAAGCACGGCATCGTTCCGGTGGTGTGCGTGGGCGAAACGGCCGACGACCTCGAGACCCATGGCGCCTCGGCGGTTCCGGTGGGCCAGCTGTCTGCCGTGCTCGACGCTGTCGACGCCGGTTCTGACATCGTCGTCGCGTACGAGCCGGTCTGGGCGATCGGAAGCGGCCAGGCCGCGACCCCCGAGCAGGCCCAGCAGGTGTGCGCGGCGCTCCGCGCAACCATCGCCGACAAGTGGGGCGACGACGCGGCCGCGGCCACGCGCATCCTGTACGGCGGAAGCGTGAAGTCGGGAAACATCGCCGGCTTCATGGCGCACAAAGACGTTGATGGGGCGTTGGTGGGCGGCGCCAGCCTCGATGTCGACGAATTCGCGGCGATCGCGCGCTACCGCAACCACGTCGGCACCGCGTAACCACCGCGCTGCAGTGGTGACCCGTTCCGGCGGGTCGCTCGGGCCTGCGCTAGAGTTGTTCTTCGTTCCCCACCCCGGAAGGCGTCATCCGTGCAAATCCTTCAGGTCGTGCTCCAGGTCCTCCTGGGCATCACCAGCCTGCTGCTCACCCTCATGATCCTGCTGCACCGCGGTCGCGGCGGCGGGCTGTCTGACATGTTCGGTGGCGGCGTGACCTCGAATCTGGGCGCCTCGGGCGTGGCCGAACGTAACTTGAACCGCATCACGATCCTGCTCGCGCTGGTCTGGGTGTCGACGATCGTGATTCTCGGGCTCATTACCCGGTTCACCGGACTGTAAGGGGGTACCGAATGGTGTCAGGAGGAAGCGCGATCCGCGGATCACGCGTCGGATCCGGCCCGATGGGCGAGCAAGACCGTGGCATTCACGCCGAGCGCATCGCCGTGTCTTACTGGGACGCTCTTGGCAACGAGACGATTCGCTACTTCGCGGCGAACCTGCCCGACGAAGAGATCCCCGAGGTCATTGATTCGCCCTCGTCGGGTCTGCCGGCCGGTCGCGACAAGAACAACCCGCCGGCGCTGGCGAAGAACGAGCCGTACAAGACGCACCTCGCCTACGTGAAAGAGCGCCGTACCGAAGAGGAAGCGGCCCAGATTCTCGACGAGGCGCTGCAGAAGCTGCGCGAGCGTCGCGGCACCGCCAAGGCGTCGTCCTAGCGTTTACACGAACAACGCGCCGGTCCGATTCTCTCGGGCCGGCGCGTTGTGTTGTTGGTGGGGGCTAGCCTCGCGGGCTGCTGGGGGTCCAGTCCGAAGGCATCCAGTCCTGCTGGTCCATGGCGCCGGTCCAGTAGGTCGGGGGAGTCGTCAGTGACTCCGGAACGTCGGTGGCCGCATCGCGGTCGACGAAGAAGACGGTTCGCTTCGTGCCCTGGGCACCCGCCGCGGGAACGTCTGCGGGGTTCGCTCCGGCGAGCGCGAGCCCGAGCGCGGGTGCCTTGTCGGCTCCCGCGAGGACGAGCCACACGCGCTCTGCGCGGCGGATCACCGGCATTGTCAGGCTGAGGCGTCCGGCTGGCGGCTTCGGGGAGTCATCGAGGGCGATCACGGTGCGATCGTCGACGAGCGGCCCCGGCCGTTCAGGGAACAGCGACGCCACGTGCCCATCGGGCCCGACGCCGAGGAAAAGGATCGCGAAGCGCGGATGCTCGGCACCGTCGCGCGCGTGTGCGCGCAACTCCTCGGCATACCGGCTGGCGGCCTGCTCGAGGTCGAGCCCGTCATCGCTCGCGGGGAAGGGGTGCACGTGGTCGTCAGGGATCGCCACGTGATCGAGCAGGGCACGCCGAGCCTGCGTCTCGTTGCGCTCATCATCGCCGCGCGGCAGCCAGCGTTCGTCGCCCCACCACACGTGCACCGCTGACCAATTGAGGCTGTCACGGGCGGGGGAGTGCGCGATTGCCTCCAGTACGTCGATGCCGACCGATCCGCCCGTGAGCACCACGTGAGCCTCGCCCTCGTCGTCGACGAGATCGATCATCTTCGTGATGAACCGCGCCGCCACACTGCCCGCCAGGGTTGCGCGGTCGGGGTGGACGAGAACTCGTCGGTCTGTGCTCACAGTGCGGTGGTGCCTTTCCGGTGCGGGGAGGCGCTAGGGCGCCGTCGCCCCCAGCGCGCCGAAGCCGCTGAGGATCACGTCGCCGAAGGCGTCGTCAGGGTCGAGCCTACGCAATTCTTCCGCCAGGCACTCCCGAAGCGGGCGCCTGGGGAGTGCGATCTCGTGCGTGGGCTGGCCCGGCTGCGTCAGCGTGGCGACGCCGGGTTCGCTGCGGTCGAGCGTGATGGGTCCGCTGTCTCGGTGCAGCACCACGCGGTGAATCCCGGTGGAGGGGTTACCGTCGGCGACATCGACCTCAACCGGCACACCGAGCCGTGTGCGCAGCCAGGCGGCCAGCAGAACGGTTGACGGTGAGTCTTCCGCGCCCGATACCTCGACGCGCGTGATCGGCTCGAACGGGGGCTGGTCGAGCGCTGCGGCGAGCTGCGCGCGCCAGAGAGTGAGGCGGGTCCAGGCGAAATCGGTGTCGCCCGGCTGGTATCCCTCCGCGACGCGCCGAAGAGCATCCAGCGGGTTCTCGTTGGCTGCGGAGTCGGTGATGCGGCGCTGCGCCAGGGAGCCGAGCGGCGTGTGGCGCACGGCGCTCGGGCACTCTTCCGGCCACCACGTGACGACGGGAGCGTCCGGCAGCAGCAGGCCCGTGACGAGGCCTCGCTGATCGGTCGCTGTCGCGCCGTGTGCGCGAAGAATGATGACCTCGCTCGCGCCCGCGTCGCCGCCGACGCGAATCTCGGCGTCGAGGCGCGAGTCGGCACCGGCACCGTTCGTGGCGACCACGATAATCCGCATGGGATGCTCGCGCGACGCTTCGTTGGCGGCCGCGATCGCGTCTTCCTCGTGTCCGATCTGAGTCGCGATGATGAGCGTGAGCACGCGTCCCAGTGCGACAGCGCCCGCCTCTTCTCGGATGCGCACGAGAGCCTTGGACACCGCGCTCGCGGTTGTGTCGGGCAGCGGAATGATCATGGTCGCCTCCAGACGCGGCCATCGCGGGCCAGCAGCGCGTCGGCCGATGCCGGACCCCAGGTGCCGGGCGCGTACTGCTCCGGCTGGCCCTGCGTGGCCCAGAACTCTTCGATCGGGTCGAGAATCTTCCAGCTGAGCTCGACCTCTTCATGACGCGGGAACAGGGGCGGGTCGCCGAGCAACACGTCGAGGATCAGCCGCTCGTAGGCCTCGGGGCTGGCCTCTGTGAACGCGTGGCCGTAGCCGAAGTCCATGGTGACGTCGCGCACCTGCATGCCCGCACCGGGGACCTTTGATCCGAAGCGGATCGTCACACCCTCGTCAGGCTGAACGCGGATGACGAGCGCGTTTTGACCGAGCGCCGATGTCTGCGATTCGGCGAACAGGTACTGGGGGGCGCGCTTGAACACGACGGCGATCTCGGTCACCCGTCGGCCCAGGCGCTTGCCCGCACGCAGGTAGAACGGCACACCGGCCCAGCGTCGCGTGTTGATGTCGAGTCGCATCGCGGCGTAGGTCTCGGTCACCGATTCGGGGTTCATGCCGTCCTCTTCGAGGAACCCCGGCACCCACTCGCCGCCCTGCCAACCGCTCGCGTACTGACCGCGCGCGGTTCCGGTGGCGAGATCCTTGGGCAGGCGTACCGCCGACAGCACCTTTTCCTTCTCCGCTCGCAGGTCGGCGGCATCGAACGACACCGGCTCCTCCATCGCGGTCAGCGCGAGCAACTGCAGCAGGTGGTTTTGGATCACGTCGCGCGCGGCGCCGATGCCGTCGTAGTACCCGGCCCGGCCGCCCACCCCGATGTCTTCGGCCATCGTGATCTGCACGTGGTCGACGTAGTTGGCGTTCCAGATCGGTTCGTACAGCATGTTGGCAAAGCGCAGCGCCAGGATGTTCTGCACCGTCTCTTTGCCGAGATAGTGGTCGATGCGAAACACCGAGTCGGGGGGAAAGACCGACTCGACGACGTCGTTCAACTCGCGCGCGGTGGTGAGGTCACTCCCGAACGGCTTCTCGATCACGACTCGTCGCCACTGCCCAGGCTTCGCCTCTGCGAGCCCACTGCGGCGCAACTGCTCGGTCACCACCGGGAACGACTTCGGCGGGATGGACAGGTAAAACGCGTGGTTACCCATCGTTCCGCGTTCGCGGTCGAGCTCGTCGATCGTGTCCGACAGGCGCGAGAACGCCGCGTCGTCGTCGAAGTCGCCCTGCACGAATCGGATGCCCGTGCGCAGTTGACGCCAGACCTCCTCATCGAAGGGAGTGCGCGCGTACTGCCGCACGGCGTCGTGCACGACCTGCTCGAAGTCTTGACGCTCCCACTCTCGGCGGGCGAAGCCGACCAGGCCGAAACCCGGGGGCAGCAGCCCGCGGTTGGCGAGGTCGTAGACGGCGGGCATCAACTTCTTGCGCGACAGATCGCCCGTCACGCCGAAGATGATGAGGCTGCTGGGGCCGGCAATGCGGTTGAGGCGCCGGTCGTCGGGGGAGCGCAACGGGTTAACGCCCGCCGCGATCCTGTGTGGTGCGGTCACGTGGTGCTCCGTCCGGAGGGTCAGACGATGGCGGCGATCAGGGCGGCGATCGCGTCGTCGTCGGCGACGGTGAGAGTGAGCACCGGCCGGCCGTGGTCGGCGAGCACGCGAGCGTCGCCAGCGGCCTGCGCGGCGATGAGCTCGCCGAACGTGAAGGGTCGACCCTCGATCTCGCGATCGTGGGCAGGGGTGCCGACGATCTGCAGGAACACGCCGTGCGCGGGACCGCCCTTGTGGTACTGGCCGGTCGAGTGCAGGAAGCGCGGACCCCACCCGAAGGTGACGGGCCGCCCCGACTGCGCAGCGAGTGCGTGACGAATCGCCTCCAGCTCGGGGTGTGCCAGACGGTCGAGGTAGGCCTGCACGGCGATGTAGCCGTCGGCAGGCACGGCGTCGCGCAGCCGGGCGACCGCGTCGGTGACCGACGTCGTGTCGGCGACCAGAGCATCCGGGCCGGTAACGGCGATTCCGCCGTCGATGACCGCCGGAGCGACCGGTTCGGGTCGGTGGTCGAGCAAGCCGCGTGCCGCGACCTTGGCGCTCTCGACATCGGGCTGGTCGAACGGGTTGATGCCGAGCAGTCGCCCGGCGACCGCGGTCGCGTACTCCCAGGTCATCAGCAGCGCGCCGAGTGAACCCGAGACCTCGATCTCGTTGTCGGCGACGACGCGGGTTGCCTTCTCGTTGGCGACGTGGCGCAGCACCTGTACGTCGGCCGCGCCCGAGCTGAGTTCGGGCGCATCGACGCCGACCACGACCGGGAGAACGCCCGTACCGTCTTTGCCCGTCGACTCGGCGACGAGCTGCTCGACCCAGTCGCCGAGCCCCACGATGTGGGTGCCGTCGGCGACGATGACGAGCTTGTCGCGTCGTGGGTTCGTGCCCGCGATGGCGGCGCCGAGGCGAAGGCCCGGGTTGGACTCCGCGTCGACCGCCAGGGGCAGCGACGCGGCGTCAGCCTCGTCGAGCAGGGCGTCGAGGTCGACGCCCGCCAAGCCGCTCGGCACGAGACCGAACGCGGTGAGCGCGCTGTAGCGGCCGCCAACGGTCGGATCGGCGGTGAACACCCGGTATCCCGCGTCAGCCGATGCGCGGTGCAGCGGCGAGTCGGGGTCGGTGACGACGATGATTCGCTCGGTCGGGTCGATGCCCGCCGCGCGGAACGCGCTCTCGAACGCCCGCTTCTGGCTGTCGGTCTCGACGGTCGAGCCGGACTTCGACGATACGACGACGGCCGTGCGCTCCAGCGCGTGGTCGACAGCCGAGGCGACCTGGTCGGGATCGGTCGAGTCCAAGACGACGAGCGGCACACCCGCGGTGCGGGTGATGACCTCGGGCGCGAGCGACGAGCCACCCATGCCGCAGAGTACAATCCGGTCGACGCCGCGCTCGGCCAGCTGCGACCGGAGCGCGGTGATTTCGCCGACGAGCGGCCGAGACACGCTGACTGCCTGGGTCCACCCCAGACGGACGCTGGCTTCGGCCTCGGCGGCCTCGCCCCACAGCGTCGCGTCTCCCGCGGTGATGCGGCTGGCAACGCGATCGGCGACGAGCGCCGGAACGTGGGTGTCGATCGCCGCCAGCGCGTCGCCGCGTGCCTCGACGACGGCCGTCATCGGGCCGCCTCGAGTGCGGCGCTGACGGTGTCGAGCAGCTCGTTCCAGCTCACGATGAACTTCTCGACGCCCTCCTTTTCGAGCTTCGCGGTGACCTCGTCGTACGAGATGCCGAGCGTCTCGAGTGCGGCGAGCACGTCGCGCGCTTCGTCGTAGCTTCCGCTCACGGTGTCACCCGTGATGTCGCCGTGGTCGAAGGTGGCCTCGAGCGTCTTTTCCGGCATGGTGTTGACGGTGTGGGCGACGGCGAGCTGCGTCACGTACAGCGTGTCGGGCAGCGCCGGGTCTTTGACGCCGGTCGATGCCCACAGCGGCCGCTGCACGTGTGCGCCCGCCTCGAGCAGGGCGCGGGCGCGATCGCTGGCGAACAGTTCCTCGAACGCCTCGTAGGCCAGGCGAGCGTTGGCGATGCCCGCCTTGCTCTTGAGCGCCAGGGCCTCGGGCGAGCCGAGTGCGACAAGGCGCGCGTCGATCTCGGAGTCCACGCGCGAGACGAAGAACGACGCCACCGAATGGATGCTCGACAGATCGTGCCCCGCTTCCTTCGCCTTCTCGAGGCCCGTGAGGTACGCATCGACGACCGCGCGGTACCGCTCGAGGCTGAAGATCAGGGTGACATTCACGCTGATGCCCGCCGCGATGGTCTCCGTGATCGCTGCGAGGCCCTCGAGCGTTGCGGGAATCTTGATCATCGCGTTGGGACGGTTCACCTTCGCCCACAGCTCTCGCGCCTGCTGCGCCGTTCCGTCGGCGTCGTGGGCAAGACCCGGCTCCACCTCGATGGATACGCGCCCGTCGCGTCCGCCCGTCGCCTCGGCGACGCCGGCGAAGATGTCGCTTGCCGCGGCAACATCGTCGGTGGTGATCTCGAACACCGCGCTCGTGACATCGGCACCGGCCGCGGCGAGCTCACGAATCTGCTCGTCGTAGGTGGTACCGGTGGCGAGCGCGGCCGCGAAGATCGTCGGGTTCGTGGTGACGCCGACGACGTTTCGCTCGGCGATCAACCGCTCGAGGCCTCCGGAGGTGATGCGGTCGCGAGAAAGGTCGTCGAGCCAGATGCTGACGCCGACGTCGCTGAGCCGGGCAGTGGGAGTGCTGGTCATGGGGATCCTTGAGTGTGTGGTGGCGGTGCGGAGGAGCGAGGGCGGATGTCAGCCGGCGGCGAGGGTCTCTCGGGCGGCGGCGACAACCGCGTCGGTGGTGATTCCGAACTCGCGGAACAGGGTCTGGTAGTCGGCGCTCGCGCCGAAGTGCTCGATCGAGACGATGCGGCCTCGGTCGCCCACGAAACGGTGCCAGGTCAACCCGAGCCCGGCTTCGACCGCGACACGTGCGGACACGCTGGCGGGGAGCACGGACTCGCGGTACTCGGCCGGCTGCTCGTCGAACCACTCGACGCTGGGCATCGACACAACGCGAGCGTGCACGCCGTCGGCGGCAAGACGCTCGCGCGCTTCGAGCGCCAACTGCACCTCCGAACCCGTCGCGATCAGAATCACGTCGGGCGAGCCGTTCGCGGCTTCGGCGAGGATGTACCCGCCGCGTGCCGTGTGGCGGGCGGAGGCGAGCGTGTCGCCATGAGCATCCCCGTCGCCGCGTTCGAAGACCGGAATGTTCTGACGAGTCAGCGCGAGACCGACGGGGCGGTCGAAGCGCTGCAGCGTGGCGAGCCAGGCGTACGCGGTCTCGTTCGCGTCGGCCGGGCGCACGATGTCGAGGCCGGGAATCGCACGCAGCGCGGCGAGCTGCTCGATTGGCTGGTGGGTCGGGCCGTCTTCACCCAGCGCGACGGAGTCGTGCGTCCACACGTAGATCACGGGAACGCGCATCAGGGCGGCCAAACGAACGGCCGGGCGCATGTAGTCGCTGAAGATCAGGAACGTGCCGCCAAAGGCGCGCGTGCGTCCGTGCAGCGCGATGCCGTTCAGAATGGCGCCCATGGCGTGCTCGCGGATGCCGAAGTGCATGATGCGGCCGTAGGGATTGGCCGACCACTCCTTCGTCGTGATCTGCGCGGGCACGAACGACCCGCCGTCGTGGATCGTCGTCAGGTTCGACTCGGCCAGGTCGGCGGAGCCACCCCACAGTTCCGGGAGGTGGGGAGCGATCGCATTGATCGTCTTGCCACTCGCCGCGCGCGTCGACAGGCTCGTGCCGCCCTCGAAGCGCGGCAGGGCCTCTTCGAGACCGGCAGGCAGTTCTCCGGCCTGCATGCGGTCGAACAGCGCCTTGCGCTCCGGCTGGGCAGCCGCCCACGCCTCGAAGCGCGAGTTCCACGCCGCGTGCCGTTCCTGACCGCGCTGAACGGCCTGGCGGGTGTGGGCGATGACCTCGTCAGACACGACGAACGTGGCCTCGGGGTCGAAGCCCATGAGGGACTTGGTGGCCGCCAACTCGTCGGCGCCCAGCGCTGAACCGTGGATCTTGCCCGTGTTGCGCTTGTTGGGGGCCGGCCAGCCGATGATCGTCTTGAGGATGATGAGCGACGGCTTGTCGGTCGCGGCCTTCGCCGTCTCGATCGCCTGGTACAGCTCGTGGACGTCCTCGACGTACTCGCCGGTCTTCTTCCAATCGACGGTCAACACCTGCCAGCCGTAGGCCTCATAGCGCGCAGCGACGTCTTCGGTGAAGGCAATGTCGGTGTCGTCTTCGATCGAGATCTGGTTCGAGTCGTAGATGGTGATCAGGTTGCCGAGCTGCTGGTGCCCCGCCAGCGAGCTCGCCTCGCTGGTGACACCCTCCTGGAGGTCTCCGTCACCAGCGATGACGTAGATGAAGTGGTCGAACGGGCTCTCGCCGGCGGGCGCGTCGGGGTCGAGCAGGCCGCGCTCGAAGCGGGCGGCGTAGGCGAAACCCACGGCCGAGGCGAGGCCCTGGCCGAGAGGGCCGGTCGTGATCTCGACGCCGTCGGTGTGGCCGTACTCGGGGTGCCCAGGAGTCTTCGAACCCCAGGTGCGCAGCGACTTGATGTCGTCGAGCTCGAGGCCGTAGCCGCCGAGGTACAGCTGAACGTACTGCGTCAGCGAGCTGTGCCCTGCCGACAGGATGAAGCGGTCGCGCCCGACCCACGTGGGGTCGCTGGGGTCGTGCTGCATGACCTTCTGGTGAAGAAGATAGGCAACGGGCGACAGGCTCATCGCCGTGCCGGGGTGGCCGTGACCAGCCTTCTCGACGGCGTCAGCGGCCAGAAGGCGGCCGGTCTCGACGGCGGCGGCATCCAGGTCGTTCCAGGTCAGTTCGGTCATCTCGGCGAAACAGCCTTTCCTCGAATTGGCCGGCGGGCAGGGTCGCTCCTCCGGCATCGTCTCAGCCGTGCCCGGTCATCGGCGACCGTAACCGCGATCCAGCCGGGTGCGGGGCACCCCCGTTCGAGAGACGGAATTCGGCGGTCTGCAGGCTCTGCCCAGTATAGGGATGCGCGCGGCGGCCGCCGATCGCTCCGTCACCGCCGGGCGTGTGCACAGGCACCCTCCCGTAGAATGGCGGCCGACCGACGCCCGTCGTGAAGAGGAGACATGGACACAGCGCTCGAGCAGGTCGTCAGCCCCCCACGCCCCTCGCTTCGCCGGACGGTCACCGCGTACGTCGCGCTGACCAAGCCCCGCGTTATCGAGCTGCTGTTGGTGACGACGGCGCCGGTGATGATCCTCGCCGAGGGCGGGCTGCCCAGCATCTGGCTGGTGCTCGCGACCCTGCTCGGTGGTTCCCTGGCCGCCGGCTCGGCGAACGCGTTCAACATGGTCATCGACCGTGACATTGACCGCCTCATGAATCGCACCAAGAATCGGCCCCTCGTCACCGGAGAACTGACGGCTCGGCAGGCGACCGTGTTCGCGACCGTCATCGGCGTGGGGTCGATTATGTGGCTGTGGGCCACCACGAACCTCTTGGCGGCCGCCCTCGCGTTCGCGGCGATTCTGTTCTACGTCGTGATCTACACGCTCGTTCTCAAGCGACGCACCGAGCAGAACATCATCTGGGGCGGTATCGCGGGATGCTTCCCGGTGCTGATCGGGTGGAGCGCCGTCACGGGCTCGCTCGACTGGGCCCCGGTCATCCTGTTCTTGGTCGTCTTCCTCTGGACTCCGCCGCACTACTGGCCGCTATCGATGCGGTACCGCGACGACTACGCCGAAGCGAGCGTGCCGATGCTCGCGGTGGTGCGCGGGCGCACCGTCGTCGGCGTACAGGTGGTGCTGTATGCGTGGGCCACCGTCGTCATGTCGCTGCTGCTCATTCCGGTCGCACCCATGGGCGCGCTCTACACGGCGGTCGCCGTGCTCGCCGGCGGATGGTTCATCGTCGAGAGCCACCGGCTTTACGGTCGCGCGGCCCGCGGCCTCGACGACGTGTCACCGATGAAGGTGTTCCACGCGAGCATCACGTACCTGACGCTCGTCTTCGTCGCCGTCGGCGTCGACCCGCTGCTGCCCTTCTAGCTCTCGACCTCCGGGGCGCTGCAGCACGAGCACCAGCGTCATGACCGCGACGAGCACGCACGCGAGCACCATGTGGATGCCGACGAGCAGCTCCGGCAGGCCGAGCCGGGCCTGGGCGATGCCCACGGCGATCTGAACAGCCTCGGTCGCCACAAGCCCGACCGTCGCGATGCGCAGGCCGCGGCGGGGAACGCGGAAGGCCCACACCAGCAAGAGCAGCGACAGCACGCCCGTCACGTAGGCGGGCCACGAGTGGATGTGCTGGAGCAGTTCGGAATCGAGTCCGTTGCGCGCGGCGCCACCGTCGCCGGCGTGCGGACCGGAACCGGTGACGAGGATGCCGACGAGGACGGTAATCCAGACGCCGACCGCCGTGAGCGCCGCGACGAACCGGAACCGTGCATCCACGACGAACGTGTCGACCTTCCGGCCGCGATAAACCCGCGCCACGAAGACCGTCGCGAGCGCCACCAGCACTGCAGAGACGACGAAGTGCAGCCCGACCACGTACGGGTTCAGGTTCGTCAGCACGGTGATGCCGCCGATGATGGCCTGGGCGGGAATGCCCAGCCCGAGCGCGACGGTCAGGCGGAGCAGTTCGGGCCGCTCGCGGCGCATTCGCACCACGAAGAGGAAGGCGACGATCGCGATGATGATCAGCACGAAGGTCAGCAGTCGGTTGCCGAACTCGACGGCGCCGTGGATGCCCATTTCGGGCGTCGCGACGAACGACTCCTCGGTGCAGCGCGGCCAGGTCGGGCAGCCCAGGCCGGAACCGGTCAGGCGCACCGCACCGCCCGTGCCGACGATCAGGGTTTGGCTAATGAGAGAGAGCCACGCGAACACGCGCACTCGCCGGGTGACCTCCGTGGGCAGCCAGCCCACAAAGCGGCGGACGATCGACGGCTTCTGCGCCACCTGCTGACTCACAGCATGCACCCCTCGTTCTCAGCGGGAGCGCGGTAGACTTTCAGCGCTCACCATCAGTGTTGATCGCGGGCGTCACCGCGACACTGCGCGGGCGCCGACCCGCCTAGAGCCCAGTGTACGTGGGGCTCTTTGAGCATCAGCCCCAAACGCGACCGGTCACGCCGGGAGCGGGAATGCCGGGCGAGACCTGACGGTTTCGTCCGGTGACAGAGAGGAACGCGACATGTCTGACGTGCTCATCGACCGCCCCGAATTGGAAGGGCTCGGCCAATACGAGTTCGGCTGGTCCGACAGTGACGCAGCCGGCGCATCCGCTCGTCGCGGCATTGACGAGGAGGTTGTCACCGACATCTCCCGCAAGAAGAACGAACCGGCCTGGATGCTCGAGCAGCGGCTGAAGGGCTACAAGCTCTTCCAGCGCAAGCCGATGCCGACGTGGGGAAGCGACCTGTCGGGTATCGACTTCGACAACATCAAGTACTTCGTGCGCACCACCGAGAAGCAGGCCACCAGCTGGGAAGAGCTGCCCGAAGACATCAAGAACACCTACGAGCGCCTCGGCATCCCGGAGGCCGAGCGTCAGCGGCTGGTGGCCGGTGTCGCCGCTCAGTACGAGTCCGAGGTCGTGTACCACCAGATTCGTGAAGACCTCGAGCAGCAGGGTGTCATCTTCATGGACACCGACACCGCTCTGAAAGAGCACCCCGAGTTCTTCGAAGAGTACTTCGGCACCGTGATCCCGGCCGGCGACAACAAGTTCGCGGCGCTGAACACGGCCGTGTGGTCGGGCGGCTCGTTCGTCTACGTGCCGCCGGGCGTGCACGTCGAGATTCCGCTGCAGGCCTACTTCCGCATCAACACCGAGAACATGGGCCAGTTTGAGCGCACGCTGATCATCGCCGATGAAGGCTCGTACGTGCACTACATCGAGGGCTGCACGGCGCCGATCTACAAGAGCGACTCGCTGCACTCGGCCGTCGTCGAGATCATCGTGAAGAAGAACGCCCGCGTTCGCTACACGACGATTCAGAACTGGTCGAACAACGTCTACAACCTCGTGACCAAGCGGGCCGTCGCGCACGAGGGCGCCACCATGGAGTGGGTCGATGGCAACATCGGCTCGAAGGTGACGATGAAGTACCCGTCGATCTTCCTCATGGGTGAGCACGCGAAGGGTGAGACGCTGTCGGTCGCGTTCGCGGGCCCCGGCCAGCACCAGGACGCCGGCGCGAAGATGATCCACATGGCGCCGCACACGACGTCGTCGATCGTGTCGAAGTCGATCGCGCGTGGTGGGGGCCGTGCGGGCTACCGCGGCGAGGTGCGCGTTGACCAGAACGCTCACCACTCGGCCAACACCGTGCGCTGCGACGCGCTGCTTGTCGACACGATCTCGCGCTCGGACACCTACCCGGCGATCGACATCCGCGTGGACGACGTCCAGCTCGGCCACGAGGCGACCGTGTCGCGCGTAAGCGAGGAGCAGTTGTTCTACCTGCAGTCGCGCGGACTACCCGAAGACGAGGCCATGGCCATGATCGTGCGCGGGTTCATCGAACCGATCGCCCGCGAGTTGCCCATGGAGTACGCGCTTGAACTCAACAAGCTCATCGAGATGAGCATGGAAGGATCCGTCGGCTAAATGACCGCCACGAATACCGCACCGACCGTCCCTGGCGCTGCGGCCCACTCGCATGGGCCCGGATCGCCCGTTCCCGTTCAGACTCGCTCCGAGCGTTTCCGGTCGACGAACCACGCCGACTTCCCCGCAGTCACCGGCCGTGAGGCCGAGTGGAAGCTGACCCCGGTCGACAAGGTTCGCGACCTGATCGACGGCGAGCTGGATGGCTCTGCCCTCCCGACGACGGTCACGGAGGCCGCGGGAGTCAGCGTCGAATGGGTCGGCGTCGAGGATGCTCGGGTCGGTTCCGCAGGAACACCCGAAGATCGCGCCTCGGCGAACGCATGGTCGCGCACCGAGAAGGCGCTCGTCGTCACGCTCAGTGCGGAAGAGCACACCGAGGTCACGATCGATCGAACGGGTGCCGACCACCAGCCGCGGGCTGCTCACACGGTGATCGTGGCGAAGCCGAATGCGCGTGGTCTCGTCATCATCGACAACCGTGGCAGCGCTCGATTGAGCGAGAACGTCGAGATCGTGGCGGAGGACGGATCACATCTGACCGTCGTCAGCCTCCAGGAGTGGGACGACGACAGTGTCCACCTCTCGGCCCAGTTCGCGCGCGTCGACAAGAGCGCGACGCTCACCCACCTCGTCGTGTCGCTCGGCGGATCCGTCGTGCGCGTGAACCCCTCGGCCGCTCTCGCGGGTGACGGCGCGACCGGCAACCTCTACGGCCTCTACTTCAGTGACGCCGGTCAGCACCTCGAACAGCAGGTGTTTGTGCACCACATTGCTCCGCACACCGTGAGCGATGTGCTCTACAAGGGCGCGTTGAACGGGCAGGGTGCGCGCACGGTGTGGATCGGCGACGTGCTGATCGGGCGCGACGCCACCGGCACCGACTCCTACGAGGCGAACCGCAATCTCGTTCTGAGTGACGGCACGCGCGCCGACTCGATCCCGAACCTCGAAATCGAGACGGGCGACATTGCGGGTGCTGGGCACGCGAGTGCGACCGGCCGCTTCGATGACGAGCAGCTGTTCTATCTGCGTTCGCGCGGCATCGCTGAGAAGGAAGCGCGTCGCCTCGTCGTGCTCGGATTCCTGCTCGAGATCGTGCAGAAGATCGGTCAGGCCGAGCTTGAGCAGCGGCTTGTCGCCGCCGTCGAGGCGGAGCTCGACGCCGTGGAGAGCATCTGATGGCCGCCCAGCGTGTCTGCTCCGAGAGCGAGCTCAGCGTGTCCACCGCGATGAAGGTCGTGCTTGACGGCAAGCCGATTGCCGTCGTGCGCGACTCCTCGGGCCAGGTGCACGCGATCGGCGACACGTGCACGCACGGCGACATCTCGCTGAGCGAGGGATTCGTCGAGGACTCGACGCTCGAATGCTGGGCGCACGGCTCGAAGTTCGAACTCGCGACGGGCAAGCCGCTGAACTTCCCGGCGTACGAACCCGTACCGGTCTACACCGTCACGGTGGAGGGCGGAGACGTCTTCGTCGACCCCGACGCGATCATCACTCCCTGAGCGGCCCCGCCGCATCCCGATCTGCGCCCGCACACGGGCCTCATGAACCGAAAGAAGAGTTGAGAACCATGGCCACGTTGACCATCAAAGACCTGCACGTCAGCATCGAAACCGACCAGGGCCCGAAGCCGATCCTCCGAGGCGTCGACCTCACGATCAACCAGGGCGAGATTCACGCGATCATGGGGCCGAATGGCTCGGGCAAGTCGACGCTCGCGTACACGATCGCTGGCCACCCGCGCTACACCGTCGACTCGGGTTCCATCGAGCTCGATGGCGAAGACGTGCTCGAGATGAGCGTGGATGAGCGTGCGAAGGCCGGCCTGTTCCTCGCGATGCAGTACCCGGTCGAGATTCCGGGCGTCACGGTGTCGAACTTCCTCCGCACCGCAAAGACGGCCCTCGACGGCGAGGCGCCGCCCGTGCGCACCTGGATTAAGGACCTGCGTGGATCCATGCAGGCGCTGCAGATGGACCAGTCGTTCGCCGAGCGCAACGTCAACGAGGGCTTCTCGGGCGGCGAGAAGAAGCGCCACGAGATCGTCCAGCTCGAGTTGCTGAAGCCGAAGTTCGCGGTGCTCGACGAGACCGACTCCGGGCTCGACGTCGACGCGCTGAAGATCGTGTCGGAGGGCGTGAACCGCGCGAAGGAGTCGAACAACCTCGGTGTTCTGCTGATCACCCACTACACGCGCATCCTGCGCTACATCACCCCCGACTTCGTGCACGTCTTCGTTGACGGCAAGATCGCCGAGGAGGGTGGCCCCGAGCTCGCGGAGCGCCTGGAGGAAGAAGGCTACGTTCGCTACGCGCAGGCGACGGCGTAGACTCCCGGCATGCCCACCGCACTCGAGCCGGCTCTGTTCGACGAGGTCGAAGAGGGCCTGAAGAACGTTGTCGACCCCGAGCTCGGCGTCAACATCGTCGATCTCGGCCTGGTCTACGACCTGGCCTGGGATGACGAGGCTGACGCTCTCATCATCTCCATGACGCTGACGAGCGCCGGATGTCCGCTGACGGACGTCATCGAGGAATCGGTCGCGAATTCGCTCGACGGCATCGTCAAACAGTTCCGCATCAACTGGGTCTGGATGCCGCCGTGGGGCCCCGAGCGCATCACCGACGACGGTCGCGACATGATGCGCGCATTGGGCTTCAGCATCTGATTTCCTGCGTCGACCTTCCGATTGCCGACCGGCGCACAGTCGTGCGCGATGGCTGCACGGTCGTCGCGCACGCGTTCGGAGCGGACGGCCACGTCGTGGTGTTCCTGCACGGCCTCGCGGGGAGCGCGACCGAGTTTGTCGCAACGGCGGAAGCTTTGGCGCCCGACTATCGCGTGCTTCTGATTGACCAACGTGGTCATGGATGCTCGTCCCGCCTTCCCGACAACGTGTCGCGGCAGGCCTTCGTCGACGACGCGATCGCCCACATCCAGTCGTTCGCCCGCGAACCCGTGACCCTGATCGGGCAATCGATGGGTGGGAACACCGCACTTCTGGTCGCGCACGCGAGGTCCGACCTCGTCGCACACCTGGTCATGGTTGAGGCTCACCCGGATGGCGATGACGGCGGAATGCCTGCACACGAACTCGAGGCCTATTTCCGCCGCTGGCCGGTTCCGTTCCGGGACCGCGCGTCCGCGGTGACGGCTCTCGGTTCTTCCCCGCTCGCCACGGCCTGGGCTGCCGACTTGCGGGACGACGACGGAGGGTATGTTCCGCGTTTCGACGCGTCAGTATTGCGCGCGGCGATTGAACCCGTTCACTCGTCGTTCGCGGGGGAGTGGCGCGCACTTCGCGTGCCCATCAGCGTCATCGTCGGGGAACACGGAATCGCGAGCGAGCGGCGCGCGACCCTGCGGAATGGACAGCCCTCGGCGCGCGTGCTGGAAGTGAGCGGTGCGGCTCATGATCCGCATCTGGAAACGCCAGAGATCTGGCTCAGCGTGCTGCGCGACGCGCTGGGATTCGATGAGTAGTCCAGCAGATGACGAAGGCCCCGCCGGATCACCGGCGGGGCCTTCGTCTGTGTCGAGGACGCGGCCTATCAGTTGCGGCCTGCGGCACGATCGGCGCGTGAGATTGCCCACCACGCAGCCGGGAGAAGTGCGGCGGCGAGAAGGGCCTTGATGGCGTCACCCACAAGGAAAGGCAGAAGACCCGCGGAGATGGTGGTCGCGAGCACGTTTTCGACACCGAGCTGCGCGAGTACGACACCGAGCCAGGAGAGCCCGAACGCGTAGATGATCAGCGTCGACGCGACAAGGGCGACGAGGGTCTTCAGGATCTTGCGGTCCCACTTCTGCTGGGCGAACCAGCCCATAATCGCAGCTGCGGCAACGAATCCAACGATGTAGCCGAAGCTCGGCGCCGCAAGCGCGGCGAGGCCCGTGAGGTGGGAGCCATCAGCCTGAGGCGCGAACACGGGCAGCCCCACCAGGCCTAGCAGCGCGTAGAGGCCCATCGAGAGTGCGCCGCGGGTCATCCCGAGGCTAGCGCCGACGAGAAGCACGGCAAACGTCTGACCGGTAAAGGGGACAGGCCAGGCGGGGATGATCACCTGCGCCGCGGCTGCGGTGAGGCCGGCCCCGGCCGCAACGAGGGCGATGTCCGTGACGAGGGTGCGGGGGATGACGCGATCGGCGAGCGTGGGCCCGGAGAGGGGTGCGGCGAGTGACATGGGGCTCCTCGGGTGGGGTCGGGAGTCGGTAGGTGGCGGTCGGCGCACAGCGCCAACCCCCGTAGACTATCCCGCTGGCCCCCTCGCGCGTGGCCTGTCGAACCCCACCAAAGAATCGGACGATCGCTGTGCTCGCTGTGCAAGACCTCGAGATCCGGGTCGGCGCACGCCTACTGATGGAAAACGTGTCCTTCCGCGTCGCCGCCGGCGACAAGATCGGGTTGGTTGGACGCAACGGGGCGGGCAAGACGACGCTCACCAAGGCTCTCGCGGGCGAGTCGTTGCCGACCGGCGGCAGCATCACGCGCTCGGGCGAGATCGGCTACCTTCCGCAGGACCCGCGCGCCGGCGATCCCGAGCAGTTGGCGCGCACGCGCATCCTCGACGCCCGTGGGCTCGGCACGATCGTGGCCGACATGACGACGGCGAGCCATGAGATGGCGAGCGACGACCCGGCGATCGCCGAGCGGGCGATGCGTCGCTACAGCCGCCTCACCGACCAGTTCCAGTCACTCGGGGGCTATGCCGCCGAGGCCGAGGCCGCCGCCATCGCGAGCAACCTTGCATTGCCCGACCGCATTCTCAGTCAGCCGTTGAAGACCTTGTCCGGCGGTCAGCGGCGCCGTATTGAGCTGGCGCGCATCCTGTTCTCGGACGCCGAGACGATGATCCTGGACGAGCCGACGAACCACCTCGACGCCGACTCGGTCGTCTGGCTGCGCGACTTCCTGAAGGCCTACTCGGGCGGCGTGATCGTCATCAGCCACGACGTGCACCTCGTCGAGGAGACGGTCAACCGCGTCTTCTACCTGGACGCGAATCGCCAGGTCATTGACATCTACAACATGGGGTGGAAGCACTACCTGCGCCAGCGCGAGGCCGACGAAGAGCGCCGCAAGAAGGAGCGCGTCAACGTCGAGAAGAAGGCAACCGCCCTGCAGCTGCAGGCGGCGCGCTTCGGGGCGAAGGCGTCGAAGGCGGCGGCCGCCCACCAGATGGTCGCCCGCGCCGAACGGATGCTCGCCGGCCTCGACGAGGTGCGCGCGGTCGATCGCGTGGCGAAGCTGCGCTTCCCCGAGCCCGCGCCGGTGGGCAAGACACCACTGCAGGCGAAGAACCTGTCGAAGAGCTACGGCTCGCTCGAGATCTTCACGGCCGTCGACCTCGCCGTTGACCGGGGATCGCGGGTCGTCATCCTCGGCCTCAATGGCGCGGGCAAGACGACGCTGCTGCGCATCCTTGCGGGCGTCGATCAGCCAGACACGGGCGAGCTCGAACCGGGGCACGGCCTCCGCATCGGGTACTACGCGCAGGAGCACGAGACGCTCGACGTGAACCGCAGCGTGCTTGCCAACATGATGAGCGCATCCGAGTCGATCACCGAGCGGGAGGCGCGCAGCGTTCTCGGCTCGTTCCTGTTCGTCGGCGACGACGTGCAGAAGCCCGCCGGCGTGCTGTCGGGCGGCGAGAAGACCCGGCTGTCACTCGCGATGCTCGTGGTGTCGAAGGCAAACCTCCTGTTGCTGGACGAGCCGACAAACAACCTTGACCCTGCCAGCCGCGAGGAGATCCTCGGAGCGCTCGCCAACTACTCCGGAGCCGTGATTCTCGTCAGCCACGACGAGGGCGCCGTGGAGGCGCTCAATCCCGAGCGGGTGCTCATCATGCCCGACGGAGTCGAAGACCTGTGGACCGCCGACTACGCCGAGCTGATCTCGCTCGCCTAACGACGCGTTAGCGCGCTGCGGCGTCGAGCAGCGCGTCTTCTTCTTCGTCGTCTGTGGGCCCTGACCGGCGACGCTTCGGGGGAGGAACCGGCTCGCCGGCGTCGGCGGCGCGCAGCACGCGAACCTCCTGGCGAATCGCCCAGCCAAAGCCGATGAACCCCAGAAGCGCGAAGACGTACCACTGGAAGGTGTAGCTGAGGTGCGGGCCCTCATTGATCTCGGGGCGCACGGCAGCCTGCGGGCGAGTCGCGGGAGCGGGCGATTCGTCGGCCAGCTGCAGGTACGCGCCCTCGACGACATCGTCACCGAGTCGTTCGGCGATGGTGGGCAGGTGAATCGTCGCGATCTGCCCCTCGGGCGCGCCCCGGCCGGCGATCGTCGGCTCGCTCGGGCGAATGCGCCCGATGACGTCGACCCTGCCGGTGGGGGCGGCGGGCACCACATCGGGCGAGTCCTGGGCCGAGCCGACGGGAAGCCACCCGCGGTTCACCACGACAAGACCGCCATCGTCGAGCCGCAGGGGAACAATGACCTCGAAGCCGGGCTGCCCGGAGCGCGGCCGCGCCCGGACCAGCAACTGCTCGTCGACCAGATACTCACCGGACACGGCGACCGGCTGCCATTCGTCGTCGGCACGGAATGCATCGCGATCGGGCAGGGCCTCGTCGAGGGTCACGGGAGTCGCGTCATAGTTGTTCTCGATGCGTTCGATGGCGGCGACCGCCTGCTCGCGGCGGTTCCACTGCCAGACGCCCAGGAGCGAACAGATCACCGCGAAGATCACGGTGACGGCGAAGTAGCCGAGCCACCGCTTCGTCAGCGCGATCTGGAGGATGCTCACGGGGTGTCATTCTGCCCGACCGCGTCAGGCAACGCGTCGACGACGACACCCGCTGGCGTGATCGCAGCGGGGAACCCGCGCTGGTCGACGAAGTCGTAGAGGTAGTCGCGGTGCTCGTCGCAGGCGAGCCACACCTTCACACGAGAGGCGTCGTGAATCTTCGGGTTGCGCCAGTTGATGGCCCAGGTCGCATCGGCGCGGCACCCGCTTCGCGAGCAGCGCAGCCCCGAGATCTCGCCCGGGAGACCAATCACGACTGGGGGCCCTGCCCCGACAGCACGATCGATCCGGGCCGTTCGACCTGGTTTCCGCCGGTGCGGGTCACCTGGTTGGCTGCGATCACCGCGAAGTACGGCAGGAACACCGCGCCGAGAGCGGGAATCAACAGCCACCAACCGGGCGTGTAGAAGCACGCGATGATGCACACCACGCGGATACCCATCGAGGTGGCGTACTTGATCATGCGCGCCTTGCGCTCCTCGTCGGGAGCGTCACCGAGGCTGGTGATGGCGCTGGTGGATGCGGCCTTCTGCTTCATCGTGTGGCGATGCTAACCCCGATGCCTGCTAATAGGCTTGACGGCTATGAGCACCCCACGCACCGTACTCGTCACCGGAGGCAACCGCGGAATTGGCCGCGCGATCGCGGAGGAGTTCCTCTCGCAGGGTCATCGCGTGGCGGTGACCGCCCGTTCGGGGGCGGGTCCTGAGGGTGCCCTGACCGTGACCGCCGATGTGACCGACGCGGCCTCCCTTGATGCGGCTTTCACCGAGGTCGAGGCGCAGTACGGCCCCGTGGAAATCGTGGTTGCAAACGCGGGCATCACCCGCGACACGCTGCTGCTGCGCATGTCGGAGGATGACTTCACCGACGTGATCGACACAAACCTGACGGGCGCGTTCCGCACCGTCAAGCGCGCGTCCAAGGGGATGCTGAAGGCACGTTTCGGCCGCATCATTCTGATTTCGAGCGTGGTTGGCCTCTACGGCTCGGCCGGTCAGGTCAACTACTCGGCGTCGAAGTCGGCTCTCGTGGGGATGGCGCGCTCGCTCACCCGCGAGCTGGGCGGCCGGGGAATCACCGCGAACGTGGTGGCTCCCGGGTTCATCGAGACCGACATGACCGCGGCCCTGCCGGAGGATCAGCAAAAGGCCTACCAGGAGGCGATCCCGGCTGGACGGTTCGCGACCCCGGTGGAGGTGGCGCGCGTTGTGACCTGGCTCGCGGGCGATGACGCCGGCTACATCTCCGGCGCGGTCATCCCGGTCGACGGTGGACTCGGGATGGGGCACTAACCCCGCAGGCCCAACAACGGCAGCACGGCGCTGAGGTCGCGCTGGTCGACTGCGACGTGTGCCCGCTCGCGCACGACGGGCTTCGCACAGAACGCGACAGACAGCTGCGCCGCGCGCATCATCTCGAGGTCGTTGGCCCCGTCGCCGACCGCGACCGTGCGTGTCGACGGTACGTCAAACGACGCCGCCCACTCTCGCAGCGCGCTGGCCTTCGCGGCCGCGTCGATCACGGGGCCGGAGGTGCGACCGGTGAGTCGGCCGTCCGCGACCTCCAAGCGGTTCGCGCGGTGCGCATCCAGGCCGAGCGTTGCGGCGAGCGGGTCGAGCAGTTCGTGAAACCCGCCGGAGACGACCGCGACGACTCCTCCGGCGGCGTGCACGGAGTCGATCAGCGCACGCGCGCCCGCCGTGACCGAAATGCGGGATGCGGCATCCGCGAGGCGGCCGACAGACAGGCCGGCCAGGGTTGCCACCCGTTCCGTGAGGCTCTCGGCGAAGTCGAGTTCACCGGCCATCGCGCGCTCCGTGATGCGGGCAACCTCCGCACCCGAGCCGGCCTCGTCGGCGATGAGCTCGATGGCCTCCTCGTTGATGAGGGTGGAGTCGACATCGAGCACCACGAGAAACCGCGCCACGCCCGCCTCACTTTCGTCGCGCCCGCGCGGGACGCGGGCGGGGACTACGCGACGGTCTGGCCCTTGCCAACCACCACGATTCCGGTCTCGGTCACCGTGAACCCGCGGGCTCGGTCGGCGGCGTGATCGACGCCCACCTGCGCTCCGGGGGCGACGACGACCTCCTTGTCGAGAATAGTGCGCTGTACGACTGCTCCTGCGCCGATCTGTGCCTTTTCGAACACGATGGAGTCGACGATGCGGGCCGACTCGGCGACGACACCCGATCCAAGCACGCTGCGCTCGATGTGGCTGCCGGAGAGGACGGAGCCAAGCGACACGATCGAGTCGATGACGGCGCCCACGTCACCGTTTGCGTCGCGAACGAACTTGGCGGGGGGAAGGTTCAACTGCTGCGTGAAAATCGGCCATTCGGCGTTGTACAGATTGAACACCGGCAGGGCCGAGATGAGGTCCTGATGGGCGTCAAAGAATGACTCGATCGTTCCGACGTCACGCCAGTAGTACTTGTCGCGGTCGGTCGAGCCCGGAACATCGTTGCGGTTGAGGTCGTACACGTACGCCTCGCCGCGGTCGACGAAGGCGGGGACGATGTCGCCGCCCATGTCGTGGTTTGAGTTGTCGAGCTCGGCGTCGCGCGTCACGGCGTCGATCAGCACGTCAGCGTCGAACACATAGTTGCCCATCGAGGCGAGAATCTCGTGCGGAGAGTCCGCGAGTCCGAGCGCGTCGGTGGGCTTCTCACGGAACGCGGCGATGCGCTGCGGATTTGCCGGGTCGGTCTCGATGACGCCGAACTGATCGGCCAAGGCGATCGGCTG
Organism: Microcella sp.; assembly: GCF_046293215.1. Lineage (GTDB taxonomy): Bacteria > Actinomycetota > Actinomycetes > Actinomycetales > Microbacteriaceae > Microcella. The sequence goes on along the minus strand of NZ_JBKBPI010000001.1, from coordinate 216,191 downwards.
ACGGATTCCCGCGACGGTCACCCCGGCGCCGTTGTCGATGTGGGCGTCGATCATCTGCCGGAAGTCCATGCGGTAGACGTGGTCGGCGCCGACCACCACGACGATGTCGGGCTTCTCGTCACGAATCAGGTTGAGGCTTTGAAAGATCGCGTCGGCCGAGCCCGAGAACCATCGCTTGCCGACCCGCTGCTGGGCGGGAACCGACGCAACGTAGGCGTTCAACATGCCGCTGAGCCGCCATGTCTGTGAGACGTGGCGGTCGAGAGAGTGGCTCTTGTACTGCGTCAGCACGACGACCTGGCGCAAACCCGAGTTGATGAGGTTGGACAGCGCGAAGTCGATGAGGCGATAACCCCCGGCAAACGGCACCGCAGGCTTCGCCCGGTCAGCCGTCAGGGGCATCAGGCGCTTTCCTTCGCCGCCAGCGAGCACGATTCCGAAGATCTTGGGAGAGGCCATGACACCCACAGTAGGCGAGCGGTGGGCACCGTACTAGGGTCATCCGCATGCGCGTCGACGTCATTTCTCGTGAGTATCCGCCGGAGGTCTATGGAGGGGCTGGTGTGCACGTCGCCGAGTTGGTGCGTGCTCTGCGCCAGCGCATCGACGTGCGGGTGCGCTGCTTCGGTCAGCCGCGGCAGGAGGCCGACACACACGCCTACCTCGTGCCCGGCGCACTGTCGAGCGCGAATCCCGCACTCGCGACCCTGGGCGTCGACCTGGCCATCGCCGAAGACGTCGACGGCGCCGATCTTGTGCACTCGCACACGTGGTATGCGAACGCGGCGGGGCACTTGGCCCAGCTGCTGCACGACGTGCCTCACGTCGTCACGGCCCACAGCCTCGAGCCGCTGCGGCCATGGAAGGCCGAGCAGCTCGGTGGCGGATACCGCGTCTCGCGCTGGATCGAGAAGACCGCGTTCGAGTCGGCCGACGCCGTCATCGCCGTCAGCGACGGGATGCGCCGCGACATTCTGCGCTGCTACCCCGAGCTCGACGAGCAGAAGGTCACGACCATTCACAACGGAATCGACCTCGAGCGCTGGCAGCGCACGATCGATCACGAGGCCGTGCGTGGTCTCGGCATCGACCCCGACCGCCCCACTGTGGCATTCGTGGGGCGCATCACCCGTCAGAAGGGCCTGCCGTACCTGCTCGAAGCGGCCCGCCGCCTGCCGAAGGACGTGCAGCTTGTGCTGTGCGCCGGTGCTCCGGACACGCCCGAGATCCTTCGCGAGGTGCAGAACGGCGTTGCCGCGCTCCAGACGGAGCGCACGGGCGTCGTCTGGATCGAGAGGATGCTCGCCCCGCGCGAGCTCGCGGCCGTACTGTCACACGCCACCGCGTTCGTGTGCCCCAGCGTCTATGAGCCGCTCGGCATCGTGAACCTCGAGGCGATGGCCTGCGGGGTGGCGGTCGTCGGCACCAACACCGGCGGTATTCCCGAGGTCGTCGACGACGGGGTTACGGGTCGCCTGGTGCCGATCGATCAGGTCAATGACGGCACCGGTACGCCGCTCGATCCCGAGCGCTTCGTGGGCGACCTGGCGCGCATCCTGGAAGAGGTCGTGATGGATCCCTCACGGGCACACGCGATGGGTGAAGCCGGTCGACGTCGCGCCGAAGAGATGTTCTCGTGGGATCGGATCGCCGAACGCACCGACGCGCTCTACCGCAGCCTCGTGTGAGTGAGCAGGTGCCCTAGGCTGGTGGCACCATGGCGCGTGTTCTCGACTTCGACGATGTTTCTCTGACGCGGGGCGACACCCGCATTCTCGACGGCGTGCACTGGCAGGTCGAGGACGATCAGCGCTGGGTCGTGCTGGGCCCGAACGGCGCCGGAAAGACGACGCTGCTGCAGCTCGCCGCCTCGCACCTGCACCCGTCGCACGGCCACGTGCGCGTGCTCGACGAGGAACTCGGGCACAGCGACGTGCGCGAGTTGCGCCCGCGCATCGGCTTCGCGTCGACGGCGCTCGCCCGCCAGTTGCCGGCCGACGAACGTGTGCTCGACGTCGTCATGACCGCCGCGCACTCGGTGACGGGCCGCTGGAACGAGGAGTACGAAGAGGTCGACGAGCGGCGCGCGCGTCGCGTGCTGCGCGAGTGGAAGCTTGACGAGTTCGCCGAGCGCACGTTCGGCACCCTGAGCGACGGCGAGCAGAAGCGCGTGCAAATCGCGCGGTCGATCATGACCGACCCCGAGCTTCTGCTGCTCGATGAGCCGGCCGCAAGCCTCGACCTCGGGGCCCGCGAGGAACTCGTGCAGTTGCTGGGTGCGTACGCCTCCGAGCCGAGCTCGCCGGCGATGGTCATGGTGACCCACCATGTGGAAGAGATTCCCGCCGGCTTCACCCACGCACTGCTTCTCGCACACGGCCGCGTAGTTGCTGAGGGTGCTCTCGACGAGGTTCTTACCGGCGACCGACTCAGCGAGGCTTTCGGCCTCGGGCTGAACGTATGGCGCGACGGCGACCGCTTCGTGGCGCGCGCTTCCTGAGCGTTTTCGCTCTGCTAGACTCGTGTGTCGGCCCAACGGCCGTATACGCGTGCCCCGAATCCGGGGAAATCCACCTCCGACAACATCCAAGGACCAACGAATGAAGGCTGACATCCACCCCGACTACGCGCCCGTGGTGTTCCGCGACCTGGCGTCGGGCGAGACCTACCTCACCCGTTCGACGGTCACGAGCGACAAGACGATCGAGCTCGACGGCGTGACCTACCCCGTCATCGATGTCGAAATCTCGGCCGCCTCGCACCCGTTCTACACGGGCAAGCAGCGCATCATGGACTCGGCCGGTCGCGTCGAGAAGTTCAACAAGCGCTTCAAGAACTTCGGCGGCTAAGCCTCCGATTCAACACGACAATGGCCCCGCTTCGGCGGGGCCATTGGTCGTTTCGGGGAAGGCGCGATTCGCGCTATGAGGAGTGCCGCAGCGGCCAGCCGCGATCGGCGGTGAAATTCTGGTCTTTGGATGCGCGCATCCATGATTCGAAGCTGTCGGCCTGCTGCTGGTGCCACACGGCCTGCTGCGCGTGGAGTTCGGTGAGGGTGCCCGGCAGATCGTCGGCCCACCGCTCAATGATCGCGCGAGCGACGTGGCCGGCCCCGATCGCATCGACGCTGGCGTCGTGTGCGCCGTCGAGGGTGACGCCGTAGTGAGCGCTGACCGCCTCGAGGGTGCGCTTACCCTTTCGGTACCGGTCGACGGCCTTATCGATCACGAGGGGATCGATCACGAGCGGTGGAGGGATGAACGGACCCGCGTGGTGACGCTTCGCCTCGTGCCTCAGCAGGGTCAAGTCATAGGGCGCGTTGTAGACAACGAGCGGCAGGCCATCGGCAGAGCGCGCGGCGATTTCGTCAACGATCTCGCGCACGACGGTGGCCGCGGGGCGCCCCTCGGCCCGCGCTCGCTCGGTGGTGACACCGTGGATCGCTGAAGCGCCCGCGGGAATCTCAACCCCCGGGTCGGCAAGCCACGATCGGCTGGAAACGAGGGTGCCGTCGACACCGAGCACACCGACAAACGCCGTCACGATACGTGCGGTCGCGACGTCAACTCCCGTCGTCTCGAGGTCGAAGACGGCGAGCGCCGGGGGAGTCAGGCTCATGCGCGGAGGCTACTCGGCGCCACCGACACCGGCCGGACGTTCGATGTGCAGCCAGAAGAAGCTCTGGGTACCCATCGTGACCGTGACCGTGCCGTCTGCGGTGACGGAGGGGAACTGTGCACCACCGAACAGGTCGAAGAGCTCGGCGTTCGCGTCGTCTGCTCCCAGGCGGATCGTCGCCGACGTGGGGTTGTGGGCGAACGAGAACACGCACAGGACGCGTTCGGGTCGATCACCCATCGGGCCACCGGAACCCTCGTACTCGCGCACGAAGGCCAGCACCGACTCGTTGTCGGTCTCCAACACGCGCATGGAGCCCAGGCCGAAGGCGGGATGCGCCTTGCGCACGTGAATGACGTTGCGAATCCAGTGCAGCAGCGAGCGCGGCTGAGCCAGCTGCGTTTCGACGTTGATCTGGTTGTAGTGGAACACGAGCGACTGCACGACCGGGAGGTAAAGCTTGCCGGGATCGGCGTGAGAGAAGCCCGCGTTGCGGTCGGGCGTCCACTGCATGGGGGTACGCGAGCTGTCGCGGTCGGGCAACCAGATGTTGTCGCCCATGCCGATCTCATCGCCGTAGTACAGGAACGGGCTGCCATTCAGGCTGAACAGCAGCGCGTGCGCGAGTTCGAGTTCGGCGCGCGAGTTGTCGAGCAGCGGCGCAAGCCGCCGACGAATACCGATGTTCGCGCGCATCCGCGGGTCGTAGGCGTACCAGCCATACATGGCCTGGCGGTACTCCTCGCTGACCATCTCCAGGGTGAGCTCGTCGTGGTTGCGCAAGAACACGCCCCACGCTGAGCCCTCCGGCGCGTGGGTCTCTTCCGACAGCTGACGCTGCAGCTCGGTGGCTTGCTGGCTGCGCAGCGCGTAGAAAATGCGCGGCATGACGGGAAAGTCGAAGGCCATGTGGCACTCGGGCTCGTCGTCGGTGCCGAAGAATTCGACAACCTCGTGCGGCCACTGGTTGGCCTCGGCGATGAGCACCCGGCCGGGGTACTCGGTGTCGACCATCTTTCGCAGCTTTTTAATGAACTCGTGCGTTTCGGGTTCGCTCTCGCCCGTGCCGCCGTCCGACTCGTACAGGTAAGGGATCGCGTCGAGTCGGAACCCGTCGACGCCGAGGTCGGCCCAGAACCGCACGACGTCGAAGATCTCGTCGTGCACCTTCGGGTTGTCGAAGTTCAGGTCGGGCTGGTGGGAGAAGAACCGGTGCCAGTAGAACTGGCGGCGCTCGGCATCGAACGCCCAGTTCGACTCCTCCGTGTCGACGAAGATGATGCGCACATCTTCGTACTTCTCGTCGGTGTCACTCCAGACGTAGTAGTCGCCGTATGGACCCTCGGGGTCGCTGCGCGAGGCCTGGAACCAGGGGTGCTGGTCGGAGGTGTGGTTGATGACGAGGTCGATCACGATGCGCATGTTGCGCTCGTGGGCCTTCGTCACGAGCTCGCGGAACTCGTCGATCGTGCCGAACTCGGGCAGGATCGCGCGGTAGTCGCTGACGTCGTACCCACCGTCGCGCAGGGGCGACTGGAAGAACGGCGGCAACCAGAGCGCGTCGACCCCCAGCCACTGCAGATAGTCGAGCTTGGAGATAAGCCCGGCAAGATCGCCCGTGCCGTCGCCGTTGGAGTCGACGAACGACCGCACCATCACCTCGTAGAACACGCTGCGGCGGTGCCAGTGCGGGTCGAGAGTGAGGCCGGGCAGGGTGATGGGTGCGGTGAAGTTCACTGCGCTCCTCGAGACGGCTATCGGTGCGGGCGCTTCCCACTGTAGACGGCACCGCCCGCCCGGCTAAACGGCCCGCCGCACCTAGACTGGGCGGCGATGAGCACCTCCGCCCCGCACGCCGCGCTGCTCGCCGCCATCCCGCGCCGCGAGCGCGTGATTGAGGTGCTGGGTAGCCGCACGCGCCTCGTCGAATACGGGCCGAGTGACGCCGCGACGACCGTGGTCGTGGTGCACGGCTTCCGCGGCGATCACCACGGGCTCGAACCGGTGGTGGCGCGCCTTCCTCACCTGCGCATCCTCGCCCCCGATCTGCCGGGCTTTGGAGCATCGACGCCGTTTCCGGATCGTCCCCACGACATCGACGGCTACGCGGCGTGGCTCAATGCACTCGTGGCGGCCGAGGGCCTCACCGGCGAAGCGGTGCTGCTCGGTCACTCGTTTGGCACGATCGTCGTGAGCGCGGCCGTTGCCCTGGGTATGCCAACACCGTCGGTGATCCTGGTCAACCCCATCGGGGCCCCCGCCCTATCGGGCCCCCGCGGCGTTCTGACGCGCGCCGCCATCGGCTTCTATCGCCTGGGCGCTGCCCTGCCCGAGCGCGCCGGATTCGCCGTATTGCGCAGCAGGGTGGTGACCCGCGTGATGAGCGTGTCGATGGCGAAAACCGGCGACAAAGACTTGCGGCGCTGGATTCATGCCGAACACGACCGCTACTTCTCGGGGTTTGCGAACCGCGACATGCTGCTCGAGGCGTTCCGAGCATCCGTGTCGCATGACGTGTCGGAGTACGCAGAGCGCGTGACCCCGCGCACGCTGCTGGTCGCCGCGACGCTCGACGACATCACTCCGATCGAGGCGCAGCGCCGCCTCGTCACCCTCTTTCCGGATGCGCGGCTCGTCGAAATCGCGGACGTCGGCCACCTCATTCACTACGAGAAGCCGGTCGAGGCGGCGGGGGCGATCACGGAGTTTCTCGCGTGAGGGTCGCCGTCGACTGCCGCTACACGCGGCTCGAGCGGCACGACGGCATCAGCCGGTTCACCGCCTCGCTCACGGCGGCGCTCGCGCGGCGTCTCGGCCCCGACGATGAACTCGTCATGCTGATCAGCGACGAGCGGCAGCTGTCGATGCTGCCCACGCTGCCGCACGCAGTGATCTCGAGCCCAACGAGCGCGCGGGAGCCATTCGTTGCCCGGCAGGTGAACCGCCTGAAGCCTGACGTCGTGTTCAGCCCCATGCAGACGATGGGGTCGTTTGGGCGCCGCTACCCGCTTGTGCTCACCGTGCACGACCTCATCTACTACACGCACCGCACGCCGCCGCGCGACCTTCCCGCTCCCGTGCGCCTGCTCTGGCGGCTGTATCACCTGGCGTGGTGGCCGCAGCGGCTACTGCTGAATCGCGCGGATGCTGTCGTGACGGTCTCCGAGACCACGCGCGCCCTCATCGCGCGGCACCGGCTGACGTCGCGACCCGTCACGGTGGTGCCCAACGCCGCTGAGGTGCCGCCTGCTCGCGAGCGCACGCGGCCGGACGGCATCGAGCTCGTCTACATGGGTTCGTTCATGCCGTACAAGGGCGTCGACACCCTCGTCGATGCGCTGCACCACCTGCCGGGTGCGCGCCTGCACCTACTCAGTCGCATTCCGGCGGGCGAGCGCGAGCGGCTGACCCAGGCAGCACCCGCCGGCTCGCTCGTCATTCACGACGGGGTCGACGATGCCGAGTACGCGGCGCTGCTCGATCGGGCGACGGCTCTCGTGCACGCCTCCCGTGAGGAGGGCTTCGGCATCCCCCTCGTCGAGGCGATGGGGCGCGGTACCCCCATCGTCGTCGCTGACACCCCGATTTTCCGCGAAATCGGCGGCGAGACAGCGCTCTACTTCGGCGTTGACGACACCGACGCTCTCGCTTCCGCCGTCCGTCGACTGATCGAACCGGGGGAGTGGGAGCGTCGCAGCGCCGCCGCCCCCGGCGAGGCCGCCCGCTTCGACTGGGATGCGAGTGCCGCAGTGCTCGCCGAACTGCTGCGCGCCCTGGCCGCGCAGGTCAGACGCGCGGATCGCTAGGACGCGACGGACGCGACGCGCCCGCCCGACCATAAGACCAACTGGTCGAACGTGAGCGGGAAGTTGTCGTACGCGCTGCCGGCGGCAGCCCAGAGCACCGGGAATCGGTCAAACGCGTCGTCGATGAGTGTCGGCACCGGGTGGGGATGACCGATCGGCGGCACGCCCCCGATCGAGAAGCCGGTCGCCTGCTTGACGGTGCGGGCGTCGGCCTTCTCGATCCGCGCATCCAGGACGGTCGCGAGCAGCTCAAGGTCGGCGCGACGGTCGCCGGGGACGAGCACGAGCACGGGCTCGTGGACTGCGGAACCGTCTGACCCCTCGCGCACGGCGACGAAGACGAGCGACTTCACGATCGCGCCCACCTCGACTCCGAGGGCCGCGGCCGCATCGGCGGCGGTGTGCGTCGAGTCGGGCATCCGGTGGATGTCGAGCGCGAGGTGTTCGGTCGCCGCGCGGAAGCGTTCGACTCCGGACGGCGCCACTAGCGCGCCCCGCCGTCGGACTCGCGGTGCGCGAGCGGGTTCTGCTCGTCGTAGTCGTCGGCGTACGGGAAGATCGACTGCTCGTCGAGCGGGTCGTCGAACAGCACCAGTTCGAGTCCACCGTCGGCGTGCTGGAACGAGTGGATCGAGCCGTTCGTGATCGGCTCGCGGTGGTGCCCCGGCGCGACGGTCTCGAGCACGCTGCGAATGACCCCGCCGTGCGCGACGACGATGATCGCTTCGCCGGGGTGTGCCGCAGCCAGGCGGTGCAGGCCGTCGATGACGCGCTCAGCGACCGCCTCGCGGGTCTCGCGGCCGGGAACATCGGTGCCCTCGGGGAAGCGCGCGTCGAGATCAGCGCCTGTGAGCCCTTCAGCCTCGCCGTAGTTGCGCTCCACAAACGCCGGCTCGTGCTCGACGGGCCCGATTCCGGCCTCGCGGGCGATGATTTCGGCCGTCTCGGATGCACGGGACAGCGGAGAGGCAACGATCCGGCTCCAGGCACGGCCAGCGAGCAACCGGCCAGCGGCCGCAGCCTGCTCGCGGCCGGTGTCGTTCAGCGGAATGTCGGTGGCGCCCTGAATGCGGCGGGCGCGGTTCCAGTCGGTCTCACCGTGGCGCACGAGCGCGAAGACGGTCATCGGTCCCTTCCGTGCGGGGCCGGATTTCGGCCGCGCTGGTCAGGGCAGGAGCGCGTCGCGGAGGAGGGCGAGCGTCTCGGAAGTGCCCGCATCGATCTTAACGGCGGCCCGCGCATCGGCCTTCGTGACCCCACGATTGACGATGACGGTCGGAATGCGCTTCTTCTGCGCGAGCCCGACGAGGCGGATGCCCGAGTTGACGACGAGGGATGACCCGAGCACGACGAGCGCGTCGGCGCGCGCCACGATCGTGCGCGCCTCCTCGAACTTGACCGGTGGCACGAACTCGCCGAAGAACACGATGTCGGGCTTCAGGGTGCCACCGCAGACGGTGCACTCGGGCACTTCGAAGCGGGACACGTCGTCGACCTCAGCGTCGCCGTCGGGGTTGATGCGGCTGGCGACTGACTCGTCGAACCAGGGGTTCAGCAGCTGGATGCGGTCGGCGATCGCATCGCGCGAGAACGCCTGCCCGCAGTGCAGACACACGACGCGGTCCATCGAGCCGTGCAGGTCGACGACGCGCTGAGACCCCGCGCGCACGTGCAGCCCGTCGACGTTCTGGGTGACCACGCCGGTGACGAGACCCGCCTGTTCGAGCTCGGCGAGCATCCGATGCCCGGTGTTGGGGCGGGAGGTTGCGAACCGTGACCAGCCGAGGTGGCTGCCCGCCCAGTAGCGCTTGCGGTAGGGCTCGTCGGCGAGAAACTGGCTGAAGGTCATCGGCGTGCGCACCGGCGCGCCCGCGCCCCGATAGTCGGGGATGCCCGAATCAGTGCTGATGCCGGCGCCCGTCAACACCGCGAGACGGCGGCCCTTCAGCAGCTCAGCGGCACGCGCCAGCTCGCCAAGCGCCTCATCGCCAAGGGCGAGGGCGGGGGCTGCGGTGCTCGTCACGGGCGGTCTCCGATTCGCGGTGCTGTCGCCACAGTAAACGCTCACGGTTTCCGATATGTTTCCGAGGGCTTTGAGGGAGGCAATTCCGTGCAGATTCGCGAGTTCGAGACGCTCGACGACCCGGCGCTCGACGACTACGCCCGGCTGACCGACGTGGCGTTGCGCCGGGCGATCGAGCCCGAGGGCGGACTGTACCTGGCCGAGTCACTCACCGTCATCGGTCGTGCCCTGGCGGCGGGACACCAGCCGCGCAGCGTGCTGACGAGCGCGCGCTGGCTGCCCGAGCTCGAGGCGCTGCTCGCGGGCCACGATGTGCCCGTGTACGTCGGCACACCCGCCCTTCTGGAGGAGCTGACCGGGTTCCACCTGCACCGGGGGGCGCTCGCGAGCATGCACCGGCCGCAGCTTCCCGATCCCGCCGAGCTGCTGCGCGGCGCACGCCGCGTCGTCGTCATCGAGAACGTCGTCGACCACACCAACATCGGCGCAATCTTCCGCTCGGTGGCGGGCCTCGGCGCCGACGCCGTCTTCGTGACGGCCGACGCGGCCGACCCGCTGTACCGGCGCAGCGTGCGGGTGTCGATGGGCACGGTGCTGCAGGTGCCGTGGACGCGCCTTCCCGAATGGGATGCGGCACGCACCCTCTTCACGGACGCCGGCTTCCAGCTCGCGGCCCTCGCGCTCGCCGACGACGCCGTGGGGTTGCGCGAGTACGCGGCCTCGGCACCCGAGCGGGTGGCCGTCGTCGTGGGCTCGGAGGGAGATGGGCTATCGCGGCGAGCGCTGGCCGCGGCCGACACAGTGGTGACGATCCCCATGGGGCACGGGGTCGACTCGCTCAACGTGGCCGCTGCGGCGGCCGTTGCCCTGTACGCGCTGCAGGTCTAGCTGGCGGCGACCGCGGTCGCGCGCAGCAGAATCGCCTGCTCGGGGGCGAGTAGGGGCACGGGAACCCCGAACTCGGCGAACGCGCGGCCCGTAATGTCGATCGACACTGCCTGCCACCACGCCGGAGGGGCGTCCTGCACCACGTGCGCTGGTGCGCCGAGCGCGACGGGTTCGAGGCGATACACGCGGCCGGCGTCGAGGCCCGGCAGTCGCAGGCGCGGGGGCGTCGCTGTGGGGGACGCGGTGAGCTGGATCAGCGCGATGAGGGCGTCGCGTGCATCCGCGCTGACGACCGCGTGCACGAGCCGGTTGTCGCCCGCCTCGTCGGTGCGGACGGTGCGGCCCCCGTGGAGCAGCGGGCGCAGTTCGCGGTAGAGCGCCGCCCAGGCGGCGAGCTGCTCGCGCTCGGCGTCGGAGGCGCGGGTGAGATCCCACTCGATGCCGGCGTGGCCGAACAGAGCCGTGATGAGGCGCAGCGACAGGTCGTGCGTGCGACCCGTGATGTGGGCGCGGTCGGAGCCGACGTGGCCGCCGAGCAACTCGGGCGGCATGAGGATGCTCGTGTAGCGCTGAATGGCCTGGCGCTCGAGCGCGTCGTTCGTGTCGGAAGTCCAGAAGCGGTGCACGCGGCGAGCGATGCCGAGGTCGATGCGGGCGCCGCCCGAGGCGCACGACTCGATCGCGACGCGCGGGTGCGCGGCGCGCAGCCGGTCGAGCAGCGCATAGAGGGCGCGTGTCTGGGACGCGGCCGACCCGGCGTGCAGCGCACGGTTGTGGTCCCACTTGAGAAAGGCGATGGGGTACTCGGTCAGGAGTGCGTCGAGCGCAGCGAACACGTGGTCGACCGCGCCGTTGGCGGTGAGGTCGAGGGTGTGCTGCCAGCGCCAGCTCGGGGGAACGCTCTGGCCACTGTTGTCGGCCGCCGTGTCAGCGAGTACCCACTCGGGGTGGGCACGGGCGAGCGCGCTGTCGGGGCTGACCATCTCGGGTTCGACCCAGAGGCCGAACTCCATGCCGCGCGCCTGCACCTGGGCAATGAGCGGGTGCAAGCCGTCTGGCCAGCGCTCGCGGTCGACGGTCCAGTCGCCGAGAGCGCGCTTGTCGTCGGTGCGGCCAGTGAACCAGCCGTCGTCGAGCACAAAGCGCTCAACACCGACCTCTGCCGCCGCGTCAACGAGGGGCGTCAGTCGCTCGAGCGACTGCTCGAAGTACACGGCCTCCCAGGTGTTCAGCACGAGCGGGCGCGACGCCGCGGGAGTGAGGCGCCGCACGAACGGGTGGAAGCGGTCGCTCAGCCCGTCGAGCCCCGCGCGTGAATACGTCACGACGGTGTCTGGGGCGGTGTACGTCTCGCCGGGCGCGATCACGAGCTCGCCCGGTTCGAGCAGCTCGCCGGCAATGAGGCGTCGGTCGCCGGTGGCGAGGCTGTCGAGTCCGGTGACGCTGTTGCCGCTCCACGCGTGGTGCAGCGCCCACACCTCGCCGTGGCGGAAGCCGAAACCGGGGGTGCCGGCAACGGTCAGGAACGGGCTGTCGTGTCCGGGGCGACCCTGGCGTTGCTCGCGCAGCATCAGGCCGTCTCGGACTGCTCCGCGCTGAGGGCGTCGCTCGTAGGCCCAGAGGCCGGTGAAGTCGAGGAGCTCGCTCGCTCGAGCGGGAACGGGAACGGCCGCGGCTAGGCGCGTCAGCTCGACCGGCTCGGCGCCCGCGTGCGCGGTGAGCGCGATCGTGACCACGCCCTCGGAGCTGAGGGCGAGCATCCATTCGATCGTCGCGACGAGACCGTGGTCATCGCGCGCATCAAGAACAATGCGGATGCTCGAGGCGGCATCCGACGCGACTTCTCGCGTCGCGAAGCGGGTGGCGAATCGCGAAGCAGGGGACGTCGCGCGGCGCAGCACCACGGTCGGCCAGCCGGAAAACCCCTCGGAGGGGTTGGCGACGAGCGACGGAACGACGGCGATGTCGGGGGAGCTGGGTGGGATGGCGGCGGGTGCGGCGAGGGCGGCGAGCGCCTCGTCATCAAGCCCGCCAAGGTCGCCGCCGACGTGAAGCAGCCGGGGCACGCCCGTGCCGCGGGCGTCGAGCAGAACGCTGACACCCGCGGCACGGAGGTGATGGAGTGAGATGGTGCCTACTCCTGGACGGGGATGCTCGCGGCGCGGAGCGCTGCGATGGTCGACTGCTGACCGGCGGTCAGCGCGTCCATGAGCGTACCGGTGCCCGAGATGGCTCCCGAGAAGCCGTCAGCCACGTCGTTGTAGACCTGCGTCATCGTCGGGCCCCACACGAAGTTGGGGTCGACGTTGGTGCCGGCCTCGGCGAAGACCTGGTAGATCTCCTGGCCACCGTAGAACTCGACGCCCTCTGCGAAGACGGGAAGGTTCGCACCCTCGATCGTCGCCGGGTAGATCTGCGCCGTGCGGTTCATGGCCGTCAGCGCGTCGGGGTCGGTGTTCAGCCACAGCGCGAACTGCGCGGCCTCGTACGGGTGGTCCGAGCCCTTCAGCACCGCGGTGGTCGAGCCACCCCAGTTACCGGCAGCGCTCGCGCCCGCCTCCCACTGCGGCATCGGGGCGACGGCCCAGTTGCCGGCGGTGTCGGGAGCACCGCTGAGGATGGTGTTTGCACCCCAGACGGCCGAGACCCAGGTCCAGACCTCGGAGTTGTTGAACGCGGCGTTCCACTCGTCGGTCCACGGCGGGTTGGCCGAAACCAGGTCATCGGCGAGCAGGCCCTGCCAGTACTCGGCAACCTTCAGCGACTCGTCGCCCGTGAGGTTGACCTGCCACTCGTCACCGTCGTTCGAGAACCACTGGCCACCGGTCTGCCACACGAAGCCGGCGAACTGATTGATGTCGCTCTGCGAGAAGTTGGTGATGTAGCCGCCCTCTTCGCGGATCGCCTCGGCCGCGGCGCGGTACTCGTCCCACGTGGTGGGCACGTCGATGCCGGCCTCCTCGAACAGGTCGGCGCGGTAGAACATGGCCATGGGGCCGGTGTCCTGCGGGATCGCGTAGACCGCGTTCTCTTCGCCGAAGGTGACCTGGCTCCAGGTCCAGTCGACGAACTGGCTCTCGGCCTCGAGGATGCCCTCGCAGGCCGCGATGTTCTCGAGACCGTCCTGCACGCGGAAGTTCGGCATGGCGTCGTACTCGATCTGGCCGAGGTCGGGCGCGTTGCCGGCAGCGAGCTGGTTGAAGAAGTTCTGGTACGTGCCACCGTTGCCGTTGGGGCCGGTCTGCACCTCGACCTGGATGTCGGGGTTGCGCTCGTTCCAGATGGCCACCGCTTCATCGATGCCGGGCAGCCAGCTCGTGAACGTGAGGGTGACGGGTCCGTCGCTCGGTGCGCAGTCGCCAGAGGCGCCGTCGCCTCCGGTGCCGGTCGAGCAGGCGGTAAGCGCGAGCGTTGCCGCGGACACGATGGCCCCGGTGCGCGCGATTCGGGAGATCGCCATGCGGGTTTCCTTTCTCTTGGTGGTGAGGGTGCGGGGAGGGCGTTGCGTGCCCGCCGCGGTTTCGCCGGCTGTCGGTCTCACTTGAGACCGCCGTTCGCCAGCCCGGACTGCCAGAACCGCTGCAGACCGAGGAACGTGATGATGAGGGGGATGATCGACAGCAGCGAGCCGATGATGACGAGCGCGCGGATGTCGGGAATCTGGCTCACCTGGGTGTTCCAGACGTACAGGCCGAGCGTGACGGGGAACAGGCTCTCGTCGCGCAGCATGATGAGTGGCAAGAAGAAGTTGTTCCAGATCGCGACGAACTGGAAGAGGAAGATGGTGACGAGTGCGGGCGCCATCATTCGCGTGGAGACGGTGAAGAACGTGCGCACCTCGCCCGCGCCATCGATACGCGCCGCCTCGATGATCTCATCGGGCACGCTCGCCGCCGCGTAGATGCGCGAGAGGTACACCCCGAAGGGGCTGACGAGGCTCGGCAGAAAAACGGCCCAGTACGTGTTTGTGGCACCGACCTGGCTGAACAGCAGGAACAGCGGCAGCGCCAGCGCCGTCGCCGGTACGAGCACGCCGCCGAGGATGATGTTGAACAGAGCGTTTCGGCCCCAGAAGGTGTACTTGGCGATCGCGTAGCCCGTCATCGCTGCGAAGAGCGTCGCGAGCGCCGCACCGAGGCCCGCGTAGAGCGCGCTGTTGAGCAGCCAGCGGAGGAACACGGCGTTGCGGTAGTCGAACAGCGCCTGGATGTTGTCGAACAGGGCGAAGTCGGCGAACCACAGGGGGGCGGTGGTCGTGAACTGTCCCCGCGTCTTGGTGGAGGCGACGAACAGCCACCAGATCGGCGTGAGGAAGTAGAGCGTCGCGATGCCCATGACGGCCATGGCGAGCACACGCGAGGCGATGGACTCCTGGACGGAGCTACGGCCCTTCGTGCGGGCGGGAGCGGTTGTGGCGCTCATGCTTGGGTCCTCCGCTGGGTGAGCTTCAGCACGGTGAACGACAGGATGAACGTGGTCAGAGCGAGGACGACCGACATGGCCGCCGCGAGGGACACGTTCGGAACGGACGCGGTCGAGTAGATGAGCAGGTTCGGGGTGAAGTCGCTCGTCACGGTGGAGGTGAAGCTCCGGAACACCTGCGGCTCGGCCAGCAGCTGCAGGGTGCCGATGATCGAGAAGATTCCGGTGAGCACGAGTGCCGGAACGATGAGCGGAATCTTGATCGACCACGCGATTCTGGCCTGGCCGGCCCCGTCGAGACGGGCGGCCTCGTAGATCTCCTGCGGAATCGCGAGCAGGGCCGAGTAGATGATCAGCATGTTGTAGCCGACGTAGACCCAGGTGACGACGTTCGCGATAGACCACAGCACGAGCTCGCCCGACAGGAACGGGATGGCCCGCGTGACGTCGGTGAACGGCGACAGGTTCGGCGAGTACAGGAAGCCCCACATGATCGCCGCGATAACGCCGGGCACGGCGTACGGAGCGAAGAACGCGAGCCGGAAGAACTTGGTGCCGCGGACCAGCGGTGAGTCGAGCAGCAGGGCCAGCAGGAGCGCAAGGCCCAGCATGACCGGCACCTGCACGATGCCGAACAGCATCACTCGACCGATGGATTGCCAGAAGGCGTCGTTCTGGAAGACGGCGATGTACTGCGTCAGGCCGCCGAAAACCTGGCGGGCGGCGCCGAACGTTCCATCACGCTCCACCACGAGAGTGGACTGGTACACGGCGTACAAGATCGGAACGATGTAGAACAGCGTGAACAGCACGCCGAAGGGGGCGAGGAAGAACAGCAGGGCGCCGCGGTGGCGAACCGCGGTGGACTTCGGTTTTCCTCGACGGAGGGTGTCGGTGCTCATCGGGTCTCCTTCGCCTCCTCGTCGGTGAGGGGAGTGCGCACGACAATCGCGCGGCCAGCATCGACCGGGTCACCCACCGCGATGGTCTCCGCGCTGAGCAGGTCGACCCCACTGACGGGGCTCGTGACCTGGCCGCTGCCGTGGTTGATGACGAACGTATAGCGAGCATGGGGGCCCCGACGCACCACCAGGTCAACGTCGGGACCGACCTCGGTGACAGGGACCGAGGCAGCCTCGCACACCTCGGACAGGAGGCGGGCGAGATCATCCTCAGCGAGCACCGTGCCGACGTACCACGCGGTCGCGGTGCCGCGCGCGTGTCGGGTGATCGCGGGGGAGTCGGCGGCGGGTCCGGTCACGAAGGTGTCGTGGGCCTCCGCACCGGCCAGGCGGATGCTGTCGACCCAGATGCTGCCGGTGGCGCCGCTACGAAGGCGTGCCGTTGACTCAGCGGCGAGGGGGCGGAACTCATCGATCGTGATGCCCAGAAGGTCGCGGAACGCGCCGGGGTACCCGCCGAGCCGGATGGCATCGGTCTCGTCGGCGATGCCGCTGAACGGGGTCACAACGATGCTCGTACCGGCGTCAACAGCGCGGGTGATTGCGTGCACATCGACGTCGCTCGGGGCGTAGAACGTGGGAAGGATGACGAGGTCGTAGCCGTCGAGGTCGGCACCCGGGCGCACCATGTCGACGGTGACGCCGAGCGCGCGCAGCGCCCGGGCGTAACGGTGTGCCTCGTCGAGGTAGCGCAACAGCGTGCTGGGGTGTGCTTCGCCCTCCGCTGCCCACCACTGCTGCCACCCGAAGATCATCGCCACGCGGGCTTCAACGCGGCTGCCGACGACCTCGTCGAGGCGGTCGAGCATGCCGGAGAGGGCGACGGATGCTCTCCACCCCTCGGAGTCGACCCCCGCGTGCGGCACAAGCGCCGAGTGAAACTTCTCGGCACCCCGCTGCGATTGCCGCCACTGGAAGAAGCACACGCTGTCAGCGCCGCGTGCCACGTGCGCGAGCGCGGTCAGCCGCAATTGGGTGGGCGACTTCGTGTGGTTGACCGGCTGCCAACTGACGGCGCTCGTGGAGGTCTCCATGAGCATCCAGGGTTCGCCGTCGGCCAGCCCGCGGGTGAGGTCGGCGCAGAACGCGAGCTCAGCGAGAGGATCCGAGAGCCGGTGATCGAGGTAGTGATCGTTCGCGATGAGGTCGAGGTCATTCGTCCACGACCAGTAGTCCTGCGTCTGGATGTGGGCGGTCACCATGAGGTTCGTGGTGATCGGAGCCGACGAGTGCTGCTCGATGACCGCGCGCTCCGCTCGGTAGTAGTCAAGCAGGGCGTCCGAGCTGAAGCGACGGAAGTCAAGGCTGTGGGCAGGGTTGCCGGCGGATCGGGTGCGCCGAGGGGGGAGAATGTCGCCCCACTGGCTGTAGCGCTGACTCCAGAACGCGGTGCCCCAGGCGTCGTTGAGGGCCTCGATCGTTCCGTAGCGGGCCTCGAGCCAGCGGCGAAAGGCATGCGCCGATGTGTCGCAGTAGCAGTGGGCGTTGTGGCAGCCGAGCTCGTTGGAAATGTGCCACAGCGCCAGCGCGGGGTGGTCGCCGTAGCGCTCGGCAACGCGCTCGACGAGGGCCAGGGCGTGCTCACGAAAAACGGGCGAGCTGGGGCACCAGGCCTGGCGGCCTCCCGGCCACGCGGTGACGCCATCGGCATCGACCGGCAGGATCGACGGTTCAATGCGCGACAGCCACGGAGGGGGAGAGGAGGTTCCCGTACCGAGGTTCAGCCGGATGCCTGCCTCGTGCAGAAGCGCGATGATCTCGTCGAGCGCGCTGAAGTCGTAGTCGCCTGGCTGCTTTTCGATCTGCGCCCAGCCGAAGATGTTGATCGCGACGAGATCGATGCCGAGCTCACGCATGAGCGCCACGTCGTCACGCCAGACGTCGCGGCCCCACTGCTCGGGGTTGTAGTCGCAGCCGAGCAGCACGTGACCCGCGGGGTAGCCGCGCACCAACTCGGGTGCGATGCGGGTTGCGGGGGTGATGCTCACAGCGGTCCTCTCGGAACGATCAACGACGGTGTTGCTCTGATCGCGCGGTCAATCTCTCGCCTTCTGTGAACGTGCACAGAAATGTGTCGAGAAAAAGACCCCGGAGGATCTGTGAGCGCTCACAGAATAGGAAGAGCCGGCGGGCGTGTCAACACCCGCTCCGCCCTTCGGCGTGTCGCGCCCGTGGATACACTGGCCCCGTGGCCGAGCCGAGAACGCGACCCAAGCGCGCGACAATCTTCGACGTCGCCGCCGAGGCGGGCGTCTCGCGCGGCACCGTTTCGCGGGTCTTGAACGGCGAACCCTACGTGTCGCAGGGCGCTCGCGAGGCGATCGAGGCCGCCATCGAGAAGGTCGGATACGTTCGCAACACCGCCGCGAGAAATCTCGCGACCCAGAGTTCGGGTGCCGTCGCCCTCATCGTTCACGAGCCCCACTCGGTGTTCGTGGAGGACCCCAACATCGGGGCCATTTTGCTCGGCACGAACGCCGCCCTGAGTGAGGCCGACTACCAACTCGTGTCGCTGATCATCGACACCGACCGCGACACCGAGCGCGTCGTGTCCTATCTCGGCGGAGGGTTCGTCGACGGGGCCATCGTGGTCTCGGCACGCGAAGACGACCCGATTGCCGAGGCGCTCCAGCGACTGCGCATCCCGACCGTCCTTGTTGGACGCCCCGAGACTGCACCTGAGTTGCCCTCGGTGAGCATCGATAACCGCACAGCGGCTCGCCAGATCACCGAGCGGCTCGTGAACACGGGGCGCACGCGCATCGGGATGATCGCGGCAGCTCTCGACCGCGACTCCGGTCGCGATCGCCTCGCCGGATTCCGTGACGCGCTGGGCGACCAGTTCGACCCCCAGCTCGTCGCGGATGTGCCGCTGTACTCCTTTCACTCGGGGCAGGAGGGGATGCGCGAACTGCTCGCGCAAGCCCCCGACATTGACGGGCTGTTTGCGGCCTCCGACGCGATTGCCGCGGGAGCGGTGGATGTGTTGCGCGCCCACGGCCGACGCGTTCCCGACGACGTCGGTGTGGTCGGCTTCGATGACAGCGCCTGGGCGCTGCGGTGCCAGCCAGCTCTCTCGACGGTGCGCCAGCCGGCCGACCTGCTCGGGGCGCGCGCTGCCGAACTCGTGCTCGACGAGATTCGCACGGGCGAGCGTCGGCGCGGTGTGGTGCTGCTGCCGACGGAAGTCGTCTGGCGCGACTCGGCTTAGCGCACGTCGTCGCGCCGCGCCGTCTCCTCGGCCTGCTCATGCCCTCGGGGGTGGGCGAGCGTGCGGCGCTTGGCCTGAATGAGGTCGCCCGACGACTGGTGTCGAATGCGGCGAACGACCCACGGCACGAGGTATTCGCGGGCCCATCCGATGTCGTCGACGCGGGCCTTACGCCAACTCTGCCTCGGCAGCGGCTCGGGGTGCCGGGCTTCCAGCCCGTGCTCGACGCCGAGTGCCTCGAGCATGGCGATCGCGATCGTGTGGTGGCCGAGCGGCGAAAAGTGCAGCCGGTCGCGATCCCACATCTGGGGGTCGCGCAGTTGGCGCAGCGCCCACATGTCGACCACGATCGCGTCGTGCTTTGCGGCGA
This sequence comes from Microcella sp., assembly GCF_046293215.1. GTDB lineage: Bacteria > Actinomycetota > Actinomycetes > Actinomycetales > Microbacteriaceae > Microcella. The sequence continues at coordinate 196,891 of NZ_JBKBPI010000001.1, read as the reverse complement.
CGGCGCGGAGGTTCTCGTTGTAGATCGCCACCTTTCCACGAATGCGGCGCATCACCGGCGTCATGCCGATATCGGGACCGTTGAACATGACGACCGTTGCGTCGTCGCGGCGCAGGCGAACGACCGCGTCCTCGAAGCGGTTCGCCACCTCGTCGGGGTCGGTGCCCGGGCGCAAGATGTCATTGCCGCCCCCCGAGATGCTGATCAGGTCGGGGCGCAGTTCGAGCGCCGGCTCGATCTGCTCATCGGCGATCTGCTGGAGGAGGCGGCCGCGGATCGCCAGGTTTGCGTACGCGAAGTCGGTGGTCTGATCGGCCAAAACCTCGGCGACGCGGTCTGCCCAGCCGCGGTGTCCGCCGGGACTGCGTGGTTCACGATCGCCGATGCCCTCGGTGAACGAATCGCCGATCGCCACGTAGCGCGACCACGGGTGTTGCTGAGACATGCTCTCCAGAGTGGCAGAGCGCCGCTCGCGACGCGACCGGCGTCGGCGCCGGGCGCGTCGCAGCGTCGCTCGCGGGATGTGTGCGGCGGTGTCAGCGGGGGCTGAGAGGATCGCGGGGTGAGCAAGCAGGACGGATCGGGGCGGCAGGTCACCGACACGCCGACCGATGACGCGACCGCGCGCATCCTGCACGTCGATATGGACGCGTTTTTCGCGTCAGTCGAGTTGCTCGCGCGACCCGAGTTGCGCGGTCAGCCGGTCATCGTCGGGCATCGCGGACACCGGTCGGTCGTCACCGCTGCCACCTACGAGGCGCGCGCCTACGGGGTGAACTCGGCCATGCCGATGGCCGTGGCCCTGCGCCGCTGTCCGAAGGCGGTCGTGCTGGAGCCGCACTACGAGCGCTACCAGGCTGCCTCCCGCCAGGTCATGGCGATCCTGGGCGATGTGACGCCGCTCGTCGAACCGCTGAGCATCGACGAGGCCTTTCTCGACGTCGGTGGATCTCGCGCCCTGTTCGGTGCGCCCTGGCACATCGGGCGGATGCTGCGCGAGCGTATCCGTGCCGAAACCGGCCTCGTCGCCTCCGTCGGCGCGGCGTCAACCAAGTTCGTCGCGAAGCTGGCGTCATCTCGCGCTAAGCCCGACGGCTTGCTCGTCGTACCCCACGACGACACACTGGCATTCCTGCACCCCCTGCCCATCAGTGCGCTGTGGGGCGTGGGCCGGGCCACGGAAGAAAAGCTCGCGCGACTCGGCCTGCGCACGGTGGGCGATGTTGCCCAGACGCCCATCGACGCGCTGCGTCGCGCCGTGGGGGAGGCGGGCGCGGCGAAGCTGCACGCCCTCGCGTGGGCACGTGACCCCCGCAGCGTCACGCCTGAACGCGCCGAGAAGTCGATCGGTCATGAGTCGACGTACGAACGCGACCTCAGTGACCTCTCGCACATCGATCGCGAGCTGCTGCGGCTGTCTGACGCGGTGGCCAAGCGGCTGCGCTCCGGCGGATGGGTGGCGCGTACCGTGGCGGTCAAGGTGCGCTTCGGCGATTTCACGACCCTGACCCGCTCTCAGACACTCACGGAGCCGACCGATGTCGCGCAGAGAATCGCCGCCGAAGCGCGCGCGCTCTTTCGCGCGGCGGGTGCGGATGGGCGGGGAATCCGGTTGCTCGGCGTGCGAGCAGAGAACCTGTTGCCGACCGGCGCGGTCGAGCGTGGCCTGTGGGATGACGACGAGGGCTGGCGAGAGACCGAAGAGACGATGGATGCGCTCACCGCCCGTTTCGGCTCGGCGGCGATCCAGCGGGCAAGCCTTATGCGAGCGGAGGGCCGGCGTCGCTCGGCCCGGTCGAGTCGGGATGTCGGCTCGCTCGACTAGGGTTCTGTCACCGTGACAGCCTCCTTCCGCGCCGCCCCGCACGTCGGCACCTTCGCGGCAGAGCACCTCTCACCGTCGTACCCCGAGCGCGCCGCGCGCGGCACCGCTAGCCGCCTGCGCGCCTGGCAGGCCGAGGCCCTCGACCGCTACTTCGAGACGGAACCACGCGACTTTCTCGCCGCAGCTACCCCGGGCGCGGGCAAGACGACGTTCGCACTCCGCCTCGCCACCGAACTGCTGGCGCGCCGTACCGTCGACCGCGTCATGGTCGTCGCACCGACCGAGCACTTGAAGAAGCAGTGGGCCGACGCGGCGCACCGGGTCGGCATCCGCCTCGACCCCGCGTTCAGCAACTCGTCGGGAGCGATCGCTCGAGCGTTTCACGGCGTCGCCGTCACCTACGCCCAGGTCGCCGCAAAGCCCTACCTGCACCAGACTCTCACCGACCAGGTGCGCACCCTCGTGATTCTCGACGAGGTGCACCACGGCGGCGACGCCCTCAGTTGGGGTGAGGCGATCCGCGACGCGTACTCGGGCGCCACCCGCCGGCTGTCGCTCACCGGTACGCCCTTCCGCAGCGACACCGCGCCCATCCCGTTCGTCCGATACGAGCCGAATGACGAGGGAATCCGCATGTCGGCGACCGACTACAGCTACGGCTACGGTCGGGCGCTGCGCGACGGCGTCGTTCGCCCCGTGCTGTTCATGAGCTATGCCGGCCGCATGCGCTGGCGCACCACCACGGGTGACGAGATGGAGGCCGTGCTCGGTCAAGACGACACCGCCGACGTCACCTCGCAGGCTTGGCGCACCGCGCTCGACCCCGAGGGGCAGTGGATGCGCGGGGTGCTCGAGGCGGCAGACCGTCGCCTCACCGAGGTGCGCCACCATGTGCCCGATGCCGGCGGCCTCGTCATCGCCACCGACCAGACGACGGCGCGGGCATACGCGGCGCTGCTGCATCAGATCACGGGGTCGGCGCCCACGGTTGTGCTGAGCGACGAGCCAGGCGCCTCCGACCGCATCGAGACCTTCAGTCGCGGCGACTCGCGGTGGCTCGTCGCGGTCAGGATGGTGTCCGAGGGCGTGGACGTTCCGCGACTGTGCGTGGGTGTGTACGCGACCAGTGCATCCACGCCGCTGTTTTTCGCCCAGGCGATCGGGCGCTTCGTGCGCGCCCGCCGTCGCGGCGAGACGGCGAGCATCTTCATTCCGAGCGTGAAGCCGATTCTGCGGCTGGCCAACGAGCTCGAGCGTGAGCGCGATCACGCCCTCGACCGCGAAGGTGCGGGTGACGGCGAGCTGCTCGACGATTCGCTCATCGACGACGCGAACCGCGACGAGAAGGCGAGCGACGACCTGCTCGCCGAGTACACGTTCGCAGCACTCGACTCGACCGTCACCTTCGACAAGGTTGTGTACGAGGGCGCCGAGTTCGGCCAGCAGGCAGAGGTGGGAAGCCTCGAAGAGCTCGACTTCCTCGGTCTCCCCGGAATTCTCGAACCGGACGAGGTGCACGAGCTCTTGCGTCATCGCCAGGCGCGTCAGGCCCGCCGTGTGGCCGAGCGACCGCCGACGGCACCCGCCCCCGAGCCGCTCTACCGGTCACTGAAAGAGCAGCGCAGCCTGCTGAACAGCCTGGTGGGGCTGCGGGCGAAGCTCACCGGGCAGCCGCACGGACACATCCACGCCGAGTTGCGCCGCGTGTGCGGTGGGCCCGCCGTAGGCCAGGCGACGGTTGCCCAGCTGCAGGCACGAATTGATCTGCTGCGTCGTCAGATGCAGAGCCATTAGCACTCACACCGCGCCTCACCGGGCGTCGCGATGACCAGGCGGGTCGGGCAGGATGGGGGCGTGCGCGATACCCCGTACACCCGCGTCGATGTCGCCGTGCTCGAACAGAACCTCGCGGCGATGGCTGACCGCGCGCGGGCACGGGGCGTCGCGCTTCGGCCGCACGCCAAGACCCACAAATCGCCCGATATCGCGGCCCGGCAGCTGGCCCACGGCGCTGACGGCCTCACGGTTGCGACCGTGGCGGAGGCCGAAGTGTTCGCCGCCCACGGCTTCGCTGATCTGTTCATCGCCTACCCGCTGTGGCTGCAGGGCCCGCGCGCGGCCCGGCTTGCCGCCCTGCTCGCCCGGGGCGTGCGGCTCAGGATCGGCGTTGACTCTCTCGACGGGCTCAGGATGCTCGCGGCGGCCACCCGAGATGCCAACCGGTCACGATTGACGGTCGCCGTCGAGGTCGACAGTGGCCACCACCGCAGCGGCGTCGACCCCGAACGCGCGGGCGCGCTGGCGCGCGCCGCGACCGAGCTCGAGCTCGAGGTCGCGGGGGTGTTCACGTTTCCCGGCCATTCGTATTCCCCTGACGGCATGCATGCGGCGGCCGCGGACGAGCAGCGCGCCCTGCGGAGCGCTCGCGACGCGGTGCTCGCCGCGGGGCTCGCCTGCCCGGTCGTCAGCGGCGGCTCCACACCCACCACGGGCGATTATGCCGCGGCTGGTGGCGCACTCGACGGGGGCGCCGACGACGTGCTCACCGAGCTCCGCCCCGGCGTCTACGCGCTGGGCGACGCTCAGCAGTGGGAACTCGGAGCGGTGCGGCCCGAATCCATTGCGCTGAGCGTCGTGGCGACCGTCGTCAGCCGGCGGGAAGACGACGACGGAGGCCTGCGCCTCATCGTCGATGCGGGCAGCAAGGCGCTCGCGAGCGACCGGCCCGAGTGGGCGAGCGGATTCGGGCGGTGCATCGAGCATCCCGATGCGCGCATCGTGGCGCTGTCGGAACATCACGCGACGATTGCGTTTGCACCGGGCGACGCGGCACCGGCGCTGGGCGAGCGGATGCGCATCGTGCCGAATCACGTCTGCACGGCGGTCAACCTCGTCGACGATCTCATTGCGGCCGACGCAGACGGCACCGAGGAGGTCTGGCCGGTCGCCGCGCGCGGCGCCAACACCTAGCGCTGGCCGCGCTCCGGGGCGAGTTCAGCGGCGCGGTCGAAGAAGCGCTCGAACACCGCGCGCCCGAGCACCACCACCTTGTCGGTGCGATCGGGGTCAAGGTCGGCGTCGTCGGGAAAATCATCGCGCAGCGATTGCACCTCGGCCGAACCCATCTCGAGGTGAAATTGCAAGCCGTACTGGCACGACCCCAGGCGGAACGCTTGCTGTTCGTATCGTTCGCTGCGCGCGAGGTGCACCGCCCGCTCCGGCAGCGTGTACGTGTCTTCGTGCCAGTGCATGGCTTCGAAGTACCGGCCGAGCGGGCCGAGCACGGGGTCGGCGAGCCCGTCCTTCGTGAGTTCGACGGGCCCGAGGCCGTCTTCGCTGCCGTCCTCGCCCGCGAGCAGTTCACCGCCGCCGGCAATCGCCAACAGCTGCGCACCCAGACAGACGCCGAGCACCGGCAGGTCGCGTTCGACGGCGGCGGCCATCAGCGCGCGTTCGCCGGCGAGAGCGGGATGCTTATCGTCATCGAGCGCGCCCATCGCGCCACCCAACACGATGAGTCCCTCGTAGGCGTCGAGCGCGTCGGGGCTCGGCACGGGTTCACCCTGGTCGGTGCGGATGATGCGCAGCTGGAGGCCGCGCTCGCGGGCAACGTCGCCGATCGCCGCGGGACCCTCAAACCACATCTGTTGCAGCACCAGCCAGGTCATGGGGTCACTGTAGAGCGTGGCGACCCGTGTCTCGCTGAGCCGTCGAGTGGCGCGAGCTGGCGGAGGTGCTCAGTCGAGCCGCGCGTAGCGGGCACGGGCACAGCAGTAGACGCCGTAAGCGATGAGTCCAGCGCCGACGGCTCCCAGAATCCAGGCCCCGAAGGGCAGGTCGAGGAGCGACCGTAGCGCCCCGTCGAGGCCGGTCGAGCGCGCCGAGTCGGAGGCGATGGCGGCGCTTCCGATCAGGAGGCCGACCATACCGAGGGCGACTCCTTTCGCCAGGTAGCCGCCAACACCCAGCGCGACGACCGCGGTTCCGGCGCCCCCGGCCGGTGTGTCGAGGTCGTCGCGGAACCCCTGGGTGACGCCCTTCACGCTGAAGTACACGCCGATTCCGAGAACAATGAGGGCCGCGAGAATCACGAGGACGACGCCCGCCGGGGCTTCGAGCAACGTTGCGGTGACGCTCTGGGCGTCGCCGGACGAGTCCGTGCGGCCGCCGAGGGCGACCTGTCCGGCCGTTGCCGCAATGGCGAGGTAGGTCAGGCCTTTGGCGCAGGCGATAGCCACGTGCCGGACGGCACCCTCGTCGGGGCGGTCAATGATGCCGTCGACGAGGAGCCAGAGACCGAGCGCGGCGAGGCCGACGGTCACGACCCACAGCAACGGTCCGCCGACGGGTGTCGCGGCAAGGCTTTCGAGCGCCCCGCTCTGGTCGGCGTCGGCGTCGCTGCTGCCCGGCAGGGCGAGCTGGATGGCGATCGCGCCGAGAAGAATGTGCAGCAGCCCGTTGACCGCGAATCCGGTGCGGGCGAGGGTGCGCCAGGTGCGGCTGTTGTGCAGTCGGCGCGTGGTCTGGCGTGCGGATGAGCGCGAGGGTGTCTGCGGCATCCGCCGAGGGTAGCGCCGTGACTGCGGTGCCGCAGCGAACACTCGGGCGGCGCTCAGCGAAAGTCGCGGCTCGGCATGGTGGCTTTCAGCGATAGCGCCTCGACCCGGTCGGCGACGACATTGACAACGCCCTCGGGCGAGCGCTCGAGAATGCCGCGCACGATGAGCGCCCGGCTCTCGCGGACGGTGCGCCGGTAGCGCCCCCACAGCCCGACCGAGCAGATGATGTTGGCGAGCCCCGTCTCGTCTTCGAGGTTCAGGAAGGTGATGCCGCTCGCCGTCGCGGGCCGCTGCCGGTGCGTGACGACCCCGGCCACTTCGATGCGGCGCCCCGGCTCGGCGCTGCGCAGCTCGCGGGCGCTCAGCACCCCGCGGGCACGCAACCGCTCGCGGGCGTAGCGCACGGGGTGGTCGCCGGGAGCGACACCCGTCGTGACGAGGTCGGCGACCATCCGCTCGGCCGGCTCGAGGTCGTCGAACAGCGGAGGCTGAATGGCGACGACGCTGCCCGGCAGGTATTCGGGGCGCGCCTGCGCCGCAGCACCGGCGGCCCACAGCGCCTCGCGCCGCGTCATGCCCCACACCTCGAAGGCCCCGGCGGTGGCGAGCGACTCGAGCTGCGCCGCCGTGAGCCCGGTGCGGTACACGAGGTCGGTGAGGTCGCGGTAGGGGCCGTAGCGCTCACGCTCGGCGATCACCTTCTCGGCGGTCTCTTTCCCGAGCCCCGACACAGCCCCCAGCCCCATCCGCACGGCGAGGTCGCCGTCGCGGCGGTGCGGCAGGAGGTCCTCCAGTTCGCCGTCGCGCGAGTCTGGTCGAAACTCAGGGACGGGCGGATGCACGCGGTTCGCGCACGAGGCGAGCCCCGTCGGCGCCGCGCGGCGAGCATCCGCAGTGAGCGGCGAGAACGGGTCATCGACCGTGAGGTCGACCCGTTCGAGGCCCGCCTCAACGCCGGAGCGCACAATGCAGGGGCCGCGCACCTCGACGCCGTGCCGTTCGGCGTCGGCGGTGAGCGAGGCGGGGGAGTAGAAGCCCATGGGCTGGGCGCGCAGGAGGGAGGCGAGGAATACGCCGGGGTAGTGCAGTTTGATCCACGAGCTGGCGTAGACGAGCAGGGCGAAGCTCAGCGAGTGGCTTTCGGCGAAGCCGAAGTTCGCGAACGCCTGAATGCGGGCGTAGATCTCGTCGGCGAGGCGCCCGGTGATGCCGTTGGAGGCCATGCCGGCGTAGAGGGTTTCGCGCAGCGATTCGATGCGTTCGAGGCCGCGCTTTGAGCCCATGGCGCGGCGCAGTAGGTCGGCGTCGTCGCCCGTGCAGCCGCCGACCGCCATGGCGATCTGCATGAGCTGCTCTTGGAAGATGGGCACCCCGAGCGTGCGCTCGAGTGGTTCGACGAGCTTCGGGTGGTCATAGGTAACGGGCTCTTCGCCGAGCTTGCGCTTGACGAAGGGGTGCACGGCGCCACCCTGAATGGGCCCGGGGCGAATCAGCGCGATCTGCACGACGAGGTCGTAGAACTTTCTCGGCTGCAGCCGCGGTAACAGCCCCATCTGGGCGCGGCTTTCGACCTGGAAAACGCCGATCGAGTCGGCGCGGCACAGCATGTCGTAGGTGGTCTGTTCCTCTTTCGGGATCGTGGCGAGCTCCCACCGCTCGCCGAGATGGTCATCGATGAGGTCGAAGGCGTACTGCAGGGCGGCGAGCATGCCGAGGCCGAGCAGGTCGAACTTCACGAGGCCCATCCAGGCGCAGTCGTCTTTGTCCCACTGCAGCACGGTGCGCTTCGTCATGCGGGCGTGCTCGATGGGCACGATCTCGCCGACGGGTCGGTCGGTGAGCACCATGCCGCCGGAGTGGATGCCGAGGTGCCGCGGGTACGTGAGCACCTGCTGGGCAAGGTCGACGACCGCGTCGGGGATGTCGTGGTCGTCGCTCGAGAGCACGGCGCCCCAGCGTTCGACCTGACGGCTCCACGCGTCCTGCTGGCCGGTCGAGTAGCCGAGCGCCTTCGCCATGTCGCGCACCGCGTTCTTCGGCCGGTACGAGATGACGTTGGCGACCTGGGCGGCGTTGCGCCGGCCGTACGTGTCGTACACGTACTGGATGACCTCTTCGCGCCGGTCGGAGTCGAAGTCGACGTCGATGTCGGGCTCTTCGTCGCGCAGCGCCGACAGGAAGCGTTCGAAGGGCAGCTTGTAATAGATCGAGTCGACGGCGGTGATGTCGAGCAGGTAGCAGACGGCCGAGTTCGCGGCCGAGCCGCGACCCTGGCAGAGGATGCCGCGGCGGCGGGCGAACTGCACGATGTCGTGCACGATGAGGAAGTAGCCGGGAAAGTCTTTCTGCTCGATCACGTCGAGCTCGCGCGCGATGCGCGCCCGATCGGCGTCGGAGGCGTCGGGGTACTTCTGCGGCACCGCCTGCCAAACGAGTTCGCGCAGCCAACTCATGGGGGTGTGCCCCTCGGGAACGGGCAACTTCGGTAGCTTCGGCTTCGCCTGGCGCAGCGAGAACCCGAGCTCGCGGGCGAGCTCGACGCTGCGGTCGACGGCGCCGGGGTAGCGGGCGAACAGCCGCTGCATTTCGGCGCCGCTTCGGAGGTGCGCGGTGCCGGCGGCGGGCAGCCAGCCGTCCATGTCGTCAAGGCTGCGCCGGGCGCGCAGGCCCGCGAAGGCGCTCGCGAGCGGGTAGCGGCCGGGGTGCGCGTAGTGCACGGCGCCGGTGGCGACGACCGGCAGGCCACGCTCGGCGGCGAGGGCGGCCAGCGCGTCGTTGTAGACGGTGTCGAGCGGACGCCCGTGGTCGAACAGCTCGACGACGACGTTCTCGCGCCCGAACCGCTCGACGAGCGCGTCGAGTTCGCGCCCGGCCGCCTCCACGGATGCGCGGGTCGGCACCGTTTGCCCGTTCGGGTCGCCGGCGGTGAGCGCCGTGCGCACGGTGCCTTTGCGACAGCCGGTCAGGATCACCCAGTGGCCGGGTGCCGTGGCGTCGCCGCCGCGCCCGGCGTGCTGGGCGAGCACGTCGAGGTCGTAGACGGGGCGCCCTTTGGCGCCGCCGGCGAGCTGCCCGTCGGTGAGGGCGGCGGCGAGCCGGTGGTAGCCCTCCTGGCCGCGGGCGAGCACGAGCAGGTGGGTACCTTCGGGGTCGGGTTCGCCCAGCTGCGGCTTGGTGAGACCGAGCGAGAGTTCGGCGCCGAACACCGTCGTGAGGCCGTAGGGTTCTGCCGCCTCGGCCATGCGCACGACCCCGTAGAACCCGTCGTGGTCAGTGAGGGCGAGCCCGGTGAGACCGAGCCGCGCGGCCTCTTCGAGCAGTTCTTCGGGGCTGGACGCGCCGTCGAGGAACGAGAAGCTCGAGTGCGCGTGCAGTTCGGCGTACGGCACGACCGTCTCGGGGTCGGGCTGTTCCACGCGACCCGGCCGGTAGGGGGCCCGCTTGTTCGACCACGCGGGGGAGTCGCTGCCGTCGCCCACCTCGGGCAGCGAGGGGTTGGGGCGGTTGCCCGAGCGCAGGGTGCGTTCGAGTTCGCTCCAGGGGATGGGCGGGTTGTGCCAACCCATCAGTGCTCGCCACCCATCAGCGCTCGCCACCCATCAGTCGTACCGCGCTTCCGCCCACCAGCTGCCGCCGTCGAGCACGAGCAGCCAGGCGATGCCGGCCTCGTCGACGACCTGCAGCCGGTGCAGGCGGCGGCGCTGCGCCGCATCCCACCAGCGTTCGTCGAGCGGCCAGGGCCCCGCCCACGATCGGATGGGTCGGGTCGCCCCTCCGGCGGCGGGCGCGAACGCGGCGGGCGCACCGGTGACCCGTAGCCGGTCGTCGACGAGCACGATGTCGCCGCGACCGTCGATGACGGTGACGGCGTGCCGGCTGGGGAACACGGTCGCGGGCGCCGGCTGCGGCAGGGCGCCCGGCCAGGGCCGGTCGAGCGGGCGCTGGTGCACGGCGCGGTCGCCCCACGGCACGAGGATGCGCCGCTCGGCGAGGGTGCGCCCGCCGGCCCGCTGCGCGGTGACGACGGATTCGTGCCCGAGCATGCTCTGCACGCGCGACAGGGCGTGGTGCACCCGGTCGTCGGGTTCGCCTCCCCAGAGCCCCGGCTCGTGGTTGGTGGTGGCGTCGACGCTGTCGGGCGCGATGCTCACCCGGTCGACGGGCGAGGCGAGGCCGGGCCCGAGCGCCGCGTCGGGCGTGGAGCCGAGCCGGCGCGTCGAGCCGCTCAGCTGCCAGCGCACCCGGTCGACGATCTCGCTCGCCCGGAACGCGCGCGGGTGTAGCCACACCCGGTCGGATTCGCGTCCCGACTCGTCGCGCACGCTCACCCTGACTGCGGTGGCGACGAGCCGCCGGGCGGCGAGGGTTTCGACGACGTCGTCGGCGAGCTGCCGTACCGCGAAGGCGATCTGGTCGACCCGGTCGAGCGGCGGTTCGAGGTCGATCACCCGCTCGAGGTCGTCGGGTGGTGTTCTCGGGATGATCGGGGTCGCGTCGACAGCGCCGGCGAGCGCGTGCGCGTACGCGCCGGCCGGCCCGAAGCGTTCGCGCACGGCGGCGGCGGGGAGGGCGGTGAAGGCTCCGAGGGTGCGCACGCCGAGCCGCGTGAGCAGGGTGGCGAGCTCGGGGTCGGCGAGCGTCGACACGGGCAGGGGGGCGAGGTAGGCGGCAGCGGCGCCCTCGGCGACGATGCGCACGGGGGCGTGGGCGCGCGTGTCGCGGGCGGCGCGGTCGGCGGCGAAGGGTCCGTCGGAGACCCCGACCCGCGCATCCGCGACCCCCTCGTCGGCGACGGCGCTGATGAGCGCGAGGGCGGCCGCCTTTTCGCCGCCGTAGTAGCGGGCGGGGCCGCGCGCGGCGAGCGCGAGCAGGCCGGGGCGCACGATCTGCACGCCGGCGGCGCGCTGCTCGAGCGCGTCGACGAGGGGAGCGAAGTGGCGATGCTCGCGGTCGTCGTCGTGGGCGACGACGACGAGGCGGGGGCAGGCTCCCTGCGCATCCCGGCGTTTCTGCCCGCGATGCACTCCGTGAACTCGGGCGGCGGACGAGCACGCCACGACCCGATTGGCGGCCACGATCGCGATCGGATGCGCGTCACCGGCAGGTGCGGCCTCATCACGCACGGCGGCGATCACGGGCCAGTCGGGAACCCAGACGACCATGGTGCGCTGCATCAGCCGGCCCTCCTGGGGAGGGCGGTGACGGGAGCGGTACGGCCGCGTCCGGCGCCGAGAGGCGGATCGAGGCGGCGGATGCCGACCTCGGGGTCGGGCAAGACGAGCCTGCCGCTGCGCGGCGTGGGGGAGCGACGCGAGCTGACGGTGACGGTCACTTCGCGCTGGGTGAGGTAGCCCCAGCCCTGCCCGAGCCCCGACCAGCGGCTCGCGGTGATGCTGATCATCGCTTCGGTCTGCGGCCAGGTGCCGAGGACGAGCAGGGTCGCCCCGCGCTCGCGCAGCCGGCCGGCGAGCTTCGTGACGGCGCCGTCGCTCGCCGCGCGCCCTGGCTTGACGACGATCACGCTCATGGCGTCGGCGATCGCGGCGGTGACGGTGAGCCACTGGTCGCCGGGGTGCGGCACGAGCACGAGCCGGTCGAGGTCGATGCCGAGTGCCTCGGCCGCCTCGACGCCGAACTCGGGCATGCCGACGACCCCGCACCACGATCCGGCCTGCGACGGCCCGGCGAGCAACGCCATCACGAGCGCGCTCGACGAGGTTACCGAGTAGGCGGCGCCCTGCTTCAGCCCGCCGTCCGGCAGGAGGTCGGCGAGGGCCTCGTGGGTCGGCGTGAGCTTCGTGTCGAGCGTCGTTCGCTGCATCGCGTTGATGCGCGCCTGCAACGCCTCAACAGCCGACGGGGTCGGCTGGGGGGAGGCGAGGGCGAGAGCGGGCACCTCTCCATGGTCGAACATATGTTCGAATATGGCAACCTGCACCGACATTCCATCGGCGTGTCGGTGGAACCGTTGACAAGACGGCGCCGGAGGAGAAGGCTTCGAGCATGGCTCGGCTCATGACCGCCGCGGCGCTGGCCGCACTCGCCGCTCTGGGCGTGGCCGGATGCGCCCCCGCCGATTCCGGATGCTCGGGCGCGTTCGACGCCGAACTCACGCCCGACGCGTCCGGCTACGCGACCCCCATCGAGGCCGCCGAAGCCTGGGCCGCCACCACGGATGCGCCCGACACGGGGTGGACGGAGTCAGGGGAGACCGTCGTCGCCGACGACTGGGTACTCACGGTCGTCGAGGCGGGCGGAGGCGGCTGGCTGGTCCAGTCTCAGCGCTGCGCGTGACCCGTCTCGACAGGCTCGCCTAGAGCCCCAACGCGGCGACCCGCTCGCGCAGGAACGCCGCACCCGCCTGATCGTGAATGAGCGACCCCATCGTGACGACGGGGTAGTCGCGCTCGAGCATGCCGTCGCCCGGCCTGACGTCGACGTGCACGGCCTCGAGTCCGTCGGCGTGCACGTGGTCGGCCATCAGGTAGTCCGAGCGCGAGTCGCCCGCCGAATACCAGCGCGGCGCCGTGACGCCCTGCGCGGCGAACCACTCCAGCGCCCTGGCCGCACCGCGATCCTTGTCGAGCAGCACCGATTCGACGTCGGTCGAGATGATCGTCGGGTCGATGCGCCAGGGAACCTCGCCCCGCGCATCCGCGCGCACCCGCTCGCCGTAGCGCAGCCCCAGCCCCCGATCGACCAGCAGTTGCCAGACCCGCTCTTGGAACTCGTCCCGCGCCGGCCAGTAGTCCTCGTGCGGGATGTCGCTGCGGGCCTCCAGCGAGATCATCACGTGCTTGCCCTCGTCGACCTCCATCGCGTGCGCATACTCAGCCCGCGCAAGGGAGTGCACCGCCTCCGTGACATCCGCGGGAATCGCGAGCGCCGCATCCAGCTCGAGAGCGCCGAGGCCGCCACCGGCGGCGATCGGCGCCCACACGCCGCCCTTCTCCATGACCGCAAAGACGGGCGCGCCGTCGGGCAGCCCCGCCTCGACCAGCCGCGCCGCGACCTCATCGCGCACAAACACCGCACTGCGCCCCGTGATGAAGGCAATCGGCACGCCCACCGTCGCCAGCGCCACTAGGTCCGGCAGGATGCTCGGCTCGACGATGCGCCGCTCCACCGGGCTCGCGATCGGCCCGTCGACGTCGAGAAGCAGTCCGAACGGTGCTGAGAATGCGCTCACGCCTCCATCCTCGCCGAACCGCGCCGGGCACAATGACCCCATGACCCGCTACTGGACCCCGCGCGCCGTCGTCTTCGGCGTCATCGCCGTCGCCGGCCTCGTCGGCACCTGGACGTACAACGCCATCGCCATCATCGAACGCACCGACTTCCTCGGCGACTGGTTCAATAACGGCCCCGCCGTCGGCTCGCTCACCACCGATCTGCTCGTCATGGCGGTCGCGGGATGCGCCTTCATTGTCATCGAGGGACGTCGGCTCGGCATGCGCCACCTGTGGGCGTACATCGTCTTCTCGGGACTGACGGCGATCGCCTTCACCTTCCCGCTGTTCCTCATGAACCGCGAGCGCCACCTCGAGCGGCAGCGGCAGAACGCGGCCGCGCACGATCACGAAGTCGAGCCGGGCGCGTCGGGGCAGGGGAGTACCGTTCCCGCATGAGCATCGAGGTTCTCTCCGCCGTCGGCCGCTTCGCGGATGTCGCCGAGGTCGTCGGCACGAAGAACCCCGGCGCAGGCGCCTGCTGGTGCATGAGCTACCGCGACTCCCGGCCGGCGAACGCCGAGCGCCCTGCCTACATGGCGCGCGAGTGCGAGACCGCGCCCGGGCCTGGTGTCCTCGCGTACGTCGACGGCGAGGTCGCCGGCTGGTGTTCGGTTGCCCCGCGTTCGACGTATCGGCGACTGATGAACTCGCGCACGATCCCGCTTCTCGACGACGGCAGTGAGTGGTCGATCGTGTGCTTCGTGGTGCGCGCCGGTTACCGCAAGCGCGGCCTCATGCACGAGCTGCTTGACGGCGCGGTGGCTCACGCGGCGGCGCACGGTGCCACTGTGGTCGAGGGCTACCCGGCCGAAACCCAGGGCGAGCGCATCGACAGCATCTCGGGATACGTCGGCACGACCGCGCTGTTTGAGGCGCACGGCTTCGAGCGGGTGCTCGAGACCTTGGCGCACGCCGGCCATCGCACCCGCTGGCTCATGCGGCGCGAGCTGTGACGGCCACACGGCGAGAAATGCGAAACGGCCCCCGAGATTCATCGTCTCGGGGGCCGCTTACACCCAGCGTGCGCGAGGGGGGACTTGAACCCCCACGCCCTAATACGGGCACTAGCACCTCAAGCTAGCGCGTCTGCCAATTCCGCCACCCGCGCTGGTTTGTCAGGCCCCGAGGGGCCGAACGAGGTACGACATTAGCACGGAATGCGGGCCCGGATGCGCGCCGGGTAGCGTGGAAGTCATGGCCGCCGACGAGACCCTCAGCGACACCGCCCGGATCGCCCGCGACCTCATTCGTTTCGACACGACGAACTGGGGTGAGGGCCGCAGTCGCGGCGAGACGGAGGCGGCCGAATACGTCGGCGCGATCCTCGAATCGCTCGGCCTCAGCATCGAGTACGTCGACGCCGCCGATCGTCGCACAAGCGTGATCGCGAAGGTCGCTGGCTCGTACGCGAACCCGGTCGACACGAGCCGCTCCGAGCGCCCCGGGCTCGTCGTGCACGGCCACCTCGACGTCGTTCCCGCCGACCCGGCGAACTGGAGCGTCGACCCGTTCGGCGGCGAGATCCGCGACGGGCTCTTGTGGGGTCGCGGCGCGGTCGACATGAAAAACATGGATGCGATGATCCTGACCGCGCTCACCGAGATTCTCGAAAGCGGTCGCCAGCCGAATCGTGACCTGACGGTGGCGTTTTTCTCCGACGAGGAGAACGGTGGCGTCTACGGATCACATCACCTGGTCACCCACCGCCCTGAGCTGTTCGCCGGCGCGACGGAAGCCATCAGCGAGGTCGGCGGCTACTCCGTCGAGATCGGCGGCAAGCGCGCCTACCTGCTGCAGACGGGGGAGAAGGCGCTCATCTGGATCCGCTTGCGCGCTCGCGGGGTGGCCGCGCACGGATCCCGCGTCATCCCGAACAATGCGGTCACGAAGCTCGCCGAGGCGGTCGTCGCGCTCGGGCGCGAAGAGTGGCCGCTACATCTCACGGATACCACCACCCAGCTGCTCGGCGAGGTTGCCCGGCTGCTTGACGCCGACCTTGAGAGCACAGGCCCCGATGAGCTACTCCTGCGTACGGGCACAGCGGCCGGTTTCCTCACCGCAACCCTCCGCACGACGAGCAATCCGACGCTCCTCGCGGCGGGCTACAAGCACAATGTGATTCCGGACACGGCCGAAGCGCTCATCGACATCCGCACCCTGCCGGGGGAGGAAGACGCCGCACTTGCGCGCGTGCGCGAACTCATCGGCGACGAGATCGAGCTCGAGGTGGTCGTCCAAGACGTCGGGCTCGAAAACCCCTTCTCGGGTCCCATCGTCGACGCAATGGTGGGCACGCTGCAGCGTCACGACCCCGAGGCGCAGGTATTGCCGTATCTGCTCAGCGGCGGAACCGACAACAAGGCGCTCAGCGAGCTCGGAATCACCGGATACGGCTTTGCCCCGCTGCGCCTCACGCCCGACCTCGACTTTCCCGCTATGTTCCACGGGGTCGACGAGCGTGTGCCGCTCGCGGCCCTTGACTTCGGCCACCGAGCGCTGACCGACTTCCTCCTCACCTACTAGAAGGCGAGCCCCGATCCCGTGAGCACGAGTACGTACGTCGACGCGATCATCCTGGGCATCGTCCAGGGCGTCACCGAGTTCCTCCCCATCTCGTCGAGCGCGCACCTGCGCATTGTCGGCGAGTTTCTCCCCGCCGCAACCGACCCTGGTGCGACGTTCACCGCAATCACCCAGATCGGCACGGAGCTTGCCGTCGTGCTGTTCTTCTGGCGCGACATCACGCGCATCCTCAACCGCTGGTTTGCGCACGTTTTTCGCCGTGGGGTGCCGGCCAGCGACCCGGATGTGCGCATGGGCTGGCTGATCATCATCGGCTCCGTCCCCATCGCCGTCGCCGGCTATCTGGGGCAGGAGTACATTCGCGACACGTTCCGCTCGCTGTGGCTGGTAGCCATCGTGCTGATCGGCTTCGGCCTCCTGCTCGGCCTTGCCGATTACCTCGGCCGCCGAACGCGGGAACTCACCGACCTGACGTACCCCCACGGCCTCTACTACGGCCTGGCACAGATGCTGGCACTCGTTCCGGGGGTCTCGCGCTCGGGCGCCACGACGACGATGGGTCTCGCACTCGGGTACACCCGACCCGCTGCCGCCCGCTACGCGTTCCTCCTCGCGATTCCGGCCGTGTTCGGATCCGGCTTCTACGAGTTGCGTACGGCTCTGCTCGATCCGACGACGACGGGGCCCTTTGGGTGGGGAGAGACGCTCGTCGCGACCGGTATCGCCTTTGTCATCGCCCTCGTGGTCATCGCTGGCCTGATGGCGTACATCTCGAAGCGGTCGTTCCTGCCGTTCGTGATCTACCGGGTGCTGCTCGGTTCGACGATCCTGGTCCTGCTCTCGATGGGCGTTCTTGAGGGCTGAGCGGGCGCGTTAGTCGTCGCGGCGCACATCGCCGCCGGGTTCGTCGTCGTCGTGCCGGCGCAGGTACCGTTCGAATTCCTGCGCGATCGCCTCGCCGCTGGCCTCGGGAGCCTCCACAGCATCCCGCGCCTTCTCGAGTTGGGCGATGTACCCACGCATGTCCTCGTCGTCGTCGGCGAGCGCATCGATGCCCTCTTCCCACGTGCGGGCTTCATCGAGAAGGTCGCCGCGCGGGATCGTGACATCGATCAGCTCTTCGAGGCGGTCGAGCAGCGCGAGGGTCGCCTTGGGTGACGGCGCGTTGTGCACGTAGTGGGGAACCGACGCCCACAGGGACACCGTGGGAATGCCCACCTCTTCGGCAGCCTCGACGAGGACGCTGAGAATGCCAACCGGGCCTTCGTACGTCGAGCGCTCGAGCCCGAGTTCGTCGCGCACCTCGGCGTTTTCGCTCGTGGCGGTGACGGCGATGGGACGCGTGTGCGGGACGTCGGCGAGCAGCGCCCCCAGGAGGATGATGCCGGTCACGTCGGCGGTGAGCGCCTGGTCGACCGTCTCGGTCGCGAACGTGCGCCAGCCGCGGGACGGTTCGGTGCCGAGCAGCAGGTAAATGTTGTCGTGATTCATGCCGCTGACAGCCAGCGGGTTCTCGGGTTGCTCGGCGGATTCTCGCGGAAGCCCGTCATCGACGGCCGGTCCAAACAGGGTCACGCTGGGCCAGCGCAACCGGCGACGACCGTCATCGTCGGTCTCGATCTGCGGCCGGTTCAACTGAAAGTCGTAGTAGTCCTCCGGATCGATGTCGGCGATGGGGACGACGTCGAGTACATCCTTCAGCGCCCGCACCGCGCCGCTGGCGGCCTCCCCGGCGTCGTTCCAGCCCTCGAACGCCACCACCAGGAGGCGTCCTCCGCGAAACAGATCCGTGTGCGCCACGCGCCCTCATTTCCTTGCGATGTCCGGATGCTCACCGGAGCGTCCCCCAGGATAGAACGCAACTAGACTCGTGCGTCGTGACCCGCGTCAGTACACCCTTCGATCGCCCGGCCGCCGTGCTGTGGGATATGGACGGCACGATCGTCGATACCGAGCCCTATTGGATGGCCGCCGAGGTCGCCCTGGTCGAGTCGTACGGAGGGTCGTGGAGCACCGAGGACGCCATGCAACTCGTGGGCTCGGGTCTCGAGAACTCGGCACTCATTCTGCAGCGCGCAGGTGTTGATCTCGGCGTGCAGGAGATCATCGATCGACTGACAGACGAGGTGCTGTCGCAGATCGACGTTGCTGTGCCGTGGCGGCCAGGAGCGCGCGAATTGATTGATCAACTGCGCGCGGCCGGGATTCCAATCGCGCTCGTGACAATGTCGATGCGGCGTATGGCCGTGCGCGTGGCCGACGCGATTGGCCCCGGCACGTTCGATGTCGTCATCGGCGGTGATGACGTGTCACACGAAAAGCCCCACCCGGAGCCCTACCTGACGGCCGCCGAGCGACTCGGCGTCGACATCGCGCACTGTGTGGCCATCGAAGACTCGCAATTTGGTCTCGCGTCCGCGATCAGTTCGGGCGCAGCCGCGATCGGAGCACCGCTTCACCTCGCGTTGCAACAGGGGCCGACGCACGTGCTGTGGCCCACGCTGGAGGGCCGGACCGTTGACGACCTCACCGCCGTGCTGAACGCTCACCACGGTTTCCGCCGTGCTGCCGGAGGGCACCGGTGAGCGCCGCACGGCGCCGCGGACCCTTCCGCGCTGGCGATCAGGTGCAGCTCACCGACCCGAAGGGGCGGCTCAACACGGTCACCCTTCAACCGGGAGGCTCGTTCCATTCGCACCGCGGAGCCCTCGCGCACGATGACCTCATCGGCCTGGCCGATGGCAGCGTGGTGGAAAACTCCGCGGGCGTGGCGTACCTCGCGCTGCGGCCGCTCCTGACCGACTTCGTGATGTCGATGCCTCGGGGCGCGGCAATCATCTATCCCAAAGACGCGGCGCAGATCCTCGGCGCTGCCGACATTTTCCCCGGCGCGCGCGTGATCGAGGCCGGTGTCGGATCAGGCGCGCTGTCGACCTGGCTGCTGCGCGCGATCGGGTCAGACGGTCATCTGTACTCATTTGAACGCCGCGAAGAATTCGCCGACATCGCCCGGGGCAACGTGGAGACGTTCATGGGTGGTCCGGTGGCGAACTGGAGCATCACCCTCGGAGACCTGCAGGAGCAGCTCCCCACGGCTATGGAGCCGGGAAGCGCCGACCGCGCCGTCCTCGACATGCTCGCACCCTGGGAGTGCCTTGACGCCGTCGCCGACGCCCTCGCGCCCGGCGGTGTCCTGCTCTGCTACGTCGCGACCGTCACGCAGTTATCTCGCGTCGCGGAGGCGATGCGCGATAGTGGCCGCTTCACCGAACCGCAGGCCAACGAAACGATGGTGCGTGGCTGGCACCTCGACGGTCTTGCGGTGCGACCCGACCACCGGATGGTCGCCCACACCGGCTTCCTCATCACCGCTCGACGACTCGCTGACGGAGCCCCGACCTTCTCGAAGGCGCGTCGCGGCTCCAAGACCGAGGCGAGCGATGAGGACATCGAGCTGTGGACCCCCGGCGCCGTTGGTGAACGTCAGGCCAGCGCGAAACGGCTGCGGAAGGCCGCGCGCCAGGCTCAGTCGACCGCGCAGCGGTCAGCCGACGGCGCACTAGAGTGAAGATCGCCCACCCCGACGAAAGAGGTCACGTGCGCTCTGTTTCTGCGCTCATCGTCTCGACGGCCCTCGTCGCCACGCTCGCTGCGTGCGCGCCGCTGGGCGGTTCCGCTGCGTGCGAACCCGCCATCCCGAGCGGCGACTCACCGACGTTCGTCCGGGCATCCGGACCGGTGTTCAGCGCGCCGGAGGTGAGCTTCCCCACCCCACTGCGAACCCAGGGCGCTCAGCAGGCCGTGCTCGTTGAGGGCGAGGGAGAACCGATCGCCGAGGGGCAGATCGTCGACTTCCAGGTCAGCCTGTTCTCGGGCGTCGACGGTGAGTTGATCACGCAGAGCGCGTATGACGCCACGAGCAATCCGCTTCGGCGTACTGCCGGTGCTGACATGGACATCCTCGCCGAGGTCGTCCAGTGCGCCCAGGTGGGCTCCCGCATCGCGGCAACCGGCACGATCGCTGACGTTTTCGGTGCGGGCACCCTCGACCCGTCGCTCGGGCTTGCCGACGACGATGCCGTGGTGCTCGTGCTCGACATCGAAGCGGCCTACCTGGGACGCGCTGAGGGCACCCCTCAGCTCGGCGCCAACGGCGTTCCTGCCGTCGTCACGGCACCGGACGGTCGCCCCGGCATCACGATCCCGAACCAGGATGCGCCGGACGACCTGGTGGCCCACGTCCTGACGCGCGGCGCCGGTGCCGAGGTTGCCGCCGGCGACAGCGTGGTGATGCACTACACCGGACTGATCTGGCAGACGGAGCGAGTATTCGACTCCAGCTGGGAGCGCGGCGCCCCGTCGACTTTCCTCGTGAGCAGTTTCCTTGACGACCCGAACGGGATTGTGCCGGGTCTCGCAGAGGCGCTCGTCGGGCAGACCGTGGGTTCTCAGCTCGTCGTCGTGATTCCGCCGTCTCTCGGCTATCCCGCCGGGCAAGCGCCTGCCTCGATTCCCGACGGCAGCACGATGGTGTTCGTCGTCGACATTCTCGGCGTCGAGGAGCGCGACTGAGCAGCAGTCGCGTTCTAGGATGGCGATCGTGACCGACGACGCCCCCAGCCGCCGCACCTCGGCAGAAGAGCGCCAGTTCAGTCTTGTGCTCGCGCTGATCGCTACCGAGACCGGTCTCACCAAGACACAGATCCTGTCGACCGTCGAGGGGTACTCCGCGCGGTACGTACCCGGCGGCGACAATGCGAGCCTCGAGCGGCAGTTTGAGCGCGACAAAGACGACCTGCGCGAACTTGGTATTCCGCTCGAGACGTTCGACCAGCCAGGCGCTGACGGTGACACCAAGCTGCAGCGCTACCGCGTATCGCGGGCCGAGTATCCGCTGCCCGACGACATCACCTTCAGCTCGGAAGAGCTCGCGCTGCTCGGACTCGCCGGTCAGGTCTGGCGTGAAGGCTCTCTGAGTGACGACTCGCGTCGCGCCCTGACGAAACTGCGCGGGCTCGGTGTTGCCGTCGGCGACGCGGTGATCGGTGTTGCGCCCACGCTGCGCGCTCACGACCGCGCCCACGCGCCGCTGACGCTCGCAATCAGCCGCGGCCGCCAGGTCGAGTTCGACTACCTGAAGCCCGGTGACGCTCGTCCTGACCGGCGCCGTGTGTCTCCGCAGGCGCTCGTGCAGCACGAGGGTCGCTGGCATCTGCAGGCCTTCGACGAGGGCAGGGGAGGGTATCGAACCTTCCTCTTGCAGCGCATCGTTGGCGCGGTACGCCTGCGCACCGATGCGGCGAAAGAGCCCGCTGCCGACGCCGCCGAGCGCGCACTCGCCGAGTTGCGGGCCCTGTGGCAGAGCCAGCGGGCGACCGTGGCTGTGACCCCGGGAAGCGAGGCCGATGTGGTGTTGCGCAATCGTGCGGGCACCGACGTCGACGGCGATCTCCTCATCGTGCGCACGACCGACCTGCAGTTGCTTGCCGACGAACTTGCCGGCTTCGGAGACGATGTGCAGGTCGTGGCCCCGCGCGAACTCATCGACGCTGTCCTCGATCGGTGGATGCAGGTGGCGGGCTCCCATGGCTGAGCGTCGCGACACCGGCGGCACGAGCACCGATCGCCTGGCGTTCCTGCTCGCCCTCGTTCCGTACCTCATCGATCAGGTGAGCGTCACGGTGGACGAGGCCGCCGAGCACTTTGGCACCTCACCCGAGCGCATCCGTCGGGCCGTCGAGCTGATCGCGGTGAGCGGTGTGCCCGACGCCAGCGGCAGCGTCTTGCCTGGGTCCGGGATGTTCGACATCGATTGGGACCAGTTCGAGGAGCAGTCGATCATTCGCTTCCGACAGGCGCCGCTCACGGAGCAGCCGCGACTGTCCGGGCGCGAGGCCGCCGCGCTCATCGCCGGTGTGCAGACGATCATGGCGCTCCCCGACTTCGCTGAGCGTGACGATCTGTGGGCGTTGCGCGAGAAGCTCGCGCGCGGAACAACCTCGGGGGTTGCTCCTGTGGCGGTGGCGCCGGCGGATTCCGGCGAGACACTGACCGAGGTGCGGCGCGCACAAGCGGCGGGCCGTCGCCTGGCGCTCGACTACGTGAGTGCTGACGGCGTCCGCGAGGAACGACTCGTTGATCCCGTGCGTCTCGACTCCGTCGACGGCGTGTGGTATCTGCGCGCCTGGTGCCTGACCCGCGAGGCCGAGCGCACCTTCCGTGTCGACCGCATCGCAACGGTGCGATCTGTCGGGACCGCTGACGAGCATCCGGCATCGACGGCAGACCCGGCGAGTCTGTTCAGCGGGTCGGACGGTGGGGGTGTGCGCGTCGAGATTGAGCTCGATGAGGCCGCGCTTCCTCT
This sequence comes from Microcella sp., assembly GCF_046293215.1. Taxonomy (GTDB): domain Bacteria; phylum Actinomycetota; class Actinomycetes; order Actinomycetales; family Microbacteriaceae; genus Microcella. The sequence goes on along the minus strand of NZ_JBKBPI010000001.1, from coordinate 174,388 downwards.
CGTGGCCGATTACCTTCCCGACGACATCCGCCCCGTCGATGGCTCTGCGGCACTCGTGCGCGCCACCGTCGAGCTGTCACACCTGGCGAAGGTGGGGCGCTTGGCGAGCCGACTGGGCGCGGCCGGCCGGGTCGTGACGCCCGCCGCGGCTGACGAAGCCCGACACTGGGCGGAACGCGCCATCGCCGCACAGCATCGACGGTTAGACTTCTGAGCACCTCGCACCCCCGCACACGAAGGACGTGAGCTGAATGCCACAACTTTCCGGCTGGACCGGCCTCATTCTGCTGTTGGTCATCCTGCTCCTCTTCGCCGCGCCCAAGCTTCCGCAGCTCGCCAAGAGCCTCGGCCAGTCGATGACGATCTTCAAGAAAGAAGTGAAGGCAGGCCGGGAGGCCGACGCGGCCGAGCGCGAGCAGGCGTCGGGCGGCGCCGACACGACGACCGACGGTCCTGACTCCGCGTCCACCAAGTAGGGCGGTGAGCGACCGCCCGACGCGGTCCCGGAATCCCGAGGGCCGCATGACCCTTGGCCAGCACCTCGTCGAGTTGCGCAAGCGCATCACGATCGCTGGCGTTGCGATCATTGTGGCCGCGATCGGCGGCTGGTGGCTCGTCGACCCGATCTGGGCCGCGCTGAGCGAGCCCGTTCTGCGCATCGCAGAAGAGCAAGAGCGGAATGCGTCACTCACGTACGTGACGGTCGGCGAGGCGTTCGACACACGCCTGATCATCATGTTCCTCGTCGGCATCGTCGTCGCATCGCCGGTGTGGCTGTACCAACTGTGGGCGTTCATCGTTCCCGCGCTCCACAAGAACGAGAAGCGCTACGCCGTCGGTTTCCTGTTTGCGGGAGCGCCGCTGTTCATTAGCGGGTGCGTCGCGGCGTGGCTGGTTTTCCCGAACATCGTCACCCTGCTCACCGGTTTCGCGTTCGTTGAGTCAGCGACGTTGCTTCAGGCACGCACATACCTCGACTTCGCGGTGAAATTTATCCTCGCGATCGGTGTGGGGTTCGTACTTCCGCTCTTGCTCGTCCTGCTGAACTTCGCCCGGGTCGTGAGCGCCCAGGCGATGCTGAAGTCGTGGCGGTGGGCCATCCTCGCGATCGCGACATTCACGGCGCTCGCAACCCCCGCGGCCGACGTGCTCTCGATGATCTTGCTGGCCCTGCCGCTCATCGGCCTCTACTTCGCCGCCTGCGCGGTTGCCGCGTTCAACGACCGGCGAGTTGCCCGCAAAGAGGCGAAGATTGCGGCTGAGTACGGCTTCGCCGACGCGCCCGACGGCGCCGACGACACCGACGCTGGGGCGGTGGCGACGCGCGATGACCGCGACTGACGAACGGTCGCCGGCCGAACGGTATGAAGCTGCCCGCGCGATGAGGCAGCTTCCGCGTCTGCGCGCGTTCCGCGACCAGTTGGCGTTCGATCTCGATCCGTTCCAGGCGGCCGCCTGTCGGACCCTGGAGGAGGGTCGCAGCGTGCTCGTTGCCGCGCCGACGGGCGCGGGCAAGACGATCGTCGCCGAGTTCGCGGTCTTTCTCGCGATGTTTGATGCCCGCGCGAAAATCTTCTACACGGCGCCGATGAAGGCGCTCAGCAACCAGAAGTACACCGAGCTCGTCGCGCAGTATGGGCCCAGCGAGGTGGGGCTTCTCACCGGCGACACCAACATCAACGCTTCCGCCCGCATCGTCGTCATGACGACCGAAGTGCTGCGCAACATGCTGTACGCCGATTCGGCGCTGCTGACCGATCTGGCGTATGTCGTCATGGACGAGGTGCACTATCTCGCTGACCGCTTCCGCGGCGCGGTGTGGGAAGAGGTCATCATCCACCTACCCGCGTCGGTTCGGCTCATTTCGCTGTCGGCGACCGTGTCGAACGCGGAGGAGTTCGGCGACTGGCTGCAAGCCGTGCGTGGCGACACCGACGTGATCGTCTCGGAGGTGCGACCCGTGCCGCTCGAGCAGCACGTGATCGTGCGCTCAAAGATGGTTGACCTGTTCGATTCGTCGGGGCGGGCGGCCACCAACCGGGTCAATCCGGAGCTTGTGCAGCTGGCAAAAGCGGGCGGCTACTCGCAGAGCGGAGGCGGCCGCGGCAGGAAGCATCCGAACCGCTGGCAGGCCCACCGCGGGCGCGACGAGGGCCGCATGTCGCGCGCCGATATCGTGCACCTGCTGGACGGGAAGAACCTCCTCCCGGCGATCTTCTTTATCTTCAGCCGGATGGGCTGCGACCAGGCCGTTCGCCAGGTGCTGCGTTCGGGCGTGCGCCTCACCGACGCGCACGAGCGTGAAGAGATTCGCCAGATCGTCGAGGAGCGCTGCCGCACGCTGCGCGACGATGATTTGGCCGTCCTTGGGTACTGGGAGTGGCTCGACGGCCTCCAGCGCGGGGTCGCAGCCCACCACGCCGGACTGCTGCCGGCCTTCAAGGAGGTCGTCGAGGAGCTGTTCCAGAAGAAGCTCCTGAAGGTTGTGTTTGCAACCGAGACCCTCGCCCTCGGCATCAACATGCCCGCCCGCACGGTGGTTCTCGAGAAACTCGAAAAGTACAACGGCGAGGCGAGGGTGCCGATCACGCCGGGGGAGTACACGCAGTTGACCGGCCGTGCCGGCCGGCGCGGCATCGATGTGGAAGGCCACTCGGTGATCCAGTGGGCGTCGGGGCTCGACCCGCAGGCGGTCGCCTCGCTCGCGTCGCGGCGCAGCTACCCGCTGAACTCATCCTTCCGGCCGACCTACAACATGGCTGTCAACCTGATCGAGCAGTTCGGCCGGGCTCGCACGCGCGAGATTCTCGAGAGCTCCTTCGCACAGTTCCAGGCTGACCGTGCCGTCGTCGACCTGGCACGCACTGTGCGCAAGCACGATGAGGCTCTCGAGGGATACGCCAGGGCGATGGAGTGTCACCTCGGCGACTTCCGGCAGTACTCCTCGTTGCGACGTGAACTGAGTGATCTGGAGCGACGCCGGGCTGCGGATGCTCACGGTCGTGCTGAGCGCGATCGTCGCCAGAAGCAGATCGAGGGCGTGCGCACCCGCATGCGGAAGCATCCCTGTCATGGATGCGCCGATCGCGAGGCGCACTCGCGCTGGGCCGAGCGCTACTGGCGGCTCAAGCGCGAGCGCGACACCGTTAGCCGACAGATTCAGGGTCGCACGGGCGCGGTCGCGCAGGTGTTTGACCGCGTGACCGAGGTGCTCGGCGAGCTCGGATACCTCGTGGACGACGAGCACGGGCGGCTCAGCCTGTCGACGCACGGACGATCGCTGCGCCGCATCTACGGTGAACGCGACCTCCTGGTCGCCGAGGCGCTGCGCCGCGACCTCTGGCGCGATCTCGATCACGCGGGCCTCGCCGCGATGGCGTGCGCCGTCGTGTTCGAGGCTCGGCGCGACGACGGTCAGGCGCCCGAGTACGCGTTGCCGCGTGGCGCCTTCCGACCGGCCCTCGAACGCACTCAAGAACTGTGGGCGCGGCTCGACGACCTCGAGCGTGAGCATCGCCTGCCCGGAACCGAGCCGCTCGCGACGACACTCGCTCTTCCGATGCAGAAGTGGGCGCAGGGCGCATCCCTTGATGTGGTGCTGCGTGATGCGGATCTTGCCGCGGGCGACTTCGTGCGCTGGTGCAAGCAGACCATCGACCTGCTCGATCAGATCTCCCTCGTGGCTGACGGCCCCGTGGGCCGCACGGCCCGCACCGCCCTCGACTCCGTGCGACGCGGAATCGTCGCTTACAGCTCCGTTGCCTGACCTCAGCACGACGACCCGCCCGGCGCCAAGCATCGGCGTTGCGCTGCTTGCTGCCGTGTTCGGGGGCTGGCTGATGAGCCTTGCCTACCCCGACCCCGGCTGGTGGCCGCTGCTCCTTCCCGGGCTCGGTTTCGTGCTCTGGGCGCTGCGCGGGCGGAGCATCGGAGGCGGCCTGCTGGTCGGCGCCGTGAGCGGCTTCGCGTACTACGGAGCGCTCATCGAGTGGCTCACCGTCTATCTCGGAATCGTGCCCTGGCTTGCCCTCACGCTCGCGCAGGTCTTCTTCACCGCCCTCGGCGGCGCACTCATCGCTCTGGCCTGGCGCTGGATTCCCCGCGCCTGGCCCGGAACCGCCGGCCGTCTCGTGCTCACTCCGCTCGTGGTCGGGGGAGCCTGGATGGTGCGCGAATCCGTCTCCAGCGTCTTCCCGTTTGGCGGATTCGCGTGGGGCAGACTTGCCCACAGCCAGGCCGAGGGGCCGCTGGCGCCGATCGTTGCCTGGACGGGGTTCTCCGCCCTCAGCTTCTTCATCGCCGCCCTCGTGGCCCTCGGCGTCGCCGGCATCGTCGAACGCCGCCTCCCGCGCGCGCACCGAGCATCCATGCCGGTGGGATTCGCGGTGCTTCTGCTCGTCTGGCCTGCTTTTCCCGTGACGATCATCGGCACGACGACCATCGCTGCCGTGCAGGGAAACTCGAACTCCGGGCTCTTCGCCGACTACGAGCGCGGCGAAATCCTGCAGGACCACTACGACGCCACTCGGCCGCTGTTCGGACGCGACGATATCGACATGCTCGTGTGGCCCGAGAATGCGAGCGACATCGACCCGCTGCGCAACGAGTACGCGGCCACCGTCATGGACGTCGTGTCTGAGCAGGTGAACGCCCCGCTGCTCGTCGGCACCATCACGGCCGACGGCGAGCAGACCTTCAACAGTCAGCTGCTCTGGCGCTCCGGCGTGGGGGCGGTCGATCAGTACGACAAGATCCGCCCGGTGCCCTTTGCCGAATACCTGCCGGCGCGAGAGTTCTTCTACCCGTTGGCTCCCGATCTCTTCGACCTCGTGCCGCGCGACTTCGCGTTCGGAACGCGCGACACGATCTTCGACGTCGACGGCGTGATCGCCGGCATCGCGATCTGTTTCGATATCGTCGCTGACGACCTGTTTCTGCAGATGATTGACGAGGGGGCAGAGGTCATCATCTCGCCAACCAACAACGCCGACTTCGGCGTCACCGACCAGAGTGTGCAACAGCTGGCCATTGCCCGACTGCGCGCGGTAGAGGCGGGGCGTGCCCTGGTCAATGCGTCCACCGTCGGAGCGAGCGCGATCATCGCCCCTGATGGCTCGACCATCGTCGACCTGCCGCGCTTCGAGCCGGGAACGATGGTCGCTGATGTGCCGCTCAGCGACACCATCACCCCGGCGCACGCACTCGGCCGCACGCTCGAGTGGTTGGTGATCGTGTTCACGCTCTCGACCATGCTCGGCGCTGGGGTTCTCGCGCGTCCGCGACGCGGAGACAACGCCGTATGACTCCTCCTGCCGCCACGTCGGGGGCGGACTGTCTCGTCGTCGTGCCGACCTACAACGAGGCCGACAGTCTGCGCTCGATCATCGCGCGCATCCGCGTTGCTGTTCCCGACGCTGATGTACTCATCGTTGACGACGCCTCGCCAGACGGTACGGGCCGCATTGCCGACGAGCTGGCCGAGGCTGACACGCGTATCGAGGTGCTGCACCGCGCGGGCAAAGACGGGCTGGGCAGCGCCTACCTCGCCGGTTTTGCCATCGCGGCCGAGCGTGGATACGCCCGTGTGGTCGAAATCGATGCCGATGGTTCCCATGACCCGGCCGAGTTGCCGGCGATGTTGTCGCTCGCGCACACGGAGGGAGCCGACCTCGTCATCGGATCCCGCTGGGTGCCAGGAGGGTCAGTGGTGAACTGGCCGTGGTTTCGGCGAGCGATTTCGCGAGCGGGCAACAGCTACGCTCGTCGGATGCTCGGATCACGCATTCGAGACATCACCGCCGGCTTCCGGGTCTACCGCGTCGCCGCCCTGTCGGGCATCGATCGCGCGCATGTCTCGAGCCAGGGGTACTGCTTCCAGGTAGAACTCGCGTGGCGCATCGAGCAGGCGAACGGCGTGGTGCGCGAGCATCCGATCGCTTTCGTTGAGCGTGCAAACGGGCGCTCCAAGATGCACGCGGGGATCGTCGCGGAGGCGTTAGGCCGTGTCACCGCGTGGGGTATCGCCTCGCGCGGCGGGCGCCGGCGACTCACCAGCTGGGACGCCTAGGCGCCGATCTTCTCTCCGCCGCCGCGCCGGGCGCGCAGGAGTTCCAGTCGCTCCTGGAGCAGTTCTTCGAGCTCGTCACGCGTCCGCCGCTCCAGCAGCATGTCCCAGTGCGTTCGGGCAGCCTTCTGCTCGCCCTCGTCGACCTCGACGGGCGTGCCGTCCGGAGCGAGCAGGCGCCCCTCCTTGCCCGACTTGGGCGACTCCCACACCTCGGGCAGCTCGGCATCGGCGGCAAAGATCACCTCGAACTCTTCGCCATCCGACGTCCGGAAGCGGGCCCGCTGGCGCTCGGCGAACTCAACACCGTCTTCGCTCTGCAGGCTCTGCGAGCCGAGACGCATGCCGCGAAGGGTTCGATCAGCCATCGTGCACCTCCTGTTAGCGACCGCAAAATTCCATGTATAGGTATAGACCCGACACATGGGAACCGTGGACGAAGGTGCTGTGTTCCCAGAACATTGACAGACCCGGCGGGGCTGTCACGCGCGATCGGCAACCACCGAGAGCGCGAGGTCGGCACGGTCGGTGACGATCCCGTCGATGCCGCGGTCGAGCAGCCGAGCCATGTCGGCGGGCTCGTTGACGGTCCACACGTGCACCTCCACGCCCGCGGCATGAAACGCCGCGATGCGTGCCGGGGTCACCGTCGAGATGCCGAGGGCGCGTTCGGGAATCTGCACGGCGTGCAGCCCGCGCAACGCTTGTCGGACGACCGGGCCTGCGCGCACGACCGTGGCCAGCAGGGCCGCGGCGAATCGCGGCCCGGATGCGCTGGTCGCCACCTCAGGGAGCAACCGCAGCGCCGCCCGGCGCCGCTGCTCGCTGAAGCTCGTGAGCAGCACCCGCTGCTCCGCTCGCGCCGCGCGGATCGCAGCAACCGTCGGGGCGATCGCGGCAGCCGACTTGAGGTCGATGTTGAATCGCGCGTCGGGGAATGCGTCAAGCGTCTCGGCGAGCGTCGGCACATGTTGCCCCGCGCCGAGGTCGAGGCGGGCGAGGTCGCGTGCCGTCAGCGCGTCGACGCGGGCATCGATCCCTCCGACACGGCGGAGGTCGTCGTCGTGGGCGACGATGGCGTGCCCGTCACTGCTGGCGTGCACATCGATTTCGATGTGGTCGACGCCGAGCTCGAGTGCGTGCTGAAAGGCGAGCAGCGTGTTTTCCGGCGCGGAAACGGCGAGGCCGCGGTGCGCGAACACCCGCGGCCTCGCCGGAGAAAAGTACGGCAGCTCGGTCGACACTGACCCTTAGACAGCCGGGGGAGTGCGGCGGTCGCCCTGGGGAGCGAAGAACCCCTGGCCGATCCCCTTCAGGGCCTCGGTCAACTCGCTCGGGATGATCCACATCTTGTTCGAGTCGCCCTCGGCGAGTTTCGGCAGCGTCTGGAGGTATTGATAGGCCAGCAGCTTCGAGTCGGGATTGCCCCGGTGGATGGCGTCGAACACGGTCTGAATCGCCTCGGCCTCGGCCTGGGCGCGCAGCACCTGCGCTTTCGCGTCACCCTCAGCCTTGAGAATCTCGGCCTGCCGACGACCCTCGGCCTCGAGAATCTGCGACTGCTTCGTGCCCTCGGCCGTAAGGATCGCGGCGCGGCGATCGCGCTCGGCGCGCATCTGCTTCTCCATCGAGTCCTGGATCGACACGGGCGGATCGATCGCCTTCAGCTCGACGCGGTTGACGCGGATTCCCCACTTGCCCGTCGCCTCATCGAGCACGACGCGCAACTGACCGTTGATGTTGTCGCGACTGGTCAGCGCCTCCTCGAGGTTCAGACCACCGACGACGTTACGCAGCGTCGTAGTGGTGAGCTGCTCGACGGCGGCCAGGTAGTTCGCGATCTCGTAGGTCGCGGCACGCGCATCGGTCACCTGGAAGTAGACGACCGTGTCAATCGACACGACGAGGTTGTCTTCCGTGATCACCGGCTGCGGCGGGAACGAGACGACCTGCTCACGCATGTCGACCAGGGGCCGCATGCGATCGATGAAGGGCACGAGCAGGTTCAGACCGGGTTGGAGGGTCTTGTGATAGCGCCCGAGGCGCTCCACGACGCCGGCGTAGGCCTGTGGCACGATGCGAATCGCGCGCACGATCACCACGATCACGAAGATCGCAAGAACGACGAGCAGCGCGATGACGAACAGCTGCCCGATGAATTCGGATGGGCCGATCATTCGGTCTCAGTCCTTTCTTCTGGCGCAACCTCCACGGTCGCCCCGTCGACGCGGGTGACGACGAGACGAGCGCCCTCCGCGATGGTCGTGTGTTCGTGTTCCGGCGCGAGGCGCGCCGTCCACGTCTCTCCGTTGGCCAGCCGCGCGAAGCCGCCATCGTCGGTGATCGCGCTGGTTGCCCGCGCGCGCATCCCGTACAGGGCGTCGACGTTGCTCTTCGCAGGGTCTCCGCCCGACTTCAGCCGTTTCAGCAGGAGGGGTCGAATCGTGAAGAGCAGCCCGGCGGCAATGACCGCCGCAAGGGCGATCTGCGCCCACCACGGGAAGCCGAGCAGGTTCGCCCCCAAGCCGCCGATGAGGGAACCCGCGGCGATCATGAGGAAGGTGAACTCGAGCGTCAGCAGCTCGATGATCACGCAGATCAGCACGAAGACCAGCCACATGATCCACAGGTACTGGGTGAGGTCCAGCAGCATCGTGGCGCCCCTTCGTCGCGTGCTGTCAAACGGTGCTTTTGTCACGCTATCAGCACTGACCCGCGCGCCGCCGAACATCAGCACCCGGTACGCTCGGAACCCGTGAACAGTCCTCTTCCCGCTGGCGCACTCGCCGGCAAGACCGCCCTCGTCACCGGATCCTCGCGCGGCATCGGCGCGGACACGGCGCGCTACTTCGCCGCCGCTGGCGCCAACGTCGTCATCAACTACCGCTCGAAGGCCCCGCGGGCCGAGAAGCTCGTCGCAGAGCTTGCTGAGCAGGGCACCCAGGCGATCGCCGTCGGCGCCGACCTCACTGACCCCGCGTCGGTCGCCGAGATGATGGCGGCTGTGCGTGAGCGCTTCGGTTCGCTCGACATCCTCGTGCTCAACGCCTCGGGCGGGATGGAGTCGAACATGGGGGAGGACTACGCGTTGCGCCTCAACCGCGACGCGCAAGTGAACACCCTCGAGCAGGGCACGGCGCTCATGGGCGAGGGCGGTCGTGTCGTCTTCGTCACGAGCCACCAGGCCCACTTCATTCGCACGGTGCCGACGATGCCCGAGTACGAAGCCGTCGCGCTGTCGAAGCGGGCCGGTGAGGACGCCCTGCGCGAGCGCATCGGCACTCTCGCCGACCGTGGCATCGGCTTCACCGTTGTTTCTGGCGACATGATCGAGGGCACGATCACGGCGACGCTGCTGGAACGCGCACGACCCGGCGCGATCGAGACGCGCAAGGAGGCCGCCGGCAAGCTCTACAACGTGTCGGAGTTCGCTGCCGAGGTCGCCCTCGCCGCTGTCGAGCCGGTGCCCGCCGACAACACGCGGCTCGTCGGCGACGTCAGCTACTTCACCTCCTACGCGGGCGAGTAGGGGTGGGGCCGCGGCCCGGCCTGCGACGAACGTCGCGCATCCTCGTCGTCGACCCGTCGGGGGCCGCGCTGCTGTTTCTGACCGCGGCCCCCGACTCGTCGCGGTCCGCGCGCTGGATTACCCCCGGGGGCGGCGTCGACCCGGGTGAGACCCATGCGCAGGCAGCCGTGCGTGAGCTGTTCGAAGAGACGGGCCTTCGTGTCGATGACCTGGGGCCGAGCATCCATTCGCTCGACTTCGCCGTCTCGTGGGACGAGGCCGACCACGACCAGGGTCACGCCGAGTATTACGCGCTCCGCGTCGCCGAGAGATTCGTTCCGTCGAGCGCGAACTGGACGGCGGAGGAGCACGTGGATGTCACGGCGCATTGGTGGGCCACCGCGGAGGAGCTCCGTTCCGGCTCGGAGCCGTATGAGCCTGCGCACCTGCCCGACCTCATCCGGCTCGTCGCCGACGAGGGCTGACCGTCAGGACCGCGTGAGTTCCTTGCGGCCGAAGACCGCCTCCGCCTCCGCGAGTTCGTCGTCACTCGCCTCACGGAACGGCGGTGCCGCGTCGACCTGAGGAGCGTGGCGCCCCTCGCCCCGCGTCTTCACGATGCTGGCGACGATCGCCGTGGTGAGAATCACCGCGATCACGGCGAGAGAGATCGCGGTCGGCACGTGCAGCACCTCGATCAGAGCCAGCTTTGCGCCGACCCACAACAGCACGACTGCGAGTCCGATCTTCAAGTACACGAAACGGTGAATGAGGTCGGCCAGCAGGAAGTACAGCGCGCGGAGTCCGAGGATGGCGAACGCGTTCGCGGTGAAAACGATGAAGGCCTCCTGGCTCACGCCAAAGATCGCGGGAATCGAGTCGACCGCGAAGATGATGTCGCTGACCTCGACGAGTACGAGCACCGCCAACAGGGGAGTGGCGTAGACGACCCCGGCGCGACGGATGACGAACTTCTGCCCGTAGTACGCGTCCGTCATCGGGGTGACCCGCTGGAACCACTTCATGACCTTCGAGTTGGCGACGTCGATGTGGTCGTCGCGCTTCACGATCATGGTGATCGCCGTGTAGATGAGGAACGCGGCGAAGATATAGAGCACCCAGCCGAACTGGCTGATCAAGACGGCTCCGGCGGCAATGAAGATGCCGCGGAAGACGAGGGCGCCCAGGACTCCGAGGAAGAGCACTCGGTGCTGGTACTGCCGTGGCACGCCGAAGAAGGTGAAGATGATCGCCCACACGAACACGTTGTCGACCGACAACGACTTTTCGATCAGGTACCCGGCGTAGTACTGCTGGCCGAACTCCGCGCCCCACACGCTCCACACGATGCCGCCAAAGATTACGCCGACAACGATGTAGAAGACGCTCCAGAGCGCGGCCTCACGCACGCCGATGACGTGCGCCTTCCGGTGCGCGAACAGGTCAATTGCGAGGAGGGCGATGATGGCGCCAATCACGGCAAACCAGACCCAGAGGGCAACGTCCACGATGCAGTACTCCTGACCACCCGAGCGGGGTGACGATCAGGAGGTCTCTCCCGACCGGTCGTGACCGGCCCGTGGCCCCGGGTTCGATTGCGAACCGTGGTGACGAGGCGACGTCGAGTGCGGGGATACTCCCCTCCGGGCGCAAGTAGAGCACACCGGTGGCGGTGCGCGCGAATCGGCACGCGGCCGCTTCCCAGCGTCGCGCGGTGAAATCGCGTCATGGATGCGTCGATGACGGTGAGCGCGGATCTCGCGGCAGCGAGCATCCCCCCCTTTTTCGGCTCGCCGGTGTCCGGACTGTTGATCGTCGTGTTCGTGTTCGGGCTGTGCGCCCTCACCTCACTCCACGCGCATCGACAGTGGATGCGCGACTCCACCCTCATGGCGTGGGTCGCCGTGGTCATCATCGGGGGACCGCTCGGCACGATCTGCTGGTTTGCCTGGGGGCGGCCCGCTGTCCGTCGATTCGGCGTGTCGGGGGAGAAAGGTCTGGTCACCGGCGACGACTACCCCTAGAGTCGGGGCATGCTCACACTTTTCCTGCGTTCCGCTCAGCAACGGCACGTCGGTGTCGCGTCCACCGTCGTTGCGGCGGCGCTCCTGTTGTCGGCGTGCGCCGGGGGAGGGGAGAGCGTGGGAACCGAACCGACAGTCGAACCGCCCGTTCTCGAGATCGTCGACGCAACGCCGTCCGAGCTCACCGGCGTGGGGCCGGAGTTCGAGAAGCCGATCATGCTCGACATTCCCGAAGGATCGAACTCGTTCCACATCGAGTTCGACTGCGAAGGCCCCGGCGAGTTCGTCGTCCAGTTCGGCAACATGTGGGAGGCCACTGCGGGTTCGCATCGCGGCGAGTGCTCGACGAGCAGTGATTTCGCCTGGCCGATCACCGAGTCGTTCCGGTCGACCCTGCGCATTGTTGTGCACGACGAAGCGTCGTGGACGCTGAGGCCAACGTTCTCACCAATGGCGTTCATCTCCGACCAGGCGATCGGCGACGACTGCGCCGCGTTCATCCCCGTCGTGAGCGACCTGTCGAACGCTGATTTCGGGTATCGCTACTACAACGCTGTTGACGAAGACGAGTGGCGCGAGCGCGTCGCGCTCGCCACGGCCGAGCTCGACGCCCTCGTCTCGTCGGCCGAGTCCGAGCTGAAGGATGTGTTCGCCGAGGTGCGCGCGACCCTCGGCACCGACGTGGGAATGGCACTCGACAGTGCGTACGACGCGATCACCACCGTGCACACGGCGTGCAGCCGCAACCACACAGCGGTCTACTACATATCGGAGTTTGGCGGATGAGCGTGATGGAGTTTCCGGGTTCTGTCGCGGGTGTCGGGCTGATTCTTCCGCCGGTGTACGACCTGATCTGGTCGATGGCCGCCCTGGTCGTCGTCATACCGCTCCTGCTCGCCATCGTGTCTATTTCCCGACACCGAGACGGACTCACGAGTCTTGCTCTCGTCGGGTGGCTGCTCCTCGCCGTCTTCCTGCAGGTCCTCGGGCCGCTGCTGTGGTTTCTGATCGGCCGTCCACACACACGGGATCGCCTCCTCGTGCCGACCAACACGAGCGTTCGGCGGTGATCTACGAGGTGCGCACGGCCACCGCTGGTGACGCCAGCACGATCGCCCGCGTGCACCTGGACACCTGGATCGAGACGTATCGCGACCAACTTCCCGAGCACTTCTTTGGACGTGAGGCGCTTGAGCATCGAGAACGCATGTGGTCATGGATGCTCGGTGACGCCACGGCTCCGACGCAGCGCATCGCCGTGGCGGAACGCGACGCAGAGGTTATCGGCTTCGCATCGTCCGGGCCACCGCTCGATGAGTCCGATCGGGCGACAGGTGCCGGGCGCCAGCTGTACACCCTGTACGTGCTCGCTGAGCACCACGGAACCGGCATCGGCCAGCGACTGCTGGATGCTGTGCTCACCGCGAAGGACGACGCGGTTCTGTGGGTGGCAAAGCGAAACCCGCGCGCTCAGGCGTTCTACCGCCGCAACGGATTCCGATTCGACGGAATGGTCAAGCCTGACGACCGGGTGCCGACGTTCCTCGAGGCTCGAATGGTGCGCATCTCCGCGTAAAGTCTTTATCCGATAATCTTCATTATGTCAGAAAGTAAATCCAGAACTTGCAGGAAATGCAGGATCTGGAGAACCGGCTAACCACTTCCCCGCATGCGCAATTTACACATGACCAGGGAAAACTCGATCTCGGTCAGATTCTGCGGCCACGCTTGCGCTAATGCATGCCACGCGTCGCCATTGGGCTGAATTTGCCCTCTGATCGGCTTTTCCACAATCCGCCGTTGCGATTTCTGCAGGAATCCTGCAATATTTGCAGGCGAGGTGGTGAGGTCCGATGGCGGGTGCTGGTGGCGGTGGGACGCTGTCATTCCTGCCCGTTCCCGGGGCCGGTCCGGATCCGGATGCGTTCCTCGAAGAGGTCCTCGACGCGTGGGGTGCCTCGTTGCGCTCGCGCGGGATCAAGGCGGGTTATGTGCGCACGAGTCGTTCTGTGGTGCTCCGCCTGTGCGACTCGGCTGGCAAGTTCCCGTGGGAGTGGAGCATCGGAGACGCAACCGACTGGTTCGACCACCTTCGAGCGGTTCGAGGCTTGGCGCAGTCGACGCTGCGCGCGTATCAAGGCATGATCGAGGCTTTCTGCGACTTCGCGACGAGCCCGGCGTACGACTGGAGCGTGCGATCAGCTCAGATGTTCGGCCAGGTCTTCTCTCAGGTCGTCAATGAGTTCAACCGGATCACGCACTCGCAGACCAACGAGGCCAAGCCTGAAAAGCGGGCATTCACCGAGGACGAGCTCCAGCAGCTGTTCGACCTCCTGGACGTGGAGTACGTCCGTGTGCTCGAGTCTGGACGCAGCGGCGCCCTGACGGTGCTGCGGGACGCCGCGGCCTGCAAAATCGCGTACGGGTGGGGGCTTCGCGTCACCGAGGTCCGGCGCCTGCAGATCGTCGACTTCTCTGCGAATGCCCGTACGCCATACTTCGGCGATTTCGGCAACCTGCACGTGCGATTCGGGAAAGCGAAGGCTGGCCAAGTGTTCAAGCCGCGCAACGTGTTGACGGTGTGGCAATGGGCCGCCGAGGTCGCAGAGGACTGGACGAACAACGTCCTCCCCCGCTACGGCGAACCGTTGACCGATCTGTTTCCCACCAACACCGGCAACGTGGTGTCGGCGAACCACCTCTGGCAGCGAGTCAGCGATTGCGTCGACGAGCTCGGCTTCCCACCCGGGCTCGATTTCCACTCCCTGCGCCGTTCGTACGCGACGCATCTGCTCACGTCGTACCGATACGACATCAAGTTCATCCAGATGCAGCTCGGACACGAGCACGCGGCCACAACATCGATCTACACCCTCCCAGCGGCCGACTTCCAAATCGCCGAGCTCGCCCGAGTCCACCGTGAAACGCTCGAGGCGACCGGCACGACGGTGGCCCTGCCGAAGCGAAAGCTCAGGCTTCCGCCGCGGCCGCCGCTTCCACCGAACCGCAAGAAGAGACGGGGCGCATCATGAGACGCGAGATCAAGTACCAGTGGCGCATCCGCGAGCTGATGGCCCGCCAACACATCACCAGCAGCACGCAGCTGGTCGAGCCCCTCCGCGAGCGAGGAATCACGTTGTCGGCCTCACAGGTCTACCGGCTAGTGGCGCAGGATCCGGAACGGATCGCGTTCAAGGTCCTCGTCGCGCTATGCGACATCCTGCACTGCGAGGTGAATGACCTGGTCACCTTCACCGCGACCGACGCACGCAACATTCGTCAGAAGCGCGCGGCCAACGGTGATCCAGGAGTCCCCGACCTGCGGAACTATCGACCCGTTCGCGCACGCGTCACCCGAGACGATGGCTAGGCCCCGCGAGTTCGGCCGGGTCCGCCCAGCCACGCTGAACTCGCTCACACCGCCCGGGCAACGCGGGAGGCCCCGGAGCGAGGGCGACAAGCATTGCGACCGGTGCGGACGCATGAGCGCCAAGATCCGCGTCCATTGGCCAGACGGCGCGATCTGCGGCATCTGCTTCACCGAAGCGACACACACCTACGGGATATGCGCCGGCTGCGGCGACGACCGGCTGCTGCCGGGCCGGGACGCGCATGCCAAGCCGATTTGTCGCGACTGCGCCGGCATCACCACCAACATGACGTGCAACAAGTGCGGCGTCGAAGCCGAGCGATTCCGCGCCGGACACTGTGCCCGATGTGTGATCGAGGCCGACCTCACTCAGCTCCTCAAGCCCACCACTCCCCCAGACCTGCGAATCAAACGGCTGATCCAAATCCTCGTCGAATCCGCACGCCCCGAGAGCATCTACACCTGGATGCGCGGGGCGAAGGCCCAGGAACTGCTCAGGAAGATCGGCGACAGAGAACTCGACCTCACCCCAGAGGCCTTCAACGCATTGCCAAGCACTCACTCGGTGGAACATCTCCGCGAAATCCTCATCCACAACCGCCTCATGGTGGCCCCAGCGGATCGACACCTGGCGATCTTCGAACGCTGGGTCGACACCCGCCTGCGCGAGCTAGGTCCCCATCCCGACGTGGCATCCATCATCGAGCAGTACGCACGGTGGCATCACCTGAACCGACTGCGCGGACGCGTCGGCGTAGCGAACATGGACATCGCCTGTCGTAACGCGCGACAGCAGATCACCGAGGCCGGCAAGTTCCTCATCTGGGTCGAAGAGGCCCGCGAACGGACCGTCACAACGTTCCGCCAAGAAGATATCGACGCCTACCTCGACGGTGCAGTCACCACACGTTTCCAGATCAAGCACTTCATCGGCTGGTTCGCCCGCGGCCGCGGTGGCTCACGGAAGCTCTACGTCCCACCCCGCAAGGCGATCACCTTGCCCACGCTCACGCAGGCGCAACGCATCCAAGCGATCCGCAACGCCGTCGAGTTCCAGCAGGTCGCGCTTAGCACCAGAGTCGCCGCGCTCATCCACCTGCTGTGGGCTACCTCGCTCACGCGCATCGTCAGGCTCGCAACGGACCAGCTCGAGCTTCGCCCCGATGGCATGTTCATCCGCCTTGGATCGAACCCGAGCGAGATCCCCGAACCCCTTGCGCCCATGTTCTGGCAACAGCTCGAAGACCGCGACGGACTTACCACGAACACCGGCACCGACTGGCTCTTTCCGGGCTACAGGGCCGGTCGACACCTGTCAGTTCCTACGCTGCAGCAGCGGCTCAACACGCTGGGTATCGACCCCCAGCGCACCCGCAACACAACGCTGAAGCAGCTCACCGCCCTCATCGATGTGGCGTCCCTTTCTGACTTGCTCGGCTACTCGCCGAAGACGCTCGCTCAGCATGCTGAACGTTCCGGATCCCACATGGCGCGCTACGTAGACGCGAAACAGCACGCGCACGGCAATTGACCTCTGGGGGCGCCAGCACAGGTAACCGGCTCGGAAGGAACGTCGTCGATGCCTGCCGATCACCAGGCCGGCCGAGAGCTATGGCAACGACACCGATTGCCCGACAGATTCGCGCGCAACGCGGCGTTCAGGTACCCGGTCAGTCGTCGTCCTCGTCGAGCTCGTCGAGGACCTCGAACGGAGACTCGACGTCGCCACGCCATGCCTCGATACCTTCCCGGATCGCGAGTCCGGCCACGACGAGGGCCGCGACGGAGTCGGCCCACATCCACCCGAACAGCGAGTTCAGCAGCAGACCGATCAGGACGGTGCCGGACAGGTAGATGCACAGCAGGAGCTGCTTCGCATCCGCCTGGACACTCTTCGAGCCGAGTTCACGGCCCGTGCGGAACTCGAACCACGCCAGCACCGGCATTACGACCAGGCTCAGCGTCGCGATCCCTATGCCGAGCGGGCTGTGGTCGACCTCCTGCGCGCCGGTGAGCGTGAGGATCGCGTCGATGATGACGTACGCCGCCAGAGCGAAGAACGCGATCCCGATTGCGCGGACCGTGGCCTTCTCCCAGCGTTCCGGGTCCTTGCGGGTGAACTGCCATGCGACCGCGGCCGCTGAGAGCACTTCCACCACCGAGTCGAGGCCGAAGCCGATCAGCGCGGCCGATGAGGCGACCGAGCCGGCCCAGATCGCCACAATCGCCTCGATCACGTTGTACGTGATCGTAAACGCGACGATGAACCTCACACGCCGATGCAGCGTGGCACGACGTTCCGTGGTCAGCATGGTCATCGCGCCACCTCCTCACGGCAGCCAGGAACCGCGCAGGTGACGTCCATACAGGCGGCCCCTTCGTCGACGGCGAGCGTCACATCCAACAGCGCCGTCAGCGCGCGGGCCAGATGCGCATCGGCGATCTCGTACCGAGTCTGACGCCCTTCGGGTTCGGCGATCACGATGCCGCAGTCACGCAGGCAAGTCAGATGGTTCGACACGTTCGAACGCGTCAAATCCAACTCGCGCGCGAGGACCGCGGGATAGCTCGGCCCATCGAGCAGGGTCATCAAGATCCGCGACCGCGTTGCATCCGCCATCGCCCGGCCCAGCCGGTTCATCACATCAAGTCGAGTCGCAATAGTCAGCACCCACTGACTATACAGCGCAGGCTGACTATTGCAAGATAGGTGCGATTCATTGCGCGCCTGCAGGCCACCACGACCTTCGGGTTGGCCGTGATGGAACTAGGCCAGTGTGATTAAACATGGCGTCCGATTCGCCGGACGGCGAAACGGCGAGCACGTCCCAGGTCAGAGAGTTCTGGAAGAACGATTAAGCGACTTCACCATCAAAGGGTGATTCGGATCCGGCAGCGATCGCACGTCACTGCCCGCGACGCTCCGCTCAGTTCGCGAGCCCAAGCAACGGCCGCACCTCGACGCGGCGGTTGCAGGCGCGTGACGTGGCGACGGCCACGTGGTGCGCCGCGGCGACGCTCGGCGCCTCGATGATCCAGAACCCCGCAACGAAATCGTCCGCGTCTGTGACAGGACCGTCCGTGGTCACGGCCTCCGCCCCACGAGCATCAATCGTCACGCTCTGATCGGGCGCAGCGATCCCGCCGGCGAGCACCCAGTGGCCTCGCGACTTCAATTCGTTGTTGAAGGCGTCGATGGCCGCCCCTTCGTCGGAGGTTGCCGAACCGCTGACGGAATCGATGACGCCCACAAAGAAGTGCATGGCTCCGAGACTAGGTCTGCGCGCGCTTCCGATGGGCTCGATTTCATCAGTTGCACTATGTGTGCACTATAGTGCACTCATGGAATCCTCGTCCAGCGCCCCCGACGCGCTCGCCGTCGCGATCGGTGCCCGTGTGCGCGAGGCGCGCCAGCGTCGCTCCCTCACGCTCGATCAGCTCGCCGAGTCGGCAGAGCTCTCGCGGCGGATGCTCGTCAACGTCGAGCAGGGAACCGCCAACCCCAGCGTCGCCACCCTATTGCGCCTGGCGCAGGCCCTCGGTCTCGGACTCCCCGAACTGGTCGAGCCGCCGCGCGCCGGCGACGTGGTGGTCTCGCCGGCGGGTACAGCCCCGGTGCTGTGGCGCGGAGACGCCGGCGGCACGGCGTCACTGCTTGCCAGCGCGAAGACCCCCGACGTGCTCGAGCTCTGGACCTGGACCATGCATCCCGGTGAGTCCCGCGACAGCGACCCCCACCCCGCGGGCACGCGCGAGCTCGTGCACGTTCTTGGCGGCACGCTCGAGTTGGTTGTTGACGGCGAGTCCCAGACGCTCGGTGCGGGCGACGCGGCGAGCTTCCCGGGCGACCGGCCCCACGGTTACCGGACCGCTCACCATGAACCGGTCACGTTCATCCTCACCGTCTTTGAGCCAGCCCCGTGAGCGTGCTCGAGCGGGGCGCGGCCCGCGCGACCGCCGCCACTCCCCCGTGGACCCTCGCCGTCGCGGCAATGCTCATGATTCAGCTCGGCTCTGCCCTGTCGGCCGGGCTGCTCATACCCGAGCTGGGCGCCGGCGGTACCGCGTGGCTCCGCCTGACACTTGGCGCGATCATCCTCATCGCGATCGCCCGGCCGCCTCTGCGATCGATCCGCCGCAGTGACGTGCTGCCGCTCCTCGGGCTGGGGGTCGCGACGGGCCTCATGACCGTCTTCTTCCTGGCGGCGCTGGCGCGAATTCCCCTCGGCGTCGCCGTCGCCATCGAGTTCCTGGGCCCGCTCACCGTCGCGGCCATCCGGCGCCCCAGCGCTCGCGCGCTCGCCTGGCCGGCACTGGCCCTGATCGGCGTCATTCTCATGACCGAACCGTGGCGCGACAGCGTTGACCCGCTTGGCGTGCTGTTCGCCGCCCTGGCCGGAACGGGGTGGGGCATCTACATCGTGTTGACCCAAAAGGTGGGCGACCGATTCACCGGTATCCGCGCACTGTCCATCACCATCCCGATCGCCGCCTTGACCGCTGCCGTGATCGGCGTGCCGCAGGCCGTGGGTTCGCTGCGCTGGGAGCACGTCATGATCGGCGTGGGTGTGGCTCTGCTCGTTCCGGTCATCCCCTTCGCGCTGGAAATGGCCGCGCTCCGTCGGCTGACGACCACCGCCTTCGGCACGCTCATGGCCGTCGAACCGGCGATCGGTCTGGTGATCGGTTTGATTGTGCTCACGCAGGTACCGAGCCTGCTCCAGCTACTCGGTATCGGACTCGTTGTGCTCGCGGGCGCGCTCGCTCAACGCGGGGGTCGCCGGAGGCCCGCCAGCGGCGAGCTGGTCACCCCCGGCTGAGCGGCGTCTCGGCAAAGAAGCGCCGCTCCAGCTGCATCGAGGTGCGGTAGGCGACAGCCATGCGCCGACGCTCGGCCCGATCGACCCGATCTGCAGCGACACTCGCGATGCGCTCGGCGCGAGCGGAGGCCTGCACGAACGCAGCGCCGCCGTACAGCTCAAGCCATGCCGCGTACGCGTGGTCCGAACGCGCGATCGAGAGCCACCGCACGCCCAGGTCGGCGTACAGGGCGTAGCACGGCAGCACCGCGGCCACCGCGCGCGCGTAGGAGCCGGACGACACAGCGCTGCGCAGGTGAGCGAGATACTCGGTCGTCACGGCGACGGGATGCTCCCGGTGTTCACCGATGACCTCCGCGTGGAGGCGATCGACCTCGGCGCGCGACGCCTCGGCACCGGCCCGCCAGAAGTCGCGGTCAGCCGCGTCGGGCGCAAGGTCGGCGAGCTCCGCGAGCACCGCGGAGTACCCGTCGAGATAGTGAGCGTCTTGGGCGATGTACCGACGAAAGTGATCAGGATCGAGCGTTCCGGCACCGAGGTCAGCGACGAACGGAACGCTCAGCACGTCCTCCACAACCGCCGCGCACTCGATCCAGGCGGCTCGCGCCCACTCGCCCGACGCGCTCATCCGGTGGAGGTGATTGATCGGGCCATTGCCCTCACCCACGTCGAGGGAATCCGACGTGAGCAGCGCGCCCTCCATCCAGTGCTTTGCCTCGACGAGCGCGTCGTCCCAACTGAGCCCGGTTGCTCGCAGCGTCGCCATCGCGGACGACAACGAGCATCCCGTGCCGTGGGTGTTGAGCGTCGGCACGCGATTGCCGAAAACCTCGTGCACGGACGACGCCGTCACGAGCGCGTCGGGCGCCCCCGCTTCGGCCAGGTGCCCGCCCTTGACGAGCACCGTCGTCTGCAGGCGCGTCGCGAGACGGCGGCCCTGGTCGATGGCCTCCGGCCAGGAGCCGGCGACGGGCTCCCCCACCATGACCGCCAACTCACTGAGATTCGGTGTCACGAGGTGCGCACCCCGGGCGAGTTCTCGCACCGCGTGCTCGGCGTCGTCGTTCAGAAGGCGGTGCCCACTCGTGGCGACCATGACGGGGTCGAGAACGACCACGGGAGGCGCGACCCGCGTAAGCCATGCGTCCACTGTCTCGATCAATTCGACCGAGTGCAGCATCCCGATCTTCACGGCGTCGATGGTGATGTCGGCATCGATCGCGGCCAGCTGCGCGGCAAGAAAGCTCGCCGGCGGAGCGTGCACCCCGTCGACCCCGCGGGTGTTCTGCGCGGTGAGCGTCGTGATGGCGGCCATGCCGTAGCCCTGGAAGGCGGCGATCGACTTCAGATCTGCCTGGATACCCGCGCCCCCGCTCGGGTCGGAACCCGCGATCGTGAGGACACGCGGGGGCCGCTCGGCCATCGTCACGACGCCGCTCCCGCGACGAATGACCGCGCGGCAGCCTGCGGGTCATCGGCCGCGCAAATGGCGGACACCACCGCAACGCCCGCCGCGCCGGCGGCGCGAAGCGGGCCGACATCGGCAGGCGTCACTCCCCCGATTGCCACGCAGGGCAGTGCGGTGCGACGGGCCAAGCGCGCGAAGCCATTCACGCCCAGCGGCGCGGGATGATCCGGTTTGGTCGCGGTGGGCCGAATAACACCCACGCCGAGGTAGTCGGCCGCGCCGTGCTCCGCAGCCGCGTCCAGGTGGTCCAGCGTGTTGGCGGTGAGCCCGATCAGCGAGCCGTCGCCGAGCATCCGGCGAGCCGTCTCGACCGGGAGGTCGCTTTGCCCGAGGTGGACGCCGTCGACCGTGGCACCCCGATCACGCGCTGCGAGCACGACGTCCGCGCGGTCGTCGATCACGAACGCCGCGCGATCGTCGATCACGCCGGAGAGCATGACGGCGCGGTGTGTCAGCTCGCGGGCGGACGCACCCTTTGCTCGCAGCTGAACGACCGTCACACCGCCGCGGATGGCCGCATCGACCACCTGCGCGAGCGCGTGCCCGGTCAGCGACTCGTCCGTCACGAGGTGCAGCGACAGGTTGTAGCGGTGGTTCACTGCTGAGCGCCCTCGCGAACGTCGTCGGTGACCCGGCCGGCCGCGACGAGCGCGCTCGGGTCGACCGAGGCCAGCGCGTCGATGAAGGCCGTCGCGAACGAACCGGGGCCGGAACTGACGCTGGCCGCAATCTCGGATGCGGCGGCGTGCAGTGCCGAGGCCGCGATGGCGGCCGAGAACGGATCGGTGACGCCGAGAAACGCCGCCATGGTCGCCCCGAGAGAGCAGCCTCCGCCCGTGACTCGGGTGAGCAGAGCACTGCCTCCCGTCACGCGAACGTCGCGCAGTCCGTCCGTGATGAGGTCGCGCTCGCCCGAGACAGCGACGACAGCACCGGTCGTGCGAGCGAGTGTCCGCGCGGCGTCGCGGGCCGCCTCGGGGCCGTCCACCGAGTCGACTCCCCTGCCTCCCGCGCCGTCGCCGGCGAGAGCGCGGATCTCCGACGCGTTGCCTCGGATGATGGCCGGTCCCGCGTCGAGCAGTTCGCGGGCGAGCGCGGTGCGCACGGGCAGTACCCCGACCGCGACAGGATCAAGAACCCAGGGGGCACCTCCGGCCGCGGCCTCGCGCGCTGCCTCACGCTGTTCGGCGGTCGGCGTCCCCAGGTTGATCAGCACGCCGTTAGCCACCGACGCGAAAACACCGGCCTCCCCCGGCAGGTCACACATGGCGGGGGCCGCGCCGACGGCGAGCAGCGCGTTCGCGGTGAAGTTCGTGACGACCGCGTTGGTGATGCACTGAACCAGCGGGTGTGCATCGCGCAGTGCGACGAGAGCATCGTCAGCGCTGAGGATGGGCAGGGTGGACAGGCGAGCGCTCATAGAGAGACATCCCTTCGCTAGTACGACCTAGATCAGGTTCGACGGGTGTGATCTCAGCCCGCCGTGCGGGCACCCCGTGTCAACGGCGCCGACAGTAGCACGGGAGAGACCCGTTGGCAGACCGCGTAGCATTCCGAGGTGCGCTGCCCCTGCCTGAGCGGACTGTCCTACGACGAGTGCTGCGGTCGCCTGCACCGCGGCGACGCGCGCGCGATCACCGCCGAGCAGCTCATGCGCTCGCGCTTCAGCGCTTTTGCGGTCGGCAGGGCCGACTACCTGCTGGCAACGTGGCACCCGTCGACGCGACCGTCAGAGCTCACACTCGACGACGACGTCCGCTGGTACCGCCTCGACGTGCACGACACGATCGCGGGCGGCCTCATGGATGCGCGCGGCGAGGTGCGCTTCACGGCCCACTACCGCTCTCCCGACGGTCCCGGCCGTCTCGATAAGCACAGCACGTTCGAGCGCGTCGACGGCGCCTGGATGTACGTGGCGGCGAAGTGAGACCCGCGCCGGCCGTCAGCGCCTAGCGCAGTCCGTCCTCGAGGTCGGACCAGAGGTCATCCACGCCTTCGAGCCCCACCGAGAGACGAACGATGCCCGCTCCGGGCCGAGCATCGGGCGCGACGGGTCGGTGGGTGAGCGACGCCGGGTGCTGAATGAGCGAGTCCACACCGCCGAGCGACACCGCGTGCGTGAACCAGTGCCGTCCCGTGGTGAGCTTCTGAGCGGCGGCGAAACCGCCGAGCAGATCGACGCTCAGCATGGCGCCCGGTCCCCGCAGCTGTCGTCCCAACAGCCCGCGCGGGTCGCCGCCCTCGGCCGTCGGGTAGTACACGCGTCGAACGGCGGGATGGTCGGCGAGGCGCACGGCCAGCTCCGCAGCGCTTGCCTGCTGAGCGCGCACGCGCAGGGGCAGAGTGGGCAGACCGCGGTGCAGCAGGTAGGCGGCGAGCGGGTGCAGGATTCCCCCGGTGATCGCCCGGACGGGCCGGATCGCGGTTGCCCAGTCCGCGTTGACCGCCACGACGCCTCCTACGACGTCGCCGTGGCCGCCGAGGTACTTCGTCGCACTGTGCAGCACGACCGCGGCACCGTGTGCCGCGGGGTTCTGCAGCACGGGGGTGGCAAAGGTGTTGTCGACGAGCACGGGCCGCTCCCCCGCCGCGGCAACGACAGCGGCGATGTCCACGAGGTCGAGAGTGGGGTTGGCCGGTGTCTCCATGACGACGAGGCAGGTATCCGGGCGCAGCGACGATGCCACCTCGTCGGGTGAGCAAAAGGTCGTCTCCACCCCGAGCATCCCCGACGCCAGCAGATGATCGGTGCCTCCGTACAGCGGGCGGACCGCGACAACGTGGCGACCCGCGCCGCGGTTCGCCGCGGCGGTCACCGCCGCGGACAACGCCGCCATTCCCGAAGCGAACGCGACCGCCTCATCGGTTCCCTCCAATTCGGCGATGGCCCGTTCGAAGCGCGCGACGGTCGGGTTCCACAGTCGCGCGTACACGGCGCCGCCCTCGGTGGGGTGCCTGCCGGTTGCCATCGCCTCGTAGGACTCTCCCCCGCTGTCGATGTCGGGGAGTGGGTTTGTCGACGACAGGTCGAGGGGCGGTGCATGCACGCCCAGGTCAGTGAGGTCATCCCGGCCGGCGTGCACCGCCCGGGTGTCAACGGAGGCGGAGGAGACGGCGGAGTCAAGCAGCATGCGCACAGTGTGATGCGTACTGCGGCAAGGCTCAACATCTGTTGCAGAACGCGCGTTCATGTGCGCTGCTGACGAAGATCGTGCACACTGGAGTCATGCCTGACCGCGTCGCCCCGCAGAATCCACGTGTGCCCCTCGACGCTGTCGACCGGGCGCTGCTCAGCGCACTCGACCACAACGCTCGCCTGACGAACGCGGCGCTCGCACAGGTGGCCGGAATCGCGGAGTCCACGTGCACGCAACGCCTGCGCGCACTGCGCGATCGGGGCGTCATCCGCGCCTTCCGCGCCGACATCGATCCGGCGGCGGTCGGCAGGCCCATGCAGGCCGTGATCAAGGTGCGTCTCGGCAGTCACGATCGCGACGGCGTCCTTGCATTCCACGCCCGGCTGCGGCGCATCCCGGGCGTGATCCGCATCTTTCACGTCGCGGGCGCGGACGACTACCTGCTGCACGTTGCCGTGGCCGACGCCGGTGCGCTGCGTGACCTAGTGCTCGAGCACATCACCCAACATCCCGGGGTCGTGCACACCGAGACGCAACTCGTCTTCGACGTTATGGACGGGCCGGGCGTCATCACTGCTGGCGCGCCAGAGCCGTCACCGACTCAGCGCTGAGTCGCGGCTGCCCACTCGTCGAGCTTGGCCTGGGCGGCGCCGGAGTCGATCGACTCGGCCGCCGTCGCAAGGGCCTCGCTAAGGCGCTCGGTGATGGGGCGCGTGATTTGCGCGGGGTCATTCGCCAACTGGTACGAGACGAGACCCGCCGCCGCATTCAGCAGCACGATGTCGCGCACCGCACCCGTGTCTCCGGCAAGCACCCGCCGGGCGATCTGTGCGTTGTGCGCGGGCTCACCACCGAGCACCGCCTCGACCGGGTGGTAGTCCAGTCCGAGCTCGCGGGGATCGATGTCGTGCTCGGTGACGGACCCGCGCGACACCTCCCACATGTGCGAGTGCCCGCTCACGCTCAGCTTGTCGATTCCGTCATCGCCCCGATACACGAGCGCGGTCGCTCCGCGGGTGCGGAAGACGCCCACCATGAGCGGTACCCGGTCGAGCTGGGCGACTCCGACCGCCGAGGCCTCTGGTCGCGCCGGGTTGACGAGCGGGCCGAGGATGTTGAACACCGTCGACACACCGAGTTCGCGGCGCGCCGGCCCGGCGTGACGGAAGCCCGGATGAAAAACCTGAGCGTTGAGATACGTCACGCCCACCTCTCGCCACACGTCGGCGACCTCGTCGGGGTCGAGCGCCAGGTTGATGCCGAGCTCACCGAGCACGTCGGACGCTCCCGATTTCGAGCTGGCCCCGCGATTGCCGTGCTTGGCAACGCGCACGCCCGTCGCGGCCACCACGATCGACGCGATCGATGAGACATTCACGACGGCGCCATACGGGTCTCCCCCGGTGCCGACGATGTCCAACACCATCGGATCGATGGCAACGGGATGCGCGTGGCGCAGCGCGGCATCACGGAATCCGACGATCTCGTCGACCGTTTCGCCCTTCACCCGGAGGGCGACGAGAAACGCGGCGAGCTGGGCGTCGGTTGCCTCCCCCGCCATGACCTGCTCCATCGCCCAGGTGGCCTCTGCTATCGAGAGATTCTCACCCTCGATGAGTCGCGTGAGGATGGCCGGCCAGCTCAGGGTCACAGACATGTGACGATGCTAGTGAAATCCTGCAAAGAGGCGCGGCGAGCGCAATGAACCTCCAGGAACATCGGTCATAATGAACGGGTGACCAGTACCCCACTCGCCGCATCGCTCAACGCCCCCACGATCAACAGACCCAACGTCGTCGCCGTCGGAACGATCGTGTGGCTCGGCAGCGAAGTGATGTTCTTCGCCGGACTGTTCGCCATCTACTTCACGCTGCGATCGACCTCACCCGAGTTATGGGCGATGGGCACCGAGAAGTTCGACGTGACCTTCGCGGCGGTGAACACGACGATCCTCGTACTGTCGTCGGTGGCCTGCCAGTTCGGGGTGTTCGCGGCCGAGCGACTGCAGCCGCGACGCAAGAGCTGGAAGATCACCGAGTGGGGCATGATCGAGTGGTTCTTCGTCACCTACGCGATGGGCGCCATCTTCGTGGTCGGCCAGATCTACGAGTACTCGATCCTCACGAGTGAGTTCGTCTGGCTGAACTCCGATGCGTTCGGGTCGGCGTTCTACCTCACGACCGGATTCCACGGCTTGCACGTCATCGGCGGGCTCATCGCCTTCCTGCTCGTGATCGGCCGCGCCTACGCCGTCAAGAACTTCACCCACCGGGACGCCACCAGCGCCATCGTCGTGTCGTACTACTGGCACTTCGTCGACGTGGTCTGGATCGGCCTGTTCCTCGTCATCTACGTCCTCCAGTAAGTAGCCCGATCAGCTCGTAACGCGACAGCAGACACCGAGAATCGAGACGCACCGCACCATGGCAATCACCTCACCCGCTTCCCCCCGACGCACCGGCCGTCGCCACCCTCTGGCGACCGCCGCGCTGCTGATCGTCGGTCTCCTCGCGACGGGCGGCGCGTACGCGCTGGCTACCAGCACCGCGACGGCCGAGACGACGGCGCACACGGCCGAGATGGTCGAGGAGGGCGGCAAGCTCTTCGCCGCGAACTGCGCGAGCTGCCACGGCACGCTCGCCGAAGGCACGGCCGCTGGCCCCTCGCTGATCGGTGTGGGCGCCCTGGCCGTTGACTTCCAGGTCGGCACGGGTCGCATGCCCATGGCTGCGTCTGGGCCCCAGGCGGAAGTGAAGCCCGTGCAGTTCAGCCAGGAGCAAATCGACGCGATGGGCGCCTGGGTTGCCGAGCTCGCGCCCGGCCCCGCTCTGCCGGCCGAGCGCTACTTCGCCGGCGACGGTGACGTCGCCAACGGTGCCGAGCTGTTCCGCATTAACTGCGCGATGTGCCACAACGTCGCGGGCGCTGGTGGCGCATTGACCGAGGGCAAGTACGCGCCGGGTCTTGCCAACATCGACCCGATTCACGTCTACGGCGCGATGGTGACCGGCCCGCAGAACATGCCCGTGTTCAGCGACATGAACCTCACGCCCGAAGAGAAGAACGACATCATTTCGTACCTCCGCTACATCGACGAGAACCCGTCGGTCGGTGGCTTCGATCTCGGATCGCTCGGCCCGGTTTCGGAGGGTCTCTTCATCTGGATCTTCGGCCTCGGCGGTCTTGTCGCCGTGACCGTCTGGCTCACCGCGAAGTCGAACTGACGGATGCGCGCAATTAGGAAGGATCGATAATGGCCGACATCCACGACGACCGCGACGAGGCAGTAGCCCCGTCGAACGAGGTCGCCACGGTGGACGACCACAGCGCTGCGGCCCCCGCGACCGCTGTCGTGCGCGCTGACCGTATTCCGAACCCCGGCTTCCCGCCGCACCGCCCGCGGGTCACCGACCTTGACCCGAAGAAGGAGAAGCAGGCCGAGCGCACGATCAGCGCGCTGTTCCTGCTGTCGATCGTCGGAAGCGTCTTGGCCGTCGTGGCCTACTTCGCCTTCCCCATCGACGAGGCGAACCCCGGCTCGGTGCGACTGAACAACCTGTTCCTCGGTCTCGGCATCACGCTCGCCCTGCTGGGCGTGGGCATCGGTGCCGTGCACTGGTCGAAGGCGCTCATGCACAGCCACGAAGAGGTTGAGCTGCGTCACCCGACCCGCGGCTCCGACGAGTCCCGCACGAAGGCCGTCGAGATCTTCAGCCAGGCCAACAAAGAGTCGGGCTTCACCCGCCGTAGCCTCGTGCGCAACACCCTGATTGGTGCGGTCGCGGTTACCCCCATTCCGGCGGTCGTGATGTTCCGTGACCTGGCGGGTCAGGACGATCCCGTGGCTCTGCTGAAGCAGACCATGTGGGACGAGGGTGTTCGCCTGTGCCGCGACCCCTCCGGAACGCCGATCCGCGCCGCGGACGTCACCATCGGCTCGGCCTTCCACGTGATCCCCGAGGGCCTTGCCGAGCTCGAGTATCACCGCATCGAAGAGAAGGCGAAGGCGGCCGTGCTGCTCATGCGTCTTCCGGTCGACGAGCTCAACGAAGACCCGGCGAAGGCCGATTGGTCGTACGACGGCATCGTCGCCTACTCAAAGATCTGCACGCACGTGGGCTGCCCCGTCGCGTTGTACGAACAGCAGACGCACCACCTGCTGTGCCCCTGCCACCAGTCCCAGTTCGACGTCGCAAACCACTGCGAGGTCATCTTTGGACCGGCGGCACGTCCTCTTCCCCAGCTCCCGATCACTGTGGACGATGAAGGATTCCTTGTCGCGCGTAGCGACTTCACCGAACCTGTGGGTCCGAGCTTCTGGGAGATTGCGCGATGACCACGACCACTACCCCGCCGAGCGCTGGCACGACCACGCAGGTCGCGCCGAGCACGGGCATGCGGTTCACCGGATGGGCCGCCAACTACATCGATGAACGCACGAGCGCGTCGACCGCGGTCAAGACGCTCGGCCGGAAGATCTTCCCCGATCACTGGTCGTTCATGCTCGGTGAGGTGGCGCTGTACAGCTTTATCGTCATCCTCATCTCGGGCACGTTCCTGACCTTCTTCTTCGACCCGTCGATGACCGAGGTTGAGTACAGCGGCTCCTACGTGCCGCTGCAGGGCATCCCGATGTCGGTGGCGTACCACACGGCTCTCGACATCTCGTTCGAGATCCGCGGTGGCCTCCTGATGCGTCAGGTGCACCACTGGGCCGCTCTGCTGTTCGTCGCCTCGATCGCGCTGCACATGCTCCGGGTGTTCTTCACCGGCGCCTTCCGCAAGCCGCGCGAGCTGAACTGGGTGATCGGCTTCCTGCTGTTCGTCATGGCGATGGCCCTCGGCTTCACCGGCTACTCGCTGCCCGACGACATGCTCTCGGGCAACGGCCTGCGCATCATCGACGGCATGATCAAGGCGGTTCCGCTCGTCGGCGCCTGGATCTCGTACCTGCTGTTCGGCGACGAGTTCCCCGGTACGCAGATCATCCAGCGTCTGTACATCCTGCACATCATGCTGCTGCCGGCGATCACGATCGCCCTGATCGGTGTGCACATGCTGCTGCTCATCGTGAACAAGCACACGCAGTTCGCGGCCCCCGGTCGCACCAACGACAACGTCGTGGGCGCCCCGGTGATGCCGACGTTCGCGGCCAAGGCCGGTGGCTTCTTCTTCATCGTGTTCGGCACCATCGTGCTGATCGCCTCGCTGTTCACGATCAACCCGATCTGGAACTACGGACCATACGACCCCTCCCCCGTGTCCGCCGGTACACAGCCGGACTGGTACATCGGCTTCGCCGATGGGGCGTTGCGTCTGATGCCGCCGAACCTCGACTGGGTGATCGCTGGCTACACGCTGCCCATGGGTGTGTTGATCCCCACGGTCGTCCTCATCGTGTTCCTCGCGGCGATTGCGGCGTACCCGTTCATCGAGGCCTGGATCACCGGCGACAAGCGCGAGCACCACATTGCCGAGCGCCCGCGCAACGCCCCGGTGCGCACCGGAATCGGTGCTGCTGCGGTGGTCTTCTACTGCGGCATGTGGGCGGCGGCGAGCTCCGACCTCATCGCCACGCACTTCCGGGTGACGCTCGAAGGCGTGATCCACACGCTGCAGTTCATTACGGTGGTGGGTCCGTTCATCGCGTTCTGGATCACCAAGCGTGTGTGCCTCGCCCTGCAGCGTAAGGACCGCGAGATGGCACTCCACGGCTTCGAGACGGGCCGTATTGTGCGCCTGCCTGGCGGCGAGTACATCGAGGTGCACGAGCAGCTCGACGACTACGAGCGCTGGAAGCTGGTTGCGCACGACGAGTACCAGCCGCTCATGATCCGCCCCGACGACAACGGGCGCATCACGGTACGGCAGCGTGTCCGGGCCGGACTGTCACGCTGGTTCTTCGAGGACCGCGTGGCGCCTGTGACGCAGCGCGAGATTGAGGCGCAGAAGCACTAGCTCAGCGCTCGGTCGACGGCCCCGGTTCCACGCTCGGAACCGGGGCCGTTGCCGTTACTTGACGAGGAGAACGGTGCCGGCAGCGCGATCGTGCAGGCCCCGATGGTTCACGTCGAAGAACACGGCGGGAAGCACGAGCACGAGCAGAGCTGTGCGGAGGATGGGGCGCCACAGACCGATGCGGCCGCCCGCCATCGGCACCACGTGCATCCCGAGAATGAGGTGGCCGGGGCTCCCTCCGAGAAGCGCGGTCGACACGATGTGCAGTCCGGCGAATATCGCGATGGTCGCCAGCGGGTCGTAGGAGAAGAATGCCGCCGAAATCAGGACGCTGAACCCCCAATCAATCGCGATACCGCCGATGCGGCGGCCGATGCGGGCGACGGAGCGGGATCCGGATTCAGGCAGGCCGATGCGTTGCCCCGGCCAATCGGGCAATTCACTGTCGGGGGTCACCCGCTCAGTGTACGAGCGCACCGATGGCACACGGTGCGCCGCGTGCAGGGCGTTCCCCGCTGGGCGGCGTAGACTCGGCACGTGATCGACTACGTCGACACGGGGCTAAGCGCCAACTCCGTGCCGTATTTGTCGGGTCTCGAGCAGCAGCGTGCCCTGCATGCCGCCGTCGTCGAGGGCCGGGCGCCCGATTCCGTCATGCTGCTTGAGCACGAGAGCGTCTATACCGCGGGCAAACGCACCGAGCCCCATGAGCGTCCGCGCGACGGCACTCCCGTCGTTGAGGTTGATCGCGGCGGCAAGATCACCTGGCACGGTCCGGGTCAGCTCGTCGGATATCCCATCCTTCGCCTTGCGGAGCCGATCGACGTCGTCGGCTACGTGCGCTGTCTCGAGGGGATGCTCATCGCCGTTCTCGAGGATCTCGGCGTGACCGGGGCCGAACGGGTACCCGGGCGCAGCGGCGTGTGGTTGCGCGGCACCGACAAGATCGCCGCCATCGGCATCCGGGTCGCTTCCGGTGTCACCATGCACGGCTTCGCCCTGAACTGCTCGAACAGCTTCGAGGCATACGACAGCATCATCGCCTGCGGCCTCAGCGACGCCGGGGTCACCTCCGTCAGCCGCGAACTCGGCCGCACTGTGACGCCGGCGGAGGCTGCGGCCGCTGTGCGCGCGCGGTTCGATGAGCACGTGTACGCGCGTGTGTCGGCCCGAGCATCCTCCCCCGTTATTCACCCCTCACCCACTGGAGTCCCCGCATGACCGCACCCGTTGACGGCCGCAAAATGTTGCGCCTGGAGGTGCGCAATGCGCAGACTCCAATCGAGAAGAAGCCCGAGTGGATCAAGACGCGGGCCAAGATGGGGCCCGAGTTCAGCGCGCTGCGCTCCCTCGTGGGCGACAAGCAGCTGCACACCGTGTGCCAGGAGGCGGGCTGCCCCAACATCTACGAGTGTTGGGAAGACCGCGAGGCGACGTTCCTGATCGGAGGCAGCCAGTGCACGCGGCGCTGTGACTTCTGTCAGATCGACACCGGCAAGCCCGCCGACTACGACACCGACGAGCCCCGACGCGTCGCCGAGAGCGTGCGCGAGATGAATCTGCGGTACGCCACGGTGACCGGCGTGGCGCGAGACGACCTCCCCGATGAGGGGGCGTGGCTGCACGCCGAGACGGTGCGACAGATTCACGAACTCAACCCCGGCACCGGCGTCGAAATCCTCGCCACCGACTTCAGCGGCAACCCTGATCTGTTGCGGGTTGTCTTCGAGTCGCGCCCGGAAGTTTTTGCGCACAACGTCGAGACCGTACCCCGAATTTTCAAGCGCATCCGACCGGCATTCCGCTACGACCGCTCACTCAACGTCATCACACAGGCGCGCGATTTCGGACTGATTACGAAGTCAAACCTGATCTTGGGGATGGGCGAGACCCGCGAGGAGGTCAGCCAGGCGCTGCGCGACCTGCACGATGCCGGCACCGACATCGTCACGATCACCCAGTACCTGCGGCCGACCCCGCGGCATCACCCGATCGACCGCTGGGTCAAGCCGGAGGAGTTCGTGGAGCTGAAGGCGGAGGCCGAAGAGATCGGGTTCCTCGGTGTGCTCGCCGGGCCGCTCGTGCGGTCGAGCTACCGCGCCGGTCGCCTGTGGGCGCAGTCCATGGTGGCGAAGGGTCGACCCATCCCCGACCACCTGCGCCAGCTGGCCGACAGCGCCGCCGGTTTTGCGCAGGCCGTCAGCTAGTCCGCGTAACATCGCCGAAACATTGGGGACACTGCGGGGAAATGCCACCCGTTTACCGTGAACAGCGGTCGCAGTTGCGCCCGCCAACCCGGATCTAGCTCAGGAGACCATACGCATGTTCCGTGACTCGTCCGAGGTGCTGAAGTTCATCACGGAGACGGACGTCAAGTTCCTTGACATCCGCTTCACCGATCTGCCCGGTGTGCAGCAGCACTTCAACATTCCCGCCTCCACCGTCGACGAAGACTTCTTCACCGTCGGCCAGCTCTTCGACGGTTCGTCCATCCGTGGCTTCCAGTCGATCCACGAGTCGGACCTCCAG
Source organism: Microcella sp. (assembly GCF_046293215.1). GTDB lineage: Bacteria > Actinomycetota > Actinomycetes > Actinomycetales > Microbacteriaceae > Microcella. The sequence continues at coordinate 141,510 of NZ_JBKBPI010000001.1, read as the reverse complement.
CTCATTCCCGACGTCTCGACCGCCTACGTCGACCCGTTCCGCACCGAGCGCACGCTCGTGATGGTCTTCGACATCTACAACCCGCGCAACGGCGAGATCTACACGCGCGATCCGCGCCAGGTTGCCAAGAAGGCCGAGAAGTACCTCGCCTCGACGGGCATCGCCGACACCGCGTTCTTCGCCCCCGAGGCGGAGTTCTACGTCTTCGATGACGTGCGCTACGAGGTCAGCCAGGGCAAGAGCTTCTACCAGGTCGACTCGGACGAGGCGGCGTGGAACACCGGGCGCGAGGAAGCCGGCGGAAACCTCGCCAACAAGACCCCCTTCAAGGGCGGCTACTTCCCCGTCTCCCCCGTCGACAAGCAGGCCGACCTGCGCGACGACATCGTGCTGAAGCTCATGGAGGTTGGCCTCGAGGTCGAGCGCAGCCACCACGAGGTCGGCACCGCGGGCCAGGCGGAGATCAACTACAAGTTCGACACGATGGTCTCGGCCGCCGACGACATCCTTAAGTTCAAGTACATCGTGAAGAACACCGCTCTCGAGTGGGGCAAGGTTGCGACCTTCATGCCGAAGCCGCTGTTCGGTGACAACGGTTCGGGCATGCACACCCACCAGTCGCTGTGGAACGACGGCAAGCCGCTGTTCTACGACGAGGCGGGCTACGGCGGCCTCAGTGACATCGCTCGCTGGTACATCGGCGGTCTTCTGAAGCACGCCCCCGCTGTGCTCGCGTTCACGAACCCGTCGCTGAACTCGTACCACCGCCTGGTGAAGGGCTTCGAGGCACCGGTCAACCTGGTGTACTCGGCCGGTAACCGCTCGGCTGCGATCCGCATCCCGATCACGGGATCGAACCCGAAGGCCAAGCGCATCGAGTTCCGTGCTCCGGACGCCTCGGGCAACCCCTACCTCGCCTTCGCCGCGCAGATGATGGCGGGCCTCGACGGAATCCTGAACAAGATCGAGCCGCACGAGCCCGTCGACAAGGACCTGTACGAGCTGCCCCCGGAGGAGGCCAAGGGCATCCCGCAGGTTCCCGGCTCGCTCGAGGAGGCGCTCGTCGCGCTCGAGAACGACCACGAGTTCCTGCTCGCCGGCGGTGTGTTCACGAAGGACCTCATCGAGACGTGGATCGACTACAAGCGCGAGAAGGAGATCCTCCCCGCCGCGCAGCGTCCGCACCCGTTCGAGTACGAGCTGTACTTCTCGGTGTAAGCGCGTCCCAGACGCCCGGGGGCCTCGTTCCAGCAGTGGAGCGGGGCCTTCGCGGCGTTAACGCCCAGTTCGCCGAGACCGATGAGCCACCACCTGTCGAATCGCAGGGCCCGTACCCCCGCCGCTCACGCGACGCTGAAGTCCTCCGTGATGATCCGATCGACCCCGACCCCGTGCTCGCGCAAGTCTTTCGTGACCGTCTGCATCATTGGCGCGGGCCCGCAGATGAGAAACACCTTGCCGTCGAGACCGCCGACCATCTCGCCGATCGTCGTGGCATCGAGAAAGCCGTCCTCGTCCGAAGAATGGCGAATATAGGACAGTGCCTCGGAGCGACTACGTGTCGTGATCTCGTCGTCGTAGACCGCCTCCTCCGGCTTCACGACGCTGTAAATCAGGTGCGCCGTGCGCTCCCCCTCCCGCACGAAGCGGTCGTCACCGATCATGCTGAGAAACGGCGTCACGCCGATGCCGCCCGCGATCAACACCGGGTCGAGGGTGGGCGTGGAACGGAGACTGTCACCGAACTTTCCGTAGGGGCCCCACACCTTGACCCGCTCGCCGCCTCGGAGTTCGCTCAGAGTGCTCGTCCAGTCACCGACCTCCGCAACGGAGAGTCGGAGGTGTGGCTGGCCCGGCGGAGACGAAATGCTGAACGGATGAAGTTCGGCGCTCACCTCGTCGGTATCGATGGAGATGTAGATGAACTGTCCTGGCCGATGGGTGAGGTGGCGACCCGGCCTCGTCGGTGTCAGATACAGCTCGGTGACATCGCCGCGGTGCGCCACCGTCGCCACCTCATAGTCATGGAGCGGACCCATCCACCGGTAGAGCACGCGGATATATAGGAAGCAAAACGCCGCCACCGCCAGCCACGAGAAGAACCACGCTCTCAGAACCGGGAACGTCATGATCTCGGCGTCGGCAACGATGGTGTGCACAATCACCACCAACAGCAGCAGCCCGAAAAAGTGGTGGGTCTGTTTCCACACGTGGTATCGCAGGGTGATCCACAGCGAGACCGAGACCAACACGATGAAGAGAAGCAGCGCGATGATGCCGGAGTTTCTCACCCAGTCGTCGGAGAACCAGAAGAAGCCGAGGAACTCGCCCCACTGAGGAATGAGCGGAACCGCCAGGAACGTGGGGTGCAAAAGGATGAGGACAAACGCCACGCGCCCGATGTTTCGGTGGGCCTTGTAGACCTTGTCCAGACCGCCGAAGAGACGCTCGACGACGGGAAAGCGCGTGGAGAGGACGAAGGTCCAGCAGATGAGCGTGGTCGCGCCCATGCTGCCAACCTTCGCGACGTACCGAAAGGGGTCGTCGTCCCAGTCGTCGACGTACCACTTCGAGCCGAGCCAGATGAGCAACGTTGTCACCGTTGTGGCGACGACGACGGTATAGCCCCAGAAATACTGCTTCCGCATGACAGCGGGAACGACAGGACCGGGGGCTGATTCCGCGTGAGTCATCAGGTTGCGTAGAAGCCCTTCTCAAACACCTGGCGCGCAAGCCGCGTGGTGCGCAGGTAGTCCTCCTCGAGGCGAGCGGCCGACTTCGGCGGGTACGCCAATAGACGCGCGATCGCGTCCAACTGGATGCGGTCAGCAGGCAGAACATCCGCCGTGCGTCCCGTCCAGAGCATCGCTGCTGAGCGCACGCGCGATGCGAGCAGCCAGGCGGCACGCAGCCGCTCAGCGTCGGATGCAGCGACGAGGCCTGCGCTGGCCGCCGCGTCCAGTGCCGCGAGAGTTGAGGGGGTTTGCAGCCCGGGGTGCGTGTGGGCGTGTTGGAGCTGCAGCAGCTGCACGAACCATTCGACGTCGCTCAGCGACCCGCGTCCCAGCTTCAGGTGCCGCGCCGGATCGGCCGCCTGCGGCAGCCGCTCTGACTCGACGCGGGCCTTGATTCGGCGCACCTCGCGCGCCTCCGACTCGCCGAACGAGACCGGATAACGAACCGCGTCCGCGAGCGCCATGAAGTCGGCACACAGGTCACCATCGCCCGCGGCGGGTCGCGCGCGCAGCAACGCCTGCGCCTCCCAGGTGAGCGACCATCGCTCGTAGTAGGCGCGGTACGACTCGAGCGAGCGCACGATCGGGCCGTTGCGTCCTTCGGGCCGCAGCCCGGCATCCAACTCGAAGGGAAGGCGGATGTCTTCGGTGAGCTGTCCCAGCCGGGTCACGATGCGTTGGGCAACGGTCGCCGCACGATCGCCTGCGCCGGTGTCACGGAAGACGTAGATGACGTCGGCGTCCGAGCCGAATCCGAGCTCGGCCCCGCCGTATCGGCCCATCGCGATGACCGCGAACTCAACGCCGTCATCGGCGGTGTGCGCGAGCGATACGGCGCCCGTCAGGTACGCGGTCGTGATGTCGCTGAGTGCTACCCCGAGCTCTTGTACGTCAATGACGTCGACCATGGCTGCCAGCGCTATTCGCAGCGTCTCGCGGCGTCGCGCCACCCGCAAAGCCGTCGCCGCGGCCTCATCATCTCCGGCGTGCCGCGCGACCGTCGCCCGTACCTCGTCGAGCAGCGTCGACAGGGGTCGGGGGCGCAGCTCGTCGTCGTCTTCGAGCCACGCGGCGCCCTCGGGGATGCGCTCGAAGAGTCCGCCCACGAAGTGCGAGGCCGCGAGCACGGTCGAGAGTCGCTGCGCCGCTCCCGAGGAGTCGCGCAGCATCCGCAGGAACCAGTACGTCTCCCCCAGCGCGTCGCTCAGACGCCGGAACGACAGCAGGCCGTGGTCAGGGTCGGCGCCGTCGGCAAGCCACTGCAGAATGACCGGAAGCAGGGTGCGTTGAATCGCCGCGCGTCGCGAGACGCCGCCGGTGAGCGCCGCGATGTGCTGAAGGGCACGCTGGGGGTCGGCGAAACCGATCGCCGCAAGCCGGGCTTCCGCCTGGTCTGACGTCAGCGCGAGCTGCTCGTCGGGGAGCTTCGCCACCGCCGACAGCAGGGGTCGGTAGAACAGCTTCTCGTGCAGAGAGCGCACGGCCAGCTTCGTGCGCTGCCACTGCGCGAGCAACTCGTCAGCGGTCGCCGCGAGCCCGGTGGCCCGCGCGATGACGCGCTGCCGGTCCGGATCGCGCGGCATCAAATGGGTGCGACTCAGTCGGTCGAGTTGCAGGCGGTGCTCGATGACGCGAAGCAACCGGTAGTCGCCCGAGAACTCGGCCGCCTCCGCCCGACCGATGTAGCCGCACTCCGCCAGGGCCGCGAGGGCACCCAGGCTGTCGCGCTGCCGGACCCGGTCGTCATGGGCGCCGTGCACGAGTTGCAGCAGCTGAACGGTGAACTCGATGTCGCGCAGCCCCCCTGGCCCGAGCTTGACCTGCACGTCGACCTCGTCAGCAGGAATGTGCGCCGTGACGCGTTCGCGCATCCCCTGCACCTGCTCAACGAAACCGTCGCGTTGCGAGCTGTCCCAGACGAGCGGCTGCGTGATCGCGAGGAATCCCGCTCCGACCTCGGGATCACCGGCGATGGGCCGTGCCTTCAGCAGCGCCTGGAACTCCCAGTTCTTCGCCCAGCGCTCGTAGTAGGCGCGGTGCGACTCGAGGCTGCGCACAAGGGCGCCGTCTTTGCCCTCCGGTCGCAGGTTGGCGTCGACCTCCCACAACGGCGGTTCGATTCCCGCCTCCTGGATGCTGCGGGCCGTCATCGAGGCAAGCCGCGTCCCGATCTCGACCGCGCGCCCCGTCTCGATCCCCTCCCCCGCCTCGACGGCGTAGATCACGTCGACATCACTCAGGTAGTTGAGTTCGGCCGCACCGCACTTGCCCATGCCGATGATCGCGAGCCGTGTTGCCGCGACCTGGTCAGCCGGGAAACCACACTCCCGTCGTGCGATCGCCAGTCCGGCTTCCAGGCTTGCCCCGGCCATGTCGGCCAGAGCCCGGCCCACCGCGGGCATGGCGGTAAGCGGGTCGTCGTGGTCGAGATCCCACGCGGCGAGCTGCAGAACGTGACGGCGGTACCGCACGCGTAAGGCGGTGCGCGCATCCTCGCCGGTGAGATCGGAGACGGCCGCGACGAGGTCATCGCGATACGCCGCGGCGTTCTGCGGGTGCGGGAGCGGCTGGCGCAGGGCGTCGAGTTCCGCCGGGCGGCGGAGGAGGAAGTGACCGAGCCCCTCGCTCGCGCCCAGCACGCGGATGATGCGGCGCATCCAGTCGGCATCGTCGAGGGCAGGTGCGAGCGCCTCGGCGTGCCGGTCGAGAAGTGACTGCAGCCCGCGCAACGCCCGATCGGGGTCGGCCGCGAGGGCGAACAGCTCGAGATGCTCGGTGATGCCGCCCGATCCCGGCGTCGCGTCCAGAGCGTCGATGGTCGACCGGGCGGCTCCGAGGTCGTCGAAGCCGAGGCGGGCGAGCAACGTCAGCGTCGACGCCGGACGGGAATTCATGCGGGCGACCTGGCCTCCGGCCGCTAGAGGATCTCGAGGTTGCTGGCCAGCTCGTACGGCGTCACCTGGGCGCGGTATTCACGCCACTCGCGCCGCTTGTTGAGCAGCACGTAGTTGAAGACCTGCTCGCCGAGCGTTTCGGCGACGAGCTCGCTGTCTTCCATCAGGCCGAGTGCGCGATCGAGGCTCGCAGGAAGCCCCTTGTAGCCGAGGGCCCGTCGCTCGGTCTCGCTGAGCGCCCAGACGGTGTCTTCCGCCTCGGGCGGCAGCTCGTAGCCGTTTTCGATGCCCTTCAGGCCGGCCGCGAGCAAGAGCGCGTACGCGAGGTAGGGGTTCGCCGCCGAGTCGAGACCGCGGTACTCGACGCGCGCGCTCTGGCCTTTGCCGGGCTTGTAGAGCGGAACGCGCACGAGCGCCGAGCGGTTGTTGTGGCCCCAGGTCACGTAACTCGGTGCCTCGTCACCGCTCCAGATGCGCTTGTACGAGTTGACGAACTGGTTCGTGACGGCCGTGATCTCGGGCGCGTGGTGCAGGAGCCCCGCGACGAACTGACGGCCGATCTGCGAGAGCTGGTACTGCCCACCGGGATCGAAGAAAGCGTTCGTGTCACCCTCGAAGAGCGACATGTGGGTGTGCATGCCGCTGCCGGGGTGCTTCTCGAGCGGCTTCGGCATGAAGGTGGCGTACACACCCTGCTCGATGGCGACCTCTTTGACGACCGTGCGGAACGTCATGATGTTGTCGGCCGTCGTCAGTGCATCGGCGTAGCGCAGGTCGATCTCGTTCTGCCCGGGGCCAGCCTCGTGGTGGCTGAACTCGACCGAGATGCCGAGGTCTTCGAGCATGCGCACCGCGCGGCGCCGGAAGTCGTGCGCCGAGCCACCCGGCACGTTGTCGAAGTACCCGGCGGAGTCGACCGGCTGCGGCCCCTCGGGGCCGAACTTCGAGCTCTTCAGCAGGTAGAACTCGATCTCCGGGTGCGTGTAGAACGTGAAGCCGGCGTCAGCGGCCTTCGCGAGGGTGCGCTTCAGTACCTGACGCGGGTCGGCGGCGGCGGGCTGGCCGTCGGGCGTGGTGATGTCGCAGAACATCCGGGCCGTCGGGTCGACGTCTCCGCGCCAGGGCAGGATTTGGAAGGTAGTCGGGTCGGGGTGCGCGAGCACGTCGGCCTCGTACGCTCGGGTGAACCCTTCGATCGACGAGCCGTCGATGCCGAGGCCCTCGGCGAATGCGCCCTCGACCTCTGCGGGGGCGATCGCCACCATCTTCAGGGTTCCGACGACGTCGGTGAACCACAGCCGCACGAACTTGACGCCGCGCTCTTCGATGGTGCGCAGAACGAAGTCCCTCTGCTTGTCCATGCTGCCCTTCCGCCGGGCCCGTCACGGGCCGCCACTACTGCCGGGTGTGGGCCCCGTGTGCGCCTCTCGGCAACAGGTCACGGGCCCGCCATTAGGCTACTGCGTATGCCTCGACTGCGCGTCGCCCTCGCCCAGACGAACCCGGTGGTCGGCGACCTGTCGGGCAACGCCCGTCGCATCCTCGACGCCACCGTCGCCGCCCACGCTGCCGGGGCCGACCTGCTGGTCACCGGCGAGATGGCACTGTCGGGCTACCCGATCGAAGACCTCGCGTCACGGCCGTCATTTCTCGCCGCGTCGCGGCGCGCCGTCGAAGAGCTCGCCCGCGAACTGGATGCGCGTGGTCTCGGTTCCCTCGCCGTCATCGTCGGTCACCCCGACGGTCCGTTCGAGCCGCGCGCTCTCGGCAGTTCGAACGCTCCCACCGCGATCGCGCAGAACTGCGCGAGTGTGCTGCAGGGCGGCACCGTCGTCGCCCGGTACGCCAAGCACCACCTGCCGAACTACTCGGTGTTCGACGAGTACCGGGTGTTCATTCCCGGCGACGAGCTGCTCGTGCTGCGCATCGGCGGCGTCGACGCCGCGGTCATCGTCTGCGAAGACCTGTGGCGCGACGGCGGTCCGGTCGGCCGAGTGCTCGAGTCCGACGCCGGCGTGTTGCTCGTGTTGAACGCCTCCCCGTTCGAGCGCGACAAAGACGAGGTGCGCCTGCCGCTCGTGACCCGTCGCGCCACCGAGACCGACACGATCGTCGCCTACGTCAACATCGTGGGCGGGCAAGACGATCTCGTGTTCGACGGTGACAGCGTCGTCGTCGACGGCTCGGGGCGCATCCTCGCCCGTGCACCGCAGTTCGACGAGCACCTGCTCATCGTCGATGTCGACGCCGACGAGGCGGGTGACCATCCCGCACCGGCTGGCGTGCACCGCGTCGAGCTACCCGCGAGTGAGAGCCGAGACCGTTCCCCCCTCCCCACCGATATCGCGACACTCCCCGACGACCGAGAACAACTCTGGAACGCGCTGGTCACGGGCCTTCGCGATTACGTCGACAAGAACGGCTTCCGTTCCGTCACGCTCGGACTCTCGGGGGGAATCGATTCGGCCGTGTGCGCCGCGATCGCCGTCGACGCCCTCGGGCCCGATCGCGTGTACGGCGTGTCGATGCCGAGCAAATACTCAAGTGAGCACTCGAGAAGCGATGCCGACCTGCTGGCCGCCGCCACGGGCATCCACTATTCGGTTGAGCCGATCGCCGACCTCGTCCACCCGGTCGAGAGCCAGTTGGCGCTCGACGGGGTAGCCGCCGAGAACCTGCAGGCGCGCATCCGCGGGGTCATTCTCATGGGGCTGTCGAACATGCACGGCCACCTCGTGTTGACGACCGGCAACAAGACCGAGCTCGCGGTCGGCTACTCGACGATCTACGGAGACTCGGTGGGCGGGTTCGCCCCCATCAAGGACGTGCCGAAGTTGCTGGTGTGGGAGCTCGCTCGGTGGCGAAACGACCACGCTCGCACGCGTGGCGAGACCCCGCCGATTCCGGTGGGCTCGATTGAGAAGCCGCCGAGCGCCGAACTGCGGCCCGACCAGACCGACCAAGACTCGCTGCCGCCGTACGAGCTGCTCGATGCCATTCTCGAGCACTACATCTCGCAACTGCTCGGCAAAGACGACATCGTCGCGCTCGGCTACGACCGCGAGACGGTCGAGTTCGTCACCGGGCTCGTTGACCGTGCCGAGTGGAAACGGCGCCAGGGCGCGATCGGCCCCAAGATCTCGGCGATCGCGTTCGGCCGAGACCGCCGACTGCCGATTACCTACAGACCCACCGACTGATCGGGGCGGCCGCGAGTAGGCTCGCTGCATGGCCGAAGCACCGAAGCGCGTCCGCACCCGCCACTTCGCCCGCGCGAAGCAGGAGGGCATCACCATTACCGGGCTCACGTCGTACGACGTGCTGACGGCCCAGATTTTCGATGAGGCGGGAATCGATTTTCTGCTCGTCGGCGACTCGGCCGGCAACACCGTGCTCGGCTACGACACGACCCTCCCCGTCACGATCGACGACCTGATTCCGCTCACGCGCGGCGTTGTGCGGGGCGTGAAGCGCGCGCTCGTCGTCGCCGACATGCCGTTCGGCTCGTACGAGACGGGGCCGGACGAGGCCCTGCACACCGCGTTTCGGTTCATGAAGGAGACGGGCGCCCACGCTGTGAAGCTGGAGGGCGGCGTGCGCTCGGCCGAGCAGATCCGTCGCATCGTCTCGGCGGGCATCCCCGTCATGGGGCACGTCGGCTTCACGCCGCAATCCGAGCACGGTCTTGGCGGTCACGTCATCCAGGGTCGAGGTACCGCCGCCGACCAACTGCTCGCCGACGCCAAGGCCGTCGAGGAGGCCGGAGCGTTTGCCGTCGTGCTCGAGATGGTGCCCGCAGAAGCCGCCGCGCGCGTGACGGCCGAGCTGAGCATCCCGACGATCAGTGTCGGAGCCGGCCCTCACTGCGACGGCCAGCTCGTCGTCTGGACCGACTGGGCGGGGCTCACGAGCGGCCGCATCCCCAAGTTCGTGAAGCAGTACGCGAACCTCCGCGACGTGCTGTTTGACGCGGCGACTGCCTTCAAAGCCGACGTGGAGTCGGGCGCGTACCCCGACGCGGCCCACAGCTACAGCGACGAGACGGCCGAGAAGGCGCACCGCGAGCGCGAGTAGCGCCGGGGCGGTGGCGCGACGTCAGTCGTTCTCGCGCTCCTCGGCCTCCCAGTCGTCCGCGCGCTGGCGAAGCCTCTGCGGAGCACGTTCCGCCTCCTCGCGCGTATCGAACGGGCCGTAGCGGTCGCTTCCGAGCGACTTCGGGCCCTCCTCGACCTCGCCGGTGCGGTGGTTGTACCACCAGGCCATGGTGTCCTCCTCACCCGCGCCCGGGGCCATCCCCGGCGCTCGATAGACTCGAGCCTATGCCCCGCGACGATTCTGGCCGCCTGATTCCGGGGCGAGTATCCCCCACCCGCGCCGTTCCCCCGAGCATCCCGAAGCCTCCGTACGTTGGGAAGGCCGCGCCTCCCGAGCACGTCGGGGGCGATGTCTACGACGCCGAGACGATCGAGCGCATCCGGGCCGCCGGTCGCATCGCCGCGGGCGCCGTCGAGGAGGTCGGCCGCGCGATCCGTCCGGGCGTCACGACCGACGAGCTCGACCGCATCGCCCACGAGTACGTGACCGACCACGGCGCGTATCCGTCGACCCTCGGCTACCGCGGATTCCCCAAGTCGTGCTGCACGAGCCTCAACGAGGTCATCTGTCACGGCATCCCCGACGACACGGTGATTGCCGAGGGCGACATCGTCAACATTGACATCACCGCGTACAAAGACGGCGTGCACGGCGACCTGAACAAGACGTTCCTCGCCGGCGCGGTCGACGACGAGGCGCGGATGCTCGTGGAACGCACCGAGGAGGCCCTGCGTCGCGGCATCAAGGCCGTTGCTCCCGGCCGCCCCATCAACGTGATCGGACGGGCCATCGAGGCGTACGCAAAGCGCTTCGGGTACGGCGTCGTGCGCGACTTCACCGGGCACGGCGTCGGCACCTCCTTCCACACGGGGCTCGTGATTCCCCACTACGACGCCGCCCCGCTGTACGACCAGGTCATCCAACCCGGCATGGTGTTCACGATTGAACCCATGCTGACCCTCGGCACCCACGAGTGGGACATGTGGGCCGATGAGTGGACGGTGACCACGAAAGACAAGAAGTACAGCGCCCAGTTCGAGCACACGCTGGTGGTGACCGAGCGCGGCGCCGAAATTCTGACACTGCCGTGATGCGGCCTTCCCCGGATCGCTGAGAAGAGACGACGACACCCATGACCCAGGCAATCGGAATCGACATCGGCGGCACCGGCATCAAGGGCGCGCTCGTCGACCTCGACTCGGGAGAATTGGTGAGCGAGCGGGTCAAGCGCGCGACACCGGCCGGCGGCCGCCCCGCTGACGTTGTGGCGACCGTTGCCGAGATCGCCGATGAGTTGGGCGCCGAAGCGCTCGACTCGGTGGGTGTGTGCTTCCCCGCCATCGTGCTGGACGGCCACACCATGTCGGCGGCGAACGTCTCAGACGAGTGGATCGGTCTGAACGCTGACCGACTGTTTGCCGACGCGCTCGGGCGAGATATTCACTTCGTCAACGATGCGGACGCGGCCGGGTACGCGGAGGCGCGCTACGGCGCTGCCGCAGGGCAGCCGGGGCTGACCATCGTGACGACACTCGGCACCGGCATCGGCTCAGCGTTCATCTACAACGGGGTTCTCGTTCCCAACACCGAACTCGGGCACCTCGAGCTCGATGGCGCCGATGTCGAGACCTGGGCGGCAAACTCCATCCGCGAACGCGATGAGCTCAGCTTCGCCGTGTGGGCGGAGCGACTGCAGCGCTTCTACTCCCACGTCGAGTTTCTGTTCTCACCGGACCTGTTCGTCGTCGGCGGTGGGGTCTCGAAGCACCACGAGGAGTTTCTGCCGCTGCTTCGCCTGCGCACGCCGATCGTGCCGGCCACCCTGCGCAACAACGCCGGGCTCATGGGCGCGGCGGCTCTCGCCCACCGACACGGCTGAGCGGCGACCTGCCGCGCTAGACCAGGACGTAGTTGACGACGACGTACCAGATGAAGACCGCCGCGATCACCACCGCGGAGAGCACGGAAACGGCCATGATGAGTCGCTGCGTCATCGCGATCCTTTCAACGGGAGCCTCACACCCAGTATGGCGGAGACCTCCTGAAGAATCGTTGCTGATCAGGTCGTTCGGAACCGGTTCACCAGCGGGCAGTCGAACGGGTCACGCGCGTTCAACCCGACCTCGTTGAGGTATCGGATCACGATCCCGTACGACTCGATAACGCCGGCCTCGGTGTACGGAATGCCCAGCTGATTCGCGTACTCGCGGGTGATCTCACGAGCGCGCGCGAGCGCCGGCCGCGGCATGTTCGGGAAGAGGTGGTGCTCGACCTGGTGGTTCAGCCCTCCGAACAGCACCGTCGCCCACCAGCCGCCGCGAATGTTGCGCGAGGTGATGATCTGGCGGCTCAAGAAGTCGAGCGGGCTGTCTGCCGGCAGAATCGGCATGCCCTTGTGGTTCGGGGCAAAGCTTGCGCCCATGTAGACGCCGAAGACGGCCAGCTGCACGCCGAGGAACGCGAACGCCATGCCGATCGGCAGCGCCCAGAAGAGCACGGCAACGTACAGGCTGAGGCGCAGGGCGATCAACGTCAACTCGAGCGCACGCCCTTCGATGCGACCCTTCTGCAACAGCGAACGCACCCCCTGCACGTGCAGGTTGAGGCCCTCTAGGGTCAGCAGCGGGAAGAACAGGTACCCCTGCTTACGCGTGATCAGCGCCAGGAACCCGGTGTGCTTGCTCGCGTCTTCCGGTGTGAACACGATCGTGTCGGGTTCGATGTCGGGGTCGGCACCACGCTGGTTCGGCTTGGCATGGTGGCGGGAGTGCTTGTGCATCCACCAGTGGTAGCTGATGCCCACCACGCCGGCAGCAAGGATGCGGCCCACGCGGTCGTTCACCTTCCCGGACTCCCAAATCTGACGGTGGGCCGCTTCGTGGGTCACGAAGGCGATCTGCGTGAGGATCAGGCCGAGCGCCGCGGCGATGAGCAGCTGGAACCAGCTGTCGCCGAGCAGCACGAAGCCGGTGACGGCCCCGCCGAGCGCGAGCGCGAGCCCGCCGAAGACGGCGTAGTAGAAACCCGTGCGGCGGCGCAGGAGGCCACCGTCACGGACCGTGCGCATCAGCGCGGAGTACGTACTGGTCGGATGTACGTAGTCGGTCGGACGGGCGGAGGTCGGCCGAACGGGGCCGAGCGAAGAAACGGTAGACATACGGCTCTCGGGGTGTCGGGACGCGACTTCCCAGCCGTCATGGTGATCGAGCAAGCGCCCGGTAGATGGTCTCCACGCTACGCGCCCCACCATGCCCGAACAGGGATATGGCCGGGGCTGGCGGCGTGTCGCGCCGGGGGCAAGTGGGTCGGCCGATACGCCGGGTTCTGTCCCCGGGTTGCCCCGGGTGACGGCCATCTGTCTCGGGGTGGCGTTGCCGACACCCTCTAGCGATCTACCCGGCACCTCGGCGAGCAGCGTCACCGGTGCCTGTCTGATCTAGCTCCGGGCGAGGTTTACCCAGCGGCCCCGGTCACCCGAGGCCCTGGTGGTCTCTTACACCACCGTTTCACCCTTACCGCCGGCCGAAGCCGGAGGCGGTCTGCTTTCTGTTGCACTTTCTCGCGGATTGCTCCGGGTGGGTGTTACCCACCGCCCTGCTCTGCGGAGCCCGGACGTTCCTCGGCGGTGCCGTTCCCCGATTGCTCGGGGCGTGCATCCGACGCGGCCGTCTGGCCGACCCACTTGCCCATCCAGGCTATCGCCTCGATGCGCGGATGCGCGGGGCGCGGGTCAGCGACGGAACGAACTGCGCGCATCCATCGCCTGATTCGCGCAGGCGTCGGCGCGCGCATTCTGCTCGCGGGGAATCCACTCGAAGCGCACCGGCGTTCCGGTGAGCACCTCGCGCGCCTCAGCGGCGAGCTCAGCCATCGCTGGGTGCTTGATCTTCCAGCGACCCATCATCTGCTCGACCACGAGCTTCGAATCCATGCGCACCGTGAGCTCGGCGCTCGGATCGAGCGCGATCGCGGCGCGCACACCCTCGATCATGCCGCGGTACTCAGCGACGTTGTTGCTCGCGGTGCCCACCCAGATGCCGAGTTCGGCGAGGACCTCGCCCGAGAGCGGGTCGATGACGACCGCTCCCCCGGCTGCGGGGCCGGGGTTGCCGCGCGAGCCGCCGTCGGCCTCGACGACGAGCTCGCGCGTCACAGTCCCGACTCCGCGGTGCGAACGAGGATGGCGTTGGAGTCGGGGCAGAGGATCACGGCGTCGGGTGCTGCCGCGCGAACGGCGGCCAGGTCGTTTCCGGTCAACTCCACGCCGCTCGCGCTGGAGATGCGTGCCCGCAGGTGCGAGGCGCCGACGCCGTAGCGTTCGCGCTGCTTCTCATAGAGGGCAAGCAGGTCTGCGGGGATGCGCCCGGCGACATCGGCCCGGTCGGCGCTCTGGTTGTCGCGATCGCGCGCAAGGGTGCCGAGCGCCTCGTCGCGGGCCTGGGTCGCGGCCGCCACCGCCGTCTCGTGCGCTGCCAGGGCCGAGCGAGCATCAGCGACCTCAGACTCGAGCGTTTCGACCTTTTCCATGATGGCGAGCTCGATCTCTTCGAGGTCGGCCAGGCGCGTCTTCAGTGACGCCACCTCGTGCTCGAGACCCGCGATATCTTTCACCGACGAACTCTGCTGCACGAGCCCCTCGTCGCGGGCGATGCGCTTCTCGACCAGCTCGACGTCAGACTCGACGCGCGACAGCTCGAGTCGGGCGTCATCGAGAGCGTTCTCGCGTTCGACTAGCGCCTCGCGAACCGAGGGGCTGAGCGCGGTGAGCTCGTCGAGCCTGGCCTGTTCGGGCAGGGTGCGCGCCCGGTGCGCGATGCGCTGCAGCTCGGTGTCGATGCGCTGCAGATCGAGCAGAAGCGCCTGAGCCTCGGGAGGAGCGGTGAGAGCCATGCGGGTAGCGGGCCTTCCTGGGGTCGGTGGTGGTGTTAGGAGGAGGACGCGGGATGCACGACACCCGTCCAGGGATCGGTCGACAGTCGGCTGACGGTCACCGTGAGGCCGGGCACATCTGCGCGCAGTTCGTCAGCGACGGCATCGAGCCAGAGGGACTCGCTGGCCCAGTGCGCCGTATCGATGAGGGCGGGACCGCCGGAGACGGCAGCCGACTCGAGCGCTTCGCTCGCCGGGTGGTGGCGAAGATCGGAGGTGATGTAGACGTCTGACTGGCGCACCGCCGATTCCGCCAGCAGTGAGTCTCCCGCGCCGCCGCAGACGGCGATCCGACGCACGACGCGGTCAGGGTCGCCGGCGAACCGGACACCCCCGACCGTCGGCGGCAGAACGTCGGCGACGCGCTGCGCGAGCTGAGCGAGGGTGAGCGGCTCGGGCAGCGAACCGACGCGGCCGAGCCCGTGAGCCCCAGTGCCCGGCACGATCGGAACCGTGTCCACCATGCCGATCGCGTCGGCGAGCCGCGCGCTTGTCCCCGTCTCGACGACGTCGGCGTTCGTGTGGGCGGCGTACAGCGCGCATCCTGATCGGATCAATCGCGCAATCAGCGCGCCCTTCGCCGTCGATTCGGCGACCGAGGTCACGCCGCGCAAGAGCAGCGGGTGGTGCACGAGCAACAGCTCGGCCCCGATGCGGATCGCCTCATCAATCGTCGCGGCGACCGCGTCAACAGCAATGTGGATGCGCGTGACCGGCTGATCGGGGTCGCCGACGACCAGCCCGGGCGCGTCCCACGACTCGGCCCCCTCGAGGGGAAACCGCCGCTCCAGCACAGAGCAGACGTCGCGGAGGGTCACGGGCATGTGGGTCAGTCTAGGAGGACGGCCGGACGGCAGACGGTGGTCGCTCACGCCGCGGCGCTGGCCTCGGCATCGTGCAGCCGTCGCAGACCCGGCACGCTCGCCACGGCGACGAGTGCGCCCACGAGCAGTGCGAGCACGACCCCGGCGTCTGACGCGAGCCACGCGCTGTCCGCGGGAAGGGGAAGCAGCGGCCACAGGTAGCCGGTCCAGCCGAGCGCGGGGCTGGCCGTGTCGATGAACCCGAGCCCGAGACCTGAGGCGACGAAGAATCCGACCAGGGGTGTCCAACGAACGCTGGGGTACACGCCGCCCGGCTGCAAGAGGGACGGCGCGTGCACGCGACGGCGGCGCAGCAGGGTCTCGGTGCCGAGGATTCCGGCCCACGCGGCGACGGGCACGGCGAGCACGATCAAGACATCACGGAGCAGACCGTCGACTCCCCCGCCGGCGATGAGAAGACCCACAAGCACGACCGCACTCACCACCGCCGCGATCAGCACGCCCAGCCAGCGCGGCGCCGGAGCGCCGAGGGTGAGAACGGCGAAACCTCCCGAATACAGACTGAAGGCGGCCCCGGTGATCAGGCTCAGCCCGACAGCGAGGGCGAGTGGCACCGGGTACCAGAGCGGCAGCAGCCGGGCGAGGGTGTCGACCGGGTTCGTCACGAGCCCGTCGAGCAGGAGCGGGCTGGAGGCGGCCAAAACGGCACCCCAGCCGACCAGCAGGAACGCGGGTAGTGCCACGCCGATTCCTGTCCACAGTGCGGCAGCCGTTCCCGACGATCCGGCGGCCTGGTAGCGGACGAGGTCACCGCCGCTACTCACCCAGGCGAGGCCAATCGCGCTGAGGATCAGCACAGATCCACCGACGAGCAGCGCCCATGAGCCGTCGGGAATCCCAAGCGCCGCGCCCAGGTCGACGCGCGGAGCCGTCAGGACGATGAGTCCGACGACGAGGACGCCGGCCAGCGGCGCGATGACGGCTCCGAGCCGCGCGATGAGACCGAAACCGAGCAGAGCGGTGGTCGCCGCGAGAACGAAGCCGATCGCGGCGACGATCGCGGCGATCACGGGCTTACCCAGTCCGCCGTCGAGCTGGGCTTCGACGAGCACCTCGGCCACGCCGATGCCCAGCACAAACAGCAGGGCGGATGCCCACACCACGCGAACGAGGACGGCAACGACCGCGGGAATCGCGTTACCGACCGTGCCGAACGTGGCGCGGGCGACAACGATGGTGGGCTGCCCACTCCAGCGGCCGGTACGCGTGATCACCCCGAGCAGGAACGACGACAGTGCAACACCACCCAGTGCGGCGAGCACGGCCTGCCGGAGGCTCGCGCCATCGGCGATGAGCAGGGCGCCCAGGGCGACCGTCACGACCGACGCGTTCACGGCGAACCAGAGCCAGAACAGGCGCACGGCGCGGCCGGCTCGCAACGCGGCGGGGGTCGGCTCGAGCGCGCTCTGCTCGAGCGCAAAGGCGCGGGGCCCGCGAGCCGGAGTCTCGTCGGCACTCGGCAGCGGCGGGTGGGCTGCGCTCGCTGGCGGCGCCGCTGCGGGCGTCGGAGCAGGCGCCGGGGCGGGAGCCTCGTACAGCGGGGCCGCCGTCGCGGGCGGGGGGTCGGACGCGTCGGGCGACGCAGAATCCCCCGGAGGTTCGACGTCGGGCGTCAGCTCGGCCGGCGCTGCGGCCTCGACGGGCGGCACCACCATCGGTGCCTCCTCCGCCGCGGCGGCAGGAGACGTGGGCGTCAGCGTGAACGGTGCCGGCGGCTCGGGCGACGCGGAGGGGGCCTCCGTGACCGGAGCGAGTAGTGCATCCCAATCGGAGGCCTGCGCGAGCGGATCGCGGGGCTCGTCGGGCATGTGCGGTTCGACGAGCGGCGGCGGAACCGGCGCGCCATCGGTGACGGAGTCGTCCGGCGGCGTCGCGACCGTGCGCTGCGCCGTGTCGGGCGGTGGGGCATCCGCGAGCGCGCTCGACAGCTCGTGGGGCGTCAGTGTCGCCGGGTCGATGGCGGGGGCGACGACCGCTCCCGGCGCCGTGGGAGCGCTGTCGGCCGAGACGACCTCACTGGGTGCGGGAGCCAGCGGCGGCGCGGCCGGCGAGGCGGGCGGCCCGGATGATGCGGGAGACCCGGGCGAAAGGGACAACGCTGACGACGCGCTCGGCGCATCCGCTTCCGGCGCGATCACGTCGATCACGCCCGTGTACGCAGAGCGCACCGAGGCGACGATCTCGTCGGCGCTGTCGACGCCGGAGCGACGCACCTGCTCTTCCCACTCGTCAAGCTGGCGAAGCTCTTTCTGGCGAAGCGTGAGCTGCTCCTCGAACAGGTCGATGAGTGCCCCGGTGTTGCCTCCCGCACGATCGGGGTCAAGCACCGCGACCAGGTCGTCATCGGTGAGCGACGCGCGCGCCGGTGGGGGCGGAATGGACGGGCCGAAGGGTGCCGCCTCGGGCGAGCTCAGCCCCGCGAGCGGGTTCTCGGGGGGCGTCACCGGATTGCTCACGCCGCCCGAGGGTGCCGGCGGCTCCGGCTGACGGCTCACGGGAACCCACGCGCGGTACTCCGCGGCGATGGCGTCCGCCAGCGGATCGGCCTCCTCGGGCGCGGGCGTCGGCGGGGGCGTGTAGGTCGAGCGGCGCGGCCCCGGGGGCAGCACAGAGTCAGCGTCGTCGGGAGTGGACGCGGGGCTGTCGACCATGGCCCCGATGTTAGGTGCGCGGAGCGCGCAAACGCGGGCGACGGGCCGGGGAAAGCAGGGTTACGCCGAGCAAAATCACGGCCAGACCCGCCCATCCGAGGGGGTCCAGTCGCTCCCCCACGATGGCGACGGCCAGGAGGGTCGCCATGAGCGGCTCCAAGAGGGTGATGACCGTGACCACCGAGCTGCGCAGACGCCGCAGCCCGATCCCGAAGAGCACATAGGCCAGAAACATCGGGCCGAGGGCGAGGTACGTGATGATCGACACGTTTGAGATCGACTGCACGAGCGGGGCGCCGGTCACCGCGAGCACCACGGCGAGCGGAATCGCGCCGAGGCCGAACACCGCGCCCATCGTCGCGCGACTGGAATGGCCGCGCGCGATGACCTCCGCCGACGTGAAGGTGTACAGCGCATAGGACGCGCCCGCGAGCAAGCCCACGGCCACCCCGATCGGCACCTCGTCAGGGTTCACCGGAGAGTCGGCGCCGTGGCCACCGGCGGCGAGCATGACGACGCCGCTGATCGCGATCGCGGCCGCGAGCATCCACTGCCTGGTGAGGGGTCGCCGGCTGACGCGCCATTCCAGCAGCGCGGCGAACAGCGGACCAGAGCCGAGCGACACGACGTTGCCAATCGCGACGCCGGCGAGGGACATCGAGCTGTAAAAGGCCAGCGGATAGATCACAACGCCGATCGCGCCGACCAACAGCCAGCGTCGAGTCCGCGGGTCGGCGATCGCGCGCGCTGCCGGACGCGCCGCGATCGCAAAGAGCAGCGCACCGCCGATGGCCATCGTGGCCGAGCCGGTCGCCAGTGGGCTGACGTCGCTCGACAGGAAGGTGGCGGCGGTGCCTGTGGTGCCCCACAGCGCTGAGGCAATCACGACGGCCCAGACGGCGAGAATCACGGCGGCTCCGAGGGGGTGAGGCCCGTGCACGACACGGGTGTGGGGCCATCGTATCCACGCAGCAAAGGGTGCGAGACTGACGAGCGTTCGGGCGCGGCCCGCGCCCATTCCCGATGCCGAGGAGCCCGCATGAGCGAGACCGACCTGATCCGTCAGTGGAACACGACGCGGTGGCACATCATCGTGTCCCAGATCGCGCCCACCCTGCTGTTGGCGTTCACCGTCTGGATGCTCGTCGACGGTCTCGCCGAGACGTCGCTCGCCGTGCGCCTGGCCGCAACGGGCATCCTGTTGGCATCGGGGATTCTCGGTGCCGCAGCGCAGTATGCGGCGGCGACCGAGGGTGCCGGGGTCGTGGACGGCTTGCGCCAGCTCGAGGCGCCCAGCGCGGTTGCCACGCGGATCGTCGCAATGGGCTGGGGCGTGAACGTCGTGCGCTTCGTCACGCCCGCCGTCTTCATCGTGGTCTTCGTGGCGCTCGTCCTCGCCCTCTTCGCCGGCCTCTGATCGGTCACGCGCCCGATTCGGCGCGTCGGTCGTAGGCGCCAACGAAGAGCGCACCACGGATCTCGCCGAGACGATCAACGAGCGCGTCGACCGCTCGGGCAGTCACGCCCGTCACGACGAGGTCGTGCGGCCCGAGCGGCCGCAGGGGCGCATGCCGGAGCCGCACCACCTCCCACCCAACGGCGCGCAGCAGCGCGTCTTTTCGCCGGTCGGATCGCTCCCGACGCCCGACGTGTTCGTCTCCGGCGCGGCCGACCGTGTCGTACTCGACGGCGACGGCCAGCTCCGGGAGGATCAGGTCGGGCCACACCTCGAAGCGCCCGTGGAACGGCTGAGCCACGCTGACGGCCGTCGACGAGAGGTCGCACGCCAGGCGCTCGCCGACGAGCGCGCGCAGCCGCTCTTGAGCGCCCGAGGTCGCCGAGGAGGCGTGGGCGGAAACGAACGCCGTGCCCGGCCGCGTGGGGCGCGGATCGGCGGCCCGTCGGGGGCGCACTGGGTCGCCCACCGACCGGAGGGCGCGCACGGATCGGACGCGCCCGTGTAGCGGGGCGAGCGGCCCGTCGTCTGCGGGGGCTGCTGCTGCGGTCGGCTCGGGACGCGGATAGCGTCGGGCCGCGGTGGGGGCAGCGGACGGCGTCGCGCAGACGGGACACCAATCGCCGCGCGCATGCCGCGCGCCCGGCCGGGCACGCTGTTCGGCGGGAGTCGCCACGAAGTCGTGCCCGATCGCGCACACCCACACCAGGTAGACGTCGGCCGCGGGAGGGATCTGCGACAGCAACAGCTCGGCATTGCGCTCGGGCCGGAACTGGGCGACGAGCGGGAGGTACGGGGCCCAGGCATCGCGAAACCGGCCGATGGGGTACGGCTCGGCTCGCCCGGTCGCCCACTGGCGGCGGGCCCACCACTCATGGACTGGTCGCGGCACACCGCGACAGTAGAAGCGACCCCCGACACGGGGGCGTGCATCTGACAGCGGTGGGCCCTGAGGGATTCGAACCCCCGACATCCACGGTGTAAACGTGGCGCTCTAACCAACTGAGCTAAGAGCCCGTGCGCCTCTCACCCTACCCGCCCCGCGCCGACACCTCAGGACCGACGCTCGCCCCTTCCGTGTCGACAATTCAGGACAAACGCCTCACAGCTCGGCGATCGCCTTCCGGTAGGCCGCGAGATCGCGGGCTTCGCCGGGAGAGGTGGCGAACGCCGCGTGCACTCGTCCTGAATTGTTGACAACGACGGTGGCGCGGGTGGCGAAGCCGCGCTCCTCCACGAAGGCGCCGTAGGCGCGGGCGACGGCACCGTGGGGCCAGAAGTCGCTCAGAAGTGGAAACGTGAAGCCCTCGCGGTCGGCGAACTCGCGCAGGGTCGCTGTGGAATCGACCGAGATGCCGACGAGCTGCACCCCCGCATCGGCAAACAGCCCGATGTTGTCGCGCAGCTCGCACAATTCCCCCGTGCACGTGCCGGTAAAGGCGAGCGGAAAGAACACGAGCGCCACCGGGGAAACTCCGCGAAAGCTGCTGAGGGTCACGGCGGCGCCCCATTGGTCGCGCAGCGTGAAATCGGGGGCGAGAGAGCCGATCGCGGGCATCGGCTCAGTTGTCGCACTCACACAAAGCTCCTTCGCGACAGTGACTAGACTCGGGGGGTTGCCGGCATGCCCACGTCGCACACCGACGGCGCGGCGCGCCGCAACGCACTCTTTTGTCTACCACCAGGAAGAGGTTCAGGGTGACGGTCAACGACCAGGATCCGTATTCAGTCGAGGCGATGGACGCCGATCCGGAAGAGACCGCCGAGTGGAGCGAATCGCTCTCCGCCCTCGTCGCTGAGCGTGGCCACCAGCGTGGCCGCGAGATCATGCTGAGCCTGCTGAAGCGGTCGAAAGAGCTGCACCTCGGTGTTCCGATGGTGCCGACGACCGACTACCTGAACACGATCGCGTCGGAGAACGAGCCGGAGTTCCCGGGCGATGAGGAGCTCGAACGCGAGTACCGTCGCTGGATCCGGTGGAACGCCGCCATCACGGTGCACCGCGCCCAGCGCCCAGACATCGCCGTGGGCGGTCACATCTCGACCTACGCCTCCAGCGCCGCGCTGTACGAGGTGGGGCACAACCACTTCTTCAAGGCTGCCGACCACCCCGACGGCGGCGACCAGATCTTCTACCAGGGCCACGCCTCCCCCGGTATGTACGCCCGCTCCTTCCTCGAGGGTCGCCTCGGCCCCGAGCACCTCGACGGCTTCCGCCAGGAGAAGTCGCACGCTGCCGGTGGCCTCTCCAGCTACCCGCACCCGCGGTTGATGCCGGCGTACTGGCAATTCCCGACGGTGTCGATGGGACTGGGCCCGATCAACGCAATCTATCAGGCACAGGCCAACAAGTACCTGACGAACCGCGGCCTCAAGGACGCCGGCGAGAGCCACGTGTGGGCCTTCCTCGGCGACGGCGAGATGGACGAGCCCGAAAGCCGCGGCGCCCTTCAGCTGGCGGCCAACGACGGCCTCGACAACCTGACCTTCGTGATCAACTGCAACCTGCAGCGCCTCGATGGGCCGGTGCGCGGCAACGGCAAGATCATCCAGGAGCTGGAGAGCTTCTTCCGTGGCGCCGGCTGGAACGTCATCAAGGTCATTTGGGGCCGCGAGTGGGACGCCCTGCTGGAGAAGGACCACGACAGCGCGCTGCGCGATCTCATGAACGCCACTCCCGACGGCGACTACCAGACGTACAAGGCCGAATCGGGCGCGTTCATCCGCGAAAACTTCTTCGGTCGTGACCCGCGCACCGCCGCGATGGTTGTCGACATGTCGGACGACGACATCTGGCGCCTGAAGCGCGGTGGCCACGACTACCGCAAGGTCTACGCCGCGTACAAGGCCGCTGTCGAGCACAAGGGACAGCCGACGGTTATCTTGGCGAAGACGGTCAAGGGCTATGGACTCGGCCCGAGCTTCGAGGGACGCAATGCGACCCACCAGATGAAGAAGCTCACGCTCGACAACCTGAAGCAGTTCCGCGACGAAATGCGCATCCCGATCACGGATGCCCAGCTCGAGGAGGACCCGTACCGTCCGCCGTACTACCACCCGGGCAACGACCACCCGGCCATCCAGTACATGCACGAGCGTCGCCGCGCGCTCGGCGGCTACCTGCCGGAGCGCCGCTCGAAGTACGTCGACGTACAGATCCCTGACGACAGCGTGTACGGGGTCGTGAAGAAGGGCTCGGGTAAGCAGGGCGTCGCCACGACGATGGCGTTCGCGCGTCTGCTGAAGGACCTGTTGCGTGACAAGAACTTCGGCGACCGGATCGTTCCGATCATCCCGGATGAGGCGCGCACCTTCGGCATGGACGCCTACTTCCCGACGTCGAAGATCTACAACCCGAAGGGTCAGCACTACACCTCGGTCGACCGCGAGCTGCTGCTGGCCTACAAGGAGAGCCCGCAGGGGCAGATCATCCACACGGGCATCAACGAGGCCGGCGCCTTCGCCGCATTCACGGCTATCGGCACGAGCTACGCCACGCACCAGCAGCCGCTGATTCCGGTGTACGTCTTCTACTCGATGTTCGGCTTCCAGCGCACGGGCGACGCCATGTGGGCGGCCGCCGACCAGATGGCGCGAGGCTTCATCATCGGCGCCACCGCCGGTCGCACCACCCTGACCGGTGAGGGCCTCCAGCACGCGGACGGCCATTCGCCGCTGCTGGCGTCGACGAACCCGGCCGTTGTGACGTACGACCCCGCGTTCGGCTACGAGATCGGGCACATCGTGCGCGCCGGCCTTGAGCGCATGTACGGCGGCTCGCACCCCGACCCGAACGTCATGTACTACCTCACGGTGTACAACGAGCCGATCGCGCAGCCGGCCGAGCCCGAGAACCTCGACGTCGACGGACTGCTGAAGGGCATCTACCTGCTCAAGCGCGGCGAGCACACGGGACCGAAGGCCCAGATCCTGGCCTCCGGCGTCAGTGTGCCCTGGGCGTTGGAGGCGCAGCAGTTGCTCGCCGACGACTGGGGCGTGAGCGCCGATGTGTGGAGCGTCACCTCCTGGACGGAGCTGCGCCGCGACGGCCTCGCCGCCGACGAGCACAACTTCCTCAACCCGACGGCCGAGCAGCGCGTTCCGTACGTCACGCAGAAGCTGCAGGGCTCCGAGGGCCCGTTCGTTGCGGTCAGTGACTTCATGCACGCGGTTCCCGACCAGATTCGCCCGTTCGTTCCCGGCGACTACGCGACGCTCGGCGCAGACGGTTTCGGCTTCAGCGACACGCGGGCCGCGGCGCGGCGCTTCTTCACGATCGACAGCCCGTCAATCGTGGTGCGCACGCTGCAGCAGCTCGCCCGCCGCGGAGTGGTCGACGCGCAGGCGCCGGCACGTGCAATCGAGCAGTACCGACTGCACGATGTGACGGCAGGCACCACCGGCTCCGCCGGCGGCGACGCATAGACAGCGGGCACGGTGCCCCGTCCCTGATCACGGGGCACCGCATCCTTCGTAAGGAGGGATCTACATGGCGGCGATGACAAAGACGCAGACGCTCGCCTGGCTGCGAAACATCTCGGGTGAGTTGGCCACCGAGACGCTTAAGCGGCTCGACGACACGCTGCCCTGGTACGGCGACATGCCACCCAGCCGACGCAGTGCCGTGGGCCTCGTGGCACAGGCGGGCATCACGTCGTTCATCAGCTGGTACGACGACCCCAGCTCGCAGCCGTGGATCGCCGCAGACGTGTTCGGTGCCGCTCCGCGTGAGCTGCTGCGCTCGGTCAGCCTGCAGCAGACGCTGCAGCTGATTCGCGTGGTGGTCGAGGTCGTCGAAGACCGTCTCACGAGCGGCGACGCGAGTCTGCGCGAGGCGATTCTGCTGTACAGCCGCGAGATCGCCTTCGCTGCGGCCGACGTCTATGCGCGGGCCGCCGAAGCGCGTGGACTGTGGGACGCGCGCCTCGAGGCACTCGTGGTCGACTCGATCCTCTCGGGTGAGTACGACAACGAACTGCCGAGCCGCATCGCCGCGCTCGGCTGGAACGGGCACGGCGAGGTCTGCGTGCTCGTCGGAACCGCGCCCCGCATTGTCGACGTCGATCAGTTGCGCCGCACCGCTCGCCACGTCGATGCCGATGTGCTCATCGGCGTGCAGGGCAACCGTCTCGTCGTCGTCATCGGCCGGGCCCTGCCGCGCGGCGAGGAGCAGGCGGGCGAGCGCAGCTTCACCTTCCCCCAGATCGCCGAAGCGCTCGAGCCGGCCTTCGGCCCGGGACACCTCGTGCTGGGTCCCGAAGTGCCCGACGTCGTCGACGCGGGCAAGAGCGCCAAGGCCGCCCTCGCGGGATTCGCGGTCGCCCGAGCATGGCGGAACGCCCCGCGGCCCGCCCTGGCCGACGACCTGCTTCCCGAACGCGCGCTCGCCGGAGACCCCATCGCGCGCGCCACCTTGATCAGTCGCATCTACCAGCCGCTCAAGCAGCACAACACCGAGCTGCTCGCAACCCTCTGGGCGTACCTCGACAATGGGCGCAGTCTCGAAGCGACCGCGCGCGAGTTGTTCGTGCATCCGAATACGGTGCGTTACCGCCTGAAGCGCATCAGCGACGTGATCGGGTGGGATGCGACCGGCCCTCGAGAGGCGACCATTTTGCAGACGGCACTCATCGTCGGCGCCATCGCCGAACCGGGCGCTCCCCGCCGCTGATTGTCGAGATCGACCAACGCTGTAGCCGCTGCACTGGAGACAACCACCACTGCCCCGACCCCGCACCTTGGGAGGATGGAACCCATGATCATCGTCGTCGCGCCCGGCCAGGGCTCGCAGACCCCGGGATTCCTCGAGCCGTGGCTCGAGGACGCGCAGACCCGTGACCGACTCGGCTCACTGGGTGAGTCGATCGGCGTCGACCTCGTTGCGCACGGAACGACGAGCGATGCCGACACGATTCGTGACACGCGTATCGCTCAGCCGCTCATCGTCGCGGCGAGCCTGCTGAGCGCCAGCGCCCTGCTCACCGGTCGGCGGGATCGCGTTGGTGCGGTCGCTGGCCACTCCGTCGGCGAGTTCGCCGCTGCCGCGATCGCGGGAGTGCTGAGCGATGAAGACGCGCTGGCGCTGGTGGGCGCCCGCGGAACAGCCATGGCGGCCGCCGCGGCCGAGGTGCCCACCGGCATGAGCGCGGTCATCGGCGGCGACGCCGCGGCGCTCGCGGAGCGACTCGAGCAGCTCGGACTCGTTCCCGCCAACGTCAACGGCGGCGGCCAGGTGGTCGTCGCCGGCGAGGTGAACAACCTCGCGGCATTCGCCGCCGACCCGATTCCGGGTGCGCGCGTCATCCCGCTGCAGGTCGCCGGCGCGTTCCACACCTCGTACATGGCCTCCGCCGTCGACGCCGTGCGGCAGGCGACCGAGGGGGTCGCGATCAGTGACCCAAGCATCCGCCTGTATTCGAACCGCGACGGCAGTGTCGTGACGTCCGGTGCCGACTTCGTCTCGCTGCTCGTCGGCCAGATCTCGTCGCCCGTGCGGTGGGACCTCTGCATGGAGTCCTTCGCCGCCGACGGCGTCACGGGCATCATCGAGCTGCTTCCCGGTGGCGCCCTCACCGGGCTCGCGAAGCGCGCGCTGAAGGGCGTACCGACCGTCGCCGTCAAGACGCCCGCCGACCTGAGCGCGGCGATCGACATGCTGGACGCCGCATGAGCGCCGCGCTGACGCCGTCAACCGGCTCGCCGTACACGCGCATCCTCTCGCTGGGCGCCGCCCGCGGCGAGCACGCCGTCACCAACGACGACATCGCCGGCCCGATCGACTCGAGCGATGAGTGGATTCGCCAGCGCACCGGTGTGATCACCCGCATGCGCGCGGGCGACGGCGTCGAGGCGGTCGACCTGGCGGAGACAGCGGCCCGTGAGGCCATCGAGAAGGCAGGCATCCAGCCGAGTCAGGTCGGCGCGGTCATCGTCTCGACGATCTCCAACACCGTCCAGACGCCCTCCCTCGCCGCCTTGCTGGCAGAGCGCGTGGGCGCGAACCCCGCCGCCGCCTACGACGTGTCGGCCGCCTGCGCCGGGTACACCTACGGCATCGCCCAGGCCGATGCACTCGTACGGGCGGGCCTTGCCACCTACGTGCTTGTCGTCGGCGCCGAAAAGCTCAGCGACTTCGCCAAGCCCACCGACCGCACCATCTCGTTCCTGCTGGGAGACGGCGCCGGAGCGGCCATCGTGGGGCCCGCCGACGAGCCGGGGATCAGCGCCACGGTCTGGGGATCCGACGGCTCCAAGTGGGACGCGGTGGGCATGGACCGGCCGCTCAAGGAGGCGTGGAGCGACCCGGACGGCGAGTTCCCGACGCTCCGGCAGGAGGGCCAGACCGTCTTCCGCTGGGCCGTCTGGGAGATGGCGAAGGTTGCGCAAAAGGCGCTGGATGCTGCCGGCGTGCGTCCCGAGGACCTGGCCGCGTTCATCCCGCACCAGGCGAACATGCGCATCATCGACGAGTTTGCCAAGCAACTGAAGCTGCCCGACCACGTCGTCGTGGCGCGCGACATCGCCACCACCGGCAACACGTCGGCCGCGTCGATTCCCCTCGCCACCCACGCGCTGCTCGCCGAGCACCCCGAGCTCAGCGGCGGACTCGCCCTGCAGATCGGATTCGGCGCAGGACTCGTGTACGGCGCGCAGGTCGTGCGCCTGCCCTAAACCCCTGACCAGGGCCGACCCCCGCCCTAGGATGGGGGACGGTCATCCGACACCATCCCCAAGGAGATAACACTCATGGCACTGTCCACCGAAGAGGTCCTCGCCGGCCTGGCCGAGCTCATCAACGACGAGACCGGCATCGCCACCGACTCGGTCGCGCTCGACAAGTCGTTCACCGACGACCTCGACATCGACTCGATCTCGATGATGACCATCGTCGTGAACGCAGAAGAGAAGTTCGACGTGAAGATCCCCGACGAAGAGGTCAAGAACCTGACCACCGTCGGCGACGCCGTCACCTTCATCGTCAACGCCTCCGCGTAGGCGCGCTGCGGCTGACGCCGCACTCGCGTCCGTGCGGCGTCAGCCGCGCCGCACGGACGCCTCCCCTCCCCCGATCTCAACCGGAGAACTCGCATGACCACGATCGTCGTCACCGGAATCGGCGCGACCAGCCCCATCGGCGGCACCGCCCGCGACAGCTGGAACGCCCTGCTCGCCGGCGCCTCGGGCGCCCGACCGATCGAAGAAGACTGGGTCGAGCAGTACGAGATTCCGGTCACCTTCGCCGCCCAGGCGCTCGTCCGCCCCGACGAGGTGCTCGAGCGGCAAGAGGTCAAGCGACTCGACCCGTCATCACAGTTCGCCCTCATCGCGGCCCGGGAGGCCTGGGCCGACGCGGGAGCCCCCGAGGTCGCGCCCGAACGCATCTTGGTCGACTACGCGACCGGTATCGGCGGGCTGTGGACCCTCCTCGACGCGTGGGACACGCTGCGCGACAAGGGCCCGCGCCGGGTCCTCCCCATGACCATTCCCATGCTCATGCCGAACGCCGCCGCGGCCGCGATCAGCATGCACCTCGGGGCTCGCGCTGGCGCGCGCTCCGTCGTCTCGGCCTGCGCCTCCGGCACGGAGTCGATCGCCAACGCCTACGAGCACCTGCAGCTCGGCCTCGCCGACGTCGTCGTCGCGGGCGGAACCGAGTCGGTCGTTCACCCACTGCCGATCGCCGCATTCGCCTCCATGCAGGCCCTGTCGAAGCGCAACGACGACCCCGCTGCCGCCTCCCGGCCGTACGACGTCGACCGTGACGGCTTCGTGCTCGGCGAAGGTGCCGCCGCGATCGTGCTCGAAACGAAGGAACACGCGCTGGCGCGCGGAGCCCGCATCTACGCCGAACTGGCCGGCGGCTCGGTGACGAGCGACTCGTACCACATCACGGCACCCGACCCGGAAGGATCCGGCGCCGCCCGCGCCGTCATCGCCGCGCTCGAGCAGGCGGGCGCGAGCGTCGACGACGTCACCCACATCAACGCACACGCGACCTCCACGCCGGTCGGCGACGTGGCCGAGTACGAGGCGCTGAAGCGGGTCTTCGGCGATCGGGTCGGCGAGATTCCCGTATCGGCGACCAAAGCATCCACGGGTCACCTGCTCGGTGGAACCGGCGCCCTGGAAGCGGTGTTCACGATTCTCGCGCTGCACGAGCGCACCGCACCGCCGACGATCAACCTCGATAACCAGGATGAGCGCATCCCGCTCGATGTCGTGACCTCGCCGCGCCCGCTCGGTGACGGCCCGCAGGTTGCGATCTCGAACTCGTTCGGCTTCGGCGGCCACAACTCGGTGGTCGCGTTCCGCTCGTACGACGCGTAGGCGCGCGTCAACAACTCAGGACTAGCTGCGTCTCACGAGCCCGGGGAGCGTGTCACCCGGTGTCCGCGTCGGCTTTAGTCCTGAGTTGTTGACAGTGCGCGGGCGGGGGGATCGGGGGGATCAGCCTGCGCGGTGCAGCCAGACGACGCGGGAACCGTCGCCGGCGTGGCGGAAGGGCTCGAGCTCGTCGTCCCACGCCTGCCCGAGGGCGAGACGCAGTTCACGCTGCAGCTCGATGGCGTTACCGCCAGAGACCTCCATCGCGTAGCGAACGCGGTCTTCAGGGATGACCGTGTTGCCTGCGGTGTCGGTCTGGGCGTAGTAGACGCCCAGGTCGGGGGTGTGCATCCAGCGGCCACCGTCGGCGCCGGGAGAGGCGTCTTCCGTGACCTCGTAGCGCAGGTGCTCCCAGCCGCGCAGGGCGCTGGCGATCTTGGCGCCGGTGCCGCGCTCGCCCTCCCAGACGAACTCGGCACGCTGGGTGCCCTTCAGGACGGGCTGGTCGGCCCAGTCGAAGTTGACGGCACGATCGATGGCGCGCCCGGCGGCCCACTCGATGTGGGGGCAGAGCGCGCGTGGAGCGGAGTGCACGAATAGCACTCCGCGTGCGAGTGTGTGTGCCACTGTTGTTCCGTCCATTTCTCTTTCAGGTGCGACTTCCCCATCGACCTTCGAGAAATGTGCCGGATCGCGGCGTATTCAGTTGCGGATGCGCGAAGAGCGCCTCAGGGGAATTATTGCGCACCCGTACCCGAAATCACAAGCATGTGATTTACGGCGCGGCGTCAGCCGTGCAGCAGCTCCCCCGACGTCGCCAGCACGTTTTTCTCCCCCGCCTCGATGCGGAACGGGAACCGGTTCTGCTTGGGGGGCAGCGGGCAGTTGAAGTGGTAGCTGAAGGCACAGGGCGGCAGGATCGCGGTGTTGAAGTCGAGCGTGATCGTGCCGTCGGGGTTCGGCGCCATGAACAGGAATCGGCCGACCGAGTACGTGTCGTCACCGTTCGTCGCGTCGGCGAACACCAGCTGCAGCGCGCGGCCCGACTTGAACGCCGCGATGTCGTATTCGACGCCGTCGTGGGTGAAACGGATCTCCCCCGGCACGACCTCATCACGCGTGTGACCGTCGCTCTTTAAGTGTTCGAAGCCAAGGGTGGTTCCGCCCTCGATCTCGCGGAAGGTGCCCGTCACCACCCAGTCGGGGTTGTAGTCGTAGGCGTCGATTCCGCCAAAGTTCTGGATGGCCTCGCTGTGGGCATCCCACACCCGAAGGGCGTAGAGGCCGTCTTCGCCGGCGATGACGAAGCCCGTGGTGTGCTCGTCGAACTGGATGGTGCTGGGCGACGGATCGTCCTTGCCGCGCACCCGCACGGTGCCGTCGACGAGCTCGCCGTCGACGGTGATGCCGTCGGCGGCCTCCGCTGTCACGAGCAGCCCACCTTCCGGCGCCGGCGCCCAGGTGCCGGGTACGCCCCAGATTGTCTGCTCCTCCCCCACCCACTGCGTGTTGACGAGCGCGAGCGGGCCCTGGGGCTGGCGTGCGGCGAGTTCCCGTCGTTCACGGAACGTCGCGTAGCGCTCGGCGGGGGTCGGTGCGGGGGCGGAGTCGGCCATGCGTCCATCCTGCAAGCGATGCGGGATGCGCGCCAATCGACGCGCGGGAAGGCTCAGCCCCCGAGAACCCCCAGCACCACAACCGCTCCAGCCGGGATGCTCGCGAGCGCGGCCGAGGACGCGACGCGCAGCGCCGCAGCGCGCTCCGGATCGCGCGCGAGGCCCGCGGGTCGCGCAATCGCCCACTCGGCGGCGGCCCACAGCGCGGTCACGGCGAGGACCACGAGCGTCGTCACTCGAACGCCCTCGCTTGCCGGCGCTCCGACGACGATCCCCGTGACCTGGACGAGCGCGACAACGCCCCAGGGCACGATGGCGAGCACCGTGAGGAACGCGTATGGCCACAGGTGCCCGCGCGAGCCGTCGTGACGGGGTGCGCGGTCGGAAAGCCAGCCGAGCATCCCGGAGCCGGCGGCGAGCGCGTACAGCGCGACGATCGTGGCGGCCTCATCGACGCCGTTGAGCGCCGCGATGATCACGATCGTGATGCCGAGCGACTGTGAGACCGCGACCCAGTGGAGTGTCGAGGCGGCGGGACCCGAGAGTGCACCACGACTGGCGGGGACAGCGAGCCACGCGAGGACAGCCCCCGTGACGAGCAGCACCGGCAGCATCCCCGCCTCGGCGGAGAACCAGATCCCCGCTCCCGGAACGAATGCGAAGGAGCCGTCCTGGCTCACCTGCGGCGGATCGAACGAGACCATGACATCGAGAAGTCCGCCGGTCGAGACGACGAGCAGCACCGAAACGAGCAGTTGGCCGGCGAGCACGCCCGCGCCGAGGGCTGCCGATCGAGCGGATGGCGGTGCGGGCAGGGTCACGACGGCCTCCTCGTCGACCACGGTGGTCCGTAGGGCGGACGGGACTTGAACCCGTGACCGATGGATTATGAGTCCACTGCTCTAACCAGCTGAGCTACCGCCCCGTGGCGCAGAAGGCGCCGCCAGTGATGCTACCCGGCGGCCTCGGCGTCACGCTCGATTACCGTGATGACACCCGTGTCGACCACGGGGTCGGTGACGGGTCGTCCTCGGTAGAGATCTTCGAACGTGTCGAGCGTGCGGCGAATGTCGTGACCGGCGACGATCCTCATGCTGTCGCGCTGGAAGGCGACGCGCTCCTCGTGCGACATCGTGAAGATGCGCCGCAGCCGCTCGGCAAAGCCCTCGACATCGCCGGGCTCGTAGAGGAACCCGTTCTCGCCGTCGTGGATGAGGTGCGGCAGCGCCATCGCGTTGGCCCCGACGACGGGAAGCCCCGAGGCCATGGCCTCCATGGTCGCGATCGATTGCAACTCGGCGCGCGACGGCATTGCAAACACGGATGCTCGGGTCAGCTGCTCGCGCAGGTATTCGTCGGTCGCGTACCCGGCAAAGTGGACGCGGTCGCCGAGTCCTAGCTCGACGGCCAGTTTCTCGAGGGCCTGGCGCTGCTCACCGTCTCCGATGATCTCGACCCGCACGCCCAGCGCCTCGTCGAGCAGCGCGACGGCCCGCAGGAGCTCGTCGATGTGCTTTTCGGCCTCGACCCGGCCGAGGAACAGCACCACGTTGCCGCTGCGCGGCGTGAGGTCGGCGGTGTAGTTCTCGACGTGCAGCCCGCAGCTGATCGCGTGAACCTTCTCGAGGTCGGTGTACTTCTCGAAGTACTGCGCGGCCTTGAGCGTCGGCGTGGTGACCTCTGCGGCGAGCCCGAAGGTGCGGCCCGCGGCCCGCCACAGCGCGCGCACGACGATGTCGTGCAGCGGCCCGATGAACGGCGTGAACTGCATGGCGTTTTCGGGCATGAAGTGGTTCGTGCCGATCACGCGGATGCCGCGTTTCGCCGCCTGGCGCGCCAGCCCGCGGCCCACGACGATGTGCGACTGAAAGTGCACGACGTCGGGCTTGACCGTGTCGAGGATGCGCGCGGCGTTGCGCTCGATGCGCCACGGCAGGGCGTAGCGCAGCCACGGGTGCGGCCGCCACCGCCACGAGCGCAGGCGGTGCACGGTCATCTTCTGCCCCTCGTGCACTTCGGTGCGGGTGACGTTGGGGCCGCGTTCGGCGCCGGGCGCGACGACGTGCACCTCATGGCCGCGCTCGACCATGCCGGCTGCGAGGTGCTCGGCAAACTTGGCGGCGCCATTGACGTCGGGGCCGAAGGTGTCGCATCCGATGAGGATGCGCAGCGGTCGGTCGCTCGAACCGCGGAACTGCGGGTCGTCGGGCACGGCGGGATCCTTGGCAGTCTCGGGGGATGTCGGGATGCGGTCGACGGTGTCGACCCGCGATAACCCTAGCTGAGGCCCGGCCTCACCGATGGGTTTGCGGATGGTGCTTCGCCAGCTCCCGCACGCCGACCACGGCAACGGCACCCGCCGCCACCCCGACGAGCACCGCCGGCCACGGCATGAGCACCGCTTCGCCGAGCACGAATGCGCCAATCAGCACGGCCACGATCGGGTCAACCACCGTCAAGCCGGCGATGACGAGATCGGGCGAACCGAGCTGATGGGCCGTCTGCACGAAGTAGCCGCCGAGCGCGGCGGCGGCGAGCAGCGCGACGATCGCGATTACCGTCAGCGGGTCCAGCCCTCCCGTCGTCAGGCGGGTGATGACCACCTTGGCGAGGGTGGCGACGAAGCCGAACAACACGCCGGCGGCCAGGATGGCGAACAGCGCCCCGGAGCGACGGCGCACCACGGCGAAAACGATCGCCAGCGTCAGGGTCAGCGCCCCGAGCATCCCGAGAATGATGAGTAGCTGGCGGTCGTCGACAAGGCGGTCGACGGCGTAGAGGGCTGCAACGACCACAAACACCGCGACGCCGCCGACGCACAGAGCGATGGCGCGCTGCGCCCGACGGTCGAGGCGGATGCGTGCGAGCCGCGCGTTCACCACGGCCGTCACGACGAGCGCGACCACTCCGATGGGCTGCACGACGATCAGGGGGGCGAAGCCCAGGCTTGCGAGCTGGAAGACGACGGCGACGCCGAGCATAAGGGACCCCAGCAGCCACGAAGGCCGCGCGAGAAGGCGCACCAGCTGCCGTCGGCTCAGCCCGGCACGGCTGCCGTCACCGTGGCGGAGCTCGATCTTCTCGACACCGCGGTTCTGAAACTGCGCTCCGAGCGAGAGAAACACCGCGCCAACGAGCGCGAGGGGGATGCCCACAGCGACGAGCGGGCTGCGCAGGAGCTCGCCTGCCAGGTCGGTCACGTCGGGCGCCACCGCGCCACTCTACTGAGCACGAGCCCGCCCGCGCGCCGATACGCTGGACGCCGTGGCAATCCTCCCGATTCGCATCGTTGGCGACCCCGTTCTGCACCGGCCCGCGAGCCCCGTGACCACCATCGATGCATCGCTCGAGCAGTTGGTGGCCGACATGCGCGACACCATGGCCGAGGCGCCCGGCGTGGGCCTCGCCGCCCCCCAGGTCGGCGTCGACGCCCGCGTGTTCGTCTGGGACTGGACCGACGACGACGATGTGCACCACGTCGGCGTCGCCATCAACCCCGAGCTGTGGATCTCACCGCCGCCCACCGACGAACCCGACGAGTGGGACCACGCGGAGGGCTGCCTCTCGGTTCCGGGCGAGCGGTTCCCTCTCATGCGCTCAGACCGCGCTCTCCTGCGCGCGACGGGGCTCGACGGTGAGCCGTTCGAGATCGAAGCCGACGGGTGGCTTGCCCGCATCTTCCAGCACGAGTACGACCACCTCGACGGGGTGCTCTACGTCGACCGGCTCGGGCACCCGCACGGCAAGCTCGCGGCCAAGGCGATCAAGCGCAACTCGTGGGGTGGGCCCGGGCACAGCTGGACGCCCGGAATCGACCGCCTCGAAGACTGAGCGAACGGTCGGGGCCGCTTAGGCGGCCCAGCCGAGCGCGCGCAGCGCCGCGGCCGTCGCGGCGGCGGCAATGATGACGAGGATGAACGGCACGCGCATCGCAAACAGGCCGGCGGCGACGCCGATGGCCGGGAGGCGTGCATCCAGGGCGAGCCCCTGTCCGGCCCCCACGGTCTGTACGACAATGAGGGCGGCCAACAGCGCGACCGTGACGAGTTCTGCGGTGCGGGCCGCCGCGGGCTTCTCGAGCACGCGGGGCGGCACCAGGTAGCCGAGCAGCTTGATCGCCAGCACCGCGATCGAGGCGAGCAGGATGATCTGCCAGAGGGTCATGCGCGCTCCCTCCGGGCGGCGATGATGCCGACGACGACCCCCACGAGTGCCGCCGCGAGCACCGGAATGCCGGGAGGAACCACGGGAATCAGCACGATGGCCACGACCGCGGCACCGACGGCGACGCTCACCGGTTGCAGGCTCTTCAACCGCGGCCACAGCAGGCCGAGGAACGCGGCCGCTGCGGCGGCATCGAGCCCGTACGCGCTCACGTCGCCGAGCAGGTTGCCGAGCAGCGCCCCGAGCAGCGTCATGAGGTTCCAGCCGACGTAGATGATGGCTCCCGTCGCCCAGAAACCGACGCGCTGGGCGCTCGGAACCGTCTGCGCGGTCGCGACCGCGGTCGACTCGTCGATCGTGAGGTGGCCGGCGACCAGGCGCTTGGCGAACCCGGGCCCGACGATCGGCGACACCCGGATCGCGTAGAGACCATTGCGCAGACCCAGCAGGGTGGCGCCGGCGATCGCGGCGGGCCCGGCGGGCCCGCCGGCCACTCCCCCGGCCGCGACGACGCCAATGAGGGCGAACTGCGACCCGCCCGAGAACATGACGAGGCTCAGCACGCAGGCCTGCCAGACCGTGAGGCCGGAGGCGACGGCGAGAGCACCGAACGAGATCCCGTACGCCGCAACGGCGAGCCCCACGGCGATGGAAGCGCGCAGCGCCTCCGCGCGGGCGGCGGCCTCCTCGAGCGGCTCTGCGTGCGACGTGCTGACCATCAGCGGCGCACGTTCACGCCGTGCACGGCGTTGTGGAATCGCAGGGCCGGGAACACAACCGACACGGAGAACCCGACGCCCGGGACCGTCTGCGCACTCACCACGCCGCCGAACAGCTCGGCGCGGGCGCGCATCGCCCCGAGGCCCGTGCCCGTCACCCGGTCGGTGAGGGCCGCGAGGTCGTCGTCGATCGTGTAGCCGCGAGCGGCGAGCTCGTCGGGCGTGAGGCCCTCGCGTCGCGCCTGCGCGCGAATGCCATCGTCGTCGACACGCACGTGCAACCCCTGGTCAGACCAGGTCAGACCGACCCGCACCTCGGTGCCCTCACCGCCGTACTGCGCGGCATTCGCGAGCGCCTCCTCGAGGATGCGGTACAGGGCGAGTCCCGCACCCTCGGCGACGGGAAAACGGTCGCCCAGCTCGGACACGGTCACCACGATCCCGCGCGCCCGCATCGCGTCAAACAGCCCGTCGAGCGCCTCGAGTGCGGGCCGGGCGGCCGCCAGCTGCTCGGCGTCGGTCGTCGCGGTCACGACGCGACGCAGCTCGGCGAGGGTGGTGCGGGCGCTCGCTGCGATCTGGTCGGCCGCGCGCGCGGCGATACCCGGATCCCGGGTGGCCGCCGAACTCGCGCCCTCAGCCAGCTGAACAACGCCCGACATGCGGTGGGCCGCGATGTCGTGCTGTTCGCGGATGAGGCGCAGCCGGGCGCTCTGCTCGCCCAGGGCGATCTCGAGCTCGCGGGCCCGATCTGCGGTCTCTTGGGCGGCGGCGCGGTGCTGGCGCAGCCTCGAGGAGGCGACGGTCGCGACGGCGACTGCGACGAGCATCCCGATCGTCGCCGCGACGGCGACCGCCACGAGGATGCTCGATGCGACGTCACTCACGGATGGGCTCCTTCACGGGACCGGACGCGCCGCGATCAGTGCAGGGGGTGTGTGGCTCCCCGACTTGGACTCGAACCAAGAACCTGCCGGTTAACAGCCGGCTGCTCTGCCAATTGAGCTATCGAGGATCGCTGTGAACAGCGGGCTCTACGGTACCAGAAATCGCGCGCGGGTTCCGACCACGCACGACGCTCACGGCGCCGGTCAGTACCCCGCCCGCGGGTCGACGATGCCGACAAGGCCCGTGCCCGCGAGGAAGCCGCGAACGTTCTCGTCAACGCGGCCGGCCAGAAGCGGAGCGGTCATCTCGGCGGTGTCGGCCGAGTGCGAGGTGATCAGGCAGCGGGGCTCGGCGAACAGCGGATGATCGTCGGGCAGCGGCTCGGGATCGGTGACATCGAGCCCCGCGCCCAGCAGGTTCCCGGACGCCAGGGCCTCGGTCAGAGCGTCGGTGTCGACCAGTGGCCCCCGCGCGATGTTGACGAGCACGGCATTGTGCGGCAACAGCGCCAGACGCCGCGCGTCCATGAGGTGCCGCGTGCCCTCCGTCGACGCGGCGGCGAGGATCAGCACATCGGTCGTCGGAAGCACCGCGTCGAGCTCGGCGACCGGCACCGTGCGGGTCGCGCCGGGCAGCGGATCGGCGCTGCGACGCACCACGGTCACCTCGCACCGCCAGGGCGCCAGCAGGCGAAGAAGCTCGGCGGCAATACCCCCGGCGCCGACGATCGTGACCGCGAGCCCGTACAGGGATCGGCCCGTGCGCTGCTGGGCCCAGCGCGCGGCGCGGGCCTTCGGCGCAAACTCGCGCAGGGTGGCGTGCGCGAGCGCGAGCGCGTGTTCGGCGACCGGTTCGGCGTATGCCCCCTTGGCGCTCGTGAAGACCGGGCCGTCGGCGTGGGCGCGCAGGACGTCGCGGAAGGCATCCACGCCCGCCCACGGAAGTTGCACCCACTCGATCGACGGATAATCGGTGAGGATCTGGTCGAGTTCGTCGGCGCGGCCGGCGCTCAGCCAGAGCAGCCCTCGCGTGTCGGCGCTGAGTGGTGCGACCTCACCGCCGGCCCGCTGCACGGCCGTGACGAAGAGCGCGTGCGCCTCGGGCAGCACCGCGATCGGCCCGGGCGTGATGGGGCGCGGCGGGGCGGTTGCGTGGCCCGAGAGGGGGTCTCTGTGCTGAGCCACCGCGGGAGCGTTGTCGGGTGGACGTACGTCGTAGCGGGACGGTGAGGCGTCGGCAGCGGGCATACGCCCAGGCTAGACGGCCACCGGCTTTCGACGCCCGAGCGCCGCCAGTTCGCGCACGTACGGGTGCATGCCGGTCTCGAGCACCTCGTCGATGGTGCCGTAACCCACGAAACGGCCAGCGTGCATGACCGCGAGCCGAGTCGTCAGGCGGCGCACCTCGCCGATCTCGCTGGAGACGACGAGGGCGGCGAAACCGCGGTTGCGCTGCACTTCGGCGAGATGGTCGAGGATCGTCGAGCGCACCGTGGCGTCGACCCCGCTCGTCGCCTCGTCAGTCACGAGAAGCTCGGGTTCGAGCACGAGGGCGCGCGCGATGGCCACGCGCTGACGCTGCCCGCGGCTGAGTTCGTGCGGGTACTTCGGGATCGTCGCGAGGGTCAGGTGCATGGCGTCGATCGCCTCGGCGACGATGCCCCCGGCGACCACGCGATCGAGCTTCGGGGTGCGCTGATAGAGCGGGTAGGCGACGTTCTCGCCGGCGGTGAGGTGCGGATCGAGCGCCGTTCCCGCGTCTTGCGGAACGTAGCCCACGCGCAGCGCGAGCTCGTTGTCGTCGCGCCGCCGCAACCCGCGCACGTCGATGCCGAGCACGGTGAGCGAGCCTCCCACAATGCGGGGGCCGCGCTCGATGGTGCGGTCGGTCAGGCCGGCGACAGCCCGTGCGAGAGCGCTCTTGCCGCTGCCCGCTTCGCCGAGGATGGCGAGCGTCTCACCTGGGGCGATGTCGAGGCTCACGCCGCGCACCGCCGACACCGCAGACGCCCCGTCGATGCCGGGAAAGCGCAGGCTCAGGTCGCGCGCGGACACCGCGGGTGTGGACATCGAGCGACTCCCCCTTTTTCCCGTCGACGACGGGTCTGCGCGAGTCTAGTGGGGAAGCACGCGAGCGTGATGAACACTCATCACAGGTCGCCGCGCATGCGACGTCGCTCCCCCTCGATGGCCATCAACTGGGTCTGCAGCTCGCGGTAGCGGGCCGGGTCGGCGGTCTGGTCGGTGCGTTGCAGGGCCCCGAGCAGCTCGGCCTTCCGGCGCAAGAGATCGCGCTCGATCAGCGACGTCGTGATGCCGGCGCAGTATTCAGCGACGTGGTCATCGCGCACCGGCAGCGGCGCGATCGCCAACTGGGTCACGAGCGGAGCAAAGGCCGCCGGCGCCTCCTCCGAAACCATCCGCGCCCAGTGCGCCGTGCCGTAGTGCTCGAACGCGGCGATCAGGGCGTCGCGCACCGTCGCGAGCGCCGGCTGGCTGAAGGCGGTGGCGAGAGCCCGCTGCGCCCGGTCACGCGGAACGTCTTCGGGATGCTGCAGGAGCGCCATCAGCAGCTCCCGTTCCAGCCGGGTCACCGGATCGTTCGGCAACTGCGCGAGCCCGATCGCCGGGGCCGCAGGAACCCCGCCCGCTGCGGACTCCCCCGGGCGCGACGGGGCGGCGCCCGCCGCCGGCGGCGGCGCGTCGCCGGGCCGGCCCACACCGGGTTGCCCGGCGGGACCGGACGCGGCCGGAGCGGTGCGCGCGTCGCGACCCCGTGCATCCGCTGCCGGAGCGGTGCGCGAGGCGGCCGACACGGCCCGCTGCACGTCGGCGGTATCGACGCCGATCCACCCGGCGACCTGGCGCACGTAACCGGAGCTCAGCGCCCGGTCGCGAATGCGTGCCACGACGGGAGCGGCCGCGCGCACCGCGGCGACCCGCCCCTCCACGGTCTCCAGGTCGAACTGGTCGAGCTGGCGGCGGATCATGAACTCGAACATCGGGCGGCGCGTGCTGACCAGCTGCCGCACCGCCTCGTCGCCACGCTCGAGCCGCAGATCGCACGGATCGAGCCCGTCGGGGGCGACCGCGACGAACGTCTGCGCCGCGAAGCGCTGCTCGTCGGCGAAGGCGCGACTGGCCGCCTTCTGACCCGCCTCGTCGGGGTCGAACGTGAAGATCACCTCGCCGAGCTGCGTCGTGTCGGCGTTGTCGGTGTCGCCCATGACGCGGCGGATCATCGTGATGTGGTCGCCGCCGAACGCCGTGCCACACGTCGCGACGGCGGTCGTGACACCCGCGAGGTGACAGGCCATGACGTCGGTGTAGCCCTCGACGACGACGGTCTGCTTGCCGCGCGCGATGTCGCGCTTGGCGAGGTCGAGCCCGTACAGCACCTTCGCCTTGTGATACACGGCCGTCTCGGGCGTGTTCAAGTACTTCGGGCCGGTGTCCGACTCCAGCAGGCGACGCGCGCCGAAGCCGAGCGTCGCACCCGTCGTGTCGCGGATCGGCCAGATGAGGCGGCCACGGAACCGGTCGTACGGGCTGCGGTCACCCTGGCCCTGCAGCCCCGCGGCGACGATCTCGTCGGGCGTGAAGCCCCGAGCGCGCAGGTGGGATCCGACCGCGTCGTACGCGTTCGGTGCGTAGCCCACCCCGAACCGCTCGGCGGCGGCCGCGTCGAAGCCTCGCTCGCCCAGGAAGCGTCGCGCGGGCTCGGCCTCCGGCGTCGCAAGCTGAGACCGGAAGAACTGTTCGGCCGCCTCGTTCGCCGCCAGCAGGCGGCGGCGGTTGCCCTGATCGACCGCCGGACCGCCGTCTTCGTAGGTCAGTGTGTACCCGATGCGCGCCGCGAGTCGCTCGACCGACTCGGCGAAGGTCATGTGATCCATCTTCTGCAAGAACGTGAAGACGTCGCCGCCCTCGCCGCAGCCGAAGCAGTGATAGAAGCCGACCTGGGGGCGCACGTGGAAGCTCGGGCTGCGCTCGTCGTGGAACGGGCACAAGCCCTTCATCGAGCCCACGCCCGCGCTTTTCAGCGTGACGTAGTCGCCCACAATGTCGGCAATGTTGACGCGGGAGCGCACCTCGTCGATGTCACTTCGTCGGATGCGGCCGGCCACAGGCCGATTCTAGGTGCGATCAGGCGGGCGCTCGGTGACCCTCGACCCAGCGCTCGTGCCAGGCCAGTGCCGACTGATCGGTGAGGGAGGCAACCTGGTCGACGACGACGCGGCGGCGCGCGTCGTCGTCGGAGGCCTCGGCGAAGTCGGCTTGGAAGACCGGGGCAAGCGCCTGAGGGCCCGCCGCCCACACCGCGTCGGCAAGGTCGGTGAGCAGCGCCCGCTGTCGGGCGTACAGCGGCTGACGCTCGTCGTTGGCCATGACCAGCGTGCCGACGATGCCCTTCAGCACGCCAATCTCGGCGCGGGTGTGCAACGGCACCACGACGTGTGCGTGATAGCGCACGAGCGACGACTGCGGGTAGGCGTGCCGCGTCGCGTGCACGGCGTCGTGAGCGAACCGGCCGATCAGTCGGCTCGTGAGGTTCTTGAGGCCCGCCAGGTCGGCACGGGAACCCGACCACGTTGTGATCCAGGTCTCGAGCCGCTCCAGCCGGGTGAAGGCGGCGCGAACGTCGCTCTCGGTCAGTTCGTCGCCCATCCAGCGCAACACGCCCGCGACGAGCGCCTCGTGGTCGTCGGCGCTGGTGAGGATGCGCGGATCAATCGACCCGCCCACGATCGCGTCTTCGAAGTCGTGAACGGAATACGCAATGTCGTCCGACAGATCCATGACCTGCGCCTCGATGCTCGGAACGCCCGCCGGCGCGCCCTCGCGCATCCAGTCAAACGCCTCACGATCATCGGCGTAGACGCCGAACTTGCGGCGACCGCCGGGGTCATCGACTGCGTTCGCGAGCGGCCACGGATACTTGCAGCTCGCGTCCACGCTCGCCCGGGTCAAATTCAGGCCGTAGCTCTGACCGTCAGCACCCATCACCTTCGGCTCAAGCCGTGTCAGCAGGCGGAGCGTCTGCGCGTTGCCCTCGAACCCCCCGATGTCACGCGCCCACGCGTTCAGCGCGCCCTCGCCGTTGTGGCCGAACGGCGGGTGGCCGAGGTCGTGGGCGAGACAGGCGGTGTCGACGACATCCGGGGCCAGGCCCAGCGCCGCGGCAAGCTCGCGACCCACCTGCGCTACCTCGAGCGAGTGCGTCAGGCGGTTGCGGGCGAAATCGACGCCCGCCGTCGGACTCAGAACCTGCGTCTTCGCGCTCAGCCGCCGCAGGGCGCTCGAATGCAGCAGGCGCGCGCGGTCGCGAGCGAAGTGGGCGCGGTTCGTCGAATGCTGCTCGGGGTGACGGCGCTCGGTGTCATGAGCGTCGTAGGACCGCGGGGCGGACGCGGGCGAGACCGGGGCGAGGCCCGTCAGCGAATCGGGACGCGCATCCCGTGCCGGGGACGCGGCGGAGAGGTGATCAGTCATCGCCTAGCCGCCGCTGTTGTGCAGTTCGGCGGCGGACACCTCGGCGCGGCCCGCGTCAGACAGCTCGCGGCTCTCGAGCCAGCGATCGGGCAGGGCGGGCTTCTTCGGCGTGCCCGCGCGGCCCCGCTGACCCTCGGCCGCCTCGCCGGGGTACGGCTCGTCACGGTCGAGCTCGCCGAGCATGTCGTCGAGGTGCTGCAGGCTCTCGGTGCGGGCCATGCGGGCGCGCAGTTCGCCGCCCACCGGGTAGCCCTTGAAGTACCAGGCGACGTGCTTGCGGATATCGCGGCAGCCACGCTGCTCGTCGCCGTCGAAAAACTCGACCAGTAGCTCGGCGTGCCGACGCAACGCGTCACCCACCTCGCCGAGCGTCGGAGTCGCCTTGCGCTTCTCACCCCGGAACGCCGCAGCGAGGTCGCCGAACAGCCACGGCCGGCCGAGGCAGCCACGGCCCACGACAATGCCGTCGCACCCGGTCTGCTCAACCATGCGCAGCGCGTCGTCCGCGCTCCAGATGTCGCCGTTGCCGAGCACCGGAACGCTCGTGATCGTCTGCTTCAGCGTGCCGATCGCATCCCAATCGGCGTTGCCCGAATAGAAGTCGGCGGCCGTGCGCGCGTGCAAGGCAATCGCCTGAACGCCCGCGCCCTCCGCCGCCTTCGCCGCCTCCAGGTACGTGAGGTGATCGGCGTCGATACCCTTACGCATCTTCACGGTGACCGGAATGTCGCCGGCGGCCTTCACCGTCTCCTCGACGATGCGGCGGAAGTGGCCGAGCTTCCAGGGAAGGGCCGCACCCCCGCCCTTGCGGGTTACCTTCGGCACCGGGCAGCCGAAGTTCATGTCGATGTGGTCGGCAAGGCCCTCCCCCGCCAAAAACCGGGCCGCCTCGCCCGCCGTCACCGGATCGACGCTGTACAGCTGGATGCTGCGGGTCGTCTCGCTCTCGTGGTGCCGAATCAGGCGCAGGCTCTCGGGTGTGCGCTCGACGAGGGCACGGCTCGTGATCATCTCGCTGACGTACAGCCCCGCGCCGTACTCTCGACACAGCCTCCGGAACGCCGTGTTGGTGATGCCCGCCATGGGTGCGAGCACGACCGGCACGCTGAGCGGGACAGGTCCGATGCTCAGCTGCGGGGCGGGAGCGGTGAGAGACGACATACCCGGCCATTGTCTCACCCGGCGGCGGGCGACAGGTGTGCGGGGCGGGAATGCGGTGCGATGCGCGGGGTGTTGCACCGAGCATCCCCGTGAGAGGTGAAAGAGGAGCGCATGACCAATCACAGCGAAGGTGCCGAGCGGGTCGACGCGGCCGTTGCCGCCCTCGGGCTCAGCGTCGACATCGTCGAACGCGGTGACGCGCGCACGCTCGAGGAGGCCGCCGCGAACGTGGGCGTTGCGCCCAGCCAGGTGATCAAAACGCTCGTGCTGAAGAAGAGCGACGACACCTACGTCTTCGCGCTGGTGCCCGGCGGGCGGGCGCTGTCGTGGCCCAAAGTGCGGGCGCTGCTCGGCGTCAACAAGGTGCAGTTGCCACGCCCCGAACAGGCGCTTGCCGCGACTGGATTCGAGCGCGGAACGATCGTGCCCCTCGGCTCGACCACGGCCTGGCCCGTCATCGCCGACATCACGATCTCCGGGCGAGTGGCGCTCGGCGCGGGGCGCCCGGGCCATAGCCTGCTCACCGACGCCGAACCGCTGCTCGCCGCCCTCGACGCCACCGTCGCCGACATCAGCGACCCGGAGTAGCGCGCCGCGGCCCGCGCGCGCTCACCCCGCCGCGCGCCGGGCGCCGGGCGCTCTCCCCGCCGCGGCACCCGCTCTCCCCCACGCCGTCGCCACAACCGCGGCGACGCTGTCAACAATTCAGGACTAGCGAGCGGTGTCGTCGATGCTCACGGGCGAAACCCGGGGCTGGGGGCACCCCCGCCCCGCGTTAGTCCTGAA
The DNA here is from genome assembly GCF_046293215.1 of Microcella sp. GTDB lineage: Bacteria > Actinomycetota > Actinomycetes > Actinomycetales > Microbacteriaceae > Microcella. The sequence goes on along the minus strand of NZ_JBKBPI010000001.1, from coordinate 97,716 downwards.
TTGTTGACGCGACAGCGGTCGGTGGGGGTGACTGCTCCGGCGTCGGAAGCACACACGCATCGCCTTCGCAGGCGGCAGCGTTCTGGCTGCCGAGCATCGTGAACTTCCCGGTGCCGGCTGCATGAGTCGTCACGAGTGGCCCTCGTGAGCGTCGGCGCCACCCTCGGTCGCGCGCTCCGACGCGGCCTGCCGGAGCGCCGCGAGGAATGACTCGGTTTCTTGGGCGCCGGAAATGCCGAACTTGCCGTCGAGCACAAAGAACGGAACGCCCTGAATGCCGTAGGCAACCGCCTGCGCCATGTCCTCCTTCACCTGGGGCAGATACGTATGCGCTGACAGGGCGGCCAATGCCGCTTCACGATCAAGACCCACCTCCGCGGCGAGCGTGGCTAGCTCGTCAGCTCGGCCGATGTGGCGACCTTCCGTGAAGTATGCGCGAAGCAGTCGCTCCTTGAGGTCGGCTTGCTTGCCGTGGCTCTTCGCGAAGTGGAGCAACTCGTGGGCAAGAACCGTGTTCGTCTGGTGGATCTGGTCGTAGTGATACTCGAGCCCCACCGACGCTGCGATCTGGGACACCCTGTCGATCATCTGCTGTGCCTGCTCGGGGCTGATGCCCTTGCGCTCGCTGAGGTAGTCGATCGGGGTTCCCTCGAAGTCGACGGGCGTGTCGGGCGCGAGTTCGAAGCTGCGGTACGTGACGGTCACATCGCCGCCCTGCGCACGAAAGTGCTCGACCGCACGCTCGAACTTCCGTTTGCCGATGTAGCACCAGGGGCACTGCACATCTGACCAGATCTGAACGTCAACTACCGTGCTCACCCTGGTGTCAACGCGCGCAGTCTGTCGCTATTCCGCTACACCCCCTCGCGGCATGTCAACAACTCAGGACAATCGCGCCCGCGGACGCGGGCGAGGGCTGGATGCACGCGGGTTCGCGCGTGTGAGGCGCCGATACCGCCGCCGTTGTCCTGAGTTGTCGACGTGTGGGGCGGAAGGGGGTGGGAGCGGGACGCCGCGTGCGGCAAGGGCGGTCAGGACGGCGGTCTCGACAAGCGCCCACTGGCTCAAGACGTGGCGGGCGGCCGGGCGTATTGCGTGTAAGCCCGTCACCGTGATTGCCAAGTCTTTGCTTCGGTCCCGCTCGAAGCGATCGCGGTGAAACCGATCACCGTCGATCTCGAGACCGACGACACCCGCGACGACCAGATCGACAGGGCTCGGATCGTCCGGCAGCAGAACCTGCTCCTCAACGCGCAGCCCGAGGCGCGTCAATCGTGTTCGCGCCAGACTCTCGGGCAGTGAATGGCATTTGTCGCTCGACATCTCCGCAGCCGGGCGAGCTCGCCGAGGCAGTCGGCTAGCGAGGGTATGGGCATCGACCAGATCGATGAGGCCTCTGCGACGGGCCCAGTCGACCGCGGCGACGGCATCCTCCAGGGCTTCGGTGGCAAGAACGACCTCTAGCGCCTCCAGCACCCCCACGACTCCCGAGGAACGATCCCGGTCGTGGGTTTCGCGCGTCCAGTGCACGACGACCTGCGAGCGTCGCGGCGACCTCGCGAACGTGACCATTCGGCGGCGGGGGCATCGCAATCGTGAGGCGTTGACGGCGACGGCCACGTGCATCCTGCCGCGCCGTCGCACCCACCCGCCCATCGCGGCGATCGCCGACAAACCCGTCAACCGCCCACCCACGCGGAGGGCGTGCGTGCGCGGGTCGCTATCGGGCCACACGGAGTACCACCCGCGACGCGGCCGGGCAATTGCGCCTGCGCGCACCGCTGCGTGAAGGGTGCGGTCAGGATGCCCGAGGTCCACGAGGTACGCGCGGCCCGCCGCACCCCCGGCTCGCGTGATGTCGCCAATGAGCGCCTCAAACATGGGCGCATCATGCGTCGCGCGGCACCCGGGTCGGCGAGGCACGGCGGATGCTGTGCACAGGCTGCCGCGAACTGTGCGATGGGTAGGAGCGACGGCGCGGCGGCGCACGCGAGACTCGTCAACAATTCAGGACATACGCGGCGTGGCGCCCGCGAGAGAATGTCCAGCGAGCGCTCGGGACCCGTTAGTCCTGAGTTGTTGACGCGCGCGGGGCGCGGGGGCGCCGGCGCGCAGCGAGGGGCTAGGCGCCGAGCAGCTCGACGGCGAGGAACTTCTCGACACCCTCCAGCGGGATGCGCTGCTGCTGCATGCTGTCGCGCTCGCGCACGGTCACGGCCTGGTCGTCAAGCGTGTCGAAGTCGACGGTGATGCAGAACGGAGTGCCGATCTCGTCTTGGCGGCGGTAGCGGCGGCCGATGGCTCCCGCGTCGTCGAAGTCAACGTTCCAGTGCTGACGCAGGCCCTCGGCGAGCGAGCGCGCCACGGGCGACAGCTGCTCGTTGCGCGACAGCGGCAGCACCGCGGCCTTGACGGGCGCGAGGCGTCGGTCGAGGCGCAGAACGGTGCGCTTATCGACTCCGCCCTTCGTGTTGGGCGCCTCGTCTTCGGCATACGCGTCGAGCAGGAACGCCATCAGCGCGCGAGTGAGGCCAAACGCGGGCTCGATCACGTACGGGGTCCAGCGCTCGTTCTTCGCCTGGTCGAAGTACGAGAGGTCTTGACCGGACGCCTGCGCGTGGGTCGACAGGTCGAAGTCGGTGCGGTTGGCGACGCCCATGAGCTCACCCCACTCGCTGCCGGTGAACCCGAAGCGGTACTCGAGGTCGACGGTGCGCTTCGAGTAGTGCGACAGCTTCTCTTGCGGATGCTCGTACTGGCGAATGTTTGCGGGGTCGATTCCGAGGCCGATGAACCACGCCTCCGACTGGTCGATCCAGTACTGGTGCCACTCTTCGTCGGTGCCCGGCTCGACGAAGAACTCCATCTCCATCTGCTCGAACTCGCGGGTGCGGAAGATGAAGTTTCCGGGCGTGATTTCGTTACGGAACGACTTACCGATCTGCCCGATGCCGAACGGCGGTTTCATGCGCGAAGCGTTCAGCACGTTGACGAAGTTCACGAAGATGCCCTGCGCGGTCTCGGGCCGCAGATAGTGCAGCCCTGACTCGTCGTCGACCGGCCCGAGGAAGGTCTTCAGCAGTCCCGAGAACTCACGCGGCTCGCTCCACTGCCCGCGGGTTCCGCAGTTCGCGCAGGCGATGTCAGCCAGCCCGTTCTCGGGGGCACGCCCCTTCTTCTCCTCGTATTCCTCTTCGAGGTGGTCAGCGCGGTACCGCTTGTGGCACTGCAGGCACTCGACGAGCGGGTCGCTGAACACCTCGACGTGTCCGGACGCCTCCCACACACGCTTCGGCAGGATGACGCTCGAGTCGAGCCCGACGACGTCGTGCCGCGACTGCACCATCGTCTTCCACCACTGGCGCTTGATGTTCTCTTTCAACTCGACGCCGAGGGGCCCGTAGTCCCACGCCGACCGCGATCCGCCGTAGATTTCGCCCGCCTGGAAGACGAAGCCGCGCCGCTTTGCGAGCGCGATGACGGAATCGAGGTGAGTGGATGCTGCCACGGGGGTACTCCTGCAGGTCTCGGGGCCGCCGCGAGGGCTGCGCGGCGCACGATCGCTCAGTCTACTGAGCGCCGCCTCACAGGATGCGCGGGGCGGCCTCGCCACGGACGATCCGTGCCAGCCGCTCCACGTCGTCGAGCGTGTTGTAGAGGTGGAAGGACGCGCGGAGCCGGCCGGCGCGGCCGGTGATGCGGATGCCGTCCTCGAGGGCGGCGGCGAGCATCCGGCCGTCGGGATCGGGGACGGAGACGATCGCCTGGCCCAGCGGTTCGTGGTCGATCGCTTCGCAGTACGCGTCGCCGAGCCCCGCGGCGTGGCGCCACAGTTCGGCGTCGTCGAGACCGGCGAAGAGCTCGAGGGCCGGCTCGGCCCCGACCCAGGCCGGCCACGCCGGGCTGACATCGAAGCGGCGCGCATTGGGGGCGAGACGCATCTCTGGCCCGTACGCCGACTGCCAGACCTGGTCGCCGGCGTACCAGCCGGCCTGGATGGGGCGAAGGGTGTGCATCCAGTCGTCGGAGACCGTGAGGAAGGCGACACCGCGCGGCGAGCACAGCCACTTGTACGGGTGGCATACGGTCGCGTCGGCGACCGACGCGTCGACCGGCATGACGCCCGCGGCCTGTGTGACGTCGCACAGCGTGCGCGCGCCGACCCGCGCGGCCGCCTCGCGGATCGCGGAGGCATCGGCGCGCTCCCCCGTCGCCGACTGGACCAGCGAGTAGGCGATCAGCGCGGTGCCGTCACGCACCGCATCGGCGAGTTGCGCGACCGGAACGTGCCGCACGTCGAGGTCGCCGCGGGTCAGAAACGGGAACACCATCGAGGAGAAGTCGCCCTCGACGACCACCACCTCAGACCCCGGGGCGAGATCCGCCGCGATCACGCTGACGGCGGCGCTGACCTGCGCGACGGCCGCCACGTTCGCTGACGGAACCCTCACGAGTCGCGCATACGCCTCCCGACATGCGTCCACCACGCGGTCGTAGTCGGGCGCACCGCGGTCGCCGGCGAACCACACGTCGAGGTCCGCCGTCATGGCGGCGACGGTCTCGCGCGTGGGCAGGCCGAGGGCCGCCGTCCCCAGGTACCCGGCGGCGCTGGGGCCGAAGTGCGCGCGGGCATCGTCGAGAGAGGTGGTCACGCGCCCAGTGTCGCGCGTCGGTGCGCACGCGTCCAGGGCCACCCGAGGCGCCGTGGCCTGCTCGGCGCGGTCAGCGCGGCGCGGTTGGCGCGACGCGGTTGGCGCGACGCGGTCAGCGCGATGCGGCGCGGGATGCGCGCGGCCCGGGCGAACGGATCGCCGCGTCTATGAAACCGGCGGCGACGCCGGCGGGGTGCGGGGAGCATCCACGGCACCGCCGAACCGGCGATCACGGCCCGCGTACTGCTCGATCGCGTCCCACAGGTGGCGGCGCCGGAAGTCGGGCCACAGGGTGTTGAGGAACACCATTTCGGCATAGGCGCTCTGCCACAGCAGGAAGTTGCTCGTGCGCTGCTCGCCGCTCGATCGCACGAAGAGGTCGACGTCAGGCTGGTCGGGCTCGTACAGGTGCTTCGCGATCGTGCGCTCGGTGATGCGCTCGGGACTCAGGCGCCCAGCCTTGACATCGGCCGCAAGGGCGCGCACAGCGTCGACGAGCTCAACGCGGCCGCCGTAGTTGACGCACATCGTGAGGGTCAGACCCGTGTTGGTGGCGGTGCGGGCCTGCGCCTCCTCGAGCTCGCTGATCACGCTGCGCCACAGGCGCGGACGACGGCCCGCCCAGCGGATGCGCACGTTCCACGCGTCGAGCTGGTCGCGCCGGCGGCGCAGCACCTCGCGGTTGAAGCCCATGAGGAAGCGCACCTCGTCGGGGCTGCGGCTCCAATTCTCGGTGCTGAAGGCGTACACACTCAGGTGCGTCACGCCGACCTGAATGGCCCCGGCGACAACGTCGAGCAGGCTCGCCTCACCGGCGCGGTGACCCTCGACGCGGGTGAGGCCCCTGGCATTCGCCCAGCGGCCATTCCCGTCCATGACGATCGCCACGTGGGCGGGAACAGCCTTCGCGGGAATCGGCGGCGGATGCTCGCCCGTCCAGTCGAGAGGACGCAGCGGCTCGGGAACCTCCTGGGCCGCACGGTCAGATCGGCGGCTCACGAGACCTCCTGTGGGGTGGGCGCGGGGCTGGGGGTGGACGCGTGTGGCGGCGCGGACGCGGGCGTCGCGGTGGGCGTGGGGCGCTCGCGCGCGGCGCGGTCGACGTGCGGCAGCGAGCGCAAGCCGCGTTCCAGGTGAAACTGCGTGTAGGCCGCGATCAGGCCGCTCGCCCTGTTGCGGGTGCGTTCGTCGGAGGCGTCAGCGAGCATCCAGTCGCCGGTGAGCAGCGCGGTCAGCAGGGCGCGCGTGTCGTCGTCGACGCGGGGCGCGCCCGGCGGGGCGACCTCGTCGGCGACCATGCCGCCGAGCTGCACGACGAACGCGCGGTGCGGTCCGGGGGCACCGGTAACCGCGCAGTCGCCGAAGGTCGGCGCCCAGCCGGCGATCGACAGGGCACGCAGCAGGTACGAGTCGAGAGTGAGCGACGGGTCATGCTCGCCGCGGGCCAGGGAGCGCAGGCCGCCGACCAGCAGCAGATACTGCTGCAGGCCTCCCCCGTCGTCGCCCGTCACCTTGTCAGCCGTCTCAACCATGGCGCTCGCCGCGGTGTAGCGGCCGTAGTCGCTCGAGATGTCGGCCCCGTACGCGCCGAGAGTCACCGCCTGCTGCACGATGTCGAGGCTGCGGCCGCGGTACAGCTGCAGGTCAGCGACCATGAACGGTTCAAGGCGGCTGCCGAAACGGCTGCCCGTGCGACGCACACCCTTCGCCACCGCGCGGATCTTGCCGTGCTGCCGGCCGAGCATCGTCACGATGCGGTCGGCCTCACCCAGCTTGTGGGTGCGCAGCACGACGGCTTCGTCACGGTAGGTGGGCACGGGCTCCAGTATCCCGCGCGGGGTGGAGTGCGGGCTGAGCGGCGCGCGCGGGTGGCCCGGTCCCGCGTGTGGCGTGTCGCGTGTCGCGTGCCGCGTCGACAATTCAGGACTAACGGCCCGCGGGGCGTGTCACGCGCGCAGCGAGGCCGCTGATTGCGCGAGAAGGGTCGCGGCGTGGGTCAGATTGTCCTGAGTTGTTGACACACCCCAGGTGAAGCGGATCGCCGTGCGCGCCGTGTCGGCGTCGAACCCCATAGCGAGCAGCACCGGCGACGGCTCGTCGCGGCCCGCCGCGCAGGCAGAACCACTCGAGGCGAGGACCCCCGCGTCGTCAAGGGCGACAAGCAGCGGCTCGCCGCCGATGCCCGGGACCACAAACGAGGCGTGTGCGGGTAGGCGCCTCTCGGGGTGACCGGTGAGGCGGGCGTCCGGAACCCCCTCACACACGGCGTCGATGAACGCGTCACGCCGAGCACTCACTGCGCGGACGGTCTCGGGGTCGTGCTCGGCCGCCGCGAGTTGCAGGGCGCGGGCCAGGCCCACCGCGCCCGCCACGTTTTCGGTGCCACTGCGGCGGTCCCGCTCCTGCCCTCCACCGTGGATGACGGGCTCGAGCGGCGCCGTGGTGCGGAGGACGAGCGCGCCGACCCCCTTGGGCCCGCCCAGCTTGTGGGCGGAGATGCTCACCGCGTCGGCCGTCGACAATTCAGGACAAACGGCCGGGTCGAGCGGCACCCACCCGGCGGTTTGCACAGCGTCGACGTGGAAGAGCGCCCCCGCGGCGTGCGCTGCAGCACCTAGCGCCTGCACGGGCTGAATGGTGCCCACCTCGTTGTTGGCATGGTGGACACTGACCAGCGCGGTGTCGTCTCGCACCAGGTGAGCGAGTTGCTCAGGATCGGTTAGTCCTGAGTTGTCGACAGGCAGCACGCTCACCTCGACGTCGTGCCAGCGCGCGAGGTAGTCGGCCGAGGCCCGCACGGCCTCATGCTCGATCGCGCTGATCACGATGTGACGGCCGCGTCCGGAGGAGATCGCCCCCAGGGTGAGGCCAACGACGGCGAGGTTGTCAGCCTCGGTGCCACCGCTCGTGAACACAATCTGGGATGCTCGCACCCCACACACCTCGGCGACCGCTGAGCGCGCGGCCTCTAATCCGTCGGCGGCGCCGCGCCCCAACAGGTGTCGGCTCGATGGGTTGCCGTAGGCGCCCGTGAGGTAGGGCCACATCGCCTCGAGCACCTCGCGGCGCACCGCAGTCGTCGCCGCCTGGTCAAGGTCGATGATGGTCACGGTCGCGCCTCAGTGCGCCTCGATGTCGAGGGCCAGGTCGAGGGCGCGAGCACTGTGCGTGAGAGCCCCAACGGAAATCACGTCGACTCCGGTTTCCGCGATCGCCCGTACCGTGTCGAGCGTCACTCCCCCGCTGGCTTCAACCACGCACCGGCCGTCGACCAGCGCGACGCCCGCTCGCAGCGAGTCGAGGTCGAAGTTGTCGAGCATGACCGTGTCGGGTGTCGCCGCCAGCACGGCGGGCAATTGGTCGAGCCGGTCGACCTCCACCTCAAGGTGCATGGTGTGCGGAATGCGCGCCCGCACCGAATGGATCGCTTCCGTGAGATCCAAACCCTGCGCCGTCAGCACCGCCAGGTGGTTGTCTTTCAGCATCACCGCATCGGACAGCGAGAAGCGGTGGTTGTGGGCGCCGCCGGCGCGCACGGCGGCCCGTTCGAGCATCCGCAGGGTGGGGGTGGTCTTCCGGGTGTCGGCGATGCGTGCGCCGGTGCCGGAGACCGCCTCGACGTAGCGCGCGGTCAGCGTGGCAATGCCGCTGAGCCGCTGCGCGAAGTTCAGGGCAATGCGCTCGGCGCGCAGGATCGCCCGCGCGTTGCCGGCGATGGTCGCGATGTGCGAGCCGGCGGCCAACCGCGCGCCGTCGCTCAGGTGAACGGTGATCTCGCTGCGCGGGTCGGTCTGACGAAACGCCTCGACGATGCACGCGACCCCGGCCAGGACTCCGGGCTCGCGGCTGACGAGTTCGGCGCGCGCACCCGCCTGCGCCGGGATGCTCGCCTCACCACTGATATCGCCCCACGGCGCGTCTTCTGCGAGCGCATCGGCGACGAGCTGCGCGACCGCTGCGGGCGTCATGCCCGGTCCATTTTCGGGATGCTCGGACGGGCTAACGGTCATGGACTCACCTCTCTGCGTGCTGCCGCCGCGGCAAGCTCGTGGCTGGGCCGAGCGGCGCCGCTCGCGTCGACCGTCAACAATTCAGGACAAACCGGTTCGGGCCGGGCGAAGGCGCGCCGCCACCGCGACGCGGGGTCGGTCAGCGGATAGTCGGTCCGAGCGTGGGCGCCGCGCGACTCGTGGCGCGCGAGCGCGGCCGCTGCCGTGAGTCGTGCGAGGGGAAGAAGCCGCGCCGCTGCGGCGTCGGCGGGTCGTGCATCCGCGAGTTCTCGGGCCAATTCGCCGAGCTCGGCCCCATCGCGCAGGAGCCCGAGGGCCTCCCACGCGCGATCGCGAACGTGGTCGGCCGTCATGGCGTCGGGGCCATCCGCGAAGGCGTCTGTCGGCGGCACCGTGGGGTCGAGGTACGTCGGCACGGGCTGCTCGTTGACGTCGTCGTCGCGATAGTCCTGAGTTGTTGACACCGCCGGGCGCGGGCGCGGCGCGGGCAGCGCGGGCACGTCGAGCTCGGCCGCGAGGAGGTCTCCGGCGCGCCAGCCGACGACGAGTGCCTCCAGCAGCGAGTTCGACGCGAGGCGGTTGGCGCCGTGCACCCCCGTCGAACCCGTTTCGCCCACGGCGAACAGCCCCGGCACCGTGGTGCGTCCGCTCATGTCGGTCAGCAGCCCGCCCATCGCGTAGTGCGCGGCCGGAGTGACGGGGACCGGCTCGCGGGTCCAGTCGTAGCCGGCCGCCCGCACGAGCCGGTCGATGGTCGGGAACCGGGTGCGCAGGGTGTCGGCTCCGAGCCGGGTCGCATCGAGCATGACGGGCTGGCCACCCTGCGCACGCATGGTGGCTGCGATGGCCCGTGCGACGACGTCGCGCGGCGCGAGCTCGGCACGCGGATCCTGCTCGGGTCCGACAAGAAACCGGCTCCCCGCCGCGTCGAGCAGCACCGCGCCCTCGCCGCGCACCGCCTCCGACACCAGCCCACCGCCGGGCAGCACGGTGGGGTGAAACTGCACGAATTCGAGGTCGACCACCGTCGCCCCGGCTGCGTATCCGAGCACAACCCCGTCACCCGTCGCGACGGGAGGGTTCGTCGTGTGCCGGTACAGCTGCCCGTTACCGCCGGTCGCGATCACGACCGCGTCGGCATCCAGGCGCTCGGCTCTCGCCCCCTCATTCGGGATGCTCGGGGCCAGATCGACGCCGCAGACGCGCCCGTCGCCGCCGCGCACGATCGCGACGGCCGTGGTGTGTTCGCGCACGAGCATCCGCCCGGACGTGCGAGCGGCGTCGAGCGCCGTCGCGAGCGCGTGCTCGATGATGCGGCCGGTGGCGTCGCCTCCGGCGTGCAGTACTCGGGCGACGGAGTGGGCAGCCTCAAGGCCGCGCGCCCAGCCGCGTGAGTCGTCACCACCGGATGTGCTGTGCGTGCCACTGCCCGCGACGCCACCGCGCTCACGGTCGAACTCGACCCCGAGCGCGACGAGGTCGTGCAGCCGCGCGGCACCCTCCGTGGTGAGCACACGCACCGCGTCGGGGTCGCTCAGCCCCGCGCCAGCGGCCAGCGTGTCGCGTGTATGCAATTCAGGACTATCGTCGGCGAACACTGCGGCGGCGATCCCGCCCTGCGCCCACGCGGTCGAACCCGCGGTCAGCTCTGCCTTCGTGACGAGCGTCACGTCGTGCGATCGCGCGGCACGTAAAGCGCTGATCAGCCCGGCAATGCCGCTGCCGATGACGACGACGTGTCCCATGAGTGTCCGAGTCCGAGAGCCGCGACAGCGCTAGTCGCGGGGCTTCGCCGCGAGCATGCGCTCGAGCGCGACGCGCGCATTGTCCTGAATTGTTGACGGCACGACGATCTCGTTGACGACGCGGCCGGCGACGAGCTCCTCGAGCACCCACGCGAGGTATCCGGGGTGAATGCGGTACATGGTCGAGCACGGGCAGATCACCGGGTCGAGGCAGAAGATGGTGTGCTGCGGGTATTCGGCAGCCAGCCGGTTCACCATGTTCACTTCGGTGCCGATCGCGAAGGTGGTCGGCTCGGTCGCCCCGGCCACCGCGCGGCGGATGTAGTCGGTCGACCCCGCCTCGTCGGCCGCCTCGACGACGGGCATTGGGCACTCGGGGTGCACGACGACCCGCACGTCGGGGTAGTCGGCGCGCGCCTTGTCGATCTGCTCGACGGTGAAGCGCTTGTGCACGCTGCAGAACCCGTGCCAGAGCACCACCCGGGCGTCCAGCAGCTCGTCGCGCGTCGACCCACCGAGCGGCTTGCGCGGGTTCCACATCGGCATCTGCTCGAGCGGAACGCCCATCGCCTTGGCGGTGTTGCGCCCGAGGTGCTGGTCGGGGAAGAACAGCACCCGCTGCCCCCGCTCGAACGCCCACTCGAGCACGGTTGCGGCGTTCGACGACGTGCACACGATGCCGCCGTTGCGCCCGCAGAACGCTTTCAGCGCCGCCGAGGAGTTCATATACGTCACGGGGATGATCGGGGCCCGGCCGTCCGCATCCGGTTCGGTCCCGTAAACCGAGAGCAGTTCCTCCCACGCCGCCTCGACGCTGTCGATGTCGGCCATGTCGGCCATCGAGCATCCCGCGGCGAGGTTCGGAAGGATCACTCGCTGCGAGTCGCGGGCGAGGATGTCGGCCGTCTCAGCCATGAAGTGCACGCCACAGAAGACGATGTACTCGGCGTCGGGCCTGGTGAGCGCGGCGTTCGCGAGCTGGAACGAGTCGCCGAGAAAGTCGGCGTGCTGCACAACCTCGTCACGCTGGTAGAAGTGGCCGAGGATCACCAGCCGATCGCCCAGGGTCTCTTTCGCCGCCCGGATGCGCGCGTGCAGTTCGTTCGTCGACGCCTCTTGGTACTCGCGCGGCAGCCCGCCCTGCACGGGCGCGCCGGTGGGGATCACGTCGAACATCGACGAGCCGGGGCCGTATCCGGGGGTGGAGTCGAACTCCCACGGGCCCTTGGCGAGGTCGGGGGTGCACGTCTCGCCGGGCAGCACGCCATTGGTGATGCCGCGGATCGTCGTGTCGAGGGTGAGGGGTGTCGTACTCATGCGGGGATCCTCGGGGTGAGCGGGCCGGCGTCGACCAGTTGCACGTCGCCGGTGTATCGGTAGAGCTTCGGGGGGCGGTGGCGTCCGCCGGTGACGACGCCGCCGGTGGGTTCGATGGCGCCGGAGGACTCCATCTGGCGCCGGAAATTCGCGGGGTCGAGGGGCTTCTGCAGCACGGCCTCGTACACCCGACGCAGCTCAGCGAGCGTGAACTCGTCGCCGAGGAAGGCGTGGGCGATGGCGGAGTATTCCATCTTGGTGCGTAGGCGCCACAGCGCGTAGTCGACGATCAGGTTGTGGTCGAAGGCAAGCTCGGGCAGCTCGTCGGCGGGAAACCACTGCACGTTGTCTCCGAGCGTCAGTCGCTCGGCCTCATCGGGCCGCACGAGCGCCCAGTACACGATCGACACGAGGCGCCGGTCGGGCGAGCGGTCGACGTCGCCGAAGGCGTAGAGCTGCTCGAGGTAGGCGGGTTCGAGCCGGGTGGTTTCGGCGAGGTTGCGGCGGGCGGCCCCCTCGAGGCTCTCGTCGATTCCGACCATGCCGCCGGGAAGCGCCCAGCGCCCGCACTGCGGCTCGCGTATGCGCCGCACGAGTGGCAGCCAGACGGTCGCCGGGGCGTCGCCGCCCGCCGGCGCGCCGAACGCGCCTCCGTGGCCGTCCGTCGGGTCTCCGTCGGCGTCGCGCAGCGCGAAGATCACGGTCGAGACCGCCAGCCCGATGGAGGCACCGAGCACGTCACTGCTGTCGCTCACGGCGCCCCTTCGGTCGGCTTCGCTGCGCCGGGCGACGCAGAGTTATAGTCACGGTGACTAGAACGGAGTCTAGCACTAAAGGTGGGGCGCACCCGAACTGGGTGGAGCGAGCGGCGGCGCGGTATGTCTCGGGAAGCGGCCGCGAGCATCCAGAATGAGGGCGTGAGCCCCCTGTTCGTGATTCCCCTGTGGGCCGACCTGCTCGCCGTCGGCGTCGGCGCGCTGCAGGGCGCCATGTTCGCCGCGCAGTTTCGCGACCGGCGCCTCGACTGGCTGGGCGTCGCCATCATCGGCATCGTCGTCGGCTTCGGCGGCGGTCTCTTGCGCGACCTGCTGCTGAACGTCGAGCTGGCTCCCCTGCAGTCGAACTGGTACGTCGCCGTGGCCACCGGGGCCGCGTTGCTCGGCATGCTGCTCGAGCGCGTGCTGTCGAAGCTGTCGCGCATCATCACGGCGCTCGACGCCCTCACAATCGGGCTCTTCGGGGCGATCGGCACGACGAAGGCGCTGTCGCTCGGACTTCCGCCGGTGGCCGCCGTGTTCGTGGGCGTGCTCGCGGCCGTGGGCGGCTCGATCCTGCGCGATGTGCTGCTGAACCTGCCGATCGCGCTCATGCACGTGGGGTCGCTGTACGCGCTGGCCGCCGCGGGCGGAGCGATCGCGATCTCGGTGCTCCTCGCGTTCGACGTCGACGTGTTCGTCGCGGCCAGCATCGGTGTCGTGCTGACCTTCACGATCCGGATGCTGTCGGTGCTGTTCGGCTGGAGCCTGCCCGAGCAGCGCGCCATCACTCGGCTGCCGAAGTTGCCGCCGCTGCCGCTGCGGCGCCGCGAGCCGGACGGCGACCGCGGTCGGACCGTTACTACCGCGACCGGGGTGATCCACCTGCACTCGACGACGGCCGCGATCCCCGTGGTCAGTGACGCCCCCGACGCCGAGCCGCGGGTGCGCCGCCGCTCCCCCATCCCGGGTGCGAGCCGCGCGCGCCGCTAAATCCCGCGGCGGGCGCCGCCCGCAGCTGTCAACAACTCAGGACTAGTGCGCCTCGTCTCATCCCGGTGCGCGCCCGCGGGGGTGTCGACAACTCAGGACTAACGCATCCGGTCGCCCTGCTGCGGCCCGGGCGGACGCGGGTCGCCGGGCCATCGCACTGCGTTAGTCCTGAGTTGTTGACACGCGGGCGGCGACTACAGCCGTCGGCTGCCGAAGCGTGTGCCCAGCCCCGAGCTCATGCGCGCGGTGGACGCGCTCAGAGCACCGGATGCGCGGGTCGCCATCGCGGGGGGTCTCCGGCTCGGGGATGTCCACGCTCGCTCGCCGGCTTTCGGCGGCCGTCGATCTGCCCTGCACCGAGCTCGACGACCTGCACTGGGGAGCCGATTGGACTCCTCGCCCCTCGTTCGCGGACGACGTCTCGGAACTCGTCGCTCGCGAGCGCTGGGTTACGGAGTGGCAGTACCGAGCGGTGCGCCCCCTGATCTTCGAGCGGGCAACGGTGATGGTCTGGCTGGACCCGCCGTTCCGCACGGCCTTCCGACGGGTGGTTTCACGGACACTCTGGCGACGCCTCCGGCGCGAAAACCTGTGGAACGGCAACCAGGAACCGGGCATCCGCCACGCGATTCTGCACCGCGAGCGCATCATCCGCTGGGCGGTGTCGACCCGCCACAAGTACCGACACCTCATCGAGAGAGCCGTGAGCACCCGTCCCGACCTCGTCGTCCTGCGCATCCGCCGAACCCGAGAAATGCGGGCACTCCTCGCCGCGGTGTCAACAACTCAGGACTAACGCGCGAGGTGCAGTCTGTGAGCCGCAGCACCGCGCGGCGCAAAAACCGCAATCGCGGCGTTAGTCCTGAGTTGTTGACGGCGCACGCGCGGGGGCCGCACATCGCGGCACTGCGCCACGCCCCTACGCGGTCGCGAGCTCGCGAGCGCTCGACTCGAGGCGAATGGCGCGGTTGATCGCCGACACCACGGCCTTCAGCGAGGCGGTCGAGATGTCGGGGTCGATGCCGACGCCCCAGAGCGTGCGGCCGTTGACCTCGAGTTCGACGTACGAGGCGGCGTGGGCGTCTCCGCCGGCCGACAGCGCGTGCTCGACGTAGTCGAACAGCCGCACGTCGATGCCTTGACCCTGCATGATGCCGAGGAACGCGGCGATCGGACCGTTGCCGGTCGCCGACACTCCGCCGATCGCGTCGCCGTCACGCAGCGTGACCTCGAGCGACACCGAGCCGGTCATGTCTGACGCGGTGCGGGTCGACAGCAGCTCGAAGCGCCCCCACTTGTCGGTCTCGACGGCGGCCGGGAGATACTCGTCTTGGAAGATCTCCCAGATCTGCTCGCTCGTGACCTCGCCGCCCTCGGCGTCGGTTTTCGCCTGCACGACGTGGCTGAACTCGATCTGCAGCTTGCGGGGCAGGTCGAGCGCGTGGTCGGTCTTCAGCAGGTACGCGACGCCGCCCTTGCCCGACTGCGAGTTGACGCGGATGACCGCCTCGTACGAGCGGCCCAGGTCCTTCGGGTCGACCGGGAGGTACGGAACACCCCACACCAAATCGTCGACACCGACCCCGGCGGCCGCGGCGGCCGCATCCATGGCCTCGAAGCCCTTCTTGATGGCGTCCTGGTGCGACCCGCTGAACGCCGTGTAGACGAGGTCTCCAGCCCACGGGGAGCGCTCGTGCACCTTGAGCTGGTTGCAGTATTCGGCGGTGCGCTTGATTTCGTCGAGGTCGCTGAAGTCGAGCTGCGGGTCGATGCCCTGCGTGAAGAGGTTGATGCCGAGCGCGACCAGGTCGACGTTGCCGGTGCGCTCGCCGTTGCCGAACAGGCATCCTTCGATGCGGTCGGCGCCGGCCATGTAGCCGAGTTCGGCGGCGGCGATCGCGGTGCCGCGGTCGTTGTGCGGGTGCAGGCTCAGGATGATCGAGTCGCGCCGCGCCAGGTGTCGGTGCATCCACTCGATCGAGTCGGCGTAGACGTTCGGCGTCGCCATCTCGACGGTCGCCGGCAGGTTGATGATCAGCTGGCGCTCGGGGGTGGGCTGCAGTTCGTCGATGACCGCGTTGCAGACTTCGAGGGCGGCCTCGAGCTCGGTGCCCGTGTAGCTCTCGGGGCTGTACTCGTAGAACACCTCGGTGCCGGGCACGGTCGCCTCGTACTGCTTGCACCAGCGCGCGCCCTGCAGAGCGATCTCTTTGACGCCCGCGACGTCGGTACGGAACACCACCTCGCGCTGCAGCACCGACGTCGAGTTGTAGAAGTGTACGATCGCGCGCTTCGCGCCCTTGATCGACTCGTAGGTGCGGGCGATGAGGTGCTCGCGCGCCTGCGTCAGCACCTGGATCGTCACGTCGTCGGGGATCAGATCGTCCTCGATGAGCGAGCGCACAAAGTCGAAGTCGGTCTGCGACGCCGACGGGAACCCGACCTCGATCTCTTTGAAGCCCATGCGCACGAGCAGGTCGAACATGATGCGCTTGCGCTCGGGGCTCATCGGATCGATGAGGGCCTGGTTGCCGTCGCGCAGGTCGACGGCGCACCAGCGCGGCGCTTGCGTGATGGTCTTCGTCGGCCACGTGCGGTCAGGCAGATCGACCCGCACGATCGACTGGTACGGCTGATACTTGTGCGTCGGCATTCCCGACGGCTGCTGGCGGTTTTTCATGGTCTTCGCGGCTCCTGGGCTTACGTGTCTGATGCTGGTCTCAGCCGACGACGAACTCCGCGACGAGGGAGGCTAAGGGCTAAGCCTCGTCGCGGCAACGAAGGAGAAGCGTGCCGAACACGCTTTCAGGGTACACCCGGCGCGCACGCACCCGCCAACGGTGCGGGATGCACGCCCCCGAGACCACGCGACGCATGCGGCAGCGGCGACGCCGGCCTAGAACCCGAGCCGGCCCAACTGCTTGGGGTCGCGCTGCCACTCTTTGGCGACCTTGACGTGCAGCTTCAGAAACACGCGCCGCCCGAGCAGCTGCTCGATCTCACCGCGGGCCCGCCGGCCCACGTCGCCAAGCCGCGATCCGCGGTGCCCGATGATGATGCCCTTCTGGCTGTCGCGCTCGACCCAGACGTTGGCGAAGATCTGCAGCAGGCCGTCACCCTCGCGCTCGACCATCTCGTCGATCGTGACGGCGAGCGAGTGCGGCAGCTCGTCGCTGACGCCCTCGAGCGCCGCCTCGCGAATCAGTTCGGCGACCCGGTCTTCGTCGGACTCGTCGGTGGTCGATTCGGCCTCGTACAGCGGCGGCGACACGGGCATGAGGCGAATCAGCTCGTCGGCGAGCACGTCGACCTGGTCGCCGGTCAGCGCCGAGAGCGGAATCACGAGGTCCCAGTCGCGCAGGGCCGACACCGCGATGAGCTGCTCGGCGACGCGCTCGGGGCCGACGCGGTCGGTCTTCGTCACGATCGCGACCTTGCGTACGCGGGCGCCGTGCGCATCCAGTTGCTCGTTGATGTATTTGTCGCCGGGGCCGATCGGCTCGCCGGCCGGCACGCAGAACCCGATCACATCGACGTCGCCGAGCGTGTCTTGCACGAGCGCGTTGAGACGCTCGCCGAGCAGGGTGCGCGGACGGTGCACGCCCGGCGTGTCAACGACGATCAATTGCCCGGATGCCCGGTGCACGATTCCGCGGATCGCCCGCCGCGTCGTCTGCGGCTTTGAGGAGGTGATGGCGACCTTTTCGCCGACGAGCGCGTTCATGAGGGTCGACTTGCCGACGTTGGGTCGGCCGACGAAGGTGACGAATCCGGCGCGGTGTTCCGCGGAGTCGTTCGGGGGTGTCGCCCCGGCGCGGGGCTCGCGGGCAGAAGGCGTGTCGGAGGTCTCACTCACGGGGCGCTCCTCGGGGAGGTGGGGCGGGCATCCTGCACGGGTATCGCGCCGGTGTCGGTCGAGGCGGCGGCGAACGCGAGCCGGGCGTCGATGAGCGCCTGGTCGGCCTCGACCAGCACGGTGACAACGCGCTTGCGGCGGCCCTCCGTGCGCTCGGCGGTGAGGTGCAGCCCATCGACCTCGACGGTCGAACCGGCCACGGGCAGGCGGTCAAGGTGCTTCGTCAGAAGCCCACCCACCGTGTCAACGTCGTCGTCGTCGAGATCGATGCCGAACAGGTCACCCAGCTCGTCGACGGGCATGCGCGCGCTCACCCGGAACCGGTTCTCTTCGAGCTGCTCGAACGCGCTCTGCTCGCGGTCGTACTCGTCGGTGATGTCGCCAACCAGCTCCTCGATGAGGTCTTCCATGGTGACGAGCCCGGCGATTCCGCCGTACTCGTCAACGACCAAAGCGAGGTGGTTCGACTCGAGCTGCAGGTAGCGCAGCGCGTCGTCGGCCTTCTTCGACTCCGGCAAGAACTGCGCGGGCTTCGCGAGCACGTCGACCAGCGTCGACCCCGCGGTCTCCGGCGACGAGACGGTGAGCCGCGTCACATCGCGCAGGTAGATCACGCCGCGAATGTCGTCGGCGCCATCACCGATGAGCGGGATGCGTGACACGCCCTTCTCGAGGAACAGCGCCATCGCCTCGGCGACCGTCTGACCTGTCTCGAGCGTGATCATGTCGGTGCGGGGCACCATGACCTCGCGCACGATCGTGTCGTTGAACTCGAAGATCGAGTGGATCAGCTCGCGGTCTTCGACCTCGAGCACGTCGAGATCGGTCGCCTCGTCGACCATCGACAGCAGTTGTTCTTCGCTGGAGAAGGCGACGCTGCGCGGCCGTCCGGGCGTGACGCGGTTGCCGATGACGACCAGCGCGTCGGCGATCGGTCCGGTCAGCACACGAATCGCGCGGACAAGCGGCGCCGTCGCGACGATCAGCGGACGCGGGTGGGCGCGCCCGACGCTGCGCGGACTCGAGCCGACGAGCACGAACGAGACACCGATCATGATGAGTGCGCTCACGATCAGCACCCACCACCACTCGGTCAGGATGCTCGCGAACGCGAGGGTCACGAGCACCGCGGCGATCGTCTCGGCCACGATGCGCAGGAAGTTCAGCGCGTTGACGTGCGCGCCGATGTCGTTCGAGATGGTGAGCAAGCGCTGCGGGGTCTTCCGCTCGGCGGCGAGCTCGACCAGGTCGTTGCGGCTGAGCACGCCGAGGGCGGCGTCGATGGCGGCGAAGAGGCCGCCGAGCACGACGAGCACGAACGCCACCGCGAAGAAGACGGCGGTGAGCACCATCAGCGTGTGCGTTCGGCGAGCGTGTAGCCAACGAGCACGTCGCGCTGAATGCCGAACATCTCGCGCTCGTCGTCGGGCTCGGCGTGGTCGAAGCCGAGCAGGTGCAGTAGGCCGTGCGTCGTGAGCAGCAGCAGTTCGTCCATCACCGAGTGGCCGGCGGTCTCGGCCTGCGCGATCGCGACCTGCGGGCAGAGCACGATGTCGCCGAGCAGCCCCGGTGGGGTCGGCTCGTCGTCGCTGCCCGGGCGCAACTCGTCCATGGGGAAGCTCAAGACGTCGGTCGGGCCCGGTTCATCCATCCATTCGATGTGCAGGCGCTCCATGGCGCCCTCGTCGACCATCTGAATGGCGACCTCGGCATCGGGATGCACGTTGAGGTGTTCGAAGGCGTAGACCACGAGCCGCTGAATTGCGGCCTCGTCGACGTCGATGCCCGACTCATTGTTGATCTCGACGCTCACGCGCGCACCCTCGCCTTACCCGACCTGCTCACGGTCACCATCGTTGCGTACCGCGTCGGCTGCGGCCGGGAAGCCGGTCGCGGGTCGCGGCGCGTCGAGCCGCGCGGTTCACGCCCTGTGCGCCCCGTGCATCCGCGTTCTGTCCGGCCCGGCGCCGCTCGGCGCGCTCGTACTCGGCCTTCTGCCGCTCGGCGTCGTACTTCGTGTAGGCATCGACGATGCGGCCGACGAGCGAGTGGCGCACGACGTCGTCGCTCGTCAGGCGGGCGAAGTGGATGTCGTCGATTCCGTCGAGCACGCGCGTCACGAGCGACAGCCCGCTCGCCCCGCCCGGCAGGTCGACCTGGGTGATGTCGCCGGTGACGACCATGGTCGAGCCAAAGCCGAGGCGGGTGAGGAACATCTTCATCTGCTCGGGTGTGGTGTTCTGCGCCTCGTCGAGCACGACGAACGAGTTGTTGAGGGTGCGGCCGCGCATGTACGCGAGCGGTGCGACCTCGACGACGCCGGAGGCGAGCAGCTTGGGCACGAGCTCCGGGTCCATCATCTCGTTGAGCGCGTCGTAGAGCGGGCGCAGGTACGGGTCGATCTTGTCGGTGAGCGTGCCGGGCAGGAAGCCGAGCCGCTCGCCGGCCTCGACGGCCGGACGCGTCAGGATGATGCGGTCGACCTCCTTACGCTGCAGCGCCTGCACGGCCTTCGCCATCGCCAGGTAGGTCTTGCCCGTTCCGGCCGGGCCGATGCCGAACACGATCGTGTGCTGGTCGATCGCGTCGACGTACGCCTTCTGGCCGAGTGTCTTCGGCCGGATGCTCTTGCCCCGGCTCGTGAGGATCGCCTGGCTCAGCACGTCGGCGGGGCTGCCCGAGCCGTCGCGCAGGATGCGCGCCGAGCTCTGCACCTCGACCTCGCCGAGTTCGTGACCGCCTCGCACCATTCGGATGAGCTCCTCTACCAGCGTTGCCGCCTGTTCGACTGCCGGGCGCTCGCCCTGCAGGGTGATCTGATTGCCGCGCACGTGCACGTCGACCCCCGGATGCTCGCGCTCGAGCGTCGTCAGCAGCCGATCTTGCGGGCCGAGCAGCCGCACCATCGCAACGCCGTCGACGTCGAGTTGGCGGGTGTATGGCGCGTCGGGAACAGGCGCCTGGGGTGCGTTATCCGTGGGCAAGCGACCCCTCGGCGAGCCCGCCCGCGAGCACGTGCGCGTGCACGTGGAAGACGGTCTGACCCGCGTTCTCGCCCGAGTTGAATACGAGCCGGAAGTGCCCGTCAGCGTGGCTGTCGGCCAGCGTCTGCGCGGTGGCAACCACCTCGGCCAGAAGCTCGGGGTCGCCGGCCGCCAGCTCGGCGACGGTCGCGTACTGGGCGGTCTTGGGCACGACGAGCAGGTGCACGGGGGCCTGCGGCTCGAGTGGATGCAACGCGATTAGCCGCTCGTTCTCGAACACGATCGTCGCCGGAAGCTCGCGAGCGACAATGCGCTCAAAGACGGACGGCTCACGGGTTTCCATGAGCGCAATTCTACGGGCGATATCGGATGCGCGCCCCGGCTCCCGCTCAGGGTTCGCTTCCAGCGGAGCCGCTGGCTCCACCTCCTGTGTTCCACCACGCCCGCCAGTCGGCGAGTTTCACGGGGTCGGCGTCGTACCCGTAGGACGCCAGATACGCCGCCTCCCAGCCCGCGCCGTAGTTCCACTCGAGCGACTGGAGGGCCACGGCAAGGTCGAGGTGACGATCGGCGACGGCGAGCGCGCCGAGGTCGACGTGCGCTGCGAACCGGCCCCGAGCATCCAGCAGCGTGTTGGGGGCACACGCGTCGCCGTGGGCGACGACGAGGTCAGCGGCGCGGTCCGGTGTCTGCGTCTGCGGCGCGCGTGCCGAGGTCACGCGCCACGGGCAGTCGTCGACGGGAAGCGCGTCGTGCAGTCGGCGAAGCGACGCGCCGAGCGCGCGCACGGTGGCCCGGGGGTCGGCCCGCCAGCGCTCGGCGACGGCCGTCGTCGCCGCGATGCGCCGGGTGAGGAGCCACTGTCCGTCGTCGTCGGCGCCAGCGTCGAGCACGCGGGGCACGGGGTGCCGGTCGCCGATCCATGCGAGCCGCTCGGCCTCCTCGAGCGGGGTCGGCTCGGCGGGGTGGTCACGGATGACCCGCGCCGGAACATGCTTGAGCACCGCGTCGCCGAGGGCGACGGTCAGCCCGCCCAGCTGGTTGCGCCACAGCGGTTCGGGGTCGCGGCCGGGCCGCAGGCGCGCGGCCAGGCGGCGCACTGTCGGCGGCACGCTGCGGTCGTCGAGCGCGAGTTGGGCACGTAGGTCGGGAGTCGTCACCATCGACCGAGCGTCGTCGACAGCACGCTGAGAGCGGCAGGCCCCGCCGTCGAGGTGCGCAGCACTGTGTCGCCGAGGCGCACCGGGCGCGCGCCCGCGGTCGTGAGCGCGGAGAGCTCGTCGGGCGCGACGCCCCCCTCGGGCCCGACGACGAGCAATACCCGACTGCCCAGCTCGGCCGGCGTGAGCGCGCTCAGCCGGTCCGCTGCGGTGGGCTCAAGCACGAGCACGCTGACGTTCGCTTCCCCGGCCTGCGCGACGAGCTCGCGGGTCGTCGCGACGGGGGCGACGGAGGGCACGCGCGGGCGAATCGCCTGCTTGGAGGCCTCCCGCACGATCGTCTGCCAGCGGGCGCGACCTTTCTCGGCCTTCGGCCCCTTCCAGATCGAGACACTGCGGGCGGCCTGCCACGGCACGATGGCGTCGACACCCAGCTCGGTCGCGGCCTGGACGGCCAACTCGTCGCGGTCGCCCTTCGCGAGCGCCTGCACGAGCGTGAGGCGCGTCGGGGGCTCGGGATGCGCATCCACGCTCTCGAGGACGAGCGCGACGCGATCGGGCGCCGCGTCGACGACGCGGCCGAGCGCGATCGTTCCCACGCCGTCGCCGACGCGCACTGTTTCGCCAGCGCGCAGGCGCGCGACCGTGACGGCGTGACGGGCATCCGGACCGGTCAGCGCCACCTCGTCGCCGGCAGCAGCGCCGGCGAGCGCGAGCGTCTCGTCGAGGTAGAAGTGCGCCACGGCGCCGACGCTACAGGTTCAGGAAGCGGTCGCGCAGCTTCGAGAAGAGCCCCTGCTGGAAGGTGGAGAACTGCGGAGGAACGGGGCGGCGACTCTGCGCGAACTCCTGGATGAGCTTCGTCTCTTTACTGTTGAGCCGCACCGGGGTGACGACCTGAATGCCCAGCTTCAGGTCACCGCGGCCGGAGCCCCGCAGCCGCGTGATGCCGCGCTCTTTCACGGTGATGACCTCCGCGCTCTGCGTGCCAGGGCGGATCTCGATCGACACGTCGCCGTCGAGGGCGGGCAGGGTGACCGTGGTGCCGAGGATCGCATCGGCCATCTGCACCTCGACCGTTGCCATCAGGTCATCACCCTGGCGACTGAAGGTCTCGTGCGTCTTCACCTTGATCTCGAGGTAGAGGTCGCCGTTGGGGCCGCCTGCGGGGCCGACCTCGCCCTGACCGGGTAGCTGAATACGCAGGCCTGTGTCGACACCGGCGGGGATGTCCACCGGGATCGACCGGCGAGCGCGCACGCGGCCCTGGCCGGCGCACGACGGGCACGGGTTCGGGATGACCGTGCCGTAGCCCCGGCAGGAACCGCACGGCGACGAGGTCATCACGTTGCCGAGGAGGCTGCGCACGGTGCGCTGGATCTGCCCGGAGCCGCGGCAGATGTCGCAGGTGACGGGCTCGGTGCCGGGGGCGCAGCACGAGCCGTTGCAGGTCTCGCAGAGGATCGCCGTGTCGACGTCGAGCGTGCGGGTGGTGCCGAAGATGATCTCGTTCAGCTCGACCTCGACGCGCAGGAGGGCATCCTGGCCGCGCTCGCGGCGCGACCGGGGGCCGCGCTGCGACTGACCGCCGCCAAAGAAGGTCTCGAAGATGTCGCCGAACCCGCCAAAGCCGCCGCCCATGCCGCCGGAGCCGCCGAGGTCGTACTGCTGGCGCTGGTTCGGGTCGCTCAGCACGTCGTACGCGTGCGTCACCTGCTTGAAGCGCTCGGCCGCCTCGCTTGACGGGTTCACGTCGGGGTGCAGCTCGCGCGCGAGGCGCCGGTACGCCTTCTTGATGTCGTCGACGCTCGCGTCTCGGGCGACCCCGAGGGTCTCGTAGTGATCTGCCACTTAGCGTTAGTCCTCACCCAGCAGTCGGCTCACGTAGCGCGCAACCGCGCGTACTGCCGCCATGTTGTTCGAATAGTCCATGCGGGTCGGGCCCAGAACGCCCAGCCTCGCTGATTGATCTGCGCCCATGCTGTACGGCGATGTCACGACGGCCGTTTCGTGCAGGGCCTCCGTGTTCTCGCGGCCAATGCGGGCCGCAACCGCTTGGGCGTCGAGTTCCATCTCGCTGAAGAGCTTGAGCAGGGTCACCTGCTCTTCGATCGCCTCCAGCACGGGGTAGACGCTGCCCGCAAAGTCACCCTCCGTACGCACGAGGTTCGCCGCGCCCGCCATCACGAGCCGGTCTTGCCGGTGCGCATCCACGTGACCGACGAGTGCCTCAGCGACGACGCGCACAGCGTCGCGGCGCTCGGGAGCGAACTGGTCGCCCAGCGCGTCGGCGAGTCCGCGCACGTCGGCCAGCGGGCGGCCATCAAGCAGCGCGTTGACCTTGGCGCGCAATTCGCCGACGAACACCTCATCGGCCTCGAGCGGAAGCTCGATGATGCGCTGGTCGACCCGCCCACCGTCGGTGATGAAGACCGTCATGAGCCGCGTCGAGGTCATCGGCACAAACTCGACGTGACGAACGCGGGCATTGCCGAGCGTCGGATACTGCACGAGCGCCACCTGGTTGGTGAGCTGGCTGAGCAAGCGCACGGTGCGGGCAAACACGTCGTCAAGGTCGATCGACTGATCGAGGAACTGCGCGATCGCCTGGCGCTGGCCAGCGCTCAGCGGCCGCAGCTCGGCGAGCTGATCGACGAACAGCCGGTAGCCCTTGTCGGTCGGAACGCGGCCGGAGGAGGTGTGCGGCGCGGCGATCAACTCTTCTTCCTCGAGAAGGGCCATGTCGTTGCGAATCGTCGCCGAACTCACGCCGAACTGGTGGCGTTCAACGAGTGCCTTCGAGCCCACCGGCTCGCGCGACGCGACGTAATCCTGCACGATGGCGCGGAGCACCTGCAGTGCCCGATCCGAAACCATGCGATGCCCCCTTTCCGCGTCGCCTTTGGCACTCGCAACGATTGACTGCCAATTCTATCGCGGCGCGCGGGGCCAAAATCGTTGCCCTCGCGGTGCGGCGCGAGTACGGTCATGCGTGTGTCAGCGCCAACGACGGCGTTTGCGGCTTTCCGATGGCGCCGGCACGGTCATGCTCCACCCTGGGTATCCATAAGCACCGATCGCTCGCTCGAAAGGCAGTTCACCCCATGACTGACACTCCTCCCCCTCCCCCCGCACCGTCGGCCGCACCGGCGCCGCTCAGCGAGGCCGAAGACCGCCAGTGGGCCTCGTTCGCGCACCTCGGCGGCATCATCGGCATCCTGCCGTCGCTCATCATCTACCTGGTCTTCAAGGATCGGGGCAGCTTCACGCGTCAGGAGTCGAAGGAGGCGCTGAACTTCCAGATCACGATGGCGATCGCGCATCTTGCGGTCTTCATCCTGAACTCGATCCTGGGCGTCGTGACGTTCGGCCTGTGGGCGTTCATCGGCTGGATCTTCCCGCTCGCACTCTGGGTGCTGATGCTCATCTGGAGCATCATGGGCTTCCAGAAGGCGAAGGACGGCGTGGCCTACCGCTACCCGTTCGCCCTGCGCCTCATCAAGTAGGCGTCACACAGCACCTCGACGAGGGGCTCGGCCGCCAGGCCGGGCCCCTCTCGCGTTGGAGAGCGTTCGGGGTGTTTACTGGCCTCATGACTGACGCGCCTCCGCCGAGCTCTCCGTACGCCGCCGCGCCGCAAGCCATGCGGCCGGAAGACGAGAAGCTCTGGGCCACCCTGATCCACATCGGTGGGATCTTCTTCGGTTTCCTGCCGTCTCTCATCGGCTACCTCGTACTGAAAGACCGCGGCCCGTTCGTCCGGGATCACACCGCCACGGCGCTGAACTTCCAGCTCACGATGCTCATCGCCGCCATCGTCGGCAGCATCCTGACGCTGGTGCTCATCGGTTTCTTCATCCTGGTCGGGGTGTCGATCGCGATCCTCGTGCTCTCAATCCTCGCCGCCGTCGCGGCGAACCGCGGCCAGGCGTACACCTACCCGCTCACGATCCCGTTCATCAAGAACTAGGCGCGACGCCTACACCGACTCGGGCAACAGCCGCCGCACAACCGCGTCGGCGAGCAGGCGACCGCGTGCCGTGAGCACGAGACGTCCCGCGAGAGCGAGACGAGCATCCACGAGTTCGTCGGCGATGAGGCTGGCGACCGCGGTGCGTCCTGCCCGATCGAGCGCGCTGACCGGAAGACCGAGCGCCGTGCGCGTCTCGAGTAGCACGCGCTCGATCCGGCGCGTCTCAGCGTCGAGCGTTTCGCGACCTGCGGCGGGACTCAGCCCCGCCGCGAGTCGCTGCGCATACGCGGCGGGATGCTTGACGTTCCACCAGCGCACGCCGCCCACGTGGCTGTGCGCGCCGGGGCCGACCCCCCACCAGTCCTCGCCGGTCCAGTATGCGAGGTTGTGCCGCGAGCGATAAGCGTCGTCGCGTGCCCAGTTGCTGACCTCGTACCAGGCGTATCCGGCTGCCGCGAGACGGGCATCCAGGTGCTCGTACATGTCGGCGTGCAGGTCGTCGTCGACCGGGGGCACCTCGCCGCGGGCGATCTGGCGGGCGAGCTTCGTGCCCTCCTCCACGATCAGTGCGTAGGCGCTCAAATGGTCGGGGTCGGTCGCCAGCGCCGCGTCGATGCTGCGGTCGAGATCGGCGAGGCTCTCGCCGGGCGTGCCGAAGATCAGGTCGACGCTCACCTGCAGGCCCGCCGCACGCGCCTCGGCGACCCGCCGCGGCACATTCTCGGGGTCGTGGGTGCGTTCGAGCGTCGCCAGCACGTGCGGCACGGCCGACTGCATGCCGAGGCTCACCCGGGTGAAACCCGCCTCGGCAAGCTCGGCGAGACCGCGCGCATCGATCGAGTCCGGATTCGCCTCGGTCGTCACCTCGGCGGCGTCGGCGAGGCCAAACGCGTCGCGCACGGCGTCGAGCATGCGGGCGAGGTCGCGCGTCGGCAGCAGCGTCGGGGTGCCGCCCCCGAAAAACACGGTGCTGGCGGGGCGGGGTGGCAGCTCGGCGTCGGCGAGCACGCGGGCGGCGAACTCGATCTCGGCGATCGCCTGATCGGCGAAGTCGGCGCGTGAGGTGCCGCGCACCTCGTCGGCGGTGTAGGTGTTGAAGTCGCAGTAGCCACAGCGCACCCGGCAGTACGGCACGTGCAGGTAGACACCGAAGGCGCGATCCTCTGCACCCTCACGGACGGTCGACGGAAGCGCCCCGTCGTCGGGGGCGGGATCGGCGATCGGCAGCGCGCTGGGCATCGGCTCCATTCTCCCCGGTCTGCTGCGGCGCCGCCGCCTGGAAGGATGGAGCCGTGACCACGATTCTCTGGGACGTCGACGGAACCCTGCTCCTCAACTCCTTCACGGGAGGGGGCGAGCTTTATCACACCGCCGTCGAGCGGGCCGTTGGTCGCGAGCTGAGCCCCGCACTGCCGCGCACACACGGCAAGACCGACGGACACATCCTTACCGACATCCTGGAGCACTTCGGCTTCGACCCGGCCGAGTGGCACGAGCGTGCCCGGGAAGCCCTCGACGCGTTGTCGGTCGAGCGCGCGAAGGCGGGCGATCGTCGAGAAATCGCACCGGGCATCCGGGAGGCGCTCGATCAGGCGGATGCCCGCGGCTGGGTGAACGCGTTGCTCACCGGAAACTCCGCCACGCGCTCGCGCGTGAAGCTCGACGGTTCCGGCCTCGGCGCCGACCGCTTCGACTGGAACCGCTCGTTCTTCGGCGCGACCGCCCCCGAGCGCAGCGACATCACGCGGGCGGCGCGCGCGGCACTGCCGGACGAAACGCTCGTCATCATCGGCGACACTCCCCGCGACGATGAGGCGGCGGTGGCGGCGGGCATCCCATTCATCGCGGTCGCCACGGGCGTATTCAGCGTCGAGGAACTGCAGGAGACCGGCGCCGTCCTCGTCGTGCCGACGATCGAGGGACACCTCGATGCGGTGTTCCAGGCGATCGAGGAGCTGTAGGGCTCCTACGCGCCGAGTGCGCCGCCCACCGTCTGCACGAACCAGATCTGGTTCATGCGGTACACCATGACCGCGACCGTCACCGCCACGACACCCAGGATGATGGTGGCCCAGCGGGTGCGATCGATCAGCGCCCACACGACGCCGGCGACCACGAGCAGCAGCGCCACGATCAGGTACAGCCACCACTCGACGATGTCACCCGTCGGATCGTTGCCGACCAGCGGCTGCACGACGCCGACCACGATCTGCGCAATCAGCAGCAGCGCGACCAGAGCGCTACCGAGCACCGTCACATCATCGGGCCGGCGGCCGAGAGCGCCGAACACCAGAGCGATGAGACCCACCAGAGCGGCAACACCGATCTGCACGAAACTGAACCACTCGATCACGGGCGACTCCTGGGCGGTGAACGACGGACGGACGGCGGGCGGGCAGCGGGCTGACGCGGGGCCTGCGCGAGGCTTTGCCTGTGCGGCGGCCCGTTAGGGCTCCTGCGGGAACCCCGTCAGAATACGGCCCCGACCCCGCTCGACGCTGAGCAACGCCACGAGACGGCCCTGCGCGTCGACCGCGGCCACCGGGGAGGCATCAGCGAAGTCCAGGGCGTCGAGCTTCTTGCCGTGCGACAGGTCGCGCGCCTGCTCGGCCGACGTGTGCAGCACGGGAAACAGCCGGGCCGCCCCCTCGGCGGGCGGGGTGAGCAGCGCGACCGCCGACGCGTTCTCGCCGGCGGCGACCAGAGCATCCAGCGTGACCGTCGCGTCGTCGTCGACATCGAACGGGCCGACGCGGGTGCGGCGCAGTGCCGTCAGGTGGCCGCCGACGCCGAGCGCGGCGCCCAGGTCGCGGGCGAGGGCGCGAATGTACGTGCCCGACGAGCAGTCGACGACGGCGTCGACGGTGATCGCCTCGGCGGTGCGGCGAACGTCGAGCACCTCGAAACGCGAGACCGTGACGCGGCGGGACGCGAGCTCGACCTCCTCGCCGGCGCGGACGCGGTCGTAGGCGCGGCGCCCGTCGACCTTGATCGCGCTCACCGAGCTCGGAACCTGGTCAAGCTCACCCGTGAGCGCTGCCACCTCGACGGCGATGCGCTCGTCTGTGGCGGCGGCCAACGCCTCGGGCGGCGCGGGGGCGCCCACGGGCTCACCCTCGGCGTCGTCGGTCGTCGTGCCGACACCCAGGTGGATCGTCGTCGTGTACTGCTTGTCGAGCCCCACCAGGTAGGTGAGCAGGCGCGTCGCCGGCCCCACACCGAGCGTGAGCAGGCCCGTCGCCGCCGGGTCGAGCGTGCCAGCGTGGCCCACCTTGCGGGTGCCGAGCGCGCGCCGGGCGCGGGCGACGACGTCGTGGCTGGTGAGCCCGGCGGGCTTGTCAACGAACAGCAGGCCCGAGATCACGGCATCAACGCTACCGGCTCGACCTAGCATGGGCGGATGCGCGTGACCGTGATCGGAGCCGGAGCCGTCGGCGGAGTGCTCGCCGCGCTGCTCGACCGCGCGGGCCACGACGTGGCCGTGGTCGCGCGCGGCGACCACGCCGCGGCGATCGCCCGTGAGGGCCTCGGGCTCGACGGCGGGTTCGGCGCATGGAGCGCCCGCGTGCCAGTCACCGAGCGCGTCGCCGCCGACACCGGGCTCGTGATCGTCGCCGTCAAAGCGAACGACACGGCGGCGGCGCTGACCGATCATCGAGTGCCCGAGGGATGCCCGGTGCTCGTCGTGCAGAACGGGCTCGGCGGCGAGGCGGTCGCCCGCGCGCTCCTGCCCGCGTCGCCCGTCGCCGTCGGACTCGTGCTGTTCGCCGCCTCCCTCATCGCACCCGGCCGCGTAACCGTCACCGGCGCGGCGCCCATGGTCGTCGGCGGTGACGAAACCGCCGTCGCCGCCTCGCTGGCCGCCCTCGGCCCGGCGCTACCCGAGCCGGTCACGCAGAGCCCCGACATCGTCGGTGCGCAGTGGACGAAGCTCGTCATCAACCAGGTCAACGCACTGCCCGCAATCACCGGGCTGAGCGTGCAAGACACCGTCGCCGACTCCGAGCTGCGCGCGGTGCTCGGGCGCGGGATGGCGGAGACCGCACGCGTCGGCGAGGCCCTCGGGGTTGGCTGGCAGCCGATCGGACCGGTCACGGCTGAGGTGATCCGCCCGCTCGCGCAGCCCGGCGTGGCCGGGCATGATGCCGGCGAGATGCTCGCGCGCCTGCTCGCGCGGGGAATGGGAGACGTGCCGAATCCGGCGTCGATGCTGCAGAGCATCCGGAGGGGTCGTCGCACCGAAGTCGACCAGATCAACGGCGCCGTCGTGGCGGCGGGGGCCGAGGCGGGCATCGCCACCCCCGTGAACGCAGCGCTCATCGCCTTGGTGCGCACCGTCGAAGCGGAGGGCGCACACCTCAGCCGCGCCGACACCCTCGCACGGCTGGCCCCCGCCCTCGCCCTCGCGTCGCGGTCATAGCCGGAGCGGCCCCACCGCCCGCCGCCGCGGCTGTCAACAATTCAGGACAAACGCGCGCGGGCGGTCGACACCAGGGCGCATTCGGGCGCGCTCGAGGCCTTTGTCCTGAGTTGTTGACACGGTCAGCCGCGGAGGGCGGCGACAGCGGCCCAGGCGAGGGCGCCAAAGGCGACACCCCACAGGATGATCGACACGATCTGCCAGACGATGACCTTATGCTTCGACGCGCCGATGCCCACCATGATCGACGAGGTGATCTGGCTGGGCAGGATCCACTGGCCGAGCAGGCTCACGCCGGGCACCCCCCACTTGTCGAAGGCGCGCGTGAAGCGCTGGCGGCGCGGGCTCTGCGGCGTGTCGGCGTTCGTGAGCTTGTCGCGCGCTCCGCTGGTCGCCAGCACGACGACGGCCATGGACACGATGTTGCCGACGATCGCAGCAAGGATGGCCACGATGGGCGTGACGCCCACGACGATGCCGATCGGACCGGCGCCGTAGGACTCGACAAACGGGATCGCTCCCGCGCCCATGACGGCGAGCCACTGCCACACCGGGTCAACGGTTGCGGTGAACTCCTGGATGCTGTCGATCATCGGAATCTCTCCCCCTCGCTATGAGCCGTCAACGCTACCGACGCGGGGTCCGCGCCCCATCCCTCGCGAGGCGGAACCCGCTCCCCCGCGCGACCCATGTGTCAACAACTCAGGACTAACGGTGCGCACGCCGCGCAGACCGTGGCAGAAACGCGCGCGGTGGAGCGATTGTCCTGAGTTGTTGACAACGCCGGTGTGGGCGATTGTCCTGAGTTGTTGACGGGACGGCGGGCTAGAGCATCGACTTGGTGTGCCAGACCGTTTTGGTCTCGGTGAACGCCGTGATGCGCTCGAGCGCCGGGGCGGGCACGCCCGCGACGGGGGCGAGCACGCGCTTGAGCGTCTCGGCGGCCGACAGTTGCAGGTCGACCCACTCGATGTCGCCCGCTCCGGCGAGGTCGAGCGCGTTCACGTCGGCGTGCGCGGCCAGCCACGGCGCCATTTCGGCGGGCGAGCCGGTCAGCACGTTGATGACGCCACCGGGCACATCCGAGGTGGCGAGCACCTCCGCGAGGGTGATGGCCGACAGCGGCGCCTGCTGGTTCGGCACGACGACGACGGTGTTGCCCGACACGATGATCGGCGCGACGACGGCGGCGAGGCCGAGCAGCGAGGTTCCGACGCGCTGTTGCGGCGCGATCGCGGCGACGACACCGGTCGGTTCGGGCACGGACAGGTTGAAGTACGGGCCCGCCACGGGGTTGCCGTTGCCGGCGACCTGCGCGTACTTGTCGGCCCAGCCGGCGTACCAGACCCACACGTCGATGGCGGCGTCGACCTGAGCGCCGGCGGCGGCCTCGGTCACGCCCTCGGTGCGGCTGATCTCGTCGACGAACTGCGCGCGACGCCCCTCGAGCACTTCGGCGATGCGGTAGATCACCTGACCGCGGTTGTACGCGGTGGCTCCTGCCCACCCCTTGACGGCCGAACGCGCGGCCACGACGGCGTCGCGAGCGTCTTTCCGCGAGGCGAGCGCCGCGTTGGCGACGAACTCGCCGGCCGGCGTCGTCACCTCGTAGGTGCGCCCCGACTCGCTGCGCGGAAACTTCCCGCCGATGTAGAGCTTGTACGTCTTCGGCACGGCCAACCGGCTCACTTCGCCACCGCCTTCTTCGTCGTCTTCTTGCGTCCGCCCGAGGCGGCCGTGGTCGCGGATGCTGCGCTCGCCATGATCGCGGCGGGCGCCTCCCAGCCGGCCGACTCGAGGTAGGCGGCCAGGCCCTGGCGGCCGCCCTCGCGGCCGTAGCCCGACTCTTTGTAGCCGCCGAACGGCGACGCGGGGTCGAACTTGTTGAACGTGTTGGCCCAGACGACGCCGGCGCGCAGGCGGTCGGCGACGGCGAGCATGCGCGAGGCCTTCTCGGTCCAGATGCCGGCCGACAGGCCGTACGGTGTGTTGTTGGCCTTCGCGATCGCCTCGTCGGGCGTGCGGAAGGTCAGCACCGACAGCACGGGCCCGAAGATCTCTTCACGGGCGATCGTGTGCGCCGCGGACACGCGGGTGAAGATCGTCGGCCGGAACCAGAAGCCCTTGTCGGGCACGGTGCAGTCGAGCTGCCAGCGCTCGGCACCCTCGTTCTCTCCGGTGTCGCTGAGCGTGCGGATGCGCTCGAGCTGCGCGGCCGAGTTGATCGCTCCGATGTCGGTGTTCTTGTCGAGGGGGTCGCCGAGGCGCAGGGTCGACAGGCGGTACTTCAGCTTGTCGACGACCTCGTCGTGCACGTTCTCTTGCACGAGCAGGCGGCTGCCGGCGCAGCAGACGTGACCCTGGTTGAAGAAGATGCCGTTGACGATGCCCTCGACGGCCTGGTCGATCGCCGCGTCGTCGAAGACGATGTTGGCCGCCTTGCCGCCCAGCTCGAGGGTGAGCTTCTTGGACGTACCCGCGACCTGGCGCGCGATCATGCGGCCCACGCCGGTCGAGCCGGTGAAGGCGACCTTGTTGACGTCGTCGTGGGTGACGAGCGCCTGACCGGTGGCGCCGGGGCCGGTGACGATGTTGACGACACCGGCGGGCAGCTCGGCCTGCTGCAGGATCTCGGCGAACAGCATCGCGGTCAGCGACGTGGTCTCGGCCGGCTTGATGACGACCGTGTTGCCGGCGGCGAGGGCCGGCGCGATCTTCCACGCGAGCATCAGCAGCGGGAAGTTCCACGGAATCACCTGCGCGGCGACCCCGAGCGAGCGCGGGTTCGGCCCGAGGCCGGCGTACTCGAGCTTGTCGGCCCAGCCGGCGTAGTAGAAGAACCAGGCCGCGACGAGCGGCACGTCGACGTCACGGGTCTCGCGAATCGGCTTGCCGTTGTCGAGGCTCTCGGCCACGGCCAGCTCGCGCGAGCGCTCCTGCACGAGGCGCGCGATGCGGAACAGGTACTTGCCGCGGTCGCTGCCCGACATGCGCGACCACACGCGGTCGTAGGCCCGGCGGGCCGCGGCCACGGCGCGGTCGACGTCGGAGGCGTCGGCCTGCGCGATGCGAGCGATGACCTCTTCGGTGGCGGGCGAGATCGTGTCGAAGACCTCACCCGAGCCGTCGACGAACTCGCCGTCGATGAAGAGTCCGTACTCGCTCTTGAGGTTCAGGATGCTCGTGGATTCGGGAGCAGGGGCGTACTCGAGGAAGCTCATGGGTTAGTCCACCGTCACGTAGTCGGGGCCACTGTAGTGACCGGTTCGCAGTTTCTGGCGCTGCAGCAGCACGTCGTTGACGAGGCTCGAGGCCCCGAATCGCCACAGGTGCGGCGTCAGCCACTCTTCGCCGACCGTCTCGGCGACGGTCACGAGGTAGCGCACGGCATCTTTCGACGATCGGATGCCGCCGGCCGGCTTCATTCCGACCTTTTCGCCGGTGAGACGGTGCCAGTCGCGGATGACCTCCAGCATGAGCAGCGTGACGGGCAGGGTCGCCGCGGGGCTCACCTTTCCGGTGGAGGTCTTGATGAAGTCGGCACCGGCGAGGATCGCGAGCCACGAGGCGCGCTTGACGTTGTCGTACGTCACGAGCTCGCCCGTTTCGAGGATCACCTTGAGGTGCGCGTAGGTGCCGTCGGGGCGACGGCAGGCCTCCTTAACGGCGACAATCTGGTCGAAGACGAGACCGTAGCGTCCCGAGAGGAAGGCGCCGCGGTCGATGACCATGTCGATCTCGTCGGCCCCGGCGGCGACCGCCTCGCGAGTGTCGGCGAGCTTGATGTCGAGGCTGGCACGACCGGAGGGGAAGGCGGTGGCGACGGCCGCGACCGAGACGAGGCCCGCATCCGGGTCGCCGTGCAGCGAGCCGAGCGCCTCGACGGCGTACGGAACCATGTCGCCGTAGACGCAAACGGCGGCGACGCGCGGCGTCGTCGGGTCGGTGGCGTCGGGGGTGACGGCCTTCGCGACGAGGGAGCGCACCTTGCCGGGAGTGTCGGCGCCCTCGAGGGTCGTCAGGTCGCACGTGCGGATGATCGTGTCGAGCGCCCAGGCCTTCGACGAGGTCTTGATCGAGCGGGTCGCGAGGCCCGCGGCACGCTGCTCGAGGCCGACGGCGTCAACACCGGCGAGTCCGTCGAGGTGCAGCGCCAGCGCCTTCTCGGTGAGGTCGCCGCCGAGCAGCCGTACGGCGCGCTCAGCGGGCGCCAGGGCGACCGGGTGGTCGATGGTCATGGGGTGTCCTCTCGCGCTGCGGTGGAGTCGTGGTCGGTGTCGGTATCGCGGTCGCGGCCGAGCAAGAATCGGGCCGTGTGCTCGTCGGTGACGAGCACCGAGCAGAGCCCGTGCGTGACGATCGCCCGGGCCACGGGATGCTTCGTCTCGCCTCCGACGGCGAGGATGCTCGTCGTCGCCGCGCGCAGTTCGTCGAGGCCGAGGCCAAGCGTGCGGGCGTCGAGTTCGGGGTCGGCGATCTCGCCGTCGGCGGTGATGTACCGGCCGAGCACGTCGCCCACGGCGCCGAGCTCGACAAGGCGGTCAATGTCGTCGGCGGTCAGGTAGCCACTGTCGACGTGCACCGAGCTGGTGTCGGCGGGGCCTGCCGAGTACAGGTAGGCGTTCGCGGTCCGCGCGAGCTGGATGACGCCGCCGACGGTGCGGTCGCCCTCGATGGCGCGCTTGGTCTCGAGACGCTCCAGGATCGCCGGGGTCGGCAAGAGGGTCGCCTGACCCCCGGCCTTCTGCGCGATCATGGTCGCGGTCGCGGCGGCCGTGCCGGGTCGCTTCGACAGACTCACTCCCCCGTTGAGCTGCACGACGTTGACACCGGTCGACCATCCGACGGGCAGCGCCTCGGCGACCTGGTGCAGGGTGCGGCCCCAGCTGAGGCCGAGCAGGCGCGGGATCGGGCGCATGCTGACGAGGTAGTCGGCGGTCGCCTCGGCGACGCGCGACTGCAGCTCGACGTCGTCGAGCGGCGCGGGCACGACAACCGCGTCTTTCAGCCCGAACTGCGAGGCGAGGTCGCGCTCGAGTCCGAGCCGGCGGGCGCGCGGGTGCACGATTTCGATGCGGATGATGCCGCGCTCACGCGCCTGGGCGAGCAAGCGCCCGACCTTCCAGCGGGTGATGCGCAAGATCGCGCCGATCTCGTCCTGGGTCTTGTTCTCTTCGTAGTAGAGCTCGGCCGCACGCACGGCGAGCAGTTCGCTGTCGCTGGTGTCGAGCGGCACGATCCCTCCGGGGCGGTGATGCGCGGCGTGGCGGCGCGGGCTGCATGGTGGCTGGGGCGAGCGCCCCTGGTTCTCCACGCTACGGCGCGCCCCGCGCATCCACCAACATTTGTTGCGTGTCTGCTCAGATGAGCAGAGTGGTGCGAATCGGTAGGCTGAGCGCGTGACCGACTACGCCCTCGCCGTCGACCTTGGCGGCACCAAAGTCGAGGCCGCCATCGTCGACCCGAACGGTGCACTGCTCCCCGGATCGCGCCACCGTCGCCCGACCGGAGCCGCCGCCACGAGCGACGATCTCGCCCGCAGCGTGACCGAGGCGGTCCAGGATGCTGTGGGCGCGCTGGTCGGCGCCACGCGCCACGACCGGGTGGTCGGCGTGGGCATCGGCTCTGCCGGGCCGCTCGTGGGCTCTGACGGTCGGGTCTCTCCGCTCAACCTGCCCGCCTGGCGCGAGTATCCGTTGGGTGACCTGGTCGCCTCGCTCGTGCCGGATGTGCCCGTGGTAACCCGCATCGACGGAATCGCCATCACCCTCGCCGAGACCTGGGTGGGTGCCGCGCAGGGCGAGCGCAACGTGATGGGCATGGTCGTGTCGACCGGCGTCGGCGGCGGACTGCTGCTCGATGGGCGCACCCACGGCGGACCCTCGGGCAACGCCGGGCACATCGGACACGTGCAGGTGGCCGGTCACGACGCCCCCTGCGCGTGCGGCGCGCGCGGCTGCCTCGAGGCCATCGCGTCTGGCCCACGCACCGTCGCCTGGGCGCGGCAGAACGGCTGGGCCGGGGACACCGGCGAACAGCTCGCCGAGAGCGCGCGCGGCGGCGACCCGGTCGCTCGCGCCGCCATCGAACGCTCCGCGACCGCTGTGGGCCAGGCCATCGCCTCGACGTCAGCGCTGCTTGATCTTGACGTGGTCGCCATCGGAGGCGGTTTCTCGCACGTCTCCGACGACTACGTCGAGATCGTCGCCCGCACCGTTGCGGGGCACAGCGACTTCGCCTTCGTCACGAGCACGCGCGTCCTGGCAAGCGGTCTCAGCGGTGAGGGGCCCCTCATCGGGGCCGCGGCGCTGGTGCACCACCGCGACCAGGTCGGCTAGCGCGCGATCTCGTCGTCGACGAAACGCGCGCGCCGCAGCAGCGGAATCGCGGTCGCCGTCGCGACCGTGAGCACCGTCATGAGCGCCATGGCGGCCTGCCAGGACCCCGTCTGGTCGCGCAGCACCCCGAGCACGGGCGGCACGGCTGCGGCAGCGACGTAGCCGACGGTCTGCACGAATCCGCTGACGGCGGCGGCGCTGCGATCGGTGCGAGTGCGCAGCCCGATCAGGGTGAGCCCCATCGGAAAGGCGATCTGCCCCAACCCGATCGCAGCGACCCACAGGCCCGGTGCGGCGGCCGGAGCCAACCAGAGTCCGCCCCATCCGATGCCGAACAGCACGGTGGCCGCCCCGAGCAGGGGCGTGGGGGTGCGCAGGCGCGCGGTGAGCCCCGGAACGGTGAGGGCGAGCGGTAAGCCGAGAATTCCGAACAGCGCCACGAGTGCCCCCGCCACGGCGGGGCCAACCCCGGCACTCTCCCGCAACACCTCGGGCAGCAGCGCGAAGAGGGCGTAGGCCGACACGCTCGACAGTCCGAAACCAATCGTGATGCCCCAGACGGTGCGGGAGCGTGCGAGAGCGAGCGCGCCACGTGCATCCGGCGCAGCAGGGGCGTCCACGCCGACGGCCGTGACGCGCCGTGCGCGGATCGCCAGCACCACCCACGGAACGAGCGCGACGACGGCTGCGCCGCTCCACACCGCGAGCGATGCACGCCAGTCGCTTCCCGCGGCGATCGGCACGGCCACGAGCGGCGGCAGGGCGGCGCCGACCGACATGACGGTGCCGTAGGCGGCGGTGACGGCGGCGATGCGATTCGGGGCGTAGCGCTTGACGGCGCTCGGCAGCAGGATGTTGCCGAAGCCCGCACCCAGCAACACGATCAGGCTGCCCGCGAGCAGCACACCGACCGTTGGTGCGGCCGCGCGGATGAGGTGCCCCGCGATCATGGCCACGAGCGCCGCGACGAGGGTGGCGTCGAGTCCGAATCGGTGCGCGGCTGTCGGCGCGAGCACCCCGGCCAACGCGAAGCCGAGGGGCGCGGCGATCCCGAGTGCGCCGAGGCTTGCGGCCGAGAGCGGGATGTCGGCGGAGATGGCGGAGGCCAGCGGGGAGAGCCCGCCGACGCCGGTGCGCAGGTTCGCCGCAAGCAGCAGGATCGCGACGATGCCGAGGATCACGCCCGGGGCGAGAGGGCGTGCTGCTGTTGAGGAGGGCACGCCGGGCACGCTGTCAGCCTAGGCCGACCCGTACAGTGGTCGTGTGAGTGACTGGGCGCGACACCTGCCGCTGAGCCACCGTCCGCGCCGCGACGAATCCGCCGTCACGGGTGACCGCTCCGCGGCGACGGCCACCGTGCTGGGCGACCTCGCGGAGGTGCTCGACGCGCGCCCCGAGTTGCTCGAGGCCGACACGGCGATCGCCGGCGTCACCGTCGAGCGCGCACTGCGCATCGCCCTCACGCGGATGCGCTGGTCGCGCTGGCAACGCCTGCTCGCGCTGGTCGGCGCAATCGACGCGCCGAGCGCCGAGCTGGCGGCCGTGGACGCCGCGGCTCTTCCCGAGATTGTACGGGTCGAGGCCGCCGCGCGCCGTGCGAGCGAGCGCCCCACCTCGGTGCGAGCGCTCGGCGAAATTGTTGTCGTCGCCCTTGACCTGGCCGCGCGCCACCGCGTGCCGCTGACGGTCGACCCGCGCGATCTCGGGGCCGTCGCGCTTGATCTGGCGCTGCGCGTTCCTACCGAACGTCGCGCCGTCGTGTCGGCGCGCGCGATGCGGGCCGTCGACGGCGGCTGGCAGGTCGGCAGCGGTCGGCCGCTGTACGCCACGAGCGCCGGCATCGTGCTGTTCCTGGCCGGCCGGGCCGGTGTTCCCGAGGAGCTGCCGGAGCCGGATCCGCCACCCCGCCGCCCGCGGGAGTACGACGACGATTAGGGCGTCGGCAAGCCCAGTACGTCGCGAATCTCGAGCTCGTCGACGCCCATCTGGTGCGCGAGAGCGTCGGCGCTCGGAAACTTGCGCATCCCCCGAATGAAACGCACAAACTCCAGCTCGACCGTCTGCCCGTAGAGGTCGACCGTCACGTCGATCGCGTGCGCCTCGACCGTCTTTTCCGGCACGTCGCCGAATGTCGGATTGTTGCCGACCGAGACGGCGGCGCCGAAGCGTTGCCCTGCCACGTGCATCCAGCAGGCGTAGACGCCGTCTGCGGGAATGAAGCCTTCCGCGCCGTGCGCGAGGTTGGCCGTCGGGTAGCCGAGCGTGCGTCCTCGCTGATGTCCCGGAACAACGAGCGAGCGGATGCGCGGGAAGCGTCCCAGCGCGTCGGCCGCGTCGGCGACCTGGCCGGCCTCCAAGAGGCGCCGGATACCGGTCGACGAGATGCGTTCGCCGTCAGAGACGCACACGTCATCGACGAGGGCGACCTCGAAGCCGAGCGCATCGCCCGCCGAACGCAGTGTCTCGAGCGTCCCGGCGCCGCGCGCTCCGTAGCGGAAGTCAGACCCGACCAGCACGCACGCCGCGCTCAGGCCGGAAACGAGGATGTCGTCGACGAAACGCTCTGGTCGCGTCGCGGCGAACTCGGGCGTGAACGGAATCACGACGACGGTGTCGACGCCGGCCTCGAGCAGGGCCTCCGTTTTCTGCGCGACGCTGAGCAGCGGAAGCGGTGCCGTGTCGGGGCGCAACACCTCGAGCGGATTACGGTCGAAGGTCACGACGACGGTGCGCTCGATCCCGCGGGCGAGAGCCTCGTCACGAAGCCGCTCCAGCACCCGGCGGTGGCCGAGGTGCACCCCATCGAACTTGCCAATCGTGACCGCGGAGGGGCGGCCGTCGCGCGGCAACTCCTCGACGCCGTGCACCACCCGCGCGTCGCTCACGCGGACACTCCCCCGCCATCGCGGCCCGCACGCGCCGCGCGTGACAGGGCCCACAGCCCCAGAATCGGCAGAACGAGTGGAACAAAGCCGTAGCCGCGCCCGAACTGCGACCACACGGTGTCGGCCGGGAACAGCTCGGGAATGGCGATGCTGATGACGCCCACGACGACGACCCCGACCATCTCGAAGCCGATCGCGAGCCACGCCACGCGGAACCAGCCGCGGCCGGGCGCCACGAGCGCGACCGTCGCGAGAATGTAGACGACGGCCGCGACCGCCGACAGCACGTAGGCCAGGGGCGCCTCGTCGAACTTCGTGACGATTTGGTAGAACGAGCGCCCCGTGGCGGCCAGGGCGAGAATGCCGTACACCGCGACGAGAACGCGCGTGAAGCCGCTCAGGCGGTGAGGTGCGACGATCGACTCGGACACGTTCGTCATTCTGACGCCTCGCGGGTGGGAATCGGCCCAGCGAGAGCCCTCAAGAAGCGGGCGGCGATCAGGCGGCGCGCCACGAGCATCCCGGGCCATGCCGGCCACAGCCACCAGTGGGCCGGGCGCGCGAAGCTGCGCACGGTCAGCCAGACCGTGCCGTCGGATGCACGCTCCAGCGTGAACGACTCCTCGCCGCGGAGCAGGTGGCCGGGTAGCGTCCCCATCGCGAGTGTCACGCGGGCGTCGGCCTGCTCGAGCAGCACCACCCGGGTCGGCAGCGGAAACCAGAGCGCGTCGCCGACACCGAGTCCGACGGTGATCTCGTCGGCGGGCCGCAGCAGTGGCCGCCCCTCGGCGGTGAAGACCTGTTCGGCCGGCGCCACCGCGGCTGGGTCGACCGGCTCGCCCGCGTCGTCGAAGACCACGGGCTGATAGGCGTCGGCCGCCAGGTCGGCGGGGGCCGGGTGGTAGCGCACCGTCATGCCGGCGCCCCGGTAGACGCCGCCATCGAGGAGCGCTTCGACGGCGTAGCTCCAGCGGGCGTCGCCGTGGCCGATGCGCGCGCGGTGTTCGGCCGGGCGGAAGCCGCGCGGCGGGAACGACAGCAGGTCGGGTGCCTGCGTGGCGCCGACGGCGGCGTAGGTGACCGCGGCGCGATCAACGGTCGCCGACATGGGGGCTACTTCTTGTCCTTCTTCGACTCGGTGTCGCCCGACAGCGCTGCGATAAACGCCTCCTGCGGAACCTCGACGCGACCCACCATCTTCATGCGCTTCTTGCCCTCTTTCTGCTTCTCGAGGAGCTTGCGCTTGCGGGTGATGTCACCGCCGTAGCACTTGGCGAGCACGTCTTTACGCATCGCGCGGATGTTCTCGCGAGCGATGATGCGGGCGCCGATCGCGGCCTGAATCGGCACCTCGAACTGCTGGCGCGGAATGAGCTCGCGCAGGCGCTGGGCCATCATCGTGCCGTAGGCGTATGCCTTGTCTTTGTGCACGATCGCGCTGAAGGCGTCGACCTGCTCACCCTGCAGGAGGATGTCGACCTTCACGAGGTCGGCCTCCTGCTCGCCCGCCGGTTCGTAGTCGAGGCTCGCATAGCCCTGCGTCTTGCTCTTCAGCTGGTCGAAGAAGTCGAAGACGATCTCGCCGAGCGGCAACGTGTACTTCAGCTCGACGCGGTCTTCGCCGAGGTAGTCCATCGAACGCATGGTGCCACGGCGCGACTGGCACAGCTCCATGATCGAGCCGACGTATTCTTTCGGCGCGAGGATCGACGCCGAGACGACCGGCTCCATGACCTTCTCGATGCGACCCGTCGGGTACTCGCTCGGGTTCGTCACCTCGACGGTCGAGCGGTCCTCGGTCGTGACGTTGTAGATCACGCTCGGGGCGGTCGTGATGATGTCGAGGTCGAACTCGCGGCGCAGCCGCTCCGTGACGATCTCGAGGTGCAACAGCCCCAAGAACCCGCAACGGAAACCGAAGCCGAGCGCGACGGAGGTCTCGGGCTCGTACTGCAGCGCCGCGTCCGACAGCTTGAGCTTGTCGAGGGCGTCGCGCAGGTCGGGGTAGTCGCTGCCGTCGATCGGGTACACACCCGAGAACACCATGGGCAGTGGGTCGGTGTACCCGGGCAGCGCTTCGGTCGCGCCCTTCGATTGGGTCGTCACCGTGTCGCCGACCTTCGACTGCCGCACGTCTTTCACGCCCGTGATGAGGTAGCCGACCTCGCCGACGGCGAGACCCTTGCTCGGGGTCGGCTCGGGGCTCGAGACGCCGATCTCGAGAATCTCGTGGGTTGCCTTCGTCGACATCATCTGGATGCGCTCGCGCGGGTCGAGGCGCCCGTCAACCATGCGCACGTAGGTGACGACGCCGCGGTACGAGTCGTACACCGAGTCGAAGATCATGGCGCGCGGGGGCGCATCGGCGTTGCCGACCGGCGCAGGAATCAGCTCGACGACGCGGTCGAGCAACTCTTCGACGCCCACGCCCGTCTTGCCGCTCACCCGCAGCACGTCGTCGGGGTCTCCGCCGATGAGCTGCGCGAGCTCGCGGGCGTACTTGTCGGGGTCGGCCGCCGGCAGGTCGATCTTGTTCAGTACCGGGATAATCGTGAGGTCGTTTTCGAGAGCCAGGTACAGGTTCGCGAGCGTCTGGGCCTCGATGCCCTGCGCCGCGTCAACGAGCAGGATGGCGCCCTCGCAGGCCGCGAGCGAACGGCTCACCTCATAGGTGAAGTCGACGTGACCGGGCGTGTCGATCATGTTGAGCGCGTAGGTGACGGGCGCGCCGTTCTCGCCCGCGACCGCCCAGGGCATGCGCACGGCCTGGCTCTTGATCGTGATGCCGCGCTCGCGCTCGATGTCCATCCGATCGAGGTACTGCGCGCGCATCTCGCGGTCGGAAACGATGCCCGTGATCTGCAGCATGCGGTCGGCAAGGGTCGACTTGCCGTGGTCGATGTGGGCGATGATGCAGAAGTTGCGAATCTGCGTCGGGTCGGTCGCGGCGGGCGCGAGCGGGGTGAGGGCGCGAGGAGACATGTCTCTGAATTCTCTCACGCCCGCACGGGCCGCTCGGCCCGCCGCGGGAACGGATCAGACCCGTTCGGGCTCCGAGCGCTCGACATCGGCCTCGGTCACATCGGCCACCTCCGACAGGTCGAGCATGGGTGCCCGCGTGCGGAAGCCGCGCGTGACGATGGCCAAGAGAACGAGGCCACCGAGCATCCAGATGCCGCCCACGATGAACGTCGTGCCTGACAGGCTCGTCCACAGCCAGACCGTCAGCGAGAAGCCGATGAAGGGCAGCACCAGGTTGCTTAGCAGGCGCGCAGACGAGCGCTCCTTTTGGTCGATGTAGTAGTGCTTAATCACCGAGAGGTTCACGACCGAGAACGCGATCAGGGCGCCGAAGCTGATCATCTCGACGAGCAGCCCCAGGTCGATGACGATCGCGAACAGCGACACCGCCGACACCACGAGCGTTGCGTACATCGGGGTGCGGAAACGGGCGGAGAGACGGCCGAAGATGCGTCGCGGCAGCACGCCATCGCGCCCCATCGAGTACAGGATGCGCGAGACCGACGCCTGCGACGTCAGCGCCGATCCGGTTGCCCCGGCAATGTAGGCCGCCGTGAAGAACGCGGCGAGGAACTCGCCACCGGCCGCGGTCATGACGTCGAGCGCGGCAGAGTCAACGTCGGCGAAGTCGTTCTGCGGGTAGACCACCTGCGACAGCCACGACAGCCCGATGAAGATGACACCGGCCGTGACGGTCGTGATCATGATGGCGCGCGGAACGCTGCGCTTCGCGTCCTTCGCCTCCTCCGACAGGGTCGAAATGGAGTCGAAGCCGAGGAAGGACAGACACAGGATCGCCGCGCCGGCAAACAGCACGTTGACACCGTCGACCGAGCCGTCACCGGTGAACGGAGCGGCCAGGTCGACCGAGCCACCCGACATGCTGCCAACGCCCAGGGCGACGAAGACGACGATGAACAGCGCCTGCACCCCGATGATCACGAAGTTGGCGCGGGCGACCGACACAATGCCGATCACGTTCAACACGGTGACGAGCGCGATGGTCGCAAGGATGAACACCCAGGCGGGCACCGCGGGGAACGCCGCGTGCAGGTA
The DNA here is from genome assembly GCF_046293215.1 of Microcella sp. Classification (GTDB taxonomy): domain Bacteria; phylum Actinomycetota; class Actinomycetes; order Actinomycetales; family Microbacteriaceae; genus Microcella. The sequence goes on along the minus strand of NZ_JBKBPI010000001.1, from coordinate 54,551 downwards.
GATGCCGATCACCAGGTAGTTGATCATCGGCAAGAACAGGTAGTCGAGCATGAGCGACCAGCCGGCCATGAACCCGATGCCCGGCCCGAAACTGCGCTGGGCGTACACGTAGGCGGAGCCGGCAAACGGGAAGGCCATGGCCATCCGCGCGTAGGAGCGGGCGGTGAACGCCATCGCCACCAGGGTGATCGCGTACGCCATGGGCACGCGCCCGCCGGTCAACTCGGTGACGATGCCGTACGTGGTGAACACGGTGAGCGGCACCATGTACACCAGCCCGAACAGGACGAGTGCGGGAACCTTCAGAACGCGGCGCAGTCGCACCGGAGGGCCGGAGGTCGACGCGTGAGGGGTGGGGGTGGTCATGAAGCGGTGTCCTTTCAACTCGCGGCCGCGCCGTTGCGGCCTTCGGTGATGCGGGAGGTGCCGGCCAGGTAGGTCTGTCGAATCTCGACCGCCGGCAGGTCGAGCGGGCTGACCGCGCGCGGGTCACGCGCGAGCCAGACAAGGTCGGCGCTGGAGCCCACCTCGATCACGCCCCAGGGGGCGGCGGAGCGATCGGCGAACGCCTGGTGGGCGACGCCCTCGGTGTAGGCCGACAGGGCCGACTCGATCGGAAGGGTCTCTTCCGGAATCCATCCGCCCGCTGGCTCCCCGGCCGGGGTCTGCCGAGAGGTCGCCACGGCGATGCCATCACGCGGGTCGCCCGAGGAGACGGGCCAGTCCGACCCAAATGCGACGCGCGCGCCCGAGTCGCGCAGTGTGCGCGTCGGGTACTGCCGGGCTGAGCGCTCCGGCCCAAGCCTCGGCATGGTCAGGACGGTCATCAGCGCGTCGAGCTGTGCCCACAGCGGCTGCAGGGTGGGGATCACGCCGAGTCGCGCGAAGCGCGCAAGGTCATCGGGGTCCACCAGTTGGGCATGCGCGATCACGGCGCGCCGATCCCGGGGGCCGTTCACGCGCTGAGCGTGCTCAATGGCGTCCAGCGACTGGCGCACGGCCGCGTCACCGATGGCGTGGATGTGGATCTGGAAGCCGGCCGCGTCGACCGCGGCGACGGCGTCAGCCAAGCGCTCGGGCCCCCAGACCTCCATGCCGTGCGAGTGAATCGCCGAGCAGTACGGCTCGAGCAGGGCACCCGTCTCGTTCTCGATTACCCCGTCGGCGAAGAACTTGACGGTGTGGGCGGTCAGAAGCGGTGAGCCGGCGTCGTCGATCGCGGCACGAGCATCCTGCATCTCGGCCAATTGGGCGGGGAACCGGCGGGGGTCGGCGTAGTGGGCCAGGTTCATGCGCAGCGGAATGCGGCCGGCACGCGCGGCGGCGACGTACACGTCGACATCGGCCGGCTCGACCCAGGCGTCTTGCACCCAGGTGACCCCGCGGGCGAGGAAGTACGCGCCAGCGCGCTCGAGAGCGCGAATGCGGGTTTCGAGCGGCGGCTCCTCGACAGCCGCCGTCAGCAGTTCGACGGCGCCCCACTCGCGCAGGGTCCCCGCGGGCGTGCCATCCGGGCGACGCGGAATCTCGCCGAGCTCAGGCTCGGGGGTCTCGGCCGTGATGCCGGCCCGCTCGAGGGCCAGCGAGTTGCACCAGGCCGTGTGGTAGTCGCTCGCCCGCAACACGACGGGGCGATCGGCGACGGCGGCGTCGAGCCAGCGCGCATCGAAGACCCCGTCGGCGGTGAGCGTCGGATCGTACGAGGCTCCCCGGATCACGCTCAGCTCAGGATGCTCCCCCGCGTAGCGACGCACAGCTTCGACGATCTCGTCCACGCTCGTGCAGCTGCGGATTGCGGGGCCTTCGGCCTCCAGTCCGCCAAAGATGGGATGCGCGTGGCCGTCTCCGAAGGACGGCATGAGGAAGCCGCCCTCAAGGTCGACCCGCTCGTCGGCCTCGGCGCCTCGCCGCTCGGCGTCGTCATCCAGGGCAACGACCACCCCGTCTGCGATCAGGAGGGAGTGCGCGGTACCCCGCGACTCGCCACACCAGATAGTGCCGCCATGAAACAGCGTCGTCGCCACTGCGCAGTTCCCTTCTTCCGCGTCATTACGGAGTGAACAAACAGGTCCATACGAACAGTGTTCGTATCGGGTGCGATAACGTTACACCCGGATGGCTTCTGCGCCAGCACATTCACGCCACGTGGGCGACCGCGCGGCACTCCCGAACCCCCCGAGGTACCCGTGCCCGCACTCACCAAGCGCGACCTCATCGCCGCCGCGCTGCGACTCGTTGACGAGGCGGGCGCCGACGGGCTCACCATGCGGGCGCTCGCCGCCCGCGTGCACCGCCAGGTGTCGTCGCTGTACAACCACATTCGCAACCGGGCCGAGCTGATCGAAGAACTGCGCGCCGTCATCGTCGCCGAGATCGACACGGGAGCGTTCGCGACCGAGGAGTGGGACGCGGCGATCGTCGCGTGGAGCCGGTCGTACCTGCGGGCCTTCTCCGCGCATCCCAATCTGATTCCGTTGCTCGCGACGACGCCCATTCGCGACGAATCGACGCTGCGCATGTACGAAACCGTTGTCGCTGCGCTCATCGAACAGGGATGGCCGACCAGCGATGCGGTCGCCGTCATGCGCACCATCGAGGCGCACATTCTCGGCTCGGCGCTCGACATCGTCGCGCCCGACGACCTGCTGTCAGGCGAGTCCACTCCCCCCGACCTGCCGAGCCTGCGACGTGCCCTCGACGCCGAGAACGCCGAGTCGGCCGGCGCCCGTCGCGCCTTCGAGCTCGGACTGCGCGCTCTCATGACCGGGTTACGCGCCGAGCACGCCCGCGTGAACACAGCCTCAGCCTGAACGCCTGCTACCATCGATCCTTGGCTTGCGTGCCAGGAAGCCCTCTCTCTTCCGGCACGGAACGCGACCGGGCTCAGTTCGCCGTCAGGCACACCCCACGACCGGTTGCTCATCCCGTACACACACGAAGAAAGACAGTCATGGCGAACATCAAGTCGCAGATCAAGCGCATCAAGACCAACCTGAAGGCCCAGGAGCGCAACAAGGCCGTCAAGAGCGAGCTGAAGACCGCTGTGCGCAACACGCGCAAGGCGATCGCCGCTGGCGACAAGGAGGCGGCGACCGCCGCGCTGAAGACCGCGTCGAAGAAGCTCGACAAGGCCGTCAGCAAGGGCGTCATCCACCAGAACCAGGCCGCCAACCGCAAGTCGGCCATCGCGAAGCAGGTCGCGGCCCTCTAGGTCAGCGCCCCACACGCACGCACAAGCGCCCCGAGGCTCCGGCCCCGGGGCGCTTTGCTGTGTTCGTGTGTGCGTGCGCGCGCTTGTGCGTGTGCGTGTGTGTGTGTGTGTGTGTGCGCTTGTGCGTGTGTGTTTGCGCGCGCTTGTGCGCTCGTGCGTGCGCGCGCTTGTGCGTGGACGGGGCGCTATGCACGCCGCACTCGTTGACCCCCGTCTGCCGTCAACAATTCAGGACTAACGCTGCGGCAGGCCCACCTGTAACCGCAGGCGTGCTCAGCGCGGCGCTGTCAACAACTCAGGACTAACGGTCTCGGAGGGCCTGAATCCCACGGCCAGGGTGGGCTCGTCACCCGTTAGTCCTGAGTTGTTGACGCTGGGGTGCGGCGTGCGACGCCGGGGGCCTCGCGCGTTAGTCCTGAGTTGTTGACACGCGGAGTGCGGGGAGTGACGCGGGCGGCGTCCCGCGATAGTCCTGAGTTGTTGACACGGGAGGGTCGGGGAAGGGCGCGGCGTGCGGGTCAGGCGCGCGGGTGTCCGCGGTCGGCGACGAGGGTGACGAGGCGCTCAAGGGCAAACACGGGGTCGCGGCTGGCGCCCTTGACCGCTGCGTCGGTCTCGGCGACCGTCAGAATCGCTCGGCCAAGGCCGACCTCGTCCCACCCCTGCAGGTCGCGGCGCGCACGGTCGACCTGCCAGGGAGCGAGGCCGAGCTGCGAGGCGATCTGCCCGCCCGAACCGCGTGTGCCTCCGACTTTCGCCATGGTGCGCAGCTTCATGGCGAACGCGGCGACCATCGGCACCGGGTCGGCGCCGGTGTCCAGCGCGTGGCGCAAAAGCGACAGGGCTTGCCCGAGCTGCCCGGCGATCGCGGCATCGGCTACGGCGAACGCTGTCGCCTCGACGCGGCCTCCGTAGTAGCGCTGCACGATCTCGGCCGAGATGTCGCCCTCGGTGTCGGCGATGAGTTGCTGGCAGGCGGCCCCGAGCTCTCCGAGGTCGTCGGCGAACGCCGCGACGAGCGCCCGCAGGGCGACCGGCGCGATTGCCCGGCCCGCGTGTCGAAACTCGGCAGCGGCGAAGTCGGCCCGGTCGGACTCACGCTTCAGCTCAGCGCAGACGACCTCAACGCCGTTGCCCGCGCCCCCTCGTATGGCGTCGAGAAGCTTCTTGCCCCGGACTCCCCCGGCGTGGCGCAACGCGACCACGGCCCCGTCAGCCGGCTCGGCGAGAAACGCCAACGCCTCCTCGAGAAACGCGTCGGTCATCTTCTCGACGTTCGAGACGCGCAACAGCCGCGGCTCACCAAACAGCGACGGGCTGGCGAGGGTCAGCAGTTCGCCGGGCGCGTAGGCCGCGGCGTCGACATCGTGCACCTCCAGCGCTGGATCTTCAGCGCGCATCGCATCGCGCAGGATGCGCAGCGCCCGGTCGGCGAGGAAGCCTTCCGGCCCGCTGATGAGCACGATGGGCGCGGGCCGCACCTCATGCCACGACAGCTGCGGGATGCGCGCGGCGGCTGATCGACCCGACCCGCCGCGTGCGGGCGCCTTCGCTGGTGCCATCGATGTCCTCCCCCCGCCAGCCTACTCATCGGCTCGGACACCTCCCGCGCGCTCGTGCCACGCCCACAGGCCCCCGGCGTCGACGCCGACGAGCACGAGCCCGTGCCGGTCGGAGCGCGACACCGTGCCCCCGGCGACCTCCACCGCCTCGAGCACGGATGCGGCGGGGTGGCCGTAGCCGTTGTCGGCACCCACCCCGATCAGCGCGATCGTCGCGGCCGCGCGCGCGTAGACCTCGTCGTACTGGTCGGGCGAGCCATGGTGGCTGACCTTCACCACGTCGACGGCGCGCACATCGGCGGTGGCCATCATGGTGCGCTGCACCGATTCGCCGAGGTCACCCAGCGCGAGCAGGCTCGGGCACGACGCACAGTCGGGCCCAAACCGCACGTCGACGACCACGCTCGCGTCGTTCCCCGGCGACACTCCGCGGTGGTCGGGCGGCCACAGCACGCTCCAGGTCGCGCGAGCCGGCCGTAGAGTGTCGCCCTGGCGCACGTCGCGCACGGGCGCGCCCGTGGCGAGAAGAGCATCCAGAACGGCCTGATCGGCCGGGCGTCCGACCGGCCCCGTCCACACCTCCCCCACTCGGCCGAGGATCGCGTCGAGTCCACCCACGTGATCGAGGTCGAAGTGGGTGATGAGGAACACGTCGACGTGGTCGACGCGCAGCACGTCGAGGCAGTGCTCGAGCGCCTCGGTCGTCGGCCCCGTGTCGATCAGCACGGTGTGCGAGCCGTCGCGCACGAGCACGGCGTCACCCTGCCCGACGTCGCACTGCGCGATCAGCCAGTCGTCGGGCACGGCGGAGCGCATGAGCAGGTCTCGACCCGCGGTGACGCCGAAGGTCACGACCGCGCCGACGAGCCCCGCGGCCACGAGCCGTCGCCGCCAGCGCGCGGTGCCGATCGGTGCGGGCACCCGCCAGGCGACGAGCAGCAGCGCCGTGAGCACGGCGAGCAGGGTCGCGCCGAGCGGGCCCTCGAGCCACGGCACGAGAGCGCCCGGCATTCCCGAGCTGACGCGCGCAACACCGGCGATCCACGCGGAGGGAAGCCACGCGACCGCCGCGACAGCCGTCGCAAGCCACGGGATGACCGGGGCAAGAACGCAGGCAATCATTCCGACGACCGTCGACACGGGTGCCGCGGGCGCCGCGAGGATATTCGCGACAACGCCCCACACCGGCACTTCGGGCTGCAGCAGGATCAACACCGGCTGGCACGCCAACTGTGCGGCCAGCGGTACCGCCACCCACAGGGCCATGGCGGCCGGCATGACCGTCGACAGGCGCTCGGCGATGGGGCCCGCCAGCACGAGCAGCGCGGCGGTGGCCAGCACCGAGAGCACGAAGCCGTACTGCCGGGCGATCCACGGGTCGAGCACGATGATGCCCATGACGGCGAGCGCGAGCACCGGAAGCCCGTGCGCGGGCCGGCCCACCTGGGTGGCGAGCAGCACGGTCGTGGCCATGATGGCCGCGCGAATCACGCTGGGCTCAGGGGTGACGAGCACGACGAAGAACCCCAGGGCGGCGAGTGCGATCACGATGCGTACCCAGCGCGGCCAGCGCAGGAGCCCGCCGAGCCCGAGGATGAGCCCGACGACGATCGCGCAGTTGGCGCCGCTCACGGCCGTGAGGTGACTGAGCGCGCTCTGCTTCATAGCCAGGTCGAGGTCGTCGGGCACCTCCGATGTGTCGCCGATGGCAAGCCCCGGCAGCAGCACGGCGCCGTCTCCGCCGAACTGTTCCATGAGCGCGAGGAACCGCTCGCGCAGCGCGTCGCCGGCGGCGAGCAACGGCGGCGGGTCGCGCGTGGGCGTCCACTCGCCGATTACCCGCACGAGCGCGACCCGGCCATCGCCCGCACCGACGGGGATGAGGCGAGCCTGGCCGACCAGGGTCGTGCCGAGCGGAGTGCGCCGCTCGACGTCGATCGACAGCAGCCGCACGGGCACCGAGACGGCGGCGGCCGCGCCGTTGGCGTCGACGGCGCGAACGATGCGCGCGGGCACGGTCGTGGTGTCGGGCGTCGCGGTCAGCTCGAGCTGCACGACGACGTCCAGGGGTGCACCGCCGAGCGCATCGGCGATGACGGGTGGCGCCCGCAACGGCGCAGCGAACCCGACGGCGGCGGCCGCGAGCGCGAGGGCGAGCAGCGAGGGAATGACGGCGCGCGCTCGCCGCGCGACGACGGCGAGTCCTCCCGCGATCAGGAGCGCCAGCCCGGCACTTGCCCACGACGTCACGACGACCGCCTCGCGGTCAACGCCGATCAACACGACGGCGCCCACCCACGCCGCACCGGCGGGGATCGCGAGTCGCGCGTCGAGCACCCGCACTAGATGCCAATCTGGTCGCGAAACCCCGACAGCGTCTTCTCGCCGATGCCGGACACGGCGAGCAGCTCGTCGACGCTGCGGAAGGGGCCGTTCTGCTCGCGCCAGGCGATGATGCGCCCCGCCAGCGCTGGGCCGACGCCGGGCAGCGTCTCGAGTTCTGCCGAGCTCGCCGCGTTGATGTTGACGACCGCCCCCGCGATCGCGCCTCCCGCGCCGCCGGGTGAGGCGGCACCCGCTGCACCCGGCGCCGGGGCCGGCGGCTCTTCTCCGACGCGCGGCAGGTGAATCTGCTCACCGTCAACGACCTCCCGCGCAAGGTTCACGGCGGCCAGGTCGGCGTCGTTGGTCGCGCCACCGGCCCGCGCGACGACGTCGATGACGCGCGCGCCCTCCGACAGTTCGATCACGCCGGGGTTCTCGACCGCCCCGGTGACGTGCACGATCAGTGCGCGGCTGCCGGGCTGTGCGGCGGCAGACTCCGCACCGGCCGGCCCGCCATCGCCTCCGGGGTCACCCGCGGGAGCCCCGCCGCCCGCTTCGGCACCGAGCGCCGATTCTGCCGCAGCACTCTGCCCGACGGCCACGCGCTCGCCCCCGGGGGTGATGATCGCCGCAATGACGGCGGCGCCGAACCCGATGAGCACGAGCACGACCGTGCCGCTGACGGCCGCGCGAACGCGGGCCGAACGGCGCGGCGGCTCGGCCCGATCGCCGGGGACACTCGGCTCGCTCACCGCGCCGCGCGTGCCACCAATCGCGGTTGCGGCACTGTCGGGCGGATGCACGCGGCGAGGCTACGAGGCGACCATGCGGCCGCCCCGCCCCTCCTCACGAACCGGGGACGAGCATCCCGTGCTGCGGAGTGTGAGGGACGCGCCTTCTTACTTTCGCGTCGCGATGCTCACGATCTTCGGCGCACGCACGATGGTTTGGGCGATCTCGCGCCCACCGATGGCGCGCTGCACGGCCTCGGAGGCCAACGCCAGCGCCTCGAGCTCGTCGTTGCCGACCCGCGGGCTGACCTCGAGCCGCTCACGCACCTTGCCGTCGACCTGCACGACCGCCGTGACCTGCTCGTCGACGAGCAGCGTCGGGTCGGCCTTGCGCCAGCCGGCAAACGCGACGAGGCCGGCACGCCCCTGCGAGGCGTCTCCGCGGCCGAGTCGGTGCCACATGTCTTCGGCCGTGTACGGCGCGAACAGCGACAGGGCGATGGCGACGGTTTCGACGGCCTCGCGCACGGCGGGGTCGGCGGCTCCGGGCCCGGAGTCGACGGCCTTGCGGATGGCGTTGACGAGCTCCATCGTGCGCGCCACGGCGACATTGAACTTGAACGACTCGATGAGCCCCGGAACCTCGGCGAGGAACCGGTGGGTCACCCGGCGCAGCGCGACGTCGCCGTCGGCGAAGTCGACGTCGAGCGACGACGACACCTCGCCCGACAGCCGCCAGGCACGCGCGAGGAACTTCTGCGAGCCCGTGACCGAAACGTCGCGCCAGTCGATGTCGTCTTCCGGCGGGCCCGCAAAGGCCATCGTGAGCCGCACGGCGTCGACGCCGTACTGGTCGAGCTCTTCGGTGAAGTAGACGAGGTTGCCCTTCGACTTCGACATCTTCGCGCCGTCGAGAATGACCATGCCCTGGTTGAGCAGCGCGCTGAAGGGCTCGGTGAAGCTGACGTAGCCCAGGTCGAACAAGACCTTCGTGATGAAGCGGGCGTACAGCAGGTGCAAAATCGCGTGCTCGACGCCGCCGACGTACTGGTCGACGGGCGCCCACTTCTCGGCCTCGCGCGGGTCGAAGGCCTGGGTGTCGTCGCCCGGCGACAGGAAGCGCAGGAAGTACCACGACGAGTCGACGAAGGTGTCCATCGTGTCGGTGTCACGACGCGCCGGCTTTCCGTCGGGGGTGGTGGTCTCGACCCACGACTGCACGCCGCCGAGCGGCGAGGTGCCCTTCGGCTTCATGTCCATGCCCGCAGCGTCGGGAAGCCGCACCGGCAGCTGGTCCTCCGGCACGGGGATCTCGGCCCCGTTCTCGTCGTACATGATCGGGATGGGCGTGCCCCAGTAGCGCTGGCGGCTGATCAGCCAGTCACGCAACCGGTACGTCTTCGCCGCACGGCCGGTGCCGCGCTCTTCGAGCAGCTCAATGACGCGCTTGATGGCGTTGTTCTTGCTGAGCCCGTCGAGCGGACCCGAGTTGATCATGCGCCCGTCGCCCGTGAGCGCCTCGCCGGTGACGGCGGGGTCGATCGTGGGAGGTTCCTCGTCGAGCATTTCGGGCGTGATAACAGGGATCGCGCCCGTCACCGGGGCGAGCGTGTCGACGACCGTGCGAATGGGCAGGTCGAACGCGCGGGCGAAGTCGAGGTCGCGCTGGTCGTGCGCGGGAACCGCCATAACCGCGCCGTGACCATAGTCGGCGAGCACGTAGTCGGCGGCCCAGATCGGCAGACGCTCGCCGTTGACGGGGTTGATGGCGTAGCGGTCGAGGAAGACGCCCGTCTTTTCGCGGGTGGCGTCTTGACGGTCGATTTCGCTCTTCTTCTGTACCTCGTCGAGGTAGGCCTGGAAGCGCATCCGCACCTCCGGGGTCGACCCGGAGGCGAGCTCGGCGGCGAGGTCGCTGTCGGGCGCGACGACCATGAAGGTCGCGCCGAAGAGGGTGTCTGGCCGGGTGGTGAACACGGTCACCGGGGCCTCGCGGCCCTCGATGACGAAGTCGACGTCAGCACCGGTCGAGCGGCCGATCCAGTTGCGCTGCATGGTCAGCACCTTGGAGGGCCACGAACCCTCGAGCTGATTCAGGTCATCGAGCAGTCGGTCGGCGTAGTCGGTGATCTTCAGGTACCACTGCGTCAGCTTCTTCTTGACGACCACGGCGCCCGAGCGCTCCGACGTGCCGTCGGGCAGCACCTGCTCGTTCGCGAGCACGGTCTGGTCGACCGGGTCCCAGTTGACCCAGCTGTCTTTGCGGTACGCGAGCCCCTTCTCGTACATCTTCAGAAACAGCCACTGGTTCCAGCGGTAGTACTCGGGGTCGGAGGTGTGCAGCACGCGGTCCCAGTCGAAGCTCGCCGCGTAGCGCTTCATCGACGCCTTCTGCTGGGCGATGTTTTCGTACGTCCACTCGCGCGGGTCGGCGCCGCGCTTGATGGCGGCGTTCTCGGCGGGCAGGCCAAACGAGTCCCAACCGATCGGGTGCAGCACGGTGAAGCCGCGCTGGCGCCAGTAGCGGGCGACGACGTCGCCGAGCGCGTACACCTCGGCGTGACCCATGTGCAGGTCGCCCGACGGGTAGGGGAACATGTCGAGGATGTACTTGCGCGGCCTCGCGCGCTCGCTCTCGTCGAGCTCGCTGTCGAGCGTCGAGAACGGCTTCACCTCGTCCCACACGGGCGCCCAGGCGGCCTCGATGCGGTGCGGGTCGTACTCGTTCTCGCTGTCGGCGGTGCTCTCGCTCACGGGGCTCTCAATCGCAAAGATGGGTGGCTGTGGGGGTGCAGTGACCCGACGTCCCAGATTAGTCGGCTTCGCCTGCACCCAGCGCGACGAGCAGCGCTCGGGCCTTCAGGTGCATCTCCTCGGTCTCCGCGTCCGGTCGGCTGAGGGCCGTGATTCCGCCACCGGCGCCGACGGAGGCGACACCGTCGGCGATGACGATCGAGCGGATGACCATCGCGAGTTCCGCGGATCCGTCTGCCCCGAGCATCCCGAAAGCGCCCGAATAAATGCCGCGCGGCGCCGCCTCCCAGCCGGCGAGCAGGTCGACCGCGCGACGTTTCGGCGCGCCCGTCATCGACCCGGCGGGGAAGCTGGCGCTGACCGCGTCGAGCGCGTCGAGGCCGGAGCGCAAGCGCCCGGTCACGGTCGACACGAGCTGGTGAACGTGCGCGTACGTTTCGACCTCGTGCAGGCCCGTGACGGTGACACTGCCGACCTCGCACACGCGCTGCAGATCGTTGCGCATCAGGTCAACGATCATGAGGTTCTCGGCGCGCTCTTTCTCGTCGGACGCCAGTTCGCGGGCGAGCCGGGCGTCGCTGGCCTGATCGCCTCCGCGGCGCCGGGTGCCCTTGATGGGCCGCGTGGTGACGGTTCCGTCGGCGACGGTGAGGAAGGTCTCGGGGCTCGCCGACAGCAGACTGACCCCGCCGATCGTGATGAGGGCGCCGTGGTGCGCCGGGCTCGAGCGTCGCAGACGCCGGTAGACCGTCACCGGGTCGTCGGGCTCGGCCACGGTTGCGGCGCTCGTCAAGCACAGCTGGTAGGCCTCGCCGTCGCGAATGGCGGCCAGGCAGCGGCGCACCAGCTCGGCGTAGTGCTCGTCGGTGTCGCGCCAGAGTGCCGCCCGGGCACGCGGCGCGCCGGGGTCGGCGAGGGCGCCGGTCGCGCACGCGTCGATCACGGAGCGCACCCGCGCAGCCCACGCGTCGGCCTCGGCGTCGGTGGCGATGGCGACCAGTTCGCCGCGCCCGGTCGCGTGGTCGCGCACGAGGGCAGCATCGACGCGCATCCAGGATGCTCGGTGCGCGTCGGCGACGTCGGGCACCGCCGCCCCCATGGTCTCGTCGCGCAACTCGTACCCGAACCAGCCCGCAAGCCCGAGTGGTGCCGGGGCTGCGTCGCCCGCGGGGAGCCGCTCGCGCTGGGCGGCCAAGGCCGCCCGCAGGTCGTCGACGGTGTGCCCGCGGCGCATGGCGACGGGCTCGCCGACGGCGACGATGCTGCGCCCTCGGGTCGCGTCCGTTCCCGAGTCCAGCCAGGCGACCGCGAGATCGTCGCCCGCGGAGGTGTCGAGCGCGACGGAGGCGGGGTCAGAGTGCACCCGCGCCGCGAACGGTTCGAGGTCGGGCACGGGCCCGAGGTCGATGCGCTGCACGCGCACCGGTTGCGGTCCCCTCGCCATACGCTGAAGTGTATGGGCGAGGCGGGCACGATCATCGGCAGCACCCTCGTCTGGCGGCCCGACGCGGCGGGCACCTCGCGCGCGTTCACCGCCGTCGAGTGGTGTGATCCCGGTCAGGGCGGTGTTCAGGTCGCCGACTCCTTCCGCGTCGTGGCCAGCCGCGCGCGCGGCATCGCCCACCACCGGGCCCGCTTTGTGACGAGCGCCGCGAGCGGTGACGGCGGACGCAGCCAGGCCGAGGCGTTCTGGGCGGACGCGATCGCGGTGCTGCGCGGGCTCGTCGAGGCCGACCCACAGCATCCCCCGCTGTTTCCCCGCGTTGAGCGGCGTGAGCGCGGCGAGTACCGCCTGCTGGTGCGACCGAGTCCCGCCGTTCACGTCGGAGCCGGGCTGGCCACCGCCGTGGTCGCCACGGCCGGCAGCGACCCGCGCCACGTTCCCCAAACGAAGGGCCCTGACCTCGAGCGGCTCGCCGGGCTGCGCACGCAGGTGCAGTCGTGCGGTGCCGACGAGGCCGTCATCGTGGATGCTCGCGGCCACGTCATCGAGGGCGCCTACAGTTCGCTGCTTGTCGCGCGCGGCGGCCGCCTGGGCGTTGTCGCGCAGCCGGCCCCGCGCATCCCGAGCGTGACAGAGCGGCTCGTGCGGGACGCGGCCCGCACCGAGGGCCTCACGGTCGACGAGGTGACGCTCGCCGCCGCCGAGCTGTCGGGCGCGAGCCTGTGGCTCATGAGCGCCCTGCACGGCGCGCGCGCCGTGTCGGCGTGGGTCGATGGCCCCACCCTGCACCGCGACGTCGAGCGTGACTCGTGGTTGCGCGAGACGCTCGAGAGCGCCGCCGTGCCGCTGTAACCGCGGCACCCCCCGAAGGGGGCACACCCGCACTGGGGGGACCTCTCCGTCTAGTCGACAGAACCTTGCAACCATAGACTGAGCGCAGTCGGTCGGGGGACCGACACAATGACTTGGGGGCGGTACATCGTGGCAGACGACGAATACGGGCGCGTTCCGGCAGGGTGGTACCCCGACCCCTTGGGTCTCCCGCAGCTGCGGTGGTGGGACAACCACGCCTGGACGGAGCACGTCTCGGACGCCCGTCAGCCGATGGTGCCGACCGAGACCGTCTACGCCGACGATGACATGCCCCGTCGCCGCGACCGGCGCAGCGCCGAGTCGGCCGAGAGTGCGCCCGTCGACTCCGGAGCCACCACCTCCGGCCCGACCGAGCAGCCGACCGCACAGGTGCTGCGCCAGCTCGCGCCGCCCGTGGCCGACTCGAAGGTGACCGACGCCGACGCGGCCGCTGCCGCAGCGGCCGCCGCGCGAGAAGCCGCCGAAGCCGCCGTGCGTGAGGCCGCCCGCGAAGCCGCCGAAGCCACCGCACGCGAGCAGGCCGCTCGCGAGGCCGCTGAAGCCGCCGCGCGCGAGAAGGCCGCCCGAGAAGCCGCCGAGGCCGCCGCTCGCGAGGAGGCCGAGCGCGCTCGCCGCGAGGCTGAGGCACGCGCCGAGCAGGAGCGCCTCGAGGAAGCCCGCCGCGAGCAGGAGCGCTTCGAGGCCGCCCGCCGCGAAGCCGAGCGTCGCGAAGCCGAGTACCGGGAGGCCGCAGCGGGTGCCGCGAGCCGCCCCGCCGAGTCCATCGGCACGCCGGGAGCCGACAACGCTCCCCCGCAGGCCTCGCGCCCCGCGTCGAACGCCGCCGACGCGTTCGCGGCCGCCGCGTTCACGGATCCGAACGCGCAGTCGGCCACCGCCGCGGCTGCCGGAGGCACCGCCTCGCCGGCCGCCTCGCCGTGGGTTCCCGTCAACCGCGACGAAATGACCGCCGAACCGCGCTCGGCGCGCTCGAGCGTGAACTCCGCCAGCAGCCAGGCCAGCGTCGCGTCGGCCGCCTCGTTCAGCGGCATGCCCTCGGCGACCGCCCCGGGCGCCGGCACACCGCAGAACTACGCGGGTAGCACGCCCCGCCCCTCGGCCCCAGGATACGGCTCTGCCCCCGGCTTCGGATCAGCACCCGGCTTCGGATCGGCGCCCGGCTACGGCAGCGTTCCCGGCTACGGCTCGGCCTCGGCACCCGGTTTCGGCAGCGCGCCCGGCGCGCCGCGGTACGCCCCGGCGGCAGGCGACGCTCCCGTCTCAGCGGGTCGCCCCGGAGCACTCCTGACCGGCGCGCCCGCCGGAATCGCCGGCCTGCAGACCGTCGAAGCGTGGTCGATCGCGCTGCTGCCGATGCTGCAGCTGCTGCTCAGCCTGCTCGTCGTGTCGGCGTTCGCCACCGGTCCGAGCCTCGCCATCATGGCGGGCATCTGGCTCGGCCCGCTGCCCGTCGTCGTCGTCCTCGCCCTGCTCGACGCGCGGCGCCTCGGCCGGCTCGGCCTCGACCGGCCCGCCAGCGGCTGGTGGGCTCTCGGCGGCCCGATCGTCTACCTGCTGGTGCGTGCCGTGCGCATCAGCCGCGTCTCGGGTGTCGGATTCGGCCCCGTCGCCGTCTGGTTGTTGCTCACGGGGCTCATGGGAGCATCCATTCTCGCTGTGCCCGGCCTCGTCATCGCGTCGTTCCCTGGCGTCTTCGCCGAGCAGGCGAACCAGACGATCGCCTCGAACAGCCGCAGCATCGGCGCCAACCTCACGGCGAACTGCCCCGCCACGCCTCCGCTGTTCATCGGCCAGCAGCTGCGCTGCCCGGCCGCGAACGCGGCAGGAGACACCTTCGTCGTCACCGTCAGCCTCCAGCGCGCCAACGGCTGGATCGCGTGGCAGGTCGACGACTGGGGCGTCTTCGGGCTCTCGCGCTGACCCACAGCACGAGCCCTCACCACACAACTCCACACAACCGCACTCCCCACACCACGGGCGTTCGAAAAGCGAAGAGCCGCAGGGCCCTGATACTCGCCGAATCGACGTCTGACGGAGACACTGGAGTGAGGAACCACAACTCAATATCCACGGCCGTCACCGAGGCCGACCCCGCTCGCGGAGTCCCCGTCGGTGCCGACCGGTCACGCAGACCCGAACACGCGTGACACACGCCGCAGCCGGGGGGCTGGGGTGACACACGAACCCGGTCGGGGGACCGGGATCTGGGGGAAATCCAATGACAACAACGGCAGTTCGGGTGCCGGCAGGCTGGTACGCCGACCCGCTCAGCGCGGATGACAGCGGTCAGCCGACGCACCGCCGCTGGTGGGACGGCCACGGCTGGACGCACCACACCGCCCTCATCGGCGACACGCCGCGCTCGGTCGACACGGCCTGGAGCGCGCCCACGAGCCCCGACATCTCGCCGGCCACCGTCGAGGCGATGCGGCTGAGCGCCAGCTACACCCAGGAAGCGCGACGCGAAGCCGCGCGCATCGCCGAGACCATGTCGCTGCACGCGACCACGCCCGTCTCGCCCGCGACGCCCGCCGCCGAGGCGCCGGCCACCCGCACCGACCGCACGCCCGCGGCCTCGGCGGGCCTCACCCCCACCCGTCTTGACCTCGACGAGCTGTGGAAGGAGACGCCCACGCGACGGGCGCACAGCCACCGCGTCGAGCGTCCGCGCGTGCACACCGCCTCGCTGTGGCTCATCGCGGTGATGCCGATCACCCAGGTGCTGATCATGCACTGGGTTCTCGACCTCTCGGCGACCGGAGCGGCTCCCCAGCAGTCGATCTGGCTGGCGATGCTGCTGCCGTTCGTGCTGTACGGCGCTCTTGCGAGCCAGGATGCCCGCCAGCTCGCCGCAGCCGGGCACCTGACGTCGACCCCGTGGATCGTCGCGGTCATCATGCCCGCCGTCTACCTCGGCTCGCGCGGCGTGCAGCTGCACCGCACGACGGGCGCGAGCCCGTGGCCCGCCCTCCTGCTGTGGGGAACCCTGCAGGCAATCGTGGTGGCCGTGGCCACCGTGCTCGACCCGGCCTGGTTCGACCGCGTCCTCGCGGCGGCTGGCCTCTAGACCGGTCGCGCGGCTGTCCCCCCTTTAGCCGCGCGACCGCAGACCGTCGGTGGGCCGAGGGCCCTCGGTCCACCGACGGTATACCCCAGACAGCGCGCGTAGGCTCGATGGGTGACGACCGACGACCACCCCCGCCGCGCGAGCCTCGAGGTGCTGCGCGCCGAGGCAGCCGACGAGCTGGCGACGGTCGTGCACGAGCGGGCCCGCGGCGGCGAAGACCCGTGGGACTTCATGTCGGAGATTCCGACCGTCGACGAACTGGTGGTGTGGATGCTGCGCGCCGACCGCATCGCCGCTGACGGCGGCCGCCGCCCCTCCCCCGGCACCGACTACCGGATGCTGCGCCAGATCGCCCTCAGCTACCCCGACCTGACACCGACGGTGTGGAGCATGATCGGGCGCCTCGACCGCGACGCGAGCTGACGGCACACTAGAGCCGGGTCAGCCCCGTCACGCGCACGACGGCGACGCCCTCCTCGGCACTGGCGTCGAGGTCGACGACCGCGTCGATGCCCCAGTCGTGGTGGCCGGCCGGGTCGGCGAGCACCTGGCGAACCTGCCAGCTGCGGGAACCGGCGCGAGCATCCGCGGGGTCGTCGGTGATCTGCACGAGGGCCGTCGACCGGGCGGCGGCGTCGATGCCGATCGCGTCATGCTCGGCGTAGTACGCATCGAGCCCGGCGGGCCAGTCGGCCTCGGGGTCGAGCGCCACCAGCTCGTCGTCGGCCTCGCGGGCCGCGAGCTGCACGCGGCGGAACAGCTCGTTGCGCACGAGGACGGTGAACGCCCGGCGGTTGGTCGTCACATCCGGCGGAGGCGGCGGAGTGACGGGCGCCTCGGCGGCGGGTCGCGCCGCGGCGGGGTCGGCCGCCTGCGTGAGCGCCTCCCACTCGTCTTGCAGGCTCGAGTCGACCTGGCGGACCAGTTCGCGCAGCCACTCGACGATGTCGGTCAGCTCGTCGGTCATCGCCTCCGGGGGGACCGTTTGACGCAGGGCCCGGTCGGCGTCGCTGAGGTATCGCAGCAGTCCGCCCTCGCTGCGCTGCAGTTGGTAGAAGCTGACGTACTCGCCGAAGGTCATGGCGCGTTCGAACATGTCGCGCACGACGCTCTTGGGTTTCAGCTCGACGTCGCGAATCCACGGTTGCGCCGAGGCGTAGCCTTCGAACGCCTCCGCGAGCAGCTCGGCGAGCGGTTGCGGGTGCGTCACCTGCTCGAGGCGCTCCATGCGCTCGTCGTACTCGATCCCGTCGGCCTTCATCTGCGCGACCGCCTCCCCGCGGGCGCGGAACTGCTGCTGGGCGAGGACGGCGCGGGGATTGTCGAGCGTTGCCTCCATGACGCTCACCACGTCGAGCGCGTAGTGGCCGGTGCCGAGCAGGCCGTTGGCGGCACCGGTGTCGTCGCGACGGAAGCCGACGGTGTCTGCCGGGT
The DNA here is from genome assembly GCF_046293215.1 of Microcella sp. Lineage (GTDB taxonomy): Bacteria > Actinomycetota > Actinomycetes > Actinomycetales > Microbacteriaceae > Microcella. The sequence continues at coordinate 37,150 of NZ_JBKBPI010000001.1, read as the reverse complement.
CGAGCATCCCGATCACCGAGAGCGCGAACGGGCTGAGGGGTTGGTTGAGCGCGAAGTTCGGCTGCAGGTCGACGGTCAGCCGCACCTCGGGTGTCAACAATTCAGGACTACGGTCGCCCGCGCCCGCGCCGGAGTTCGCCGAGCCCGCGTTCGGCAGCGTTTGTCCTGAGTTGTTGACACGCACGACCTCGACGACGCCGGCGGCGACGAGGGTCTTGGCGATGCTGAGCGCACGGCGCACCAGCTCGCGCTGCCGGTGCGCAGGCTCGTGGTTCTCGGTCAGCAGCGCGCGGGCGTGGGCGACGACGTCTCCGCCGCGCGCGATGAGGTTGATGAGCATCGCCGCCGAGACCTGCATGCGGCTTTCCAGTGGCTCGGGCGGCGCGGCCACCAGCCGCTCGAAGGTCTTCTCGGTCCAGACCACACTGCCGGCGGGCGCCGACTTCTTGGCCGGCCGCTTGACCTTCTTCTTGCCCGACGCGTCCGCCCTGGCCGCCTTCGCCTCAGCGCGGGCGTTCTCGATGTCGTGCTCGGGCGCCTGCACGACGACGAAGCCCTCGTCGTCGAAGCCGGCACGCCCGGCACGACCGGCGATCTGGTGAAACTCCCGCGCCGACAGGTGCCGCGTCTTCTCACCGTCGAACTTGCTGAGCGCGGTCAACAGCACGGTACGAATCGGCACGTTGATGCCGACACCGAGCGTGTCGGTGCCGCAGATGACCTTCAGCAGTCCCTTCTGGGCGAGTACCTCCACAAGCCGGCGGTACTTGGGCAGCATTCCGGCGTGGTGCACGCCGATTCCGGAGCGCACGAGCCGGCTGAGGGTCGTTCCGAAGCCGGTCGTGAACCGAAAGTCGCCGAGCTCGCGGGCGATTTCGTCGCGTTGTTCGCGCGTGATGACGCTGAGGCTCGTCAGCGCTTGGGCGCGCTCCATCGCGGCGGCCTGGCTGAAGTGCACGACGTAGACGGGTGCGCGCCGCTCGTCGAGCAGCGTTTCGACGGTTTCGTGGACGGGCGTGCGCACGTAGCTGTACGACAGCGGAATGGGTCGCTCGGTGTGGGTGACCTCGCTGACGGGATGCCCGGTGCGCCTCTCGAGGTCGCTCGCGATCGCGCTCACATCGCCGAGCGTCGCGCTCATCAGCAGGAATCGGGTGCCGGTCAGCTCGAGCAGCGGCACCTGCCACGCCCAGCCGCGGTCGGGGTCCGCGTAGTAGTGGAACTCGTCCATGACGACGTGCCCGACGTCGAGGGCGTCGCCCGAGCGCAGCGCCTGGTTCGCCAGAATTTCGGCCGTGCAACAGATGATCGCGGCGTCGCCGTTGACCGCGCTGTCTCCGGTCACCATGCCGACGTTCTCGGCGCCGAAGATGTCGACGAGCTGGAAGAACTTCTCGCTCACGAGCGCCTTGATGGGTGCCGTGTAGTAGCTACGACGACCCTGGGCGAGGGCGATCGCGTGGGCGGCGACAGCAACGAGGCTCTTGCCGCTGCCGGTCGGGGTGGCAAGCACCACGTGAGCGCCGGCGACCAGCTCGAAGATCGCCTCCTCCTGCGCCTCATACAGCGGGCGGCCGGTGCTCTCAGCCCACGCGGCGATCGCGTCGAACGCGGCGCCGGCCTCGAAGGGGTCGGGCATCCGGCTCATGAGGGAGGTCACACGCTCCAGTCTGTCAGCGCTGCCCGGCTGGGAAGTCAACCCCTTTTCTTTCCGCCGAGGGCTGGGCTTGCCTGAAGCGCATGAACACGAACGCGAATTCCGGAGAAGAGTACGGCGACATCCACGACCCGGCCGAGCTTGCCGCGCGTCAGCAACAGGAGGCCGAGCGAGCGCAGGCCGAGAAGATCGCCGCCGACAACACCGCGGCGGGCGACACGGGCGACGCGGGGCGCGACCGCAGCGTCGACGGCGGCCGCGACGCGAACGCACCGCGAGAGAACGACGACCGCACCGAGCCGCTCGGCGAGCCCACCCCGCCCGACGGACTCGACGACCCGCTCGGCACCGACGGCGGCGCGACCGACCGCGACCTCGGCGAACTCGGCGGCGGCCATGAGTGACGACCGCCGCGACCACGGAGGCGATGACGAGGCCGAGTACGACGCGGGGCACGCGTCGGACGACCTCGAGCATCCCGACGACCTGGAAGACGGCGAGCAGAACGCCACCGGCGCCTACCGCGACGGGATGCTCGGAGGCGGCGCGATCGGCGGAGCAATCGGGGCTGCCGCGAACGACGCTGCCACCGGTGTTCCGGTGCGTGATGACGAGCGCCGCGAGGAACAGGAGGGACGACAGTGATGGCACGACACGAGGACCGCGACAAGACGTTCGACACGCTGCCCGACAACGACGCCCAGAGCGGCCAGCGCGAAACGACGATGGGGCACGACATCGACGACTGGCTCGACCCCGACTCGGCCGCTGAGCGCGCCGAGGAGTCGGACGAGCGCGCCCGCATGGACGACGCTCCCGGCATGCCCGACCGCGGCTCAGACGAGCGCGAGGAGTGGCAGGGCTAGAGCACGATGACGGGGCGGCCGCGCGGGTGACGCGGCCGCCCTTTTCTCACGCTCCGGGCGCGGCGATGAGGAAGAACGGGAACACACCGGGGTTGTGGGCGTGCACGATCGCGAGGAAGACGATCAGGTCGAACAGCAGGTGCACGATGATCACGTAGGTGAGCGACTTGGTGCGGTGGAAGATCCAGCCCTGCAGGAGTGCGAACGGGATCGTCATGAGCGGACCCCAGGCCTGGTAGCCGAGCTCCCAGAGGAAGCTGACGAAGATGATTGACTGCAGGATGTTCGCCACCAGCAGCGGAAAGTGCCGCAGCAGCAGCACGTAACAGGTGCAGATGAAGAACAGCTCGTCCCAGATGCCGACCGCGTTCACGCCAATGAACAGGCGCGCAACTTCGCTGAACTCACTCACGGCCGGCCAGTTCTGGTACGTACCGGAGGAGATGAAGTAGTACGGCAGGATCAGCCAGCCGAGGAACGGCACGGCGAACAGGTAGGACTTCTCCCACGGCTGCCACTTCTGACCGCTGCGCCATGGGAACCGGATCACGCGCCGCTTCAGCACGAATCGGTCGAGCACGAACGGCACCGCAACGGCGAGACTCAACACGAACCCGAGCAGGAAGAAGTTCGGCCACGAGATGTCGGCCTTCACGCTCACGGTGCTGACGACGATGAGCCCCGCGGCGATGATGCCGAGATCGCGCATCAGCTCGCGGTCAACGACGTAGGCGGCGATGAGGCCCACGAGCAGCCAGGGGTAGCCGACGAGGCGGTTCTCGAACGCGAACAGCGGTATCGCACTCGTCGCGACCAGCGCGGCGGGAATCAGCTTGGCGCTGAGGATGGGCAGAGCTTCCGTCGGGGCGTTCGGGGCTGCGGCGGGCATGGGCTAATGCTGACAGACGACCGCTGAGAACCGCGCGGCTCGCACGCCTTACCCCCGGAACGGGGGTAGGTCTGAGACGCGCTCACAGCCTAGGCTGGGGCCAACATCGCTCAGGGGGGCTGACTCGATGACCGTATCCACCCCGGTACCCGGCTGGTACCACGATCCTGCCGACGCGCGGCTCGTGCGGTGGTGGGACGGCAGCGCCTGGACGGAGCACGTCCAGGACGCCTCGGTCGTGTCGGCTCCGGCGACCGACGCCGTGGCGACGGTCGCCCCCGGTCCCGAGGTGGCGCCGGTCGCCCCCGGCACTGAGGTGGCGACGCCGGAAGGCTTCTTGCTGCCCGACCCGCAGGCGACGCCTGGGCGCCGCGTCGACCCGCCGGGCATGCAGCGCAGTGCGCTCGAGACCGCTCCCCCGCCGCAGCTTCCGAGCAGGCGCGAGCGTCGTCAGCTCGAGTCGGCGGCATCGGCGCAGTCGGGCGAGTCGGGCGCGGCGTCGTCGTCGGCCGAGTCGTCGCCTGAGTCGCTGGCTGCGTCGTCGCCGAGCCTGTCGTCCGCCGAGTCCGGAGCATCGGCCACGGTCGCGCCGTCGGCCGCCTCGACCCCGAGCGCCGAGTCGACGTCGACGCCCGCGATCGGCTCGACCGTCGTGCCGCAGCCGTCACAGCCGATGGTTGACCTGCGCATTCCGCCGCTGGAGGCCTTTTCTGACCCGGGCATCGGCGCGTTTGCCGAGATGGAGCCGCCGCTGCCCGAATCCAGCGCAGCGACGACCGCCGAGACGGCGCCCACCGCAGCGCGGGCAACGCTACCGAACGACCCGATCTCTCCGGACACCTCCGACGACGGGTTCGCCCGCCCCTGGGTGAGCGTCTCGGGTGGAGCCGTGCGCCTGTCGGCCGTCGAGCTCGCGTCGGTCGACTACGAACCGCTTCCGCAGGGCGTTCTCGCGCCTCCGCGCACGCTTCCGCCGCCGCCAAGCCGCGTCGCCACCGTTTCCGCATGGATGCTCGCCCTCAGCCCCCTCGTCGCTGTCGTCGTGCTCGTGGCTGCGCTGGTCGGCGCCGCAACGCTCGCTGGCGCGTCGCTCAGCCTGTCGGCTGTGCCGCTGTCGGCGATTCCGTCTGACACAGTGAGCCTCGCCATTGTCGGGGGCGCGCTCGTCGCGATCCCCGTGCTGCTCATCGTGTGGGTGGTGAGCGACCGGCGGGCGCTTGCCCGTTTCGGGTTCGCGAACCGAGCATCCGGCTGGTGGATTCTGCTCGGACCGTTCTTCTATCTGGTGGCCCGCGCCGTTTCGACGCGCCGCGAGGGGCGCCGCAACGCCTCCCCCGTGTGGGTCTACCTGCTCACCCTGCTCGCCGTGGGCGGGCTGCTCGCCGCAGCACCGTTCCTCGCGCCGCGTGAGGCGACGGCGAGCGAGATGCGCAGTGTCGAGCAGAGCATCAGCAGCGACCTGCAGGCGCAAGACTTGGACCTCGCGATCGCCTGCCCGTCGAGCTCTGACGCACGGCTCGGCGCGACGTTCGTCTGCGACGCCGTGACAGCCGACGACGCCGTGGTCGGCGCGGTGACGGTGCGCTGGACCGGCGTCGACGGGTCGATTCAGTATTCGGTCGAGCTCGGCGATTTGCCGAGCGACGCCATCGACTAGCGGGCCGGGCGAACCTCCGACAACCCTGAGACTGGCCGTCACGCCGGTGCACGGCTCACTAGCGTGGTCGGATGGCGTTTTTGCGTGACACGCACACGGCGACTGTGGTCGGCTCGGGCCCGAACGGGCTCGCCGCCGCCGTTCTGCTTGCGCGCGCCGGCGTTCGGGTCACCGTTTTCGAGCAGGCTCGCACGGTCGGCGGCGGGGCGCGCACCGACGAGCTGACGCTTCCCGGCTTTCGGCACGACCTCGGCAGCGCCGTGCACCCGCTCGCTGTCGCGTCGGGGTTCTTCCGCCGCTTCGAGCTGCACAAGCGCGTCGACCTGATCACCCCCGACATTTCGTACGCTCACCCGCTCGACGACCGGCCGGCCGGCATCGCCTACCGCAGCCTGGAGGACACGGCCGATCGGCTCGACGAGACCGGGGTTCCGCTTCCGGGCGGCGGCTTCGCGGCGGGCGACGGCAACGCCTGGCACGCCCTGTTCGAGCCGCTCGTTGAGCGGGCGCAGCAGGTGGCGCAGTTCACCGGGTCGTCGCTGCTGCGCATCCCCGCGCATCCGCTGACGACCGCCATGTTTGGGGTGCGCGCGCTCGAGCAGGGCTCGCCGGCGTGGAATCTGCGGTTTCGCGACGCGGTCGCGCCCGCGCTGTTCGCGGGGGTGGCGGCGCACTCGGTGCGGCCGATGCCGAGCCTCGCGACGGCGGGCACGGCGCTGGCGCTGGCAACGGCCGCGCACGCGGGCGGCTGGCCGATTCCGCGGGGCGGGTCGCAGTCGATCGTGGATGCCCTCATCGCCGATCTGCGCGCCCACGGCGGCGAGGTGGTCGCCGATCATCCGGTGCACTCGCTCGACGAGTTGCCCCCGACCGACGCCGTACTGCTGGATGTGACGCCGCGCGCGCTCGTGGAGCTCGCCGGCGGCGCGTTGCCGAGCTGGTTCGCTCGTCGGATGCTCGCCTACCGTCACGGGGACGCCGTCGCGAAAGTCGATTTCGCCCTGTCGGGCCCGGTGCCGTGGCGCGACCCCGAGCTGCGCTCGGCCCCCACGTTGCACCTGGGCGGCACGCGGGAGGAGATCGCGGCGGCGGAGCGCGACGTGGCGGCGGGGAGGCACGCGTCGAACCCGTACGTGCTCGTGTCGCAGCCGTCCATTGTGGACGACTCGCGGGCGCCCGACGGGCAACACGTGTTGTGGACGTACACGCACGTGCCGCACGGCTCGACCATCGATCAGACGGAGGCGATCACGCGACAGGTGGAGCGGTTCGCGCCGGGTTTCCGCGACGTGATTCGAGCATCCGCGAGTTTTTCGGCGGTCGAGATGGAGCGCCAGAACCCGAACTATGTGGGCGGCGACATCGCGACGGGGGCGGCGACGCTGTGGCAGTTGGCGGCGCGTCCGCGTCTGGCGGTGGACCCGTGGCGTACTCCACTGCCGGGGGTGTACCTGTGTTCGTCGGCGACGCCGCCGGGGCCGGGCGTGCATGGTTTGGCGGGCGCGTACGCGGCCCGCAGCGCTCTGAAGCACGAGTTCGGGGTGACCGCGCTGCCGTATCTCGGCCTGGCCGGCGCCGACAGCGACACGACGAGGGGGACGCACTGATGGCGACGACGACGAGAGTGTTCCGTTGCCCGCCCGAGGCGGTTTTCGCCGTGCTGGCCGACGGGTGGACTTACCCCTCGTGGGTGGTGGGCGCGTCGCGCATGCGTTACGTCGACGAGTCGTGGCCGGATGTGGGGTCGAGCATCAACCACTCGGTGGGCATCTGGCCGGCGGTGATCGACGACGAGACGGTGGTGGTGGAGTGGAATCCGCCGCACAAGGCGGTGTTCCAGGCGAAGGGCTGGCCGATCGGCGAGGCGCGCATTGTGGTCGAGACGCGGCCGCACGCCGAGGGATGCGTGGTGCGGATTCACGAGTGGGCGGTGCGCGGCCCGCTGCAGTATGTGCCGCGACTGCTGACCGACCCGCCGCTCGACCTGCGCAACCGCGAGGCGTTGCGGCGGCTCGCGTACTTGGCCGAGGGTCAGTGGGTGAATAAGGAGACCGAGGAGCGGTCTGACCCGGAAGAGCGCGGGGCGGAGTAAGCGGGGCGGATGCGCGGGGCGCGGGCGCGCTGTGGGTGTGGGCTCTGGTGTGCGCGTTCTGGTGAGCGCGTTCTGGTGACTGTGTTTTGGTGACTGTGTTTTGGTGAGCGCGCCGCCGCGGGCGGCCGCTCGTGGCTACAGATGGTGTATGGCGGTCATCCCCGCCGGGATGCGCGCCCCCGTCCCAGCGACTACTCCGCTGGAGGAGTTCCTACACCCCGGGAGGCACCGCGGGTGCCGCCGCGGCTACTCGGCCGGAGGAATTCCTACACCCCGGGAGGCGCCGCGGGTGCCGCCGCGGCTACTCGGCCGTAGGAATTCCTACACCCCGGGGGCACCGCGGGTGCCGCCGCGATTACTCGGCTGTAGGAATTCCTACACCGGGGTAGGTGACGCGGGTGCGGCGCGGCACTCCCCCGCCCGTGCGGCTGATCTCGCGCACGCGGTCGACGATGAGAGCGACCACGCTGGGGTGTGCCAGCACCCGGAAGTGCCCGACGAGGGGGACGGGGATTCGCGTGGCCGCGGAGGGCGCGCTGTCACGCGGCACGTACTGGTCGATGGCGGAGTCGATGGCGGTGATGCGCGCATCCACGTCGCTTTCGGCCGAAAGCAATGCCATGACGGGGCGGCGCGGCGCGAACTCGCGCCAGGCTCCGACGCCGTAGCGGGCGAGCTCGCTGCCGCGCCACGGCGTGTTCACGGCGATGAGGTGGGCGACACGGCGACGCCCGGGCAAATCGGCGCCCGGGTTCACCTGGGCGTCGTGCAGCATGACGTGCTTGCCGACGAGTCCGCCCTTCGAGTGGGCAACGAGGATCGCGTCGCGCAGGTCGTGGGCGACCAGGTAGCGGTAGACGCGGCGGGCAGTGGCGGGGATCGGACGGCCGTTGATGCCGATGTCGCCGACGACGTAGACCGGGTGGCCGGCGGCCGAGAGGCCCTCGACGATGCGCTGCAGGTAGTGCCAGCTTTCGAAAATGCCGGGCAGGATCACAACCGGGCGGCCTCGACTGCCGGGCGGGGTGCCGTCGCCGGGGAGGGGCGCGCGCGGCTTCAGCGTGGCGGTGATGCGGCGGCCGAGCACGTACGCGTAGTCGGCCGCGATCCCGGCGACGATGCGCGGGATGCTCGGGCGGGCGTTCGTGGGCATCCCTCCACGGTAGCGCGGGCGGCTGAGTGCGGGTGTCAGTCGATCAGGCGGAGGAAGGCGCTGAGCTCGGCGAGTCCGGCGGGAGTGTGCGGCAGGTGATCGGCGATGGTGGGCGCGTGCACGATGTGGGCGGCCCACTGGGCGCGCGAGATGGCCACGTTGAGCCGGTTGCGGTTGAGCAGGAAGTCGAGGCCGCGCGGCGCGTCGGCCGCGCTGGAGGCGGCGAGGGTGACGATCGCGATGACCGCTTCCTGGCCCTGGAACTTGTCGACCGTGCCGACGCGCGTGTCGGTGTGTCCGGCGGCGTCGAGGGCGGCGCGCACGGTCTGCACCTGGGCGTTGTAGGGGGTGACGACGATGACGTCGGCGGCGGTGAGCGGGCGCGGGGCATTGCCCCGCGCGACCCGACGATCGGTCGGGTCGGTCCACGCGAGCCCGACTGCCTGGTCGACGAGGGCGACGACGACCGCGGCCTCGTCGACCGACTCGGTGGCGTTGCCGTGGTGCTCGACGGCGTGGGCGTGAATGCCGGGTGCGACTCCGTCGAGTGCGCGGGTGGCGGCGCTCGGGTGGGCGTGCAGTTCGCCCTCGTAGGAGAGGGCGCTGACGTGGCGGGCGAGCGCGGGATGCACGCGGCGGGTTTCGGCGAGGAAGTACCCGAGCTCGGCGGGCAGCACGTCGTGGTCGCTCGTGAGGTAGCCGAGAGCGGAGCCGTCGATGGGTTCGGGGTGGGTTCCTTGACTGACCTGCGGCAGCTGTTGCGGGTCGCCGAGCAGGAGCAGGTTGCGGGCGCTGACCGAGGCGGCGATGGTGGCGGCCAGCGAGTACTGGCCGGCTTCGTCGATGACGAGCAGGTCGAGGCTGTCGCGCTCGACGCGGGCGGGGTTCGCGAAGTCCCAGGCGGTTCCGCCGATGACGTAGCCACCGGCCTGCCCGGCCGTCCAGCCGGCGAGCTGGTCGGCGCGGCCGAGCACCGTCCAGCGGGCCGTTGCGTACTGCGCGGGGTCGGCGCCGTTTTTGGGCGCTTTGGCGACCTGGGCGCCGTCGAGTCCGGCGGCGACGACGGCGTCGAGCACGTGTTCGACGGTGGCGTGGCCTTGGGCGACGACGCCGACGCGCCAGCCGTGCTCGGCGACGAGGCGGGCGATAACGCGCGATCCGAGGTAGGTCTTGCCGGTGCCGGGTGGCCCCTGCACGGCCAGGTAGCTGTGGTCGAGGGCGAGCAGGCTCTCGGTGACGGCGCTGATGCGGTCGGGTTCGCCGTTCTCGTCGACCGCCACCGCGGCGAGGCCCATGCCGCCGCGGGTGCGGGGCGGGCGGCGGAGCAGAAGGTCGACGACGGCGTCGCGCGGCAGCTCGGGGTGGGCGCTGACGAGGCGGCTTCCCCACTCGTGGATCGCGTCGACCTGCTTGCCGGGGTCGGGCGGCGGCGCAGGGGTGAGCGCAGTGGGCAGGTCGCGGTACGGCGCGACGAGTTCGCCCGTGGCGGGGTCGCTGGCGAGGGTTTCGCTGATGACGACGTGGTCGTCGGCCGCTGCCTCGAGCGTGATGGCGCGCGCGGGCCGGCTGAGCGGGTCACGCGGGTTGAGCGGCAGCGGCGCGGGATGCTCGTACACCGCAAACGGTCCGCTGCGGCCCCCGGGGGTGGGCCGGCTTCCGGGCGCCCACTGCCCGTGCAGCCGGAGCTGCCGGCGCGGCAGCTTCTGCCGCCCGGTCATGCCCCAGTCGGTCTGGGTGACGGGCTGGTCGGGGTCGACGAGGAAGACGTCGCGGGTGTCGGCCCACTCGTCGAGCGGACTGCCGAGCCGGTCGAAGTGGGCCCACCAGTTGGTCTTGTGTTCGCGGCGGTGGTAGTCGATCGCGGCGGCGGCGTAGGCGTAGAGGCGCTGTTCGGCGGTGCGGTCGGGTTCGAGCGTGGGGCTGCCGTCGGGGTTGGCGGCGAGGGCGGTGAGCTCGTCGTGCAGCGGTGACGTCTCGACGACGCGGTCGTCGGCCGCACCCGGCACGTCGGCGCTGGCCGCGTCGGGGTCGGCGTCGTCAGCGCCAGAGTCAGCGCCCGTGCCCGCACCGCCGGCGTCGTCGCCAACCGCCCCGCCAGAGCCGCCGCCACGCGGGTAGGCGCGCAGCCACTGTTCGAGCTTGCGGGTGCTGACGCAGTCGATGCGGTTGTACTCGGCGATGTCGTCGAGGATGCGCTGCGCCTCGGCCTGCTGGCCGTCGAGCCGCAGGTCGCGGGCCCGCACGTATTCGGCGACCGAGTCGTCGCCGGCGGTGACGGCCGCGCCGAGGCGCGACTCGGGCCAGTACAGCGGTTCGAGCTTCTTGATCGAGTAGCTGGTGCTGCCGACGCGCAGGGCACGCTTGACGACGGCGTACAGGTCGACGAGCACGCCGTCGCGCAACAGCCGATCGACGGTGGCCTCGCCGATGCCGTGCCGGGCGGCGAGCAGGCGCAGGTGGGTTTTCTCGTATGGCGCGTAGTGGTAGATGTGCAGCTCGGGATGCTCGGCGAGGCGCCGCTCGACATCGTCGAGGAAGGCGATGAGGGCGGCGCGTTCGTCGGCGTAGGAGTGCGCCCAGTACGGCCTGAAGCGGTCGTCACGGTCGGTAACGCCGAACAGGTAGTCGATGCCCCACCACCCGGTGCCCTCCTCGGTGTACAGCGGGTCACCCTCGAAGTCGAAGAACAGGTCGCCGGCGCTCGGGGCGGGCAGGGCGTCGAGCGCGGAGGCGTCGATGAGTTCGACCGGGGGCACGGGGTCGCCGGCGGCGGCGCGCAGCTGCAGTGCTGCCTGGGCGCGCAATGCGTCGAGCGTGCGCTGGGGAATGCCCGCAACCGCCGCGTCGTGGCTGACGAGCTCGGTCATGGTGGTGATGCCGGCGTCGGCGAGCTTCTGCCATTGGCCGCCGCGCAGCCCGTAGGTCTGCCACACGTCGTCGTGCGAGGCGATCGCGTCGGCGCACCACACGCATTTTCCGCAGTGACTCAGGCCGGGGGCGCGCCAGCCGACCACGTCGTCGGCGGTGGCGCGGTCGCGGAGGAGGGCGTGCATCCGTTCGCGCTGGCGGCGGTGCACGGGCGCGATGTCGTCGAGGCGGTGGATGCTCAGCTCGTTGTTGCCGAGAATCAGCCCCGTTTCGCTGTCGACGGGGATGCGGAGGCGCTCAAGCTGTTCGGCGTATGCCGCAAGTTGCATGAGGGCCGTCACCTTTGCGCGGCGGGCGAGCTTGCTGTCGAGCACGCGATATACCCCGTCGCCGCGGTGTTCGAGAAAGTCGGCGTAGCCGACGAAGCCCAGGCCGATGCCGGGCGCCACGTCGGGCCCGTGTTCGGGGTCGAAGAACGTTGCCTGCACGACCATGTCGGTGCGGGCATGCAACGCGTCGAGGGTCGCCTGTTGGGCCGCGCGCATGCCGTCGATGCCGCGGGCGGGCCGGTCGATGTCGACGAGGGAACCCTGTGCCCGGTACTGCTCGATCAGTCGCGCCTCGTGTGCGTGACCCAGGGCGATGGTGCGCTCGTTCATCGCGTCGAGCGGCTCGTCGAGAGGGTCGATGCGGCCGAGCAGCGCGTCAACGCGGCGCGCGAAGCCGAACTCGCACTCGGCGGCGGCGTTCAGGTCGCTCGCCGAGGTGACGAGCAGCTGCGTCGAGTCGCCTCGGTCGATCAGGTACATGCGGCAACGCTATCGGCGAGCACCGACAGGGGCCGGATCGCCCCGCAGTGTTACACCTCCAGGCAACGCGTCAGTGCGGCGCGTAGATGCGCAGGCCGCGCGGCAGGATGCGCACGGTGACCGCTCCGGTGAGCGGGTCGACGCTCGCCTCGCCGTCTTTCGCGAACCCGGGTCGACCGGCGGGGTCGCGCAGCTCGACTCGCACCTCGCGGGCGTGGAACGTCTCGAACGCGGGCGTGCGCGCCGCCGCGTCGGCGCGGCGGGGACGACCGCCGAGCAGCGTCATCGACAGGGCGGTGCGGCGCCGGCGCCGCCCGGCGTGCAGGATGCGCACGTCGAGGGCTCCGTCGTCGAGCCGCCCGCGCCACAGCGGCCCCTGCTCGAGGGTTCGGTAGTCGTTGACGCCGATGAACACCGACCACACCCGGGCCGCCCGGCCGTCAACCTCGACGTCGAAGGGTTCGCTGCGCTTCAGCACCCGAGGCACCGCGACGAGCGCGCCCCAGACCTTGCCGAGCCGCCTGCCCGCGCGAGCACGAGCATCCACGAGCTGTGGATAGACGCCGAGCGACACCGTGTTGATGGCGGTCGCGGCCGGCCCGTCGCCGACGCGCACCTCGGCCACGTCGACGTGCAGGCCGGAGCCGTCGACGATGGCGCGGGCCGTGTCCGCCACGGAGGCGAGCCCCGCGGTGCGGGCGAAGGCGTTGCGGGTTCCCGTGGGGAAGACGGCCAGCGGCAGCTCGGCTTCCCGCGCCACGTGCGCGATCGCCGACACCGTGCCGTCGCCGCCCGAGACTCCGAGGGCGCGCACGGCGGTCGACCAGCCACGCCGGCGCACTGCCTTTCGGGCGAGCGCCGCCGGGTCCGCGCCCGGTGACGTGCGGATGAGGCGCGCGTGCGGCAGTCGTCGGCGCAGCTCGGCGCTCGGGTCGCCGCCGAGCCCGGATCCGGGGTTGACGATGATGACGAGGCCCCGCCCGTCGGCGAGAGGCGGCAACGGGATGCTCGGAGCGGCCGGTCCCGCAACGCGCCGCCCCGAACGCGCCGTGCGCGCCACGAGCGCCGAGGCACCCGCGGCGGCGAGCCCGATCGCGGCTCCCCCCACCACGTCGGAGGGCCAGTGCGCGCCGGTGTGCACGCGCGAGTAGCAGACCGCGGCCGCCACGGGCACGACCACGGCCCCGGCCACGGGCCTCTCGAGGGCGACGCCGGCGGCGAAGGCCGCCGCGCTGGCCGAGTGACCCGACGGGAACGACGGCGAGGTGGGCATCGCGCGGATGCGGCGCACGACCGGCAGAAGTGTGTGGTCGGGTCGCTCGCCGCCGAACACGCGCTTGCCGATGAGGTTGGTGACGGCGCTGGCCGTGAGCAGTGACGCGATACCGCGAATTCCGGCTCGCCAGCGCCCCGCCGCCGCGAGCGATGAGGCGATGCCGAACCAGAGCATCCCGCGATCGGCGGCACGCGAGAGCATGCGCAACCCGCGGTCGACGCCCGGGTGGTACTCGCCTCGATGGAGGTGGCGCACCATCGCGCGGTCGGCTCGGTGCACCCAGCGGGGCAGCACCTGGCGTCTGCGCACCGGGGAGGCGACGAGGGAGGGTTCGTCGGCGGCCTCCGCGGCGCGGTCGAGGGATTCGGGAAGGTCGGTGGGCGCGCGAAATCGAGCCATGGCTCCACGGTGCCGAGCGGCGGGTGGGTGCGCGAGGGGGTTGCCGAACGCGGCTCGATGTGCGGTCGATGTGCACAGGCCGCTTCGTAGCGGTGCCGAACGAGCGTGTCGGTGGTCGGTGCAAGACTCTCCGGTGGTTCACGAGTGGCAGCTGTCGGTACCTGGCCGGCTGCCCGGCAACCCCGTCCATCGACCGGGGTGCCCCAGGGGAAGAACCGGCCGACCCGCGTGGGGCGGTCACGTCGATGGAGGCACGACCTCCATCCGCTTCATCAGGAGGTTCACCATGCCCAACGACGCCTACTTCGACTCTGCCACCACCCCGCCCGAGCCCGACGCTCCTTCCGCGGCGGACGCGCCGCCCGAGCTCGCCGAGCGACTCGCGCTGCACGAGCCCTTCCTCGACCTCATCGCGGTCGACCGTTCCGCTGAACTCACCTCCGAGCAACGCCTCGCCGCCGACCGGGTCGCGGTCTGGTGGGCGGGCCTTCCTCTCTGGCGCCAGCTCGCGTGGAGCGAGGCGCTGCTCGACGCTCCCCCACGCCCGGTCAGCGGTTTCGCGATGAGCTGGGTGCGCGGCGGCCCAGCCGCCGGGAAGCCGGTGTTCTTCCGCGACTGGCACGCTGTCGCGTTCTCGTTCGACCGGGTCGGCATCAACCACGAGGGGTACCGAGCGATCCGCGACGCGGTGGGCCGGGTGGTGGCGGCGCGCGAGGCGTCGGGGCTCGGCCCCGACCACCCGGCGGTGCGCCGCCACAGCAACGGAGCGATTTACCTGTGGGGCGACGACTGGCGCCGTTTCAGCCACGGTGGCTCGCGCGAGCGAAACCTGTTCGACGAGGTGCTGACGTACATGAGCCGCGTCGAGCGCCGCAGGCAGCGCTAACGGGATGCTCGCAGCACCGCCCCGGGGCCGGTCACGCCCCGGGGCGGTTGCTCACCGCGCGGCGAGCAAAGGTGCGCTTCACGATTCCAGCAGGACGGCTATCGTCGACCCGCACCGGCCTCCAACACCTACCCCATGGCACCCGGCGATTGTGGACAGACGTATCTGTCGTCCCCCTGATTCTGGGGATACTCCCCCGCCGACGCCCCGACCTACGCTGAGACAACGATCCGCGGGCAGCACTGCTCCGAACAGTGAGTACACCACGACACGACGGATCGATCACCTGGGGGGGTGACATGAGCGAGACGGCCACGCGCCCGCTGCGCGCACTCGTCATCGGAGAATCGCTGATCGACGTCATCATCGACGGCGACACGCGCACCGAGGTTCCGGGCGGCAGCCCCATGAACGTCGCCATCGGCCTCGCCCGCCAGGGCGTCGACGTCGCCTTCGTCACCGACCTCGGCCGCGACAAGCGCGCCGACCAGATCGAGCTGCGCCTCGTCTCGGAGGGCGTCGACGTGTACTCGCCGCTGCGCGCCGGGCGTCGAACGAGCGTCGCCCTCGCCACGCTCGACGCGGCCGGCAACGCCAGCTACGAGTTCGACCTCACCTTCAACCTCGAGTACACCGACATGCCCGAGAACGGCCTCGCCGACTTCGTGCACTTCGGCTCACTGGCCACCGTCATCGAACCGGGCGCGACCCACGTCGACGCCCTCGTGGCGAAGTTTCGCCCGAACGCCCTGGTCAGCTATGACCCCAACATTCGGCCCCTGCTCGACCCCGACCGCGACGCCGCCCGCGAGCGCGTCGACCGCCACGCCGCGGTCGCCGACATCGTGCGCGCCAGCGTCGACGACCTCGCCCACATTCACCCCGAGCTGCTCGCCAACCCGCGCGAGCGCTCCGAATCCACCACCGAACGGATGATCGCGGCCGCCACCGAACGCTGGCTCGCCTCGGGTGCCGCCCTCGTCGCCATCACCGACGCCGAGCGCGGCGTTCACCTCGCCACCGAGCGCCACCGCATCCACCAGCCGTCGAACCGGCCCGCCGTCGTCGACACGGTCGGCGCGGGCGACGCGTTCATGGCGGGCCTCATCAGCGGCATCGACATTCTGGGGCTGCGCCGGCAGGCGCACCGCGACGAGTTGGCCGCGCTCGACCTCACGGCCCTGCGCCGCGTCGCCTGCTGGGCGCAGCGCACCGCCGAGTACACGGTCGGGCGGATCGGCGCCGAGCCCCCCACCTCGGTGGAACTGCTCAACGCCGAGCGCGGCGTGCGCGTCGCCTAAGCGACCCCGCGGCTACGCAACCACGCAGCCTCGCGCCTCCGCGGCTACGACAGCTCGACCGGAACGAACCACGGCGGGTAGACGACCACCTTCGCCGGCAGGCCCGCCTCGGCGAGCAGCCCGCGCACCTCGGCGCGACGCTTCTCGTTCGCAACCGCGACGAGGGCGACCGTGTCGAGCGTGACCTCGCCCGGAATGAGCGCCTCGGCCGCCTGCAGAACGGCCGGGTCGCCGGCGGCGCGGGCGAGCATCCGCCGAACCGTGTCGGGGGTCGAAATTGTCGTGACCATCGCCGCCGCGTCACCGTCGGTGACGACCAGGCGCTGCTCGACCGCCGCGATCGGCACGCCGAGCACGACGAAGTCGGTGATCGTTGCGTGGCGCGCCTGCTCGCTCCACGTGGGGCCGGCAGCGCCCTGCTGCACCTCGGTCCACCAGGTGGCCTGCGGGCTCAGTGAGAACGCGACGCAGTCGGCGACCGAGGCCTCGCCCGTGGCCGACGCGGTGCGGCGCAGCTCGTCGGTGATCTCGCTGCCGAGCTTCACGGCGGGCTCGGCCGCGCTCGAGGGCTTGATCGCGCCGTCGCCGAGGATTCCCGCCAGGTTGTCGACGTGCGTGACGTGGAAGATGCGCTGCGGCAGGTTCGGCGCCTTCACCGGAGCCACCCGGCCCGACGCGTCGGCGCGCGGCGTGCGCAGCGATGCCGGCTTCGAGGTGGCGCGGCGGGTTGCCGGCGCCGGGCGCTCGGGCTCGGCCGCGGGGAAGCAGGTGGCGCACATCCCCGGTTCGAAGCCGTGAATGCACTCGTCCATACCTGTTGCTCCTCAATGTCGGCGGGCTTGTGGCCCGACCGTCAAGGCTACGGCACTGCCGCAGAGCTTAGGCTCGCCCCGTGACGCTGTATCTCGGCATCGACCTCGCCTGGGGGCTCGGCACCGTGCGGCGACCGAACGAGACCGGGCTGTGCGCGCTCAACGCGACCGGGCGCATCCTCGATGCCGGCTGGGCTCGCGGGCCGGAGGCGGTCGACGAGTGGGTGGGGGCGATGTTCGCCGCGCACCGGGCACCGAGCGACACGGTCGTGATCGCGATCGATGCGCCCCTGATCGTGCCGAACGCGACGGGCATGCGGCAGTGCGAGCGCGACGTTGGCCGCTGCTACGGCCGCTGGAAGGTCGGCGCGAACGCCAGCAACCGCGCCCTGGCCAGCCGCGCCGGCGAGGTGCTGCTCGACCTGCTCGAGCAGCGCGGCGTCGCGTACACCGACGGCACGGAGCCGGCACCGGCCGGCAGCGCCCTCGCCTTCGAGTGCTACCCGTACACGACCCTCGTCGGCATCGACGTATTCGACTACGACGACGAGCGCCCCCGCTACAAGCGCCTGAACCGCGCGCTGCCCCCCGCCGAAGCGCGGGCCCGCCGCGCCGCCGCCACCGACGACCTCCTGCGCCGGCTCGACCGGCTCCGCACGAGCGACCCGCCGCTCGACATGCGCAGCCACCACGACACGGCCGCGCTTGCCGCAAGCCCCACCCCGACGCGCGGCGAGCGTGACCGCAAGCACCGCGAAGACCTCATCGACGCGGCCCTGTGCGCCTACACCGCCGCGTACTGGCACCGCCACGGCCCCGAGCGCACGCAGGCACTCGGCACCGACGACACCGCACACCGCGACCGGGATGCTCGGGGCCGCGTCGCCAGCATCGTCGCCCCCGCGCGGCGCGCCGGCGAGCACTCGCAGTGGCTGCACGATCGACGCGCCCGGTAGACAGCCCGTACTGTGCTGACCGTTGCTCACCCAGTAACGTCGAGGCATGAGCAACGACACGCCTCCCCCGCCGCCGCCTCCGCCGCCGTCGAACCCGCCGACCCCGCCCGAGCAGCCGCCGCCCCCGCCGCCGGCGGCAAGCCCCTACGCTCCCGCCTACGGCGCCGCGGCCCCCGGCGGCACGCCCGGCGCGGGCACCCCGGGTGGCGCACCCGGTCGCGGCATGGCGATCACCTCGCTCGTGCTCGGTATCCTCGCGCTGCTCGGTGTGGCGATTCCCCTGCTGAACATCGGCTCGCTGCTCATGGCGATCGTCGGTCTCGTGCTCGGCATCATGGCGCTGCGCAAGTACGCCGCGGGTAAGGGGCTGCCCCTCTCGGGCGTCATCATCAACGCCATCGCGGCCGTGCTCGCCCTCATCTTCGTGATCGTGTACGCGGTCGGCCTTGCCGCCTGGCTGGGCGCCCGCGACGACGGCTTCACCCCGATGCCGCCGATCGAGACGATTGAGCCGGGCGACCCGGCCGACCCGGGCGACGACGCAGCGGGCCCCCTGCCGAACGATCCCGACGACAGCCTGTTCGCGGTCGACACCCCGGCGACCGGCCCTGGCTCATTCGACGAGCCGCTCGCCATCGGCGAGACGGTGATTCTGACTGACTTCGGGGTCGACACGTGGGAGGTCACCGTTGACGCGGTCGAACTGCTCGCCGACGACGCGGTGCTGTCGGCGAACGAGTTCAACGAGCCGCCGCAACCCGGCACCCAGTACGCCGTCATGACGCTCACCGTGACGAAGATCGCGGGTGAGCCCACCGATCCGTGGTTCGCCATTGAGGTCGAGTTCCTCTCGAGCGCGGGGACGACGCACACCCAGTTCGACGCGCTCGTCGTCGATCCCGAGCCATCGTTCTTCGACCTCGGCGAGCTCAGCGAGGGCGACTCGGCAACCGGCAACGTGACGGTGCTCGTGCCGAGCGACGACGTCGACAACGGCCGGTGGCTCGTCTACAGCTACTTCGACTCGGCCGGGTTCTACTACCAGGCCCAGTAGACGCTCAGACGGAGGGCCCGCCGCTCTCGGCGGCGACGCGGCGGGCCTCCTCCTCACGGCGCGTGAGCTCGTGGTCGACGCCCCGCAGTGAGATCGCCAGGGCGACGACGCGCTCGTCATCGACCTCCAGGCGTGTCTGCTTAAAGCGCTCGCGCAACAGCTCCTCGGCCGTGTGATGGTGGCCCCGCGACAGGTCGAGGCGCACCTGGTCGACGATGCCGGCGATCTTCTGCCGCGCGGTGGCGTCAGACCAGCCCTGCATGACCGGAGAGTCTTGCGAGGCGATCACGGGCATCCGTTCTCGATGGGGGTTGGCGTACATGTCACTGCGCAAGCCCTCGCGCGATAGGTCGAGCGTCATGAGCCCGTCTCCTCCCCGGCGGCGGCCGCCGCCTCGTCAGCTTCGCGGCGTTCGCGCTCGTGACGCGCGTAGTCGACCGGGGCGAGCTCGTCGACGAGGGCGGCAATCTGCTCGTCGTCGAGCGTGATCTTCGACGCCGCCAGCCGCTCGCGCAGCAGCGCGTCGGCCTCGAGATGGTGCCCGATCGAGAGGTCGTACTGCACCTGCTGCATGAGGCCATCAACCTTCTCGATGACCGTTGCGCTCACCGCTCCGTCGAGCACGGGGCCGGCCAAGATGGGCCCCGTGGGCGGCGATGAGGTGGCGATGCGCTCGTGCACCACCATGATCGACCCCGTCGGGTCGTCACTTGCCCAGTCGGTCGTTGCGGCGTCGTCACCGTTCAGGTCGGGTGCGGGCGCCGCGTCCGGCCGCTTCTTCGTCAGCCATGCCATGCCCGTCAGGGTGCGCCCGTAAGCGGCACGTGGCCTGGGCGCAGCCCCGCGGGTTGCTGGCAGGCTCGTGGCAAAAACCTGAGTGTGCGGGCGTCGTGTCCCTAGCTCGCCGAGGCGATGTCGAGGTCGACGTCGGGAGACAGCGGCGCAGCGCTCGAACCCCAGTCGATCGACCCGACGGTGCCGGGCACCGCGGCGAGGCCGGCCGTGCGCCGACTCGACGCGCGCGCCGAGGCGAGCAGGCCGAGCAGGTGGTCGGTCATGTCGTGGGCGGCGACGTCGCTGTGGTCGCTCTTCTTCAGGCTCACCTTCGCGGCGACCGCCTCGAGCACCTCGTCGAAGTAGTGCTGGCGAATGTCGTACGAGTCGACCTGATCTTGCACGACGCGCGAGCCCAGCGAGCCGAGCGCCGCGAGGCCGTGCGGGTGCCACAGCAGGTGGTCGTGGTGGTCGTTCCACGCCTCGTCGAAGGCGTGCGCGACGGCGCGCCAGTAGTGCAGGAACAGCCGCGCCAGCAGCTGCCCGCCCTGTTCGACCTTGTGGTGGGTGAGCGAGTTGGGGCCGTCAAGCACGGCCTCGGCGATCAACTCGTCGGGCAGGCACACGGCCTCAACCCGGGGCGCCTCGCGCAGCATGTGGTCAACAACACCGCGGAACGTCGCGTAGGTGATCGCCTTCGCCCCGCCGACCGTTTTGCCGCCCTTCTTGGCGGGCACGTGCACCTTGCCGGTGAACAGGTCGTCGTCGGCCAGCAGCCGCCCGGCGATCCACTCGGCGCGGGTTTCTGCCTCGTAGAGGGGGTGGTCGATGCGGAACACCGGCTCGGCGTCGTAGCGGGCGCCCGTCGGTTCGGGAATTTCGAGCAGGATCGGGCGCGGAGCATCATCGACCGCGCGGATGCTCGTCACGGCGGGCGCGGCGTCGGCGGCAGCCTTCGTGGCGGCGGGTTTCGCGGCGCTGGGCGTCGTGGCCGGAGTCTTTCCGGCACTGCTGGCGGGTGCGCCAGCCTTCTTACGGTTCGAGAACATCGAGGGCACGGGGGGCTCCCATCGGGTTCCACCCACCGGCGGCGACGACAACGACGACGAACGTCGACGGCGGCGACAGAGGCCAGCGGGTCGGGTGTGGAATCTCGGGTATTCGGGTGTGGGGGTGATGCGCGGCGCGGGTACGCCGGAAGCCGATGGGTGGTCGGTTCCGTCCACCACACTGGCACACCCGAGGGCCATTCAATACCCCGTAAACGGGGGTGTCGCCAACTGCGCGGCAGCGTGCCCGCGTCAGTAGACGTAGCGAACGCTCTGCTGGATGCGCGTGCGCACCTCGAACAGGTCGGTTCCGCCGACCCCCACTCCGGGCAGCCCGGTACGGATCAGGTTCACCAGCCGCGAGCGCTCGACGAGCAGCCCCTGCGCCCCGCGGATCGACTTCAACTCGGTCACCGACTGCGGCGCGTGCTCGTCATCGACGACCACCACGAGGGCCGAGAAGCGCACCTTCGCCTCCCGGGCGACTACCTTGGCCCGCACCGCGAGGTCGTGCAGCGGGCGCTCCCCCGGGCCGAGCCCTTCGCCGATTACCTCGCCACGCTTGACCTTCACGGGCGCGCCCCAGTCTTCGCTGAGCACCGCCCAGAGGCCGGTCGGGCCGAGCACGATGTGGTCGAGCTTGTCGAGCGGGCCAGAACCGGCGAGCACGTCGTGCCACAGGGTGAACCCCATGCCGAGCGTGAACAGCGCCGTCGCGGTCTTCTCCTCTGCGACCGCGGCCGCCAGAAGGTGACGAATCTCGCGCGGCGCCCGGCGCACGAGCTGCGGATCGTACGGGTCGTCGAGGTCGACGCCGCGGCCCACCCACTCGCGCATCAGGTCGAGGTACTGCTCGCGGAAGTACCCACCGGGATGCCCGTGGCTGGTCGCGTTCGGACGGCTGTCGCCCCGGCGGCGCGCCCCGCCTGTCGCCGACTGCGCCCAGGCTCCCCCGCCACCGCTGCCGGCATCAGAGCCGGTGTCGTGGGCCGCACGCGCCGACGGCGTTCCCACCCGCTGCCACGCCTGCTGCACGCGGTCGAACTCGGCGCTCGAGCCACCCGTGTCGGGGTGCGCCTCGCGCAGGCGGCGGCGGTACGCGCGCTTCAACTCGTCGTCGCTCGCGTTCGGCGCGACACCGAGCACCTCGTAGGGGTTCGACGCCAGGGGTGAGTCAGCCATAGTCGCGAAAAGCCTACGCTGGTAGCGTGAGCATTCCCCCACCGACGCCTGCGCGCATCCCCGTCTCTCGTACCCACCACGGCGACACCGTCACCGACCACTACGAGTGGATGCGCGACAAGACATCCGAGGACGTCCTCGCGCACCTGCGCGCCGAGAACGCGTACGCGGATGCACGCATGCAGCACCTGGAGCCGGTGCGGGAGCAGATCGTGGCCGAGATCCGCTCGCGCACCCAGGAAACCGACATGGGGATTCCCGTGCGGGAGGGCGACTGGTGGTACTACGGCCGCACCATCGAGGGGAAGCAGTACTCCATCCAGTGTCGGGTGGCGGCGCGCCCCATCGACCCGGCCGACCCCACCGACCCGGTCGCGTGGACTCCCCCGCCGCCGCTGAAGGATCCGTCGGAGCCGCGCGAGGGCGAGCAGGTCATCCTCGACGCGAACGTCGAGGCCGAGGGGCACGACTTCTTCTCACTCGGCACGTTCGACATCAGCGACGACGGTCGATTCCTCTTGTTTGGCGTCGACACCGAGGGCGACGAGCGCTACACGCTGCGCATCCGCGACCTCGAGACGGGCGAACAGCTCGCCGACGAGATTCGCGAGACGTCGTCTGGCGCGTTCTTCGACCCCTCGGGCCGCTATGTCTTCTACTCGACCGTCGACGAGTCGTGGCGCCCCGACACCGTTTGGAGGCACGAGGTCGGCACCGACACGGCGACCGACGTGCGGGTCTTCCACGAACCCGACGACTCCTACTGGGTGGGGGCGGGGCGCACCCGAAGCGGGCGGTATCTCGTGATCGGCGCATCCTCGTCGGTGACGAGCGAAACGCGCGTGCTCGACGCATCCGACCCGACCGGCGAGTTCGCACTCATTTGGGCGCGCGAGCAGGGCGTCGAGTACGACGCCGAGCACGCCGTGATCGCCGGTCGCGACTGGTGGCTCATCACCCACAACAAGAACGCGCCCGACTTCACGGTCGTGGCCGTGCCGGTCGAGAACCCGCAGGCCGAGCCCGTCACCGTGATCGCGCACGAGGCCGGGCGGCGCGTTGAGGGCGTCGACGCGTTCGCGCGGTTCCTGGTGTTCGACTACCGCACGGGGGGCCTGCCGAAGACCGCGGTAGCCCGCCTCGACAGCGGTGAAACGCTGGCCGAGCTGAGGTGGGACGAGCTGGTGCCGCCCACCGCCTCCGGCCGGGGCGGGCTGCTGTCGATCGGCGCGCGGGGTAACCCCGAGTGGCAGCAGCCGACGCTGCGCATCGGGTACACGAGCTTCATCGAACCGGCCACCGTCGCCTCCTATGACGTGGCGGCCGGCTTCTACACGGTGCTGAAGCGCCAGCCCGTGCTCGGCGGCTACGCCTCGGGCGACTACGCCGAAAAGCGCGATTGGGCCGTCGCCGACGATGGTACGCGCATCCCGATCTCGCTGGTCTGGAAGCGCGGACTCGTGCCGGCGCTCGACGGTGTCGACGACGCGGCGCCGAGCCCGCTCGAGCTGTACGGCTATGGCTCGTACGAGGCGAGCATGGACCCGGGCTTCTCGATTCCCCGGCTGTCGCTGCTCGACCGCGGCGTCGTGTTCGCCATCGCGCACGTGCGTGGCGGGGGTGAGCTCGGCCGCGCCTGGTACGAGAACGGAAAGACGACCACGAAGACGAACACCTTCACCGACTTCATTGCCGTCGCCCGGCACCTGATTGGCCAGGGCGTGACCGCACCCGACCGGCTCGTCGCCGAGGGGGGCAGCGCGGGCGGCCTGCTCATGGGCGCGGTGGCGAACATGGCACCGGAGCTGTTCGCGGGGATTCTCGCAGACGTGCCGTTCGTGGATCCGCTGACGAGCATCCTCGACCCGTCGCTGCCGTTGACGGTGATCGAGTGGGACGAGTGGGGAAACCCGCTGCACGACGCCGACGCGTACCACTACATCAAGAGCTACGCGCCGTACGAGAACGTGCGCGAGCAGGCCTACCCGCGCATCCTCGCCGTCACCTCACTCAACGACACACGCGTGCTCTACGTCGAGCCGGCGAAGTGGGTGGCGCGCCTGCGCGAGGTCGGAGCCGACGCGATGCTGCGCTGCGAGATGGAGGCCGGGCACGGCGGCGTGTCGGGCCGCTACTCGGCGTGGAACCAGCGCGCCATCGAGCTGGCGTGGCTGCTCGACGTGTTGGGGCTGGCGGACGCTACGGCCGGGGCTGACGCACCGGCTGCGGCTGACGCGACGCCCTGACGGCGGCCGCGCCCGCGGCAAGCAGGGCCACGGCCAGCAGACCCAGGATGCTCGCGGCGACCGGATCGGCGCCCGTCGCGGCAAGCTCGGGTTCGGCCGGCGGCGCGTCGGCGACGAGGATCGTGCGCTTCTCGCTCTCGGCGACCACCTCGGCCGCGAGCACCGTGATCGGGATGCTCGCGTCGCCGACCGTCAGCACGTGCTCGCCCGCCGGCACCGACACCGGGATCGTCAGTGTTGCGGCGAACGCACCCTCGGCATCGGTCGACACGGTGCCCAGCAGCACCGGGTCGGAGTTGAGGATCGCCGGATAGTCGCGGTCGGGGTCGAAGCCCGCACCGCGGAGGGTGAACGGGGTACCCGCGTGCACGGAGGCCTCGTCGAGGCTGAGCGCCGGCTCGGTGCTCTCGACCACATCGGGCTCGGGCACCGTGTAGATGATGGTGGCGAAGCCGTCGCCGACGTTGTCGCGCAGTTCGAGTAGCTCGACGCCGGGCGCGAGGTAGCCGGAGCCGCCTCCGCCGCCTGCGTCGTACAAACGGACGTCAAGCTCTACGTCTTGATCTTCCGTCTCGGGGTCTTGATCGCCCGTATCAAAGAACTCAACGAGGGATGTCGCTCCCGTGCCGCCGGTGAACGCTCCAGTTCCACCGGTTGCCGATCGATTGCTGCTTGCAGTACCGGGGGCGGAAAGCCGAAGGAGACCCGACTCCAACGAGACACCACCAGCGGGAGTCGCGGGCGCACTGCCGGTGGCAGTGCGCCCGGACACAGCGCCGTTGACCACCGTGACGACTTCGATCACTCCGGGCTCACCGGCGGTGCCGGATGCACCCCCACCGACAGAGAACAGCGGGACCGGGGGCAACACATCGACTGCCCAGGTTGAGTCCGTTCCATGGACTGAGCCGCTCGTCAGCGACAAGCCACCCGCGCCGCCATAGCCGCAGGGTCTTTCACTCAGGCAAGCGTATGCTCCCCCGCCACCGCCGACGACCGCCAGCACTTCTGACGCCCGCGCGATCGCCGTCCCTTCTCCGCCGTCTGACCACAGCGAGGCTATCGTCGCACCGGACGCCCCTACCCGCAGGAAGAGCGTTTCCCCTGGTACGACCGGTACCTCGAAGACTGCGTGACCGCCGACGCCACCCTCCGCCAAGACACCCCTGTCACCGACGGGGGCCTCGCCCGACCCCGCGGCAAGCTCCACCGTGATCTCGGTGACACCGTCGGGCACCACCCACTCGTACTGCTCGGCGCGGTACGGGAACTCGACGGTGACCGTCTCGCCGGGGTTCGCGAACGCGCCGAACCCGCCGTCACCGGCAGCCGCGGCCGGCGTCGCGAGCAGCGCAATCGGCGCGAGAAGGGACGCTATCCCCGCCGCTGCGACCATTCGGGAACGGCGGGGCATCCGTGACATGCGTTCGACCTTAGGCAACCCCTCCCACGGATTTCCACTATTGTGCATCGCTCGACTACCGAGAACGGCTGTTCTACCCCGTGGAAACTGTCGAAAAGCGCCGTGATCGCAACGGATCGCGACTCAGGCGAGCGCGGCGATCTCCTCGGCGGTGAGCGTGAGACCGAATGACTCCACGAGTGCGGCTAGCTGCTCGGTGGAGCGGGCGCTCGCGATCGGGGCGCCCACCGTGGGCTGCTGGCGCAACCACGCGAGGGCGACGGCGGTCATGGATGCTCCGCGAGCATCCGCGACGCCGCGCAGCGCCTCGAGGGTCGCCAGCGCGCGGTCGTCGTCGAGCAGCTTCGTCGCGTTGACCGCGCGCGGCGAATCGACCGGGTCACCGCCGGCGCGGTACTTGCCCGTGAGGAATCCGCCCTGCAGCGCACCGAACGGCAGCTCGACGAGTCCGAGCGCCGCGATGGACGGCTTGAGGTCGGTTTCGTAGTCGCGACGCACCAGGTTGTAGAGGTCTTGGGAGACCGTGAAGCCCGCAACGCCGCGCGCGGTCGCCACGTCGACGGCGCTGCGCAACCGCTCGGCGGTGAAGTTCGAGGCTCCCAGCTGGCGCACCCGACCCTCGGCGACGAACTCGGCCATGGCCGTGACCACCTCGTCTTGGGGAACCTCGGGGTCGTCGCGGTGCGCGTAGTAGAGGTCGACGTAGTCGGTCTGCAGCCGCTCGAGTGACTCGGTGAGCGCGGCGCGGAGGTTCTCGGGCGCGAGACCCTTCCGGTTGCTCTTCTGGCACACCTTCGTGGCAATGCTGACCGTCGATCGCATGCCGGGCCGCGCCGCGAGCCACTCGCCGATGACCGACTCCGACTCGCCACCCGTGTGCCCGTCGGCCCACTCGGAGTAGACGTCGGCCGTGTCGATCGCGCGCCCGCCCGCCTCGACGAAGGCATCGAGCACGGCAAAGCTCGCATCGCGATCGGCCGTCCAGCCGAACACGTTGCCGCCGAGAACGAGCGGTCCGAAGTCGGCAGGGGGCTGGGGGTTCGCAGAGTCCGTCACGCGACGACACCGTACGAGGCCGGACTGAGAGCGGGATGCACGCCGCCCGTCACGAACGCCGCGCCACGCCCCATTCCTGCCGCACCACCCGATCGCCCGCGCCGAAGTGCAGCGTTGCCCGCACGAACTCGCCACCGAGGGCGCGCGGAAGCCAGAGGGCGGCGTCGGCCCACATGCGGTCGACCGGCAGCGCGTCGAGCGGATGCCACACCGGCTCGAGCTCGTCGCTCCCCCGCACCTCGCCGCGAAACGCCTCCGTCGTGAAGGCGTACGAAAACTGCGACCACCGGGGCTCGTCGACGAACGGGTACGCGATCTCGCCGATCGCGACGAGGTCGGCGGGTTCGACGATCAGCCCCACCTCTTCGGCAACCTCGCGCACGGCCGCCTCGCGCGGGCTCTCGCCGGGCTCGAGCTTTCCGCCCGGACCCACCAGGCGGTCGACCCCGAGCCCCGTGAGCTTGCGGCCGAGCAACACCTCGCGGCGCGGTTCACCGTCGACGACGACCGTGCGGGTCACGTAGACCACGGCCACTTCGAACATCGCCATGCCGGAAGCCTAGGTCGCGGCGCCCCACACCGCGGGCGTCACGGCACGCCGAACGACGATCTGTGCGCGTGCACACACGAAGCTTGCTAGCCTCCCCTCGTGACAGCGACGTCCGCGCCTGAGAGCGCCACAGCATCCCGCCGCCTGCTTGTTCTTCGCCGCAGTGCCGGCATCCTGTCGCTCGCCGCGAGCGTCACCGTGTTCCTCGCGCTCGTGACTCAAATCAGCGACCAGATTTCGGTCGGGCGATTCGAGCCCACCGAATACTTCGCCTTCTTCACCATCCAGACGGCGATGATCAATATCGTGGTGCTGGCCGCCGGCGGCATCCTGGCGTTGCGCGCCGATCGCGATACGCCGCTGTATACGGCGATCCGTGCATCCGTGTTTTCGTACGCGATCGTGACCGGTGTCGTCTACAACCTGCTGCTGCGCGACGTGCCGAACGACGACGGCTACGTGGGCCCGTGGTGGCCGAATGAGGCGCTGCACGTGTGGATTCCGGTCTACATCGCCGTCGACTGGATGCTCGCCACCGGCCGCGCCCGCATCGCCTGGACGACCATGTGGCTGGCCGTGTCGTATCCGCTCATCTGGGTGGGCGTGACAATGCTGCGCGGCGCGGCCGACGGGTGGTACCCGTATCCGTTCCTCGAACCGTTCGGGCCGAACGGCGTGCCCGGAGTGGTCGCTCACGTCGTCGCCATCGCGGCCTTCATCATCGGGCTCGCGGCGATCGCCGTGACGATCAACCACCTGCAGACGCGCGGGGTGCACGGCCAGAAGCCGAGCGCCCTGACATGATCGGAGCATGAGCGCCCCCGAGCATCTCGCCCTGATCACGCACCGCCCGGACGGGGTCGCGGTCGGGTTTCTCGAGGCCGACGTGTCGCGCCCCCAGCTGAGCGTGCTCGACTCTGCCCCCGTGCGCGGCGACGGCATCTTCGAAACCTTCAGCCTCGCGCACGGGCGCCCGCAGTCGCTCGAGCTGCACCTCGACCGCTTCGCGGCGTCGGCGCGCGCCCTCGACCTGCCCGAGCCGACGCTCGCCGTGTGGCGCGACGCGATCTTCGCGATCGCCGCGTACTTCTCCGACGTCGAGGAAGCCTGGCTGAAGATCGTGCTGACGCGCGGCGTGGAGGCGGGCCCCGCCGCAACCGGCTCGGCTCCGGAGGGGACGGCACCCACCGGGTGGGTGTACGCGGCTCCCGCTCCCGACTTCACGCGCGCCCGCACGGAGGGCATCAGCGTCGCCGTGCTCGATCGAGGGCTGCGCAGCGACGTGGCGGCGACCAGCCCGTGGCTGCTCGCGGGTGCGAAAACCCTCTCCTACGCGGTCAACCGGGCCGCCCAGCGCGAGGCGGTGCGGCGCGGGGCCGACGACGTGGTCTTCGTCTCCAGCGACGGGCTGCTGCTCGAGGGCCCCACGTCGACGCTCATCGTCCGGCGCGGGGCACAGCTCGTCACTCCCCCGGCCTCGCTCGGCATTCTCGCCGGCACGACACAGGCCGACCTGTTTGAGGCGGCGCCCCTGTGGGGGCTCGCGACCGCGATCGAGCCGTTGCGCGCATCCGATCTCGTGGCGGCCGATGCCGCCTGGCTCGTGTCGAGCGTGCGGCACGCGGCCCCGATTCGGGCGGTCGACGGCTCGCCGATGCCGGTCGATGCTGAGTTGAGCCACCGAATGAACGAATTCCTGAGGGCTCGTCGCGCATAGTTTCCGACCCGGGGATAGGGTCGAATGCATGAACAGCACGATGGAGTGTCTCACCGACTGGATGACACGCCAGCGCTGGTACGCCGGCAAGGGCCGGTTGCCGAACCTGGTCGAGGTGACGCGCGAGGAGTGGCCGTCTGACGACCCTGACGCGCGTGTCCTCGTGCTCATCGTGCGCGACCTGGCGAACAACCCGCCGTCGCTCTACCACGTGCCGATCGTGCTGCGGCAGACGGTTCCGAAGGGTGCGGGCCCGGTCATGATCGGCCGCAACAGCGACGGCGACTACCTGTTCGACGGAGCGCACGACAGCGCCTACACGAGCGCACTGCTGCGGCGGATGCACGTGCACCGTCAGGACCGCACCGCGCGCGTTCATGGCGGCGAGCAGTCGAACACGTCGATCATCTACGACCGCGGCGGGGAGGCTCCCGTGGTGGCGAAGGTGTTCCGCCTGGTGCACGCGGGCGAGAACCCTGACGTGACGTTGCCCTCGGCGCTAACGGCGCGGGGCTACCGTCAGGTGCCGCGCATGCTCGGCTCGGTCACCGGGTACTGGGATGATCCGCACGAGCCGAGTCGCTCGTTTTCGGGGCACCTCGCCTTCGCGCAAGAGTTTGTGCGCGACGTGGTCGACGGGTGGGAGTTGGCGCTTGAGCGCGCCGCCGCCGGGGATGCGTTCACCGACGAGGCGCGGCAACTCGGCACGGTGACGGCGCGCATTCACGCCGGGCTCGCCGAGGCACTGCCGGTGCGCCCCGCAACGCTGGGCGACATTGTCGGCTTTGTCGCCGGGTGGCACCAGCGGCTCGCGGTGGCGAGCTCGGATGTCCCGGCGCTGCGCGAACTGCGGCCGGCGATCGAGGCGGTCTACGACGCGGCGCAGGATGCTCCGTGGCCCGACCTGCAGCGCATCCACGGCGACTACCACCTGGGCCAGGTGCTGCGGCGCTCGAGTGGTGAGTGGGTGGTCGTGGATTTCGAGGGCGAGCCGCTGCGGCCGCTTGATGAGCGCACGCGCGTCGACTCACCGCTGCGCGACGTGGCGGGGATGCTGCGCTCGTTCGACTACGTGACGGGCGCGCGGTTGAACACAGCTCCCGACGCGGATGCTCGCGCTCGCGTCGACCCGTCGTGGTCGCGCGGTACTCGCCACGCCTTCCTCGACGGGTACATCGAGGAGTCCGGCGTCGACCTGCGCGCCCACCGCGCGCTCCTCGACGCTTTCGAGCTCGATAAGGCCGTCTACGAGGCGATGTACGAGGCCCGAAACCGCCCCACCTGGTTGCCGATTCCGATGGATGCGGTGCGCTACCTGGTCTCGGACGCGCGCGCCAGCGCCCGCTAAAGGACGCCGCTGCGCGGGGCGCGGGCACCCCACCCGCGAGCCGCGCCCTCCCCACGAGACGCGCGCGGGGCGCATGCACCCCGCCCGCGAGCCGCGCCCTCCCCACGAGACGCGCGCGGAACCATCCTTCCCCCGCCCGCGACTACTCCGCTGGAGGACTTCCTACACTTCAGTAGCCGCGCAGCACGACGCGTCGAGGCCCAAACTGTAGGAAATCCTTCACGAGAGCAACGCGAGTGGGCTGCCACGGCCCCGCCTGGGCTGTAGGAATTCCTCCAGCGGAGTAGTCGCTGGGGGTGCGGCAGGAGATCTGGAGAAGTTCGGCTCAGCAGCCCGGCGAGTGTGGGCTTGCGCGCGGTGCAGAGCTCAGACTGGCGCCCGCGATGTCGCGCGCGACGCGGGCGGCGCGGATCGTTGGCAGCTCGGATGGCGCGAGACTCCGATGGCGCGAGTGGTTCGTGCCGCGGGCGGCGCGGAACTCCCGCCGCGCGGCTGGCGCGGACGATAGCGCTGGTGTGGGGGCGCAGCTCCTTCACAGGGTGGCCGAAAGAGGGTGTCGTCCGCGGTGTGGGCAGCGTTGGGGCACCAAGCGCCCGGGGTCGCGCAGCATGGGCGCATGTGGAGCCCCCGCAGCATCGCGCAACTGCTCGCCGACCTTGGCGGCATCGCCTCAGCAGGCGAACTGAACGCGTACGGTCTCGACGCCCAATCCCTGCGCATCTCGCACAATTTCGGCGCCCTACGCCGCATCCGTCGCGGCTGGTACGCCCACCCCGAGCTCGCCTCCCCCGTTGTGCACGCGTGGGCGTGGGGCGGCATTCTCACCTGCCGCTCAGCGCGCGAATTCGGCGACGACCCCTACCGGCACGGCGCTCCCGTCACGTTGCCGCTCCACGTGTGTGTGCGAGCGAACTCGCCCATCGCAAGCCGTCCGCTCACCGCACCCAGCACCGTGCCCGTGATCATCCACTGGGAGACGCTGCCGGAACACGACGACGAACCCAGCCGTCGCAGCCCCCGACGGCTGATCCCCGCACCGGCGACCGTTTCGAGACACGAATCCACCTGTGGCCGCGAACGGGTCCCCACCTACTGCCGGCCACACTCGCGCGTGCGGCGCGCGCCCTCTGCAGGATGGCTCGACGGATGGGAGCAGTCGGCCTAAAGCCACGCCCCGAGACAACCGCAGCGCGCACTCAGCGCACCAGCCGCCGAGCGCCGCAGCCGCCCAACGCAGCAGCCGTTCCGCGCCCTACTTGCCGGCGAGCGCGTCCGTGAGCAGCGAGATGAGCGCCTGCAGCTGCACGGTGCCCTCGGCCATGACCTCATCGTCCGACCCATCGAGCGCGCGCGCCGCGAGGCCCGCCTTCGCGTCGATCAGGTCGGCGATCCGCGCGTCGATCGTCTGCGCGGCGAGGATGCGCCACGCCGTCACCGGCATGTCCTGGCCGATGCGGTGCACGCGGTCGATCGCCTGCGTCTGCTCCGCCGACGTCCACGACAGCTCGGCCAACACCACGTTCGAGGCGGCCTGCAGGTTCAGCCCCACACCGGCGGCCGTCAGCGAGCAGACAATCACCGACACGTCGTCGTCGTTCGTGAACGCGTCGATCGCCTCCTGGCGGGCCTTCGACGACTGGTCTCCCCGCACACTCACCGACGTGAGGCCGGCCTGGGCGAAGTGCGCCTCGGCGGCGTCCATCACGTCGATGTGCTTGGCAAAGAACACGACCTTGCCGACGTTGCGCGCCAGCTGCGTCGTGTAGTCGGCGGCGAGCACCGCCTTCGCCGTACCGATCTGGCGCACCATGGTGAACACGTTGTCGCCCGTCGACGACTGGCGCGACTCCTCCAACTCGGCGGCCGCCACCAGACGAACCAGCTCGTGGTCGGTCTCCACCGGCGGAACCTCCCGCGCCTCCGCGGCACGACGGTAGCGCGTGAGCAGGCGCGCGACCAGCGCACGCTCGCTGGCGCGAATCGACCGCCCGATCTCGTCGTCGAGCTCCACCGGAATGTCAGCGATGCGACGCGCCGGGATGTCAGCCGCGACATCCACCTTCTTGCGCCGCACGATGCCCATGTCGATGACCGACTTCCGCGCCTCCGCGAAGAAGCCCTGGTCGGCGGGGGTCAGCCCGGTCGCCTCGAGCTTCAGCATGAGGTCGCCCAGCGGCTTCTTGTCGTCGATCCAGCCGAGGAACTTCCAAATCATCCGGAAGTCTTCGATCTGGTTGATCAGCGGCGTACCGGTAAGCGCCATCATGAGCGCCTTCGGGTGCAGCATGCGGATGCTCGCAGCCAGCGACTGCACATGGCGCGACCGCTGACTGGTCGCGTTCTTGATGAAGTGCGCCTCATCGACGACCATGCCCTTGAAGCCGAAGCGGCCCAGCCACCCGACGTGCCGGTCAAGGATCTCGTAGTTGACGATGATGACGTCGGCAAACGCATCCAGGTCATCGCCGTCACCGTGCACCACCGTGGCCGTGCGCTGCGGAATCCAGCGCTCGACCTCGCGCGCCCAGTTCGTCTTCACCACGTTCGGCACGACCACCAGCAGCGGGAACGCCTTCGCGACGTTCGCCGCCATGAGCGCCTGGGCCGTCTTACCCAGACCCGGTTCGTCGGCGA
Source organism: Microcella sp. (assembly GCF_046293215.1). Classification (GTDB taxonomy): domain Bacteria; phylum Actinomycetota; class Actinomycetes; order Actinomycetales; family Microbacteriaceae; genus Microcella. The sequence continues at coordinate 4,496 of NZ_JBKBPI010000001.1, read as the reverse complement.
GCAAGAACGTGCGGTGGCCGGCCTTCACCGACTCCACGAGCCGGGCCTGGTGGCGCATGAGCGGCAAGCCGCCGGGCGTCGCCAGCGAGTCGGCCTCGGGCAGCTCCATGGTCGCGGCCTGGCCGCCCGCCCCATACTCGAACGAGCGGAACAGCGGCTCAATCAGCTCCCAGTTGGCCAGCCGCGTCGAGGCGGGCTTCGGCGGCGGCGTCAGCGCCGACAGGTCGGGAGCGAGGAAGGGGTTCGCCAGCTGCGCCTGCTTCACGCTCGGCGGGGTCACCTGCTTGGCGGTCTCGGGAGCAACCTCCACCGCCTCGGTCACGATGATCAGCTCGTCGGGCTCGAGTTCAGCACCCGAGGCGAGCAACATGTCGCGACGCAGCGCCTTCGCGGCGTCCGACACCTTCGCTTCGGGAGCGAGCAACGCGATGAGCGACGTGTCACGGGCGGCGGTTTTCGCCATGATCGACGCGAGGCCGTCGAGGCGCTTCAGTACCTCGGCGCGCTCAGACTCGGCGACCTCGGCGTCGTCTTTGACCCGAGCACGCTCTTCGCGCACGAGCAGGGCGGCGACCTGAAACTTGGTGCGATTCGACGGGCTCACCTTGCCGCGTCCGGCGGCGTTCTCAACCTCGCGCACGGCGCGAGCGAGGATCGGGATGATGCCCTCCTCGTCGAGGGGTCGACGGCGTCGCCGCGCCTGGGTGCCGCGGGTGTCTTTGTGCCTGGTGCGCTGGCCGGTCTGGGCCATGACCCTCCTCGGGTGCATACGTGTGTCGACTCGCGGCGCGGCGCATCGGTCGCGAGGGTGGAGCGTCGGGCTCGCGAGGCAGCTGCGAGTCCGGCAGCGCCGGGTGCCCTGACCCGGTCGAGAACGACCGGTGGGCCCTGACGCGCGCTCCAGTCTAGTGCACCGCCACCCGCGCGTGACGAATCATGCCGCCGCCGCGAGCGAACACCGCCTGCGGTGAGGCACCATGATTCTGTGCAGCATCCGCTTCTTCCCCCCATCGCCGTGCTCGACGGCGGACTTGGCAGCCACCTCGAAGCCTCCGGGCACGACCTCAGCGGCGAGCTCTGGAGCGCGCGCCTGCTGCACGACGAGCCCGACGCGATTCGGGATGCCCACCGCGACTACTTCACGTCCGGTGCCGACATCGCGATCTCCGCCTCGTATCAGCTGTCGTTCGACGGGGCGCGTCGTCGCGGGCTCAGCGACGACGACGCGATCGAGCTCATGCGGGCGAGTGTGGCCCTTGCCGCTGAGGCGCGGGCGACGCACCGGCCGGATGGCCTCGTCGCCGCCTCGGTCGGCCCGTACGGTGCGTCGCGCGCCGACGGATCCGAGTACCGGGGCGACTACGGCCTCGATCGCGCCGGGCTGCGTCGGTGGCACGAGCGCCGTGTCGAGGTGCTCGCGCAGACGGGCGCCGACCTGCTCGCGATCGAGACGATTCCGAGCCGCGACGAGTCGCGCGCGCTTCTCGATCTGTTGCGCGGTTCGGGCGTCGCCGCATGGCTGTCGTTTACCGTTGCGGACGGCGCCCTGCGCACTGGTGAGAGCCTCACCGACGCGTTCGCCGATGCGGACGCGGTCGACGAAATCGTGGCCGTCGGCATCAACTGCTCGCACCCGAGCGAGGTGACGGGGGCAATTCGCGCGGCGCGAGCCGTGACCGACAAGCCCGTCGTGGTCTACCCGAACAGCGGCGAGAACTGGAATCGGGCTGAGCGCCGCTGGGAGGGTGCGCCAGGCTTCGCTGCCGCGCAGGTCGCCCAGTGGCTCGACGAGGGCGCCAGCATCGTGGGCGGCTGTTGCCGGGTGGGGCCGGCAGAGATTGCGGGGATCTCCGCCGTCGTCAGTCGTCGAGCGCGCCCGAGTTAAGGAAGCGCGAGAGGAACGCGCGCGTGCGCTCCTCACGCGGCTGCCGCAGCACCTGAGCGGCCGGACCCTCCTCGATGATGACGCCGCCGTCGAGGAAGACGACGCGGTCGGCGACGTCGCGGGCGAACGCCATCTCGTGCGTGGCCATGACGATTGTCGTGCCCTCGCCCTTCAGGTCGCGCACCAGATCGAGCACCTCCACGACCAGTTCCGGGTCGAGCGCGGAGGTGATCTCGTCGAGCAGCAGGAGCTCGGGGTTGGTCGCAATCGCGCGCACGATGGCAACGCGCTGCTGTTGCCCGCCGGAGAGCCGGTCGGGGTATTCACGCGCCTTGGCCGCGAGGCCCACCCGGTCGAGCAGCTCGAGCGCGGTGGCCTCGGCCTGGGCCCGCGGAGCCTTGAGTACCCGGCGGCTCGCCAGCGTCACGTTGTCGATGACGCGGATGTGCGGAAACAGGTTGAACTGCTGGAACACCGTTCCGATGCGGGCTCGCACACGGTCGGCCTGCACGCGCGGGTCGGAGATGTCGGTGTCGCGCAACCAGATCTGGCCGTCGTCGATGCGCTCGAGCAGGTTGACGCAGCGCAAAAGGGTCGACTTTCCTGAGCCGCTCGCGCCGATCAGGGCGACCACCTCGTGCTCGCGCACGGTCAGGTCGACGCCACCGAGCACCTCGGTGTCGCCGAAGCGCTTGCGCACGCCGTCGAGTCGCAGCACGGACGCGCTCATACGACGCTGCCCATCTGTTCGCGGGCGCGCAGACGCGCCGTGTACCAGTCGGTGAGGCGAATCATCGGCAGCGCGAGCAGCACAAACAGCAGCCCGGCGACGACGTAGGGCGTGAAGTTGAAGTTCGCCGCGGTCTCAATCTGCGCGGCGCGCACCGCGTCCACGACCCCGAGCACCGAGATCAGGCCGACGTCTTTTTGCATGGCAACGAAGTCGTTCATGAGCGCGGGCGTGACCTTGCGCACGGCCTGCGGCAAGACGACGATGCGCATCGTCTGGCCGTGGTTCAGTCCGAGCGAGCGGGCGGCAAGCCGCTGCGAGGGATGCACGGCCTCGATTCCGGCGCGGAACACCTCGCTGACGTAGGCCGAGTAGGTCAGGATCAGCGCGATCGTGCCCCAGAACTGCGCGCTGTTGCGCGGAAACAGCTCGAGCCCGGGCAGGCCGAAGCCCACGAGGAACAGCACGATGATCAGCGGCAGCCCGCGGAACAGGTCGGTGTATGCGGCGGCCAGCGCCCGAAGCGGAAACCAGATCGGCCCGCGCAGGGTGCGGATCGTCGCGATGAGCACACTCAGCACGAGCACGCCGATCACCGCGAAGAACAGCACCTGCACGTTGATCCACAGCCCTGCGACCACGCGCGGCCACGCCGCGATGGCGGTCTCGAGGTCGAAGAAGCTGCGCTGCACCCGGTTCCACCCGGGGGTGTTGATGATCGTGATCCACACGATCACCGCGAAGACGATCGTTGACACGAACGAGATCAGCACCGAGCGCGCGTTCTGCTTCCGCCGGTACGCACGCCGACCGAGTTCGACGTCGCTGACGGTTTCGCGGGGCGCTGGCACTACTGCAGGATAGGCGCGCCCGCGTCGGCGCCGAGCCACTCGTCGGCGATCTCGGCGAGGCGACCGCTGTCGCGCAGGCGGTCGACGGCGGCCGAGACGGCGTCCGTCAGCGGGCTGTCCTTGGCGAGCACGAGGCCCCACTCGTCGCTGATGCCCGCGTCCGGCGGAAGCTGGCCGAGCAGCACGCCGCCGTCGAGCACGACGGCGCTCAGGAAGAACGCCGTCGGAAGGTCGACGACGATCGCGTCAACTGTGCCGTTCTGCAGCGCGAGCACCGCATCGTCGTTCGTGTTGAACGCCTGAGCACCCGCCGTCGGGGCGATCTGCTGCTCAATCGCGGTGAAGCTCGTCGTGCCGGTCGCGGCGCCGATGAGGAAGCCCTCGAGGTCGGCGAGGCTCGTGGCGCCGGCGGCGGGCGACGACTCCACGGTGATCACGGCCTGCGGGGTCGCGTAGTACGGGGTCGAGAAGTCGACGTTCTGGCGACGCTCCTCCGTGATCGTGTACTGCTGCAGGTTGAAGTCGAACGTCTTCGGGCCCGGCTGAATGGCCGACTCGAAGCTCGTGCGCACCCACACGACGTCCTCGGGGGCGAAGCCGAGCTCCTCGGCGACGGCGTAGGCAATCGCCGCTTCGAAGCCCTCGCCCGTGGTCGGGTCGTCGTCGATGACGTAGGGGTAGTACGCCGGCTCGCCGGTGGCGATCGTCAGCTTGCCCTCCGTCACGTAGCCGGAGGCCGCGTCGTCGGCGGGCGCGTCAGCGGCGCAGCCGGCCAGCACGAGGGCTGAGGCGGCGAGAGCAGCGAGAGGAGAAAGACGGCGGATGCGCGTGGTCACGGGAGCCTCCAGGTGCGGTCAGGGTGTGGGTGACTGTAATTGTGAACCGTGGCCGCGTTTCTGCGCGCGATCCGGGTCGAATTGTTACGTGCATCCGCGGGGTGCGGCACGCCTAGATGTACTCGGTCAGCAGGTTGGTGACACGTAGTTGAGGAGAAGGCCTTCATTCTGAGTGGTGTCTAACGCCATCGAAG